>CAVPGK010000028.1:0-29900 GCA_963703955.1 Nitrospirota bacterium | reverse complement strand
GCTGGTTCGAGTCCAGTCGCCGGCTCCAGAATTCAATACGTTACATTTAACTCTATTCAATTCAGTAGTCATTCTTGGCGTTGATCCAGGATTTTAAAATTGGCCCGTTCAACCGCTAAGACGCCTGGAGTGGGAAAAAGTTCCCGCCAAGAGGATTAAAAAACGGGGACATTGTACTTTATCACTCGCGGCGGGGATTCGAGTCTTCCGTGGGTCGACTGTTCCCATCAACTTCAGTTCGATTTCGGTTCATATGCTGGTATTTCCACTGCACTGCTCTACTGTCTTCTTCCTTTCCACTTGACCGCATGTCGCATTCCGCGTAGAAGCGCGCACTACGAGAACGACACAGCCTAATAATAGAACTTCACCCCCAGTGAGGTGATTGTCTACAGTGATTGGCCGTCACGAGCTCGTTGACTTCGAGGAGAGGATGGTTAATCCAAAATTGAAGGAGGTGTTGATCGCTCAGTGAAGGTCAGCAGCCTTGTGAAGTTTTTGACTCGCCCTTATGCCGCCAACGTGCAAAAGGGCACCGTCTCTGCTTCAGTGGCGGGATTGTGGTTCAAGGTACGCGCCTGTGTCGCTCGATGCCAGTAGGCATGGCCGTCAATGCGAGCCCGATGACCACGGCGCGGGGCAACCAACGTAGGTGACTGAAGGGTTGCCGGACATGATTCCGACGAGTCGACAGACCCGGTGATCCGCATAAGGACGGGCCGTTTTTTGTTGTAAGCCTCTCCTCTTTGACTCCCTCCACAAGCGTATATGTAAGGTGGTAGCAGGCTCCTTCGTGTGTGTGGATTCCTGCCTCACATAGGAATGGATAAAGGCTGATCAGTTTGTGGGGAGCCGTGTCCTCGATATCGGTCTCAAAAATACCACTACCAGCGGGTGTGGGAGAGGCACGTGTGCTGTGGGATCAAAAAAAGCGGAGCGGAGGCGGGTCCAGAGAGCTCTGTGTCGATTATGGAGGTCTTGGAGGGGTTTTAGGCTTCCCGCTCATTACCGGCGGGCCTGCTCACCGCCCCTACACCCGACCTCGATGTCCTTGAGTGTTCCTCTCACCGAGGCCTCCGCTCACTTATAAGATAACCGTCCTTCGCGAGAGGTCAATCGGTGGAGGTGTCCCGTCAGGACAGCTCACTGAATCCCAGTGGCGGGTGGTCTCCTGTTCCGGCGTTGGATCAGTCGGCGTAAGGGAACTTGAACGGTGGCCTAACATCTGGGGGCAGATCACCCCTACCCTGAACCTTGACACCCCCCCACCGACGGCCTAGCCTCTGTTGGGAATCCCGGTACAAGAACATCCGTTGATGAGCGAGCGAAGCCGTGGAAAGAATCAATAAAATTCTCATCGCCACCGACGATTCTGAGGCTTTCCACGAAAGCCGTCACATACGTGTCCCAGATGGTGCGCGGACGTGAGCATATCCAAATACGTCTGTTCCATGTGCTTCCTCCCATTCCCCCCAGCCTCTTAGAATTCGGGGGATCAGAAAATCCTTAAAAGGAGCGGATGCTGAGCAAAGAACTCAAAACCGCTCAGGCTGAATGGATAGAGAAGGCGAAGAAAGCTGCTCAGGACTCTCTCACCATCAATCAGACAATTCTCGGGGATCACGGCGTTTCGCAACACCATATCAGCACTCACTTTTCTTCATCGATCCATAGGCCGAATGTCGTCCGGGAGGTCCTTGAGGCAGCCAAGCAGTTGCACTGTGGGACCGTGGTGGTGGGTCGGCACGCGCTCGCATGGGTCCAGGAATTCTTCTCTTTCTGTGAAGAATGTCAATTACCGAAGATAACCCAAGACATCCTCTTCACGAACCAGCACCAACTCTTCGTCGTTGCCCTCCACTTCTCTGGCGGCGTATTTTTTGTACAGGACATGCTCGCCCGGCTTGAGGGTGGTCTTCACAAATGTCTTCTTCTTGATTTTCTCCTTAGAGTCCTTGTCCTCGACAAAGCGACCTGTCCCCACGGCGAGGACTTCTCCTTCCTCCGGTTTCTCTTGCGCGGTGTCGGGAATGATAATGCCGCCGGCACTCTTCTCGCTTGGCTCGCCGGTCCGGATCAATACCCAATCGTGCAACGGTGTTAATTTCATCGACGTACGTCCTTTCATTCACGCGCGGAGTTTGCCAGCGGTGTCCCCACTACATCTGAAGGTTGGAACAGCACGCCGCATCAGCTTAGCACGTCTTACATTGAATCCCCTAAAACGTGAGAATACATGACCAGGCAACTTTGTTGTGGGTTGAGGGACCGGCCCCCCACTGCGCGCAATCTTCTAACACCGAGCTACTTCCGACCGCTTCAGTGCCTTCGTAAACTCGCCGTGCTCGTGGGCGGGCACACTCTCTGACTATCGTCTCACCACGCACCTCAGACTTGGGGCTGGAATCGGCTTCAGTCCCCATGGAATTTGGGTCTTGGCTGGCATGCGCGTACGGGGTAACCTGGGACGTGTGGTCCACGTTCGAAGTCAGTCCCTATTGAATTCGCTGGCCCCCACTCCTATACGGACCCCGTCACGACGACTGTGCTCCGACTCCCTGGTGAGTTTCGTTGGTGGCAGACCTGGGACGGGCATCCATTCGCGTTCCGCTTGGGCCTGGGCTTTGCCGGAGGGGAGACACGTGACGTCACCCGCCTGATGCTGGACCAGCCGGCGGCGGGCAGCTTCGCGCCCAATGAAGTTCAGGTCGGAGTTTGGATTCCTTTTTGACGGCGGTTCGTCGCGCTCACGTAATCACCACTGCCTTGCGACTCGCACTGTTGTTGTTCCCGGTACCCTCCGCCCCATTGACCACCCGTGCCCCCGACGCTGGCGCATCTGTGATGATGATCTGCAAGGGCCGCTTGGTCTGCTCCTCTGGCTCGAGCAACTTGAAATGCTGCGCTAGTGTTCGCAAGGCGGTCACCTTGTCCCACACTTGACCTTGTTGGTATGCCCGACCAGCTTGCGGTTCTTGCCGGTCCCTGAGTAGATCGCGTCGTGCTCCAGTGAACTCATCATCGCGGCGGTCTGTTCATCCAGCGTGTGGATCGGGCGCAGCACACCCTGCTCGTCGAACAGCGAACGAATGTCACTGAAGCCGATACGAGCGAGCTCCCTGAGGACCTGCTCGGCGGTCAGATCCAGACGTTTGAAGGTGCTCAGCTTGTATGGCCGCCACCTCGGTTCGGACGGCCGCCTAATCTGAAATCGTTCACGCACTCCCCAGATCAATCATGCGATCCGCTCCAACAACGCCACAGGACAGTCGCTCAGGATTTCGCCAACACGCAGCACTTGATTGCCGACCGCTTCGCTCGAGGTCAGCACTTCGCCTGTCAACACATTCCGGTATTGACCCCCTTGTCTCCACGATGGCACCCTCACCAACGTGTCTCCCCACACCTCCGACCGCACGGGGAACCCTTCGCCTTGCTGCATCAGTTCAGCGACGAGCCTCGGCACGACGGTCACGGCAGCCTCGTCCTGATACAGACGCGTGAACGCGCACACATGGTCCCTCTTACTGGCATAGAGGTCCAGCGGTACATACTCGCCTCGTTGGAAGAGACATGCATGCGCTTGGCGATAGTGAAGGGCGGTCCTAGTCACGTAGAGTTTGAGCATTCCGTCTGTTCGCGATGTGATCAGATCGCGGACGAACCCTCGACGGTCTTCGCCGATATCCAGACAGGTCCGCTCGAGCTCGTTCAAAAGCTTGGCACGCATCGAGAAGTCCACTGGTCTCCGGTTGTCCGGGTCCACGAGACTCAAGTCCCAGAGTTCGGTGCCCTGATAAAAATCCGGGATACCGGGGGCTGTGACTTTGAGTAGAAGCTGCGAAAGGGCATTGCACATTCCGTGCTGCGCGATCCGCGCTTGAAACGGACGGAAGTCTTCGAGAAACGGATTCAGTGTGGTGCGGTCCAGAATCGCCTCGACGAAATGATGCACGGCCTCCTCGTAGCCCTGGTGAGGATTAAGCCAACTCGTATGCACTTTAGCTTCCCTGAGCGCTTTGTTCATGTAGGCCTGGATCCGGTCACAAAACGTGCGATATTGGGCCTCATCCACGAGCCCGAGCGGCCACGCGCCAATCAGAATCTGGTAGAGAAAGTATTCTTCGTTACGATCTGGAGCCGCCTCTCCATCCACAGCCGTCTTGTGTCTCTTGTTGACTTTACCCCAGCGATTGACACGCGTCCTCCACCACTGCGGGATCTCCGACAGGACGTTGAGCCGGGCGCGGACATCCTCGCTGCGCTTCGTGTCATGGGTCGAGGTCGCAGACATGGAATGAGGCCAATAGGCTTGGCGCTCCCGCATGTGTTGATGGAACGTAGTGAGCGGCATGCCGAACCGCTGCGGGTCGCTCCCAACCTCATTCAAAGAAAGAAGCCGGTTGTAGACGTAAAACGCCGTATCTTCAATCCCCTTGGCGGCCACCGGGCTGGTGGTCTGCTGAAATTTCATGACAAAGCGAAGCTGCTCCTTGCGGTCTTGTTGAGTCCGTTCATCCCATTCCTTCAGCAGCAGCGACCGCACGAAGTCAAAGACCAACCCGCTCACGGCAGGGTTTCGCCGCTTGGCACTTGCAACGGCCAGCCGGATGTAGGCCCGGTCCCGGTCTAGGACTGGTTCTGGGCTGTCAATGACATAGGTCCGATAGACCGGAAAGCATGCCATGATCTCCCGAATGGCATGCGTCAAGCTATTCAACGTAAAGTCACGGGACCGACGGTCCCGTTCCGAAAGCCGGTTCAAGTGATGTCCGAGCACATTAATGTCGCTCGACATGGACACGCGCATGATGAGGTTCTTGGTTTCATAAACTAGATCGTCATACAAGCGGTGGCGATGGATGAACTGCGTGTACACGTCGTCCAGCGCCGCCTCGTTTTCGCTCTGCACAAAGAGTCCGTTGACGAGGCCTAGAAAGTCATAACCGGTCGTTCCATGGACCGGCCATGTCCTTGGCAGCGGTTCATCTCTGCCGAGGATCTTTTCGACGACGGTGTACAGAGGTCTATCCTCATCCGAGTCCTGGTGGCGCGGATGCGGAGAAAGCTCAGTCTGCGCCCAGGCTTGCATGTGGCGGAGATACCGCTCGGGATCATACAACCCGTCGACATGGTCGATCCGAAGACCCGTCAGGGCTCCTTCCTTCAGGAGCCGGAAGATGAACGCGTGGGATTCCATGAGCACCGCCTCATCTTCCATTCGGATTGCTGCCAGATCGTTAATGTCGAAGAACCGGCGGTAGTTGATTTCTTCCGACGCGACACGCCAGTATGCGAGACGGTAGACTTGCTCATTGAGAAGGACATCGAGCAGGTTAAAACTTCGTGGATCGCCTTGAGTCCCATTGAAGACGTTAACGTTCTCCTCGATAAACTTGGTGATTGTGGGACTGTCCTCCACTACGGTGGCTAATCGCTGTCGAGCAATTTCTTTTTCGCGGTAGCGCTCACTCACGCGTTCGGGATCCACTTCCATCCGAGACGGGAGATGGCGGAGGGCAGTGACGATGCTTTGCAGTTCTTGGATGTCCGGAGCTTCAGCCCCAGCCTGAGCGATGAGCTCTTCGAGTCGGTGCGTCAGAATCATGCCCCAGGATTCTGGCGCCACTGGTAACGTGTAATTGTAATAGCGGATGCGGAAATTGCCCGCCTCACAGACAAGCCTGATCTCCTGGTTCTCGAGTACCGCTCCATAGAGGTCGCCGAGAATCGGCAGCAAGACCTTCCCTTGCAACTCTCGCTTGACGGGACTCCAATCGATATCAAAGAGGTTGGCATACCGGGAACTGGGCCCGTTCTCCAGTACATCCAGCCACCACTGGTTAGCGGATTGGCCGATCCCCATGTGGTTCGGAACCACGTCGAGGATCTGCCCCATGCCGTGACTCTGCAGTGTGGTGACGAACTCCCGGTAATCCTCTTCCGTCCCCACTTCCGGGTTCAACACCGTCGGATCAATGACATCGTAGCCATGCATGCTGCCCGGCACCGCCTTGAAGTAGGGGGACGCATAACACTCCGTGATCCCCAAGGCCGACAAGTACGGAATGATCTGTATGGCCGCCTTGAACGTAAACAAGCGGTTGAACTGCAACCGATACGTGGCAACCGGCAATCGCGGCCGTCCAGCGGCTAGGCCAGACATCGGCGTCGTCCTTTTAGAAGGCCAACGGAGAGCTGAACATTTCCCTTGATGCGGTCCATACTTCTCACGTGATTTGGGTGAATTGCCTGGGTATCAGATAGCCCCCCAGGGAACTGAGTAGAACGGAGTCCCTTCGTCAGGCGTCTGGCTTGTGCCGGGCACCCTCGATGAGACAAGAACAGTACCTGGTTCAAACACTGTTCTCACACGCAGCATTGAACTCTTGATGTACGCCTTATCGATTGCGTTTGCCTTCTATTGAGAGTTCATAAAAATAGGATGACAATCTGTGCAATCCACAGAAGGGCTAGGACCTTGGTCCCATTTGCAAAGAAGGGTCGAGTCGGTCGCTATCTTCAGCGGCTTCTAGTCTCAAGTGGTTGAGCCGAAGGAGGAATCCAACCCCTCACCACGAGAAGCATGCTAATACCACTATGTCTTACTTTCAGCAACTCATGCAGCCACTTTACCAGCAATTATCCGCTTGACTATCCCGCGAAGACCTTAGCGAACTCTACCCGTAACGCCTGCGTTTTGCGAGAATAAGGAGAATGAGTTAAATCAATGCCGTATGCAGTGGCAATTCCATGAATACGCATCTTAAATAATACTACCTGTATAAGAATAGATACATACGAAGAGGGAAATAGCTACAACTTAAGAATCAAATTCCTGCCGATCAAACTCCTCTGGGCTCAACATCCTCTGTTGGCAGCATGAAGCGCCAGCTCCATGATGCTCTAGGTTTCACCGTCCAGAACATAGCTTCGGTGGAACGCGACCAGCAGCACGCATCGAGCGCAGCCATGGGACCTTCGGTGATCAATAAGTCATTTGCACTCGGAACATCAGACCGTTTTCCCGTCGGACGCCGATGTACGACGGAATCGCGCCGGTCAGATCAGTATGGGCGTAATTCACGGACAATCGTAGCGAGGAGTCGAGATACCAGTTGAGGCCAACCGTCGTACTCTTGGCTTCTCGAGCATTGTTGCTCGGATCGGTAAAACCCAACGAAAAGGCGTCCGGGTCAAGCCTGATCTCTGCATATCGGACTGCCACCTGCCATGCTCCCCAATAGCCGGCCTGCATCCGCGTAAACGACCGGCGCGGGTGAACTTCGCCGAAGGACGCCGTATCGTCCGTCAAGAAGAGCGAGCCTTGGACGGACCAGGCGTCACTCGTGAACCGCGCCGACGGCCCATTCACTATTTGTTCTCTCGAGTTTTTTCGGACGTATTCAGTCAGGAATCCGACTCGCTTCCAATACCAGGAGAGCTGCGGAAAGAGCCTCGTTCGCGGCCCACCGCCCGTCACATTGGAGTTGAATTGAAAAAACGTCAAGCTGAACGTCTCGGTCTGCATAGGGAACTGACCGGCCCGATCGAAAATCCATCCCTGCGTGATCCCAAGGCCCAGGCCAAGGTCCCCAAGCCACGCCGACCCATGGCGATGAAAGGGTCTGGCAAACACACGCGCGGTCAGTGTGGACGGCGTGCTGAAGACTTCCCCGGAGACGAAAAGGTTGCCGCTTGGCGTGTCGTTCCAGACCCCAATCTGATAGTCGAGCCGGCCGCCCCACACCTGCCCAGACACTGTGCCTCCAATGGCAGTCAGCGGGGAGAGGTTGCGCACCAGCGACCGTTCCATAAACGGCGCATTTTGGATGGATTGAACCACCTCGAGCGATGCGGGAACCTTCATAAGGCCGTAGGCCAGGCGAGCGTGTGAAAAGCGATCCCATTCCACGTTGGCAATAAAGAGGTTCGGAGGTGTTTCCAATCCATTGCCGAAGTCCGGAGTGAATTGTATCTTGATCTGTCCATAGACACATGCAGCGAGCATCGGACGGGCTCGTTGCACGAAAAATCCCGGTCCCACAATCCGAGGGCTTCCCTTCTCTTGCCCTCCAGGAAAAGACCGATAGTCCAGTTGGAGTAGTCCTTTCGCCTGAAGGAACAACTGATCATCGGGTGATTTCAGAAAGAGCCCATCACGCTTGTTGGCTCCAAACATCCAATGGCTTTGTATCGGCCGGTGCTCTTCATCGCCCGAGGATACCGGTCGTGGCGTGGTACGCGCAGCCTCGCCGCAAGGCACCGGGGGCGGATCGTACGCGTGAACGATGGGATAGGAGGTCCACCAGCTCGTGGCAAGGAACGATGCCCACATGGTGGCAGACGCAAAGGAGGGAACAACATTGGATCCAGCGCGCGGGCGTCTCAACAATCGGTCCATCAACGATGGTCCTGAAGCGGCTCCAAGATCTTTCAGTGTGATTGAAGGCCGCCGATAGAGAGATGACCTTCGGCGAGGCAGAATCGCGCCCGGCAATTGTTTAGATGGGGTCTTATTCGCGGTGGGCGCGCGAATGACGTGCGCACGATACTCTTTCAGGTCTTCAATGTCGATGAGACAAACGCTTTGTAAAGGCTGCAAGGCTCGATGCTCTTGCAGTCTTCGTAGGTGGAGGACAGATAGATCGTCGCCATGGCGCGGAAGGCGCGGTTCGCGCGTGGAAATGGTGGCAGCGTACTTTTTGCGCTCGATCGTGTCAACAAGCCCACGAGCAGAAATGCCAGTATCGCGGGGCTCGGCGCGCTGTTCGCGGCCGACACAGCCATCGAAGGCGTGGCACCCGACCGCGCTAGGATGGTGGTGATGTGTGGAAGTGAAGGCCGGTCAGCAGTGACAGTACCTTGACCCGTCAGGTCGTAGACTAAAGTCAGCGCCACATGCTGGAACACTGATGACCCTGCGGTTTCGTCTTCTTGGTCAGTTCAACGTCTGTCATGTCGGTAGCCCTGTGGTAGCAGGACTCCCTAACCTCTGGGGGTATCGATCAGCCTTTCCCTTTTCGTTCAATTTTGTTCGAATGCCAACAAAAATTGTCGGATCTGCTTCGCATTCCTTTCGCATTCAATTCCTCCTGACTGAAAGATAAGAACAATCTCGCGGGCACACTCGTTGCACCCTCGTTGCTTTTTCACATGACATTCATACCAAGAGCGATGGAGGTTTAAAACATGAGCACTACAACCATCGAGACACGACTTCTCGATACCTTGCGCGAAATGGGTCCACAGAGCATGGAGAGGCTGGTATCTCTTTCAGGTTTGAACGTGTCTGAGGTGTCCCAGGCCATCGATCGGCTGAACGGATCCAGAACTGTCTCGTTGCTGCAGACGGGTGGTGAGTACCAGGTGAGGATGACCGAACTCGCCTGCTGGATCTAAGGGCCCCGCCAGTGACCCTAGCCCCTTGATGTATCATCCGATTCGGGCCGTTGGCGTGGGGGTTCATCCTGTCTGGTTGCCGTGTTGTTTGTCTTTGTAAACGCATAGCTCCTGGCGATAATCGGGTGGATCATGCGAAAGCAGATCATGGCCCACCGCAATGACATGCTGTCCTCTCAGTTTGTGTATTCAGACACCCTTGCCCCCGCACGCGGAATTCTCATGGGTCTTCTTGTCGCAAGCATCCTCTGGTTAGCGGTGCTCCTACCAATTGCCCTTTTCCTGTGGGCTTAGTCTGTTCGCTTAATGATTTGATAGAAGGCAGAATTTTCAAGTGGCCATGTCGAACCGATCAACGACGAGGACAATACCCCTCAGACCCCGATAGATCGTCTCCCCGCCAGCTCTTGCCCGCAGTTCCCCTTTTTGCCCATGCAGCGCGAGGCGCTTTAAGAGAAGAGGATGGCCAGGGCTCGTTACAGCCTCTTGCCATGATTTAGAGACCGAACGACGAAGGCAATCGCAGTGGAGTGGAAGGGAATCCTGCCGAAAGGGAAATGAGTGCGCCTGTGCTTGTGAACTTGTTCGAACCTTCGCGTTTGCCGAAGGCCCTTCGCCAAGGTGAGACCTCCCCTAGAGCAGTAATTCGCTACTAAGGCGGGGTCGCTGGCTCTGGTATCGGGGCGAACTCCAGGTTGAAACTATTGAGCTGACCGATGCCACCGCCGAAAGTAGCAAAGGTGGCAGTCGCGACGCCGCGACCTTCCAGGATTAACTCCCCAAACGGCCCAATGACGTTGCCACTGAAGCTGAAGTCCCCGAAGTTGCTTGGGAACGGCAAACCCCCGGCTTCCAGGTTAGGGAAGGAGGCTGCAAAGCGGAAGATCCCTCGATAAGTTGCGGCACTAGGACCTTGACGTAATGGATGTTCGTAAGTCACACCTTGATAGATGAGCTGATAGGGAATCGGGCCACCCTCTGGAATCAAGCAACAAGGGAACGAGGAAAAGTTTACCGTCGTGGCTAAGGTAAATGGCTGCCCTATGGTGCCATTGAGGACGCTGGGGCGTGACAGTTCCCCGGTGGGAGCGGCCCCTGACAAATGAAAGTCTCGACCGGACAAACTAAAGCGCGGCTCCATGTCGAATCGTGTTGAGGCACGAATAAAACCTGATTCAATGGTGATGCTGCTAGCGGAGGGCATCACACTCCATCGCTAAAAAAGCTGAGGGCTCCCACTATCGACAGTCGTGCCGAGGTAGACATGGTTTGCCTTTTGTGTCTTCGTGGTGGCACACTACCTACCCCATCACATCGGCGCTGTCAACCGGGGAGAACGACGGAAGAGCGCGTTGCTCCACATGACGAACCCTCTCTTCCTTGGCATTGCTGCATTGCATATCCAACACGTGCCTGTCGCAAGATGCAAGGATCTTGTTTACCTAACAATCCGCACATCGTCGAGTCTATCCAGTGCGCCTGGCGCTTTCTTTTTCGGCCATCGTCCATAGGTCGAGACCGTCAGTTCAGTCGTCGCGCGGCCCAACTGCTCTTGCAGGTAGCAGGGCTGACACCTCCGGCCTTCTCAAGCGATTTCGAGAGGCAGCAAACTAAAAACTGCCGGTCAGGTCACTTGCCTCGTTGAACGCTTGGAAAACTTTCTTTATGATGTCGCGGTAGCAGCAACATGGAAGCACCAAGGCCACCACTACCCCCATTCGACGCGGCGACCGCTGCCCAAAAAGTCCGGATCGCCGAAGATGCCTGGAACACTCGTGATCCTCAACGAGTCGCGTTAGCCTATTCACCAGACAGTGTCTGGCGTAACCGCGTGGAGTTCTTTGCCGGGCGCGAAGCGATCGTGCAGTTTTTGACCCGCAAATGGAACAAGGAGTTAGACTATCGCCTTATCAAGGAGCTGTGGGCGTTTCAGGGTAATCGGATTGCCGTCAGGTTTGCCTATGAGTGGCATGACGATGCCGGTAATTGGTTTCGGGCTTACGGCAACGAAAACTGGGAATTCGACGATCACGGTTACATGCGGCGCCGCATCGCCAGCATCAACGACCTGCCTATAAAGGAGTCGGAGCGCAAGTATCACTGGCCGCTGGGGCGTCGTCCAGATGGGCATCCAGGGCTCTCGGACCTGGGCCTCTAGAAATGGAATGCTTCTTGTTCGCTCTGCTGCCTCCCATGCCAATCGCTCCAGCAAGACAGTGTATTGACTAAGTGCCTCATAATTTATCCTGTTTCTCGCCATCCGAGTCTGCTACCACGCTGCTACCAGGGCAGGACAAAACCCCATCTCGCCCCCTGTCGGGAGTGTCCGGGTTTGTGGCTTCTTGTGGTGTTAGGTTGTCTGAGGGAGGACCATGCTGAAATTCGTAAACCGCAGGTCGGTTCGAGCCCAGTCGCCGGCTCCACACTATTCAACCGTTTCGAAATCGACCAGGCTGATTGAGCTCGCCATCTCGTCACCCTTCCTCACATCAGACAAACCAGGCGTATAGAGTTTTGCAGCTCTTTCCTATACCCTTAGAACACTCAACGACCTGGGGGATGTGAAGGGGGATGAGTCACTGGATACACATTCTCTGCAACCCCTCAACGGTAGTAATCCGATTATCTGAAGGGTCTTCAATCCCTTTCCGCAGGGCCAGTTGCGCCAAAAACGTCAAGGTCGTTGACATCGGCACGTTCGGATTGAGCTCGTAAACCTCATCTCCCAGTGCAGTCTGCAAACTGATGAACCGTACCCCGTCAGCTTTGAACGCCTTGAGCACGTCCGGTAATGACACGGCATTGAAGGCCCCCAAGTGGAGAACCAAGATATGCTTGATATCCCGTCCAATCAGGCGGTTTGCTAGGGTTTGCGCACGTCGAAGTTCTCGGAGGGCTGCAGCCACTACCTGCGCGCGCAACCAGTTCATGGCCTGCTCGTCATGCCTTGCAGCGCATCGCGTATACGCGTCTATCCATGCCCAATCTTCGTAGTTCACAGTGACTTGGGCGATGGAATAGCCCTTGCGCCTCACATAGCCACGCACGGCATTCCGTTTCTCCAGCGTATCTCCCTCACTGAGAAAAGGATACCGAAACATTTTCGGCCAGGGACCCGCTGAAGAGAAGAAGGCCAATATGGGCTCCATCTTTTCAATGTCCGCAATAAAGTTTTCAACGGATACTTGGCCAAGATCCATATGACTATAGGTGTGATTTCCAAGCAAATACCCTGCATCGACCCAAGTCTTTAACACTGCCATTGCATTCGGATCTCGATCGAGACGGCTACCATTACTGAACCCATAGATCGCCGCGTCATCAGCCGATTTTAACGCAGCGATCGTCTTTCGCACGATCTCTAGCCGGTTCATCCCTGGATGACTGCCGCCATACCCCGGGAGGTCATCGACAGTAATCGCCAGTTCGAGCGGGGTGAGAGATTCGGTGGGATTCCCCACGTCCGTCCCTCCAGGTTTCACATCCGATGCATGAGTCGAGAGACAGACCGACGCAAGGACTAGGAGCGCACCGAGCACTATAGATGACCGTCCTCGGTTCATTCTTTCCTTTCATCTTCACTGGTGCTTGTCCAGGCGATCATCGCTCACTGTTTTCTCATCTAGCTTTGGCTCTGCAACAGTGACCTGCCCTTTTGCCCTTCCCACACGAGACGTATACGGGACCCAAGCGGAACCCTGGAGAGGTAAGCCCATTATAGCCCGACCACTCCCCGATGAGTGACGGCTAGTCACCTCGAATTTTGTCTTGGCGGAGACCCACGCGTTGATATTGACACGGTTAGGTCAAGAATTGGCGACCGTCTGGCTTCGAAATGTCCCGGCGACTGTTCTAAGAATCTCACGAGAGGATGAACAGGCTAGCTCAGTGGTGTGTTGGTGATATGAAGAACGAAGCGGCCCATATTGCGAATAAGGACCCGAAGCTGTTGGCAACAACATCCCACCCATCGGGAGACCGTGACGGGACGAACATCTGATTCCATTCGCACATGAGGCCAAAGCTGAGCACAAACAGAATGGTGAACGCACCGGCATTTCGAGCAATGGAGACACGATTGCTGGAACGTAACGCACGATAGCACAAAACCGTCAGTAGCCCACAGGCCATGGCGTGCTCTATTTTATCGCTATGATTGATGGAATGAAGCGGGTCTAACAGTTCACGGTTTGGGATTGAGGATAGCCACAAGATAAGGCAAACACAGAGCAGTACGGGGACCCAATACGAGTGGCGGTGCGTGTCCTGTCTCGGTTCCATTGTTTGAATGGTCCTTGCGCGAACGGCTTGGAGGAGTTCTAACGGAAGCAAGCCCCAACACCAATTCCTCAGAAGAAGTACGACTGAGGTCTGAATGGAACGGCAAGGTCCATACCCAAGACAGACAGCGGGAGAAAGCGGTCATTGAGAAGTGCCACGAATCTACAGAGTCTACCGGGAGCGGTCTCTATCAAGGAGAGAGTCAAGACAGAGATGGATCAGATCTTGTGGAGAAGGTAGCCGACTGCAAGCACTGCACTAAGCAAGAGGACGATCAAAGTGATCGGGGAATCGGGAAGCATCAGATATTGGGGTGAGTTAGGCATCGGATTAACGATCAATCCATGGCCCCGTCGATCAGAATGTAGAAAGTCCCGTCGCACTCACGGTCTGGTTGTTCCTAGCGTCAACACTTCACTGCGTGGTACGCTATAGGTAAGAGTAGGATTGCGACTCTAGTTGGCGCCCTAACTGAGTCTCGGGGACGTGCCATGAGAAGGCTCAAACCCACCGAACCAGAACGATTACAGACAACCGGATTGTCTTTGGTCGGACTCCTGGCGATGGTTTTCTGGGTCAGTCTCTTCGCCTCGAACGGCGTTACCCAGGCCGGTGGGTTCCGTCCTCCTCAGGAATGTCAGGGCTCAACAGGCGAGACCCACCTCCACTGCTTGTACGGCTACATTGACATGCTGGAGGAAAACGCCGGAAAAGTCGATGAGGCGTTCAACAAACAGAAAAAGAGACTCGAACACCCGGAGCAGATCGACCGGCAGGCGTCTGCAGCGGATGAAATGGAACAGAACCTTGCCGATCGGACGGATGCTCCCCAACCGGCCAACTCAACCTTGGCTTCTTCCCATCCATCTGTTGCCGCTTCCGCCCCTAGCTTCCGTTCTCCCCAGGAATGTCGCGCCTATACCGGAGATGCTCACCTGAATTGTCTCTATGCCTACATCGAGATGCAACAAAGCAAGACGGGACGAATCGAGGAGGAGCTCAAGACACAGAAGGGTATGCTCGGGCAACTCCGTGAGCAGATCGATCGACAGGCAGCGGCAAGCAGTGATGTCCAACGAAGACTTGATGAGGGGCAAGCGACTACCCCACCCCCAGCCGTGTACGTGCAGCCACCGGTCTATCCCGGATATTTCCCTGGGTATTACTATCCGTCACCCGGATTATCCTTCTTCTTTGGCGTTCCACGATACTACTATGGCTATCCGTTTTACGGCCCTCGCTTCTATGGTCCGCGGTTCTACGGCCCACGCTTTTACGGGGGTGGGTATTTTGGTCGCCGTCGATAATTGACGGAATTTCCGCCGGTCTAGGGCTACACTCTGCCTCCGTACCTGCCTGCACCACCCGAAACGTTGCAAAGTTGATAGTGTCGATAAGACGACCTGCCAGGTGTTCTCATTGAGGGCAGACACGAGACGACCTCCCAGAAAGGCGGTTTATACCTTGAAGTGTGAGAAGAGGCGAGTCATGATGTCGAAGCGCGCGCAAGGTATCAACAACAGGAACGAAAGGTCGGTTGCTCGGGTGGGAGGATGCCGGGGGTCCATGGTCTTAAATCCAACCGGGAGGTAGTCATGCTGAAAGAGTTCAAAGACTTCGCCATGCGAGGCAATGTACTGGACATGGCTGTGGGCATCATTATCGGCGCCGCATTCGGGAAAATCGTCAGCTCGTTTGTCAGCGACGTTCTGATGCCCCCGCTTGGACTGTTGCTCGGCAAGGTGGATTTCTCCAGTCTGTTCATCAATCTCTCAGGGGCATCATATCCCTCCTTGAGCGCAGCGAAAGCAGCCGGGGCCCCGACGATCAACTACGGGGTGTTTCTTCAAGCGATTCTGGATTTCGTGATCGTGGCGTTCGCCATCTTCTTACTGATCCGCCAGGTGAATGCGTGGACAAGAAAACCCCAAGAGCCCGCAGCGAAGACGAGCAAGCCGTGTCCGTATTGCCTATCCGAAATTCCTCTGAGGGCCACTCGGTGTGCCCATTGCACGTCAGATGTGAAAGCGGCGTAAGAGAACGTAATTTGAAGGGAAGTCGTCAGGGCGTTTTTGCACTATTTGTATCACTTGCATTACGACTGAATTTGGGATAAAAGAGCGCAAGAAACAAGGAAAGTACATACATCTACCTACACCTCATATCATGAGAGTAAGGAGAACACCATGAATCCCGTGGAGACGAACGAGCACAAACGCCTGACCGAAGCCCGTGAACAAGACAGACCGTGGAAGAAGTGGGGCCCGTACCTGAGCGAGCGGCAATGGGGAACCGTGCGCGAGGACTACAGCGACAACGGCGACGCCTGGGATTACTTTACCCATGACCAGGCGCGGTCTCGCGCCTACCGCTGGGGCGAAGACGGGCTCGCAGGGCTCTCGGACGACAAGCAACGGCTCTGCTTTGCGCTCGCGCTGTGGAACGGCAAGGACCCGATTTTGAAGGAGCGTCTCTTCGGACTTACCAACAGCGAAGCGAACCACGGCGAGGATGTCAAAGAGTATTATTTCTACCTCGACAGCACGCCGACCCACTCCTACATGAAATACCTGTACAAGTATCCGCAGGCGGCGTATCCCTACGACGATCTGGTCAAGACCAACCGAAGCCGGACCCGGGAGGAACTGGAGTACGAGCTGCTCGACACCGGGATCTTCAACGAGGACCGCTACTTCGATGTGTTCGTCGAATATGCCAAGGACTCCCCGGAGGAGGTGCTTATCAAGATCTCCTTGTCAATCGGGGAGCGAGCGCGGCGACGATCCACGTGCTGCCGACCTTGTGGTTCCGGAATACCTGGTCATGGGGCGAAGGCAGCCACGAGACCGTCGCTGAAGCAGGTCAGTGGCCGAAAAGCGCCGGGATCATTGCGGCCGTCAGATAAGGCTCTGGGAGACCGGTTCCTGTACTGCGAGGGCGAGCCCCAGTTGCTGTTCACCGAGAATGAAACGAACTCGGAACGCCTCTTCCGGCTCCCAACCGCACGCCCTATGTCAAAGATGGGATCAACAACTACGTCGTACACGGTCGAACCGAGGCGGTCAATCCGGAGAAGATCGGCACGAAGGCGTCCGCCCACTACCAGATCGAGGTGGGCGGCGGCGAGACGGCGGTCATCCGCCTCCGTCTGTCTGAGACTGCTCCTGCGTTGCAGCCGAAAGCGGCGAACGAGCCGTTCGGCAAACGCTTCGATGATGCCTTCGCGACGCGGCTGCGCGAAGCCGATGAGTTTTACCAAGCCATCACACCGCCCTCAGTGGGAGAAGACGCGCGGAACGTCATGCGACAAGCCCTCGCGGGCATGTTGTGGACGCAAGCAATACTACTACTTTGACATTGAACAGTGGCTGCGAGGAACACGGCAGCGACATCGCGGGCGGCCGTCAGGTCTCAGAACATCCGCAACCAGCAATGGTTCCACATGGTCAACGACGACGTCATCTCGATGCCCGACAAGTGGGAGTACCCCTGGTATGCGGCCTGGGACCTGGCATTCCACACGGTGGCCTTGTCCATTGTCGACCCGGATTTCGCCAAGCAGCAGCTCGACCTGATGCTGCGGGAAATCTACCTACATCCGAATGGACAGATTCCGGCCTACGAATGGAACTTCGGCGACGTCAATCCGCCCGTCCACGCCTGGGCCACGATCTTTGTCTACCAGATGGAAATGCAACGGCGCGGGCAAGGCGACATCGAAGTTCCTTGAGCACGCCTTTCAGAAGCTGCTGCTGAACTTCACCTGGTGGGTCAACCGTAAGGACCCGACGGGACGAAACGTGTTCGAAGGAGGGTTTCTCGGTCTGGACAACATCGGCGTCTTCGACCGGAGCGCCCCCCTGCCGACCGGCGGCAACCTTGAGCAGGCGGACGGGACGGCGTGGATGGGCTTGTTCAGCCAGAACATGCTGCAAATTGCGCTCGAGCTCGCCCTCACGGATCCGATCTATGAAGACATGGCCAGCAAATTCGTCGAGCATTTCTTCCGCATTGCGGGATCGATGGATCGGGTGGGGGAGCATCAAGACGAAATGTGGGACGAGGAAGATGGATTCTTCTATGATCTGCTCCGCATGCCGGATGGGAGCGCGATGCGGATCGAAGGTTCGCTCGATGGTGGGCCTGCTGCCCCTGTGCGCGACCACCGTGATACCGGAGGAGTTCGTCGACCGGTTCCCCAAAGCGGCGGCCCACGCTCGTCGATTTCATAGCCGAAACCCGGATCTGTTCGCAAATATCGCGCCGCCGACGAAGCCCGGAGTGGCGGGACGGCGGCTCTTCTCGGTCCTTAACGAGACCAAGCTTCGCCGGGTCCTGGCCCGCATGCTCGATGAAAGCCGGTTCCTCAGTTCGTATGGGATTCGCGCGCTCTCGCGCCATCACCTGGAGCATCCCTATGTGTTCCACGTGCACGGCCAAGAGTACCGCGTCGGGTATCTGCCGGCGGAATCCAACAACGGCATGTTTGGTGGGAATTCCAACTGGCGTGGTCCCATCTGGTCGCCGGTCAACATCCTGCTCATTCGGGCGTTGCTCCACCTTTCTCTGTACTACGGGGAGGAGTTCAAAGTGGAATGCCCCACCGGGTCCGGCAAGCACATGAGCCTGTTTGAGGTCGCTCGAGAGCTCGCCAATAGACTCATCTCGATCTTCCTGCGCGACAAGCAGGGACAGCGTCCCGTCTACGGCGGCTCGACGAAGTTCCAGACCGATCCGCACTGGCGCGATCACATTCTGTTCTACGAGTACTTCCACGGTGACAACGGAGCCGGCCTCGGCGCGAGCCATCAGACCGGCTGGACCGGTCTGGTGGGCGCCATGATCCTGCTCTTTGGAGGTTTGACTGAGAAGGAATGGCTTCAGAAGGGTGCGGCCGCCGTTGCTGTCACGCAGAAGAAACCTTCCCCTGCGGACCGACAGCAAGAACAACCGGCGAAAATCAAGGCGTAGCATGCAGAAAGAAGGAGAAGCGTGATGTCCACAGCCTGGCCTCGACGTCCCAGTATCTATCTCATCAATACCTGGGTCTGGCTCTACGAGCTGAGCCGGCGCGAGCGGCGCCCCATCCATCTGGGCAACATCCCGGCGCAGGAGTGGGATGGTCTGGCGTCGCTCGGCGTCGATGCCGTGTGGTTCATGGGTGTGTGGGAGCGGAGCCCGGCCGGCATTGCGATCGCGAGGCGGAACGACGGGTTTCAAAGCGAGTTCCGCCGAGTCCTACCCGACTTCACCCAGGACGATATCGTGGGCTCGCCCTATTGTGTCCGCCGATACGTGGTGGACCAGCACCTCGGCGGGCCGGAAGGATTGGCCGCGGCCAGAAGAATGCTGGCCGCGCACGGCATGCGTCTGGTCTTGGATTTTGTACCGAATCATGTCGCTCCGGATCATCCATGGGCCTTGGAGCATCCCGATTACTTCATTCAGGGAAACGCCGAAGATTTGGCTCGCGCGCCCGGCGAGTTTTTCGACGCCGGCGGAAAAATCCTGGCCTTCGGGCGAGACCCGTTCTTTCCGCCCTGGCCTGATGTGGTCCAGCTCAACGCGTTTAGTCCAGGCTTGCGCAAGGCTGCCATTCAGACTGTAAGCTCGATCGCCGGGCAATGCGACGGCATGCGGTGCGATATGTCCATGCTCATGATGAATTCGATTTTCGAACGGACCTGGGGAGGTCGGGCCGGGCCACGGCCCGAGACCGAGTACTGGCCGGACGTGATCCAGGCGGTGCGGAAGCAGCACCCGGAGGTGCTCTTTATTGCGGAAGCCTACTGGGACCTGGAATGGGAGTTACAACAGCAGGGCTTTGACTATTGCTACGATAAGCGGCTGTACGATCGCCTGGAACACGATCTGGCGGAAACCGTGCGGCTGCATCTCTGCGCCGATCTCGCCTATCAAGAGAAGCTCGTCCGGTTCATCGAGAATCACGACGAGCCGCGGGCCGCCGCGACGTTTACACCGGCAGAAGCGCGAGCGGCCGCCGTGACGGTGGCGACCCTGCCGGGCGCCAAGCTCTTCCATGAGGGGCAATTCGAGGGGCGGCGCGTGAGGCTTCCGGTCTTTCTCAGGCGACGTCCGGATGAGCCGACCGATAAGGATCTGCAGGACTTTTACCGCCGCCTGTTAAAGGCCATCAATCGCAGCGTCTTCAAGGACGGGACGTGGAGCCTGTGTGAGCGGACCGGGTGGCCGGACAACGCCAGCTACCAGAATCTGGTCGCGTGGTGTTGGCGGAAGGGTGAGGATCGCCACCTGATCGTCGTGAATCTATCGGACTCCCAGTCGCAAGCGCGCGTCCGGGTCCCATGGGATGACCTGGCCGGGCGATCCTGGCGGCTGACCGATGCCATGACCGGAGTTGTCTTCGATCGGGACGGGAAGGAATTGTATGAGTCCGGGTTGTATGTGGAACTCAATCCGTGGGAGTTCCACGTGCTGAGTTTCCGGAATCGCTCCGGCTGATCCCCCCAGGCTTCCGAACGCGCCGACCCTTTGATAGGCTTCGCCGAGATGCCCCTCCGTTAGCGGACGCGCCTTCATTCTTTCTCGCAAGGCCGGTGGTCCTCGCAATTGCAGGCGGATGGCTCCGTCGCCCCGTGTCTTCCCCGCCAAGATCACGTCTGGCTTATGAGATCATCGTTTGAAAGGAGTGAGCTATGAAATCCGGATCATTCGCGCCAAAGTCCGGAAAGAAAGCCACCGTCGTCATGTGTTTCCTGGTATCCCGCCATGGAGATCAGCGGCCGCCAGTGCGGACGCGATGCGCTCTCTGGTTCATTCAACATGAAGGCGAGGTACGTCGAAGCCGTCGCGAGCGGATGGGGGTTCTCGGCTTCTTGTTGATTGCGTGTCTTGCGGCAGCGCCTGCCACCGCTGCCTCAGGGAGTCCCTCGCCGAGCACATCCGACATCGAGGCGCCGGTCGGCCCTGCGACGGCAACGGTCACGCTGGATGGCGAGATCCTGTTTCGTGTGCGCGGCGTAACGGCGTACCCGGCCGAGCGGCGCGCGCAGGCCATCGGCGCACGCATTGAGGCCATTGCAGGCGATCGGTCCGTCTCCGCCCAGACGCTGCGCATCGAGGAAGCGGGGGAGAAAACGAATATTCTCGCCGGCGACCGTTTGATAGTGAGCGTGTTCGATGCCGATGCCGGCCCTGAAGGCGTCTCACGACAAACCCTCGCGGAAGCGATACGAGCGAGAGTGATCGAGGCCATCGGCTCGTATCGGCACAACCGTAGTTCGCGTGTGTTGTTGATCAACACGCTATACGCGCTCGGCGCGACACTGCTCGCCGTCCTGCTGTTCCGCGCGCTTCGGCGCGGATTTCGGTGGCTGGATGCGACCGCCGAGCAGCGCTTCAAATCGCGCATCGAGGGGCTGCAAGCCCAGTCCTTCCAGATCATTCAGGCCGAGCGACTATGGACCTCGCTGCGGAACCTGCTCAACATCTTGCGCGTGGTGTCGCTGCTGGTGCTCGGGTATGTGTATTTGAATCTGGTGCTCGGTTTGTATCCGTGGACTCGGCCGCTGGCACAACGACTCTTCGCGATCTTTCTGGATCCCTTGCGCACCATGGGGATTGCATTCCTCAACACCTTGCCGAATCTGGCGTTTCTCGCGATTCTCATTCTGATGACGCGCTACGGCTTGGGAGCTATGCGGCTGTTCTTTGCGGGCATCGATCGAGGCAGGATCAAGCTGACCGGTTTCGAGCGTGACTGGGCCATGCCGACGTATAGGATCGTCCGTCTGCTGGTCATCGCCTTTGCGCTGGTCATGGCCTATCCCTATATTCCCGGCTCGCAATCCGACGCGTTCAAAGGGGTCTCGATCTTTCTCGGCGTAATTTTCTCACTGGGTTCCTCATCGGTGATCGCCAACGTGATCGCGGGCTATACCATGACCTACCGCCGCGCGTTCAAGCTCGGCGATCGTATCCGGGTCGACGATATTGCCGGGGACGTGGTGGAGATGAGGCTGCTCGTCACGCATTTGCGCACGATCAAGAACGAAGAGGTTGTCGTGCCGAATTCGCTGATCCTGAACAGCCATGTCATCAACTACAGTACGCTCGCCAAGTCTCGTGGATTGATCCTGCACACCACCGTCGGCATCGGCTACGAAGTGTCGTGGAGACAAGTAGAAGCCATGCTGCGGGTTGCGGCGGAACGCACGCCCGGACTGCTCAAGGAGCCGTTGCCCTACGTCCTCCAGAAGTCCTTGGGCGACTTTGCCGTCACCTACGAACTCAACGCGTACTGTGACAATCCGCAGGCCATGCCGCAGCTCTACACGGCCCTGCACCAGAACATCCTCGATGTGTTCAATGAACATGGCGTCCAGATCATGACGCCCGCCTATGAGGGCGACCCGCAAACACCCAAGGTGGTGCCGAAGGATCAGTGGTTCGCGGCACCGGCGAAAAGTCCCACGCGCCCGCTCGGTACATAAGAAACCAAGATAAGTGGGACCAAGCGGCGTGATGATCGCCTGGGGCCTGCCTCTCCCATGGAGCGGGTCGCGAAGTATGAGGGAGGGTGGCTAATTGATGAGAGGGTTGCGGACAAGGAGGCCGGGGAAGCGGCTGAAGTCCCGATCAGCAGTCCACAGTTCCCGTACGCCATGAAATCGGCAGATCGCAGTTATCCGGGCATCGTGCACCTGGGGGCCAATGACCTGGCCATTCTCCAGCGTGATGCGGAGTTCAGGCCAATACCCATCGCCTTCCGACAGGATTGTGAGGTTGGGGGTTTCAAGCCACGCTTCGACTTGGTCAATGGCCACGCCTAAGGAAGTCGGAGGGTTGTAAATCCGAGGGTGGGTGACGATGGCGAGAAACTCGTGCAGACAGGGCCAGGGAATGGCCCACGATGAACGGCCCTCAGCCAGATTAAGGATCTGGGCGTACGCTTTGTTGTGCCAGGGGGAGTCTTCCCGATGGGCGTATACAAGGAGGTTGGTATCCAGGGCAATCATGCCCCGCGGCCTTCGTAGGCGAGGTCACGAATCCGGTCCCAGGCGCCGGCATCCAGGTTCGGTTGGAGGCCTTGCCCCTTGAATGTCACCTTCCGGAGGCGAAAGGTGCGCACGCGTTTGCGTTCCGCCAGAACTCGACGAAGACCATGCTCGATAAGCGCCCGGACAGTCGTATGTTCCGAGGAGGCGACTCGTTTGGCCTCCTTCAGGAGGGCATCAGATATCTCCACAGTTGTTTTCATATGGGAATATGTATCAGCCCACACATCTAGCTGTCAAGTGGGCGCCGACGGTAAGCGCTAAGGGGAGGAGGAAAGGGCTCAGGTTCCCACTCTTGTCCCCAGGCGACTTACGACGATGGTCCGTTGAAGTGATATGGCATAGATGGAATTACGGTTCGGCCTTCGGTTGATTCCTTGTACGAGAAATTCCGTCACTCCAAGAAGGAGTCACGTGAGTTCCGACAAGGTTGACAATCCGACACCACATATGTCCATCATGAGCGCGAGCCTCGCTGCGAAGTGGCTGCACCCGGGAATGCCGTTGGCGCGATTGCCTGCGAGAGAGAGGTCAGCACATGCGAGCTGAGCGCCAACTCCTGATTGTGGTTCTACTTTTAGCGTTCAGTGCCTGCTCTTCCATAGAGGTCACCTCGGATCATGACCCGAAGGCCAACTTTTCCGCCTATCACACGTACAACTGGGCGCCGGGGCCGCAGCAATCAACCGGAGATCCACGGCTCGACAAAACACTTCTGGATTCGAGAATCCGAGAGGCCGTTGAGAGACAGTTGACCGCCAAAGGATTGACGAAGGACTCAGGCGCCAAGCCGGATCTATTGGTTGCCTACCATGTCGCGGTGCGAGGCAAGCAGGGTGTGACCACAGTCTCAGATGCTTCGTGGTATCAGCCAGGCTGGGGTTATCGAGGCGGAGGTGGCGGAGGGCCGACGTACGCGAGTGACTACGAGGAAGGCACCCTGATCCTGGACTTGCTTAATGCGTCAAACCGGCAGTTGGTCTGGCGAGGATCGGCCCAAGCCGAGGTCAAGGAGAACATCAGTCCGGACAAGAGGCAAGAGAGGATCAACGAGGCTGTCCAGAAAATCCTGGAGCGATTCCCGCCGAAAAAATAGCACAGCAAATGAAGCGGTCCGCAGAGTTTCTGCGAACCGACACCGTTAACGGAAGGTTTCAATCGTCCGCAGGAGGTTTCTATGCCGACACGCAAAGTCAATTTGGCGCTTCAAGGCGGTGGCTCACATGGCGCCTTTACGTGGGGCGTGCTCGATCGTCTGCTTGAGGAAGAGAGCCTTGAGATTGTGGGGATCAGCGGGACAAGCGCCGGCGCAATGAACGCCATAGCCCTCGCCGATGGTCTCTCCCGGGGTGGCCCGAAAGCCGGCAGAGCCGCGCTGAGCGCGATGTGGGAGGCAGTCGGGCGAATGCCGGGCCTTGCAGCACTGTGCAATCCGTTGGGTTTCGGGGGTTTCAGTCTCGATTCTTCACCGGTCTATCTGTTTTTCGATCTGATGTCCCGTGTGTGGTCGCCCTATCAGCTCAACCCGCTCAACTATCATCCGGTACGTGACCTGCTCGCCGAATCGATTGATTTTGAGGGGATCCGGCGCAACGAGGACATTCACGTGTTCCTGTGCGCCACGAATGTCCGGACAGGAAGACGAAAGGTCTTCAGTAATGCTGAGTTGTCAGTGGATGCGGTGCTGGCCTCCGCGTGCCTGCCACTCAGCTTTCAGGCGGTTGAAATCGATGGCCAAGCCTACTGGGACGGCGGCTATTCGGGGAACCCGGCGATCGCCCCGCTCTTTAGAGAGACAACGGTTGATGACGTCATCTTGATCGGCATTAATCCGTTGACTCGCCCCGAGCTTCCTCGGACGGCTGGTGACATCATCGATAGGATCAATGAGATCACCTTTAGCACCGCATTATTTCTAGAGCTGGAAGCAATCAAATATGTCCTTGCGCTGCCCGGCAGGGATCATGATGATCATCCCTTGAAGGACCGGCACCCCCGGTTGCACGAGATCCATGCTGAAGAACTCCGCGAGTTCGGCGCCTCGAGCAAAGTCAACAATGAATTGCGCTTCCTGCGGCATCTCCATGACATCGGGCGTCGGATCGCCGCGGCATGGATCGATGATCATCTGGACGCCGTGGGGAAGGGCTCAACCCTGGAAGCAACCCTGGCAGCACCATCCGTGCTCGATCGCTGATGTCTCTTCGCGTCAACCGCGCCGCTTTGCCGGTGTCGGTGAGCGGCGCCGGCTGGATCAGACGTTTCATCGACTTCCTGTTGCGGCTTAAGACCAGAGAGAACCGCCTCACTAGCGTTCGATTTCGTATGCGACCCCAAAAATGAACGTCTGATCCAGTTCCTTGCGACCCGGCGCCGGCTCGGTATTGAATCGCAGGTCGTATTCGAGATTCAGAGAGAAGTCCCCGATGATTGTCACGCGAATGCCCTGGTCCGCGTTCAGACGGAACGCGGTGCTGGCCCCAAAGTCTCGAAACCCCTGATGATTGTGGAACAGCCTCACGTCCCCGCCGCGGAACTCCCGGTACCAGCGAACGAACCACGTGGCCGAAGGGGAGATGGTATCCGGCTCGGTGGTGAAATTCTGGTACACGACAGCAGGGCCGGCGCCGAACGTCAAGAGATGGCTCTTGTAGTCAAAAAAATCATGCCCAAGACCGGCCATCGTTGTACTGCGTATGGCTAGATTCTGGAAGAGGTCATACTCGAAGAGCTGACTTCCCACCGCGTAGAGTTGTCTGGTCAGATAGTAGTCGTACCTGAACGATCCGGCGGCGTTCTGCGCGACTATTTGACCCTTAGCCGTGCCATAGTTGTACTTCCCGTCCACCAGCAACCGGTGACGATCCTGACGATGCGTATACGACCCCGATAGATTGAGCGCCTGCGTGTCGGTGTTTCCGGTTGTAGAATTTCCGCCCACGTTGAGGTTTCCTCGATAATAGAGAGCTCGCGCATTGATGGCCTTCACGTCCGACAAACGAATCGGTCCGCCGGCCTCCAGCTTGGTCACGATGAGCCGGTCGCCGTCTCGAATGCCGACCCCCTCAGGTATTTGAGCTTCGGAGTAGAAGATCAGGAAAAGGCGGCGGTCCGACGTCAGGCTTTTGATGTCCTCCCAGTCGATCTTGATCTTGCCGGCGAAATCGGTATCTATTTCGAGTTGTTCATTTTCCATCCCCAGAATCTTGCCATGGACGGCATCGCCGTTTTTCAGTATCACCTCGTCGGCGTGTGTGACGGCGGGGGCCAGGATGAACAGCAAGAGGATAGCGAGGATCATCAAAAGCCTCGCGCCTGAGCCCGCGTCATTCACAGAAGCCTCGGCCGGAATGGGCCAACGGCAATAGAAGTGAGGTCTTTCTCGTGATACGACAGAAGCCGCCGTCCTACGCGTCGCCAATGAAGCCGAGGCGCTAGGCATGGGTGCGAGATTGTTGGAGGGAGGATGACGGCATGCCCGACTTATTGTCGGGACGTGGAGACAATAACCTCGGATTGAGAAGCGGCCCGAAGGGCTGCCGGTCTCTCCGAGGTCTTGTGCGAGCCTGCGGCGGATCAATCAATGTTCCTTTTCAGGCTTCATAGGCTTGGCATCTTAGAGGGAGGGCGTTCCAGAGGCAAGACGTTGATCAATGGACGTTGCGAGGGGGACGGATTTTGATAGAGCACTAGCCCGCAGAACGTGCGGGAGGATCACGAGCGGGTCGGTCTCATGGATTTGTCGATACCTGTCGAGTCACCTCCACAAAGAGTTCTTCTCCAGCCTTAGTGCGAACATCAGTGCGAACATCGCCGGCCAGGATGTCAGAAGAACGCATGTCGGTCATTCAGCGAACGCGAGTCATACGGAAGTCCGCGTTCTCGGGAAGGACCGCGCTAGGCCTGGAGGGGATCGACGACTTCAAGAAAAGGGAAGCGATGGAAATCCGTATCTCGGGTGTAGATACGCCGGATTCCATGTTCGCGCATGAGAACAGCGGTGTGCGCAGGTGGAGCAAGTTGCCGCTCAGGTGCGGGACTTCACGGAACACCTGGTCCACGACGCCGGCATGACGATCCGTTTCGACCAACATGCCCAGCGCCGGTGATGCCAGCATCGCGTCCACGAAACTCCATGCCTTGCTCACCGTCCAGGGATTACGCAGGACGCGGGGGTGGGTGGCGATCCGAAGGAATTCGTAGAGCACGCCCCATGTTGTGTACCAAGCGGATCGTTGACGGCGTCATCCGTCGAGCATCTCGCGGCAGCGGCGATGGGCCTGCGCATCCTCGTCGTGCGTACGCCAGCACGTTGGTGTCCACCACGAACACTAGCGCCCTTCCATGGCCTGGTATAAGGCGTCACGATCAGCGATGTCCACCAGATACCCACCGCTCTTGAACGACGGCAGTGGAGGGAGGGGACGTCGGCTCTTTTGAGCCTGAAACAGGAGACGCAGGGCCGTTTCGACCAACTCCGACATTGTTCGTCATTGCCTCGCAGCTTCTCGCTTGAGCTGGGCCATGAGGGAGTCGTCGATGTTGAGCGTCGTTTTCATATGGCTAACCTTATCGATATAGGGCTCTATGTCAAGAAAGTTTTTTAGCCCGGTTTGGCAGACCGGAAGTGGTGTCAGAAATTTTGTCGTCTCAGGAGCCACCTCACCGGCACGATCTCATAGAGATAGTTCTATTGCGTTCGTGACCAGTTTTGACTATTATCTAGCCATGAACACTGTTCGCATCGCCGATCTGAAGAGTCGTCTGAGCGAGTACCTGAGGAAGGTCCGGAGCGGCCGGAGCCTCACGGTACTGGATCGCGACACCCCCATTGCGCGTATTCTGCCTTATGAGCAGGACGGCGCCTCGCTTAAAGTGCGTTCACCTCTGCCGGGGGCCCCGAAGCTCAGCCGTGTGACGCTGCCGCCGCCACTGCGATTGCGGAGGGACATTGTGTCGCTCCTGTTGGAGGAACGGCAGGGCGAGCGGTGATTGCCTATCTCGACTCCTCGGTCCTGCTGCGCGTCGTCCTCGGTCAGGCGAATGCCCTCAAAGAGTGGCGAATCATCGAGCAAGGGGTTGCTTCCGCTTTGGTAGAGGTCGAGTGTCTGCGCACGCTGGACCGGCTGCGTCTCGCTGAAGGGTTACGGGACGATGAGATCGCGATGCGGCGAGAGGCCGTGTTCCGGCTGGTCGAGGCGATTGAAGTCATCGAGTTGACCCGTCCCGTTCTTGCGCGGGCCGCTCAACCACTCCCCACCGCGCTTGGGACTCTGGATGCGATCCATCTGGCGACCGCCCTGCTATGGCGGGAGCGGACGGGTGCGGATCTTGTGATGACCACCCACGACGGTGCGCTGGCCATTGCCGCCAAGGCCAGCGGACTACGTGTGGTCGGTACCTGAGAGAATGGCAAGCCTATCTGTTTCTCCGCGACTTCGATTCAACCCTTGGCGACCATCATGATCGACTCACTTTGGACAATGCATCGCGCTTCCGGTGAGCCGCTACCGGTCGGTCAGTGGTGCGAGACCTCATCGGCGGTGAATGCTATGACGCGCTTATCGCTGCGCTTAGCCGCGCGCTCGCCGCACTGAGTCGCGAGATTGCGGGAGCGATCCGCTCAGGCAACGCGACCAGACGTTGACAGGAGTCCCTGCTCCCTTCCCAGCATGTCATCTCCTTCAGATCGCGGCGACGATCGAAGGTGATCATTTCCCAGTACCTGGACTTCCTCATCCGGAATGGCAGAAGCACCGTCACAATTGCCTGTTGTTTTCCCGGGAGAACGAGTGTAGTGTTAGCGGCTAGCACGTACGTCATTCTTGCCACGACAAGACGCTTACCGCGGTAAGAAGCACCAACTCATAGATACATAACACAAGAGAGCCGTGCTACACGGCCCACCAATTCACTAAGGAGGCACGCGCATGAATGGTAGAACGAGGCGGAAAACAGGTTCGATAGCGGCATTCTTCATTCTCACCACCATATGGGTTGCTGCGCTGGTTGCCCTTCCGGCAACACCGGCAATCACGGCAGATTCTGCCGAACAGCAACAGCTCATCGACAAGGCGAAGATGACCATCGAAGCCTTTGGCGCCAATCCGGACCTGAAAGCCTCCCTCCAGGCTGACGTAACGAAGGATCCCAAGGTATCTTCATCGTCCCCCAGTTGCTGAGGGGCGCGTTTATCTTCGGCGGCAGGGGCGGGAGCGGCGTCCTTCTCGTCCGCGATGAGAAGACGAAAGCCTGGTCGCAGCCGGCCTTTTACACGATGGGCTCGGTGAGTTTCGGCTTGCAAGCCGGCGCGGATGTGTCCCAACTGGTGTTCCTGATCAGGACAACACGCGGTCTCGAACAGTTCTATCGGAACGACTTCAAAATGGGCGTCGACGCGGGCCTCTCGGCGGGCTCTGCCGGGGGAGGGGGAGCGATCACAGGGGTGACGGCCGACCTTCTCTCGTATGCCAGCAGCAAGGGCATCTTTGCGGGCATGCAACTGGACGGAGCGTTAGTCGCCGTGTCGAATGATTCCAATGCGGCCTACTACGGGAAGGACGTGCGGCCGACGGACATCCTGGTCAAACACAGCGTCGAGAACCCCAAATCGACCGACCTACGCGACGCCGTGGCTAAAGTCATCAAGTAGGAGACGCCCGCGAGGACATCAGGGATGTCACGAAATCCTGGGACATTTCGACTGCGGCCGGCCGGGCTCGCCGGTTTGCTGATCACCCTGCTGCTCGCGCTGGGTCCGACCCATGGTGTTGCGGGCGACTTTTCGAAACAGCAGGAACTCGTCGATCGGGCGAGGCTCACGTTCGAGAAATTTCTCTCAGACCAGGAGAATCGGTCCTGGTATCGTCGTCATGCGCGCGATATCAAGGCCGTGTTCATCGTTCCACAACTCCTGCGCGGCGCTTTCCTCGTCGGCGGGGCCGGCGGGAGCGGAGTGCTCCTCGCTCAGGACTTCGCCAAGGGAGGATGGTCGCCGCCCGCCTTCTATCGGATGTCCGCAACCAGCATCGGCGTCCAGGCCGGCGCCGATGCCTCCGAGGTGGTGCTTGCGGTTCTGACCTCCTCAGCCTTGGAGCGATTTCATGGAGGAGGCACCGTGAAACTGGGCGTGGACAGCGGGATCACCCTTGGGGTCGGCGGAGGGGGGACAACTGGGGT
>CAVPGK010000027.1:0-27731 GCA_963703955.1 Nitrospirota bacterium | reverse complement strand
GAATATGAAGTCATGTCAAGAAGTGTGTAAATAGAATTAGGCGGCGACCTCTTTTTCCACCTGCATTCCATCCATGAACGTGACGCCTCGATAGACCGCGGGCATGAGCTCCGGATGTTTCACGCGCCGGAAGGTGTGTTCCGCCACCAGCAGCATCTTCCAAATCACCGCCGTGGCATTCTTCACCAGTTTGAACCGCTTGGCGGCATCGGTCCGCAGGCGCGCAGCTCCGAACGGCGACTCCACGGGATGTCACCCGTGAGGATACACCGCCTCTTTTCTATTTATTCCCACCTTTTGGTTATACCTCAAGCAGTGAAGTCATGTCAAGAAGTGTGTAAATAGAATTAGGCGGCGACCTCTTTTTCCACCTGCATTCCATCCATGAACGTGACGCCTCGATAGACCGCGGGCATGAGCTCCGGATGTTTCACGCGCCGGAAGGTGTGTTCCGCCACCAGCAGCATCTTCCAAATCACCGCCGTGGCATTCTTCACCAGTTTGAACCGCTTGGCGGCATCGGTCCGCAGGCGCGCAGCTCCGAACGGCGACTCCACGGGATTTGACGTTCGCAGATGCTGCCAGTGAGGCTGCGGGAAGCGGTAGAAGGTGACCAGCCGCTCCAGTCGGTCATCACGCACTTCGCCGCGTCGGCATAGCCGTGTTGCGCACACCAAGCTACAAACTGATCGCGGCGCCGTTCGGCCTCCCGGCGCGTAGGGGTGCCGGGTATCGGCGGAGGAGCGCCGTGCCAGCCGCCTGGTGCCGCTTCGGCAGCTTATCGAGCACATTGACGATCTTATGGTTCCAACAGCGCTGCTCCTCGGCCTCCGGATAGACCTGGCGCAAGGCGCTCCAGATCCCCAGGTGTCCATCGCCCACCACCAACCGGGGTGGCCGCAACCCACGGTCGCGCAGCTCACGGAGCACCGTTCCCCAACTCTCCGTGGATTCCCGTACCCTGCCGTGACTGCCACGAGCACTTTCCCGCCCATCACTGAGAGCCGCCAACACGACCAGCAGTGCCGCCTTCTCCTTCTCCAAGCCGGCCTTTACATAGATCCCATCGATCCATAGATACACCGCTTCGACCTCGTCGAGGCGACGGCCTTGCCAGATGGCCAGTTCTCCCTGCCACTTCTCCTTCAGCCGCGCCACGGTGGAGCCGGACAAGGGTGCCCCATCCCCTAATAGGCCTCGGAGCGCCAACTCGAAGTCCCCCAGCGCCAGCCCATGTAGATACAACTCCGGCACCAGAGTCTCGATCGTCGTGCTCTTGCGTTTGAACAGCGGCAACACCTGACTGACAAACCGGGCTTCACAGTCCGGACCGGGCCGCTGCACGGTGATCGTCGCCGCAGCTCGGGTCACGCGGCGCGGTTTCCCATAGCCATTCCGATAGCCACGCTCCTCGCGCGGCCGCCGGCGCTGCGATTTCTGGCGCCCCAAGAACTCGCTGACTTCTTCTTCCAGCACCTGTTGGATGAATCCTTGCACATGTCCACGTACCCACGTTTCCAAGTTCTCCCACTTCACGCTTGACGCTTCCCCTGGCTCTGTGCTCTGCTTCTCCATGGCGGTGTCGTCCTCCTATTCTGGCTGGGAAGCCCAGCCGGTTGGGTTTCGTCACCCGTGAGGATACACCGCCTCTTTTCTATTTCCCCACCTTTTGGTTATACCTCGCCTCAGTAGCCTCATGAGCCATGCCGTAGAAGACGGCTTGGTGTCGGTTAACACAGCTCTTAAACCGGGGAAATTTTTACCCAAGGTTAGCAAGACACGGAAGGTTGACCCGCTGACTCGCGCAGAGGTCTGGGCTGCTGCCGGTGTGGTTGACACCCGCTTACGCTACTCCGGCCTTCATTTCGAACTCCATCGGGCTGAGATACCCGAGCGTGGAGTGCCGCCGCGTCGGATTGTAGAAACGTTCGATGTAATCGAACACGTCGGCCCTAGCCTGGGCTCGCGTGCGGTATGTCTTAGCTGCCGTGCGTTCGGTTTTTAGTGAGGAGAAGAAGCTCTCCATTGCCGCATTGTCCCAGACGTTGCCGGCCCGGCTCATGCTACAGGTGACGCCGTGGTCGGCCAAGAGCCGCTGGAAAGGCTCACTCGTGTACTGGCTGCCTCGATCAGAGTGATGCAGCCCGGTCTCGGGCTTCCCCCGCCGCCAGAGCGCCATCACGAGCGCATCGGTGACGAGTTGCGCGGTCATTGTCGCACTCATGGACCAGCCGACCACCCGTCGCGAAAAGAGATCGATGACCGCGGCGACGTAGAGCCAGCCTTCGGCGGTCCAGATATAGGTGAAGTCCGCAACCCATTTGCGATTCGCAGACGAGGCGTCGAAGGACCGGTTGAGCACATTCGGGGCCAGGGCGTTCGTCGAGTGCACGCCCGTGTCGAGCGGTACCCGTCGCCGCCTAGGACGTGCTCGTAAGGCCGCTTGTCGCATCAGCCGCTCAATCCGATGGAGGCCGCAGGCGATTCCCTCCGCGAGCAGGTCGTGCCAGACACGCCGAGCCCCGTACGTGCGATCGCTGGTGAGGAAGCTGGTCCGCACTCTGGCCAGTAGCTGCTCATCGGCCCGCGCCCGTCCACTCAGCGGCCGGGTCAGCCAGACATAAAACCCTCCCCGCGAGACACCGAGCGCCTCGCATAACCAACCGGTCGGCCAGATCCCCCGGTGCTTCGCGATGAAGGCGAACTTCACAGTGACTCCTTCGCAAAGTAGGCCGCGGCTTTTTTTAAGATGTCCCGCTCCGCCTTCAGTTTCAGAACTTCACGGCGGAGCCGCGCGAGCTCCTCCTGCTCGGGTTTCATCTGTCCTTGGCCCGGAAAGGCCTGCTGCAGATCGGCTGCATACTCCTGCACCCAGCGCCTCAACACCGTGCTATGCACGCCCAAATCGCGTGCGGCTTGCGCCACCGTCACTCCGCGTTCCCTAATCAGCTTGACGGCCTCAACTTTGAACTCCCGCGTAAACTTCCGTCGCTCCATGGCTCACCTCCGGTTTCATCCATACACCTAACTCGGTGTCTTTGAAACCGGCGGCGGCCCAACACGGAAGGTTGACCCGCTGACTCGCGCAGAGGTCGCTATCTTTCTCGATAACGTCCGCACCTATGCTCCACGGTATTTCCCTGTGTTCCTGTGCGCTCTCAGGTCAGGGCTTCGGCAGGGGGAGTTGATCGCCCTTCAATGGGGAGACATTGATTACAACGGGCGTTTTCTTGAAGTCCGACGCAACTACACCCGGAAGCAAATAGCTACGCCTAAAAGTGGGGAAATCAGACGTGTCGATATGTCTCTTGAATTAACTCAGGCACTGAAAGACCTGTACATGGATCGCCAATTAGAGGCTTCCACACAAGGCACGTCAAAAATTCCTCAATGGGTATTTTGTGATGAACGAGGACAGCTCTTGCATCACAATACGCTAAGAAAAGTCTTTCACAGGCTTTTACAAGCAGCGGGTCTACGTCAAGTCCGGTTTCACGATCTCCGGCATACCTTCGCTTCACTCCTTTTGCAGCAAGGAGAAAGCCTCGTCTATGTCAAAGAGCAAATGGGGCATAGTTCAATACAGGTCACGGTAGACCTGTATGGACACTTAATACCCGGAAGCAACAAACAGGCAGTTGATAAACTAGATGCCCCCGTGAAGACTGCGCTCACAGAAGTCGAATCTGCACCCCAGGCGGACCCTCTGCCGTGGAAGCGGGTACCCATGATACCGCAAGTCTTTGATTCAAAAGAAACGGCTGAGAAAGAATTTGGGGTGAGTGACGGGTTTCGAACCCGCAACCTCTGGAGCCACAGTCCAGCGCTCTAACCGTTGAGCTACACCCACCGTTCAGTGTGGTGCTTGTGAGGATGGTGGCGGAGGCAGTCATCTTAACAAACGGGGTGGAAGGCTCGCAATACGGCTGCTATCCCTAGCAGCGCCGGGGGAGCGCGAGCAACAAGGGCCGTCAAGCCGACCCTGCATCGAAGGCTGCCTGCATCTCCGACACAATCTTCTCCGCGGCTACTCTGGGGTCAACCGCATCTCGAATCGGCCGACCCACGACCAGATAATCCGCTCCTGCGGTGATCGCATGCGTGGGGGTGGTGACTCGCGCATGCTCGTCGGCGCCTCGATCGCCCGGACGGATGCCCGGGGTCACGATCAGAAAATCCTTCCCCACCTTTTCACGGATCGCCGCCGGTTCCTCCCCGGACGCGACGACTCCATCGAAACCGACTTCCGCCGCCAGCTTGGCTCGGGCGGCCACCAGATCGGCCACACCCCACTGAATGCCCATGTCGCGAAGATCGCCTGCATCAAAGTTCGTTAACACCGTCACCGCCAACAGTTTCAGGCCGGGCCGATCGGCTGGGATAGTCCCGCGTCCTTCCACGGCCGCCCTGAGCGCCTTTCGATTCGCGTGAACGGTCAGGAACTCGACGCCCATCTGAGCGGCGCGCGCAGTGGCACGCCGGACTGTCTCTTCAATATCCAGAAACTTCAGATCCAGGAATACCCGCTTCCCGCGCGCGATGGCCCGTGTGACCATCTGTGGCCCGGCCGCCGTGTACAGCTCTAATCCGATCTTCACGAAACCGACGGCGTCCCCAACACGGTCTAACAGCCGTTCCGCTTCGTCTTCTGACGGCACATCCAACGCGAGTATTAACCGATCCCGCGCCTCAACCCTCGACATCACGGGCTCCTTTCAGTCCTTTCTTTCTCTACGGGGTGACTGGGTAGTTGTCCCTGCGCTCCATGAGTTCATCCAGCGCGGTACGCGAGCACTGGCAGGCAGCCCAGCCAGCCCTGCGTCCTTCAACCCTTGACCCCACTGCACCTGTTGTGTTACAAACCTGCCTCTTTTCACACTGGGAGTGGACTATGCCGGTTGTGCACAAATCGACGATCAAGCGGGCGCGGCAGGCCGAAAAACGCTATCAGCGGAACCGGACGGTCCTCAGCTCGGTCAAGAGTCTCATGAAGAAGGTGCTCAGCGCCGTCGAGGAGAAGAACGCTGAGGAGGCCAAGGCCTCCCTCCGTGAAGCTACCTCGGCTCTTCACAAAGCGGCCACCAAAGGGGTGATCAAGCGCAACACTGCCTCCCGTCGGGTGTCCCGTCTCACCGCAAAGGTCAATGCGGTAACGGCCTCGCAGGCCTAACAGTTCGAATCATTCGGGTCGTCTTCACGACTCCAGGGGTCGCCGATGGAGATTTCATGAGCGAGGCTTGACCCCCAGGGGTGGACCCTGATCCTGCTCTTCGGCACAGATCCAGCAACAACGCCTCCAAGACCCGCCCGGGCGCGCTTGCGCTGCCGCCTTTCAATTTGGAGTCGGTTTCCAAGAACATCCTGAAGGCCGCCCTCAGGTGAGACTCCGAGAACTTTCCCAAAAACTCCCTCGCCTTGAATGGAGGCATCCGGAGGAGCCGTCCCGCTTCGGTCTCGCGGTTTTGTCTCAACACGTCTTTTGCTTTCCAGACCTGACGGTATTGCCAGATCAGTGAGCCCAGGATCCGTAAAGGAGGTTCTCCCGCTTCCAGGTTCCTTGCTGCGATGCGAAGCACGCGCACACAGTTCCGCGCGCCGATGGCCGCCGTGAGGTCGAAGACCGATGCGCCGACCTCGCTACCCCGCACGGCTTCCACCTCGGTGAGTCCAATCGCCCGGCCTTCACCTACGTAGGCAGCTAGTTTTTCTAGTTCGCGCCTGACAAGCGCCAAGGATCCGCTCCCCGCCATGTCGCGGAGCAGCAACACGGCGTCTTCATTGACATGCACGCCCAAACGGCCGGCCTCGGCTCGAATCCAAATCGGCAGTTGCTGGTCGGGCATCGGCGAGCAGTCCACCACGACGGCCTCCTCCTTCAGCGCCAGGGCAAATTTCGTCCGGCCATCCAGCTTTGGCGTCACGAACACCAGCGTGGTGGTCTCGCACGGCGTCTTCAGGTATGGCAGCAGCGCGTCACCGTCGCGAGGCGATAGCTTTTCCGCGGACTTCACGAGCACGAGCCGGCGGGCGGCAAAGGCCGGCGCTTCTCCGACTCGACTCAGAATCTCCGAGGCGTCACTCTCATCTCCATGCACGATATCGAAGTTGAATTCCGCCAACCCAGCTCCGTCCTCGCCCAACACCGCCGACTTGACGACGGCGACCGCCTGATCGCGTAAGTAATCCTCCTCACCTGAAATCAAGTAGAGAGGCCCCACCGCATGTTTCTTGACGGCGCTCTCGAGTTCGTGGGCTTTCATGAGTCTCATGTTAACCGCCTGCCGGCCTCACCGCCGGCCGGGGGAAGTCGGCAGCCGCGGAACGGGCGCCGTATCCGGTGCGACACCCATTCCATAGGTGTCGAGGTGACTCTGAAACCGGGCGGCAAGATCTTGCACGATCAACTGGCCGGCCTGCTCCAGCGCGCGGTCCTGCAGGATACGATTGAATTGCAAATCATTGGTCAGGAAATATTCCGACGAGGCGGTCACGAGCTGGTTCCAGATGACCTTCTTGGCACGAACGTCTTCCACGGAAGCGCGCACCATGACCGTCACTCGACTTTCCAGCGTCTGGCTAATGGGCTCGATGGTGAAGGCTAGGGTCGGAACGATCACGGTCACAATCTGCCCTTTGAACACCAGATCTGACGGCTCCGAGCCGGTCACGATACGAGCTCCGCTTCCCGCCGCAAATTCATGGCGTGCATAGTTCGTATATTTCAGCTCCAGGTTGGGCTCGAAGGATTTGTTGTCAAAATTGGGGATGGACATGGTCGGCGCATTGGCCTGCGCTTTCGCCTGAGCCTCCGATGTGCCCCCGATCGTCGGCCCCGGACCATGCACACGGAACTGATAGCCACAGCCGGTCAGCATGCCGACCGCCAAGTAAAAAGTAAGAAGGCAAAGGCAAAAATAGGAAGACAATGCCATAGAACCGAACCTTTTGCGTTTTACCTTTATACTTTTCACTTGCCCCCTGGGGTCACACGACGAAATTTATGAGCTTCTTTTCAACATAAATCACTTTGCGCGGAGCCTTCCCCTGCAGCCATTCCGAGAGTTTCGTATCTTGGCGGGCGAATCCGACGATCTGCTCCTCGCTCCAATCGGCCGGGACCTCGATCTTGCTGCGAAGCTTGCCATTGACCTGGATGGGGATCGTGAGGCGATCGCTGAGGACGAGCGCCGGATCGTACGAAGGCCAACGCTGATACGCAACGCTTGGCGAGTGCCCCATCATCTCCCATAATTCCTCGGCGAGATGGGGAGCGAACGGTGACAGCAACAGGAGGAACGGTTCCAAGAGGGCACGTGGACGTTTCTCGAGTTTGGTCATCTCGTTGGTGAAGACCATCATCTGTGCGATCGCCGTGTTGAAATGCAACCCCTCCAAATCCACCGTGACCTTCTTGATCGTTTGATGGAGCAGGCGGTGTTGGTCGATCGCGGGATCTGCTTCGATCACAGCACCGCTGAGTCCGCCATCTTCATCCACCATCAGCCGCCAGACTCGATGCAGAAACCTGGTGATCCCCTCGACCCCCCTGGTGCTCCAGGGCTTCATGGCCTCGAGCGGGCCCATGAACATTTCATAGAGGCGCACGGCATCCGCCCCGAACTTGTCGATCATCTCGTCGGGGTTCACCACGTTCCCGCGCGACTTCGACATCTTCTGGTTGTCCTCACCCAACACCGTGCCCTGGTGGACAAGCTTCATGAACGGCTCGGGGGTGCTCACCACCCCGATGTCATAGAGCACCTTGTGCCAGAAGCGCGAGTACAAGAGGTGAAGGACGGCATGCTCGCTCCCGCCAATATAGAGGTCCACCGGCATCCAATACCGCTCCTTAGCCGGGTCCACGAGTTGTCGATCGTTCGCAGGATCAAGAAAGCGCAGGTAATACCAGCAGGAGCCGGCCCACTGCGGCATGGTGTTGGTCTCGCGGCGGACGGGCTTGCCGGTCGCCGGATCGGTGGTCCTCAGCCAATCCTCGAGGTTCGCCAGGGGACTTTCTCCCGTTCCCGACGGTTTAAAGTTGTTCGTCTCGGGAAGCCGGAGCGGCAGCTGCTCTTCCGGCAGCGGACGCGGTTCACCTTCAACCCAGATGATCGGAAACGGCTCACCCCAGTAACGCTGACGCGCGAACAGCCAGTCGCGTAATTTGTAGTTGACGGCTTTGCGGCCATTGCGCCGGTGTTCGAGCCATGCCGTGATCTTGGGGATGGCCTCGGCGGGCGGCAGGCCGTCGATTGAGAAGGACCCGTCAGGGGTAGTGGAATGGACGACGGTGCCCTGATCGATCTCGACAAACGCCGCCTTTTCTACATCGCCACCCGCAATCACTTCACGGATTGGGAGCGCGTACCGTCGAGCAAACTCCCAGTCGCGCTGGTCGTGCGCGGGAACCGCCATGATGGCGCCGGTCCCGTAGCTCATGAGGACATAGTCGGCGATCCAGATGGGCAGCCGTTCGCCGTTTACCGGATTGAGGGCGTACCCGCCGGTAAAGACGCCGGTCTTCTCTTTCTCCAATTCCTGGCGCTGCAAGTCGCTTTTTCGCGCGGTCGCCTCACGATAGGCGGTGATCTCGGCCCGGCGCTCCGGAGTCGTGACGGCATCGACGAGCGGATGTTCGGGCGCCAGCACCATATAGGTCGCGCCGAACAGCGTATCGGGCCGAGTCGTAAAGATACGAATATTGCCATTCCTGTCCACGAGCGGGAACTCCACGTCGGCGCCTACCGACCGACCGATCCAGTTCTTCTGCATCTCCAGTGTGCTGGCCGGCCAATCCACCAGCTTCAAATCTTCGAGCAGGCGATCAGCATACGCCGTGATCTTGAGCACCCACTGACGCATGGGCTTGCGGACGACTTCAAAACCACCGACCTCGCTCCGGCCGTCTACGATCTCTTCGTTGGCCAGCACGGTGCCGAGCGCGGGGCACCAATTGACCGGCACCTCCGCCACATAGGCCAACCCACGCTCAAACAGCTTCAGAAAGATCCACTGTGTCCAGCGGTAGTAGGTCAGGGTCGGTCGTACTGATCTCCCGTTCCCAGTCGTAGGACAGTCCGACCCGCTTCATTTGGCGCCGAAATGTCACGATGTTCTCAGCCGTAGTGATGGCCGGATGGATGCCGGTCTTCACGGCATACTGTTCCGCCGGCAAGCCGAAGGCGTCCCAGCCCATCGGATGGAGCACGTTGAAGCCGCGCATGCGCTTATAGCGGGAGATGATGTCCGTGGCGGTGTAACCCTCGAGATGGCCGACGTGCAGCCCGGAGCCAGAGGGATACGGGAACATGTCCAGGCAGTAGAACTTCGGGCGACTCGGATCTTCCGTGACCCGAAACGTCCGATGTTGTTCCCAGTACGCCTGCCACTTGGACTCGATGAGTCGATGATCGTAGACCTTGCTCATTCACTGACCTGCGCTGCGTGATCGGCGCCGACAGCGGATTCTGACAGACGAGGGAATCTAACATAGACTGCTGAGGCGAACAAGATTCGGGCGAGACGGGGTCGACTCTTCTACGTTGAGCCTCTGAGCGATGCGAGAACGAAGCTGGCGGCCTTTTTCAACATCCTGATCGGTTTGCTATACTGGCCGGCGCAAGATGGGATTCTACGCCAATCATATTTTTCCGCGTCTGATGGACTGGTGGATGAGCGGGCGTCGCATTCAGGAGCAGCGCGCGCAGGCGCTGGCCGGGGTCCATGGCCAAGTCCTAGAGATCGGCTTCGGCACCGGCCTGAATCTCCCGCACTATCCGAAGTCTGTCACCAGATTGATCGCCGTCGAGCCTGGATGCTTTCTCGAAAGCACCGTCGCCAAACGGAGCGATCGCGCGGCGATGCCGGTCAAAGTCGTTCGCATTCCGGCGGAAGAGCTGCCCTGTGAAGACGAGCAATTTGATTGCGTCGTCAGCACGTGGACGCTCTGCACGATCGCCGAGCCGGTTCTCGCCCTCCGCCAAGTACGGCGGGTGCTGAAACCGGATGGGCAATTCGTCTTCCTGGAGCATGGCCGGAGCGACCACGTCCGGGTGGCTGCATGGCAAGATCGTCTGAATCCTTTCCAACGAATCATCGGCTGCGGGTGCAATATTAATCGGCGCATCGACCACCTGATCAACGAAAGCGACCTGAAGATCGAGCGCCTAGATCGGTACGCCTTGCCGGGGGTTCCGCGGGTTATCGGTGAAATGTATCGAGGGATCGCCGTCAGGGCCTAACCCACGTCTAGCTCGGCGTCCTGTGTCGGTCGCGCACCCGGCGCGGCTCTTCTCGTTCGGTGAGCCTGCGCTGGCCAAGCTCGCCGCTGTCTATTATATTGAATAGAGACGCTGAGGGTAGGCTTCAGCTCGACCTATCGGGAGAACAGGCGAGAGCGCGATGACAAGCCAGGAGCAGACAGGCGCAGATCCACAGCCGACGATCCCACAGCGAACGACGGATAGCCCGGAGTGGACTGGGTGGCCTGACGAGAAACTGCTCGACCTGCGACTCTGCGATCTTGACGTCCAGATGGCGGGGAGCAGCCTCGAAGAGCGGATCGCACAACTGTATCAGGAACTCCATGATCGCGGCCTTCGCTTCCGTCCTCACGCTTGGCTGTCCGATGAATGGTTCTGTCCGGACGATGTGCCCGGCATTGCTATTCCGTTCTATCTGGCCCATCCTCGGCTCGCGAAGCTAGAACTCACCCAGATGCTCGAAGTCGAAGGCGGCGATGCCGCGTGGTGCATGCGCATCCTCCGCCATGAGGCCGGGCATGCCATTGAAAACGCGTTCGCACTTCGCCGCCGCCGGCACCGGCAGCGGCTATTCGGCAAATCCTCCGAACCTTATCCCGCAGACTATTCGCCCAAACCGTACAGCAAGAGTTTCGTGCTCCACCTCGATTCCTGGTATGCTCAGAGCCACCCGGATGAGGACTTCGCGGAAACGTTCGCCGTGTGGCTGACCCCGACCTCCATGTGGGAGAAACGGTATGCGGGCTGGCCAGCGCTGAAAAAGCTTCAATACATGGACCGGCTCATGCATTCGTTGATCGGGAAGGAGCCGTTGAATCTGTCCGCGGAGGAAGTGGACCCCTTACGGCGCTTGCGCAGAACGCTACGTCAGCACTACAGGAAGAAACGGCGTCACTACGGCGTGGAGCATCCGAACTTCTATGATCGTGATCTGCGGCGACTCTTTTCCGATTCGCCGGAGTTCGCGGCGAATATGACGGCAGCTCGTTTCCTGACCAGGATCCGAAAACCCGTCCGCCGCCTGGTCGCTGGCTGGACGGGCACTTATCAATACACGATCGACCAGGTGTTCGAGGACGTCATCGCCCGCTGCCGGGAGCTGAACCTTCGCCTTGCCGTCCCGGACGAGCAGGCAAAGCAGGAATTCACCGTCCTGCTGACCGTGCAGGCCATGAACCACCTCTACAGCGGAGGCCGCCGGGTGGCGCTATGAAACCCCTGAAGGTCCTCGTGCTGATGCACAAACATTTGGTCCCACCCCAAGATGTCTCTAACGTCGATCTGGAGCAGGTCGAGTGGAAGACCGAGTTCGACGTCGTGACGACTCTGAGGAAAATCGGTCACGAAGCGGAGCCCCTGGGGGTCGAGCAAGATCTCGGCATCATTCGCACGGCGATCGATGTCTGGAAACCGCACATCGTCTTCAACCTTCTCGAAGCGTTCCATAATGTCAGTATCTTTGAGCCGAACGTCGTCAGCTATCTTGAATTGCTGCGGGTCCCTTATACCGGCAGCAATCCACGCGGCTTGCTGCTGGCGAAGGACAAGGGGCTTTCTAAGAAGCTGATGGCCTACCATCGGATTCCCATGCCGGAGTTCTCCATCTTTCGACGAGGGCAGAAGGTCCGGCTGCCCAAACGCCTGACCTTCCCTCTGATGGTGAAATCGCTCACCGAAGAAGCGTCGCTGGGGATCTCGCAGGCCTCCGTCGTAGAGGACGAGCAAAAGCTGCGCGAGCGGGTGGCGTTCATCCACGACAGCGTAGGCACGGACGCGCTCGTCGAGCGGTTCATCGACGGCCGGGAGCTCTACGTCGGCGTGCTGGGCAACCAACGGCTGCGGGTTTTTCCCGTATGGGAAATGCAATTCACGAAGATGCCGGAAGACGTGCGGCGCATCGCCACCGAACGAGTGAAATGGAGCACCAAGTACCAGGAAAAATACGGGATCAAGACGGGGGAACTGAAGGACGTGCCCGATGGCGTGTACGAAGTCATCCAGCATATGTGCAAACGCGTCTACCGTTCTTTGGAGCTCAGCGGGTATGCGCGGGTCGATCTTCGACTCGACAAGGACGGAAAGGTCTACGTGCTTGAGGCGAACCCCAACCCCCAGATCGCTCAGGCTGAAGACTTCGCCGAATCGGCGAAGCGGGCAGGCGTCTCCTACAAGAATCTACTCCAGCGCATCATTACCCTCGGGCTTCAGTGGCGGCCGGAGCGGAACGGATAGTGCGGGAGACGATTCACCTGCGTATACTAGCCCCTATTTGCAGTCATCCAGTGAAAGAGAGAAAGGGTCGTCTGCCATGACGTACGGCACTCACGTCTATCTTTCGTTCGCCGCCTTCACGGCGAGCTCAGTGATGACTCTTCTGCTCGGGTGCGCGTCTCCGACTCTCCACAGCGAGGCGCAAAGAGGCTCGGTGCAGTCGGTCCAGCAGATTCTGGAGCACGGTCAAGACGTCAACTTGAAAGATGAGAACGGCCATACCCCACTGACGTATGCCGCATGGTCCGGCCGGGTCGATGTCGTGAAGCTCTTGTTGAAGAAAGGCGCCGATGTAAACTCGAAAAATGTCACCGGCATCACTCCCTTGATGGCATCCGTCGCGATGTGTTATCCGGACGTTGCCGCACTCCTGCTGGAGAAGGGCGCCGACATTCGCGCGCAAACCGACGAAGGTAGCACTGCGTTGATCTTTGCCGCCTGGTACGGCTGCCACACGATGGTGCCAACCCTCTTGGCGGCAGGCGCCGACGTGAATCAGAGTACGGTCACAGGGACGACGGCTTTGATGGCGGCGGCGCAAAAAGGCTACACCGCGTCTGTGAAGGCGTTGCTGGCGGCAAAGGCGAATGTGCACACTAGAGTCAGCCGGGGAACAGCTGCTGGAACATTCAAAGAGGGCGATACTGCCTTGACGCTGGCCAAACGCCAGGGCCATGCGGATGTTGTACGATTGCTCGAACAGGCAGGTGCACAAGAATGATCGGGCAACATTCGGATCAGGTCATCATGAAGGTTCGAAAGCTTTCGATCGATGGGTACTGAGAGGAAGGCTGCGGCGGCAGGAGCGAGCTTGACTTGGAACTGTGATAGACGAATCGGACCCCATAGGCATGCGCGGCATCGAGACACGCCTCATCGTCGTCAATATACAGCGTGCGTATCGGATCGAAGCCGATCACACGCCGGCAAGCAGGCCAATACTCCCCCCGCATCTTGAGATATCCCACATCGAAGGCTGTAACGATGCGGTCCACATGTCGATCGATTCCGGTTCTCGCCGCCTTGATCGCGACCCCGGCGGCATGAGCATTGGTGACCAGATGCACCCCTTTTCCGCTCGTACGAAGGCGGCGCAAAAACTCCTCGGCGTCCGGAAGGAAGACGATCATGTGGTCAAATTCCTTCGTCAACGCCACCACGTCGATATCCAATGTCCTGCTCCAGTAGGTCAGATCCGTCCAATCGAGCTCGCCCTCGACCGCTCGATACAGCGCAAAGAGGCGCTCCCGCCCATCCGATAACTCCAGCCCATGTTTGGCGGCATACCGCCGCGGCAACTCCTCTTCGAAAAAGAAATTATCAAAGTGCCGGTCCAGCAACGTGCCGTCCATGTCGAGCAGCACATCATCCACCTGGCTCCAATCCAGTCCGTTTGTCATTGGTGATTCGCTCATACGCGTAACCATTGATGACGCCGGCCAGGGGAGTCATTATACCCTCACGCTGAGCCGAGTGGTGACATCTCTTCCATAATCCTTGCAGGAGTAGGCGGGCTGGGCCATCCCACCGTTGTCTTTCCCAAAATCCCTGTGCTAGGGTTCGGCCGGGAGCTGAACGACCATGGCGCACGATCTCTTCACTGTTACGCCGCCTTTGATCGCCATCATCGGCCGGCCGAACGTCGGTAAGTCCACGCTGTTCAACCGGATTCTGGGAGCCCGAAACGCGATCGTCGATGACGTGCCCGGGGTGACGCGAGACCGGAACTACGCGGACGGAAGCTATCGAGGCCGTCCCTTCCGTCTGGTCGATACCGGAGGACTTGATCCTTCTGCCGACGACGGCATGCTCTCCTTGATCCGCCAACAATCCCAGATGGCAATCGCCGAAGCCGACATCCTGATTGCAGTCATGGATGGCCGAGCCGGCTTGACGCCGACCGATCAGGAGATCGTCGAGCTTCTGCGCGGGGTCAACAAGCCGGTCTTCTACGCGATCAACAAGATTGATACCCCCAAATCCGAGTCGTTGGTCGCTGACTTCTATGCCGTGGGACACGGTTCGTTCTATGCCGTCTCAGCCGAGCACGGCATCGGGGTAGACGACCTCTTGGAAGGGTTCGTGCATCTATTGCCCGAAGTGGATGGCGAGACCGAACCGACGGACCTCCCCCGGGTGGCGGTCGTGGGACGACCGAACGTCGGCAAATCTACGCTGGTCAATACTCTACTCGGCGAAGACCGTGTGCTGGTCAGCGATATGCCCGGCACAACTCGCGATGCGATTGATACGGCCGTCAGCTACCAGGGACGAGGGTACGTGTTCACCGATACCGCCGGCATCAGACGACGGGGCCGCATCGAGCGAGGGGTCGAAGGGTTCAGCGTATCTCGGGCCCTCACGGCGATGGGCCGGTCGGATCTTGCGGTGCTGATCCTGGACGCCGTCGAAGGTATCACAGAGCAGGATACGAAAATCGCGGGGTTGATCCTCAAGCAAGGACGCGCGTGCATCATCCTCGTGAACAAATGGGACCTACGGGCCGATGAAGCGGCCGCTCGCGACCAGTACTCCCTTGAACTGCACCGCCGCCTCCGATTCTTGCCTTGGGCGCCGATTCTTTTTGGCTCGGCCATGAAGCCGGACTGCGTGACCGACCTGTTCCTCCAGATCGACCGGGTCATGGCGGCTTTCACGCACCGCGTACCCACCGGTCTCTTGAATAAGTTCGTCCAGGAGATCATTGCGGAGAACCCTCTGCCGATCCGCAAAGGCAAGCCTAGCAAAGCCGTCAAATCCGTCTTCATGACCCAGGTTGCCACGAAGCCGCCGACGTTTGCTTTCTTCGTTGGCCAACCTCAGGATGTCGAGAAAACGTATGTGCGCTATCTCGAGAATCGGATTCGAGAACAGTATGGATTCCCCGGTTGTCCGATCCGGATACTGATCAGGCAGAAATGACTGCGGATGACCGCAACAGACGATTTCGCCATGGTGCGGGGCGTGCGAACCTTCATGTCTATGCGACTCTTTTCGTGTCGTAGAGGAGGTATTTTCATGATCGGACCCAGAAGAAGGCTGATCGTACTTCTAATGGTAGGGGTGTTGGCGGGTGTCGGTGACATCCCTGAAAATCTCTCGGCGCAGGAAAATCTAGCGACTCCGCTCGGCACGACCGATCTCATTATGGTGGATGACCTGGCCGTGCCGGATATCGGTCCGATGCCGGCATACGTACCAGTTCCCCCGACCAACTTGAATTACATGCAAAAAGTTGAATTGGGGAAGCAACTTTATTTCGATGGCCGGCTCTCAAAGAATAATGCCGTGTCCTGCGCGTTCTGCCACAATCCCGCCACCGGATTCGCCGATGCGCGTCAATTTTCCATTGGGGCCTTCGGGACCGCTGGCGGTCGGCAAGCCCCTACGGTGTTCAATACCGCCTTCAACCCGCTTCAGTTTTGGGACGGTCGCGCGGGGTCACTGGAAGAACAAGCCATTGGTCCGATCCACAATCCGATTGAGATGGCGGAAACCCATGAGACGGTCGTGCCGAAAATCGCGAAGATACCTCGCTATCAAAAGCAATTTCGTGCGGTCTTTGGCAAAGACGTGAGTTTACAGAGCATTGCCGAGGCCATCGCGGCCTTTGAACGGACGATTGTGTCGTCCAATTCCGCCTTTGACAAATACTCAATGGGCGATGCCGGCGCGATGGACGAGGCGGCCGTTCGAGGTCTCGCTCTGTTCAAAGGGAAGGCCCGCTGCATTCTCTGCCACAACGGCCCGAACTTTACGGACAACCAATTCCACAATTTAGGTGTTCCGCAGGAGGGCTTGCTCAAGGAGGATTTGGGGCGTTACAACGTCACCCGGTTGGATCGCGACAAGGGCGCCTTCAAGACCCCCACCCTCCGCAGTATCACGGAAACCGCCCCATACATGCACGACGGGGTGTTCAAAACGCTGGAGGAGGTGATCGATTTCCTCGATAAGGGCGGAGGGCCCAATCCAAATCTGAGCCCACTGATGAAGCCGCTCAGCCTTTCCCCGGAAGAAAGAGCGGACTTACTGGCCTTTCTCAAGACGTTGAGCGGAGCACCGCTCAACATCGTCATGCCTAAGCTGCCCTAGCTTGCAGAAGGACCGCAACTCCTGAGGTCAGTAGAAATAAAAAACCACCCTCGAGCGGCGCTCGAGGGTGGTTCCTGCGTTCTAACGAGTGCCCTTGGGAGGGGATTTTTTCTCCGGCACCTTGCCGGCGCTCTGCGCCGCCGCTTTATCCTTAAAATTCACGTCCACGATCTTGTTGGTTTCATCGACTAGGAACACGGCCTCGATTCCGACCGGAATAGACGCCATCTTACTGCGAGCTTGGGGTCGGATTTCATAGGACTTTTCCTGACCGTCCTTCGTCTCGATCACTGCCTTTTCGTGTCCGACGGCCATGGCCTTGGCAATCCGACCCTTGACCACCTGGTGGTCGTGTGCAGCCACTGAATGGCCGCTTGCATCGATCAGGTGGTAATCCACAACGAGGTTCTGATCGTTGACCGTAATCTCGATCTTGTCACCCTCGTTGATCATCGGCAGACCTTTGTCCTTAGCTGGCTTCAGAGGAATGAAACGCGGCTGGATCTCGCCCGTATTCACTTTGATCTGGTCACTCTTTACTTCTTCGACGGTCCCCATGATGCGGCGTTCACCTTGCAGCATCGGGTTATCCTGATCAGCGGGTACGGACGCCGCCTGGACCGAGACTGTCGTTACGCTCAGCAGCACCGCCGTCGCCGTACATGCCAACAATCTTTTCATGGTGATCTCCTTTCTCTATCGGACCGGCCGATCGCTTTCGATCAGGGGACCCGTCGAGTAGCTCTGCGGGGATAGTTTGGTTTTCCTCCCTCGTTGAACTTTCGAGATGGTTCGTGGCGTGGTCCGTCGGTTTTCTAGACTTCGCTGCTCTCCTCACGCAGCACCCACGAGCGCACCAGAGCGGCGCGTGACCATGAAAAGGGATGGTTGCAAGGTGCATACCCCTCGATCGATTGACTACGCGTTTGTCACAGTGCACTTCTTATTTCTTTGTGAAAGTCGGAGGCTCTGCTGGCCGGCGGTCGCGTTACCTGCCATCCGGTCGCCTCGATTTACATTCGCAGTCGGGACGGACTGTCCCCTCCAGGACAATCTGTTCTGGATAGATCGCTGCGGCCCATTGCCATCCAGGCTTCTCTCGCCGAGAGACGCGACCGGGTTGACCCGGAACTCAGTAATTTTCGCATGTTGGGGCTGCCTTTGCGTTATCCCGCTGTGGGACTGGCACTGACACCGGAAGGAGGTTTTTGGCAACATGACGGTCTCGGTTTTGCTTATTGGCTTTCTGTTGAGGAAGGAGAACAGTTCTGCCCATGACATACGCACGTATACTCGTTGTTGACGACGACCCCGCTCTCCTCGAAGCACTGCCCGCCGCTGTTCAAGCGCGCATGCAAGGGGTCATCGTGGACACCTTCGATTCAGCGAGAGCCGCGCTCCAACAGATTGCCGAAACAGATTACGATGCCATTGTGAGTGACATCAAAATGCCGGATGTGGACGGCCTCGCTCTCCTCGCGAAGGCGCGCACCCTCCGGCCTGACACTCCCACCCTGCTCATTACGGGGCACGGCGAGCACGGGGTGGCTGTGCAAGCCTTGAGGGGAGGCGCCTACGATTTTATTCAGAAGCCCATCGATCGAGACCACTTTATCGCGTCACTGAGCCGGGCAATCCAGGCGCGCCAATTGCGGCGCCAGTTGGAGGAACAAAAGTCGGCGCTGGCCAAGCATGCGACCGAATTGGAACACATGGTTGAGGAGCGGACCCGCGAGTTGGTTGAAGCGAACACCGCCAAGGATCGGTTCTTACGGGCCAGGGACCAGGCCTTGTCTGAGGCTGAGTCCGCGCAACGTCGGCTGGCTATCCTCGCCGATGCCAGCCGGGTGCTCGTCGCATCACTCGACTATGCCGCCACCCTCGAACAGGTCGGACGGTTCGTCGTTCCCAGCCTCGCCGACTACTGCGCGGTCAACCTGCTCGCTCCCAACGGAACCTTCCGCAAGGCTGTGGTTGTCCATGCGGACCGGACCAAAGAAGAGCGGTTGCAAGAACTGGACGTGTGTTCGAGTCCTGATTTGCCGCCGGACCTACATCCTGTCATGACCGTGCTCCGTACCGGTCAGGCTGTCTTGTATGAGGACCTCTCGGACGCGGCGCCGCAGGACGCCGGCTATCTGAAGACGCATCGCGATCTCGGCGCCCGATCCGAAATGATCGTCCCCCTGGTGGCGCGTAGTCGAACCATCGGCGTGATGACCTTCGGGACCTCGATCTCTGGACGTACGTACTCCAAGTCCGATCTGGAGTTGGCCGAAGAACTCAGTCACCGCGTAGCCCTAGCGGTCGACAATGCGCGCCTTTACAGCGAGACCAGCGAGGCCAACCGCATCAAGGATGAGTTTCTCGCGACGGTTTCGCATGAGCTTCGGACACCATTGACCGCCATCCTGGGATGGGCCCAGATGCTCCACGGCGGCAAACTGGATGAGGCCACGGCAAAACGGGCGGTGACCAGCATCGAGCGAAACGCAAAATCTCAGGCGCATCTCATCGAGGATCTTCTCGACATCTCACGGATCATCACCGGCAAACTTCGTCTCGACGTGCGGTCGGTTGACCTTGCTCCGATCATCGAAGCGGCGATCGACGCCATCAGACCGGCGGCCGATGCCAAGAACATTCGGTTGCAGAAGGTCCTGGACACCCAAACCGGCCTGGTCTCCGGCGATCCGGATCGATTACAGCAGGTCCTCTGGAATCTGCTTTCGAATGCCATCAAATTCACCCCCAGGGACGGGAGGGTCTACGTCCGCCTCGAGCGTCTCGATTCTCATGCCCAGGTTGCGGTCAGCGATACCGGGCAAGGCGTCAACGCCGAGTTTCTCCCGTACATGTTCGATCTCTTCCGCCAGGCGGACAGCACCATCACCAGAATGCACGGAGGGCTGGGGCTCGGGTTGGCCATCGTACGGCATGTGGTAGAAATGCACGGTGGAACCGTCCGGGCGGACAGTCCGGGCGAAGGACACGGCGCCACATTTACCGTAAGATTTCCGCTCATCGGCGTTCGCTCGGTGGAAGAGACAATAGGGACCGCCTCGCATGCGCACGGCTCTGCGGCTGGAAACGGTTTCTCGTTCGACTATGGGCCCGCCCTCAAGGGTTTGCACGTTCTGGTGGTCGACGATGAGCCGGAAACTCGCGACTTGCTGGTCGCCGTCCTGTCGAGGTGCGGCGCCGAGGTCAGAGCCTCGTCCTCCGCGCAGGACGCGATTGAAGCCTTGAGGCAATGGCAAGCGGATGTTCTGGTTTCCGACATCGGGATGCCAGGCGAGGACGGATACGAGCTCATTCGCAAGGTGAGGGCGATGGAGCCCGAACGCGGTGGACGTATCCCCGCGGTGGCTCTTACGGCCTATGCTCGCGTCGAGGACCGGCTCAAAGCCTTGTCGGCAGGCTTTCAAATGCATGTGCCCAAGCCGGTCGAGCCCGTAGAACTGGCAGCCGTGGTTGCGAGCTTTGCGTGGAGAACGGAGAAGAGGTAGGTGGGTAAATCTCCCTTGCTCGCGCAACGCGCACTCTGAGAAGGTGCTCGTTGGACGCGCGCAGTGGAGGATCTACCCACCTACCTCTTCATAGAAGGAAACAAGAAAGAGGGAGGGAGGTCTGATATGAAAGGGGACTTTATGAGTGATGTGAAGGAGATTCGAAAGCGCGCGAGGGAGCACGTGGAGCGTGGAGCCGTGACAGAAGGGTATCGTGCTGACGTGAAGACCGTGGTGAAATTGCTCAACGAGGCGCTCGCCACTGAAATTGTCTGTGTCCTGCGGTATAAGCGGCATTATTTTATGGCGGCCGGCATTCATGCGGATCCCGTCGCACAGGAATTCCAACTCCATGCGACAGAGGAGCAAGGCCATGCCGATGAGATCGCCCAGCGGATCACGCAACTCGGCGGTGAACCCAACTTGAATCCCGAAGGATTGCTGACGCGGAGTCACTCCGAATACGTTGAAGGAGAATCACTGGTGGACATGATTCGGGAAGATCTCATCGCGGAGCGTATCGCGATCGATTCATATGCCGACATGATCCGCTACGTCGGCGACAAAGACCCGACGACGCGCTGTATGCTGGAAGGGATCCTCGCAAAGGAAGAGGAGCATGCTGACGACCTCGCCAACATGCTGCACAGCCTCGACCCGAACAAGCCCTAAGACCACAGACTCGTCATTCGCTGGTGCGAGAAAATAGTCTCTCCACCGACAATGACGGGTGACTCTTGACCTCTTCCGCTTGCTTTCGTACACTCCCACCCGCTTGATGGCATCTCACAGACGACACGAAAAACCGTCCGAGGAGAAACAGGTCGGAACCGGAGACGGGTCGTTCGATCAGCTTTACCGAGATCATGCTGATCGGATCTATCGGTTCGCCCAGCGGATGTGTGGCGAGACTGAGGACGCGAAAGATTTGGTCCAGGAGACCTTCTTCAATGCCTACCGCGGTCTCAAGCAGTTTCGAGGCGACGCCCAACTTGCAACCTGGCTCTACACGATCGCCTCGCGGGCCTGCATTCGGATGCGTCGAAAACGACAGGGCGAACCCGAACGGGAGTTGTCGCTGGAGGAGTTCATCCCCACTTCCGAAGGTGAGTTTCGATTACAGATTCCCACGGACGGCATGTCGCCAGAGGAAGCGCTTGAAAATAAGGAGCTTAGATCGGCCCTTCGTCAAGCGATTCAGAAGCTCCCGCGGAAGTATCGGTTGGTCCTCGTTCTGCGTGATATGGAAGGACTGACCGCGAAGGAGGTTGGCTCGATCATGAGCCTCAACGAACGAGCGGTGAAGTCTCGACTGCATCGAGCCCGGCTGTTCATTCGGCGCGAGTTGAGCGGCCGAGACATGTGAAGACGCAGGCGACTGGGGTGCCTCCCGTGAAGTCGAGGGGGAAGAAAAAATCAATTGAAGAGAGTATGATGGTGAAGGCTCGACGCACTATGGTCACGCACCGCACATCTCATTCGGAGCATGCTCACCGGCATTCGAAGGCGCAGTGCATCAGCATTCTTCGCAACCTGTCGACCTATCTCGACGATGAGCTGACGAGCGACGTATGCCGGGAAATCCGCGCCCATCTCGGGGCCTGCCCGAACTGCGAACTGTTCCTCGCCTCTCTCCGCCAAACTATCACTCTATGCCGACATACGGCACCGCCGCCCCTGTCCCTGAGTCTCAAAACGCAACTCCGCCGCAAGATTCTCAACGCGATCGGTCGAGCTTAGCTCTTGCTGGAGGCTGGCACAGCTGCCGTCCATACAGTACAATCCCCCTGCGTGACGGTTGCATCCTTGATACTGTGAAAGCCGTGACATGCCAGATGGAGCGTTGACCCTACCACGTCTTGGGTCGTTCGTGATGTGTTGCGGTGTCGCTCTGGCGACCCAGGGCGAAGTCGCCTCGCCGTTGGTGACGCTGGCTCCTTCCGATACCAACACGGAAGATCGGGTCGTCGTCAAGATGAGAGGTCGCCAGTTTGAGCCGCGCAGCTTCTGCTGCAGGTCGGACGAATTACCACGCTTGTGCTTCAGAACGAGGATGCCGAGTTGCACGCGTTTGTGCCTGGCGACCTCCTTGTCGGGGTGAACCTCAACATCGGTGGAAACGGCGCACCCGAATTCAACGACCGCGGATTCAAGCGGGTGGTCATCCCGTCTGAAGGATGGGCTGAGATTCGCTTCGTGCCGGAGCGGACCGGTGTGTATCCTATCTTTTGCGATATGCCCGGACATGAGATAAAGGCGACCATTGTCGTCCAATAATGATCCGGCTCCCTCCGCTCCCACCGCACGAACGTCTGCTCTGGCAGGGGCATCCTGCCTGGGCCGATCACGCCGTGCTGTTTCTGTTCATCGGCGTTGCAGCTCTGCGGATGCTCCTGGTCTTTCGGTCCGGAGAATGGCTGATGGTGATCCTCTATTTCATGGCCATCGGGGTGTTTGTGGGCATCGCCGCAGCCTTCCATTACTCGGTGTTTTACCAGATCAGTTCGCAGCGAATCCGCATCACGTCGGGACTCTGGACGCGGCGCACACGTGACATCCCTCTTGATCAGATCCAGTCCATCACCGTCAAACGAGAACTGACGAACCGATGGTTCGACCTCGGCGCCCTGGAGGTCGCCCGCCGCGGCGGAACGGGAGACTCGTTCGTTCTTAAGGGCGTGCCTGATCCCGACCGCATCAAACAGCACATGGACAGATTGAGAGGGTCCCCCAGGCCCTCACGGGGCGGTCCGGAGGCTTGAAAGCAGGTTTGGCTTCTCCACAACAAAGGCCCCATTCGCTCTTTCTCTTGGCTCACGCGCCATGCTAGAGTATGTTTTTTTTCAGTTCCTGCTACGGAGGACAGATGCATTCCTGTCGTCTCGGCCCATGATCCAACGCGCGTGTTGCTCGATTCTGTGCGTAGTCGGCCTCAGCTTTGGTTTCGGATTCAGCCCCCTCATGGAAGACGTCGGTGTCGCCCACGGGGCCACAGGTACCAAGAAATCTGCGCCTCGCGCGAAGCCGTCCCAGGCGGTCACGGCTGCGCAGCGCTATATCGAGGCGGTCGCAGCCGGCGATCGTGTCGCGGCCGGACGGCTTGACTTCGCGTGCCAATATCGGATCGTCGCGGCTAAGACGTCGCGCCTCTCGGCGTTTCCACCTGAGAACGATCCGGTGTATGGCGAATGCCGGGAACAGCTCGAGCAGGTCCATGCGATGGCGGTGGAGCAACGCGATCAAGGCATGGACACCATTTGGCCAAGCAAGGGCTCATTGGTGTTCTTCACTGAGGACCTGAGCCATTACATTCCCTCATTTTTTGTCATGGAGCGGTTAGGGACTTCCCCACCGGGAAGCGGCCTCCGAGCCGAGGCGCTTGAGAGCACGACGATTCCAGTGGCCTCCTTCAAGTTACGAGAGAACGGCCCCACCGTCGCCGCACCTGCGACACGGGTTCGCCTTCGGATCTCGTACAAAGATCCCGTCACGTCACCGATTACCTACACGGCGGGGGCTTACCAGTGGACAAACACCGTCAAGCGCCCGAAGCAAGCGCTCAAAGCAGTGACCGTCGACTGGGTGGTGCTAACCGGGCTGAAGAAGTTGGGCTTTCCGGGGGATGCGGCGGTGCTCAATGTGCCGGTCGCGAAAATGGGTGACCCGGGAGGACCGATTCCCTTCGTGACCGAATCGGGCGGTTATGTGGCCAACTCCGCAGCGTGGTGGAAACCGACCGATACGCCCGGGTTGTTGATCGCCTCAGTCGGGCGCGCGTCAATGTTTCCCGATCTGCGCGAGCGGGTGGCCCTGCTCAACCGCGTGCTGATCATCGACCCCTTACAGCCTGACGCCTTAACCTTGTTGACACGCGACCTGTACGAGACGCTTTTGCAGACCGCGGGCGGCCTACACCAGGTTGCAATCGGCGATCCAGCGCTTGCCGCTCGGTTCAACGAATTTTATTGGGACACCTATGCGCAGACCACCCGTATGGAGATTTCGCTGGGCATGGAAGTCGCCGGTTTGGCTAAGCCGACACCGGCCGACTACCTGTATCGTCTGGTGCCGGCATCGGAAAAGCTCGCCAAGGTTCGCCCCGAAGACCTGGAAAACCGGCTTCGCTTGGGCATTGCCTATCGATGGAACAATGACCAGTTGGCCGCGATCTATACCCATGAGGCGCTGGTCAAGGATCTTCCACCGCAGCGGGCGACCCATAGGGCACGAGCCTTGATCGAACTGGCGTGGTCCCGAATCGCGCGGGTTTCTTGGAATCGGACATTCGATGATCCTGGTATCAAGACGGCTTATGCAGAGGCGCAGGACGCGTTCAACCTGACCGATCGGCCGATCGACAAATTCGCGGCGGCGTATACCATGGCCTACAGCCTGCTGTTTACGCCGGACCGAGACAACCACGCTGTCTTGGAACGACTGACCGTGGCCCGAGAGTGGTATCAAAAGTTGCCGGGCGCGACGCCCGACTCTTGGCGGTACTTGCTCGCAAACGACAACGTGAAGGGGGTGGTGGAGGCAGACCCCGCGTTTAAACCGCTCTTGGCGGAGGGTAGCGGAGTCAAGGGGTAACAGTCCTTACTCATGCCTTTACACCTTTGACCCCTTCATCTGCATCTTCGCCAGTTCCTCAAAATACGTGACGAAGGCCCGCATCCCGCCTGACGCCTGTCCCCAATCAAAATATTCGTTGGGCGCGTGATAACCGTGCTCGGGCAAGCTGAGCCCCATGAAGAGGATCGGTACGCGCCAGGCGCGTTGCATGACTGACACGGCGCCGATCGATCCTCCTTCCCGGATGAACGCGGGGTCTTTGCCGAATCCCGCTCGCATCGCCCGACGCGCCGCGTCCGCGTAGGGTCCGCTGAAGACCCCGCGAAACGGCTGCAGCATGCCTTCCGGTTCGACTTCGACAAGCGGATTCTGTTTGGCTACGAATCGACGCAGGAGCTCAAAGATCCTTTCCGGCTGTTGGTTCGGCACGAGGCGCATGCTGACCTTCAATTCGCCATGAGCCGGCACAATCGTCTTGACACCCGGTCCTCGATAGCCGCCGACCAACCCATGGATTTCGAACGTCGGAGATGCCCAGATCCGCTGCAGCACCTCGGCTGGATCCATCGTCCGCAATGTCTTGAACCGGTAAGCCTTCATGAATCGCTTCACCTGAAATCCGGAATCCAGGAAGCCTTTGATTTCGGCCTTCGTCGTCGGCACAACGTCATGATAGAAGCCCGGAATTTGGACTCGTCCGCTGCGCGCGTCCACGCAAGCGTGGGCGAGGTCACACAACTCCGTCAACGGATTCCTCGCCGCACCGCCGGTGACGCCGGAATGGGCGTCGGTCTCAGCGGTACGGAGTGACAGACGCGCGCCCACCAATCCTCGGAGACCATACGGCATCGCCGGGCGCCCTTTGGCAATCCAGATCGTATCAGACACCAGGACGGAGTCGGGGCGTGGAATCACGCTGCCATGCGTGAGCGCGTCTGCAAAATTGGGACTGCCGATCTCCTCTTCCAGCTCCCACACGAACTGGATATTCAAGGGCAGGTTCTTGTCCATCGCATACCGCGCCGCCCACAGCGCGGTCAATGCCGGCCCTTTGTCGTCCGTCGCGCCGCGGCCGTAGTACAGGCCGTCGTCATTCCGAAAGACAAAAGGAGAGTGCCGCCATTCCGGTTCCTGGGCGGGTTGGACGTCCAAGTGGTTATAAATGGTCAGCGTCGGATGTTTCCTATTGGTCATCCAGCCACCCGACACGACCGGATAGCTTTCGGTTCGCACGATTTGCGCGTCGGCGCCCATCCCTCTCAGAAATTGAACAGCCAGCGCCGCCATCCTAGGCATATCGGCGGCATGACGCGGATCCATGCTGACGGACGGAATCTGCACCATCTCAGCGAGCATCTCCTCAAACTGATGGCGGGCATCCTGGATGTACGTGCTCAATCCATCCTCACGTCCTGTCATGGCCCCGTCATCTCCCACATTGGAACGATGCTCTCGCGCAAGCATCACCTGCGCGGGGTGCACCATCTTCGCTCCCAGACCGACTTCCGCCGAGGATTACGCTCAAGAGGTCGGAGGCGCGCCATTATAGCCCGATCCGATAGCGGGAGAAAGCAAGAATGGTGGTAGAATGACGGCGGCCGCGCACCTGAGAGGAGTCGGGATGAAAACGAGATGGCTGCTTCTTCTTGCCGTGATCCTCCTGTCGAGGGTTGCCGCGCATGCCGAGGACCCAACCGAGGTTAGCGCCATTCTTGCCGATCCCGATGCCTACCACCTGCGCTCCGTCACGCTTCAAGGCATCGTGGGGCGGGTCCGCATGCTCGACCCCTATTTTCTTCCCTCGGGCACCGCCTGTTACGGAGCTTATACTTTTACGTTGGAAGATACCGGCGGCTCCGGGGATCTGCTCGAAGTCGCGGTCCTCGGGGTCTGTGGACGGCAGGTGGTTCTCTTTCCCGAGATCTCTGATGGTGACAGGATCCTGGTCCAGGCCGAGATTCAGATTCCCAGCCGCTTCGGACAGTCACGAGGCTTAGACGGCCGTCCCCTGCCCAAGAATGAGAACGAGCTGCCCGCCGTGCAGGCCATCGCAAAAACGATCATGCGGTTAGGAGAATAATGAGAACAGACCCGCCGGAGTGGGAGAATGGTTTGAGAGTTCAATATTGACGGAAATAGAACCAATTTTTCCCGCCTGGGTCCGTGCACTCCATCTTGTCTGGTCTCCGCTAGGGGCGTAACATTTGGCGGCTGGTGAGCCATGCGCGCCTTGCTTCGATAGGTTGCATTTTTTCTCGCGGTTGTTTCCGGCGGGCCGCATGGACGGGGAAGCGACTGCCGAGCGGCGCCCCAATCCCAGATTGTCGAACGGTCTAGAGGCTGGGATGGATCGGCATGCATAGCCATTCTTGGCTTGTAATGTCTATGTGACTTTCCTATAATCACGCCCCAATTACGACGGTGAATCCTGTTGTTCGCCTTGCTGTGTGTTTTGTGCCGGATCACCGGTGACAATAATGGGGGTACATTCGATTGGCACGGTGGCTTAGACTAACGAATCCGGCATCGAACAAAAGGTGCCTGCTAGCGCGTCGAGTGGACTTCCTATCAGAAAACGGTCACTGCAGAGATCGCATCCTAACTTCCCTCGCTCACTTGGACGCGGACAGTCCTACCTTCTCTTCAACTGTTCTATCGGCTGACGGAAGTCTTACCGACCAAAGTCCAATTGATCTCAATACGACATCAGGCTCACTCTATGGCATCAACCTCAACCAGGCGGTGTGGCGTTGGCGTTTCTGTGGATGCGAACCTGCCCATGGTGTGGGCAGGCCCTCAAGAAGACGGATCCTGCACAGCCATGGGAGTGCGGATGCGGGTGGAAGACCAAGAAGGCGAATTTTCGGTCTCAGACGAAGGCGCTCTCATACCTGGTCGACTTCCGCTGATGTTACTTGCGGTCATGGTGCGTGTCGGATGTGCCGGCCCACTGTGTCTCCGTCGAAACAGTCGGTCGCGCAATCAGCCGAACGCCACATTGTCTTAGACACCCATGTTCTAG
>CAVPGK010000026.1:0-93118 GCA_963703955.1 Nitrospirota bacterium | reverse complement strand
TTGGCCTTGTGCGTGCACGGGTGAGGACGCCGCACCCGTGGCCTCCGGCACGGCCCGAGACGTCAGCCAAACTGCAAGCTGGTTCCGGCCCGTCTTAATGGAATACGCGGTCGAACTGGACAGGTCGAACACCAATCGGATCTTCTTGGTATGATGACCGATTCGAATTTGCTTGAGGAGGGCATGGTCCACGGGAAGCACAGAAGACGTGAGCGTGGAGGCCACTTTGGGTAAATCGATAACCAGACGATCTTTGCTCAACCGCCGGGCATCGTAACTGAAATCTCCGTCTCCCACCAGCACGACCGTCGCTTCACCGGCCCCCTTCTGGATTTCGACTTTCGTCATCGTCTTGGCCGGTGACTCCGATACTCTTGTGGACTCTTCAGCCTGTGGCGCCGCCGACTTACCGGCCGGCGCTGTGTCATCTTCCTGTCGATTCGCGCTCACCGAATCGCCTGCCGACTGATCCGTCTGATTCTTGGGGAAGTCGATCACCAATCGAGTTCCTTCGTTATGGAGCTCCGGCTTGACACTGTTGGTCAACAGAAAGACCAATTGAACCGCCGACCTCGGCTTCGCCACATCACGGGGAACCATTTGCAAAATAGGCGGTTTGTTGATGTCCATGATCCCAAGCCCGGTTCCCTTGGATAGGCCAGGCAATTCCACTGTCACGCTGGCGGGAGCGACGCCAGTCGAGAGAGAGTAGGCAAGAGGCCTCCCACCCTCAATTTCGACACGCAGTCGATCTCCAAGGTCGGTCACCCCGATGCGATCCAAGGCCGTGAACTCGGGGGGACCCGCAAGACTTGAAGAAGGAGCAGGCATGCAGGTGAGAACACCCTGCAGCACCAGGATCGACAATACCATGATCGGCGATATGCGTCGTACTTTCATTCTGAGCCCTCTTTTGCATGCAGGAGCTTAACGTACTCACGCACCTGCTTGTTGCCGTAGACATCCGTGAACCGTTCGTGCACGATGACAGCATTCTCCGTGATTGAGCTGACCGTACCATTGTTCGGTCCGATGCGCGTTCCTTGGCGAACTGTATAGCCTTTCCCATCGGGTGCCTGAACCATGGCGCTGTAGCCGAATCCACCCCAGATAATACCGATGAGATTCAACTCAGTGAGACTGATCTGTTGAAGTGGAGGCAGGTTATGATTCTCTTCTCCTGGCAAGCGTCCGTCCTTTACTATTGCGGCGAACGGTTCCCTCCTTCCCGATGCGTTGTAGGAATACTCCCCGGGAACAGCGGGGAGCAGCGGAAGTGGATTCGGTTCGGCTGATCCCAGAGCTGGCATTCCAGAATCCGCCCCTGAGGACAAGGAGGTCGGCGACTGAGCGGATGACGGAGCAGCGGGCTCCTGCATCTTCTGACCGGGAGAGGCCGTCGGCATGGAGACGGTCACAGGCTTTTCCGCTGTTTCTCCAGCGACGAAGGAGTTCCCCAGGGCGCAGAACGCGATCACTATCATGCCACCGCTGAGTTGAACCCAAATTTTTCTACTGCTGCCGACTGTCATCACTGGCACTCCCATCATCAGCTTGCGCCGTCGCGACTGCTATTTGGCGGCGGAGTTCATAGGCTTCGCATCCGGCGGCGCGACGAACGCGGTCAGTTCAAAGAGAGTCTGGATAATGACGCGATCCTGTTCGATTCTTGAGGACCCCATCCTTAAATCCGAGACATTGATGATCCGCGGCAGCTTATTGATTCGATCAAAGAACATGGCCGCCGTGTGATACCCCCCAGCTACCTCGACGCTCACCGGCATCCTGACAAACAACCTTGATGGATCGTCCGCCTGATTTCCCGGCTTCCAAAGTTTGATGTCGAGCCCGAGTCGAATTCCCAGATCCGAAAGCTGCTTGAGCAGCATGACCGCCTCTTCTTGTGGCGGAAGTCGCTCTTTCTTCTTCGCCAACTCCTTTTCGAGCTGATCACTGGCCGCCACCAACTCATCGAGGTGCTGGACTTTAATGGTCGTGGCCTGCACCTCCGTATCCAGCTTGGCGACTTCCTCTTGAAGCCTGGCAATCTCCTCGTTCTTCGGAGTCGCGACGTAGTAATAGAAGGCGACACCGATGCCGACGACAACAATCGTCAGCAAAGCTAGTTTTTGCGCCAGTGACACGGTCCTGAGCTGTTCCAGATTGATCTTGGGAAGTTCCACGTTATGCCTTCAGTGTTAAGTTGAGCTTAAACTGGTAGACACTCACCTTCGACTCAACCCCTGACCGTGACTCGACCAATCGAATGTTCCCGAAATAGTCGGACGCGCGAAGGTTGTTGACGAATTCCACCACATCATTGTTGGTCAAGGCCCGTCCCTCCAGTTCTATCTCATTGCCTTTCATGCTCAACCGCGTCAGCCAGAGATTAAGCGGATTGAGACTTTGACTGACATAGTCCAACACACGGACGGGACCGGATCGAGACTTCTCCAGTTCATCGATCACGCGATTCTTGTCCTCGAGCAGTTTCTTTCTTTGCTCAAAATCCTGTACCTGCTTGACCTTTTCCTTCAGAAGCGCCAGTTGTTTTTCTTTGCCCTGCTTTTCCACCTGTTTCGCTTCAATCTCGCTATCGAGCAAATCAGCGTAAAAGACACAGGCTCCGGCTGTCAGCAGCACGACTCCGATTGCGCATGCCACCTCGAGACGGACATCCCACTGCCTCTTGACCGTCCTCGCACGAGGGGTTGGAAGAAGGTTGATCCGGATCATCGATCACCCATACTCCTGATGGCCAAGCCCACGCCCACGGCTGCCATCGGAGCTAGATCGGACAATGATTCGCCAAGAACCTCTGCACCGGTCGTATCGATCCTATTGAAAGGATTCGCCAACTCTACATTGCGCCCCATTCGATCACCTAGCTGTCGCGCCAGACCCGTCACCTTTGCGCACCCACCAGACAGCAGGATCTTAGTGAGATCTCCTTCCGTGGAAGTCGTCTTGAAGTAGTCGATGGACTTGGCAATTTCCGAAGCCACTTCTGCGTTGACCCCATCGAGCACACTACTGATCTCCGCTTCATTCTGACCGCTCTGAGAATGGCCCTTCTTAATGGACTCGGCCTCCTCGAACGAGACTCCCATCTCGCGCTGGATCGCTTCCGAATATCCGCTGCCCCCCACGGAGATATCACGTGTAAACAAAGAGGTATTGCCTTTCATAATATTGATATTCATTACGCTTCCACCTATGTTCACCAACGCCACCATTTCTTCGGGCTGCGGGTCATAATTGACGCCGTACATATTTTCGACGGCAAACGCGTCCACGTCGAGCACCACCGGTGTCAGCCCCGCTCCTTTGACCAATTCTGTGAGTTCATTGACCTTGTCCTTTTTAGCCGCGACGAGCAGCACAGACATTTGCGGCTGGCCATCATCGGAGAGTTCAGACGGATTCAGCACATGAAAATCGAGGTTGACTTCATTGATGTCAAAGGGAATGTATTGCTCGGCTGCCAGTTTCACTTGGGTTTCCAGCTCGTCGTCGGCCATTGGCGGCAACGTAATCTTCTTGACGATCACGGAATGCCCGGATATGGACGTCGCTACGTTCTTCAGCTTAACGTTGGCCTCTTGGAGTAGCTCTTTGATGACAGTGACGACGCGTCCGGCGTCCATGACGGTCCCGTCCACGATGACTTCGGGCTCTAAGGGTTTGATGCCGAATTTCTGCAGGAAGTAAGCTCCCTTCACCTCCTTGATCTGAACCAGCTTGATCGCGCTTGATCCGATATCGAGTCCCAAGAGCTGTTTTTTCGCACTTAACATTGAACCAATGTCGAGATCGAGCAACCGTTTGACAGGTCCAAACATGATTCAATTCCTCACTCAAAATGTGATGTTTCGGGCCTCGATGATTTGAGTAATTTCTTTGATATTCTGCGTCGTGTAGATCCGCCAATTTCGCCAATCGCGAAGCGGTCCAGAAATAAGTCCGTCTCGCTCCCACCGGAACAGTGTGGCTCGAGAAACGTTAAATAGTTTGCATACCTCATATGTCTTGTACCGCTTCTTCGGATCGGCATCCACAAGCTTCACGTAGCACGTTCCCTGAAGTGATTGATTTATAAGTGCTTTTGTCAATCGAACTAAGTATAGTCAATATATTTGACCTGTCAAGTTTGGGGAACATGCGTCACGAGGAAGAGCAAACCGGGTAGGTGAAAGAACGTAAAGCTCGCTAGATCAAGGCCTCACGTTCTTTGAAGATCGCGATGACGCAGGACCACTTCGTAGCCGAGGCTCGCAAAGCCACTTTTGACGGAAGTGGCGATGGCCACTGAACGGTGGCGCCCGCCAGTACAGCCGAAGCCGATGGTGAGATAGCTTCGCCGTTCGCGCTCAAAGAGCGGCAACAGAAATTTAAAGAGGGATTGGAGATGGTCCAAAAAGACTTTCGCGTTGGGATCATCGAGGACGAAGGACTGCACTCTCGCGTCCTCGCCCGTCAGATGTTTGAGGTCCGCGACAAAATTCGGATTCTTCAGAAACCGCACGTCGAAGAGGAGATCCACATCATACGGCACTCCGAATTTGAAGCCGAACGTCAGCAAGGAAATCGTGATGCGATTCCCCTCCAGCTGTTGGAGATAATGCCGCGCCAACAGATCCTTCAGTTCGTGCACCGTCAAATCGGATGTGTCGATAATCCGATCGGCCCGGCGGCGCAACTCGATGAGTCGTTCGCGCTCAACACGCACTCCTTCGAGAACAGGAGACTGAGGGAGAAGAGGATGCGGGCGGCGTGACTCAGAAAACCGGCGCACGAGAATTTCATCCCGCGCCTCCAAGAAAAGCAGGTGGACCGAATAGCCGAGGGATTTCAAGGAATCCAGATTGCCGAAAAAGTCGGCGAAGAACTCACGTTCACGAATGTCCATGCCGAGCGCAACGTTTTGGACGTCTCGCCCGCGCTGCATGCACAATTCCGCGAACCTTGGGAGAAGGGCCGGCGGCAAGTTATCGACGCAAAAAAACCCAAGATCTTCAAAGCACTTAATGGCGTGTGATTTTCCTGACCCGGAAAGACCGCTGATGATGACCAGGCGAAGAGCGGGCATCGACCGTACACCTGACTAGACGGGCCGCGGATCGATCAATTCGACGGCACCATTCTCAAGCCGTCTCATTACTTGCACGCGCTCAGTCGAAAGCTCTTTAAAAACAAGCAGCGCGGTCGGCTGGCGACCGAGACGGCTGAGAGCTTGGGCGGCAGTGAGTGCGTGGAGCGGGGGGCGGACCGTATCGAATTCCACCTGGACGGATTTCCCAAGTCGTGCCTGCTCAACCGGCACGGGGCTAACCATCCTCCTCTTATGATCGACGAGTTTTCCTTTACGTTTGAGAATCTGCCGGCTGACTTTATCCAGCAACTGATCGATAGAGGTATACATCTCCGTAGTCGACGTCTTGCTCTGGATCACCGCCCCATTGAAGTTGAACACGACCTCAGCCGCGTGCCGATATTTCTCAACGGCCAACACGACCTGCACATCTCCCAACTTCATACCATATCGTTCCAGCCGTTTCATTCTGGACTCGATGTAACGCCTGAGCGCCGCTGTGATTTCTACATGACGACCGGTAATGATAATGCGCATCGCTGGTTCCTCTTTGATTCGATCACCCGCTATTGTCGCCTCAGCGAGGCCGGACAACATCCGCTGATCCATAGCACGAAATCTGTCGTCTTCGGGCATATTCCTGACCTGCCGTCAAAAAAAGCGCTTGCGTTGACTTGCGGACGGAATATTCGATTCAGATCGATATTTCGCCACCGTTCTTCGAGCAATCATGATGTTGTTTTTTTGAAGCCTCGCCGCGATTTCTTGGTCTTTCAGAGGGTGTTGAGCGTCTTCTTCCGCCACCATTTTACGAATCATTTCCCTAACCGTGACTGAAGAAAGGTCATCCTCGCTTTGATCAGCTCTTTGGATACCGGTATTAAAAAAGTACTTCAATTCGAGAATGCCCTGGGGACAGTACATGTACTTGTTCGCCGTCACCCGGCTGATGGTTGACTCATGCAGACCGATGTCATCCGCCACTTGCTTCAGCACGAGAGGCTTTAGGTACTGGACACCCTTTTCAAAAAACGCCTCCTGAAACTTAATGATGCTTGCAACGACCTTAATGATGGTCTTGTTGCGCTGTTCGATGCTTCTGATAATCCACTGCGCTCCTCGCAATTTCTCTTCCAAGTAGGCTTTGGTGGTGTCGGACGGGTTTTTGCCGCTGCTCATCAGCTGCTTGTAATAGGGGCTGATACGCAGGCGAGGCATTCCATCGTCATTCAGTAGCACCACCCACTCATCTTCGTTCCTGACGACGAAGACGTCCGGAACAATGACATAATTGTCTGCCGTGAAGTATGGCCGTCCGGGCTTCGGTTCCAACCCCTCAATCACTTTTGTTGCGGCAAACACCTCTTCCACTGTGACACCCAAGGCCTTGGCGATGCGGGCATAGTGTTTCTTTTCCAGGTCCTTCAGGTGATGGGTCACGATTGATTCGACCAGGGACCCCTTCAAACGAACTCGCCGCCCGTCGACAAGGCCAAAATTGCGGTCCAGATAACCCAATTGAATGAGTAGGCACTCCTGCAGATCCCGAGCGGCGATGCCGGCCGGATCAAATCCCTGAACCTGTTTTAGGATTGACTCCGCTGTCTCCACGGAAACATCTGCATCAGCGGCAATTTCCTCAAGGAGCGGGGTCCTGAAATAGCCGTCCTCATCCAGATTCCCGATAATCATGCGAGCGACAGCCCTGTCGGCCTCAGAGAGACCTGACAGGGCGAGTTGCCAGAGAAGATGATCCTCCAGAGATTGTGCTTTCACGACGGTTTGGTCGTATGAAGGGAACTCATCCTGAGAAGCCGACGGATATTCCGTATCCCCGGCCCGCCGATCACTGTCAAAGTAGTCTTCCCAACCATTGACCGAGAGCTCATCCGGATTTTCGGATACGTCGGGCTTGGATTCCTCTCCGGTGCCTTCAGATGCATCGGGCTCCTTCTTTTCCTGGTTCAATTCTTCACTCGACGCCGGATCCATTTCTTCGGCGTCGGCCTGAAGCTCTTCCAAAAGCGGGTTTTCCATCAAGTGCTGAGTGAGCGTTTGCTGAAGTTCCAAGCGTGACAGTTGCAGAAGCTTGATCGCCTGCTGCAACTGCGGCGTCATGATGAGCTTCTGACTGAGTCGTAAATCAAGCCGCAGTTTCATACCGAACCTCGCCCGTGGCCGCCGCAATCATAATCTGAAGCGCTCACCAAGGTAAATCGCCCTGGCGGTTGAGCTATTGACGATGTGATCCGGAGACCCCGATTCCAGAATACCCCCTTCGTTGATAATGTAGGCTCGATCCGTGATGGATAAGGTTTCTTGGACATTATGGTCGGTGATCAGAATGCCGATTTGCTTTTCCCGGAGTCGTGTGATGATCTGTTGGATATCTCCAACGGCAATCGGATCGATGCCCGCAAACGGTTCATCGAGCAGCAAGAACTGTGGTCGAATGACGAGTGCGCGCGTGATTTCAAGACGACGCCGCTCGCCGCCTGATAGCGCATACGCCTTGCTCTTGCGCAGATGTGTCAGATCGAGTTCCTTGAGGAGAGCATCCGCCTGAAACGAGCGCTCCTGGGCGGAAAGCGCCAGCGTTTCCAGGATGGCCAAGATATTCTCTTCGACCGACAGCCGGCGAAAGACGGAGGATTCCTGAGGCAAGTATCCGATCCCTCGGCGGGCGCGCTTGTACATCGGCAGATCGGTGATCACCTCTCCGTTCAGTAAGATCCGTCCCGCGTCAGGCTGGCAAAGCCCCACCATCATATCGAAGATCGTCGTCTTACCGGCGCCGTTCGGCCCCAACAACCCCACCACTTCACCGGCCCCCACATCGACACTGACCCCCTTCACGACCTCTCGCCCCTTGAAGCTTTTGCGCAGCCCTGTTGCCTCAAGGCGCTGCCTCGTTTGGGCCGAGGAGGAGGTCGCCCCCCCGGCGTTCGCAGCGTGCGCGGCGCGGGCAGTTTCGGACGCTCGCATTACCGGGCTCCTCCTTCGGGTTCAATCATCACCCGCGATCCGCCTTCCACGACACTCCGATCTTCGGCCAAGTACATCGTAATCCTTTGTCCCGCCACACGGGTGCCCTTTTGCCATGCCACGGGATCCCCGGTTAGGACGATCTTGTCTTCATCACTATGGTACACAGCCTTGCGACAGGTCGCCTGACCGTCTTCTTTGACGATCTTGACCCGTCCTGTCGCCTCGATCATGCTTACCGATCGATTGGACATGATGGGCAGGTTTCCGCTCCCACCACTCTTTGCCTTGTCAGTCGAAGCGGATTCCTTTGACTGACCGTTTGACCCCCCTTCCGCTGGGGCCGAAGATTCGGCCTCATTCGCCGGCTTGAAAAAGACGACCATAACATCCGAATGAACCACCAAGTTGCCCTTGGTTAAGATGACCGTGCCTTCGAAAATCGCTTTGTTGTCCTGGTTGCGCACCGTCATGCGCTGAGAGGTGATGGTGGTGTTGGTCGCTTCTGGCGAAGCCGGTTTGGTGAGAGACGTCTCCGCAGAAGACGTCGTTCCTGCGATGATAAGAGCAACGACCACGCACAAGCTATGGCGCAATTTCCACGTGAACATCCTCAAGAACCTTGAACTCTTCTGAATCCAGTTGTCCTACCAGACCACGCCCCTTAATTTCCAATCCCTGGCCGACAATCGTCACCGGATCGTTCGTGCTCACTTCCCGTCGTTTATCCACCCACGACAGGTGATTGGTGTAAATAGTGTAACCGTTTTGCAGCCGAACGGCGATCGGACCCTCCCGCCGAACCAACGTGAAATTCTTTGTGGTGGTGTCGATCGTGCCTTCATCCCCTTTCAATTTCATCTCCCAACCGTTCGCTCCGTACAGCGTCACCTCGACCTGTTCGAGCTTGGCTTGATGCTCGGATTCAACCATTCGGGCTTGCCGAGCCTGCACCTGCCATTGTACTGTTCCCGCACGAGACTGCAGAAACGTGAACTGATCGATTCCCGCATCGGCTCGATCGAGACTTCCCGGAGTGACCGCCCGCGGTACGGATTCCCGCCGTGAGGCCAGGAGAAAGAACAGTGCGCTCGCAAGGAGTAGACTGAGTACGAGCAAGCCGGCGCGAACCCAAGAACGCCACATCACCCCTCTCAAATCAATTATTTACCGGGACAAGAATGCGGGCATGATACTAGCATAGGCCGTTCTTCAAGTAAATCAACGGCCGTGGAACGTCGGCGTAGGCATACCTTTAGGGTGGATTTTCACTGGAGAGGAGGTCAGTTCAGCGAGCGGACATGCGGGGAGATTGTCACTTTGGATTAGCTGCTTCTTCCTTGGACGATTGTTTCATTCCTTTTTCTGCAGAGGATTGACCAGATTTTGCTTGAGCCTTTTCCGAAACTTTCACTACCAACTCGATGGCCACCAGGCTCGCGGCATCCCCGACTCGCCGACGAGTCTTGATCAGACGAGTATATCCCCCATTTCGCTCACGGAACCTTCCCGCCACATCGCCGAATAATTTCGAGACGACGTCTTTGCTTCGGAGAAAGCCTAGGGCTCGTCGCCGGGCGTGAAGCCCGCCATCCTTTCCAAGCGTGATCATTCGGTCGGTCAGCCCCCGGATTTCCTTCGCTTTCGCCTCGGTCGTCTCGATTCTTTCATGTTCCAGAAGAGAGGTGACCAGGCTTCGAAACAGGGCGCGACGATGATGGGTGTTCCGTCCTAATTGCCGACCTTTTTTTCTATGGCGCATGGGTGGTTGACCTCTTTAGGACTCACTTTTGGCGTAACCCTGCCCAGCCGGCAGAGAATCCAGTTTAACGCCAAGACTGAGTCCCATTTCAGCGAGAATTTCCTTGATCTCATTGAGCGACTTCTTACCGAAGTTTTTGGTTTTCAGCATTTCGGTTTCCGTCTTCTGCACCAAATCCGCAATGGTCTTGATATTGGCGTTCTTCAGACAATTCGCCGCGCGCACCGATAATTCCAGCTCGTTGACGCTTCGGAATAAGTTCGTGTTGACGACCCCATGTTCGTCTTCCTGACGCTGATCCAGCTTCGCCTCTGCTACGTCTTCAGGATGAATGAAGATATCGAGATGCTCACGTAGAATGCTCGCCGCTTCGGACAACGCATCCCGAGGCGTCAGGCTTCCATCCGTCCAGATCTCGAGCGTCAGTTTATCGTAGTCCGTCATGCGACCGACACGAGCATTTTCCACCTGGAAATTGACACGTTTGACCGGAGAGTATATCGAGTCAACCGCGAGAACGCCGATCGGAAGCCCCTCCTCCTTGTTCCGTTCGGCAGGAATATACCCACGTCCCGGTTTTACCACCATCTCCATGTCCAAAGTCGCTTCTTTATCCAGTGTGGCGACGTGCAGATCTTTGTTCAAAATCGTGACATCGGCATCATGAATGATGTCCGATCCTTTCGCCTCCCCAGGTCCTTTCTTACGCAGGCGAATGGTCTTCGCTTTGTCCGTATGCAATTTCAATCGAAGGCCTTTGATGTTCAGGATGATCCCGGTGACATCCTCCGTCACCCCGGGAATGGTGGAGAATTCGTGAAGAACGCCTTCGATGCGGACGGTGGTAATGGCTGCACCGGTCAGCGAAGACAGCAATACACGACGGAGGGAATTGCCGATGGTCGTCCCAAATCCTCTCTCGAACGCTTCTGCGGTAAATTTGCCGTAGATCGAAGATAACGCCTCCTTGTCGGCCTCCACCCGCAACGGGATCTGGAAGTCTTTCATTCCCTTTATCATGGTTCCCCCTTCAACTCGCGTCTGTCCAGACGAAACCCATCAAGATGCCTTTGCCAGGGTCGGGCTTCCGATTACCTGGAATAGAGTTCCACCACCATTTGCTCGTTGACCGGCAGCGCGATGTCCTCTCTTGTTGGAAGGTTGCGAACCGTTCCCCTGAATCCCGCTCGATCCAGCTCCAACCACGGCGGCACGCCTCGTCCATCGACGGCTTCGAGTGCTGTTTGGATAGGAAGAAGTCCGCGACTCCGTTCCCGGATCTCGACGATATCATTGGCCTTGATCAACGCAGCGGGCACATCGGTTTTCCTACCGTTGAGTTGAACGTGTCCGTGATTGACCAACTGCCTGGCTTCTTTTCGTGAAGCGGCAAAGCCCAACCGGTACACCACGTTATCGAGGCGAGACTCCAATAATTTCAACAGATGCTCCCCTGTGACACCGGTCCGACGTTCGGCTTTTCCAAAGACTCCCCGGAACTGTCTTTCCTGAAGTCCATAAATCCGTTTGAGCTTCTGTTTTTCGCGCAGCTGGGCACTGTATTCCGATAATCGTTGGCGCCCTTGTCCGTGTTGCCCTGGTGGATAGCTGCGTCGTTCCACCGCACATTTTTCAGTCATACAGCGAGAGCCTTTCAAAAAGAGTTTCACCCCCTCGCGCCTACACAACCGACAGACGGGACCCCGATACTTCGCCACGAATTCACCTCACTAGAATTTTACCCATTGCATCCTCTGCGATCGAGTCGTTCGCCTTAAAGCATTCTCACATCATGAAACCTCTATACGCGCCTCCGCTTCGGTGGCCGACACCCGTTATGAGGAATGGGGGTCACATCCCGAATGAGATTGATGCGCAACCCCGCGCCCTGAAGAGATCGAATGGCGGATTCGCGTCCTGATCCGGGGCCGTTGACGTAGACATCGACCTGCCGCACCCCATGTTCCATCGCCTTCTTGGCCGCTGTCTCTCCGGCTCTCTGCGCGGCAAACGGCGTGCTCTTGCGGGAGCCTTTAAACCCCTGGTTTCCGGAACTCGCCCACACGACGGTATTTCCGCTCATGTCGGTAATCGTCACAATGGTGTTGTTAAACGAAGCCTGGATATGAGCGATCCCGCTCTGGACTATCTTGCGCTCCTTCTTTTTGCCCTTCTTGACACTCATGCCCTACTCCTCTTACTCAACCTGCACACGCTTCTTCACCTCTTCCCGTTGGGGATGGCATGCGCTCTTTACTCCGCTGGTTTCCAGGCTGCGCCCCGGGGAGGAACTCTTCCATCTGGCTACGCGCCGCGGGGTGCCGCCGCGGGTTTTCGGGCTTTGCCGATCGACGCACGTTTCCCTTTTCGAGTTCGAGCATTGGTCTTCGTGCGCTGGCCACGCACCGGCAGGCTCTTGCGATGCCGCAGCCCGCGATACGTGCCGGTGTCGACGAGGCGCTTAATGTTCATGGAGACTTCTTTCCGAAGATCTCCCTCCACCTCATGATCCCGGTCGATGATCTCTCTCAGTTTCACGATTTCGTCCTCATTGAGATCTTTGACGCGGGTCGCGCCACTGACGCCAGCTTTCTTGATGATCTGAGCGGCCGTGGCCCGGCCGATGCCGAAAATGTACGTCAACCCAATGTCGACTCGTTTTTCCCTTGGCAGATCCACACCAGCAATCCGAGCCATGCTTCCCCCCACCTCGTTTCGCTATCCGTTCAGCACTTACCGATTGTTCATAAGCTTTGCATCGGCGTTCTCTGTTACTCACCTCTCGCGCGGGCTATGGTGGTTGGCTTCCGCGCGCCGGCTCCTCACCCTTGGCGCTGCTTGTGTCGTGGGTTTTCACACAGCACCCGAACGACCCCACGGCGACGAATGACCTTGCATTTGGAACAGATCGGCTTCACTGACGATTTCACTTTCATTGGGATCATTCCTTCGTGAGCAATGACCGGCTCATTCACTTGAATCGATACGTGATACGCCCTCGGGTCAGATCGTAAGGGGACAGTTCGACTGTCACTTTATCGCCGGGAAGAATCCGAATGAAATGCATCCGCATTTTGCCTGAGATATGCGCAAGAATGCGATGGCCGTTGTCCAACTGAACCCGAAACATCGCGTTCGGCAGCGTCTCCGCCACCGTGCCTTGCACCTCTATGATGTCTTCCTTTGACATCGAGCATTTGACCTAGCTTAAGCACGCCCCGATTGGTTCTGCTACCAAACTCAGAATCCGCGGCGGTCCAACAGCCTGGATGGCGATCGTATGCTCGAAGTGAGCAGATAGGCTACCGTCTCTTGTCACGGCGGTCCATCGATCATCTAGGATACGGACTCCGCTACTCCCCATATTGACCATCGGTTCGATCGCCAGCACCATACCCACCTGAAGACGAGGTCCCTGACCAGGCGTGCCATAATTGGGAACTTGGGGCTCCTCATGAAGTTGTCGACCAATACCATGCCCGACAAAATCAGTGACTACTGAAAACCCACCCGCTTCGACGCGTTGTTGAATCGCGTGCGAGATGTCCGAAAGTCGATTGCCGACGACTGCTTGTGCAATCCCCGCATGTAAGGCTTCTTCGGTGATGCGCAACAGTTCTACTACCCTTGTATGTACAGCCCCGACTGTAACGGTGACCGCCGAGTCACCATAGAATCCATCGACGATCGCCCCCAAGTCGAGCCCGATTATGTCCCCTTCCTTTAGTGTCCGCTTCGACGGAATTCCATGGACAACTTGCTCATTGACCGACGCACACAAGGTCTTCGGATAGTTGCGATAGCCCTTGAATGCCGGAAGCCCGCCATGGGCCCGAATAAAGTTTTCCGCCACCCGGTCCAACTCTTCCGTCGTGACCCCTGGGCGGACCTCCCGCTTCAAGACCTGAAGCGTCTTCGCGACAAGCCTGGACGCCTTTGCCATGATTTCGATTTCATCCGGTGTCTTTAGAATAATCATGCCGGCCTGTGTTCTGAAAGTAACCCCATCAACCGCTCATGTACCGCGTTGATCTGACCCGAGCCATCGAGTTCAGACAGAATCCCCTGTCGTCGATAGTAGTCGACCAGCGGAGCGGTCTGTTCCTCATAGATCTTTAAGCGTGCTTCCACCGTTTCCTTTTGATCATCGCTTCGTTGGATCAATTCAGTTCCGCAACGGTCACAGATTCCTTCCTGCTTGGGAGGAGCAAAATCTCGGTGGAAAACTGCCTGACACTTGGAACAGCTGCGTCTCCCACTGAGACGTTGCACCAATTCATCACGGGACACTGAAAATTTGATCACCCGGTCGAGACGCTGATGCTTCCCTTTCAAGAGCTGATCGAGCTCCTCCGCTTGCGGTACAGTTCTGGGGAATCCATCTAGCAGGAAGCCTCCTGCAGATGCCGGCTCATGCAGTTTTTCGCTGACCAGACCAACCACAACCGCGTCCGGAACCAGTCTTCCTTGATCCATAATGGCTTTTGCCTGCAGTCCAAGAGGGGTCTTATTTCGAACCGCCTCCCGCAAGATGTCTCCCGTTGATATCTTTGGATGGTGCAATCGTGAGGCCATCAGTTCGGCCTGCGTTCCCTTTCCCACCCCAGGAGAACCGAGAAAAACCAATCGCATACGGGCCCTCAGCCGCTCCGGCCTTTCAGCCGTCCCTTGGCAAGGAAGCCCTCATAGTTCCTCATCAGCATGTGGGATTCTATTTGCTGCGCGGTATCCAACCCGACGCCGATGACAATGAGTAACGACGTTCCGCCGAAATAAAACGGCACATTGAGCTTGTAAATGAGAAATTCAGGAATCACACACACCGCCGCCAGATAAACCGCTCCGACCAGCGTGATCCTTGTAAGGACCTTGTAAATGTAGTCGGATGTCCGCTGACCGGGTCGAATTCCCGGAATGAACCCTCCGTACTTCTTCATGTTGTCGGCCATATCGACCGGGTTCAGTACCACGGCAGTATAGAAAAAACAAAAGAAGACGATCAACCCGACATACATGAACGTGTACAAGAGCGACCCGGGAGCCAGCTGGGCTCCGAGCGACTGCACCCAGGGAATCTGGATGAACCCGGCGATCGTTGCCGGAAACGCAATGATCGAAGACGCGAAAATCGGCGGTATCACCCCTGCTGTGTTGATTTTGAGAGGAATGTGGGTGCTTTGTCCGCCATACACTCGCCGTCCAATCACGCGCTTGGCATACTGCACCGGAATCTTCCTGCGGCCGCTCTCGAGGAAGACGATAGCCGCGACCACACCCAGCATGGCGAACACCAAACTTCCCAGCAACAGCACGCTTAACTGCCCGACCTGATACAGATCAAAGGTTTGTGCAACCGCGCTCGGCAGACGGGCCACAATCCCAGCGAAGATGATCAACGAGATTCCGTTGCCGATTCCACGCTCGGTGATCTGTTCACCCAACCACATCAGGAAAGCTGTGCCTGCGGTCAAAGTGATCACCGTCATCAGGCGGAATCCCCAGCCAGGATTGAGTACGAATGCACCCTGACTCATCCCTTCGAGGCCCACCGCAATGCCAAATCCTTGGATGAGCGCGATACCGATCGTTCCGTATCGAGTGTACTGAATGATCTTTTTTCGTCCTCGCTCCCCCTCCTTGGCAAGCTTCGACAGATGCGGGATAACGACCGTAAGGAGTTGCAGAATAATCGATGCGCTGATGTAGGGCATGATCCCCAACGCAAAGATCGTGAGTCGTGACAGCGCGCCCCCTGAAAAAATGTCCAAGAAGCCAAGCAGCGCTCCCCCTTCTTTGAGCAGAAATTTCGCCAGTTCCTCGTTGTTGATCCCCGGTGTCGGGACGTGTGCGCCCACCCGATACACCGCCAACATCAACAGGGTGAACAGGATCCGGATACGCAGTTCCGGAATCTTGAAGATATTCTGAAAACTGGTGATAAGTCGTTCAAACACCGGCGATAACCTCAGCCCGTCCGCCGGCAGCCCGAATTTTTTCCTCCGCCGATTTGCTGAATTTGTGGGCTTGAATGACCATCGCCCTATTCATGTCACCGCGGCCAAGAATTTTTACCGGTTGGCTCTTCCGTTTGATCAGCCGAGCATCGACCAAGGTTTGAGGCGTCACCTCATCGATGGTCCCCAGTTTGGCGAGTGATTCGAGGTTGACGACGGAGTACCGCGCTTGAAATGGATTGGTAAACCCGTGTTTGGGCACACGCCTGGCCAATGGCATCTGGCCCCCTTCAAAACCGGGCCGCTTTCCGCCTCCAGATCTGGCGAGCAGTCCTTTGTGTCCTTTGGTCGCTGTTTTCCCATGACCCGATCCCGGACCCCGTCCAATCCGTTTTCGTTTCTTGGTCGACCCCGCAGCGGAAGTGAGTTCATGCAGCTTCATAACGTCTTCACATCCAGTAAATAGGAAACCTTGACGATCATCCCGAGGACCTGAGGCGTATGAGGGCGAATTACGGTGTCATGCATTTTCCGTAGTCCCAGACTTCGCAACACAAGGCGATGCCGGTACGGTGTCCCGATGGGGCTCCGTTTCAGGGTGATTGAGACACCGCCCGCGGCTTTTCTAGCGTTCGCCATACCGCTCTCCTACTTTTTCAGACCCGCCTCTGCGAAGGCGGATGACTTCTTCAGGGTCCCTTAGCTGGCACAGACCATCCAGCGTCGCCCTGACCGTGTTAAACGGATTCCCTCGCCCCAAAGTTTTGGCGATGATATTGTGCGCGCCCGCCAGTTCCACAACTGCGCGAACGGCACCCCCTGCGATAATTCCGGTTCCCTCGACCGCCGGTTTGAGAAGAACATGCTCGGCGCCAAACAATCCGTGCACTTGATGTGGAATGGTTCGGTCCTTGAGCGGCACGCGTATCAAATGTTTCTTGGCACGCTCGACGGCCTTCGAAATGGCGGCGGGAACCTCGGCGGCTTTCCCTTTTCCGACACCGACCCATCCCTGGCCATCGCCCACCACCACAAGCGCGCAGAAATTAAATCGCTTGCCACCCTTGACAACTTTGGCGACACGGTTGATAAAGACGACTTTGTCCTTCAGACTCAATTCCTCAGGATTCACCCGCACGTCATCATGCTCCTCTCATTAGAACTTGAGCCCCCCTTCCCGAGACGCCTCGGCCAGGGCCTTAATACGACCGTGGTAGATCCGCCCACCCCGGTCAAAAACGACGGCCTCAATCCTAGCGGTCTTCGCTCGATCCGCCAAGAGATGGCCGACTGCCTTGGCGGCTTCGATTGGTTTGCTCGATGTCAGAGACTTCCGCAAATCGGGATCGATCGTCGAGGCGGCCGCCAATGTGCGCCCGGTGGTGTCGTCGATAATCTGGGCGTAGATGTGATTCTTGCTGCGGAATACGTTCAGGCGAGGACGGGTCGGCAACCCGAAAATATGCTGGCGTACTCGACGCTTTCGCCGTTCGAGTTTTCTCGTCTTCTCGTTGCTCATCATCGCGGTAGCTACTTTCCGGTCTTTCCCTCTTTCTTACGGAGGGTTTCGCCTGCGTACCGAACTCCTTTTTGCTTATAGACATCCGGTGGCTTCACGGCTCGGATATTGGCGGCAGCCTGCCCGACCTGCCGTTTATCGAACCCGCGAACGGTGATAACGGTCTGCTTGTCGACCTTCGCGTCAATACCATCGGGCAAGTTGAAGACAACGGGATGGGTATACCCGAGGTTCAGACTGACGGATTTCCCCTGAACCTGCGCTTTGTAGCCAACCCCAGTGATCTCCAACGTCCGTTCGTACCCCTTGGTCACGCCGAGAATCATGTTATTGATCTCGGCGCGCACCAATCCGTGTAAGGCTCTCACCTTTGCATCGTCGCCTGAACGGATGACCTGCACGTGCCCATCGACGACAGTGACGGACACACTTGGCTCCAGGTTCCATTCAAGGCGACCTAAGGGCCCCTTAACGACAACCGTTCGATCTAGGACCTTGACATCCACCCCCGTCGGAATTGGTATCGGTTTTCGACCTACGCGTGACATCATGAACCCTTGATAAAGTCAGCGCCAGAAAGGTTATGCTTACAGCTCTCAGGCACGATACCTTCCCGTGAAATGCTGGGCGACCGCTGATAGCAATGTGCTGTTGACTACCATACGTGGCAGAGTACTTCACCGCCCAGACTCGCGCGCCGGGACTCTTGATCCGTCATCAGCCCTCTCGAGGTCGAAACAATGGCTATCCCCATGCCGCTCATCACCTGCGTCACGTCACGCCGCCCGACATAGACCCGCTTACCCGGTTTGCTAATACGGCGCATTCCCATAATGATCGGCTGTCCGTCTCCGACATAACGCAAGTGCACATTCAGCATCGGCTTTCCTTCGATGGTCTCCCGGTCATAATCACCGATAAATCCTTCAGCCTTTAGCACGCGAAGGACATCGGCTTTGAGTTTTGAAGCCGGAACCGTCACGGTTGCATGGCGCCGCCGAACGGCATTTTGAATGCGGACGAGAAGGTCCGCAATAGGGTCGGTCATCATCGTCTAGACCTCATAGACGGTCATGGCAAATCGTTACCAACTCGATTTCGTCACTCCGGGGATCTCTCCTCGGAGGCTTAAGAATCGAAAACAAATTCGGCACATCCTGAAACGCCGAAGAAACCCTCTGACACGTCCGCACAAGGGACAGCGGTGGTATTCTCTGACCGGGAACTTCTGTTTCGTCGTCGCTTTGAGCCGCAACGCTTTTCTTGACACGCCTGACCTCCCTCAAGTTGGCGCCACCGTCCTATCGAGGCCGCCCCAGCAAAACGGCTTACGACCGAAAGGGCATTCCCATTAAGCGGAGCAAGGCCTTCCCCTCATCATTGGTCTTCGCTGTCGTGACGATGGTGATATCCATGCCGTGAATTGACGCGACGCTGTCATACTTGATTTCCGGAAAAATCAACTGTTCCTTCAAACCCAACGTATAGTTTCCACGCCCGTCAAAGGCCTTTGGCGAAACGCCCCGGAAATCACGAATGCGCGGAAGCGCCAAGCTGACCAGACGATCCAGAAACTCGTACATCCGGTCGCTTCTGAGCGTCACTTTGGATCCAATTGGCATACCCTGGCGAAGTTTGAAGCCTGCAATCGCCTTCTTGGCCTTGGTGACGACCGGATGCTGTCCGGAAATGACTCCCAGTTCGGCCGTGGCGCTTTCAAGGAGCTTGACGTTTTGGATCGCTTCGCCCATCCCGACGTTCACGACCACACGGTCCACCTTTGGCACTTGCATGGGGTTCTTGTATCCGAACTCTTTCATGAGCGCAGGCACGACCTGTTGTCGATAGGCTTCCTTCAGCCGGGGCGGAACTCTCGGCCCGCGCGGTGACTCTTCCTGCGCCTTTGCCTGCTGGATGTCCTTCTTGGCCGGTGCATCCTTCTTGGCCGACGACTTCTTCTCCGGCGTTTTATCGGACGACCCTTTATCCGTCTTCGCCATCGTCCTTCTTCCTATACCTGCTCAATCACTTCCTTGCATTTCTTGCAGACCCGCACGCGCCGGCCGTCCTCCCCCGTCTTGATTCCCAAGCGGACAGGCTTGTTACAGTTGCCGCAGAGGAACATCACGTTCGATATCGCCAAGGGGGCTTCGCGTTCGATAATCCCGCCTTGCTTCGTTTTCTGATTCGGCTTGGTGTGGCGCTTGATGACATTCAGCTTCTCAACCGTGAGTTTTCCGCTCATCAACTGGAGGGACAGGACTTTTCCGGTCTTTCCGCGTTCGCGACCCGCAATAACCATTACCGTATCGCCTTTTCTGATTTTCGTTCTTGGGGCGTCCAGCGCACTCACGGTCTTATTCCTCAACTAAAGGACTTCCGGCGCCAATGAAATGATCTTCATAAATTTCTTCCAGCGAAGTTCTCTGGCCACCGGACCAAAGATACGTGTTCCGATCGGTTCACCCTGCGCGTTAATCAGTACGCACGCGTTTCGATCGAACTTGATGTAGGACCCGTCCTCGCGCCGCACACCCTTCGTGGTGCGGACAATGACTGCCTTGCTCACATCCCCCTTCTTGACCGTCGCTTGCGGAATGGCTTCCTTGACGGCGACCACCACCACGTCACCGAGCGAACCATACCGACGCTTCGACCCGCCCAAGACATGGAAGCACATGACCTGCTTTGCGCCTGAGTTGTCGGCCACATCGAGATAGCTGTAGTTCTGAATCATGATTCGGGTTGGCCTCGTTTCATCACTTGCACGACACGCCAATGCTTGTTCTTGCTGATTGGCCTGGTTCCAATGAGCTTAACCCGATCTCCGACCTGACAGGCGCTCTGTTCGTCATGCGCTTTCAGCTTCGTCACACGCCGCATCACCTTGTCGTAAACCGGATGCCGGACAAATCGATCGACCGCCACAACGACGGTCTTATTCATCTTGTTACTGATCACGTTCCCGAACCAATACCGGCGCTTCTCCCGACTTGTCGTCATGCCTGCTGTCCTTTACGATAAAATGCCTTTTCAGCCAGTATCGTCTTGACACGGGCAAGATCACGACGCGTCTGCCTGATTTTCATGGGGTTCTCAATGCGCCCTGTGGCAAGCTGGAATCGAAGATTAAACAGCTCTTGGCTCAGCTGTTGCTCCTTCTCGGCAAGCTCTGCATCGGTCAGGCCTTTCAGATCCTTTACATCCAACATTCCGCACCCTTCTTATACCCCGCATGACTGCTCTCTGGTGGGCAGGCTGCGTGATTCCTACTCTTACCGTGCGTGATGTGTGAGCACGCGAAGCACTCGGACCCGCTCACCCATCAAATCGCCCCTCTCACAACAAACTTGGTTGCCACCGGCAACTTATGTGCCGCAAGTCGAAGGGCTTCTTGCGCGACCGCTGGCGTTACACCGTCCATTTCGTAGAGAATCCGTCCCGGCTTTACAACGGCCACCCAAAACTCCGGGTTTCCTTTTCCTTTGCCCATTCGAGTTTCAGCCGGCTTCTTTGTGATGGGTTTGTCCGGGAAGATCCGTGTCCAAACTTGCCCACCGCGTTTAACGTGCCGGGTAATGGCAATACGCGCGGCTTCAATTTGACGACTTGTAATCCGGCCAGGTTCCAGTGCCTTCAGGCCAAACTCTCCAACGTGATCTGCCCGCCTCGATAGGCTTTCCCCCGCATTCGTCCCTTTTGCATCTTTCTGAACTTCACCTTCTTAGGTGCGAGCATGTCCTACTCTTTCCTCCGCATCCAACCGTTCGGATCGAGTTCTTGTCACATACCACCGTCGCGTGCTTGTCAACCATACCCCGGCGCTCACAGAGCATCAGTTCAAATGCCCTTCCCTTCTCTCAAACCCCCTACCAGTTTTCTCGGCTTGGAGAGGGAGCGCCTCACCACGATAGATCCAGGCCTTGACCCCGATCTGCCCCATCGTGGTGTGGGCTTCAGCAAACCCGAAATCAATATCGGCTCGCAGCGTGTGCAAGGGCACCCTTCCTTCCCGATACCATTCGGTCCTGGCGATCTCGGCTCCTCCAAGGCGCCCTGCGCAGGTAATTCTGATGCCTTGCGCGCCCAGCCTCAGCGCCGCCGCGATGCTGCGTTTCATTGCACGACGAAAGGCGACTCGTTTCTCGAGCTGCACCGCGATATTTTCACTCACGAGCTGTGCATCAAGCTCAGGCTTCTTGATCTCTTTCACGATGATGTACACCTGGCGCCCATACTCTTTCTCCAGGGTCGCCTTCAACTTGTCCACCTCCGCCCCCTTTCGGCCGATAATGATACCAGGCCTTGCGGTATGGATGATGACGCGCGTTTGATCGCCTGATCGCTCGATTTCAATACGTGCGACCCCGGCATGGTACAGCTTCTCTTTGACCATCTTTCGGATCCTGATGTCCTCGTGGAGAAGCTTGGCGAAATCCTTCCCCGCGTACCACCGAGAATTCCACACACGGTTGTAGCCAAGTCGGTAACCGACCGGATGCGTTTTGTGTCCCATAGATCGTGCGGCTCCTCACCTCTGAATAACGAGGTCAACGACCGGCTTGTTTTCTTCCCGCTGCGTCCGGCGCCGAGACAACCACGGTAATATGACTGGTTCTCTTGTGAATCGAATTGGCGCGGCCCATCGATCTCGCCCTGAATCGCTTATACGTCGGTCCGCCATCGACATACGCTCTTGAGATCCACATGACGTCGGCATCACCCAGTTCCTTTTGCTCGGCGTTTGCGACCGCAGATCGCAAGACTTTTTCAACGACCTTGGCCGCGGCGCGGGGGGTATACTTCAACATAGCCAGGGCACGGGGGGACTTCTTGCCCGCGGATCACATCGACGACCATACGGGCCTTGCGGGGAGCGACTCGAACATATCGTAACACTGCCCTTGCTTCAGCCATTTCAACCCTAACGTGTTCGTGACGGAGTATTGGTGAATTGCGACCGGGAGGTCTCTCTCAACACAGGCATCGTGCATCCGATCATCACGGTCGAGACTATTTCAGAGCGACCGCTTTCTCAGTCTTCGCCGCACCGTGGCCTTTGAAAAATCGAGTTGGGGCGAATTCGCCAAGCTTATGGCCAACCATGTTCTCGGTCACGAATACCGGTATGAACTTTTTGCCGTTATGGACGGCAAACGTGTGGCCGATCATATCGGGGGTCACCGTCGATCGGCGAGACCAGGTTTTGATGATCCTTCGGTCCCTGGTTTCGTTCATCTGCGCCACTTTCTTGGCCAGATGCTCGTCGACAAAGGCCCCCTTACTGACTGATCTCGGCATGCGTTTTCCTCGCGGTTATTTCTTGCGACGGGTAATGATGAACTTATCGGTCGCCTTGTTCTTCCGGGTCTTGTAGCCTTTGGTCGGAAGGCCCCACGGGGAAACCGGATGGGGATTTCCTTGTCCAGACTTCCCTTCTCCCCCACCATGCGGGTGATCAACCGGATTCATCGCCACACCGCGGACATGCGGACGGCGGCCTTTCCAACGCGAGCGACCGGCCTTTCCGACGGAAACGTTCTCATGATCCAGATTCCCGACCTGCCCGACCGTCGCCATGCAGGCACTCAAAATGCGTCGCATCTCACCCGACTTCAGGCGAATCTGAACATAGGCCTCATCGCGACCCATGACCTGGGCGAAACCACCGGCGCTCCGAATGAGCTGCCCGCCCTTTCCTGGCTTCAACTCGATGTTATGGATCGTGGTCCCCAACGGCATGTTCGTCAGCGGCAGGGCGTTGCCGGGCCTGACCTCGGCCTCCGGCCCTGATTCTACGATATCGTTCACCGCGAGCCCATGAGGCGCCAGGATATATCGCTTTTCGCCATCGGCGTACGACAACATGGCGATGCGCGCCGATCGATTCGGATCATATTCAATCGACCTGACCTTGGCCGGCACCCCGAACTTGTTTCGTTTAAAATCCACCTGCCGATAGAGTCGCTTGTGCCCACTTCCACGAAACCGGATAGTCATGCGACCATCGTTATTGCGACCTCCGGAACGCAGATGAAATGTGGTGAGGCTCTTTTCCGGTCTTTTCTCCGCCAGACCCTCATCGGTCAGAATGGTCATCCCACGCCGACCTGGAGATGTCGGACGATACGCTTTCAGTCCCATGATCTGGCTTTACCCTTGCCTCTTCAACCCTTCAACAAGATGTCTGAGCTGAGCAGGTTCGTTCGACTGCTCGCTTCATTCCGCCCACCCAGGCGCCACGACGCGCCCCTTACCGCCCGCAGATTCTCATCGAACCCGCTCCGTAGGCATGGAACGGCCTCGTCATCTCCCCAGAAAAAATACAAACCGTCTCACACGCTCTCGTACATCTCCAGCTTCTCGCCTTCTTTCAACGTCACGATCGCTTTTTTCCAGTCAGGTCGCTTGCCCGCAAATCGGCCAAGCCGTTTCATCTTTCCGCTGACATTCAACACGTTCACGCGATCGACCCTGACCTTAAGCGCCGATTCAACGGCCCGCTTGATTTCGACCCGATTGGCATCTCCACGGACCACGAACCCCACTTTGTTCCCCGTTTCGCGCATCGCGGTAATCTTTTCGGTCAGGAGCGGTCTCACCAACACGCCATGAGGATGTCGTTTCATGCCCAGACCTCATGAACTCTGGGCAACTCCCGCTCCGGAATGACGATGGCGTTGTACTTCAGCACATCGTATACGTTCAACCCTTCAGGCTTCACCACCTTCACGTTCGGCAGATTGCCCGCTGCCCGCTCAATATCAGTCCGCCCCTCGCCCAACACGATCAACGTCTTACCTGTGAGTCCGAGTTGCATCAGCGTCCTGGCGAGGAGTCTCGTTCTGGGCTGTTCAATGGAAAGGTCCGACAGAATCATGACGGCCCCTTCGGCAACCCTCGAAGAAAGCGCACTCTGAAGAGCCGCCCGATACTTCTTTTTTGGCACGGAGAAGGCATAACTCCGCGGCCGAGGCCCAAAGACGGTTCCACCGTGACGCCATATCGGAGACCGAATCGATCCCGCCCTGGCGCGCCCCGTGTGCTTCTGCTTCCAGGGCTTCTTCCCCGAACCGCTAACTTCTCCGCGTCGAAGGGTCGAGGCGGTTCCCTGCCGAGCACACGCCTGCTGCATCACGACCGCGTTATGAACCAGAGCCGCCTTCGACTCCACTCCAAACACTTCGGCTTGCAATGCAATGGACCCTACCTTCCGCTTTTGGCCATCAAATACGTCCAGCGTGGGCATGGCTACCTTTTCTTCGACTTTCGGACGACGACCAGACCGCCGGTCGCTCCTGGGATCGCCCCGCTGACAAACAAAAGATTTTCGTCCGGCCTGGAGTCAACCACTTTCAAGCGCTGAACGGTCACCCGCTCGCTTCCCATGTGTCCCGGAAGAGTCTTGTTCTTCCACACACGCGATGGGTGGGAGCTGCTCCCGATGGAGCCTGGCGCTCGATGAAACATGGAGCCGTGAGTCTCGGGGCCGCCCCGGTAATGATGGCGCTTGACCACACCCTGATAGCCCTTTCCCTTTGAGACACCTTCCACATCGACCCACTCACCTTTATGAAAAAGGTCCGCTTTGAGCACTTGGCCGACCTGAACCTCGCCCGTTTTCTTGAACTCCCGCACATGCCGGCTGGGAGGTGCATTGGTCGCCTTCAGGTGTCCGAGTTGCGGCTTCGTCAGTTTCCGATTGGGGACTTCCTGAAATGCAACTTGTACAGCTTCATACCCGTTGCGCTCAGGGGTTCGAATTTCCACAACCCGGCATGGTCCGGCTTCGACCACTGTGACAGGAGTCAACCGCCCCGCTTCGTCATACACTTGGGTCATCCCGAGCTTTTTGCCAAGCAGTCCGTTTATCATCTCTCAACCGATACAGCCAGCTTCATAGTTTAATTTCAACATCAACACCCGCCGCTAAATTCAACTTCATCAACGCATCCATGGTTTCGGGGGTCGGTTCCAAAATATCAAGCAATCGCTTGTGGGTTCGAATCTCGAATTGCTCACGAGATTTTTTGTCCACGTGCGTGGACCGTAGGACGGTAAACTTTTCAATCCGCGTGGGCAATGGGATCGGCCCGGCGATTTTCGCCCCGCTCCGCTTTACGGTCTCGACAATCTCGGTGACGGACTGATCCAAGATCCGGTAATCAAACCCCTTCAACCTGATACGTATACGCTGATCAACCTTCACAATAGCTCCTACAACTCCTACTCCAGCTCAGCGGCAAGTACTCAATTGCCCTTATGGCGCGCATCGAGCAAGCACAGTCTTCGCGTGCGCGCCGCGAAAGCGGAGGCAACTGAGTTAGCTCCTCTTCCAATGATCCTCTACGCGACGATTTCGGTGACGATGCCGGAGCCCACCGTCTTGCCGCCTTCGCGAATCGCAAACCGCAGGCCCTGATCCATCGCGATCGGCGAGATCAGCTCCGCCGACACCGACACGTTATCGCCGGGCATCACCATCTCCACCCCCGCCGGCAACGTCACCACCCCCGTCACGTCCGTCGTCCGAAAATAAAACTGCGGCCGATACCCATTAAAAAACGGCGTGTGCCGTCCCCCTTCCTCTTTCGTCAACACATACACCTCCGCCTTGAACTTCGTATGCGGCGTGATCGTCTTGGGCTTCGGCCAACACCATCCCCCGCTCCACCTCTTCCTTCTTTGTCCCCCGCAACAGCACCCCGATGTTGTCCCCCGCCTGCCCCTCATCGAGCACCTTGCGAAACATCTCTACTCCCGTCACCACCGTCGTCGTCGTCGGCCGTAACCCCACCATCTCCACCTCGTCGCCCACCTTCACCATCCCCCGCTCACACCGCCCCGTCACCACCGTGCCGCGCCCGCTGATCGTAAACACGTCCTCGATCGGCATTAAAAACGGCTTCTCAATCGGCCGCGCCGGCGTCGGAATGTACGTGTCCACCGCCTCCATCAGCTGCAAAATCGACGGTACCCCGATCGGGGAGTCTGTCCCCTTCCAGCGCCTTAATCGCCGACCCCGTAATCACCGGAATCTTGTCCCCCGGAAAATCATACTTCGTCAGCAGCTCGCGCACCTCCAGCTCCACCAGATCCAGCAACTCCTTGTCGTCCACCTTGTCCGCCTTGTTCAAAAACACCACGATGAACGGCACCCCCACCTGGCGCGCCAGCAAAATGTGCTCGCGCGTCTGCGGCATCGGCCCATCCGCCGCCGACACCACCAAAATCGCCCCGTCCATCTGCGCCGCCCCCGTAATCATGTTCTTCACATAGTCCGCGTGCCCCGGACAGTCCACGTGCGCGTAGTGCCGCTTGTCCGTCTCGTACTCCACGTGCGAAATCGCAATCGTTAAAATCTTCGTCGCGTCGCGCCGCCCCTGCGACTCGCTCGCCTTCGCCACCTCGTCGTAACTGATGTACTTCGCCATCCCCTTCGTCGACGCAATCTTCGTCAACGCCGACGTCAGCGTCGTCTTGCCATGGTCCACATGCCCGATCGTCCCCACATTCACATGCGGCTTCGCCGCTCAAATTTCGCCTTCGCCATGTCCCCCTCCTTCTTCCCGAGCTTGCTAAGCCGGGCGCCTCTTCACTTGTGGCGACCCGATACAACCCGATCGATGCGCGTCACTCCCCTCGATTCTTTGCGATGATCTGCTCGGCTATTTGCTTGGGAACCGGTTCGTACCGCTCGAATTCCATGCTGTAGGTGGCTCGACCTTGGGTGCGTGAACGAAGGTCCGTTGCATACCCAAACATCTCACTCAGCGGAACGGCCGCCTCGATGGCTTGAGACCCCGCCCGCACCTTGATGCCCTGAATCTTGCCGCGCCGGCCGTTAAGGTTTCCGATGACGTCTCCCATATATTCCTGAGGCACCAACACCTCGACTTTCATGATCGGCTCGAGCAGCACCGGATCAGCCTTTCGACAGGCATCCTGAAATCCCATCGACCCCGCAATCTTAAAGGCCATTTCATTGGAATCGACATCATGATAGGATCCATCGATGAGAGTCACGCGAACGTCGCGCAGGGGATAGCCGGCCAACACGCCCGACTCCATCCGCTCCTTCACCCCCTTCTCAACAGCAGGGATGTATTCTTTGGGAATCGCGCCGCCCACGATCTTGTTCACGAATTCGAATCCGACACCCGGCTCGCTTGGTCCCACCTTCAACACGACGTGGCCGTATTGACCTCGCCCTCCGGTTTGCTTGATGTACTTGGCCTCTGCTTCCGCCTCTCGTCGGATCGTCTCACGGAAGGCGACTTCCGGTTTCCCGACATTCGCCTCCACTTTGAATTCGCGGAGGAGCCGGTCCACGATGATTTCAAGATGCAGTTCGCCCATGCCGGCGATGATCGTCTGGGCCGTCTCCTCATCGGTGTGGACTCGAAACGAGGGATCCTCTTGGGCAAGCTTCTGAAGAGAGAACCCGAGCTTTTCTTGGTCCTGTTTGGTTTTCGGCTCGATCGCCATCGCGATAACCGGCTCTGGGAATTTCATCACTTCGAGTAAGATCGGGTGCTTCTCATCACACAGCGTGTCGCCTGTCGTTGCTCCTTTGAGCCCGACCGCGGCCGCGATATCGCCAGCGTAAACGGCATCGATGTCTTCGCGCTTGTTCGCGTGCATTTTCAGCAGCCGACCGATCCGCTCCTTCGTGTTCTTGGTGATATTGTAAACAGACGTCCCCGTATTCAGAGTCCCGGAGTACACGCGAAAATAGGTCAACTGCCCCGCAAAGGGATCCGTCATAATCTTGAAGGCCAAGGCAGAAAAGGGCTCGTCATCACTGGCTTGACGCTTCAACTCCTTGCCGGTTTCAGGATCAACCCCCGTGACCGGAGGAATATCCAGCGGCGACGGGAGATAATCCGCCATGCCGTCCAATAACTGCTGCACGCCTTTGTTCTTAAAAGCTGAGCCACAAAGAACCGGTGTGAGTTTCATGGAAATGGTGCCGGCTCTGATAGCCTTCTTGATCTCGGATTCGCTCAGGATCTCCCCGTTGAGGTACCGTTCGAGCACTTGCTCGTCGTGCTCGGCGACCGCTTCCAGCATCTTCTCTCGATATTCCGTTGCCAGTTCCATCATATCGCCGGGAATCTCTTCGATCTTATATTTTGCCCCCAACGATTCATCGTCATAGACGTAGGCCTTCATTTGCACCAAGTCCACCGATCCCCTGAACTCAGCTTCACAACCGATGGGCAGTTGAATCGGAACAGGATTGGCGCCCAGTCGGTCAACCAGCGACTGCACGCTGGTGAAAAAATCAGCCCCGATGCGGTCCATCTTATTCATGAACGCAATCCGCGGAACGCGATACTTATCCGCCTGACGCCAAACGGTTTCGGACTGCGGTTCTACCCCTTGCACGGAATCGAAGACCGCGACCGCGCCATCCAACACCCGCAATGACCGCTCGACCTCAATCGTAAAGTCAACGTGACCTGGCGTGTCGATAATATTGATCCGATAGTCGCGCCAAAAGCATGTGGTTGCGGCGGAGGTAATGGTAATGCCTCGCTCACGCTCCTGCTCCATCCAGTCCATGGTTGCCGCGCCGTCATGGACTTCACCCATTCGGTGCGACACCCCGGTATAAAAAAGAATCCGCTCGGTCGTGGTCGTCTTACCGGCATCAATGTGTGCCATGATGCCTAGATTCCTTGTCCGATCCAGGGATACTCGCCTGGCCACGTGACCTCCCAAAACAACGATGCTGCAGTGGCCACCCTTAACGGCTGGGCTGCGGGTGCAGGGCAACTGCTTGCCCTCTCGCAGCGTGGCCCAACTGCAGCACGGTAAACCTTTCTGGAATCGCCTACCAGCGATAATGGGCAAAGGCCTTGTTGGCCTCAGCCATCCGGTGGGTATCCTCTCTCTTCTTGACCGACGCCCCGGTATTGTTGGCCGCGTCGAGTAATTCGCCGGCCAATTTCTCCGACATACTCTTTCCGTTTCGAGCCTTGGCGTATTGAGCGATCCAGCGCAACGCGAGCGACATCCGGCGGACCGGTCGAATCTCGACCGGAACCTGATATGAAGCCCCGCCGACCCGTCGCGATTTCACTTCGACCACAGGCCTCACATTATCGATCGCCGCTCGAAAAACTTTCAGAGGATCGTTCCCGGATTTTTCCTGAATCACGTCGAACGCCCCGAAGCAAATCTGCTCCGCGGTACTCTTCTTGCCGCCCGACATCAACATGTTGATGAACTTCCCAACAACCTTGTCGTGATGGCGAGGGTCCGGCTGCACATCACGCTGTCCGAATATTCGTCGCCTCGGCATGCCGTTCCTGTTTGTGAATTCTCTGATGGGCGATTTCCGCGGAGGAAACCACCGTTGTCATTCACCGATTCGTACTTTCTTCAGTCTTACTTTGGTCGCTTGGCGCCATATTTCGACCGCCCTTGTTTCCGGTTAGCGACGCCCACCGCATCCAGCGCGCCTCGCACCACGTGATAACGGACACCGGGAAGATCCTTGACACGACCACCGCGAACAAGCACGATCGAGTGCTCTTGCAGGTTATGTCCGACACCGGGAATATACGAGGTGACTTCCATCCCGTTTGTCAAACGGACGCGCGCCACTTTGCGCAGGGCCGAATTGGGTTTTTTCGGTGTCGAGGTGTAGACCCGTATGCAGACTCCACGTTTTTGCGGACACCGCCTGAGCGCCGGGCTCTTGGTCTTCCCCTCCGCGAGTCGCCTACCCTGGCGCACCAATTGATTGATCGTTGGCATGCAGTCCTTATGATTTCACTCACCATCCGCCCAAAGCCGACGGATTATAATGAAGCGGGGGTACCGTGTCAAGCTCAGCTCGCTTACGCGCCCCTCGCATCACGATCGGTCTCTTGAACATCCTTCCCGATCTCAATAGGTTCATCCGCCAACGCCGGAACGGGCGCTTCCTGTCTTGGACTGATGACGTAGGTGTCTCGATACTCATCAAATCCGGTACCGGCTGGGATCAGCCGACCCACGATCACGTTTTCCTTGAGACCCAGGAGGGGATCTTCTCTACCGTTGATCGACGCTTCGGTCAGCACTCGCGTGGTTTCTTGGAAGGACGCTGCCGAAATGAAGCTATCCGTCGTCAACGCAGCTTTGGTGATGCCGAGCAAGACCGGCTTTCCGAGCGCAGGCCGTCCGCCGTTGGCCAGAACCTGCTCGTTCTTGTCCTCAAACTCAAAGCGGCTGACCTGGCTGCCCGGAAGAAATTCCGTGTCGCCCGGGTCCTCGATCCGTACCTTCCGAAGCATCTGGCGTACGATAATCTCGATATGCTTGTCGTTGATCGAGACCCCTTGCAGCCGATAGACATCCTGCACTTCATCGACAAGGTACTTTTGAAGTTCCTTTGGACCCAAGACATCCAAAATGTCATGCGGATTCGCGGATCCATCCATCAACGGCTCACCGGCTCTAACCCAGTCACCTTCGTGCACATTGACGTGTTTCCCTTTGGGAATGAAGTATTCCTTCACGTCCCCCACCTTATTATCGACCAGAACCTTCCGCATGCCCTTGACGAACCCGCCATACGACACTTCTCCGTCGATTTCACTGATGACAGCCTGCTCTTTCGGTTTTCTGGCCTCAAACAATTCGGCGACACGAGGCAGACCTCCGGTAATGTCTTTGGTCTTAGTCGTCTCCCGCGGGATCTTCGCCAGCACATCCCCAGGATGCACCGCGCCACCTTTCTCGACAAGAATGTGAGCCCCTACCGGCAGAAGATACCGGGCGACCGCCGCCGCGCTCGACACCTTTGCTGTCTTGCCGCCCTCATCCTTAATGGAAATGCGCGGCCTAAGCGTGGCTCCAGCATGCTCAATGACCACCTTCCGAGAGAGACCGGTGACCTCGTCAAATTCCTCCTTCATGGTCACGCCCTCGACAATGTCCCCATAGGCGACCTTGCCGCCGACATCCGTGAGAATGAGCAACGAGTAGGGATCCCATTCGACCAACTTCTGTCCTGCTTCAACACGGCCGCCGTCCTTGACTTTGATGCGGGCACCGTAGACGACCGGATATTTTTCTCGTTCGCGACCATTCTCATCATAGATTGCGATCTTCGCGTTTCGGTTCATCACGACCCATTCGCCGTCCTTATTCTTGACGGCGATCGTGCCGTTGTGCAAATCGGCATTCTTTTTGGCGTCGAAGCTCATGAACTTCAGGGCTCCGGCATGCTTGGCTTCGAGCACTGTCTGCTCGACGACCTTGCTGGCGGTTCCGCCGATATGGAAGGTTCTCATCGTCAGCTGCGTCCCCGGCTCCCCGATGGACTGAGCCGCGATAACACCAACCGGCTCCCCCTTCTCAACCAACCGTCCCCGCGACAGGTCGCGACCATAACACTTCATACAGACCCCGCGTCTGGACTGGCAGGTCAGAACCGAACGAATCTTCACCCGATCGACGCCGGCTTCAACGACGCCCCTCGCCCGTTCTTCGTCGACTTCCTCGTCGGCTTTCACGATAATCTCGCCGGTGAGCGGGTCGCGAATATCTTCGGCCGCCAATCGACCCAGAATACGGTCTTCCAACGGCTGAATGATCTCCCCGCCTTCGACCAAGGCGGTTACCACGATCCCGTCAGCAGTCTCACAATCGACCTCTGTGACGATGACATCCTGTGAAATGTCCACGAGCCGCCGGGTCAGATAGCCGGAGTTCGCGGTCTTCAACGCAGTGTCGGCGAGACCCTTCCTGGCGCCGTGCGTCGAAATGAAGTACTGCAACACCGTCAATCCCTCGCGGAAATTGGCGGTGATGGGGGTCTCGATGATCTCACCGGAGGGTTTCGCCATCAGTCCGCGCATCCCGCCCAACTGGCGGATCTGCTGCGAGCTGCCGCGTGCGCCGGAATCGGCCATCATGAAGATCGGATTGAATGCCTCGTGCGTCCGGCCGTCCCCGCCAATTCCCAATTCCTTCATCATTTCGTTGGCCACCTGCTCGGTCACGTGCGCCCAAATGTCGATGACCTTGTTGTAGCGTTCGCCGTTTGTAATCAGGCCCTCGCCGTACTGCTTTTCAATTTCGTTGACTTCCCGTTGCGCCCGCGTGATCAATTCCTCCTTCTTCGTCGGAATATGCATGTTGTCGATACAGATCGACACGCCGGCTTTTGTGGCATAGGTAAATCCAATATCCTTGATCTTGTCCAGTAGGACCGCGGTCTCCCGGTGACCTGCCTGGCGATACACCGTATCGATCAGTTTCGTCATCTCCTTCTTGGTCATCAACTGATTAGCATGTGAGAACGGAATCGATGCCGGCAGAATTTCTCCCAAGATGACTCGCCCGACTGTCGTGGCAACCAGCGCGCCGTCGATCCGCACTTTGATCTTGGCATGCTCTTCCACTTCATACGCGTCGTATGCGATCCGCACCTCCTCGGCCGACGAAAAAATCTTCCCTTCGCCCTTGGCGCCGGGCCGTTCCTTCGTCAACCAGTAGCATCCCAACACCATGTCTTGGGACGGCACGGCGATCGGTTTGCCGTTGGCGGGAGACAAGATATTGTTGATCGACATCATGAGGACGCGCGCCTCGATCTGCGCCTCGACCGAGAGCGGCACATGAACGGCCATTTGGTCGCCGTCGAAATCTGCGTTGAATGCGGCGCACACCAATGGATGCAGGCGAATCGCCTTGCCTTCCACCAGCACAGGGTCGAACGCCTGAATCCCCAAACGGTGGAGGGTAGGAGCGCGGTTGAGCAGCACGGGATGCTCACGAATGACCTCATCTAACACATCCCATACTTCGGGACGCTCTTTCTCGACCAACCGTTTCGCGCTCTTGATCGTGGTCGCCGCCCCACGGGCTTCCAGCTTGTGGAAGATGAATGGCTTGAAGAGTTCCAACGCCATCTTCTTGGGCAACCCGCACTGATGCAGCCGGAGCTCCGGACCTACGACGATGACCGAACGGCCCGAATAATCGACCCGCTTGCCGAGCAGGTTCTGCCGGAAGCGGCCCTGTTTGCCTTTCAACATGTCGCTCAACGATTTGAGTGGTCGCTTGTTGGGACCCCGAATCGCCCGCCCTCTCCGGCCGTTATCGAACAGCGCATCCACAGCCTCCTGAAGCATCCGCATCTCGTTACGAATGATCACACCGGGTGCCTTGAGCTCGATCAACCGCTTCAGTCGATTGTTCCGGTTGATGACACGCCGGTACAGGTCGTTCAGATCGGAGGTGGCAAATCGCCCGCCGTCCAGCGGCACCAACGGACGCAGCTCAGGCGGCAGCACGGGGATGACATCCATGACCATCCACTCGGGTTTGTTGCCTGATTTCCGGAAGGCCTCAATCACTTTCAGCCGCTTCGCGTATTTCTTTTTGAGCGCCGCTGAGGTCGAGCTCTTAGATTTCGCCTGCAACTCATCCCAGAGGGTGTTGATATCGATTTTTCGTAGAAGATCGCGGATCGCCTCCGCGCCGATGCCGGCCTTAAAGGCGCCGGCGCCATGCTCGTCCTGAAGCTTCCGGAGATCTTCTTCCGTCAGTAACTCCTTTTCCTTCAGCGACGTGTTCCCCGAATCCGTCACCACGTAGCTCTCGAAATAGAGGATTTTTTCGAGATGTTTAAGGCTCATGTCCAGAAGCGTTCCGATCCGGCTCGGCACGCCTTTGAGAAACCAGATATGCGCGACAGGAGCCGCCAGCTCAATGTGGCCCATGCGCTCGCGTCGAACTTTGGACTGAATCACTTCGACACCGCATTTGTCGCAGACGATCCCGCGATGCTTCATCCGCTTGTATTTTCCGCAATTGCACTCCCAGTCCTTGATCGGACCGAAGATCTTGGCGCAAAAGAGACCGTCCTTCTCGGGTTTGAACGACCGATAGTTAATGGTCTCAGGCTTCTTCACCTCGCCATAAGACCACGAACGAATCTTCTCCGGCGAGGCGATCCGAATACGCATGGTATCGAAGGACATCGAATCCCGAGGCTTTTCAAATAGCGTATATATGCCTTCCAAGGTTGATCCCTCCTCCTGGCTGCTGAAACTGGCCCCCAACTCGGTTCTCGGCGTTGAAAGGAACCGAGCGCCTCACCAACTCGGCGGCACTCACAAACGTGGCGCTCTTTATTCATCGCGCCGTCCGCCCTCAATGTAGCCCGGAGGCTACGCCTCCGGTCTTGTCTCGTCTTCGGCTTCGCTGGATGGCCCGTTTGATCAGCCACCCAACACAAGGTTAGGGCTCTTCCTCAGTCTTTTGCTTTGATCAATTCCACATCAAGACCGAGGCTCTGGAGCTCTTTGACCAACACGTTAAACGATTCCGGCAAGCCCGGTTCGAGGAAGTTCTCCCCTTTGACGATCGCCTCATAGATCCGCGAACGACCCGGAACGTCGTCCGACTTGACCGTGAGGAACTCCTGAAGCGTTGACGCCGCGCCATACGCCTGCAGTGCCCATACTTCCATCTCCCCAAGTCGTTGCCCTCCAAACTGGGCCTTCCCGCCCAACGGTTGTTGCGTCACCAGTGAGTAGGGGCCGATCGATCGCGCATGAATCTTATCGTCGACCAGGTGGTGGAGCTTGAGCATATACATGTATCCGACCGTCACCGGGCTACCGAACGGATCACCCGTCCGCCCATCGTAGAGCGTCGTTTGCCCGCTCGGCGAGAGCTTCGCCTTCTTCAACAGGTCCTTGATTTCCTTTTCCGAAGCACCGTCGAAGACGGGACTAGAAACCTGAATCCCGAGGGCCTTCGCCGCCCATCCCAGGTGGGTTTCCAAGATCTGCCCTACATTCATACGAGAGGGCACGCCAAGGGGATTGAGGACGATCTCGACCGGGGTCCCGTCCGGAAGATATGGCATATCCTCCTCGGGTAGAATGCGCGAGACGACCCCCTTATTCCCATGACGCCCTGCCATCTTGTCACCGACCGAGACCTTCCGTTTCATGGCGATGTAGACCTTGACCAGCTTGATCACACCGGGCGGTAATTCATCCCCGCGTTTGAGGCGACCCACTTTATCGTCATATAGGGTCTGAAGGATTTCACTCTGCTCTTTCGCTAACCGCTCGATCTCCTCGAGACTCTTTTGCTCATCTGGATCGCTCAACGTAATGTGCCGGATATTCTCATCCATGAGTTTCTTGAGAATCTCCCCGGTCAGTTTCCCTTTCTTCTTCAGGGTGACTTCACCGCTGTCGGCATCCATAAGGTCGCGACCCACCACCTTGCCCAGCAAGAACTTGCGAATCTTCTTGTTCTTCTCTTCTTCAATGATCCGCAGCTCATCCTGATGATCTCGCTGCAACTTCAGAACGTCTTCGCTCTCAATACTCTTGGACCGTTCGTCCTTATCCAGACCCTTCCGGGAAAAAATCTTCACATCGACGATAATACCCTCGACTCCAGGAGGGACCTGCAGGGACGTATCCTTGACATCCCCCGCTTTCTCACCGAAGATTGCCCTGAGCAGTTTTTCCTCCGGTGTCAATTGGGTTTCCCCTTTAGGGGTAACCTTGCCGACCAGGATGTCACCCGGTTTCACTTCTGCGCCGATCCGGATGATGCCGCTTTCATCCAGATTCCGAAGCGCTTCCTCCCCAATGTTCGGAATGTCTCTGGTGATGTCTTCTTTGCCCAACTTGGTGTCACGCGCTTCGACCTCGAACTCTTCGATGTGGATCGAAGTAAAAGCATCTTCACGGACGAGTTTTTCACTGATCAAAATGGCGTCTTCGAAATTAAAGCCTCCCCACGGCATAAACGCAACCAGCACGTTCTGCCCCAAAGCGAGTTCGCCCCGATCAATAGCGGGTCCGTCTCCCAGCACCTGTCCTTTTTTCACCGGCTGCCCGACTCGAACCACCGGAGTCTGGGTAATGCAGGTGTTTTGGTTGGACCGTTGGAACTTGATGAGGTCATAGACGTCCAGCAACGAATCACTCTTCCGGCCGCCCTCGTCCTTCTTCTTGGCTTCCGCTCTCACCACGATACGGGTGGCGTCGACACTCTCCACCACACCTGCCCGTTTGGCTTGGACCACGTAGCCGGAGTCTCTCGCCACGACCGATTCCATACCCGTTCCTACCAAGGGAGCTTCCGTTCGAATCAATGGAACAGCCTGCCGTTGCATGTTTGAGCCCATGAGCGCACGGTTCGCGTCGTCGTGCTCCAAAAACGGAACCAATGCCGTCGCGACGCTCACCACTTGCTTGGGGGAGACGTCCATGTACTCGACCTTATCCGGCGTCGTGGTGATAAAGTCACCCCCGTGCCGCGCAGACACCGTCTCCGAGACCAAGTGCCCAGATGCATCGAGCTTGGAGTTCGCTTGGGCAATGATGTATTGCTCACCTTCGATCGCAGAGAGGAACTCGATCTCATCGGTGACCCGACCCTTCCGAACCTTTCGATAAGGGGCCTCGATGAACCCAAAGTCATTGATCCGCGCGTAGGTCGCCAACGACGTAATCAGACCGATGTTCGGGCCTTCAGGCGTTTCGATCGGACAAATTCGGCTGTAATGCGACGGGTGCACGTCGCGCACCTCGAATCCTGCGCGCTCCCGAGTCAGCCCGCCAGGTCCCAATGCGGACAAGCGGCGCTTGTGCGTAATTTCAGCCAAGGGGTTCGTCTGATCCATGAACTGGGAAAGCTGGCTACTGCTGAAAAACTCCTTGATCGCCGCCACGACCGGCTTGGCGTTGATCAGATCGTGCGGCAGGACCGTCTCCATATCCAGGAGATTCATCCGCTCCTTGATGCTTCGTTCCATGCGGACCAAACCCAGCCGGAACTGGTTTTCGAGCAACTCGCCCACTGACCGGACCCGGCGGTTGCCCAAATGGTCGATGTCGTCGATCTCTCCTTTCCCCATCTTAAGGTTGACCAAGTACCGAACGACCTCGACGATGTCTTGAGCCGTCAGCGTCCGCTGCTCAAGCGCGAGATCCAGCCCCAGTTTCTTATTCAACTTGAGCCGACCGACCGGCGAGAGGTCGTAGCGCTTGGGGTTGTTGAACAGATTCTCAAAGAGGACTCGCGCGGTTTCGATCGACGGCGTTTCGCCCGGCCGCAACCGCTTATAAATTTCCACCATCGCCTCTTCTTTCGAGGCCGTTCGCTCGATCTCCAGCGTATCAAGGATGACAGGGGTTGCCGTTGCCGTGTCGAGGTAAATGGCCTTAAAGCTATCGACGTTGCTGGTAAGGATCTTGTCGATCGTGGCCTGTGTGAGCTTGTGGTTTTTTTCCAGGATCTTCTCCTTGCTGACCGGATCAACCAACTCGGTCAGGACCGCCCGCCCCGCCAGGTCCGCAGCACTTAGGGGAATTTCTTTCACGCCCGCTGCCCGGACTCGCGTGATCAGCGTCTTGGTGAGCTTTCCGCCTTCCCGGACAATCGGCTCCTTACTGCCTTTCTCAGTAATTTCAATCGGGCATTTCAAACCGTGGTGAATCTCTGGGTCCAACCTCCGCAACAACTTCCCTTTGACGACGCGGATCTCTTCGACCGGGTAATACATCTTGAGGAGATCGTCCCCGGAGTAGCCGAAGGCCTTCAGCAAGATTGTGGCCGGCATTTTCCGACGACGGTCAATCCGCACATAGAGGATATCGCGGGCGTCAAACTCGAAATCCAGCCACGAGCCGCGGTACGGGATGATGCGCGCGGAATAGAGGACCTTGCCGCTCGCGTGCGTCTTCCCTTTGTCGTGCGTAAAGGACGCGCCGGGTGAACGGTGGAGCTGACTGACCACCACCCGTTCGGTCCCGTTCACGATAAAGGTGCCTCGCTCCGTCATGAGGGGCAATTCGCCGACATAGACCTCTTGCTCCCGCACATCGAGCACCTTTTTCTTGGGTCCTTTGTCTTCTTTGTCGAACACGACGAGCCGAACCCTTAACTTCAAAGGCACCGCGAAGGTCATGCCCTGCTCAAGGCATTCACGCACGTCGTACTTGGGTTGGCCCAAGGAGTAGCTGGAAAATTCAAGAATCGCGGTGTTGTTATAGTCGGCAATCGGAAACACGCCGACCAAGGCCGCTTGCAGCCCCTTATCCTCGCGCCGATCCGGATCTGTTTCCAGTTGCAAGAACTGTTCATACGAGCGCTTCTGGATTCCAATCAGGTCGGGAATGTCAATGTTCGCTCGGATCTTCGAAAAATCTTTCCGCTCGATTAAACCATTGACAGTCGATTCCACCATTCGTGTCCCTCCGTCGTAGATCGTCAACCTGCCATGAGTAGTCCGTCAGGAAAGCTTCCGCATCCGCTCACGAGTCGTGACTCGCCATCCTCTCGGGCGAATCGCCATCGGCATGGAGGTTCTCAATGGCCCGCTGATGAGGACTGATTCGCGGCGGCCTTTGCTATTTGATCTCGACCTTACCTCCGTTCTCTTCCAACTTCTTTTTCATCGTTTCGGCCTCTTCCTTCGTCGCACCGGTCTTAACCGGCTTGGGCGCACCCTCTACCAGGTCCTTCGCTTCCTTCAAGCCCAGACTGGTCAACTCCCTCACCACTTTGATGACCTGAATTTTCTTGTCCGCCGCAGCGCTGGCCAGGATGACATCAAACGATGTCTTTTCCTCCGCCGCTGCCGCCGCTCCCCCGCCGCCCGCCGGAGTCGCGGCTACCGCCACCGGCGCCGCCGCCGTGACCCCAAATCGCGTCTCAAGCCCTTTCACCAATTCGGACAACTCCAACACGCTCATGGTTTCAATCGCTTTAATAAACTCTTCCTGTGATAACTTTCCTTCTGTCGTCGGCATCTCTCCCGCTCCTTTCTTCTTATCTTGAATCGCAACAATAACTCCCACCAATCCTCTCAACAACCCACTTAACGCATACACCATCCCACGAAGCGGCCCCTGCATCGCCGAGAGCAGCATGGACAGCAGGACATCTTTCGTCGGCAAATTGGCGACGGCGACCAGCTGCGGCGCATCAAGCAGCTTGCCCTCCAAGACCCCGACGGTAATCTTCATCTTCTCTTCGCGTTTCTCCGCCCGCATAAAATCCCGCAAAATTTTCGTCGGAAGTGCAGGATCGTCATAGCCGATCAGGACTGCCAAAGGCCCCTTGAAATGGGCTTTCGCGTTCATGAACGGGGTTCCCTCGACAGCTCGAGCCGCCAGCGTGTTCTTCATGACTTTGAACTCCGCGTTGGCCCTCCGCAGCTGCTTACGAAGTTCCGTGACTTGATTCACTTCAATCCCCGTACATTCCGTCATCACGGCAAGCTTGGCCCGCGAAAACTTCTCGCGCAGTTCAGCAACCGCAGTGGCCTTTTCGTCCTTTTTCATTCAACTCTCCTGTCGATCTGCCTAGCCGATTCAACGCGCAGCGCGTCCATTACCTAGCTCCATTGTTTTGTAATGGCAACCGTGTCGAGCCGGACGCCAGGTCCCATGGTGCTCGACACCGTTGCGCTCTTTAGGTACCGACCCTTGCAGGAGGCGGGCTTGGCTTTCATCACGGATTCAATGATGGAATGAGCGTTCTCGTACAGCCGCGTGGCGTCAAACGACACTTTTCCGATCGGCACCTGGACAATCCCCGCCTTTTCTACCTTGTATTCAACTCGCCCCTTCCTGATATCGCCGATTGCCTTGGCTACCTCGAACGTCACCGTGCCGGTCTTAGGATTAGGCATCAGCCCGCGCGGGCCAAGGACTTTTCCCAGTTTTCCCACCGCGGCCATGAGATCCGGAGTGGAAATGGCCTGATCGAACTCCATCCACCCTCCTTTGATTTTTTCCATGAGGTCGTCCGCGCCCACATGATCCGCACCCGCCGCTCGCGCCTCCTGCTCCTTCTCACCCTTGGCGAAGACCAGCACCCGAACCTTCTTGCCTGTTCCATGAGGAAGGACCGTGGTACCGCGAACCATCTGATCGGCCCGCTTGGGGTCAACGCCAAGCCGGAGCGCCAGGTCCACCGATTCATCGAACTTGGCATACGCCGATTGCTTGACGACATCCATGGCTTCCTTGAGACCGTACAGTCTCGGCTGGATCTTCCCCATCGCCACTGTCATATTCTTCCCCATGTCGCCTACCCCTTCCTTCTTTCTTTCTCCCCTTGCCGCTCAAAGCTTGCGGGACTCATTGAGGCGTTGCTTGCCTGCGCGCACGGTTTCATCAATGTTCAGCACCTATCTCACGCGCCACGTCAGTCGATCCTCAGGCGAATGGAGACACACCATCTTCCTCCGTGATCTGAGCTGCATGGAGCGCGAGGTCAGCCCCGCCGCCGATCGCGCTGGGCCCATTACTGAATCACCACACCCATGCTCCGCGCGGTTCCTTCAATGATCTTGATCGCACCCTCAAGGTCGACGGCATTCAGATCCGACATCTTCTGCTTCGCGATGTCGCGCAGTTGAGCCTTCGTGATCTTGCCCACCTTATCTTTGTGTGGGACTCCGGATCCCTTAATGATGCCCGATGCCTTTTTCAACAGGTCTGAGGCCGGAGGAGTCCGTGTAATAAAGGTGAACGTGCGGTCTTTGTAGACTGTAATCACCACAGGGATGATGCTGCCTTCTTCCTTCTGAGTCTTGGCGTTGAACTGTTTGCAGAACTCCATGATATTCACACCATGCTGCCCGAGGGAGGGGCCGACAGGTGGGGCCGGGTTGGCTTTCCCTGCTGGAATCTGCAGTTTGATTTGGCCGGTTATCTCCTTCGCCATTCTTCAACTCCTTATGGGCCAGCGAGTGCACAGCGATCAGCCTTCACACGGCTTACAGAAACAGGAAACAGGACGACCGTGCTCGACTAGATTCTCTCCACCTGCAAAAATCCAAGTTCGACTGGGGTCGATCGGCCGAAGATGCTGACCAGCACCTTCACTCGATTGTGATCGGCATCGACTTCGTCAATCAGCCCGTTGAAACCCAAGAACGGACCGTCGATGATCCGGACGTTATCTCCTTTAATAAAGCGGACCTGCTCCCTGGGCGTGGCCGTTCCCGAATCAACTTGTTTGAGAAGTGAATCGGCCTCATCCGACGTCAATGGAATCGGACGCGGCCCGCCGCCGACAAACCCCGTGACCTTCGGAGTTTCCTTGATCATTTGGACGGTCTCATCCGTGAGCGGAGTTTCCAACTCCACGAGGACATAGCCCGGGAAAAACTTCCGTCGTGAGGTCCGACGCTTACCGTCCTTGATCTCTATAACGTCTTCTGTCGGCACCAGCACCTGACCGAGTTTTTCCACAAGTCCCATCTGGTTCGCACGCTCCAGAATGCTGGTCTTGACCCGCCCTTCGAATCCGGCATAGGTGTGAATGACATACCAATTCTTATTCATCAGCATTCCTCAAACCCTCAACTCGACCGTTCGCGAACCTATGATCAAATGACCTTTCTGATCAACCAGACGAGGAATGTGTCCACGACCGAAAGGTAGATCGACATGATCACACAGAAAATAATGACGACAGTGGTGGATCCGATGGTCTCCGCTTTGGTGGGAAAGGAAATCTTCCGGAACTCAGCTTTGACCTCATTCACAAATTCGCTGATTGACGACCACAATCTTGAAACCATGACAACGCACTCCTCTGCGCCGGTCGCGGTCCCGGCCAAGTCAGATGGCCGGCCTGGCAGGGGCACCAGGAATCGAACCCGGACCTTCGGTTTTGGAGACCGACGTGCTAGCCGTTGAACACCATGCCCCTCTGTAGGATGCTGAAAAAGACAACATTCACACCCGCCCCGCCCCAGGCACGCCTAGACGCGCCCCTTCCCGAGCTTCGTTCCCGGCTCATCAAAATCCTCGACGTAGCGCGGGGCTACGCCTCCGGTTTTGATTCCGTCTGCGGCCTCGGTGGCTGGCTTTTTTGAGCATCCTGATAAAACTCAAGATCTGAAGAATGTCCTAACCTCGACTCATCGCCTCGTGCCCTACTTCACTTCCTTGTGCGGTTGGTGCTTGCGGCAAAACCGGCAATACTTGTTTCGCTCAATGCGATCCGGATCATTCTTCTTATTTTTCATCGTCGAATAGTTCCGTCGTTTACAGACTGAACATGCCATCGAGATAATGTCACGCATCTTCTAACTCCTCATCCTCAACTGCCTGCGGGGCAAGCTCTTGCGGGAATGGCGACGCTGCCTCTACTGCGCATCCCTTTCACCCGCCCGCCCCAGGCGCCAAGACGCGCCCCTTCCCTAAGCGGGCACATTCCGATCGGGCGCGCTCTGCGAGCACGGAGGCAGCGTCGCCATTTCCGCCTCCGATGATCGCTTAATCACTACGCCACAATCTCGCTCACCACGCCGGAGCCCACCGTCTTGCCCCCCTCCCGCACCGCAAACCGCAACCCCTGATCCATCGCGATCGGCGAGATCAACTCCGCCATCACCGATACATTGTCCCCCGGCATCACCATCTCCACCCCCGGATTCAGACTCATCACCCCCGTCACGTCTGTCGTCCGAAAGTAAAACTGCGGCCGATAGCCGTTGAAGAACGGCGTGTGCCGTCCCCCTTCCTCCTTCGTCAATACATAGATCTCCGCCTTGAACTTCGTGTGCGGCGTGATGCTCTTCGGCTTCGCCAGCACCATCCCCCGCTCCACCTCTTCTTTCTTGGTCCCTCGGAGCAGCACCCCGATGTTATCCCCCGCCTGCCCCTCATCCAGCACCTTGCGGAACATCTCCACCCCCGTCACCACCGTGCTCGCCGTCGGCCGCAACCCTACGATCTCCACTTCATCACCCACCTTGACCACCCCGCGCTCACAGCGCCCCGTCACCACCGTCCCCCGCCCACTGATCGTGAAGACGTCCTCAATCGGCATCAAAAACGGCTTGTCGATCGGCCGCGCCGGCGTCGGAATGTAGCTGTCCACCGCCTCCAATAGCTTCATGATCGCCGGCACCCCCACCGCGCTCTGATCCCCTTCCATCGCCTTCGTCGCCGAGCCCGTGATGATCGGAATCTTGTCCCCCGGAAACTCGTACTTGGTCAGCAACTCCCGCACTTCCAGTTCCACCAGGTCCAGCAGCTCTTTGTCGTCCACCTTGTCCGCTTTGTTGAGAAACACCACCATGTAGGGCACCCCCACCTGCCGCGCCAGCAGAATGTGCTCCCGCGTCTGCGGCATCGGCCCATCCGCCGCACTGACCACCAGAATCGCCCCGTCCATCTGCGCCGCCCCCGTGATCATGTTCTTGACATAGTCGGCGTGCCCCGGACAGTCCACGTGCGCATAGTGCCGCTTCTCCGTCTCATACTCCACGTGCGAAATCGCAATCGTCAGAATCTTGGTCGCATCCCGCCGCCCTTGCGATTCACTGGCCTTGGCCACTTCGTCGTAGCTGATAAACTTGGCCATCCCCCGGTCCGCCGCCACCTTCGTCAGCGCCGAGGTGAGCGTCGTTTTCCCATGGTCCACGTGCCCGATCGTTCCGATGTTCACGTGGGGCTTGCGCCGCTCAAACTTCGACTTCGCCATGTCCCCCTCCTTGCTTATATTTTGTCAGTCACAATGGCTGTCCGATTTGAGCGGTAAAAAGGCAGGAACGATGCCTGCAGAAAACGCCGACACTAGTGCCCCGCCGACAGCTGGAGCCCACGACGCGGATTGAACGCGTGACCTCGTCCTTACCAAGGACGTGCTCTACCAACTGAGCTACGTGGGCAACTCAAAGTCCCAACTCGACAGCCTCATGCACACGCGGTCTGTTCAGATACGTTGCTAAAGAGTTTCCATTGGAGCGGGCGACGGGATTTGAACCCGTGACAGCCAGCTTGGAAGGCTGGAACTCTACCACTGAGCTACGCCCGCATCGTCATCATTGCCCGTCGTTATTATCGTGTGATTATCCCGTCTGACATCCAAAGCGCGCGACGCAAGCAGACTTTCAAAACATCTCTCGACGTATCGACGATCCGCAGTTGGTTGAAGTGGATGGAACTAGGAAAACTCGGCCTTATCAAACTCAAAACCAACATCCGACCGCAGGTGATCGAAGCGGGCGGTACTCACATGGTCTGGTGGGCAGGCAAGGATTCGAACCTTGGAAGCCGATGGCAACAGATTTACAGTCTGCCCCCTTTGTCCACTTGGGTACCTGCCCTCTGGATGATCTTTGGATAATTGCATCATTCAGGTTAAGGACTCAAAGCAAACCACCCCGCCCACAGTTTCCCTCTGGTCAACGGACACAAAATGGATAACTGTTTCAGGATGGAAAATGCTTTGGTTCCAGAAGCATGTAATTCTATTGGCCACGACGCCCCATGTCAAGAGGGAAAGCCATTCGGGCTTACTTTTCTCATTCAAGCGAGCACGTTCTGCTCCGTTGGAGGGAATGGTGAAGGACCGTCGCGAAACTAGATGATCTCGAGGTTTCGTTATCTCTGGCAGGGGGGACTACCGGGCAATGAAGGTCGGTTCTGTTCCATGACTCTCGTGGATCTTCGAGCAAGTTCGTCTGAATATTCGAGTACTTGCTCAAGCAGGATACCTACTTCTTGCGGCGTAATCCGGTTCGAGGGGGCAAGATACCGCTTGCGGGCCATACCGCGTTCCGCCGTATCCTCAGGCTCATAATAGCCGAGCAAATCTGCATCGCGATCGGCATTCTTGAGTCGCTTCAGCCACCCTTCGGGTGCACGTTGGCCAGCTTCTCCCCTCTTCTGCGATCCTGTGCCCTGCCCTCCTAAACTGGTCCATACCGCCCATCCAACGAATACAGCCCACGTTTCATTCAGCGCCTCCCAGGATTCACGATCGGTCAGCCATCGCGTTTCAGTGTGGCTCTTTCGCTGAAGAATCGGCGTGATCTTGACTTGCCGGTACCGACACTCCTGCCGGTCCTTCGCGAAGGCATACAGTTCCGCCGCGCGTGACTCGGCATCGCTTGGTGTCGGGACCACAGTGATGTAATCCATATACGCGTGAAACAGTTCGTGGTAGAGCGTGCCCAGTTCGCGCGGAGGCAGTTTGGTCAGAGATTCGAGGACGCCGCCCGCCGCATTGAACGAGAGCGTTCGGTTCAGCACCATACGATGCTGATCGGGATGGTACTCTGCGGCAAAGGCGTGGAGGTCATCGAATTCCAGCGTGACAAAACCCGGTGGGATCGTTTTCACAAACCGCGTCGGCAACCCAATGCTATCGGCTTGGCCGATCAACATTTCCCAGAGCGTTTTGGAGTCACGGGAAGGCTCCGCTGATGAATCGGCGGAGAAGGCACTCAGCACATGACACCAGTGTGTGCTTATCCAGAGTATGAGAAGAATGGGAAGCCAACGGCGCACAGTCCGCCGTTCATTAGTCCCATTGGTCACGGAAGCCACCCTCCTCCACCAACGCCCAGGTATCCAGGAGAGAGGCAGGCACGTGGTCAAGAAAGCGAGACGGCTTGGAGAGCACGGAACCTGTGGTCTTATCGTAGATATTGATCGGATACGTGAGGAAGAGGTGGCGTTTGGCGCGGGTGACGGCCACGTAAAAGAGACGACGCTCCTCTTCCAATTCGTCCTCGGTGACGAAGGAATAGGCGGAAGGAAAACGGCCATCCACAACCCAGATGACGAAGACGCATTGCCACTCCAGGCCCTTGGCCGAATGGATCGTCGAGAGGACTAACCGTTCGTTGTCTCGATCGGCAGCTTCAATGCCAGCCACACTCTGGTCTGGAGGTTCCAGCGCGAGATCCGTCAAAAATTCCTCCAGGCTCTGGTACCGCTCAGCCATGGTGTACAGATGCTCGAGGTCTCGAATCCGTTTGGGGTAGTCGTCATACTGCTCTTTTAGAATGGGGAGATAATACCCGTGCACTTCGTTGACCTGCTCCACCGGTGTCAGCGAACCGATGCGCGCCGCCTCCTCCAGCACCCGGGCCAGATCTTTCAGTCCCCGCGAAGACCGGCCGCTCACCTCTCTGAGCGCGTCAATCGGGAACTGATCAGGTCGATCAGGCTTGATCAGCGACGCGATCAATTCCTGCGCTTTCTTTGGACCGACCCCGTCGACCAGCAAGAGCACGCGGTTCCAGCTCACCGCGTCTAATGGATTTTCAAGCACTCTAAGATGGGCAAGCAGATCCTTGACGTGCGATGTCTCGATAAATTTGAAGCCGCCTCGTTTAACAAAGGGCACTTCCCTCTTCGACAACTCGATCTCCAGATCAAAAGAGTGAAAGCTAGAACGGAAGAGTACGGCCATGTCATCCAGTGGAATTCCCTCTTCCCGCAATTCGAGGATCTTTTGTGCGATGAACCGGGATTGTGCATTCTCACCGGACGCCTGCACCAGCACCGGCAATGGTCCATCGAGTTTTCGTGTAAACAGATGCTTGCTGTATTTCTCAGGCGCTCCACTGATGATTTCGTTCGCCAGATTCAGAATCGGTTGGGTGCTCCGATAATTTTCCTCCAGCTTAAAGATCGCCGCGCCGGGGAAAAAATCGGGAAATTCCATGATGTTCCGAAACGAGGCTCCGCGAAACGCATAGATGGATTGCGAATCATCACCGACTACCATGACGTTGTCATGAGTCACCGCAAGCTTTCTGACCAGATCAGCCTGGAGACGATTCGTATCCTGATATTCATCGACAAGAATGAACCGAAATCGCCGAGAGATGGCCTCCCGCACGGACACATGCGCGCTCAACAACTCCCGGAGTCTGACGAGGAGATCATCGTAGTCCAACAACTGCCGCTGTCGCTTGGCCGTCTCAAACGCGCGCTTCAGCGTGACCAGCGCATCAATGTGCTCTGAAAAATGCGAGTACTCGGTCAGCACGACGTCTTCCAAGGACTCCAATGTGTTTTCACATCGGCTGAAAATCTCCCCAATGGTGCCTTTCCGTGGGAAACGTTTGTCTTTCTCGTTCAGTCCGAGTTGCGCCCGCAACAGGTTGATTAAATCCTCCGCATCGCCGCGGTCGAGAATCGTAAAACTCGGCTCCAGGCCGATCGGTTTTCCGTACCGGCGCAAGAACGTGTTCGCCACCGAATGAAAGGTCCCACCCGTCACGCGCTCACTGCGCGATCCGATGAGCGTACCTGCCCGACTGAGCATTTCTTGAGCGGCCTTCCTGGTAAAAGTCACTAGAAGAATGCTAGCCGGATCGATGCCTCTGTCGATCAGATAAGCCACGCGATAGACAAGCGTGCGGGTCTTACCACTACCCGCGCCGGCGATGACGAGCGCAGGTCCCTCACCGGCTGTCACGGCCGCCAATTGTTGAGGATTCAGCGCCTGAGCATAGTCAAGAGACATCTTCGATACGGCTGACTCGTCAATGGCTTGTCGGAGTACGTAGGGTTTCATCTCTCGGTCCATGGCATCCTCATGGGGTGAGCAGCGCTGTATAACACACCACTTGCTCTCATGCAACGAGAGGCGCACAGCCGAACTATCACGCTGACGAACGGATTGTAGCCCTGCGGCCACCTTGTGCACATTCATTTACACACCGACCCTTCCGCCGCACTACTGTAGCTCATCAAGACACAGTCACGACCGGTTGGGCGGCGTGCACAGGGATGATGCGACTGCTTCCTCGCGCCGTGCGCCCCTTGGATGTAAAGATTCTCTTGTATATAATGGGCCACGGTGGAAACAGACATGCCAACAAGCGAAGGAACTCATCTTCACATCTTGCGCGAACTCGCGGGCCTCATGCTGGCGGTCGCAGGCGAATCCGTCATGATGGTGAAACGTAGTGCCCCCGAACAGGCGCTGAAGATGAAAAAACAGCAAGAATGGAACGTGTATTTGGAGTTTCTTAAGGTGTTATTCAATCTCGCTGATCGCCTCGTCGCGTTTCATCTCCCGATCCAGGAACGCCCTCATTTCATGAACAGCCTCGAAGACACCGTCTCCCAGCAACTGAAAGCCGTCTTGGCTCCGGCTTTGGGCTCGGATACGGATGTGATGGAGGTGGTCCTGACAATCGGGAAGACGGTGTCGGAAAGCCGTCGGATATACGAGCCGTTTGCCTTCGTCCCCGCCGAAGAAAGCCCAAAGAAGGAGCAGCTCTTGAGACTGTTCGGCGAGCGTGTCGCGGAAGCTATGGACGTGCCTGGCAACGGCCTCGTGATCTCCGCCGCAAGCATGTGTGCCAACGCCGCTATTCCGGCGATGAACGCAGCTTTCGGGGGGGCCATGACGACAGGAGTGACCACCGGTGCGGATCCCTTGCAGCCCGCAGGCCAGGCGACCGTTGACAGTCAGTCATCTCCAGGTCGCGGGACCGGAAACGAAATCAAGCTGATCAGCGTGATGTCAGCGATGGAAGGAGAAGCGGTGGAGACCCGCTGGGGCCTCCACCCTCGTTTCCGACAAGATCTCAAGCCAGAAGAGGCGCAGCAATTGTCTCGGCTGATGAACCGCCTCACCCGGATCCTGGGGGAACGATATGCCGCTGTCGCCTTTTCGGATGATTGGGCCAGCTGGCATCAGATCGGTCACGCATAAACATCAGGCGAGGGCTCGGGACTGAGGGGCATAGGGAGAGAATCTTAGCATGCTTTCCTGCTGCCTCTCGGCTTGTGTCTCTCGCCTGTTCCATAAGGAGGACGTGTGAGCGATCGCCAGTCTTTGCCCGCCGGCCTGACTCGGCTTCAGGAACTGGCCAACAATGTGTGGTGGAGTTGGCACCCGGAAACGCGGGGACTTTTCGAAACTATTGATCCGACGGTGTGGCGCCTCTCGCGACACAATCCTGTCAAATTGCTCCAGGATTTAAAACCGGATCGACTCTCCGCCTTACAAGAGGACCCGGCCTTTCTTCGCCACTACTCTGCGGCCCTCAAATCGTATGATCACTATATGGCCCGCGAGGGCACGTGGTTCGCAACTCGATACCCGCAATTGAACAACCGTACCATTGCCTACTTTTCAGCGGAGTTCGGTCTCCATAGTTCAGTTCCGATTTACAGCGGCGGATTGGGGATCCTGGCCGGCGACCATTGCAAAGAAGCCAGCGATCTGGGCCTGCCGCTCGTGGGCATCGGATTCATGTATCCGCAAGGGTACTTTCACCAGCGGATCACGCCCGACGGGTGGCAAGAGGCGCAGCGGGAACCGTTCAACCGACTGGAATCTCCGATCCACCCCGCCATCACTCCATCCGGAGAACCCTGCCAGGTCAAGGTAGAACTCGGCCAGCGAATGGTCACGATCCACGTCTGGCGGATTCAAGTCGGCCGAGGGTTACTCTATTTAATCGACACCGACACTCCGGACAACAGCCGGAGCGATCGTGACCTCTCTGCCCAACTCTACGGAGGTGGCCAGGAGGTTCGCGTATGCCAGGAAATTCTGCTGGGGATCGGCGGTGTGCGGGTCTTGCGAGCGCTCGGAATCGCTCCAGTCGTATGGCACGCCAATGAGGGCCACTCGGCCTTTTTGACGCTCGAACTCTGCAGGGAAGTAGTGCAGACCGGACAGTCACCTGCAGCGGCCATGGCATACGTGCGGGCGCACACTATCTTCACCACGCACACTCCTGTGCCGGCCGGACACGATGTATTTCCACACGAGCTGATGGACCAGTATTTTCACCAGTACTGGCCGCAGCTCGGGCTCACACGTGACGCCTTCCTCAAATTGGGCGAACACCCGGAATTCCCCCTCGCCGGGTTCAATATGACGGCGCTCGCCTTGCGTATGTCCGCGCACGTCAACGGGGTCAGCCGCGAGCACGGGCGTGTGTCCCGCAAGATGTGGCGCAGCCTGTGGCCCGATCTTCCCGAGGATCGGGTGCCGATTCGGAGCATCACCAACGGGATCCACGTCCCGACGTGGGTCGCCCCTGAGCTCAACCATCTGTACAGCAAATATTTGGGACCGGATTGGACTGAACGGTTGGATGACTCGGCGATCTGGCATCGGGTCACCGACATTCCCGAAAACGAACTGTGGGCGGCCCGACAAACCTTAAAGCGAAAATTGATGAGCTTCATCCGAGAGCGCGCGCGCGCGGGCTGGATGCAGCGGGATCTGGAGCCCGCTCAGGTGTTGGCCGGAGGAACCTTGCTCGACCCCGAGGCGTTGACCATCGCGTTCGCCCGTCGATTCGCTACCTACAAACGGGCCACGCTGATCTTTACCGCTGTATCACGGCTCAAGACTCTCCTCCAGGATCGCTGGCGTCCTGTTCAACTTATCTTTGCAGGGAAAGCTCACCCTGCCGACGAGCCCGGTCGTCAGTTCATTCACCAGGTCTACAGTTTCTGCAAGGACCATGGCCTAGGCGGACAGGTGGCCTTCCTCCCTGATTACGACATGCACATGGCCAAGTATTTGGTTCAGGGAGTCGATGTCTGGCTCAACAACCCGCGCCCGCCCATGGAGGCCAGCGGCACGAGTGGGCAGAAGGCCGCCCTCAATGGGGTGCCGAACCTCAGCGTCTTGGACGGCTGGTGGCAGGAAGGCTACGATGGGGCGAATGGCTGGGCGATCACCGCATCGACCGACTTGGGTGATTTACAGGCTCAAGACGCGCATGATGCCGAACAGCTCTATCGGATTCTCGAACAGGACGTGGTTCCCCTCTACTACATGCGTGATCGAGATGACATTCCGCGCGGTTGGATCCAGATCGTCAAGGACGCGATCCGGACCACTGCTCCGCGTTTTTGCGCCCGCCGCATGGTCAAGGAATATATGGAGGTCATGTACGCCCCCGCCGCCGACCCGCCCGGCTCCGCCCGGTAAGGCGTTGCCACGAGGTCATCGGCAGGCACTGCGGGCCGCCTTCAGGAATGCTCCGACTCGACCGATCCGTTCGCGCCTCGCCAGCCTGTTGCCACCGACCGCCGTACGCTCGACAGATCGGTGACTCCATATCACCCCGCTATGGAAGTATCGTCAGCCCTCTCTCCTATCAACATTGCGCCGGCTCCCTCGATGAAATTTGTGGTAGAAGTGAATTCAGTAGGATCGACGATCCCTTGACAAGCCACTTCTCGATGTTAAGATGCTCGCCCGTGTGGAATCGGCTTGTCATGGTGGCACGACCGCTCCTACGGTCTCGTGTAATCGGCATCTCGCTTCTGATTCTTCCCATGGCGACGGCCCTTTCCGCCACACGCGAAGCTCCTTCCAAACCACAACGCGAGATCCTCTCAGCCTTTAAAAAAGGTCGCTATGATCAGGTCATCGCCTCTCTCGACGCCCTTCCGACTGGCCAGGATCCTTCTCAGGAGGTGCTGAAGGTCGGGGTGCTGAGTTACCTGCAACTGGGCCGGCCTGAGCCTGCCTTTAGCACTTATACTCGGCTCGTCCCCTTCGGACACCGCGATGACCAGACCCTGCTCCGTCGAGTGGCAAAAGCGTTTATTACCAGCCGGGTGCGTGATTCAGAAGAATACCTCCGCATTGCCGCCTACACCGCTCTAGCTGATCTCATCGACCCGGATATGATCCCACTTCAGGAGGACGGGTTACTCGATTCATCCATCATGGTTCGCGCCCGATCGGCGGAGGGAATGGGTCGAGTCATTTCGTCGCAGACCTCCAAACGGGCCGTGGCTCCGTCGTCACTCAAACGGACATTGATGGACGCCGCTCCGGCTGTCCGGATCGCGGCGCTGAACGCGCTGGGTGAGATCGGCGATCCGAGCACGTCGGATCTCATCGCCCGAATCGCACAAGCCGAGGAGGGAGCCACGCATGTGTTCGCCCTGGCTGCCTTGGTCAAGCTCGGACGATCACAGGCGCTGTCAGAAATTCTCAGTGCCGCCACACTGCCGGATCCCGATACGCGCATGGCTGCTTTGGGTGTGCTGGGACGGCTCAGGCGCCCGGCCGGTTTCTCTCTGATGACCCAATCGATCTACGACCCAGATCCCTCCGTACGAGCATTCGCCGCTGGCGCGCTGGGCGACTACGGCAATCCAGACGGAGCCGCTGCGCTTATCCACGCCATCAGTGATGAGCATCCACGCGTTCGGAGCATCGCCGCGGCCAGCTTGGGGCGCCTCAAACTTGCTCAGACTCGTGCGATCCTTTGGCAGGCCGCGAAGGACCCGGATGAATTGGTCCGTGCCGGTGCGGTTGAAGGACTACTGCGACTGGGGGACAGCGAGGCGACACTCATCGCCGCTGATTTGGCCAAACATCCTGACCCATCCGTTCGGAGCGCCGCCGCCCAGGCATTGGGCCAGGCGCGGAGCAAACATGTCCTGCCGCTGTTGGATCTACTACGTCAGGACCTACAGCCGCAACCGCGGTTGATGGCCGTGCGAGCACTCGGTAAGCTCAGCGGCGAGGACGCCATTCAACTACTGAAAAAATCTCTTCAGGATTCGGACGTGGCCGTTCGGATTGCTGCCGCAGGCGGCTTGCTTCAGACGGTTCCAAGCCGTCCGTCATAACGATCTCAGGCTGAAGGACCTCATGTTGAAATTTCTTGGTCTGCTCATGCTGTTCACCCTGGCCTTTGCGCTGGGCTACTACACCGGCCAGCGGCCGCTCAGTGACTTGCGCAAGACCGTGACCGATCTCTCCCGCAACGTCCTCGACACCACGGCGGGGATGGAGCGCAATCTTAGGGCCCGTCAGGGATTAGTGGACGCCAAAGCGCAGGTGATCCAGGCGAAATCCGACCTCTTTGATCGAAACTACGGAAGCGCCGCGAGGGCACTGGGAGAGGTGATCGTAAATTTAGAGCGGGCAAGAGATGCGGGCACAAAAAGCGGGCACACTTCCGATATCAACGCGCTAATCATCAAAATCCGAGATACTCGACAGGACCTGTCCGCAGGCAAAATGGTGGCTCGTACGCGGTTAGATGATATTCAAAAGGAAGTAGATGCGCTGGCAGCGCAATGAAGCGAGTTGGAGGTTCAGAGTCGGAAGTCAGAGCCTTGACAACGTCAACCCTCGAACAGTGAACTCTTAGGCGTTAGCGGCTCGCTTCTTCCACGCTGCCAAAATCCGCTCGACGCGCATCTTCACGACCAGATCGGGGTCTTTCAGCAGCAGCTTGATCGCTTCGCGTCCCCGCTCATCACCGACCTTTTCCAACGCAGCCGCGGCGGTCAAGCGGATAAACCAATCACTATCCTGGAGCATCTCGATCAGTGAATCAAGTGCGTCCGGATCCTTGATCCGCCCCAGCGCGATGACTGCTTGCTTGCGGGTATTCTCATCTTTGTCTTTCAGTGCAACGACAAGCTTGACCACGGCCGGCTTGCCCAGTTCAACCAACGCTTCAGTGGCGTCTTCATTGAACTCATCATTCCGCAGTTGCGCAATGAGAGGATTCAGCACCCGCTCGTCTCTGATCTTTCCGAGTGCGCGTATGGCGTACTTCCGCACATCCCAGTCGCGAAGCAATTTGATGAGTGCATCGACGGCCGGCGACCCAACCATCCCCAGCGCTTCGATCGCCACTTCACGAACCTGCCAATCGCCATCCCGTAGGGCACGAACGAGCGGCTCGACGCATCGCTCATCTCCCATTTCGCCGAGCGTAATGACCGCCTCGCGCCGAACGGCCCAGTCTGGATCCTTTAGCAGGTCGATCTGAATCTCGATCTCATCCTTGACCTTTTCTACCTCAAAGACCGCCTCTTCAGGCAACTGGGCGCCCTCCGGCTCCGTGGTCGAGGGTTCCGTGGGCCTGATCATGGTCTCGGAGACCTGATCGGTCAGTTCGTCTCCGGTCTCCGGTGTTTCTAATGCGCGATCTTCCGAGTGTGTGTTCTCGTTACTCATACGTGTCCCCTACGCGCTTGTGGTGAGCGATCAGACACTCACAAGAATTCACCAGGATCTCAGGCGTTGGGCTCCTTCGCCGCCGACTCTGCTTTTCCCAACGCATGCCGCTTCCTTGTAGCTTGACTCCGGCGTTTCCGCTGAACACGTTTCAGCCGTTTGTGCAAAGCCCGAAGTTTGGGATCACCTTCAGGGCTGTCGGTCCCGGCAGTTCGCGTTCTTACCTTTTCCTTGAGTCGAGCGAGATCGGTTTCTAGCGGCGGCGTTTTTGCCATTAACGTCATGCTCCCAATTAGGAAGTGATCTGTTGGATACGAAGACTTTTGAGTTTAGAGGACACAAGTCAGTAGTGTCAACACGGAGAAAAAGAAGGTAGGTAAACAGAGTGGGAGGTCAGCAAAGTTCCAACGCTGGAACAACGTCGACTCGTCGGCCGGCCACAAGGACATCCCCGACCCGACGAACGCGTCGCTCACGAAGCACATCGCCGGGACTCTGACGCATGCGACGGTCGTTTCGTGAGGTCACCGGAATCAGCCGGTTAACGGCCTTGCCGAGGCTTTGATCGGTCCCCACCGGAGCGGGTTCGATGGCGGCATACTCGCGCCCCTTCAACACATGATGGTCGGAGGCTAGCGATTCCAAGCCTTGATGACTGATCACTTCCAGATAGACGGCCGAGACGCCGTCTCTGACCATGTTCAATTCCTGTGCGGCCTTATAGGATAGATCCAGAATCCGCCCCTTGACGTAAGGACCACGGTCGTTGATACGGATCGTGACCTGCCGCCCATTCACCACGTTCCTCACCCGCACGACGGTCCCTAAGGGGAGCGTTCGGTGCGCGGCGGTCAAGGCATGCATGTCGTAGATTTCACCGCTGGCGGTTACCCATCCATGAAAGTCGTCGCCATACCATGAGGCAATACCGCGTTCCTTCATGCCGACGTCCAGATCGGCCTGGCCTTTGGGCAAGCTCGAGCACGCGCCGACCGTCAGACTACACCCGAGCACGAGCGCCCAAAGATGAGGTTGTTTTCTCAAGCTCATACCCCTTCCCGCTACTACCATACATCGAACGAAGCGACTCAACTATCGGACCCAGCCAGTTCGAGAAAAGAACGGAACGAGAAAAACATCCTGAAGAATAGAACGTAGGATGATGGAGCGCAAATGTAACAAAAACACTGACCACGAGTCAACCCGACCTTGGTCCTACTACTAGTGTTTTGGAATCCGAATAAAAACAAGAACACCCGGAAGTTGCTACATTGATTTTCGATCCTGGCTCCGTAGCCGAAGAACCGCCATGGACCTCGCCTCCAGCTCGTACGAAGCGCCTCCCTTCAAGGTCGTGACCCGTTTCTGTTTCTCAGGCCCCTCCGTACTGAGGAGATGTTCCCAACGAACCCCGCGCTTATGTGCCGGAAGCGTAAAAGTTAAGGGTTCATGGTGGGCATTGACCAAAATCAGCAGGGTTTCTCCGACAACTCGCCGGCCTTTATCATCTACTTCCTCGAGGGCATCCCCTGCCAACCGTAGTCCTAAGGAGCGGACATAGCCCTGGTTCCAATCCTCATCCGTCATTTCTTTCCCATCGGGCCGAAACCACGCCAAATCCTTGACTTCAGACCCGCGGATGCGTCGTCCTTGAAAAAACCGGCGCCGGCGCAGGACCGGCTGATCCCGACGCAGCGCGATCATCTCTTGCGTAAATGCCAAGAGCGAGCGCGCCGACCCATCGAGTTTCCAGTCATACCAACTGAATTCGTTGTCCTGGCAATAGGCGTTGTTGTTCCCCCGTTGCGTTCGACCGATCTCATCGCCGCCGCAAATCATTGGAACTCCCTGCGACAAGAGCAGCGTGGCGAGCATGTTCCGTTTCTGCCGTTCCCGCAGAGCCAAAATTTCCGGGTCGTCGGTCGGGCCTTCGGCACCGCAGTTCCAGCTTTGGTTGTCATCGGTGCCGTCCCGATTCTCTTCGCCGTTCGCCTCATTGTGTTTCTGGTTATAGGACACCAGGTCGTTCAGCGTGAACCCATCATGCGAGGTCACGAAAGTTGATGCTCGCATGCGGGCGCCTCCCGTGCATCTTCGTACAGATCGCTGCTGCCGGTAAAGCGCGATAGGCCAGTCTCCGCAACCTGACTGCTCATCTCCCCTCCAATAGCGCGGACGGTATCCCGATATTTCCCGTTCCATTCCGCCCAGCCGACCGGGAAGTTACCCACCTGATAGCCCCCTTCGCCCACGTCCCACGGCTCGGCAATGAGCTTCACCTGAGAAATGACCGGGTCCTGGTGAATGATGTCGAAGAAAGCGCTCAGCCGGTCGACATCGTGAAGCTCGCGCGCCAACGCAGAGGCGAGATCGAACCTGAACCCGTCCACGTGCATCTCCAATACCCAATAGCGCAGGCTGTCCATGATCAGTTGGAGCGTCCGGGGGTGGCGACGTTCAGCGTATTGCCGGTGCCGGTGTAATCCATATAGTACCGGCGGTTGTCCGCGACTAAACGGTAATAGACTGCGTTGTCGATCCCGCGAAACGAAATGGTCGGCCCTAGATGATTGCCTTCCCCCGTATGGTTGTAGACCACGTCCAGGATCACTTCGATTCCGGCGCTATGGAGCGTTTTGACCATCGTCTTGAATTCTCTGACATGCCGACCGCGAACCGGAGAGGTAGCATATCGGATGTCTGGCGCGAAAAACCCGATAGAGTTGTAGCCCCAATAGTTCATCAGCCCACGGTCGGCGAGGTGTTTGTCCCGGACGAAGTAATGGACCGGCAGCAGTTCCACGGCCGTGACCCCCAACGACTTCAGGTGATCAATGGCCGGAGGAGAGGCGAGCCCCGCGTAGGTCCCTCGCTGCTCTTCGGGGACGTCCGGATGACGCGCCGTGAACCCTTTCACGTGCAGTTCGTAAATGATCGTTTGTTCCCAAGGCGTACGCAGAAGCTTATCGCCTCCCCAGGTGAAGGCTTCCTCGATCACCACACCTTTGGGGATGTTCGCAGCCGTGTCACGATCGTCACGTGAAAGATCCGCCGCGGGGTCGCCGATTCGGTATCCAAACACGGCATCGGACCATTCGATGGTTCCCGAAATAGCCTTGGCATATGGATCGATGAGCAGCTTGGCAGGATTGAACCGATGACCCTGCTCGGGCTCATAGGGTCCGTACACGCGATATCCATAGTACTGCCCCGGACGAACCTCAGGCAGGTAGGCGTGCCAGACCAGTTCGGTCCGCTCCTCAATCGGAATGCGGTGCGTCTCTTTGGTTGCATCGCGTTCATCGAACAAACAGAGTTCCACTTTCGTCGCATTTTCCGAAAAAAGCGCGAAATTCACCCCCTCCCCATCCCAGGTTGCTCCGAGCGGGTATGACTGCCCTCTCCAAATTCTCATGGTCGTCTCGCTTCGTTGAGCTTCTCTCTGACCAGCCGTTCGGCTTCCGGCCAGTCCTCCATATCATTGCCGATCCCGCCCCGATGTTCATACAACTCGAACGCCTTCCTGGCGACTCGCGAGTTGAACTCTTCGTCGCTCAAAGGGGACCTGGCCTCGCGTTCCTTCGCTCGCTCTATCGGACCCTCAGCCAGATCACTTTCGCCGTCCCCCGCAGTCTGGGAAGTTCGTGACGATGAATGGGACCCCGAATGAACGTCGGCGCGCTGTCGGGATGGTTGTTTGGCTTTCCCTTCCGTCGCGGTTCGTCGCCTTGCCATCATCACCTCCTTCTGAGACCCTTAGTCTTGCAGCATAGTCTGGATGACAGGCATCAGCCAAGTCTTCTACCGGCAAAAATCCGTTTTTTCTATAGGACTGTTCCCAATAGTTGGCAGACGGTTTGCGTTCTGGCAGACTACGAACCGGGAGGACCTGTTATGTGGCATCTCGATCTTGGAGCCCTATTGTTGGATGCATCGACCGTTCGGTTTCGGGTATGGGCGCCCTACGCTCAGGCGATGGCGGTCCGTCTGATGGACGATGCGCGTGAGCCTATTCCGATGAGTCAACTCGACCTCGGGTATTACGAGGTCACCGTGGGCCACCTCAAGCCGGGAACGCTCTACCGGTATGTGTTGAATGGCCAGAACGAACGGCCCGATCCCGCCTCGCGTTCGCAACCGCACGGTGTCCACGGACCATCCATGGTGTTCGACCCAACCTCATTTCATTGGTCCGATCAGCAGTGGACCGGAGTCCCCATGAATCGGCTCATTATCTATGAACTCCACGTCGGAACCTTTACGAAAACAGGCACGTTCGAATCAGTTATTCCGTATCTCACGTACCTGCGAGACGAGCTTGGCGTCACGGCGATCGAATTGATGCCGGTCGCGCAATACCCCGGGTCACGCAACTGGGGGTACGACGGGGTGTATCCTTTTGCGCCGCAATCAAACTACGGCGGGGCGGACGGTTTGAAACAATTGGTCGATGCGTGCCACGCACGTGGACTCGCGGTGATCTTGGATGTCGTCTACAACCATTTGGGGCCCGAAGGAAATTATCTGGAAGACTTTGGCCCCTATTTCACCGATCGGTATCGGACGCCGTGGGGCCGCGCGATCAATTACGACGGACCCGACAGCGATGAAGTCCGTCACTATGTCATCAGCAATGCCTTGTATTGGGTGACGGAGTACCATATCGATGCCCTGCGGCTGGACGCCATCCATGGCATCTATGATTTCAGCGCGTGCCACATCCTTCATGAACTCACCATGGCGGTGCATCGTGAAGGTGAGCGGCTAGACCGAACGATTCTGGTCATGGCCGAAAGCGATCTGAATGACGCGCGGGTGATCGCGCCTCCCGACGCGGGCGGCCATGGATTGGACGGTCAGTGGAGCGACGATTTTCATCATGCGCTCCACACGGTGCTGACCGGGGAGCGAGCAGGGTACTACGAAGATTTCGGTCGCCTTGAGCAGATCGCCACCGCTTTGCAAGAAGGCTTTGTCTACTCGGGAATTCGCTCATCGCACCGGAGACGGCGTCACGGAAATTCCGTCCGGGAACGACCGCCGTCCCAACTGATCATCTGCACCCAGAATCATGATCAAATCGGCAACCGTGCCTTTGGAGATCGCCTCACGACTCTGGTGCCTCCCGAGGCGCTGAAGCTTGCAGCTGCGGCTCTTCTGCTGGCTCCTCAGACTCCGCTTCTCTTTATGGGAGAAGAATACGGCGAGACCGCTCCATTCCCTTATTTCATCGACCATGGGGACCCTGGACTCGTTGAAGCCGTGCGCCAAGGACGGCGGAGGGAATTCGCGGCTTTCGGATGGAAGGAGGTGCCCGACCCGCAGAGCCCGGCCACGTTCGATCGTTCACGCGTCCGTCCGGGACTGCCCAAGGACGAGGGCCAAGCGGCGCTTTTTCGATGGTACGCTGAACTCATTCGTCTCCGAAAAACGATTCCCGCGCTTGGAGCCGCTGATAGTGACACCCACGGTATCCGCGTGTGGATCTATCCCAACGAATGCGTTCTGGTCGTCCATCGCTGGGCACAACAAGGACCGGAGGCGCTGCTCCTTCTTGGATTCAATGAACAGGCGATGACCATGACCCTGCGTGAACCGAAAGGAACATGGAGCTTACGACTCGACAGCCGGCACCCCTCGTTTGGCGGAACCGATCATCCATCATCACCGGCATCGATCGTCATTCCTGATCACGTCCCGGTGAGTCTCCCGGCCTTCGCGGCAGTTCTGTACCTTACGACCGCTTAAAGAAGACCACCGCCAGCGGCGGCAAGGTGAGCAGAAGTGAATGGGAGTGGCCATGCCACGGAATCGCCTCGGCGGGTACGTCCGCCCCCATTACCCACGTTCCCTCCGCCGTAGATCGCAGCATCGCTGTTGAACAGTTCACGGTACCAGCCCGGCGTTGGTACCCCGATACGATAGCCGGTGCGAGGGACGGGCGTGAAGTTACAGACACACACGACGGTCTGGGCGTGATCACGAGTCCGTCGCAGGAAGGCGATCACACCCTGATCGGCATCGCTAAAATCAATCCACTGAAACCCCGACCAGTCGAAATCGACCTGGTGCAGGGCGGGCTCGGCTCGATAGAGGTGGTTCAGGTCAGCGACACACCGCTGGAGACCCCGATGCGGCTCGTGCTGGAGAAGATGCCACTGTAAGCTCTCATCGTGGTTCCATTCCCACCACTGCCCGAACTCCCCGCCCATGAAGAGCATTTTCTTCCCCGGATGCCCGTACAGATACCCGAACAAGGCACGCTGGTTCGCAAACTGCTGCCAGTGATCTCCGGGCATTTTATCGAGCAGGGTCTTCTTCCCGTGCACGACCTCGTCATGGGAGAGCACCAGCACAAAATTCTCACTGAAGGCGTAAATCAACCCGAACGTGATCTTGTTCTGATGATGCTTGCGATAGACCGGATCAAGGCTAAAGTACTCGAGCGTGTCGTGCATCCAGCCCATGTTCCATTTGAGGCTGAAGCCTAACCCGCCCACATAGGTCGGTCGAGACACGCCCGGCCACGCAGTGGACTCTTCCGCGATCGTGAGGACTCCCGGATGTTCTTTATGCACCAGGGCATTGAACTCCTTAATAAAATCGACGGCCTCCAAGTTTTCATTCCCGCCGAACCGGTTTGGAATCCATTCCCCGTGTTTCCGCGAATAGTCCAAATACAGCAGGGACGCCACCGCGTCCACTCGGAGACCATCGATGTGATAGCGATCCAACCAGAACAGCGCGCTGTTGAGCAGAAAATTTCGCACCTCCACTCGTCCGAAGTTGAAGATCCGGCTATGCCACTCCGGGTGATAGCCGAGGCGTGCATCCTGGTGATCATAGAGATGGGTTCCGTCGAACCCGGCCAGACCATGCGGATCGTCGGGGAAGTGGGCGGGCACCCAGTCTAAGATAACGCCGACATCCGCCTGGTGGCAGGCATCGACAAAGGCCATGAAATCTTCGGGCGGTCCGAAACGGCTGGTGGGTGCGAAATACCCCGTGGTCTGGTAACCCCACGATCCGTCGAATGGATGTTCCGTGACCGGCATCAATTCGAGATGCGTATAGCCGAGGTCTTTCACGTACGCCACCAGTTTCGAAGCCAATTCGCGATAGGTGAGCCACCGGTTTCCCTCTTCCGGCACCCGCATCCAGGATCCCAGATGAACTTCATAGATCGAGACGGGTTCGGCCAACAGATCGCGAGTTGCCCGTTGCTCCATCCATCGCTGGTCATGCCACGTGTACGAAAGTGTTCGAATCACCGACGCGGTTTTTGGACGCAGTTCCGCGGCTAAGGCATAGGGGTCGGCTTTCAATAACGGCGTGTCATGATCCCGCGGCCGTATCTCGTACTTATAGGCAGCACCCTCTGCAATGTCCGGAATAAACAATTCCCAGAGACCGCTCCCACCACGGCTTCGCATCGGATGGCGCCGGCCATCCCATCCATTGAAATCTCCCACTACGCTCACGCGCATCCCATTCGGGGCCCACACGACAAACCGGACGCCGATGACTCCTTTGATGGTCTGGACGTGTGCCCCAAGCAGGTCATACGCTCGAAAAAGCTTCCCTTCCGCAAACAGATGGAGTTCGAAGTCGGACACGACGTTTGGAAAAGCATAGGGGTCATGCCGGTCGGTCACACCTCCCCACCGATCCGATACCTTCAGTCGATAAGGACGACCCTGAGAGGCCGGAGACAACGTGGCTTCAAAAAACCCGTCGGGGTGAACTCGTGTCATCGGTCGCGAGTCGCCTCCGTCTATCACTACCGACACGTCCACGGCATCCGGCACAAATGCGCGGACGATTACCGAGGATTGTCGATTGCCGATGATAGGATGAGGGCCGAGAACTGAAAACGGATCCCAATGCTCCGCTCGTATCACTCGCTCAATGTCATCTTGTACATTCAGTGTCATAACGACCTATCATACAACAGTAGAACGATCCAAGATAGGATTGGAAGATAAGATTCTCGGTGATCCCTCAACCGTTCCCACTCTCAGCGTGCCAGAGTGATGCCTGAGACGAGACAAATCTGCGCCGTGTTGATTGCTGCGGCGGAACTGGCATTTTGCCTTATCACAATCGTTGGCACAAGATGATTTCCTCCTGCGCTCAGGTTCCATTTTGGGAGAGAAGGGTTCAATGGAATTTTCTTACAGAATACGGTCACTACTTCGGTTTAGTGCTTGCATGCATGATCGAGACCTGTGTAGTGTCTAGGGTCTGAGGAATACTGGAGGGACGGCCGGCGTCTGATGGACCGAATCAACGTTCTCGCTATGATCTTGGCCGGTGGGAAAGGAGAGCGGCTCATGCCGCTCACCGAGCATCGCAGCAAACCGGCGGTTCCCTTCGCCGCCAAGTACCGGATTGTAGATTTTGTCCTCAGCAATTTCTTGAACTCAGGGATCCACGCGATTTATGTCTTGGTTCAGTATCGCTCCCAATCGCTGATCGAGCATCTTCGCCGAGCATGGCGCATCGAAGGACGGCTTCCGCAGAATTTTGTGTCCGTCGTCCCTCCTCAAATGAGATCGCGGGAAGGCTGGTATGAGGGGAATGCGGATGCCGTGTACCAGAACCTGAATCTCATTCGTGATTTTGCTCCGGATCTGGTCGCCGTCTTCGGAGCGGATCATATTTATCGGATGGACATCAGCCAGATGCTCCAGTTCCACAGAGACCACGGAGCCGATGTGACCGTGGCCGCCCTTCCCGTGCCCCTTGAGGCGGCCAAAGGATTCGGCATCATTGAGGTGAGCCGCGATGTCGCTCCGGGCCAATCCCATCGCATCATCGGCTTCGAAGAAAAACCCACCGCCCCCAAACCCATGCCTCACGACGCGGCCAAAGCCTACTCCTCCATGGGCAATTATCTTTTCAACACCCAGGTTCTGGTCCAGATTCTGGAACGGGATGCCGCCCGCCCCGGCTCGCATGATTTCGGCCGTGACATCGTCTCGCAACTCATCACCACCCACCGGGTCGTGGCCTACAACTTCTGCGACAATCATACGCCGGGCCTGCATCCGTATGAGGAGCGTGGCTACTGGCGGGACGTGGGAACGCTGGAAGCCTATTGGCAGGCGCACATGGATGTCCTGGGCGAATCACCTATCTTCGACTTGCGGAACAGCCAGTGGCCGATCGTCACCGATCGGTATGACGGTCCGCCCGCCAGCCTGATCCGGTCTCAGGTCGATGAGGCCCTCATCGGACCCGGAACGCGCATCGTTGATGCGGAGGTCCGTCGGTCCGTGATCGGACGAAATGTGACCATCGAACCGGGAGCGCATCTCGATGAATGCATCATCCTGAACGATGCGGTGATCGGTTCCAAATCGAAGCTCAGGCGGGTGATCGCCGATCGTTTCAACGTCATTCCTCCCGGGACCGAAATCGGCTATAATGCATCCTCCGACCGGAATCGCTATCAAGTCGGGAAGACCGGTCTCGTCGTGCTTCCGCAAGGATCACCCCATCGGTACCAGCCGTCGAATCGACCACCGACCGGTGTATCACAATGAGACCAACGGCCTCGCCTCGCATTCCGATATCCACCTATCGGTTGCAGTTCAACCGATCTTTTACATTTAAGGACGCCCAAGGTCTTGTTCCGTACCTGCATGAGCTGGGGATTTCCGACTGTTATTCGTCCTCCTACCTGAAAGCCACACCGGGAAGCCAGCATGGGTATGACATCGCTGACCCGACGTCGCTGAATCCTGAAGTCGGCACCGAATCCCAATACCGTGAGTTTGTCCAGGCCCTGCATGCGAAGGACATGGGGCACATTTTGGATGTGGTCCCCAACCACATGGGCATCGCGCGATCGTGCAACGCTTGGTGGCTGGATGTCTTGGAGAACGGCCCTAGTTCCGTGTACGCCGGGTTCTTCGATATCGACTGGCATCCCGTCAAAGCCGAACTCGAGAACAAGATCTTGCTGCCGATGTTGGGAGATCTTTACGGCGTGGTCCTCGAGAACCAGGAAATCACGTTGATGTATGACGAAGGCGCCTTCTTCATCCGGTACTACGACTACAAGCTCCCGGTGGCGCCGAAATCCATGACTCAAATCTTGACGCACCGTCTCGATGAACCGCTCCGGAAGCACGGCGAGCAGAACGCGCACGTGCAGGAGTTGCAGAGCATCATCACGGCCCTCGGTCATCTTCCTCCCAGGAGCGAACGGGATGCCTCCAAGCTTCAGGAGCAATACCGCGAGAAGGAAATCATCAAGCGGCGACTCGCCGCTCTTATCAGAGAAAGCCCCGTCATCGCGGCATTCGTGGATGCAAATGTGGTTCTCTTCAATGGGAAGAGAGAGGATCCCACGAGCTTCGATCGGCTCGACGCCCTCTTGAACGATCAGGCCTATCGGCTGGCCTACTGGCGCGTCGCGTCCGAAGAAATCAATTATCGTCGGTTCTTCGACATCAATGAGCTGGCCGCGATCCGCATGGAGAATCCGGCCGTTTTTAAGGAGGCCCATCGCTTGGTTTTCAAGCTTGTGCAGGAAGGCTGCGTCACAGGCCTTCGGATCGATCATGTTGATGGCCTCTATAATCCGGGCCACTATCTTCGTCAGGTACAAGCCTGGGCGCGGACCGAACTCGGCGACGGGGTTGATAGCACAGAGCGCTCGCTGTATCTTGTGGTGGAAAAGATTCTTGGTAAGGGCGAAGACCTCCCCGACGCCTGGCCGGTCTTCGGGACGACCGGGTATGAGTTCCTCAATGAGGTCAACGGGGTCTTCGTCGACAATGTGAATGAGCCGAAGATCGATGACATCTACGCCAGGTTCATCCGCCAGCGATCGTATTTTGGAGATCTGGCCTATGAGAAGAAAAAGCTGATCATGAGCGCATCGATGGCCAGTGAGATCAACGTCCTGGGACATCAGCTCAACCGGCTCTCCGAGCGAGATCGCCGCTCGCGCGACTTCACGCTCAACAGCCTCGTCCACGCGATACGCGAGATCATTGCCTGTTTTCCGGTGTACCGCACCTACATCAGCTCGGACGGTGAGCCTGTCAGCGATCGAGACCACGCGTATATCCGACTGGCCGTGATGAAAGCGAAGCGGAGGAATCCCGCCGTCAACGGATTGGTGTTCGATTTCGTCCGCGACATCCTCCTCACGACAACAGAAGATCGTCGCCGCCCGGATTATGATGAGCGGCTGGCATTCGTCATGAAATTTCAGCAGACGACGAGTCCGGTAACCGCCAAGGGCATCGAAGATACGGCGCTCTACATTTACAATCGCCTGCTCTCTTTGAATGAGGTCGGCGGAGATCCGGAACAATTCGGCGTGACGGTCCGCGCCTTTCACGAGTGGATGCAGCATCGACAGACACGGTGGCCCTACGCGCTGTCAACAACCTCCACGCATGATTCGAAGCGGAGCGAAGACGTCCGCGCGCGCATCAATGCGCTATCCGAGATGCCGAGCTTGTGGAAAGCGCATCTGGCCCGCTGGCGGAGAATGAACAAGAAATACAAGACCGACCTGGACGGGCTGCCCGTTCCGGATCGGAACGACGAATATCTTCTGTACCAAACCCTAGTCGGCGCCTGGCCGCTGGAGTCGCTCAACGAACGCGACTACCGTGTGTTTTGCGATCGGATCCAGGCATACATGACTAAGGCCATCCATGAAATGAAAGTGCACACCAGTTGGGTGAATCCCCATCCGGCCTATGACCAAGGCGTGGAGAAATTTATCGAGGCTATTCTGGACCGAACCAGACCGAACCCGTTTCTTGAGGGTTTCCATTCGTTCCAGACGCAGGTGGCCGAGATCGGTATGTATAATGCCCTTGCTCAAGTGGTGCTCAAGATCACGGCTCCAGGTGTGCCTGATTTCTATCAAGGCACGGACCTGTGGGATTTCAGCTTGGTCGATCCTGACAATCGTCGGCCCGTGGACTATGATCTTCGCCGTCGCCTCTTAGCGGAGCTTCGCCGCGCCTGTGAGCAGGCTGGATCCGACCGACGCTTGCTGGTCCAGGAGCTTCTGAAGGGATGGATGGACGGCCGGATCAAACTGTACCTGACGATGATGGCGCTCCATCATCGGCGCGCTCATGTTGCGCTCTTCCAGCAGGGGAGTTATCTTCCTCTCGAGACGGGTGGTAGACATCGGGCCCATGTGTGCGCGTTTGCGCGAATTCACGACGGGCAGTCGATTCTGACCGTCGTTCCTCGTCTGATCTATGGCCTTCTGCAGGATAAGCAGTCGATTCTCACCATTGTTCCTCGTCTGATCGGCCTGCTGCAGGACAATGGGGTCGCACCTTTGGGACCAGAGGTGTGGAAAGATACCTGGGTCGCGACGGAGCCCCAGGTCGTTCAGTATCGTCATATCTTCACCGGAGAGGTGTTGTCACCCGGTAAGGTGGAGCACCGTCCTGCCTTACCTTTGGCCGAGATCTTCCGAGATTGTCCCGTCGCCGTCTTGGAGAGGATACAATGATTGCACGCGGTCATAATGAGTACCGGTCGGCATGGCTGGGCGGTGAGGCGCATGTCCGGTCTCACAACGGACGGTCCGTCTGGAGCAAACTGGCAGCCAATAGACAGCATGTTGCGCTCACTCTTGCCTTTCTGGCAGGCGCGGCGATCGGCAGTGGAGCCGCCGTCCTGGCATGTGCCAGGAAACTGTCAGCGGGCAGGACGAGAGCGTGTGAGTAAGAAGGAGGAACAGGTGATGGAACGTGATCAACGTGGGCACGAAGGATTTTCATGCGGCGCGCTGATGTTTGCATTCTTCACAGGCACGCTTCTCGGTGCGGGGGCGGCGCTGTTGATGGCTCCTGAATCAGGGCCTCGAATGCGCAAACGGCTGAAGCAAGGCGTGAGAATCGCGCAGGGAGAGCTCGCCGATGTGGCCGTTGAAGCCCGTGAGGCTCTCGGTGCGTTGGGAAAGGATGCCCGGCAGACAATTAGGCAGACGGCGTCTCGGCTCGGCGCCGTGCTCGGCGCCACAAAAGACGCCCTGAAAGCCGAAGGCAATGCGCTACGAGGTGGTCCTCCTCATGGGTGACAGAAAAGCGGCGACTCCTTTCCGTTTCATCGGGTGCCTCGAACTGCGCGAGATGCTGGGCCGCAAAGCCGCAGACGTCCAGCAACTCATGGTGGCGATCGAAGACGCGCCGCTGGACTCGATCTACTACCACACTCACAGTTACTTCCTGCGGAACGAATACGCTCCCACGCTGTTTCCCAGCGATTTTGCCACATGGGCGGCTGTGTCGGTTCGGGATCGAGTTCTCAGCGAGCGACTCGGGCTCATCGACCCGTTCGAGTTCAAAGATGTGGAATCCCTGCGCGCACAGATCGTGTCGACCATCGACGACCATCTCAAGTCCCTGTGGAACGTCCCCCGGCTGATTCATGGGGAACCCTTCGAGTTTATCCGATCTCACATCATCGAAGTCGATCTCGAACTCAGCGCCGGGAGCCTGAAGGAGTTCCGTGATCAGCTCTCGACCGTCGATCGAAGCGCGCTGTTCAACCATATTTGCGAAGCCAAGATCCGGAAAGGTCGGCGAAGCGGAGATTTCATTACTTGGATCGGCTCCGATCTAGGGCTGTCACTCCCGAAACTGGCTGAGCAGATCGCCGCTATTCAACCGTTGGGGCTGACGCTCGAAGGGATTCGAACGCGAAACCTCGCCGTTCTCGACGCATGGCTTGCACAAGCTAATTGACGACTTCTGCGGATCGTAAGACCGCACAAGAACACAGCCATCGGGGAGGCCCATGCCCACAGACTTAGGTGCCTATCGGAGCATCGCGCCCCCAGGCCGAGTGGACCTGCTGTACCAATTGAGCAAACAGGTCAAGGGAAGGCGTGTACTCCATATCAGCTCCAGTCGGACCGGTGGTGGGGCAGCCGAAATCCTCCACAACCTAACGCCAATCCTGCTCGGACTCGGGCTGCAGGTCCAGTGGAACGTGATGGAAGGACCCGAGCCATTCCATCACGCAGTTCGGGTCTTCCGTGACGGCCTGCAGGGTGAAGATGTCACGGTCACGGACAGCTTGATCAACACCTACCTCGAGTGCATCCGGCAGAATGCCAGCAGGCTCGATTTGAGCGCAGACGGCGTCGTCACGCATGATCCTCACCCGTTGGCTCTGATCGACCAAGCACCGACGGACTCTCGATGGATATGGCGTTGCTATCTCGACCTGTCCCGACCGCAACGCAAGGTCTGGAATTTTCTCCGTCCCTATGTGGCGAAGTACGACGCAGCGGTCTTTTCGTTGCCTCAGTTTGCCCAGCCGCTCCCAGTCCCGCAGTTTTTGATCTATCCGTCCATCGATCCCTTGAGCGACAAGAACCGCGATTTGGCGCAGGCCGAAATGGACCAGATCTTCGACAAGCTCCAGATTCCGCGCGACAAGCCCATCTTGCTTCAAGTCTCCAAGTTCAACCGGTTCAAAGATCCCCTGGGCGTCATTGAAGCCTTCCGGCTCATCAAATCACATCACGACTGCCGGCTCGTCTTGGCCGGCGTTCCTCCGGAAGAACATGAGGATCTCGCTGTCCTCCAGGCCGTCCGACAGGCGGCGGACAAAGACGATGACATTCACGTGCTCCTGCTCGATCCGGGCTCGCACCTGGAAATCAACGCGCTTCAACGGAGCGCCACCCTGATCTTTCAAAAGTCCAAGAGAGAAGGGTTCGGGCTCACGGTGGCCGAAGCGATGTGGAAGGGCAAACCGGTGATCGGCGGAGAGACCGGCGGGATTACCTTGCAGGTCGTGTACGGCCAAACCGGCTATACCGTAAACTCCGTCGAGGGCACTGCGTTCTATGCCCGCTACCTCTTGAATAACCCGTCGATCGCCGAAGAAATGGGACGTCGGGCGCGTGAACGGGTGCGCCAAAATTTTTTGATCACCAGACATCTGGAAGATTATCTTTCACTGATGATCTTGATGAACCAAACCTAATACGGATGGTCAAGATGGTCAAAAGGGATGGCGGTTGGATAAGATTCGGCCTGCTTGAGCATCCCGCGGCACCTACCCGTCACGAGCGGTGAGGGTAATTCTTCACGTCATGCAAGCAAAACCGTTCACTTCAACCCCTGTTCCTGAAGTGGCCCCTTCCTCCATGCCGGCCACGCTGGACACGATCATCATCCAGCACGTTGCGCCGGAGCTCGAGGGGGGACGTTACCCAGTGAAGCGGGAAGTCGGTGACCGGTTGGAGGTGTCGGCGGACATTTTCAAGGAAGGGCACGATGTCGTCGTGGCCGTGTTGAGATACCGGACGATCAAGGACTCGACCTGGCAGGAAACCCCGATGGCGCCGACCGGAAACGACCGCTGGCTCGGCTGGTTCGATCTCACCGAAAATACCCGCTACCTGTACACCATCGCCGCATTCGTGGACACCTTCGAAAGCTGGCGGCAAGAAATCACCAAAAAGCGCCAGAGTCAGTCCGACCTCCGTAGTGAATTACTGGAAGGGTTGGCTTTGGTCGAAGCCGCGGCCGCGCGCGCCCATGGTCAGGCGCAATCCCGACTCCGGGACTATCTGGCGAGGTGGAAAAGCGCGGGCTCGCAGGAAGAGCGGCTTCGGATCGCCCTTGACGAAGAAATCGCCGAACTTGTCCGCCGGCATGAGGAGCGGGCCGTGCTCACCGTTTACCCGAACGAATTGGAGGTCGTGGTCGACCGGATCCGAGCCCGCTACGGCACATGGTATGAGATGTTTCCACGATCCCAGGGCACCGTCAGGGGTCGAAGCGCCACGTTCACAGACTGCGCGGCCCGACTACCCGCCATCCAGGCCATGGGATTCGATGTCCTGTACCTGCCGCCCGTTCATCCCATCGGGCGCACCAATCGGAAAGGTCCTAACAACAGCTTGCAGGCGAGCCCCAACGATCCCGGCAGTCCGTACGCGATCGGGAACGAAACAGGCGGGCACGACGCGATCGAACCGACGTTGGGGACACTGGCGGACTTCAACCGCTTTGTCGATGCCGTCCATCGCCACGGCATGGAAATCGCGCTCGACTTTGCCATCAATTGTTCGCCCGATCATCCCTACGTCACGCAGCACCCCGAATGGTTCTACCACCGTCCCGACGGCACCATTAAATACGCCGAGAATCCTCCCAAAAGGTATGAAGACATTTATCCGCTGAACTTCTACTGCGAGGATTGGCGGAGCCTCTGGGAGGAAATGAAGCGGGTCATACGCTTCTGGATCGGGCATGGCGTCAAGATCTTTCGGGTCGATAATCCGCACACCAAACCGGTGGCGTTCTGGGCCTGGTTGATCCGGGAGATCCAAACGGAATATCCTGACGTGTTTTTTCTGTCCGAGGCCTTCACCCGCCCCAAGATGATGCAGGCGCTCGCGATGTCCGGGTTCAGCCAGTCGTACACCTATTTCACCTGGCGCAATTTCAAAAGAGAATTGACCGACTACCTCACCGAGTTGACCCGCGGCGAGATTAAGGAATACTTCCGGGCCAATTTTTTCACCAACACGCCGGATATTCTCCCCGAGATTCTGCAGCACGGAGGCCGGCCGGCGTTCAAGTTGCGAGTGGTCCTCGCTGCCACGCTCTCTCCCTCATACGGCATCTATAGCGGCTATGAGCTGTGTGAAAACCGCGCCGTACCAGGGACGGAAGAATATTTGAACTCGGAAAAATATGAGTACAAGGTGTGGGACTGGGATCGTCCGGGATCGATCAGTGACTACATCGGACGGATCAACCGCATCCGTCGCGACAATACCGCCTTGCATGAATACGAAAACCTCACCTTTTACGAGTCCGACAATGACCATGTGATCTTTTATGGGAAGACGACGCTGGACCGTCGGAACACGATTCTGGTTGCGGTGAGCTTGAATCCGTTTCAGGCTCAGACCGCGACCCTTCGTGTGCCCTTGACCGACTTAGGGATCACGCCGGAGGACACCTACCAACTCCATGAGCTGATCACGGATCGGCGTGACCTAATCAAGGGACCCACGCATTCGATCCACTTGGACCCCCAACACGAGCCGGCCGCCATTTTTGCCGTCCGTCGCTGGACTCATCGAGAGCAACAATTTGATTATTTTATGTAACACGCGCCGACGGGCCCGACGGGCCTTACAGGCTGCTCACAATGGCAGCCAACAAGTCCGATAACGAATTCGGAGGGCAGTTTCAGCAGCCGCTATGTCTGATCCCCTCTGGTACAAGGACGCCATTATCTATGAACTGCACGTGAAGGCGTTTCACGATGGCAGCGCCGACGGCATTGGAGATTTCCGTGGACTCACGGAGAAACTCGACTATCTGCAGGACCTCGGTGTCACCGCGCTGTGGCTGCTCCCCATGTATCCCTCACCCCTCAAGGACGACGGGTACGACATTTCTGATTACCTGGACATTCACAAGGATTACGGCACCCTGAAGGATTTCCAAACCTTCCTTAGCGAAGCCCATCAGCGCGGTCTTCGCATCATCACAGAGCTGGTCATCAACCATACCTCCGATCAGCATCCTTGGTTCCAAGAAGCCCGCCGGAACCCGGACTCGCTCCATCGGCATTACTATGTCTGGAGCGACACCGACAAGAAGTACGATAAGACCCGCATTATTTTCACCGACACGGAGCGCTCGAACTGGTCGTGGGATCCCGAGGCCAAGCTCTACTACTGGCATCGGTTCTTCTCCCACCAACCGGACCTGAACTACGATAACCCTCACGTGAACACCGAGGTTCTTAAGGTTCTGAAGTTTTGGCTGGACAAGGGAGTGGATGGATTACGGGTGGATGCGGTCCCCTATCTGATCGAGCGCGAAGGCACCACCTGCGAAAACCTGCCCGAGACCCACTCGGTCTTGAAAGAGATCCGCCGAGCCGTGGACGCCGAGTACCCGGATCGCATGCTGCTCGCCGAGGCCAACCAGTGGCCCGTGGACGTGCGCCCGTACTTCGGGAACGGCGACGAGTTCCACATGGCGTTTCATTTTCCGCTCATGCCGCGGATTTTCATGGCCATCAAGAAAGCCGACCGCCTGCCGATCACCGACATTCTGTCGCAAACACCGCCGATCCCTCCGATCTGCCAATGGGCGCTGTTTCTCAGAAATCACGATGAGCTGACATTGGAGATGGTCACCGACGACGAGCGCGACTATCTCTACCGTGAATATGCGACGGACCCCCGCATGAAGATCAACATCGGGATCCGCCGCAGGCTGGCCCCCCTGATGGATAACGACCGGCGCAAAATCGAGCTGCTGACCAGTATCCTGTTGACCATGCCGGGCACGCCGGTCCTCTACTACGGCGACGAACTGGGCATGGGCGACAATATTTATTTGGGGGATCGGAACGGGGTACGGACCCCGATGCAATGGACGGGTGACCGCAACGCGGGATTCAGCACCGCCGAGACCGCCCAATTGTATTCGCCGTTGAACGTGGACCCGGTCTATGGCTACCAGGCCTTGAACGTGGAGGCCCAACAGCGGGTGCCGAACTCGCTGCTCAAATGGACCAAGCGGGTCATTGCCGCCCGGAAGAAGCATAAGACGTTCGGGCGCGGCACGCTGGAATTTCTCAAACCGTCCAACCGATCAATTCTCGCGTACGTCCGGAAGTACGAAGGTGAAATCCTGCTGATCGTCCATAATCTCGCCGGTACGGCGCAGCCGGTCGAGCTGGACCTTCGTCGCTTCATCGGCGCCGACGTGATCGAGCTGCTCGGCGAAACCCGGTTTCCCCGCATTGCCGAGCATCCCTACCAGCTGAGCCTCACGCCATACGGGTTTTTCTGGTTCCGTCTCGAATCATCCTACGGCCGGAGAACGTGAGACCGGCCGTGGCCCTCTTGATCGAACAGCTCGTGAAGGCGGTCGAGCAAAGCAATCACGACGAGGTGATCGCGTTCCTGACCACACAGCGCTGGTTCGGCGCTAAGGGCCGACGCATTACCCGTGTTCGCCTGCTGGATTATGCCCTGCTGCCTGACGGTCCTTCTCCGACAGTCCTGGCGATCGCCGGCGTGGAGGAGGCCGACGGCATGAGCGAACGGTATCTCCTCCCCTTCGTCGTCCGGTCCGACGAGGCGATGACCGCAGCGAGGGCGCAGAAAAGGATCGTGACGGTGCAGACTGACGGGAAGACCACTGACGCATGGGATATCACCGCCGACCCGCCGGCTTGTTTGGCGATCCTGGACGGAATCCGGGAGCGACGCGACTGGCAGGGCACGACCGGTCTTTTCCACTGCACTCACACCCCAGCCGTCGAATCGCTTCACGCGCTCCCGTGCCAGGACGTCACCCCGATCGCCTCGGAGCAAAGCAATACCTCGCTGGTCTACGATCGCCGCGTGATCCTGAAACTCATCCGAAAGCTGGAGCCGGGAGTAAACCCGGATAGTGAAATCCTGGAATTCTTGACGACCAGGACCTCATACCGGCATGTCCCGGCGCTGATCGGACAGATTCGATACGAGAGCCGAAGCGAACTGCCCGGAGAACCGGCTTATTCAGCGACGGTGGCCGTGCTGCAGAGTTTTATCCCCAACAAGGGCGACGGGTGGACCATGACCATGCAACACCTCGACCGTCTCCTGGCGGACAAACAATCGCCACAGAATAGTTCGATGACGCGTTCTGCGGCCCACGCACAGGTTCAGACCTTCTCCATGGATTTTTTATCCCGGATGAGACGGCTGGGCGAGATTACCGCGGGGCTGCATGTGGCTCTGGCTTCCGATTCCTCCAGCGCGGCTTTCCTTCCTGAACCGAGCATCGAGGGTGACATCACGGGGTGGCAGAAAGGAATGGTGAGCGAGATTCGGACGGCGATGAAGCAGCTTCACAGCCTCGCTGACGGCATGCTGGAGTCCCTCTCGTTGAATCGTGAGCGCCTCCCTGAGCTTGAGACCGCCTGCGTGCAGAAGACGGCGGACGCCTCGTTGCTTACCGAGCATCGCGTCATGAAAATCCGCATCCACGGCGACTATCACCTTGGGCAGGTTCTCGACACGGACCCGGATTTTACAATCTTGGACTTTGAAGGAGAGCCTGCGCGACCCCTGCAAGACCGTCGCGCGAAAGCCTGCGCGCTGAAAGATGTAGCGGGCATGTTGCGGTCGTTCAACTATGCGAGGCATGCCACGCTGAAGCGATTGACTTCCCCGTCTGAGGCCGATCAGCTCATCCTGGAAACCTGGGAAGAGGAAGCGGCTCGCGCCTTTCTCGCTGGCTACTACCAAGTGGCCAAGCCGGGCGAGGTGGCGTTCCTTCCGGCCTCACCTGCATCCGTCGATCGATTGCTCGCGCTCTTTCAACTCGAGAAAGCGCTCTACGAACTCCGCTACGAACTGCATCACCGGCCGGACTGGATCGACATCCCGATCCAGGGACTCCGGAGACTGCTTGCCTCGACCCGTTTATAAGAGAGGGGCAGCAAGAAACGTTTTTCCCTTCCTATCCTGTCCCCGCGCGGGATGACCGCTGCGCTCGGTAGAGCCCGTCCGCATTCCTCCTCCACCTTTTCCCCGATCTCAAAGAAATCGGTTGATCCTTCTCCAGCAGTAGGCTTTCCTTTTCAGGCCAGGGAAATGCAACCATTTGGCTCTGCTGAAAAGTCCTATGAGCGTGAAGGCCGCCCTAAGCTTCGTGGAGACACTGGCAAGTAGGCTCGGCATGGACGATGACGCAGCACTCGGAATGCACTTGGTGACCTCCCTGAGCGCCACCTAACGTTAGGCTTCTGAACAGTTAAGGGCTATAATGTCTACGTGAAGTTCGAGTGGGATATCCGTAAGGCCGCACTGAATTTCGCGAAGCATGGCGTTTCTTTTGAAGAAGCAACAACGGTGTTCCGTGATCCTCTTTCGGCTACGGCTCACGACCCCGATCACTCCGTTGGCGAAAATCGGTTTGTGACCTTCGGTCTTTCAACGCAAGGAAGGGTACTTGTTGTTTCTCACACCGAGCGAGGCAGGACCATCCGAATAATCAATGCCCGACTCGCTACAAAGCAGGAGCGAAGAATTTATGAAGAAGAAGTCTGAACTGCACGACTGGCTGCGACCGGAATATAAGCGGTCTGATTTCGGAGAGTTTGTTCGTGGAAAATATGCTGACCGCGTTCGCACTTCTACCAACGTTATTGTTCTCGATCCGCAAGTGGCAAGAGTCTTCCCGAATGATGAAGCTGTCAATGCCGCCCTGCGCGGGCTCATGAAGCTCGCGCGATCCTCGGCTCGCCTAACATCGCGTTCAACCCGGGCGCGCGCCAAAGTGGCCCGCGCCGGTTAACTCGGCATTAGGCCGCTTCATGCCGGTCGGTGAGGATTTCTTGTCAGGGGTACAGCCAGAATGCGCTGGCCGGCCTGACAGGCGTTCCTCAGGCAACCCTCTCCGCGATTGAGAATGATCATGTCCGGCTTGGCGTCGAGCGAGCCAAGATTCTCGCACGAGCCTTGAAGTGCCATCCGGCGGTGTTGGTCTTCCCGGGATGGGAAGTTGGCCGCGACTCGGCAGCCTAGGCTGGCGATGGAGGGGTCGGGATGAGGTGGCCCGGCCAAGCGGGGTCTATTCAACCACTCAGATCACTTGCGACCGTTAGCCGCCTCGGCTCGAAGGACTTCGAGAAAGACTCGAGGGGTCACGATCCGCACCTGCTCGTACTCTCTCAGCGATAAGAACTGGCGATCACCGGTCACGACATAGGTGGCGCGACCATCAATGGCTGCGGCCAGATACTTGTCATCGTCTGGGTCCGCACCCACCACCGCCACCTCCGACCTGGCCTCGACCATTTCAGCGAGCACGAGGAGATCCTCGAACCACAGCTCAGCTTGCACCGGTCCGCGAACCAGTTTGCGGATCTTCGGATAGGCGAATGCCCGAAGGACTTCCTCGGCAATGGCGAGGGAAAGGATCAACTGGAAGGCGCCCTCTCGCAGGAAGCGTTCCACAATCTGGCCGGGTGGACCTTGCGGTCGGAGGAGGGCGCTGATGTAAATATTTGCGTCGAGGACGGCCCGCAGCACTGGTTACGAGGTCCGGCGACGAGGCTTGCGGGCGTGCTTCCGAGTCCAGGCCTGCGCCTCCAGAGCCAGCTCCATGGCCTGCTCGTCGGTCAAGTCTCCACCCTTTTGCTGGGCCAGGACATCAAGCCCATGACGACTGGCGAACCGGCGCATCTGCTCCAGGCGCTCGACCGGCACGAGCGCCGCCAGGGGCTTTCCTTTGCGTTCGATGATGAATTCGTCATGCCGGAGCGCGACGCGGTTGAGCAGGTCGCCGATCCGCTGCCGCACGTCGATCGTGGACACCTTCTCTCGCATGGCTCTCTCCTCCCTAGCAACCATGATACTTGCATGGGATGCAACAGTCAACAGAGTTCCCCGGTGGGCCAATGTGATCAGCTCCTCCTGGAGGTCTGGGAAGGACAAGCGGCTCGCGCCTTTCTCAACGGCTACCATGTAGCGGCCAAGCCAGGCGAGGTGGCGTTCCTTCCGGCCTCACCTGCATCCGTCGACCGATTACTCGTGCTCTTTCAACTCGAGAAAGCCCTCTACGAACTCCGCTACGAACTGCATCACCGGCCGGACTGGATCGACATCGCGCTCCAGGGACTGCAGCGTCTGCTTGCGCAGTAATGCTGTTGGCGTTCAGTTCCTCCAAGAATCGGGCAAGGTAGCCTTGATGTATGCTCTTGTATTGCATACAATACAGAAGCATCTCGAAAGGAGGTGGCTGATGGCGGTCTTGACGCTGAGGCTTGACGACCAGACGGATCGAAGGCTGCAAAGACTCGCAAAGGAGAGCGAACGCCCGAAAAGCTACTTCATCAAGAAGGCGCTAGAGCTTTATCTTCAGGAGTATGAAGACTATCAGATTGCCCTGGAGCGCCGCGCCGATAAGGACGATGAGATCCTTAACCTTGCGCAAGTGAGGAAAGCGCTTGGCCTTTGAGTTGCGCTTCAAGAAATCTGTCCTCAAAGATTTCCAGACCTTCCCGAAGGTTGACCAAAGACGGCTTTTGGAAGCCATGGAGAAAGACTTAGCGGCAGATCCGTATCAGGGCAAGGCCTTAACCGGCGAATTTAAGGGGCTTTACCGCTGGCGCGTGGGACGATTCCGGATCGTCTATGAGATTCAGAAAGCGCCGTTCGCTGTTCTTGTCCTTCGGATAGGCCACAGAAAAGACGCATATCGCTGAAGTCTGGGTCTCGTCGTGCCGGTCTGTATAGCACGCCGACCCAGCCCCACGGGGAGGTTGACAAGTGATTGAAAGAACTAAAGAATGATGCGCTAGTTTGCAAGCTGTTGGTGTGTACTATGCCGGATCAGCATACTCAATAGCAACTGTGTTCAGTTTCAAGGAATTTGAGCAACTACTGGCCGCCACGGAACGCGATGTCTGAGCATCGCATTGAGGATGACCAGGAGCTTGCGCATGCAGGCAACCAGGGCAACGGTAGGCGCTTTGCCCGCTGCACGCAACCTTCTGTAAAAGTCTCGGATCACGGGATTATGTCTGCTGGCAGCCAACGCAGCCATGTAGAGAGCAGTCCGCACGTGCGCCCGACCACCCCAAATCGCGCGGCGCCCCCGCAGCGTGCCGCTATCCCAATTCAGTGGGGCGACTCCGACAAGCGCCGCAATCTGTTTGCGGTTCAAGCTTCCCAGCTCAGGCAGCTCGGCCAGTACGGTGCGACTGACCACAGGCCCGATCCCCGGCACACTCTTGAGGAGATCTTCCTGCTCACGCCAGATGGGACTTTGACGGATCGTTTGATCGAGGTCCGCATCGGCTCGCTCCAGTTCTGTTTGCAGCCAGCCAATGTGGGCCTCAATCCGCTTGTGCACTTGTCGGGGAGCCCGACTCAGCCGGTTTTTTTCAGCGGTCAGCATTTCGATGAGTTGGCGTCGACGGGTGAGCAGCGCCCGCAGGGCCGCGGTCATGTCATCCGGCAAGGGGCGCAGCCCTGGGCGCACCGCTTCGGCAAAGCGAGCCAAGATCTGAGCATCGAGCGTATCTGTTTTAGCCAATTGCCCTGTGGCCTTGGCAAAATCGCGCACCTGACGTGGATTGGCCACCGTGACGGGCAGCTCGGCTGCCACCAGAGCCCGCACCACCGCCCGTTCGATACCCCCCGTGGCTTCAAGCACGATCAACGCAGGGGTGACCACACCCAGCCACTCCACCAGGGTCTTGATCCCGGGGTCGTCGTTGAGCACAGACTTCGTGGCACCCGACGGACGCAGTGCCACATCCAGCTGTGTTTTGGACACATCGATGCCGACAAAGGTGGGTGTCACTTCCGCCATCGCAGCCTCCTTTCTTCTAGACGCCTCCATCGCGGCTCGGTCTTGCGTATGATGCGGGCTCTTTCCAGCCCAGGCAACTGTTCGAGCTCTTGAGGAGGCAGAACGGGATGACCCATGCTATTGAACGGTCTCGGCGACCAAGTTAGTTCCGATCTATCCCGTCCTGGTTGGCTTTGACGATGTTTTCATACATGAAAAAGTAAAGATACAAGTTATGCCTCTTAAGAGAGGAGAGAATTGTGATTGAGGCCCTCATTGGTGCGGCGGTTGGTGTTCTTACCATTGTGTCTGCGCGATTCATTCGTGGGGAACGTTGGTTGTATTCGTTGGGCCTGCTCATTCTGCCTGGCATCTACGCGTTCTTCGCTCTACAAGCAGGCGAGCAGGCTGTGGGCGTCAAGGAAATGATCTACGGTGTTCCGTTCGTCGTCGCCGGCCTTGTCTTCGCGTTTGTTAGCGTCCGCCAGTCAGCAGTAGTGGTCGGTGTATTTTGGCTACTGCACGGGCTGTACGACTTGGTGCATAGTCAGCTCATCACAAACACTGGCGTTCCCGTTTGGTATCCCATTTTCTGTTTTGTGGTTGATGCTGTTATCGGCTCGTATCTTCTGTGGCTATCGCGGCGTGTTCCCGATGCAAATCTTCGCCAGGCGTAAGTCGAAGCGTTGCCGCCCGTAGGAAGTTTGCAGAAACAGGTCAACGCCTTGAGTGCCTGCAGACGCATAACCCTTCCATCAACCGGACACCCAAAAAGCTACGCTTTTTGCGTGCCGGTTATGTCAAACGTTAGACCTCTGAGCGACGATCAAAACGAAACAGAATCGGGAGGGAGGATATTATGTCCAGAGGAACGCCTGAGCAAGTCCTCAAATCGATAGTTGACGGAATTAACACGGGCAATCTCGACACTCTCATGCCTTTTTATGAGCCTGAGGCCGCTTTTGCGACTCAGCCTGGGAGCCTCACTCACGGGTTACCCGGTGTCCGTGAAGCGCTGGCCGATTTCATTGCGATGAAGGGCACACTCGATCTCAAAGTAACAAGGGTCCTTGAGGCAAGTGATCTGGCCCTCGTAACTACGGTTTGGTCATTCACTGGAACCGGGCCAGACGGCGACCCAGTGAAGCTGGCGGCAAAATCCGCGGATGTTCTGCGTCGTCAGGTAGACGGCTCCTGGCGCTTCGTGATCGACAACCCCTGGGGAACGGACTGACTACTTGAGTGTTTATCGGACTCGCCGCTTGACCGGGGCAGGTTCTTGCTTCAGTACGTCGGCTTGCAAGGGCAATTGGGGCGGCTTGCCCTTGGATTGTGATAGCGCCCCAGGCATCGTTGGCGCCGGCAGCTTCATCCCCGTGTCGTGGAAGTCGACTCCGTTCTGCGAGAAGCGCAACCGCTTGCCTTTGTGGTCGGCGAAAAACTGTGCGGCGATCACTGTAAAGTAAATCCCCTCTTCATATTCCCAATATTTAGGGATGAGTACATCATTCACGTAGAGCCCCCAAGCCATCGAAGTGACCGGCGGCTTGGTCTTGAGCCGGACCTTGACGACATAGGCAACCTGAGGCAGCGACGTCTTCGATTCGGAGCTCAGACGCGCGATCGCCGCGCTTTCCGCTTCGGTGGGCTGTGCGGGTATGACCTCTACGGTCGTGATTTTCGGTGGTTTCGGTGGCTGCATGACGACACCTCAATAGATCCGAATCAGTCGGAAAATTGCAAATCGCCGACATAGACCGTGCCGGTCGCTCGCCGGTCGAACACAAGAGCAATGGAGCGAAGGTCGGTTGGGTCGACGCCACAGTCGACCAACCGCTCTACAGGCAGGCGAAGCGTCTGCATCATGATCTTCGCGGGGCCGAAAGGCGGTGGATCGGGATACAGCAGCCGGTGGAGGGAACTCGCCGGAATCGCAACGGTGCGCGAACCGCTCGAAACCTCAAGTGTGAAATCCTGATCGCGGTTGGCCGGGTTGCTTGGCTCCGTGGACTGCCCCACGCGGAGTGCTAGCGTCTTGTACCGTTCCGCGGGAAGCGTCGAGGAATCCACTCGCAGGAGCAGGCGAGAACCGAGAGCGTTCCAAGCAAGTCGGAGTGTGATCGTTGTCGTGGGAGCGCCGCCGACCAGCGCCGTCAATTGGCGCGCGGCGACGACGCCGTCCGCCGCAACGGAGCCCTGAACCGGAAGCGAGACGACCGGCGGAGCGAGGCCTTCCTGATTGTGCTGGACGAAGAATCGCGCGGGATCTTGATACTGCGACACGAACTCCGTGTCGGCCGGGTCCCACGCGACTGCGGCGCCGTGATCACGCAATATGTCCATATACTCTGCCCGGTCTAAGAGCACCGCCTGCGCCAATGCTCCAAGATGGACCTTTGCGATCTCCTCCTGGCTGGCGCGAGGCATAGCGACTCCAGGAGGCGTCTCCGATGCCCAAATGCTGTTGAATTGATTGTGATTCGCCTTGTGCACCCACAACATCGCCTTGAGCTTCCCGTCGGAAACCGTGGGGTTGGCCAAGTCCACGGCATGGGCGCGCTCGTAGGTATGGTAGCCCTCGAACGTGAAGACGTCCGAATCCTTGCTGCCGTGAATCACATAGTACGAATCCGGGACAACGGTTGGCCCGGTGACCGGCGTAAATTGCCGGTCGGTTGGAGCGATGGCGGCCACGGCGGACAACCCGAAACGATAGGGACCGAGCCCGGCGGATCCATCAAGAAGGACGCCTCCGACGGAGGCGAGCCGATTAAAGAATGACGCGTGTCCTACGGCTTCCCCACCGCGCGAATGGCCCACGATGAGAATGCGATTCAGATCGACTTTGCCGTGCAGCGGGTGAGTCGCGGCGTTATTCCAGGTCCGAAACTGTTTGAGGTGTTCGAGGTGAACGATCGCTCTGCCGTCGTTCTCTCCGAAGTTGGCTCCGTTGAGGAAGTTCACGTCAATCGTTGCGGCGATGATCCCGTGCGACGCCAATAACTGGCACAAATACAAGTATCCGGGTGTGGAATTCTCGAAAGGGTTGTGATTGCCGTGCGCAAACATCGCCAACGGGAAGGGGCCTCTCCCGCGGGGCACGCAAACATGCCCATTGAGGGGTACGTTCGTGTTGAGAAAAGGCCACGGGGTGGCAGCTCCGAGGTTGGCGAACGCCGAGACATTGATTCGGCCCGTGACGTACGCCGGATCCGGCGTGTTGTAGATCACAAATTGGGACAGCGATGCTGGGTAGGCTAGAGGCGGTGCGCCGTAGATGAAGGTATCGAATTGCACTTCGCCGGCGATGGCCGGGTTTTTCAAACTTGGCATTTTCTCCGCTCCTGCATGTGTGGGTTGCTCAGCGCCCAAAAAACAGAAGATATAGTCTTCTCAACTGCGGCACGTTATCTTGGATCCCGGCGATTACAACCAAATCCCCCAGGGTATCCAAGCGGTCGCTGACCATGTCATGCGGAGTAGGCGGAATGGTACACACGAGAAAGTTGACAACTCTTCCGTGACGTCTGTCAGATACCATGGGCGCCCGAGGAGTTGCTGAATGAAATCGGCCACCTCAGAACTCCGAGCCCAGACAAAGCTGCTGGCCGCTGAGTCGGCCGTGTCTTCAGGGCAGCCGACTACCCCTCCTCCCTCTTCACTTCAGCCGGAGGCTCTGATCCTCAAATTTGGTGTCGACCACCAACTTTTCGAAACTTTCGGTCAACACTTCATTCATAAGTTTTTGCGCATCCTTCGGGTCGTACCAGAATACACTGTCTGAGCCGGACCCGTTCAGGGTCATTCGGACCTTGCTTTCGTCCGAGGTATTCAGACCTTCGACTGCAAGCTTGCTCTTCGCCGATATGTTCGTCCTGCCGAACTTGCTTTCGGCGTCTACGGCGAGACCTAGGACCTTACCCGACAGGACCACGTCGGCCGGTCCGGTCGCATCGTTGGATTTTGCCACACGAGCCTTCCAGCCCTTGGCCTTCAAATAGTCGGCCACGGCCTCGGCCACGGCCTCGGAAGGCTTCACGCCTGGGACCTCGAAATACGAACGCCCGCCCCAAAAATGCTCGCGCGTTCCGACCCGGCCCTGTTCGGGTCGCGCATCTTCGAACGGCAACACAACGACGTTGACGTCACTTTTCTTGACCGCTGCTTCGCTGGCCGGCGGAACCGCGTGCACATTCACATAGACCACATCTCCCTTATTGGCGCAAGCAGGCAGCGCCAAGAATCCCACGCACCATATGAAGCGCAGCATACGTCCTACCACGAAGACCTCCTCTTGTAAGAGTGACTATGAGATGTCGATGGATGAGCCATGCAGTGCTGGAGCCGCAATGACCACCCCAGGGTCTCGTTACTCCCGCGTGAACACGAAATGGGCCCGCCGGTTTTTCTGCCAACAATCGTCTTTATGCTGGATGCACACGGGTCTTTCCTTTCCGTAGGTCACGACTTGCATGCGCGAGCCCTCGACTCCCTGCTCCTGCAGGTACCGTTTGGCGGCCTGCGCGCGCCGTTCGCCCAATACGAGGTTATAGTCGGCCGATCCTCGCTCATCACAGTGTCCTTCGATCACCACCTTGCCATCGACATGAACCGAAAGAAGCTGGGCGTTGGCTTCAAGGATGGGTTCCGCATCGCTGCGAATAGTAAATCGATCGAAATCGAAAAAGATGTCGGCCAGTTCGATCGACGGGACCTCGACGACCGCTGGAGTCACAACGGTTTCCGCTTCTTCCTTGCCCGCGACAAGCGGTGACGCCGTAGCCGCTTCAGGCTCGCGGGAGCGTGGCGCCGGCACAGGAAACGCCGGCGGCGGAATCGCTTCGGGCGCGGCGATCGCACGCTCGGTGGTCCTCGCGGTAGCATCCGGGCGTGTCGGTTTCTGGCGACCCGAGACGACGGTTTGATCCTGAACCGAGGTGGCCGCTTTTTGACCGGCGCACCCGGCGACCAACGCCGGGGCGCAGACAAGTAGACACAGGAGAACGATTCGGCCGATCCAGTGATGAGGGGCGGTTGATACCATCAACCGTTCCGCTGAGAAGTCTGGATATCCAGAGAGACGTGTGTTGGTGCCCGGGTGAGATTCCATTCCGGCGGTGCTCCCGACTAACGGGGAGCTACTATAACAGATTTGCATGGCGTGGGAAACTTCTTCTCGTCCTGTCTGCACCGCACAAAGTCTTGACTGAGTAAGGTTGACTGGTTAATATCCTGCGCGAACCCGCTCCCCAGACGTGGAGGCCGCGGGTTGTGGAGAGGGGCGGTTGGGCAACCCTCCCCGCTCGCGCATCACGCACGACAGGCTGTGCACTGGGCGCACAAGCGGGGACACTCCGACCACCCCTTTTGATTGTGAGACGGATGGACTCTCGATGATCGAAGTTCAAGGTGCCACCAAACGGTTTGGCGACTACACCGCCATCGAACGAGTGACATTCAGCGTGGCCAAGGGTGAGGTCTTGGCTTTTCTAGGACCGAACGGCGCAGGCAAGACCACAACCATGCGCATCCTCACTTGTTTTCTTCCCGCGACCGAGGGTACCGCCCGCGTCGCCGGGTTCGATTGTTTTGAGCAGCCCGGCGAAGTCAAGCGACGGATCGGATATTTGCCGGAGACCCCACCTGTCTATCACGAACTGACTGTGTCCGAATACTTGACCTTCGTGGGCCGGATCAAAGGCATGAGTTCGGAGGACCTGCGCGTTGGACTTGACCGTGTCGTGGAGCGTCTGTCGCTGGGCGATGTACGGCACCGTCTCATTGCCAACCTCTCGCGAGGATACAGACAGCGTGTGGGACTGGCTCAAGCCTTGCTCCACGATCCGCCGGTTCTGATCCTGGACGAACCGACGGTGGGGCTCGATCCCAAACAGATTATCGAGATCCGTGAGCTTATCAAGAGCCTGGCCGGCTCGCATACGGTTATTCTCAGCACCCATATCCTCCCTGAAGCGACGGCGGTCTGCCAGCGTGTGGTCATCATTAATCATGGTCGGATCATCGCAGTCGATACACCCGACCGGCTCTCCGCCAGACTCCGTCGTTCCGAAAAAGTCAGCGTGATCCTGAAAGCGCCTCCGCCAGACGCGGCCGATCGATTCCGTTCCCTGCCCGGGATCGTGAGCGTCTTTGATCAGTCGGAGAGCGGGGCTTTTCTCCTGGAATGTGAATTGGGCCGTGACCTTCGAGACGACATCGCGCGGTTCGTGGTGGGTCAAGGCTGGGGGCTGCTTGAATTGAAGACTATTTCCATGACCCTGGAGGACGTCTTCCTCCGTCTGACGCAACACGAGGAAGGCATGCCGGAAGCAAGCGCTATCGCGCAGGAGATTCACCAGCCATGACGCCCGTCAACGCGATTGTCGCCAAGGAACTCCGCTCCTATTTCGTTTCGCCGGTTGTATACGTGGTGGGCTCAATCTTTCTGTTGATTTTTGGGTTCCTGGCCTATTCAGCGGTCGTCAATGCCGGAACGGTTGCCGTTCGTTATATGCAGGTTCAGGGGGCCGCTGCCCAGTTGAATCTGAATGACCTCGTGTTCCGGCAACTGTTTTACAGCATGGCGCTGGTGCTGCTGTTTGTTCTTCCTATCTTGACCATGCGTCTCTTCGCGGAAGAGCGCAAACTAAAAACTTTCGAGTTACTCATGACCTCCCCGGTGGGGATGAACGAAGTGGTGGTTGGGAAATTTCTTGGAGCGTACCTGATCTTCCTCGGTTTGCTGATGCTTACGAGCATCGCACCGATCGTTCTCTCATTATTCAGCAGTTTCGATTGGAACCCTGTCTTCACCGGATATCTGGGATTGACCTTGCTGGGCGGCTTATTCCTTGCGACGGGAGTTTTCGCGTCGGCCACGACGGAGAATCAGATTGTGGCGGCGTTTCTGAGTTTCGGTCTGCTGATCCTCGTTTGGCTGATGGGGGCGCTGGGAGGGATCGTCGGAGATACGTCGCTTGGCAACAGTATTTCCTATCTCTCGTTCTTGGAGCATCACGACCGGTTGGTTCGCGGACTTGTGGACAGCAAAGATCTTATCTACTACGTCAGCGGGATTATTCTGATGTTGTTTCTTGCCCATCGGGTGGTGGAGTCACAGCGGTGGAAATAGGAGGAGGGAGGGCCAGGGCCCTCCCTTGGAGAAAGGTGAGTTTGCAACTATGAGTCGGGTGACGCCTGCGATCGGTGCGATCGGTGCGGGATTGGCACTTGGTGGCCTGGTCGCCTATAGCATCGCACCGGACAAGCTATGGTTGGTGACCCTTCTGGAAGGGCTGGCGCTGGTTTGTCTCGTCGCCTTCTTCGTGATTCACTTTGAAACGGTCAAGGCCTTCTCGACCCGGCGCTCGACTCGGTTAGGGATGAACAGTATCTTGATGGTCGTCCTCTTTACCGGCATTCTCGTGATCCTCAACTTTTTGGCGGCCCGCCATTCCAAGCGATGGGACCTCTCCGAAACACAACACTTCACCTTGGCCCCGCAGACCTACCAAGTCCTCCGGGGTCTTACGCAAGAGGTCAAGGTGACCGTCTTCTCTCAAGATCGGAGCCAGTCGTTCAATCTGTACCACGACCTGCTCGACAGCTACCGCCAGGCCAGCGACAAGTTCAAGGTCGAGTTTGTGGACCCTGAACGACGGCCCGGCGTCGCCCGTCAGTACGGGATTACGCGGACTGATACCGCTGTGCTGGAAAGTGGCTCGCAGACCACCCGTGTCACCGTACCCTCGGAGGCTGAACTGACCAGCGCGCTGATCCGCGTGTCAAAGGACAGGAAGAAGCACATCCGGTTTCTCGATGGACACGGCGAGCGAAGCCTGACCGATCAGGAGCGCGGGGGGCTCTCGCTGATGAAAGAAGCCTTGACGAAACAGGGCTACGAGGTCGAACCCGTCTCCTTGCTGCAGGAAAGTCAGGTGCCGGAGAACACGGCTGTTCTCGTACTGGCCGGTCCTCGCCGTCCGGTCACGAAGGAAGAACAGGACCGCATCGGTCGCTTCGTCGAAGCCGGAGGACACGTGTTGCTGCTGATCGATCCCGACACGCAGTCCGAGCTCGACCCGTTGCTGCGCCGATGGGGTCTCGAAGCGGGCAAGGGTGTTCTGGTGGATCTGCAGGACCGACTCGCACAAGGCGATTTGACTGCGTTGATGGTGCGGACTTTCACGGAACACGAGATCACCCAGGATTTTACCTTTGCAGTGCTCTTTCCGGTCTCCCGGCATCTAGTCTTTCATGATGAAGCCGGCAAGGAATGGGATTTCGTTCCGCTGGCCCGCACATCGCCCAGAAGCTGGGCTGAGACCGACCTCAAAGGCCGTGTCGTCAGCTACAGCGCCAAAGACGACGTGCAAGGACCGCTGCCGCTGGCTGCCGCGCTCACCCCCAAAAAACCGGTTGAAGAGGGAAAGCCTCGTGCCGCCATCGTTGTGGTCGGCAATTCTTCATTTGCGAGCAACGCCTATGTCAATTTTCCCGGTAACACGGACTTCTTACTGCATGCCCTGGGATGGCTGGCCGAAGAGCGAGACCTGATCTCGATTACCCCCAAGGAACCGGCCTTCCGGCCATTCATCCCGAATCCGTCCCAGGAACGCATCCTTCTCTATGTTCAAGTGCTGTTGCTTCCATCCCTGACGTTCCTCTGGGGTATGGCCATATGGCGCCGCCGCCGCCGCCTATAGCCACGGAAGGGCGAGGTGAGAGGCAAGAGGCTTGAAGAACTTTCTTCCCGTTGCTACATCAACCACTGGCCCAGCCCCTACCTCGCGCCGGCATGTGACGGTATGAGAAGACACCGGCTCACCATTCTGATGGCTCTCGCACTGGCAGGATTGATCGCATACGTGTACGTCATCGAATTGCCCACGGAACGGGCGCAGACTCAGACGGAAGCCCAGGAAAAGAGGATTCTCCCTTTTCAAGAACAGGAGATCACCGGCCTGACCATCATGGGGGAAGCAGAAAAGGTGACTCTCGCTGCGAAGGAAGGAAGGTGGAGGATCACCGAGCCGCTGGAAACCGATGCGGATTCGCGAACCGTGGAGGCCATGATCCGCGCGCTGACGCTCGGAAAGGTCAACCGCGTCGTCGAAGAAACGGCATCTACCCTCGCGCCATTCGGACTCGAGAAACCCGTCGTGGTGTTGACCGTCACCACGAACACCGGTCAGGAAACCTTATCGCTGGGTGACAGTGGGCCCATTTCCTCCACGCTCTATGCGATGCGGGGTTCCGACCGCAAAATTCTGCTGACCGATCTTACGCCGAAGGACTTTCTCAACAAGTCACTGATCACGTTCCGGAAAAAGGAAGTCCTCCGCTTTGACCAAAGCCAGGTCGAACGGCTGCGGCTCACCTACCCGCCGACCGAGATCGTCCTGTACCGGACTGAAGAGAAGGACGCGAAGAAAAAATGGGCGATCCGCTACCCGATTGAAGCGGCGGCCGATCAGCCGGCGGTGCGGACATTATTGATGAAGCTCGAGGATTTGAAAGCGCTGTCCTTCGTCGATCCGGGACCGGAGCAAGACGCCTTGATGCAGATCCTCAAAAAGCCTGAGCTCAAGATCACCGTATATGCGGGGGGAGCGGATCAGACGGTCAAACTGTTCAGGCCCGATCGCTCCAGCGGTGAAGCGTACGCGCTGACCACCCCGGAAGCGCCGATCTATCGGATCAATCCTACGATAATAAAGGACTTGAACAAGGACCTCTTTGCGTTACAAGATAAGCGGTTGCTCGGTCTGGATGCGGAGAACATCGCCATACTGGCTGTCAAGACCCGCGACGAGGCCTACACGCTGATCCGCCAGAATTCGGTCTGGGTCCTGGAAGACATACCGAACGAAAAGGTGGACCAGGAGAAAGCCGCAGTTTTTGTGAGTCGAGTGGCGGACCTGCCCGCCGAGCTGCGCGTCGTGAAACAGGCGGCCCCATTGACGCCTTACGGGCTGGCCTCTCCGGCCGCCGAATTTGTAGCCACCGGTAAGGACGGCAAGCAAAGCGGCCGGCTGGTGCTCGGGACGAAGGCGGGCGGATTAGTCTACGCGACGGGAAAGTCGCTCTCGGGTATCTATCAGGCTCGATCGGACCTTTTGACGCAGGTGCCTGCCAAACGGGAGCTCATTCAGGCTCAACAAGGGGGGACGTAATCGTTCGACCGCGTTGTTTGTTGCGTATGTCCTCGTATAATCACGCGCTTCGTTCGCAAAGGAGGATATTATGACGGTGATTCGATCCGGTATGATCATTTCCATGATGGCAGCCGGTCTCCTCAGTGCTTGCGCCTCGCAAGAGAGCAGCCGACCTGGGACGGGCGGAGGCACGGCTGCAACCAGCGCACCTGCGACGGGCGGAGGCGCGACCGCGACCGGCGGTCGCCAGGCACCGACCAATCCGCTGCAAACCTGCATCGCACGGATCCCGAAAGACGCGACGCCCGGGCAGCGCTCGGTCGCGGAACAGACCTGCACCCGTGATTATGGAACCGCGCGCACGGACTCTCAGCAGGTTGCCTCGGGAACGGAGGGGGATACGCTGCAGACGTGCATGAATCGGATTCCACGCGATGCAAGCGCCGGACAGCGCATGATGGCGGAATCAAGCTGCAAGCGAGACGAGACGAATCGCTGAGCAGTTCGAAGCAGTGTCCGACTCTCGTTAACGCGTCATGTTGTAGATCTCGTGGCCCCGTAGCTCAGTTGGATAGAGCAGCGGTTTCCTAAACCGCGTGTCGCACGTTCAATTCGTGTCGGGGCCACCAAATTTTCCTTTGCCATTTCAGGTAGTTGCAGAATGGTTCCGGTCTGGGGATTCTGTGCATAACCCGCTGTTGCTACCACTTTGCTACCACCTGCTACCACGTGGGTGAGGCCCCCCTCGGCTTCTACGTAATCCTCGGCAGCGTCGAGTCGATCCAGCGCGCCGGGCGCTTTCTTTTTCAACCATCGGCCATAGGTCGAGACCGTCAGTTCAATCGTCGCATGGCCCAACTGCTCTTGTACGTAAACCGGACTCACGCCATCCGCCAACAGAATCGACGCATACGTATGACGGAGACAGTGCGGCGAGAAGTGGAGCGGAAGCTTCGCCTTCTTCAGAAGACGCATGGCTTGATCTGCTGCGGAGATCGGCTTAACTGAAAAATCTCACCTGTTAATGATCTTGAGATTTGCGAATTGCGGTGTCTTCAACCAGCAGCGTACCGATTATGGGGAGCGTAAGATGGTCCGATAGAGCAGGACGAGCCAAAAAGAGCCTGAAGGGGAAGCCCCGTAGCAACACGTTGCAGCGCGAAATGTTCCTTGTTTACCCTGCCTCTCCATCGGCCTGCATGTGAAGTGCCGCTCCATCGCGTTGTGGCGCGTTTGGCGGGGTGTCCTGAGGCATGGCACGTTGGGTTGGTAACCCATAGTACACAGGCCCTTTGATTTGCCAAGTAGTGCATGGTAACCAACAGTCGTCACTAGAAGGAAGGGTTAGGCATCAATCTTTGCTTTGTTAAAGTATTGGCCTTCACGCTCGGAGATCTGTCGCCAGTCTGCTAGAAGTACTGTATAGCCTTGGCTAGCGATAACCTTGCCAACCCGCTTGAGGTATTCAACATCAGGAGTGAAGCTGCCAAGACCCAGAAGTTGCGCGCCAACAGATGTGAGGGGGTAAACCTTCAGCTTCAGGTCGCGCGTCGCGTCTTCGTGCTCGACGATGAGGGCTTTACTGTGCGAGCGCAACGCGCGCAAGAACTTGCCAGGGACTTGCGTACGGAAAGCCGTTTCCAACCCAATCGCCTCAACGCCCAAAACTACGCCGAGTTCCCGCATGCGTAGAAGCAGGTCGAGGGTAACACCGCGCTCTTCTAGATACTGGTTCTGATCTCGAATAATCTGCCTCTCGACTACGAAGCATGCGAGTTTCGATATCTCCTCAGCTTCCTCCCGTGACAACGATCGCAGAAAATCCAACGTGCGAATAGAACAGCAGCCAGGCGACTTGACCTCGCCGGCTAGCACCCTTCCCAAAGACCGCTGTAAATCTTCGCTTGACACTCTGCCGGCGTGGTCACGCCAGGTAAAGAGCCAATCCTCATCGAGTTTGCGGTCGGGCGGTGTTTGAGCGTCATCCGCGAGAAGGTCTTCGGCGTAGATAATAGCCTTACTTGCATTTATTTCGGTTCGGGCTGCTTCTGTGGCCCCGCTTGTTAGCGCAGCTTGCGCAAATAACTTGAGATCAAGAGCGGGCTCGATCCGTCCATCCTGTTGAAGCAAGCGGACAGCAGGGGCCTCGCCAGGAGCAGGAAGCTGAAGAAGCGTTCCGTCGGGCTGAAGTCGCTTCCGCCCCGCGCGCACCTCTGCGACATCTGCCTCAGCCTGCGCAGCCAGAAGTAGTTCGTGCTTCCGCACCTCGTTTCGTGCTTTGCCTTCACGGATGGTCTGCCACGGCGAAAGCAAGGATCCGACGCCTTTCTCGGCAAGGGTCTCCCAAAGCTTGATCAACAGCTTCTCGCCAGGTAGTTCCACGGGTGTATTCCTTGATGCCTAACTACTGAGTATACTGACCGGCACAGTACGCAGATACCTCGTGCCAACTCCGGCGCAATTCTCGTGTTGGTCCATAGATTTGTCAACCCCATCCACAACGCCGGGTTGGCGTGCCATACAGACCGGCATAGTTCCGTTATACCTGCGAAGGACTCAAGTCTCTCCTCTCTCACTATAACCTAACCATCGGGAGCGATCGTTTTGACAGGGACGGAATTGGATCAAACACTCTACAACGTGTTGTGGCGATGTGATGGCGGGAGATGGTTTTGTGTGGGACAAGAGTTGCGGCGCAAGAAGTTCCATGCTTACTCTGCCTGCCCATCGGCCTGAACGGAAACTTCTGCTCCATCGCGTTGTGGCGCGTTTGGCGGGGTGTCCTGAGACGATGTCGGTCGTGCCAGTAAGTCCCTTAACGTTCCGCCTTGCTTCGGCCGCCGCTCCAAACCGAGGGAGCAGAGGTATTTACTCAAGGCATCTGAGAGCTGTTGCCGCACACGACCACCGGAAGCATCGCACGACGGCGCGCATTGATGAGGTTCGGTTGCCTCAGAAGCCAATTGTCGATGGAATCCAGCATGAGTTTTGTTACAGTCTACCGAGGACGCTTACGTCGCCAAGGATTGATGCTCGCGCCGCCAGAGGGCAACCGCATTCCCTTGCGTATACGTTCGCCCGGTAGCATCGCCTCCAGTTTGTCGACGATCTGACGCGCACCCCGCAGATCGGCGCCAAGGATACCGCCTCCAACTAGACTGCGGCCGCCGTCAGCACTTTCGACAGCCATTTCGTCCAGTTTCAACGGGGCAGGGTATTCTGCCCGCCCAGCGTACAAACGCCGTAAGGCGTCTCAACATGTCTCGCTCGACCGGCGTCGGCACGTAACCTGTCGCCTTGACGATCTTGAGAAGATCATGCTTTCGCATGTCATTTGACAAAACGTGGGTCGACCGAGAGACGAGCACGGCCTTCGCCGCAGCCTCGATCATCATTCCGGCTAGCATGTAACCAGGGCCATTTAGCGAGGGGCGTAGTGCCTTCCGCCTACGATGCCGAAGCTGCACGGCCGTGTCAACGAACGCTTGTCGGAACAGGACCTCGGCCGCGTAGCGCAGTGTCGCAGCTTGGTACTCCCATATCCGATGGCTGGTCGAATGACGCCGGTGGAATTCCGTGACGATGTCCTGGGCAACTCTGAATGCCACAATTCTGTCCGCCTAACTAATAAGTGTGCTGCAGGCCACCTGTGCAGCATAGATCGGATCGCCACTGATCCAGCGCCTTGCCTAGCGTTGTTCGTCTGTCGATCGCCCGCCCACCGAGGGTCTTTAGGTCCTTTTTCATCACGGCAAGACCGTGGGTCGTATTACCGTGGACGATCTTTTCGGTCGGTTCTGATCTGTCTCATGTTGGTAGCACCATGGTAGCAACCCCATCTAACTCATTGTCGTGTCGAGCCATTTTGGGCCGCAGCAAACTAGTAAACCGCAGGTCAAAGTCTAAGCCACCATTCCACCCTCAACTCCCTGGTGGTTTTCTCGCTTTGTGTTCAGTCATCGCCGAGTCTCCTTCCCCTGTGTCTGAGACAGCCTTTCATGATTCAGCCCTCCTGTTGTGTGACGCGGTCCATTCATAGCGCAATCCTCTTTTTGATCTTTCGCGCGCCCCATGTGGTTTTGAGTGCCTCCCGGACGTTGGCTTGCCGGTCGTAGTTCGCCACAGCCGCCTCCGGCTTCCCGCTCTCCCTGGAGAGTTGGACAAGGTTCGCTTTCGCGATCTCCAAGTATTCGGCCCGAGGGAAGCCCCAACAGCGTATGGAAGGGTAAATTCTTATAGACGACAAGGCGAGCAGCAAACTGACGATAGGTTTCCTTGGCCTCTTGCGCCACTTCGGGCTGTGGTCCCTAGAAAGGATTCCAATAGATGTATCTACGTTAGAGTAGTACTCAAGGGCCACAAAGATTTCATCTCGCAATTTTTTGAACTCTTTCAGCCTCGTTGCGTCGCTGAATGTCCGGACGGCTGAGAGAACAAGCTTGATCGCATCCTCAATAAGGCCCATCGCTCAGCCCTCGTTAGCTAACGTCTTTGACTGTTTAACAATATCTGATTCATTTTCCAGGACCATGCCAGCACTCTGTTGCGAGGTTTAATTGCAATTTCGCTGTCACGGACTCCT
>CAVPGK010000025.1:0-30837 GCA_963703955.1 Nitrospirota bacterium | reverse complement strand
TGACAAAGAGTTTGACTATCGCTTTCCGGCTCGCCTCATGTAAGATACGCTGACGGTCTTCTCCTCAATCTTCTGATGCTGATGGGAATCTCAGAGCGTGGGGTGAAGGTGGGGTTTCACCTGAATCATCTGAGAAGGGTCGTACGGAGATGTTTGACCAGCCCTGGCCGAATAACACGCAGTGTCCCGATCACCGAGCCGCGTGGCGGTGGATACAATCCAACTCCAGACGCAAGATAACGAAGGCAGCATGCCCAGAGAGACTGACCCCTCACCCCACCGATTTGCTGCCAAGAAGGATATGACGCTGGGACTGCCGACCCCTCCCCCGTCGGCCGCTGATCGTCACTTGTGGCAGATCGTCGGCATTCGAGATGTCCTTCTCATTGGGACGGTTCTTTTTCTCCTGTGGTTCGGCTATTACCTCCGTGGTGTATTCACGCCGGTATTAATCGCATTGATGTTGGCGTATCTGGTCCATCCCTTCATTACGTACGCGGAGAAAAGATGGCGTCTGCCTAGACCGGTCACCGTCGCCATCGTGCTGGTGACCATGATCTTATTCGTGATTGGATTAGGAGCCTGGCTGGGTCCGCTGCTTATCGATCAAGTTCAAACTCTAGCGAAAAAGGCGCCGAGGTACATGGAAAGCCTGGGCGGAAAATATGGAATTGGATTCGACAGCCTCTCGGATCAACTGAATACATTCATTACAAAGTTTCAGGCGGATCCGATAGCCGTGATACTGCCCCTCTTGACGGGTACCGGAACGGCATTCGGAGTCATCGGCACTGTCATCGGAACGACCACGCAGGTAGCACTTTTTACGTTTCTGATTCCTGTTTACTTTTTCTTTTTCGCCTGGAATTTCGACCGTATGACTCTGGCAGCGGCGCGCTTCCTCCCGTCCAGCCGGAAGGAGCGGTGGTTGGAGATCTTTCGACGCATGGATCGCGCCGTGAGCGGATTTTTTCGCGGTCGCCTTCTGATAGCCTTTCTGACCGGGATCATGTATGCCGTGGGATGGTTGTTGACCGATGTTCCCTTTTGGTTTCTGCTCGGCATTGGGACCGGCTTACTGTCCGTTATTCCATATATGTCCGTTGTCGGATGGCCGTTGGCCATTCTGGTGAAATACTTGGATATCGTGACCACATCAAGCGCCGCGGGTGTGAGCTGGCTTTCTATCGCCGTCTGGCCAAGCGTGGCCTACTTGGTTGTCCAGTTCGTAGAGAGTTGGGTGCTCACCCCCTGGATTCAGAGTCAATCCACCGATATGAGCGCCGTCACTGTCCTGATCGTCCTATTCATCGGGGGCGCCGTGGGCGGTTTATACGGCCTGCTTCTAGCTATTCCGGTCGCCGCCTGCATCAAGATTCTGCTGCAGGAACTCCTCCTGCCGCGCATCGAACGATGGGCCCAAAGACATTGATGGCTGGGCTTCTGCTGTAAGCAGGCGATCCCTCCTCCTATTCCTTTTTCATAACACCGTTTTTTTTCATCTGGGCCATGCGTTCACTCTGTTTCCTAAACCTTGCGAAACCGACCGCCAGTAACCCGACCCCCGATAGGATGCACATCCATCCCGCTCCTTGCATCCAGAAGGAGGCAAAGAACTGGAGTAATGAAATGCCCAAAATCAACAATGCGAGTGCGGTTCGAATATAGGCCAGCAGGGTTCGTTCGTTGGCGAGGATTGTTCGCTGGAACGCGAGCGTTTGTCGCTGATCGACGGCTTGCTCTGTCTCGACGGGGTTGTTCGGCTTGCACGTCGCTTACCCCGCCTTCTACAGTTTCATAGGCGGCCGCTTCTCGTCGGGTGGCTCATCCCGCGGACGCTCGATCACCGGAGGGTCTTTACGCGGCGCTTCCCGACGCGGTGGATCCCTTCTCGGCGCTCGTTTCCTGCGGGATGGCTCACGAATCGGCGCGCCACTGCACCGGCATGGAATCATCGTAGCCTACGGGTCTGTTTTACACATGCACCATTTCCCCAATCGGGCGCCTTGCCGCGCCGGTCCATTCCTGAAGCGCCACCGGAAGAACCTCCTCGATCGTGTCGACGAATGTAAAGACCATTTCTTCTCTCACTTCCTGCGGCACCTCTCGCAGATCCTTTCGATTCGCCTTGGGCAGAATGACCTGAGTGACGCCCGCTCGGCGCGCCGCCAGGACCTTCTCCTTGATTCCGCCGACCGGAAGCACCAAGCCGCTCAGGCTGATCTCCCCGGTCATCGCGAGATCGCTTCGCACCGGAAGGGCCAGGTACAGAGACGCGAGCGCCGTCGCCATCGTAATGCCGGCGGAGGGACCATCTTTGGGAATCGCTCCTGAGGGCACGTGGATGTGCACCCCGTTTCGCTTGAAGCGCTCGACGTCGATGCCCAACACATCCGCGTGGGACCATAGATAACTCCTTGCCGCTCTGGCTGACTCTTGCATGACCTCGCCGAGCTGACCGGTCAATGTCAACTCCCGCCCACCCGGTAACAAGCTGGTTTCCACGTATAGCACATCGCCTCCGGTTTCCGTCCAGGCTAAACCGGTAGCGACTCCAGCCGGCAAGTCTTTTCGGGCTTCTTCGGGCATGAACCGTTCGGTTCCGAGCCAGTCACCCAAGTGGTCTCCCTCGATTGCCACTGGGCCGGGGGAATCCGGCGGCATTTCGGTGAGCTTCAGCGCCACCTTCCTAGTCAGACGACCCAGCATTTGCTCCAGCTGCCGAACCCCCGCCTCACGGGTGTACCGGCTGATGATTTCTTTGAGGACCTCCTCGCCGAACTGCACGTGGTCGCCGGTGAGACCGGCTTCCTTCAAACGGCGTGGCCAGAGATAGCGCGTGGCAATCTGAAGTTTTTCCTGCTCGCTGTACCCAGGCAAACGAATGACCTCCATCCGGTCCAGCAGGGGCTGGGAAATTGGATGCAGGGCGTTCGCCGTCGTGATGAAGAAGACCCGAGATAGGTCAAACGGCAAATCGAGATAGTTGTCCCGGAACGTATGGTTCTGCGCGGGATCGAGAATCTCGAGCAAGGCTGCCGCGGGATCCCCTCGAAAATCCCGCCCCATCTTATCGACTTCGTCCAACATGAGCACGGGATTGTTTACGCCGGCGCGGCGCATCGCTTGAATGATGCGGCCCGGCATGGCTCCGATATAGGTCCGGCGATGGCCGCGCAGCTCCGCCTCATCATGTACCCCGCCCAAACTCATCCGTTCGAAGGTCCGGCCCAAGGCGCGTGCAATCGATTGCCCCAGACTGGTTTTTCCCACCCCGGGAGGGCCGACCAGGCAGAGGATAGGGGCCTTGGCGGAGGCATTCAATTTCAGGACCGCCAGATGTTCGATAATGCGTTCCTTGACCTCCTGAATGCCGTAATGATCCACATCCAGGATTTGACGCACGCGCGCCAAATCGAGATGATCTGCAGAGACCTTGTTCCAGGGGAGTTCAAGCAGCAGTTCCAGATAGTTCCGGATTACCTGGTGCTCCGGCGAAGCCGCAGGTGTTTTCGCCAATCTTGCCAGTTCACGGTCCGCCTCCTTGCGGACGGACTCCGGCACGTCGGCCTCCTCGATCTGCTTCTTGAGGTGCGCGGTTTCGCTTTCCTCCCCCTCGCCTTCACCCAGCTCTTGCTGAATGGCTTTGAGTTGTTGGCGCAGCATGTACTCGCGTTGAGACTTTCCGATCTCGGCCTGCGCGTCGCTGGCAATCTTATTTCGAAGCTCCAGCACCTGCACTTCGTGCGCAAGTGACTTATAGAGCTGGCGGAGGACATCCTCGCGTGTCGCCGCCTCCAGCAGCGCTTGCTCCGTCTCGACTGTCAGATTCAGGAGAGAGGCGACCCGGTACGCCAAGGCGACAGGATCGCGTTCGGCATGCAGCGTGGCCACGACGTCGCCGATGCCAGGTGTCGGAACAAGCGTCGGGAGTCGATCGATCATGTCGAGAATCGCCCGGTGCAATGCGTCAATCTCAGGCGCCGAATCGGGCGGAGGAGTCACCTGCCGTGATCGGACCATCAGAAATGGGTCTACCTGCTCCATTTTCAGCAGGACAACCCGCTCGATTCCTTGAAGGAAGGCCTGGAGCACTCCTTCTGAGGTCCGGCCCACTTGCTTGACGACCGCCTTTGTCCCGATCGTAAACAAATCATCGACCGTAGGATCTTCTTTATCCGGATCACGCTGCGTGACGACGATGATGGTCTTCTCTTCGGTTTTGAGAGAGGCCTCCACCGCCGCTACTGACCGTGAGCGTCCGACGCTCAACGGCAGCATGACGCCTGGAAACAACACAGTCCTCTTAATCGGTAAAACGGGTAATAGGGTCACGAGTCCTTGGTCATATGTGCTGTCCATATTCATCCTCACAGTTGGTGTATGAGGGTAGAGATAACCATCATTTTCCGGATGGAAAGGGGGGGACGGATGGAGATCATCCTTCGTTTAAACCTACAAGTCTCCTCCGCCGTCGCCGATAGCACAAGACTCTGACATGCATTAGACTGAGATCGTCCCAATGATCATTTCAACAATAATTCACAGTCAGCAATCACACAAATAGAAGAGGAGGTTAAGCGTTATGCGAATGACATCATCGGTGTCAGAGAGAAGCGCCTCAACCATCGTACGAATGCTGCATGAGGATCACCAGAAGGTCAAAGATCTGTTCGAAGAGTTCGAAAACACCGAGGACTCCAAAGAGAAACAAAAACTCGTGGAGACGGCGCTGGCGGAACTGCAAGTACACGCGAAGCTGGAGGAAGAGATCATCTATCCGGCGATCCGACCGGAGATTGAAGAGCAAGATCTCATGGACGAGGCCCTCGAGGAACACCACGTCGTGCACACCTTGGTGGCCGAGTTGAAGAAGATGAAACCCAGCAGCGAGCGTTACGACGCGAAATTTACAGTCCTCGGGGAAAGCGTTAAACATCATATTAAGGAAGAAGAAGGTCAAATGCTGCCGAAAGCGGAGAAATGTGATATTGATTGGGACGATCTGACCAATCAAGTCATGAAGCGGAAAGAGCAGCTGATGGCCAAGTTTTTCAGCCGGTCAGGCAAGCGCAATGGGAGAGTTATGCATTCACGAAAAAACGGCGGCAGAAGCCGGCGGTAATGAATCATGGTAGGGGGAAGCCGTTTCCGGTTGCCCCTTAAGACTACTGGAGAACCCTCGTCATTTCTCAGATAAGGGAGATATCCATGACACAACGCATCCTTCTTCTGGTACTCGCCATGTTTATCTGCGCGGGTTTCGCGGGGATCTATACGGGTGGGATCCTGGCCCAGACACGTCAAGAAAAAACTCGACCTAAAGAGCAGCCGAAAGATAAGTTGGATCTTGAACTGACCGAAACAAAGAAAAAGGGGTTCGAAGGCGTCGATTTTTCGTACGATGTGTTTGGAGCCCCTCCGGGTCAGGATCCCGACAAGAATGCCGACGAAGGAAAGGCAAAGGACATCGCGGAAAAATCGAAGGTGATCGCCAAGCAAAAAAAGCTTTTGCGTGATCGTTACAACCTCGATTGCAAAACACAACCCGGTGCGATCATGACGAAAGGGAAACCGCAACCCATCGGACCGACAGTTCTACTGAAGGATGGTCTCACATGGGAAAAACTTTCCGAGGCAGATGCAGATGATATCAAGACCAAAATCATGTTTCCTCTTGGCTTCCATCGGCTTCCTCATGTGAAACATGAGGTCGGGGGGATGGTCTTCCCGCAAGCACAAACCGAACAGTTCCCCCGTTTAGAACGCTTCGATGTAGAGTTTGATCTGCCGGATTGTTTTCTTCCTGAGTTTCCGCCTCCTATCTTTCTCACCACGCATCCGGAACTCGGAGATGTGTCACGGGGTGAAGCGCTTCACGCGGAAAATTTTGACCGCCTCTTCCGAGGACTCGTCACCCCGGTTCAGCTTGACGGTCTCCGTTTGTTGGTCACGCAATTCCCACAAGAGGAGTTCAATCTGACTCACGATCGGAAATCCGACAAGCCGAGTTTGGGGGTCTCCTGTCTCGACTGCCATGTTAATTTTCATACGACGGCGCAATTTCACCTCAATCCTGACACGAGACCGCAACGAGATCGGCTCCGCCTGGATACCGTGAGCCTCCGAGGGATGTTCAATCAGCAGATCCATGGATCAAAACGTAGCCTGCGGTCGGTCGAAGACTTCACCGAGTTCGAGCAGCGGACCGCCTATTTTAATGGCGATCCCATCAGAGCGATGAAAAAAGGCTTGAATCTAATCGATCGCGTCCAAGTGGCACACATGGCTCAAATGCAGAACATGGTCGATTTTCCTCCGGCTGCCAAGCTGGATCCGATGACCGGCCGGTTGAACAGAAAAAAGGCGACCGAACAGGAAATTCAGGGGGAAGACCTCTTCTTCGGAAAAGCGCGCTGCGCCGCATGCCACCAGCCGCCTGCCTATACGGATCATATGATGCATGATCTCAAGCTGGAACGGTTCGGCGCCGAAGCCGACGGGCCAATCAAGACGTTTGTGCTACGCGGGATCAAGGACTCCCCGCCCTACTTCCACGACGGGAGGCTGCCGACCGTTGAAGACACCGTCGAGTTTTTCAATGTCGTGGGTGGCCTTCACCTGAGTCGAGAGGAGAAAGCCGCGCTAGCGGCATTCATGAGAGCCTTGTAGAGAGGTTCTGAGGAGGATTAACTGCGAGGGGTGGCCGGAGGAGGGGTCATCGGCCCGATCGATGAATCAGTCGCATCGTCACCATCACGAACACAAGCGTCGTGGGGATCCAGCCCGGTATAGCCATGCGGCCCGGCGCTGACTCCGAGCGCGAGTATGCCGGAGTATGACTCTCGAAGGGAAATCGTTGCGAAGCCTGACCCTCGTGTTTTTGGGCAATAATGCGTGATCCGATCCGATCGGCATACACGAATGTAAACTCGGCTCCGAAGAGAAGGATTTGTGCAGAATAGTAGACCCACACCAGGACAATGACCAGAGAGCCGGCTGCCCCGTATGCTGTTCCGATGTCGCTCTTTCCAAGATAGAGACCGAGTGCAAACTTTCCGAGCGTGAACAGCAGCGACGTCATCGCCGCGCCCACCCAGACATCCTTCCAAGCGATCTTTGCATCGGGAAGCACTTTAAAAATCATGGCGAACAAGACGGTGATCGCCGCGAAAGATATGCCGAAATTGAGACCTTCCAGCAGGATTTCAGGAAGGGGCAACCAGGCTTCAAACAGCTTTCCAAACGCCGCGAGCCACGCGCTGAAAATCAGCGAAACGGTGAGCAAGAAGCCGCTACCCAGTACAGCCAAAAAAGAGATGAATCGATCCTTGATCACCCCTAGAAGGCCTTTGCCTTCCCTGGCCTCAACATCCCAGATGGTGTTCAGCGCGTCTTGGAGCTGGCCGAAGACCCCGAAGCGCCCAGGAGCAAGGTAGCAATTCCGACGATGGCGGCCAGAACTCCGCTCGACGGGCGATTGGCATACTCCAGCATCTCTTGGATTGCCGAGGCGCTTTGCGGACCTACCAGCCCTTCGATCTGCACTATGATGTAGTCTTGCGCCGCCTCTTGTCCGAACACCATCCCCACGACTGCGATGATCACGACCAGAAGCGGCACCATCGAGAAGACGGTATAGTACGCCAAGGCTGCTCCCAACCGAGGCACGCCGTCGAGATTCCACTCGACAAACGTCTGCTTCAGCAGCGACCACCAAAAAGCGAATTTCCGCAAGGGTCGCCCCCTATAAGTTACGTCCGATTCTTAGAACCCCCTGAACTGTCGATAGAGGATAAGAATCAGGATCGCCCCAATCAACGCCATGACGAAGCCGACAGGATCCGCTTCGCCGTACCACCCCAAACCACGACCAATGAACCCACCGAGCAGCGCGCCGACGATTCCCAAGAGAATCGTGACGATCATTCCCCCCGGATCGGGCCCGGGCATCAGAAACTTCGCGACGATCCCGACGACTAACCCGAACACGATCCATCCTAAGATCGACATGAGGCACCTCCCGTTTCCGGCCTAGACAGACATCCTCTAATCACGCCATAACGCCAGGCCTCCGACCAATCCATTGAGGTTGGACACGATCGTCACATCCGCAGGGAGTATGCCGATGTCCACCTGCCTAGCGTTACCACCTCCGATATAGAGCCGATCATAATGAAAGACGGCGTCCAGTTTTCTAATAGCCTTCACGAGACGTTTATTCCATCTCTTCTTCCCTACACTCGTGAGTTGGGCATCGCTGAGTTTGTCGTGCCCAACCTCGACATTCGGCACCAAAACACCGTCCACAAATAGTGCGGATCCGACCCCCGTCCCTAGGGTAACTACGAGTTCTACGCCATCGCCGGAGATCGCTCCGAACCCCTGTACGTCTGCGTCATTGGCGACCCTGACGGGCTTGTTGAGCCGCGAAGACAACGCGTTCGCGAGATTAATATCCTTCCATTCTGGAGCGAGTTTCGGCGCCTGCTTCACGACCCCATGGCGCACCACGCCTGGGAACCCCACCGATACCCGATCAAATTCACCGTGCTGTTCCGCCAACTCAATTACCGCGTCTATCACGGCGATCGGCTTGCCTGAATCAGGCGTCTCCACGCGGTTTCGCTTTGTCAACGGCTTGCCTAGCTCATTCAGCACCAACATTTTGATTCCTGTCGCTCCGATATCGACGGCCAGCGTGCGCAGTGGTTTCAGGAGCGTCACCCGGGCTTTGGACTTGCCAGAGTCGTTGCGCTTTGTCAGTGTCTGCATGACATCTCCTTCCTTGGAAGAACACGCCCTTTTTCGCAACTCTACGTACGAACTGAAGAAAAGGATATCAGGCGACTTGCAAGTCTGGGGCAGGACCTTTGGGGGCTCTTTGTAGGATTGTGTCCGACATGCTCTGTACGATGGCCTCGCATGACCTCTCGGTTCATCAAGAATCAAAGGCCCAATTCAGTGAGAAAAGCAGGAGTTGCTGGTCCGCGACCAATCGTGGCACACCCGGAGTGACGTCGCCGTCCTTGAAGAACCCGCCTTGCGGTCCGGTGGATCGGTCGTAGCGATATTCCAAACGCAGCACTGCCAGATGATGCCCAAGGTGCCTTCGGTACTCCACCGTGTTGGTGATCGCCCACAGCAATTGTTCAAAGTTGCTGATTCGGCCGTTCGGATCCCAATAGAATTCAGGCCGGAACGCAAGACTCCAAGGGCCACCGATATTCCACCGGCTGAATACTGCGGCTCCCATCCAAAAAGTCTGGGGATTGCTGGGTTGTTCGGCCGATTTTTCCGTTCCGATATTGTAAGAACCGGCGACCGTAACATCACCTCCTGTCCATTCCAGAGTGGTATCCGTAAAAAAGCGCCAAAATTTCACTGCTGTGTCGCTCTGATCCGGACCGTAGTAGAGGTTCTCGTAAAGGATCATGCGTTTCGTGATGCGCCAGTCCAACTCCGCTCCATAGCTCGGCAGGTTGTTCGGATGGGACAGGTAATTGAACCCGTTCATCACATGGAATCCGACATCCACATTTTTGGTGAATCCGTAGCGACCGCCGACTCCGAATACGAAATTCGGGTTATAATCGGTGAGGTACGCGCGGGTGTAATTGAAGTTGTTCTTGGCATAGAACGATTCGTAATTGATGTAGCCCTTCATGAGGCCTACAGTCAGGGCCAATCCGTTTCCGACGGGAGCGAGATAGCTCACGTTTGCACGAGAGACGTGACGAAGCACATCAGCCCCGCGGATCGGGCTAGATCGTCCCGGAATCTCCTCGGGCACCAGGGCGTCGGTATCATATCCGGCTTGGAATGCGAGTTCCATCCCCCATCGCGATTCGATGCGGGGTTCTTTTTCGATGTATGCCAGCAGCATATTTGGGGCAAGCTCGTTGGTCCGGGTGGTCGTTTCCTTGCTACGCCACAGGTGGTTTTCCGGAAAATTAAAGTTGAGCGCGTAACTCAGGTCCACGAACCCACCGTACGTCCAGGCGCTCGTTTCATAGGTCGCGTCCTCGGCATAGAGCGGCGCCGCCCCCAAGCATGCAACCAGCGCGACGGTGCTGCCGAACGCAACTCCTCTACGGCTCAACTTGAATCTTGTTGAACACCTTCTTGACGCCTCGAACATTTCGGGCCAGACGTTCGGCTTGCAACTTCTGCTCGTATTCCGGAAGCTCTCCACTTAAATAGACGATGGAGTCCTCGGTGTATACATCGACATGAATCAAATTGGCTTCTTGATTCTCTTCCAGAATCTTCTGAACCGCGCTGGTAATGGACAAATCCCTCTGGCGCGCGTTGTTATCCGATGCGCACCCGTGAATCAAAACAAGGACGAGAAGGATCGCGAACCAAGCGGTCTGAGTCTTTATACCTTCCATACCAACGGCACCGCCGCTAGGGCAAAGGCGGCTGTTTTGGAATGATGGAAATCCCTCCGCTGGTCTCCAGGACGGCATATTTGATCTGGTCCATTCGTTCCAATCCTTGCCGCTCGCGCGCAGCCGAGAGGATATCTTGCTCATCGATCCTGGCCCGTCCCATAAGGTCCGAAAGTGGCCGACCATTCTCGACGATGACCAAGGGCAATCCGTCCAGCCATTGCTCCAGGCGAGGAGATCGTTGTTTAAACAGCGACAGAAGAACGTCGGCCCCCACCAACGTCAATATGACCAGCACACCATTCGTGACGGAATAGTCGTTTCCGATCATCGCATTCTGGGTTGCCTCGCTAATGATCAGCAGAAGAACAAAATCAAAATTGGTCATTTGGGCCATCGTCCTCCGCCCAGCGATTCGAAATAGCAGTAATAGAACCGTATAGATGGTCAGAGCACGAAACACGGGGTCCATGGGAAACCTCCTTAGGGATCCGAATTCCTATGGGTAGATCAACTGACGAAGCCGAAGCGGGGCATCGCCGTTCACGCTGATCTGGCCGGACAACAATCCCGGCCCCTTTGCCGTGAAGACAAACCGGATCTCGATAGACTGTGTTGCATGCTCCGTGTGAAAGACGTAGAGCACTCCATCCTGCGTGGCCTCTTCGTCATACGGCGCCGGCACGATACGTTCGATTCTCACCCCGTCGAGGTATTCGTGATCGATGCGAAGATGAGCCGTTCCATCCACGGGGACACCCCCACCCAAGTGAAGGCGTACAAGAATGGGAGACTCCACCCGGGCGAACCGTTCGTATTCAATCCACAAGGGTCCGGATGGAGAACCTTCAGTCGCTCGGCTGAGAGGTCCTTGTCCGAACAAGCCGAGCAAGGCCGCTCCCACTATTATTGCGATGATGACCCATCCGACCCGTTGGAACGCCCACGATCGCCGTTGAAACGTCAGGTTCTGATGAATTTGCAGATCGCCGATGTCCGAGGAGCTGGTCGATGTGTTGTTCGCACTGGCCATAGCAAACTTTCGCCCTTCAGCGCAGGAACAGGCTGCCGCTATCATCACCGACACCCGATCCACAGACTATAGGAAAACCCCCTATGGAAGAGTCGGCGATCATCTGACAGGAGGGCGAACAGGCTTACTCGTGGGACGACGGGTATTTCGCTCGTGATTGGTTCAAGGCAAGGATCAGCATCGGATGAAACGACGGCCAGCACCGGTGATAGGAGTGGATATGCATGAAGTTGAGGCTAGGTAGGTTGAAGTTGGGATTTAGCGATAGATCACGTCATTTTTAACCTAGGCCTCACCTCTTTTGAGTTTCGCCAGTTCTTTTTCCATGGCTATCATCTTGAGTTCTCGTCCCACGACCACTTCTTCGAATTTCTCGAGGTCACGGATCTTGTCGATCAATGAGGCTTGCGACTTCTCAAGATCGCGCATCACCGCCTCGTAGGCGCGCATATCCCTTAAAATGCCGATCGCCCCGATTACTTTCCCTTCCTGGTCCCGCAAGGCGGACGCATTGAGCATGGTAGGGATAATCTCGCCCACGGAGTTTCGGGGATTCAGGCGTAGGTTGCGGGTGACCCCTCGCTCGACAACCTCCCGCAGCGCGCCGATGAATTCCTGCGTCTCCTGCGGCGGAATAAACTGTGAGATAGATTGCTCGACTAATTCTTCTGCGCGGAGGCCCAGCAGGTCTGAGGCGGCGTCATTCACTTGAAGGATATGACCTTGCAGATCCGACACGAACAGCGGGTCCGGTGCATGCTTGATCAAACTTTCCGCCGCCTTGGTTCGCATCAATTCAGTCTCGGCCCGCTCCAGTTCCTCGTTCTTGCGCTTTAGGTCCGCCCTTTTCTTGTACAATTCCACGAAGACGTTGATCTTGGAGAGCAGGATTTCCGGGACGATCGGTTTGAAGATGTAGTCGACCGCGCCGTAGGAGTAGCCTTTGATGACGTCCGCCTCCTCTTTACTATAACTGGTCACAAAAATGATCGGGAGATCGCGCGTTCGCTCACGACTGCGGATCAGTGCCGCAGTCTCGTATCCATCCAGCCCCTCCATTTTTACATCCAGGACCACCACACAACACTCCTCTTGCAACAGATATTTCAACGCGTGCTCACCGGAGGATACCGCCATCACATTGCGATCGGGCCCGGCCAGAATGGCTTCAAGGGCCATCAGATTCTGAGCATTGTCATCAACAATAAGGATGGCCGCTTTTCCGGAAGGGTTGAGGCATCCGGGCAGAGTTTCCATTCCTTGTCGACTCTGTTGCTTCGCGGACGTCATTTAGACCTCCATACATACGGCCGTCTTCCGGCACCAGCCGCTTCCGATCACTTCATACCGATGGGCGTCCATCTGCCAAGCCGTCAGGTCGTCATTGCCGAGTCCCAGAACGCCGAAACGACTCAAGCTCTGTACGAACAAGGCATGGACTCGTTCACGCAACCCGTCATTGAATGAGGATAAGGTCTTTCGGCACACAATGGTTTGGAATTCGTGGAAGCCGGCGTCCGTTGCCAAACTATGCTCGCTGAACACGATGTTGTCCTTGAGCTTAGGCAACATCACGGCGTGCTCACGTTCGATAGCGTAATAGTCCGAGAGGAGACCCATTCCCCCAGCAAGCCGATAGTTCACTGCACTTTCTGCCATGTCCCTAAGCGCGAACCGCCCATCCTTGGCGTTTCTGAAAACGGCTTCGCTGAGGTCCGACGCGTATAATCGAGCTCTGTGAGAAAGCCCCTGCTCATGCAGGACAATCGCCAACGCATAGACCTCCTCGCCGGTCGAGCAGGCCGGAAACCAAATATCGATTGAGGGATAGGTGCGTAGGATCGGCACAATGGCAGCCCGGAAGGTCCGATAAAAGGCGCAGTCGGTAAACATGGGAGAGACACGCACCGAGAGGGATAATAACAAGCGTTCCAACGACGGAGAATCGTGCAAGATCTTTTCCTGCAATCCTGAAATCGTCCGGAGACCCTCCGCATGAACTTGCTCCCAGATGCGCCGCTTGAGCGAAGTCGGCTCATACTCGCGGAAATCGAATCCATAACAATGCAGTAGCCCATCTAACAGTAAACGGACTTCGGCCTCCTCCACAATGGATTCATGCACCGATTGCACGATCTCTAAACTCCTCAGCATCCGCTATCGGTACAACCACACTCGCAGCAAAGACACCAGCGTCTCCGGATCGACCGGCTTGGAAATGTAGTCCGACGCGCCGGCTTCAATGCACTTGGCGCGGTCTGTTTTCATCGCCTTCGCCGTTACCGCAATAATGGGCAGTGAGGCAAATTCCGGCATCTTTCGAATCGCCTGCATCGTCTGGTACCCATCCATATCCGGCATCATGATATCCATGAGAATCACGTCGATACCACGTGTTTGGGTCAGTTGTGCAATCCCATCCTGACCGTTTTCCGCGTATATCACCTGCACTTCGTGCGTCTCCAGCACGCTGGTGAGCGCAAAGATGTTCCGAATGTCGTCGTCGATAATGAGAACCCTCTTGCCGGCGAGGGCCGGATCCATCTGGTGCAGTTGCTCGAGCATCCGCTGTTGAGAGGTAGCCAAGCTGTGAGAGGCGCGATGCAAGAACAGTGAAGTTTCATCGAGGAGACGCTCCGGCGACCGGACATCTTTAATAATGATGGCCTCCGTCAGTTTTTTGAGCTGACTCTCCTCATTTCGGGACAACTCTTTGCCGGTGTAGACGATGATCGGCAGATTTCGCCGGCCGAACTCACTGTGAATCGTTTCGATGAGGTGCTGACCTGTCATGTCGGGCAATCGAAGGTCCAAGACCAGGCAGTCAAAGAAACCGTGTCTCAACGCCTCGATAGCCTCGGCGCCGGAACCTACGGCGGTCGTCTGCACATCTCCGCCGCCGATCAACTCCAGAATACTGCGTCGTTGAGCCTCATCGTCTTCCACGATGAGAAGGTTCTTGGCCGGCCGTTCAATGAAGGACACCATGTCATCGAACGCCTTTTCCAACCAGTCGCGGCTGACCGGCTTGTTGAGATAGCCGATTGCCCCCTGTTTGAGGCCGCGCTGCCGCGCCTCCTCGACGGAGATGATATGGACCGGGATATGGCGGGTGAGCGGGTCGTGTTTCAATCGGTCCAGAATGGTCCAGCCATCCTTGTCTGGTAAACAGAGGTCCAAGGTCATGGCGGCAGGTTTGAACCTCCGCGCTAGGCCCAAACCGGCCTCCCCGCTCGTCGCGATCAATCCTTTGAAGCCCTTCTCGCGTGCGAGATCCAACAGAATTTGGGCAAAGGACGTATCGTCCTCAACGATCAGCAAGACTCGATCGTCCGTCTCGATATTCGATCGATCGTCCGAAATCTCCACCGGCGCCACCAATTCTACCTGCGCAGGTCCAGCAGTAGGAACAGGAATGGTCTCTTTGGAGATGAGCACCGGGACCGACGTTCGAGGCAACACGACTGCCGGGCTGTACACGCGTGGCAGATAGAAGGTAAACACGCTGCCTCTTCCAACCGTGCTCCGGACTTGGATCTCTCCACCGAGTAACCTGGCGATCTCTCGACTGATCGAGAGACCCAAGCCTGTTCCACCGTACTTTCGACTCGTGGTCCCATCAGCTTGTTGGAAGGCTTCGAAAATAATTTTCTGCTTATCGGCCGCAATGCCGATACCCGTGTCCGTCACGGAAAAGGCCAGGACGGCATCGGCCTGATTCAACACCATATGTCCACGGTCCCAGCCGGACGACACTTTTTCGATACGCAAGGATACGGTCCCGTGCGACGTGAACTTGATCGCGTTGGAAATCAGATTCTTGAGGACCTGCTGCAACCGCATAGGATCGGTCTGAATTGCGGAGGGCAATCCCGGAATGCGCTCGATGTCGAAAGTCAGTCCTTTATTCTGAGCCACCTCACGGAAGGTTCGATCCACATAATCGGTCAGTTCGGCGAAGCCTACCGAGTTGACCGCCACTCCCATCGTGCCTGACTCGATCTTGGCCAGATCCAAAATGTCGTTGATCAACGCCAGCAAATCGCTGCCGGACGCCTGGATGGTCTGCGCGAATTCGACCTGTTTAGGGGTCAGCGTCCCGTCGCGGTTGTCGGCCAACAGCTTGGAGAGAATCAATAGGCTGTTGAGCGGTGTCCGTAGCTCGTGGGACATGTTCGCCAAGAATTCGGACTTGTATTTGGAGGAGAGGGCCAACTGCTCGGCCTTTTCCTCGAGCGCTTTACGCGCCTCTTCGACCTCTCGGTTTTTCGTTTCCACCTGTATATTCTGCTGGCTGAGCAGATTGGCCTTCTCTTCCAACTGCTCGTTGGACTGTCGTAGCTCTTCTTGTTGCGTCCGCAACAGGTCTTCGGAGGTTCGAAGTGTCTCGGCCTGTCGCTCCAGCCGCTCGTTGGTGGTCTTGAGCTCGTGCTGCTGACTTTGTAACTCGGCCGTCAGCGCTTGGGACTGCTTCAGCAAGTCTTCCGTCCGCATGTTCGCAGCGATCGTATTCAACACGATCCCGATAGTCTGTTTGAGCTGGTCAAGGAAGGTCAGGTGGATGTCGCTGTACCGATTGAAGGATGCGAGTTCCAAGACGGCTTTCACCTCGCCCTCGAACAGCACGGGAAGCACCACGATGTTATACGGCGAGGCATTGCCCAACCCCGAGCTGATCTGGATGTAATCCGAGGGCACATCGGTCATCACAATACGCTCCTTTTCGAGCGCGCATTGCCCGATAAGTCCCTCCCCGGCCCTGAACTGAGTCGGCAGGCCTTTGCGTTCGCGATAGGCGTAACTGCCGAGCAGCTTCATCACCGGGGTTCCATCCGCGGGTTCATTAAGATAGAAGACGCCGTGATGCGCATTAACCAGGGGCGTAAGCTCCGATAGGATGAGATTGGCGACAGTCGTCAGATTCTTTTGCCCCTGCATTTTGTTGGTGAACTGGGCCAAGTTGGTCTTCAGCCAGTCCTGTTCCGTGTTCTTCTGCGTCGTTTCCTTGAGGTTGCGGATCATCTCGTTGATGTTGTCTTTCAAGGCCGCTACTTCGCCCAGCGCTTCGACGGCAATGGACCGGGTTAGGTCACCCTTGGTGACGGCGGTCGCAACCTCCGCGATCGCGCGCACCTGATTGGTCAGGTTGGCGGCGAGCTGATTAACGTTGTCCGTGAGATCTTTCCAGAGACCGGCAGCGCCCGGCACCTTGGCCTGTCCGCCCAGTTTGCCCTCGGTGCCCACCTCGCGCGCGACGGTCGTGACCTGATCGGCGAACGTCGCGAGCGTCTCGATCATTTCGTTGATCGTATCGGCCAATGCCGCGATTTCACCTTTCGTTTCCACCGTGAGTTTTCGTTTGAGATCGCCGCTCGCGACCGCGGTCACGACCTTCGCGATCCCTCGGACCTGGCTGGTGAGATTGCCGGCCATCGAGTTCACGTTATCCGTGAGGTCCTTCCAGGTTCCTGCCACGCCTTTCACCTCGGCCTGTCCGCCCAGCTTGCCCTCGGTGCCCACCTCGCGGGCAACACGCGTCACCTCCGACGCGAACGAATTCAACTGATCCACCATCACGTTGATCGTGTTCTTCAACTCCAGGATCTCGCCCTTCACCTCCACCGTGATCTTTTTCGACAGATCGCCGTTGGCCACCGCCGTCGTCACGCCGGCGATGTTCCGCACCTGGCTGGTCAGATTGCTCGCCATGAGATTGACGTTATCGGTGAGATCTTTCCACGTGCCGGCCACCCCTTTGACGACCGCCTGGGCGCCGAGCTTTCCTTCCGTGCCTACGTCGCGGGCGACGCGCGTCACCTCCGACGCGAACGAGTTCAACTGATCCACCATCACGTTGATCGTGTTCTTCAACTCCAGGATCTCGCCCTTCACCTCCACCGTGATCTTTTTCGACAGATCGCCGTTGGCTACCGCCGTCGTCACACCGGCGATGTTCCGCACCTGGTTCGTGAGATTGCTGGCCATATAGTTGACGTTGTCGGTGAGGTCCTTCCACGTGCCGGCCACCCCTTTGACGACCGCCTGGCCGCCGAGCTTTCCTTCCGTGCCGACCTCACGCGCGACGCGGGTCACCTCCGAGGCAAAGGAGTTCAACTGATCCACCATCACGTTGATCGTGTTCTTCAATTCGAGAATCTCGCCGCGTACTTCGACGGTGATCTTTTTCGAGAGGTCGCCGTTGGCCACCGCCGTCGCCACCTGGGCAATGTTCCGCACCTGGTTTCGCAGGTTGCTGCCCATAAGGTTCACGTTGTCGGTGAGGTCTTTCCAGGTTCCGGCCACGCCTTTCACCTCGGCCTGCCCACCCAGCTTGCCCTCAGTGCCCACTTCGCGGGCAACACGCGTCACCTCCGATGCGAACGAATTCAACTGATCCACCATCACGTTGATCGTGTTCTTCAACTCCAGGATCTCGCCCTTCACCTCCACGGTGATCTTTTTCGACAGGTCGCCGCTGGCCACCGCCGTCGCCACCTGGGCAATGTTCCGCACCTGGCTCGTCAGATTGCCGGCCATCCAGTTGACGTTATCGGTGAGGTCCTTCCACGTGCCGGCCACGCCCCGCACCTCGGCCTGCCCACCGAGCTTGCCTTCTGTCCCGACATCGCGAGCGACTCGGATGACCTCCCTCGCGAACGAATTCAACTGGTCCACCATCACGTTGATCGTGTTCTTCAACTCGAGGATCTCGCCCTTCACCTCCACCGTGATCTTCTTCGAGAGGTCACCGTTGGCCACCGCCGTGGTCACCTGCGCGATGTTCCGCACCTGGCTCGTGAGGTTGCTCGCCATATAATTGACGCTATCAGTGAGGTCCTTCCACGTGCCGGCTACTCCGCGTACATCCGCCTGAGCGCCCAGTTTCCCTTCCGTGCCCACCTCGCGCGCAACCCGCGTCACTTCCGACGCGAAGGAGTTCAACTGGTCCACCATGACGTTGATCGTATTCTTCAATTCGAGAATCTCACCACGCACGTCTACGGTAATCTTCTTCGAGAGATCGCCGGTCGCCACCGCAGTCGTCACCAGAGCAATGTTCCGCACCTGGCTGGTCAGGTTGCTGGCCATGTAGTTGACGTTATCGGTGAGGTCCTTCCATATCCCGCCCATCCCTTTCACGATAGCCTGGCCACCCAGCTTGCCTTCCGTGCCGACCTCGCGCGCAACCCGGGTCACTTCCGACGCGAAGGAGTTCAACTGATCCACCATCACGTTGATCGTGTTCTTCAGCTCGAGGATTTCGCCGCGCGCTTCCACGGTAATCTTCTTCGAGAGATCGCCGGTCGCCACCGCCGTGGTCACCTGCGCGATGTTCCGCACCTGGCTGGTCAGGTTGCTGGCCATGTAATTGACGTTGTCGGTGAGGTCCTTCCACGTGCCAGCTACGCCCTTGACATCCGCCTGACCGCCGAGTTTGCCTTCCGTGCCCACCTCGCGCGCCACGCGGGTCACCTCGGACGCGAAGGAGTTCAACTGATCCACCATGACATTGACCAGTTTCGCGGTGCGTAGAAACTCACCCTTGATAGGCCTACCGTCGGTCTCAAGGGAAATGGACTGCGTGAGGTCGCCTTTTGCTACCGCCCCAATGACGCGGGTCACCTCGGATGTGGGTTTGACGAGATCGGTGATCAGTGAGTTCACCGAATCCACACACACGCCCCACGACCCGCTAATGTTGCCGATCGCGGCCCGCTCCCCGATTTTGCCCTCCTTGCCGACAGCCTTACTCAGCCGCACAAGCTCTTCGCTCAGGCGTTCGTTTTGCTCAAAAATGTCATTCAAGGCAGCCGAAATCTCCCCGGCCAAACCGGTGCGCGGTCCTCGCATCCGCACTCCGAAATCGCCCTTTCCGAAGGCTTGCAGCGTGGTCAACAATGCAGCAGCATTGAGGTGCGATTCTGTTTGCCGTTCCTTGACTAACATGCGATGCCTCCTTTGGCACGCTGACCAGAAAAAAGCGGAAGATGCGACAGTCACCTCGATAAGAGGAAAACCAGAAGAGAATAGCCTAAGGAAGCCTTTAACAGAGTCAGCAGAAATCCCTAATTCAGTGTAGGACAAAGGATGACGGGAAGGCGCTCTTACCCGCAGTATCCGGAATTCCACAGTCTCGTACGCACATCTAGACCTATCCTCGCCGTCCGGATTGAGGACCAAAAACCTGGCATTCACCGACATCAAAAAAACATTTCACTGACAGCCGAGTCCAAGCGAGTGCTCTATCATATGATCAAGACAAAGAGGCTTCACCGTACTTAGCTGCCTCTTCTCAGCATGACGGGCAACTCTCTAATAGTAAAAGAAAAAAGAAGGAGGAGAACAGATGAAAGTACGACGCCTTGTTGATCGCCGGGCTGCCTGCAAGCTTTACAACGAAAAGGGATTGCCGCCGATACTTCAAGCCGCAGCGAAATACTATGTTTAGATTTGTGGAGGCCAAAGTGAAAGTCAGGCAAGACCCTTTCGGTCGATGAGAAGTGGACGCTTTAATGCGACGGAAAGAAACGTCACGTCTGATGAGTAAGCTTTGGCCTCCTTTTTTTCGTAGCTGATCGCAGCGCAGCGCCCCCGGAGCAATACGCGTCTACCAACGGGGCGAAGGGGCTCGTCGGTATTGGTCCGCAGATGTGATGCAGCACAGTGATGCGCTGGACCTGAAGGGGGGAATCTTCTCTTCACGAAGTCCGCGAAAGATTGCCGCATCCTTGAAGCAGTCGGCCAAGGCGAGCAAACGACGCAAGAGCACCTCTTATCGATCGGCCATGTCGATGCGAGCTTTTATATCAATCGTGGAGCCGGACGCTAACCGACACCCCCCTCCATCGGCCCGCGACAGGACAAAGGGTGATCGGTAAGACCTCTGGGTCGTCGGTCAATCGGACGCGATCCCGAAGAGGTTCATTGACACGGGTCGTCGGTGGCCGTGAGGCACCTCAACGTGAGGAGGGAATGAAATGCTGAAGACATTTCTCCCGCAACAAGATGGGATCAAACGGCTTCATCACAATATCTCGTGCGCCCTCTCGAAGGACTTCTTCCAATCGCGAGGTATTGGACGCGGAGGTCATGATGATGACAGGGATCTGACTGAAGTGTTCTTTCACTCTCCGAAGCACGGCTAGGCCGTCAAGACGGGGCATCTCCAGATTCAAGAGTATGCCGTCCGGTTGACATCTGTTCGACACATGTTCCTCGAGGAGAGCGAGCCCATGATACCCGCTCCTCGCCCCGACCACATCGAACCCCATGGCCGTCAGCCGATCGCGCAAGATCTTTCGAGTATCGAAATCGTCGTCGATGACGAGGATCAGACGTGGTACGGAACCGGCCAGATTGCTCATCAATCCACAATGAGAGAGCTCACCCTCAAACCTATATGCGTCTGCCGAGCCCATCTCCTAGGCCTACGGCCAATTAATTCTTGGCCAATAAAGGAGCACGTAATGCCCCCTGTCCCGGGGTCTCTTCTATCCACTTCGGTCAGCTAGGCGTTTTTGGCCTCTTTTTCAAACCCGGGTAGGATCGCCTTGAAGAAGGCGTTCTGGATCAGATGTACGACGATTTGCCACGTGCTCGCCTTGGGCTGCTTCACCGGCCCCGATACGTCGACTTTCGTGGCCACCTCTTCGCGCGGCCTGTTCTTGAGCAGGTCCGTGACGCCGCCAATCACGCCCTCGAACACGGTCTGGAGCAGCCCTTTGTCCCGGTCTTGAGCCGGATCATAGACCTCCACGTCTTTGAACAAGGGCTTGACATACCCTGTGATCGTGCCGTCTTTGACTCTCAGTTCCGTAAACAGTGAAAAGGCTCCTTTGACCACATCGAAATTCCCATAGGCTCGCAGCACATCGTTGAAAGCCTGCATCTTCGTGTGGACCATCCGAATGTGGAAATCAAAATCCGGCGACCTGGTTTCCGGCCGGAACGTTCCACTGGCCTGGGTTAGGCCGGATCCCATAAATTTTCCCGTCAGCTTGACATACGCCGTCCCTTCCGACAGTTGGTTGCTGAAATTAGCCAGTCCAATATTCGTGTCGGTGAGAAAGACCCGATAGGGCGGACGAGCCGCGGTATTGACGAATCCGAATTCACTGTTCAGAATTTTCCCCCGGTCAATACGGACCAGCCATTCGGGATGGTTACTCAGTTCCTCGGCCGCCTGTGCCGTCTGAGCCGCCACGTGCTTTTCCGACTCTTTGGTGGCGGTGGCATGCACATAGTCCAGGTGGACCCCATCCAGCACGAGATCCTTGAGTTCCACGACCTTGGCATACGGTGAATACTCGGCATGGCCCGTCGCCGAGATCACTCCCTTCCGAAGCTGCAGATTCACCCGGCCCGTCAGCGGCAGCAACTGCTCAAGCTTAACCTCTTCCAGCACCACATCTGCATTGAGACCCATCTGGGGTGCCGAGAGAAAATCAGCCGAGCCGTCGACGATCATCCGCCCGGAATCGAACAGAATGGCGTCGAGGTGGACTGTTGACGGATACACCCCGTCCTTGGATGCGGTGTTTCGGATGTTCTCCGCGCGAATATTCAGATGTGTAATCTGCACGGGCTGAGCTTTGGGGGTGTCGAGATAAGTGATCGTGGCGTCGGCAACCGTCAAGACACTGATGTGGAGAGGATAGAGAGCCAGGACAATTTCCTGCCAGGCCTTTTTCTCGATCAATTCCGGGTCTTTGATCTCCTTCTTCGCTTGCGGGCGGGTCATGTGCAGGATCGGGCTGTCGACTGCATGATCGCTGACAACCTGACCACGTAGCAACGCGCCCCAATGGAGGCTGGCGTGCCATTTCGGAATGTCGAAGACAGGAGGATCCGGATGCTCGTTCTGTACCAGTCTTGCGTTTTCGAGATCAATCGAGAGCCCGATGGGATGAAAATGTAACGCGCCAATTTGAAGAGTGTACCCCTGCAGGTGCCGATTGAATTCTCTCTCCGCATAGGCACGAAGTGGGTCGTCGACAAAGGCCACTGCGAGAGCGATGGCCACGAGAAATATGCCCAAACTTGCGCCTAGCCGCCACAACGCTTTGTGCATCAGTCGCCCAATGAATAATAATTAATGAGGAATCCTTCCTGATTCACGCAGGGAGTGAGTGTAGATTAAAACGGTTAGTCGTTGTGTGTTATCGGACAAACCATGCCGGCGGCGTCGGGCTTTTGACAATTTTTGATAGCGCTCAGGCCTACGCAGGTCTGACTATATACCGAAGACTCGGCGGGTAGAGGACGGTGGCCACTAACCTCCTAGCCCGACGCTGCTCGAGGAAACATCGGTCGTCCTAGAGCGGAGTGTCAGTGGAGAGAGCGAGTTCGAGTATTGTGATTACAGGCTGTGGGTTTTAAACAATGAGCTCATCGCCTCGTGTAGGAACACACCTACGTCATTGTACTTCAGATACCGTAGGAGAACACCTACGTCACTGCACTCCAAATTCCGATTGTGAACTCGTGCCGATCGCCGTAGGAAGAAGAAGCTGGCTTCTTTAGCTTTCCCACCATCAACCCAAAGGAGGGATCCGATGCTTCTTTTTCATGCGGGGGTCATTCAAGGGCCGTCTGTGGGAGAATGGGTGATCGGAACATTACGAGAGCGAGGGCCTCAGACCCTCGATCAACTCGCAGCGTCCCTTCCTGAAGCCAACTGAGCACAATTGCTTCTCGCAATCGATCGCTCCTTAAACATGGCAGTGTTCTCCTTGGTATGCTCACTCAACGATTTGGACCATTTTTGCTTGCGAGCACCGTCATCCCCTGCATGCATGTTGCTTCAAGGCCGGCTCGATTCCTATAGGCAGGTGGACGTTATGAGGGTCGGTTTCTTGCGGAGCCAGTAGTATCGCTTCTTCCTACAAGACCTGCGTTGTCTATCCAAGCAAGTCACCCGAAAGCAGTCAATTTCCATTGCATCCAATCTTGATACAGAGGTAGGACATTGACGTACAATCTATTTCCGTATTACCCTATTTATACCTAGGTGTATTTAGCTCTATAGCTAGCGCAGGGATGGCTCCTGGTGGCTGAAGAACCTGAGCATGAGCGGCCCTCCTCAGTACAGGCGCCCTCCCGAGCGGAGGACCAGACTGGCATTGTGTCAGTCTGGTCTTCCCACCAAAAAATGGCAGAGAGCGAGGGACTTTGAACATGGCCTTCACGCTGGGCTGGCGTAGGGCTCAGGGGTACAGAGACTGGGTGTCAGCCACGACACCGGTCCTGTGGAACGAGCAGACCGGCGAGGTGGTGCCACTGGAGGAGATCTCGCGCGCTCCCGCCGGCACTTGGTGGTTGCGGCGGCGTGTGACGCTTCCGGTCAGCAGTCATCCGCTCTTTCTCACCGTGCCGGTTCAGGTAGGCCGAACCCCGTCACATTCAACGAAAAGGCACGGCAGGGCATGTATCCTTAAGAGTCCCACGAGTCCCGAACAGGACCCTATTGATGCATGACACCACCGGTAGCAACCAAGATCAGCACGACACGATTCTTTGTGAACGACCTCCCGCCTTCATTCCGCGACGGACAGCTGCGGGACCTATTGGCACCGTTTGGGACAGTCATTCGTGCCTGTATCATTACCACGACTGGTGAGGCGCTGCCTCTGGCGTATGTCGAAATGTCGCAGCCAGAAGAGGTTGTGAAGGCGGTGAACAGTTTGCACAAGATCCGGATAGACGGCCACCTCCTAACCCTCGGCTACCTGTGAGTCTCGCACCCAGTATCACCTAACAAGCGATACCTTCGAGTCCGAGCTAAGATGAAGAAGCACGCCGTGGAGATTGTGCGAGAGATTCAGCAGTCAGTGTTGGGGTGGCCAACTTCGCGGGTCTAGCCTTCGAGGATTTGGGATGGGTCGCGCTGGTTGGTATAAGCTACCGGGGAATCGCCGTCATCGAGGGGCTCAACACACAAAATGAGCCCAATGACCGCTAGCTTTCACTTGGCTGGAACTTTTTCAACTGCTCCTGAAGTAATCGGACCTGTCTTTCGAGGTCTATCATCGCCAGTTCTCGACCGACCACGATATCTGCAAACTTCTCAAGCTCAGCATTCTTCTCCTGGAGAGCTGCGTTCGTGTCTTGAAGCTCGCGGGTCCGTTCTGCCACATTGTTTTCCAGTGACTGCGCTGCCTCTCGGAGGGCTTCTTCCATGCGACGGCGCTCAGTCAAGTCGCGGGTGACTTTGCCAAAACCGATCAAGTCGCCCGTATCGTCGCGTATTGCAGTGATAATCACATCCGCCCAAAACCGGGTCCCGTCTTTGCGAATACGCCAGCCTTCATCTTCAGCTCGCCCCCGGGCGGCTGCGACCTCAAGCAGCTGCGCGGGCTTGTTGTTTCGGAGATCTTCTGCGCGATAGAAGCGCTCAAAGGATTGGCCGATGATTTCATGTGCCTGGTAGCCTTTGAGGGCTTGTGCCCCCTCATTCCAACTCATCACCAGACCCTTGGGGTCAATCATGAAGATCGCATAGTCGTGCACGCGCTGGACGAGCAGCCGAAAGAGGTGTTCGTCGTGCTCCATCCTCGTCATGGAAAAACATTTCCCCCAGTGAGAGAGAGAAGCCTGCAGGGTCCACAGCCTCGATCGCACAGTGAGGAGGAAGGATGCGCGAGAAATCATGAAAAATCAAGGCGCTTGGCTTCGATTTTGAGAAGGAGCGGGCAGAAGGTTAACTCAACAGGCAGGGAAACTGCCAATCGTCCTATGGCGGAAGTCAGAACGCTTTTCTCTAACCATGTGTCGACCAGGATTTGCTCCCGCGGCTTCGCGCTATCGCCTGAGGTGAAGGTACAGACCCCACACGGATGGTTCCGGCCTCGATAAGCTCGCCACCGGGAACCATAGCTGTCATTCGGACGTTATAGCTCATGAACCCGGGTCGTGAGAAACACAAACTGCCGGATTGGCCTGGTTTGATAGTGGCCGACTCTTTCTTGATCCCCAGAAAATTTGAAAATCCTCGCCCGCAGGAAACATGATCCAAGGCACCGCCGAGAAAATGAATTGTTACAGACCCCGACCGATGATTGACCCACCGTACTTCGTCGCCGATTTGGGCCAGAAGGTGCGATGGAGAAAGGTCATGTTCAATCTTTACGTCGTGGATGACCGCCGTCCTTGTTGTCTCAGGAAGGCTTGCACAGCCGACAAGGAACAATCCCACCAGAATGAGGTGGCTGTTTCTCATCTTCATGGTTCTTGTACCTTCCATGACCTCTACCGAGCAGAACTCTTTTCAGACCGTGCACTCGGACCCCTTAATCTGCTCATTATTCTTCAGGAGACGGACAACTTACCGAGTCCTCAGTGGCCATAAACAGCGTTAGCGACTTCTCAGACTATTGTCCCATGCCTGACCTTCTCATCACTCTTCTCAATCCATCAATACCGATTTCCAGGTATTCGTGTCCCCATTCGCGCGCGCTCTCGAATGCACCCTGGCCCATCTCTAAAGTGTCCTCGGTCGCTCTTAGGCAATAGCGCCATAACCTTCTTCGAAGTGTCCGACCCGAATGAGGTGCGAGCAACAAAGCGATTCCACTTCCAACCAATGCTCCCGCTGCCGCTCCTACTGCAAATGTCGGCACTGCCGATGATTGATTATAGGTTTTCATTGTAGGTCCCTCCTCAGACTGAGGTGATATAGAGCAAACCAAGCCGAATTCCCCAAACCACTGGGAGCCTGATAAGGGGTTCAGTCGAGCTGACCTGTTCCTCGAATCTCGTTTGTTGATCATGAAGTGAGCTTTACAACCTTCACGACTTGTCCTTTTACATCGAGTTCAAGGCTGACATGGTCGCCCTTGCGCAGCTCTTTGATCAATTCGGCTTTCGAAACCGGCAGGGTCCATGCGTTTCCATCATGGGTACGAATCGTGAGATTCCCCCGCTCGGATCGATCGACTCCACGGTGGAATTAGTGAAGGTGCTCGTCGCCGATGCGAGATCGACATGGATCGGCGGAAATCCCACGAACAACGCCCCACCAAGAAAGAACAGCAGACTTACCAAGGTCATAAGATTTTTCATGAGTCTCCTCCCTTTTCTCTCGTCCCGCTGGACGAGATGAAACTAGCTTCACCGCTCCGACGCCGCAAACCGCTCATTCTTGCGCAAAGGACAATCCCGTCTTCAGATCCTCGTTCTACCTTGAGAACCCGCACATCAAACACAAGATGCTTACCCGCCAGAGGATGATTGAAGTCAATCACTGCGCTATTGTCAGACAGTGACACAATAGTGAACGGCGTACCGCATCCGGAGTTCGCTGAATGGACCCCATCTGCGCTCCCCGTGGCAATTCCTCCCGGCTTGCCGTGACTCGTTTCTTTCATCGTAATGCCCGAACGCCTCTTCCGCCTCAAGGTCAACCCGCTTCTGATGGCCCCCTCCTTCATTCCGTTCCAGAGCCTGCTCCAAGGCAGGGATCAGTTGGCGTTGCCCAGGAACATACTGGCTGACATTGTTGGGAACAACGACACGGGTTTCGGGAACGGTGATCGTAAAAGCAATCGTGACCTTTGCCCCATCCGTGATGGGGTCGGTACTTTGGCCTGAGGACGGGGGCTCGACAACAAATTGGGCCGCTAGCGCTACTATTGTGAGCATCATGGCTGATTTGATTATTCTCATTCCCATTTTCCCCTCCCTTCGCAGTTCATAGAGTCCTTTCATCTAGGGCTCTGTCCTCACTGCCCATCCTCGCACTCTCATCTTCCAGCGTCATCCTCACGAAAGCAAAAACCGGGAGAGTCGAGATATGACCATCCCGGCAAGGCTATTACTCCCACTAATTTGTCTGCAAGGTATACGCCAGAGAGGGAGGAGCGGATCGAGTACATCTAAGCGCTCAAAATCCAATCAAAGTCTCTTGCCAGATAGCAGGTCACGCCGGGAAATGATCGAGACAAGATGTCACCCGGGGACGTCCTGTCCATGATAAATGTTTTGATCCTGATCTCCACGTACGGTTCAGACCTACAGTTACCTATCCCAAAGATGACAGTATTCTTCTAGCGGCCTGGAGAATAATTCAAGACGTCTGACTGTGATGGACTAGGATGTAGGAATACGTTGGTTTGTGAGTTTTTTTGCTAATAACGTCCCCTGGATAGGAAGGAGGAACAATGGCCAGCTTCAAATTCTGTGCAAGCGCGATTGTTGTGGTCTCTCTCGTAGCAATCTACGGACCGGCATTCTCAGTGGACAAGCAAGGAGAGACCGGAAACGAGCAGCCGCACCTGCAAATCGTGAAGGGGCAGGTGTTGAAACATGAAAACGAAGTCCTCACCATCACGGATGACGAGGGCAAGAAAATCCATCTTCATCTGGGCAAAGATACCGTGATCCCCGGTTTGCCGGGTGCGAAATTCAAACCCGGTGATCGGATAGAAAAGCGAACGTCACGCCGGATGGTCACGCCAAATCCGTCCACCCCACCCCTACTCGCAATACAACGAGGCCTGTGTCCCTGACAGAACAATTCTAGAAGCTGAACGTGGCAACCTGGCCGCCACGCTGGTCAGACAACACGAAGGGAGCGACTTCATAGGCTCGGCGGGACGCCCCACAGCGGCGCCTCGACCTGGTCATGAACAATCTCAATGTCTTTTGCATTCATCTGGTCAATGACAGTTTCCGTTCCGCGGCGGCTAATTGTGATCCCTAATGTTCCTTCTCCGATGACAATCCCTTGGAGTTCAAACGCCCGGACCGTCGCCCGGCCGACTCCGGCCGACGTCCGGTGATCACAACGACTTCCGATTCTCTCGGCTTTTCATTCGGCACCGGCGACCCACAAGTCTCCTTCTCAGCTTGTAAGAACACGAGATGCAAGAGATTCGCCAGCGACGATCCGTCCCATGTCATAGCGATCCGCCTCTTCGTTTCTCACCGCATGCATCATTCCAAGGATTAGCCCCGCCTTGCGCTCCTAAAGACCGTAAATCGATCTTCTCCCCGCGTTGAATTGGTGATTTGCTTTTTTGCCGATGTGTCAGCGAGTGGTTGCACAAAGGCATCTATAGGGGCAGATACTGACGCACAACCCAATCGGGCGAATGCTTATGCCTCGGATTCTCGTGATAGATGACGATCCCGCCCTCCTAGAAGCCCTGTCCGACGCCCTGCGCCTCCGCATGAACGCCGTAGTCGATACCTGTCATGACGGTCCTGAGGCATTGGAACATCTTTCGAAGGCTGACTATGATGCGGTCGTGAGCGGACATCAAGATGCCGAAAATGGATGGCCTGACCTTGCTGGTGAAGATCCGGGCGTTCCGTCCCGCAACGCCCGTGCTTCTCATCACGGGGCACGGAGACTCTGAGATAGCCGCGCGCGCGCGAGATGGAGGGGCTTACGCGTTCATGGAGAAGCCTCTTGACCGGGAGGAGTTCATCGTCTCTCTCAAGAAAGCCGTCGATGCTCGTCGGCTAGACACCGACCGGGAAGAACACCAGAAGGATTCGTCGGTTCAACCTACCGCTCAAGAGAAATCGCTCGATCAGCGTTAGTCTCACCTCAGTCCTTATCTACACGGAGCTGACCCCGGCCATCCAGCTGTCAATGGACCCCAGAATCGGGTCGGGACTGTCGTTCATGTGACGCGCTGCTTCCCGAAGGCACCACCTGTGCCGACGTATCTGCATGGCGCACCTGCAAGAAGTCTACGATCTCCCTGTGGATCTCCGGCTCACCGACCAAGTCCGGACGTGATCCACGTTTCGTTCACGGGAGGTCACGTCAAGCGCATAGCCATATGCATCGGGCAATGACGCCGAATGGAGCGTTACGAACCCGTCGCCGTCTTCCAAGATAAGGCGGTGATCCATTCCAAGCGCAGATTCTCCACTTGCTCTTGCCTCGAAAAGAAGCCGGTCGAGTCTGTTGTGCGGACTGCGATCCAACCACACACCCTTGGCGAGCGTGGGATATCCCTTGGCAAGGATACATAATAACGGAGCACGCGTTCCGGTCGACCTCCCTGGTGGGGCAAGGAGCAGGTTGGAAACCGTCCGGCCTCCCGGAGCCATGAAGACGTGTACGCAGACCGACGCTCGATGATTTCATGTTGCAGCGAACTTGAGTCTTTTGAGAGACCCCACCCATACTCCTTCCAATTGGATTCTTTACGGATCATGCTCTTCACCGAACCGCTCGCCGGTGCGAGCAGGACATCTGCATCACCAGCAGGGAGCAGGTAATAACTCGCAGAAGAGACGGAACGGCTTTCTGGTCGAGCAGCGACCGATTGAGACCGATCCGTACGCCGTATTGCATGTTCCGAAAAACGGTCATAGACCCAAGGAACGGCACACCCGCCATGACGACCGTATCGACTTTCTCTGCCCCTTCCCAATTCTCAACCGCATTCCCAAGGTCCTGCGTGCCATAGCGCAGGTAGTAACTGGTGATGAGACCGCCCATGCTGTGCGCGACGATCGCGATCGGGCATCTACCTTGACCCCGTAATTGATCCACGAGGCTGCCTAACTTACGCACCGCATCCATCAGATCGAGCCGCCAATCGTAGGTGAACGGGACTACCTGCTCACGGTCGGCGCTCGCTTTGCGGAGGGCTTCAAGCAGGGCACCATACCCTTCCACCGAGTAGATCAATGGGATCACGTTGACCTTGTTCACAATGCCGTCAGGCCGAAGATCGAGAGCCTTGTCGAATCCCAGACCCGGAAGCGGCAGTCTCAACGATCGACTTCTGAACAGAGCCTCCCACGCGTCAATCCACACTTCGGCCCCGTCGGAGGCCCTCGAGAGCTTGGTTCCGTAATAACCTGGGACAACGATGATCGCCGGCTGGGATGATCCGAATCTCTCTGACGCGGGACGAGTGGTTTCACAACCAAGACAGGACCAGACAAGAAGTAGAAGAATACCGAGACGAACGCTGGAAGGACCGTGTCTTTTTGCTCTTAGGCTGGGAGCGTAAGATAGGTGGGGGCCGTTGGCAAGTGAGAGGGCATCATCGTGTGATCGCCTTCTAGTCACTTCCCCCTTTCTCCTGTTTTCGCCTGATCGACTGCTTGAGCAATCGACTCACCGATGCCTTGTTTTCGGTCTTGCTTCTCTCCTCAACGTCACGCTTGAGGCGCTGTCGGAGAAGCGCCATGACGGCGGCTTCCTCAGGGCGGACCTTGTCCAGTGATTCCGTCATCGCCTTCTTGACCTTCCGGGACCCGTATCGTCCACGTACCGCAGCCCGGCGGCTTTGGCCGACTCGACCGCGTCGGCGAGGGTTGCCAGCGTTTTCCCTTGCGGCCTTCCGGATATCTGCAGATTGAGTTTGGAAACCTACTCCATAGGTGGTCACTAAGGGACAGCCCTGAAAGTCAGTCTTCGATGAGATCGCAGCCTAACCAAGC
>CAVPGK010000024.1:0-3698 GCA_963703955.1 Nitrospirota bacterium | reverse complement strand
ACTGTTCTTTCGTTTCAACCCATGAGGAGGATGTCATGAGACACATGTCGCTCTTACTGGGATTCATCTTAGGATTTCTCGCGTTGCAAGCCTGTGGCTCAGGCACACCAACTGGGCAGGCGCCGAAGGCAGGAGAAGAGACTGCGCTGATGTCTCCCGCCGGTTCGGCCGGTCGAGCCGACAATGACGAAGGGGTTGGACACTACAGGCAAGGTCATTGGGATGTCTCAGCCGATTGGTTCCAGAAAGCAATCAAGGCCGATGCCAATCTGGCCGAGGCTCACTATAACCTGGGTCTCACGATGGACAAGATGGGCAAACACGAAGACGCGACGACTCACTTCAAGAAGGCGGCAGAACTGGCTCCCAACAAACCGGCGATCAAGGATTCGCCCATTCTGAAGAAGCACACGGGGATGTAGAGCTCCGAGCCGTTGGCACAGGGAGAGGCTGAACGCCAGACAGGTCACAGCAACGGCCATTAGAACACTTGGAGGATGATGCATTTCAGATAGCGGGTCTCCGGCATAGCCGCTAGGATGGGGTGATCGCGTGCCTGTGATCGCGACTCGACCAATCGGACCTGCCTCCGAGCATCGCGAGCAGCTTCCAGGATCGTGGACCACAGTCTCTGTTCGCTGACATGGTGGGAGCACGAGCAGGTGGCGAGGAACCCTCTCGGTCTCACCATCTGTAACGCCCGCAGGTTAATCTCCTTGTAGCCGGCCAAGGCCTGCGAGACCACGTGCTTGCTCCGCGCAAAGGCCGGAGGGTCCAGGATGATCAGATCGTAACGACATCCTTTTCGATCGAGCTTCCGCAGCTCCTCAAAAGCGTCCGCTTCGCGATAGGTACAGATTTTCTCGACGCCGTTCAGGGCCGCATGCTCGCGGGCCTGCGCGACCGCATCGGCACTGACATCCAAGCCTTGAACCGATCGGGCGCCGTGCAGCGCGGCCTGGATCCCGAACGCGCCCGTGTGACAGAAGACCTCCAGCACCTCGGCGTGTAACGCCAGCGAGGCCACCGCCAACCGGTTTTCCCGCTGGTCACAGAACCAGCCCGTCTTCTGTCCTCGCTCCACATCGACGTGGAACCGAGCCTTCCCTTCGTAGATTTCAACACGAGTCTGTCCCTGCCCACGGAGAAATCCTTTGGCGCCGGGTATGCCTTCAAGCGTCAGGCTCTTCGCGTCATTGCGCAGATATACGGCCTTCGCCCCGGTCTGCCTGACCAACAGATCGGCGAGCAGGTCTTTGCGACATTCCATGCCGAGCGAGAGCGTCTGCATGACCACTAACTCCGCATAGTGATCCACGATCAGGCCCGGCAACAGATCGCTTTCTCCATGGACGAGACGATAGGCATTCGTATCGGACACGACCCGCTGGCGCAGCCCCGCGGCGTTCTGAATCCGTTTTTCCCAGAACCCTTCATCAATCGGCTCATCCTTGAAGGTGAGCAGACGTACGCGAATCTTAGAATAGGGATTGAAGAACCCACGCCCACAGAACCGATGAGCGTGCGAGTAGACGTCCACCAGATCTCCCGGCGCAGGTTCGCCCGAGACCTCTTCGATCTCACCAGCATAGATCCACAGATGGCCGGCAGCAATCCGCTGTTCGCGGTTGCGAGCCAGTTGAACACGCCATGGTAGTATCTCTCCTTTCGTACCCATTGGCTACTTATCTAACCCACCGCCATGTTTCTTCATCAAGCAGACACCGCGGTACCCGTCAATTTGGCGCCCTCAGATGGAAGATCAGTCTAACCCCCAGCATGCTGCTAAAATAGCCTTAGATAGAATTTGTCTCAACGCCCAGCATCCATAGAAGAAATAGCATTGTAGGAGGTCTTACGAATGCTTAAGGAAAGGATCGTTCAAACATGGGCACATCGCGGCGTCATGGATTTCTATATAAGCTTTGAATTTGAATGTGAGGGTAAGTACCATGAATACGGCACATTCTTCTGCCATCAGGGTCTAGAGAAAATTTGCAAGGCCTGCATTATTGCAGAAAAAGCAGCCCAATGGGAAAACCTCCAAGAGCAACAGGCATTGCAGAAAGTTAACAAAATAGCAAAGGAGCTAAGTCACAACTTCAAAAGGCTAATTACGGATTGTATCCCCGGAACGATACAAAAGCATCATGATGAGAAAATGGTGCAGATCTTGGAGGCAGCCTACATCGAAGCTCGATACCCAACTCCTCAACCGATACATAAAAAATATCCGATTGCGGGTTTCCCCGGAGCGTATTCGTATCCTCTTGCGGAATCGGAACCTAAGGAATATGCGCGCAAGACAGCTTTGATAGTCCTTAACAAGATTGAATCTGATTTCTCCGTAACGATTCCCACGAATAAAACATCTAGCATGATTGCCGATGAAGATTGGAAGAGATTTCAAAGGGTCTTCTTCAAGCTAGATCCCTAGTTCGAGCTGCTTCGGCTAGCATCCTGCCTTCAGCTTCTTCACTTCCTCCGTCAACAGCGGGATGACTTCGAAGAGGTCGCCAACGATACCGTAGGTGGCGAGTTTGAAGATGGGAGCGTTGGGGTTGTTGTTGATCGCCACGATGGTGCGGGCGGAGGACATGCCGGCCTGGTGTTGAATGGCACCAGAAATGCCGCACGCGATGTAGACCTGCGGCGAGACGGTCTTACCGGTCAGTCCCACCTGATATGAATGCGGTTTCCAGCCGGCATCCACCGCGGCGCGCGAGGCTCCCACGGCCGCTCCGAGAGCCGCCGCCAGCTCCTCGATCACCTTGAAGTTCTCCGGCCCTTTCAACCCTCGGCCGCCGGAGACGATGATGGCCGACTCCGTGAGTTCCTTTTTCCCTTCTCCGGTCTGCTGCACCTCGCGGACCTTGGCCATCGGTCGTGAAGCGTCCACGGCGACCGAGAGCTGCTCAACCGGAATCTCGGTCGTCAATTTGGATTCTATTTGTGAAAACACGTTGGGGCGAAGCGTCACTACCTGTATGCGCGGACTCGCCGCTTTCACGACAGCGCGCAGCTTTCCGCCATACATTGGACGAGTCGCGAGCAGTGAGCCGTCGGCTTCCATCTCCAGCGCTACGCAGTCTTGTACGATGGTGGTCTTGAGTCTCGCGGCCAGCTTGGGAGCCAGGTCCCTCCCCATCGCGGTGGCGCCCATGAAGATCGCAACAGGTTGAAGACGCGCGGCGGCCTCGGCAAGTATCGTGGCGTACAGTTCCGACGAGTAGTGGGTGAGCCCGGCGTTTTCCGCGATCAGCACGCGTGAGGCGCCATGGCCGGCGATCTCGCCGTGGAGCGGTTTCACCGACGAGCCGATCACCACCGCCACTACTTCACTCCCCGACTTCTCACCGAGACGACGGGCCTCGCCAAGGGCCTCCAAGCCTACTCTCTTGAGCCGACCATCTCGCTGCTCGCAAAACACGAAAATAGGATTCATCGTGCCGCCGCTCATCTAGATCGCCTTTGCCTCTTGATGGAGTACTCGCACAAGTTCTTTGACCGCGGTCGGCGCGTCTCCCTGGATCATTCGCCCGGGCGGTCTCGCAGGAGGTAGCTCTAGCCGAACAACCTTGAGCTGCGATCCGGCAGCACCGACCATCTCGTCACTCAACCCAAGCGTCGCACCGTTCCAGGTCTCTAGCGGCTTCTGCTTCGCCTTCATGATACCGGGCAACGATGGATAACGCGGC
>CAVPGK010000023.1:0-149116 GCA_963703955.1 Nitrospirota bacterium | reverse complement strand
GTAGGATGTCAATGCGTTCTCATGCACGCATGAACCCTGTGCCAGGAATTCGACTCATGAGCCCAACCTCTCTAGCACACTCTTCGCAAGGCTTGACCGATTATCCCTCTCAGCGTAGCATTTGACGCTCGCCGAACGTGCTGATTGGTTGGGTAGTAGTGTATTATCCCGCCAAATGAGTCGAGGCGTCTCTTCGTTCTGTGTCCTTCAACTCTTCTTGCTGAGCACCCTCGTCGGCTGCGAATACGTCCGGCCCACCCTCAACGCGCCATTGAAACAATGGGAACCCTTTGGCGGCTATCGGTTCAATAATGTGGCCCCACCCGAAGCCGGACAACACGGACAGCCTTCTTCTCGTGACTGCCTTCTCCGGCGGCGGGACTCGTGCCTCGACGCTGGCCTTCGGCGCATTGCGGCAATTGGCGCGCCAGGAGATCATTTGGCAAGGCAAGAGAAAGCGTCTCCTCGATGAACTCGACGTCATCTTCGCCTTATCCGGAGGGGCCTTCACTGGCGCGTACTACGCGTTGTATGGCGACCGCATCTTCCATGACTTTGAATATCGCTTCTTGCGGAAGGATTGGGAGACTGAACTCAGTGCACGGGTGTTGCGGTCGCCCAGTAATTGGATTCGACTCTGGTCCCTCGACTTTGGCCGCGCCCATATCATGGCCGAGCTGTTGGATGAAGCACTGTTTGATCGGAAAACCTATGGCGACCTCGCGGTGCGACGGCAGCGACCTTTGCTCGCCATCCACGCGACCGACATGACCACACTGTCCCGCTTTGAATTTACGCAGGGAGTCTTCGATCTCCGTGCTCAGACCTCAGCCAGTTGCCGATCGCCTGGGCGTCCGCGTCGTCCGCTGCGCTGCCGGTCATTCTGAGTCCTGTCACCTTAAAGAATTATGCGGGGCAGTGTGGCTTCGAGACCCCGGCTTTATTAGAGCACGCGAAAAGGGAGGGTGGACTTGCGGCCCAGGTCGCCAGCGAGGCGCTGTCGTACCTGGATGCAGAAAAACGCCCGTATGTCCATCTGCTCGATGGCGCCCTTTCAGACAATATGGCGCTCCGTGGCATCATCGAAGGAACGGGCGTCTTCGGGTTCGAGCAATTGTTGAAGCTGTCGGGGATCAAGACGTCCGGAAATTGGTGATCCTGGCAGTCAATGCCGAGACGAGCCCTGATGCGCTCGAACATCGGAGCGACCAGATCCCGGTCATGTCGAAGGCGATGAAAGCCATGATCGACGTACCGATCAATCGCTACTCGTTTGATACCGTGATGCTGATGCGCCTCGCGGTGAACCAGTGGCAGAAAGACCTTCGCACCAGGCCACGGAATCCCGACAGCCCCTTCGTCCCAGGGGCCGACATCTATTTCATTAACGCCAGCCTCGGCGAACTCACTGATCCGGACGAACGCATCTCCCTGATGAAGATTCCAACCGCGATGTATCTTGCTGACAACCAGATCGACCGCCTGCTTGGCGCCGCGTCCCGCTGATCATCAACGACAAGGAGTTTCAGCGGCTGATGAAGGACTTGGAATAGGACTGGGCGTGACCCTAATGAGTGCCCGTTAGCCGAAGCGCTAGACGTTCGGTCAGGTAACGGGTCAACGCAGCCGCTTCCAGTCGAGTCCCGGCAAGCCCGACGTGGCCGTCAGGGCGCAGCAGATAAAAGGAGGGATTCGGAACCCGCGCACGGACCAGCTCCCGGTCATTGATCGGGTCGTCGGGAACCCGGTGAGTGAGCACGAGGCTGGTGAGCTCGGATGGATCGGTGGGAAGCGAAGGTTGTCCGATCACAATGAGATTGAAGCGCGTATCGTCGAGTCTCGCGAACAGGTCCTCGGTGGGGCCGTTCGGCGAGAGCTTAAGCCGCAGCCACGGAAAGCGATCGCCCGCGCGCGGCGCGCCGTCAGGCAAGCCCGCCAGCGTCTGCGATAGAGGGCTTCTTGGGTAGCGGATACCGATCTGAGAGATGGTGCGAAACGCGAGCTTGCGCGCTCGGTCGAGACTCATCGCAAAAGCGAGGATCTTGGTAAGCACCTGCGTGCGGAATAGCCCAGCCAGCCATCGGTCGGAGACCACGACCGAGAAGGCCTGATCGGTCGTTCTGAGCAGTCGGTCAGCGACCGGAAGGCGCTCGATCTCGTAGGAGTCAAGCAGGCTCTCGCCGGCGCGCCGCGATATGACGAGTGCGAGCTTCCAGGCCAGGTTGTAGGCGTCCTGCAGCCCTGTGTTCATGCCCTGAGCGCCGACCGGGCTGTGAATATGGGCGGCGTCCCCGAGCAGAAAGCACCGGCGATCGCGGAACCGCTCGGCACGCCGGTGGTGGATACGGTAGGTGGAGAACCAGGTGCACTCCTGGAAACGGAGCGGAGATCCCACCTCGTTGCGGACGGAGGGAAGGACGCGTCGAAGTCGAGATCGTCTCGCGCGCGGAGATCCGGCGGCACGATCCCGACCACCCGCCAGTGGTCAGACCCACGCATCGGGAAAAACAGGTGAAAGCCGTCCGCCAAAGATAGACGTTGAGCTCGCCCGGCACCATCGGCCCGGTCACGGCGTGTCGGCGACGAAAAACACGTGTTCGTAAGGCGCGCCAGGGAACGGGATCTTGCTCAGGTTGCGCACCGCGCTGTGTGCGCCGTCGCAACCCGCGACCCAGTCGCGCCCGGACCTCCGGCGTCGAGCCGTCCGCCTGCTTGAGTGTCGCCGAGACGTGTTGGGCGTGTGTCAAGGCCGACGAGATCCGTGTTCCACCGCACGTCCATGCCCCGCTCGCGCAGATCTCTCCGAGCAGCCGCTCGTTGTCGTCCTGGCCCAGGATCAAAAGAAACGGATACGGACTCAGATCACGCCCGATGTCACCGAGAGGTACGCGTGCGGCGCGTCGTCCTTCCACCCACATGTTCGCGCCGGTCGCGCGCGTGCCCAGCTCGAGGGCGCGCTCGACAATCCCGAGGTGAGAATAGATCTCGAGGGTGCGTGCCTGCACCCCCAGGGCCTTCGTCTGAATCGACGGGCCGGGGTTCCGGTCGACAACCAGCGCGCGAACGCCGCGACGCGCGAGTTGATTCCCGAGCATCAACCCGGTCGGGCCGGCACCGACGACAAGCACATCAATACTTGAGGGGAGATTCATTTAGAGGCAGACAACCTGGTTTCAGATGCAGCGAACGAAAGCTCCAGGCTTCCGGGACTTTTCCGACTTCCCTTCCGGGGAGACCAAGCAGATGGCACTGCAGAGCCGTTGCAATCACTTTGGCGCGGTCGCTGATCTCGTCCGCGTTGTTTCCGGACCCGACTTAGTCCAGGAGTTCCTTCGGAATGTTCCCGCCGTTCTCGGCGAGCTTCCGCAGGACCGTCTTGTGCAACCACATGTTCATCTGCGCCGAATCGCCCATCTTTTGAGCGGGGCACCCGAGTTCGGTCGCAAGCTCCTTGCGCGCTGCAAGGCTGCTCTCGAGACCCAGCAGCTTCATCAGGTCCACAATTGAAACCTTCCAATTGAGCTTTTCAGGGTGCCCCTTGGCGAGACCTTCAAGCTTGGCCACGACATCGACCACGGTCATCGCGGCCGGAGGTGCGGGGGTCGGGGACGCAGGTGCGGTCTTCGGAGCGGGGGCGGCTTGTGCGGCGGAACTACCAAAACCGAGCTTCTCGAGGATTTTGCTGAACAGGCCCATGGCGCGGCTCCTTTCCATTTGACGTGAGGACTAAAGTCCCAAACGGATAATCGACTCTAACCGCATAAATCAGACGCGAATCGAAGATTGGCGCTTTGATTCTGGGATGGTCCCCATTCCCGAAGCGCCGAACGGAATGGCTCCGAAATCTCCTTTCTGCTGATTAGCGACCATCAGAAGGGACCAGGCCGCCGGATTTCATTTGTGGAGATTGGTTAAGCGTAGTGGGAGATTCTGCTAAGGGGGAGGAGTATCAGAATGGATGCGGGGCTGTCAATATGCCCTGTGTCACCTCGCATGTCTTTTTTGGATGCTTACCATCGAAGATTGATTGATTCGTTTCTGATCCCATCTTTGTGCGGCCCTGTTGCTCCTAACGAGCAGCTTGTGGTTGTGATTCAGTGTAAGGAACCTTCTGTCGTATTTCCTCACACCCTGCGTTGATTGCTGCCATCACATGCAGTACCCTAAGGCCTTCGTGTAGGTACGGCATGGTTATCCTAGAAAAGGAGTAGTTCGCATGGCCGGATTTCCTATTGTCTTGGCAGGACGCATTAAGACCCTTCCCCCCTACCTGTTTGCGGCGATCGACGAGATGAAACAACAAGCCATTGCCCGCGGGGTGGATATTATCAATCTGGGCATCGGTGACCCGGATCTGCCGACCCCCTCGCCGATCATCGAGCGGCTGAAACAAGCGGCTGCCGATCCCAAGAATCATCAATACCCCTCGTACGAAGGCCTGATGTCCTTTCGACGGGCGGTCGCCGAGTGGTATACGCGACGATTCGGTGTCTCGCTGGACCCGGCATCCGAAGTGCTGACGCTGATCGGGTCCAAGGAAGGGATCGGGCATGTGCCGCTGGCCTTTGTGGACCCCGGCGATATCGTCTTGGTTCCCAGCCCCGGCTATCCCGTGTACCCGGTGGGCACCAGCTTCGCGGGAGGTGTGCCGTATGTCATGCCGTTGCTCAAACAAAACGGGTTTCTGCCGGATCTCACGGCGATCCCCAAGGACGTGGCTCGACAGGCAAAGCTGATGTTTCTGAATTCTCCGAACAATCCCACGTCCGTCGTGGCCGACAAAGACTTTTTCACGCGAGTGGTGGCCTTTGCGCTGGAGCACCGGATCATCGTCTGCCATGACGCGGCGTACTCCGAAATCTTCTACGACGGCCGTCGCCCGGCCAGTTTCTTGGAAGTCGATGGCGCGAAAGATGTCGGGATCGAGTTTCATTCCCTGTCGAAGACGTTCAACATGACCGGATGGCGGATCGGCTTCGCGGTGGGCAACAAACAGGTTTTGGCGGGTCTGGGGAAGGTGAAGAGCAATCTTGATTCAGGTGTCTTCCAGGCGGTGCAAGAGGCCGGGATTACCGCGTTGCAGTTGGACGATCACGTCACGGACGGGTTGCGGAAAATTTATCAGGAGCGGCGCGACGTGCTCATTCCCGGGCTGAAACGCCTTGGGCTCGACGTCGACTCGCCGCCGGCGGCTTTCTATGTCTGGATCACCGTGCCGAAGGGCTATACCTCCACGTCGTTCACAGCTCACCTGCTGGAGAAAGCAGGGATTGTCACGACGCCGGGCAATGGATTCGGCGAACCGGGCGAAGGATACATTCGGATGACATTGACGACGTCGAAGGAGCGGTTGGGGGAGGCGGTCGAGCGGATCAAGAAGGTAGGATTCTAGTCGAAGGGGTGGGGGCTGTTCTGGCTCGCCAAGACACCGCCGGCTCACCAACTCGCCGGCGTGCGCAAACGTGACGCTCCTTATCGTCGCGTCGCGCACCTCGCAGAGCGCGCACACTCGAAAGGCGCTCGCTCGACGCGCGCATTAGGAGTCTCCCCCAGCCAGCCCTTCAGAATTGGCTCTCAACCGCAAGGAGGAGAAGTGAATCGGAAGACTAGGGAAACGGTCTACATCGGGTTTGGGTCGAATCAGGGAGATCGGTTCGATTATTGTGATCGGGCGGTGACCCTGCTGAGCCTGCTGCCGAACTCGCAGGTCACGGCGGTATCCTCGCTGTATGAGACGGAGCCGGTCGTTGATGCGAGAACGAATCCGGGGACGGAGTGGTTTCTGAACGGTGTCGTGAGCCTTGAGACAGACTTGACCCCACGGAGTTTGCTTGAGGTGTGTCGCGAAGTCGAACAGGCGCTTGGCCGCGATCATGACAAACGGAACGGACTACGGACGTTGGATCTGGACATACTCTTTTATGGGTCTCGCGTGATCAATGAGAATGATCTGATCGTTCCGCATCCTCGACTGCACCTGAGGCGCTTTGTGCTGGCGCCGATAGTCGAGTTGGACCCTGCCTGGCGCCATCCCGTTTTGGAGCGGACCATGGAGGACCTGCTTGATCATGTCGACGATCGCGCGCAGGTCCGCCGAGTAGAACCTCCTCGCGGTTCACGGTATGGTGCTCGCCCCACCTGCAGCGATCGGCGTCCCCCCGCTTGATGAACATCATTCGAACCGTACGAGGCCTCTCGTCATGGAGCCAAGCGCTCCACCGAGAGGGCGTGATCATCGGCCTGGTTCCGACGATGGGCGCTCTCCACGAGGGGCATCGATCTCTGATCAGGGCGGCGCGCTTGTCCTGTGATGCTGTGGCAGTGAGCCTCTTCGTCAACCCTCGACAGTTTGGGAAGAGAGAGGACCTTGCTCGCTATCCACGGCAAGTCAAGCCGGACGCCGCCTTGTGTCGTTCGGAAGGGGTCGATGTCCTGTTTGCGCCGTCACGCGACATGATGTACCCGCCGAGCTTTCAAACGTCGGTCTCAGTGGAACGGCTCTCGCGACGATGGGAAGGAGCGCATCGACCGACACATTTCGCAGGCGTGGCGACCGTCGTGACGAAGTTGCTCAGCTTGGCCAGGCCTCACAAGGCATTCTTCGGTCAAAAGGATATCCAACAGGCCACCCTTGTCCGACAACTGGTGGAAGATCTCAGCCTCGGCGCACAGGTGGTGATCCATCCCACCGTGCGAGAACCGGACGGCCTCGCGATGAGCTCCCGAAATGTCTATCTCTCCGCAAGCCAGCGACGTGTCGCTCCGACGCTGTACCAGGCGCTCCAGGCTGGAAGAGAGGCTCTGAAAGCAGGGATACGATCTGGTGCTCGGGTCCGTGCCGCGATGTTGAAGCGGTTGTACGTGGAGCCATCCATTCACATTGATTACCTCTCGGTTTGCGATCCAATGACCCTGGAGCCAATCAACCACATAACCAAGAACGCTGTCCTGCTCGGGGCGATCCGGATCGGTCGCGTTCGTCTTATCGATAATTTACTTGTGACGGTGAAAGGCAATCCGACCATCCGCAATGTTGATGTCAGGTGAAGATCGGACGCGCACTTTGCTCACGCCAAGGCCGATGGCGTGGGAAGCTCAGGCTTTCACGGAGAGGCGAGATTCAGACTCCTTGACGGGAGATACGCTCAGGTAACGGATGAATCGGCTGAGGTAGCGTTTCTGTCTCGGCTCGAAGTCCAGAAATTCTAGCCCGAGTGAGTCAGCATTTACGGATCGAACGATTACGGTCTGAATCATAATCGGCCGTTCGCGGTCGGAAGGCTGAAGCCCAAGATGAAGGAGCGCTCCCGTGGCGAGAGGAGCGTTGGTTTTCAGACTGCAGCCGCCCATGGAGAGATCTGTGACCAGATCATCCCCGCGCAATGTCTTCCCCATGACCGTCGCTCGAACCTCGGTGGGAAGGCGGTCGTACTGTCGCCGCTCGGTTTTCGGAAGTCGGGAGAGGAGCGAAAAGGCTCTAAAACCGTGCGTGCAGAGTTGGCATCGAAACGAGTACCGACGTACCAGGCTGAACAGACGTTCAACGGCGCCACCTTCGCGGATCCGTCGCACGGCGTCTGTTCCACACTGCGGGCATTTCGGCATTCTCACCTCTATCAGGCGCAACCCTAGAGTAAGCATATACCCTAAACCGAAGAACCCTGAGCAGTCAAGATCTCATCAAGTGAGGCAGGTGAATAATGGGCCGGTTTCACCCATTTCCCGTCCTCGCGTTTATGGCCTCCGATCTTCGTCATGTTGGATCTGTGCACTTCCCGGAATACCGGTTCCATGTCGATGCCGCAGGAAACGGCCGTCCCATAGACCACATACAGGAGATCCGCCAATTCTTTTGCGACAGCAGGAAGATGACCATGTCCAAGGGCGTCCCTTAATTCGTCCAACTCTTCCTGTATCAGCCTGAGTCTCAACAAACATGTGGATTCGTCAGGGATTGCCGGGCTCGACCCAAGGACAATATCGAACTTCCGATGGAATTCCGCCACCATGCCCTGCTCACCAGTCATAAATATCCCTCTCCTTTCCTTCTAACTTGTCTCGCAAAGGGCGGTCGGACTACCCCTTCCTTCCTCACTCCACCGGAGGGACCGGCCGCGGGGCGGATTCAATAGGGTCCAGCTGCGGTAGCTCCTTGTCCGAGGCGATCCCCAACTCCTTAAATTTTCTGGCTGCGGGCAGGATCCGCGTCTCCAGTGATCCCACGGCCCTGTTGTAGGCTTGCACGCTTTTCTCCAATGTTTGGCCGACGGTATCCAAGTGCTCAGCCAGCACGGCCATCCGCTCATACAGATCTTTCCCGAGCTGCCCAGCCACTTGTGCGTTCTCACTGAGCTGCTCCTGTCGCCAGCCGTACGCGGCGGCGTGTAAGAGCGCGATCAGCGTGTTCGGGGTCGCGATGATGACCCGGCGCGCATAGCCGTCTTCGCTCAAGCCGGGATCCTGCTCCAAGGCCGCCGCGAGAAAATGTTCGCCCGGCAAGAACAGCACGACGATCTCCGGGGTCTGAGTGAATTGATTCCAATATGCTTTGGCACTCAACTGGTCCATGCGCATCCGAACCTGGCCGGCATGGCGGCGTAGTCTCTCGAGCCGTTGCGCTTCATCCGCCGCTTCATGCGCCTCTAAATACGCCGAGAGCACCGCTTTCGCATCCACGACGATGTGACGACCACCGGGGAGCCGAATGATCATGTCGGGCCGGAGACGGCCTTCATCGGTTTCGACGCTCTCCTGCTCGACGAAATCACAATGGCACACCATGCCGGCCAACTCCGCCACCCGCTTAAGGGTAATTTCACCCCATCGACCCCGAACGCTGGGCGCGCGCAGGGCGTTGACGAGATTGCCGGTTGCCTGCTGTAGGCGCTGATAAGATTCGGTCAGTTGTTTGAGGTGCTGATCCAGTCCGCCGTAGGCGGACTGGCGGGAACTCTCCATGAGACGAAGCTGCTCGTCGTAGCGCTTGAGCGAGTCATGGAGCGGCTTGACGAGATCGTCGATCGCCTGTTGGCGCTGCGCCAATTCTCCCTTAGCTTCAACCTGCAAGGTTCCGAATGAGGCTTTGGCTAGATCGAGAAATACCTCATTGTTCGTCTTGAGCGCCTCCCCCGAAAGGGATCGAAAACTCTCGGCTAATTCGTGGCGTGCTTCAGCCAACAGCGCTTTTTGCTCGTGCAAATTCTTTGCGGTCTCTTCGACCCGGGTTTCCGCTACGGCCTGCGCATGATGAGCCTGAGCTAATGCCTGACGGACCTGAATTAATTCGGCGCGCTCCGTCGCGATTTGTTTTCTGAGTTCGTCCGCTTCCACTTCGGCGCGCTCCGCGCGTTCGGCCGCTTCGATGAGACGCGCTTGCACCTCGGCACGAAGGCGCGCGGCGGTCCATAATCCGGTAATAATGGCGCCGAGGAGAAGGCCGATTGAAAGCCCGACTGACAATGGCATGACATCCATCATATGACGACTCTTCGACCCTCGCGTTGGGTGGCCTTGATGCCGAAAGCAAGAGTACGGGAATCGCAGCACACACGTCAAGGAAGTGCCGGCCTAGAGATTCTGCTAAAATGAGGCGCCGGCAGGTCGGGATCGTCATCCAAGACAGGAGCAAGACATGACACGCATGATGGCATTGGTCGTTCTTATCTATGGAGTCATGGGATTCACCGAAATGAGTCAAGCGTCCGATCGTGAGAAGTTGCTGTCCGATGCGGGGGTGTATGGGACCTTTGCCGTCTTTCAGATCGATGACGACTGGTGGAAGATGGACAAGGCGACACGGGCTTCCGCCGTGACGGCAGTCAAAGAGGTGTTTCAGAAGCACGGTGAGAAGATTGCGATCGAAACCTATTTGTCGCGCGGGCTTTCAGACAGATCCGACTTTTTCGTCCGACTCCACGCCGCAGAGCTGGTGGATAGTCAAAACTTCCTGGTGGATCTGATGAGCACCGTAATGGGAAATCACCTCAAGAATGTTTCCACCTTCAATGGGATAACGAAGAAGGCGAATTACGCCCCCGGCTTTCCGGATGAGCTTAAGACGGTCCTGAAGACACCCACGGAGCCGGGACCGAAACCGTACGCGATCGTGATTCCGATTCGGAAAGATGCCGAGTGGTGGCTCTTGGATCAGAATGCTCGTATGACGTTGATGAAGGAACACACGGAGGCGAGCGCTCCCTATCTCAAAACGGTCAAGCGGAAGCTCTATCACTCAAGCGGGTTGGATGATTTTGACTTCATCACCTATTTCGAAACTGCTAAACTAGACGATTTTCACAATCTGATCATCGCGCTCGAGCAGGTCAAGGAGAATCGCCACAACCGTCGGTTCGGGAGCCCGACGTTGGTGGGCACGATTCGCTCGTTGGACGAAGTGCTTGCTGTGTTCAATTGAGTTGGAACGTCACTAGCTCAGGAAGCATGTGCTACCAACCCGACGAATCTCTCCCATTCCGGCATCCACCGCGACCCGTTCTCCATCCTTGAGCAACCGGGTCACGCCCGGCACGTTGGCCACGGCCGGTATGCCGTACTCTCGGGCGATGATGGCGCCGTGCGAGAGAATGCCTCCCATTTCAACAATAAGGCCTGCCGCCATTCCCAGAACCGGCGCGATGCCGGGATCAATGACCGATACGACGAGAATATCTCCACGCATGACTTGTCGGATATCTTCTTGGGAAAGCACGAGACGGACAGGACCTTCGGCGAAGCCGGCGCTGATGGGAAGACCGATCAATGTCGCGTTCGCCTTGCCGGGTGTGACGGGTGGGATCGCGTTTGTCAGACCGATCACGGAATCTGGCACGGCATGCCGGGCGTTCTCCGCCTGGTCTGCCAGACGTGCCATAACAAGGCTCTTCCAGTCACGCGCGTTACTGCCCACAACCGCGTCCATTTCATCGGCAGTCAGGAAGAACATGTCGTCCTTGGATTGGAGGATGCCGGCGGCGGCAAGGCGTTCCCCTATCATGCGCGTGAGCCGTCTGACTGCGGCCGTGAAATACATCAAGTGATGACGGTTGGCTTCGCGCAAAGCCAGATAACGAGCCAGCCGCCGGTGCCACCAATTGAAAAAGGCCCGCTCATGACATCGCCAACCAAAAGCGCTTCGAATGCGCTGCAAGGCCTCTCTCCGAGCGGCCTCCTGTTCACGTCGAATGCTCGCCGCGGAGTGAGTGCCTGGATTCAGCAGGTGGCCTCTGATCACCCCCAATACGTAATCCGGGATCTCAGCGAAACGCGGAGAGATGATGTCTGATTCAGCCAGGCCGCGATGGCCGTATTCGCTCATATACTCATCCAACGCGCGGAGGAAACGTGTGCCGGCGAGCCGAATGCGGAATTGGTCCGGTTTCCACGGCTCCTCCGACAAGAACTCGCGAACGGCCTGTTCCTCTCCCGCCTGCTCAGCAAGCTCGACCAGCCAAAGAATTTGCTTCGCGCTGATGACGTTCCCTAGGCCTTGTAGGGAGGCGTTTAGAAGCGACCTCCAGCCGGTCCCAATCCGACGCTCGAGGAGCCAATTCAAGGCCTGAAATCCCTGTGATACGCCGGCCACGATGGCAAAGGTCATGTCGCCCTCATGAAGGCGCTTCCCTGAACGATCCATGCGAGCCCGCAGGTCGGCCGGGGACAGTCCGGCGATTGAATGATCAGGGGCCTGTCCGATCTGCTTCATCTCCGCGAACCATGCCGGCGCCCGCCTGGCCGCGCGCCTGATTTTCCACTCCGCAAGCACCCCAGCCCGGAGCAGTTTCCACCAGGCCATACGCGGAGGACCGCCGATCGGCATAGGGTGCGGCTGACCCCCCATCTGGTCGGCAATGTGAGTCGGATCACCGGCCAGCTGCGCAATGAACGACTGGAAGAGGGTCAGGTTGATGTAGGGCCGACCTTGGATAAGCCGGACTGATGAGAGCCCGTGAGGAATGATGCACCCGAGCTCTCGATAATGGCGCACAATGTTTGACTCCATGAATTCTCGAAAAAATGATAGTCCCAATGGGCTGGGAACCTCAGGAAGCGTTTCCTTGAAATTGGCGCGTGACCAGACACAGGCGCTTTCGGTCAGACCGGATGCGCCGACGTTGTGCAAGATCGGTCTCGCCTGCAGGAGCCAGATGCCTTGGCCATCGATGGCCCATTCGATGTCTACGGCCCTGCCGAAGTCTCTCTCAACTTGTCGTGTGAGTGTTGCCAGAGAGAGGACGCGTTGATCGTTCAGGGAAGACTTGTATTGCTCATCGGAAGGAACAGGCTGGTCGATCAGGCCGGTATGGGTCGCCACTCTGGCGCTGGTCTTTTCCACGATGTTGCGTTCTAGAATGGTGAGGTGACCTGAATGAATGTCCGTCTGCACCACAAAGTGATCCGGTGCGACGCGTCCGCCGACCAAAGGCTCAGCGAGACCGTACACTGAGTTGATCGCCACGATGTCGGACCGCCCTGTGACCGGATGAAACGAATACGCCACGCCGGATGCCAGCGGAGAGAGCAGAGGCTGAACGAGAACGGCCATGGCGGGAGCCGTTCGTGTGAAGGCAGACCTGTTGTGGTACGCGAACGCAGTCGGTGTCCACATTGACGCCCAGCACTCAATAACGGCCGATGCGATCAAGGAGCGGGGAATTCCCAGGTTGGTGAGATAGACTCCGGCGAAGGTTCCGCTTGGTGTGTCCTCGTGAGAGGCCGACGACCGCACCGCCCAGAGCGGCTCGTGGCCCGCTTCGATCATGTGCTCAGTCCTGAGCAGCTCACAGTCCGCGATCCACAACGTGACCTGCGCGATCGGAATGGTTTCAATGCGGCGCCTGATCTCTGCGAGGTGGTCATTCCGAGCCGAATCAGACCCAGCCCGCACCTGCTCCCAGTACGTGTCGGGATTTATCCCGAGGCTGTGCAAGGCTTCCTGATAGGCCGCTGTCGTAAGGCAGAACCCGGGCGGGACATGAAAGCCATGCCTGAGCAAGCGACCCAGGTTCGCTGCCTTGCCTCCGACCAGGGCCGGATCTTCACATACCTCGAGAGGAAGAATGAATGGTTTGGACACGCGCTTTCTTGTGCAGGAATGCCCCAGCCGTTAGAGAACGATGAGTAGATACAGGTCGTTGACGTTGGTGCCCGTCGGACCGCTCACAATCAACTGATCGATCCGTTTGAAAAACGGGTACGCATCGTTGCGAGCCATGGCGGCCATGGGGTCCAGTCCAAGAGAAACGGCTCTGGCAACCGTTCTGCCATCCACGACCGCGCCGGCGGCGTCGGTGGGCCCATCGGTGCCGTCGGTCCCGAACGCGGCCACCCAGACGTTTGGCAGCTCCGCGATTTCGGCGGCGGCTGCCAAGGCAAACTCTTGAGCGCGCCCGCCTTTCCCATTGCCTCGCACCGACACGGTGAATTCTCCCCCTGCGATGACGCACGCCGGACGCATGACCGGTCGTCCAGTGGCGACGATCTCCCGCGCCATGCCTCCGAACAGGCGGGCCGCCTCTCTGGCTTCACCGGTCATCGACGTGGAAAGGACCAGCGGTCGCAAGCCGGACCGTCTGGCCTCGTGCGCTACGGCTTCGACCGCCGCAGTGTTATTCCCGATGATCTGGTTCTGCACACGCCGGAACAGCCGCGCGCCGGGCTTGGGGGAGTCGGGATGAAGCCCCCGCGTTCCCTGGAGCAGATACTGCCGCACGCGGGCCGGCACACGATTCCAAATACCATAGCGGCGAAGGATGTGAGATGCCTCAGCATAGGTGGTCGGATCAGGCGCAGTCGGCCCCGACGAGATCGTGGCCAGATCATCATCGATGACATCCGACAGAATGAGCGACACAACCCTCGCTTGAGTGGCGGCCGCGAGCCGACCTCCTTTGAGAGCCGAGAGATGCTTCCGAACGGTGTTGATCTCCTGAATGACTGCCCCGCTCCTCAGCAGAAGCTGAGTGGCTCGCTGTTTATCGGTCAAGGTCAATCCCGCGACAGGCGCTGGTAACAAGCTGGAAGCTCCCCCGGACAGCAGGACGACGAGCAGGTCCTTCGGCGAGAGCTCACCTATCAGCGTCTGTAACTGCTCTGCCGCATGTTGTCCGGCTTGATCAGGCACGGGATGGCCGGCTTCCGAGATAGCGATCGTCTTGGTGGCGCAAGCGTGGCCATATTTCACGACGACCATACCACCTGTCAACCGATTGCCGAGGATCTCTTCCAGCGCGGCCGCCATGTACGCCGAGGCTTTGCCGGCGCCCACTGCCACGACGCGTTGATAGTGTCGAAGGTCGTATCGTCGAGGACCCACCGTGAGCGTGTGGCCGCTTCGCTTGACCCACCGGTGCACGGCGATGGTCGGATTCACGGCGTGTACCGCTGCCGTGAGTAGCCGACCAAGGAGGGCGCGCACCTCCGGCTGCTTTACACCCAGACGCATACTAGTCCGGATTCCTAAGGGTGTTGTCATCGAGCGGTCGAGACCGAAGCCCGTCATGGCGTCTCGAGACGGAACGAGGAAAGCCTGACCGGGGCGAGAGTATCGGACTCAGAAGGAGGGATTCAAGAGAGAGCTTTACTACGGCAGCTTTTCTTGCTTCAAGCAACGGAATGGGCAGGCCTGTTTGGGGATCTTGATGTGGTGAGTGCCTTTGGGCAGGTACTCTTTTCTGATTTCAGGGTTGAGCATCTTGAGCTCAAGGAAGTACGAGCCGTACTCCTGGGCGATGGAAGACAAATGACGCTGCGACTCCTTGACGTTGACCGTAACTGTTTCCGTTTCCACCGGGGCATAGAGATCCTTCTTAGTCAGGCCCAGGTACTTTTCGGGCTGGGAATAGATTTCCTTTGCCGCGATGATGCGAGGGACATAACGCATGGTCTCACGGACATAGTGTAACTTCCAATAGTCGTCGACCTTCTGTTCCTTGAGCAATCTCCTGATGCGATCTTCGCCCGCGTTGTAGGCGGCCATTGCGAGAAACCAATCACCCAGCTCCTGTTTGAGAAAGCGAAGGTATTTGATCGCCGCTTCCGTGGACATCTCCAAATTGCGCCGATCGTCTCGCCACTTGTTGCTGTATAGCTTGTATCGTTTCCCGGTTGACCCGATGAACTGCCAGGGGCCGGAGGCCTTGGCCCTCGAGTAAGCCGCCGAGATGCATTTGCTTTCGACCAGCAACATGAATTTCAGATCGTCCGGTAAGCCGGACTCTGCCAACTGCTTCTCGACCGGTGGGAAACAGCGCCCGGTCCGTTTGGCCAAAATGATACTTTCGCCCTCCTCCGCCAGAAACTGGTAGAACTCATATTCGACTCGCTCGCGGACTTGCCAATTGTCGAGAGGGACGGGAACACCGGCGAAAGACAGTTTTTCCGGCAGCTTGAACGAGCTGAGGAAAAACGGCCGGCCTTGCCGATCCTCTTCCGGGATAATGACCAGTTGATCATCCGAATCCGGAGAAGGAATCAGCTCTTCGGTGGGCGGCGTCACGTTCTCCTGGTCTGGTGGGCTCGGTTTGCCGTTCGAGGGCTCGAGTTGAGCAGAGCCGTGGTCTGGAGGCTCTGTGTACGCTGGGTTCGGAGTATGCGGAGGCGAGTCCTCTGTAGCTATACTCGGTGAACCTGAGGTGATCGCGATCACCACTGCCAAGATCAGCGGAAAATGGATGCGCCCCACCAGGTGCAATCGCGAGCGTTGATCAACGAGAAGCATATGATTTCCTTTTTGAATAAGAATAAGGGCGTATGTTACCAAGAAGGCCCGAGAGCGGCAAGAACATTCCGCCCCTTATCGAGCTCTGTGCTATTGTAGCACCCCATGCGCGAATTCACGGTTCTTCAGGATCGAATCATTGAATGTCGCAGATGCCCACGCCTCGTGACCCATCGGGAACTTACCGCTCGTTCTAAGCGTCGGCAATATCAAAGCTGGACCTATTGGGGGCGTCCTCTTCCCGGATTCGGTGATCCAGACGCCCGACTCCTGATCGTGGGGCTGGCCCCCGCTGCTCACGGTGGCAACCGGACAGGTCGCATCTTCACCGGAGACCGGAGCGGGGATTGGCTCTACGGCGCGCTCTACCGGTTCGGCTTTGCCAATCAGCCGGAGTCGATCCATAAGGGCGACGGGCTTCACCTGACCGATTGCTACATCACGGCCGCCGTACGCTGCGCGCCGCCTGGTAACAAACCGACTCCGGATGAGTTTGAAGCATGCCGGCCGTTCCTGATCGAGGAGTTGCGTCTTCTGACGCGAGTACAGGTGGTGGTGGCGCTCGGTAAGATCGCGTTTGATCAATACTTGAAAGCTTGCCGCGCGCTGGGATGCGCAATGCCCGCTACCGTGCTTCGCTTTGGGCACGGGACGGTGCATCCGCTTTCATGGGGGGTGGCCCTGTTGGGATCGTACCATCCGAGCCAGCAAAATACATTTACAGGAAAACTGACCAGGACGATGTTTCATGCCGTGTTCAGGCGAGCTAGGGCAATCTTACGAAGGCCATCGAACGCATAAAGACCGACGACCCCCTGATGGTCCGGGAAAGCCGGTCTTTACCGATCTGGGAATGGACTAGCCCTTGTGTTGGGTGTTCCAGTCGGCCAGGAATTTTTTTAGGCCGAGGTCGGTCAACGGATGCTTCACGAGTTGCTGGAAGACGGTATAAGGCATTGTACAAATATCACCCCCTGCGAGAGCCGCTTCGACCACATGCTGCGGATGGCGGACACTTGCGACGAGCACCTTGGTTTTGTACTCATAGTTGCGGTAGATCCTCACGATTTGGCGAATGAGCGTCATGCCATCGGTGCTGATATCGTCCAATCGACCGATGAACGGGGAGACACACCACGCCCCGGCCTTTGCGGCCAGCAAGGCCTGTGTGGGCGAAAAACAGAGGGTGACGTTCACGCGGATTCCCTCAGCCGTCAGCCGTTTGGTGGCTTTGAGCCCTTCCGGAGTCAACGGGCACTTGACCACGATGTTCTTGTGAATCTTGGCCAGGTCCCTCCCTTCCTTGACCATGGCATCTTCCTCGACGGTCACGACTTCGGCGCTGATTGGGCCGTCCACGATGTGGCAGATTTCCAAGAGCGCTTCACGGAAGTCCCGGCCTTCTTTTGCCACTAACGAGGGATTTGTCGTGATGCCGTCCAGCACGCCAAGGCTCGCGGCCTCTTTGATTTCTTTGACGTTCGCCGTATCCAGATAGAATTTCATGGCGGGGGTCCTTTCCTGTAACGAAAAGATGCACTCCTTACTTTCTTATATTTTAGGAAGATCGGTGCGCGAATGCAAATGTTCGTTGAGGCAAGTGATGTCAAGCTGCTTGCAGGTTCATGGACCCGGGCGCGTGCCGGGCTCCCTGCAGAGAGACGATCGGCCGGGCCGCCGCCAGTCGAGGCTCCCCATCGGGGACGATCAGCGCGCCGTGCTCCGTGCAGGCCCCGTTCATGCAGCGAAACCTAGGTACGGGCCCTCAGCGCCGTTGGGGTCGAGTGAGAGTCCATGAGTGATTGCTCGATCACTCGTCGAAGTCACGCCAGACTGATGGATCACGAGGAGGAGAGAAGATTTTTCGGCCAAAAACTGATACAGTATTCTTGTTCTCCACCCCCCGGTCTGATGACCCACGCAGATGGAGTCTAAGGTAGTCAAGAGAGCGTTTGATCCAGGTTTGATGCGGTCGCTTTGCGTTCTTCTGGCCAGTCCGCTTGAGGCGAAACGACAACAGTGGAGGCAGGCGTTAAAGTCCACTTCGGTCGTTCATGAGGCGTCCGAACTACCTGACCTTCAGCGGAGCATGAGCAGCCTCAAACCTGCCATCCTGCTCCTTGATCTGGGTTTCCCCGGGCTTCAAGACAGGGCGGAAGTCTCCGCCATCCAACGGCTGAATCCCTCGACAAAAATCATTCTTCTTACGAAGACGCTCGCCGAAGACGAGGGGACGTCGATGCTTGAGGCGGGGGTTAAAGGCTATTGCAGCTTGGATATTGATCCGGGACTTCTGAAAAAAGCTGTACAGATGGTGCAGAAAGGCGAGATTTGGGTGGGCCGAAGGTTTATCTCCCAGCTTCTCGATGCCCTAGTAGCCCTGACGGAGAAGCAGCGGACGAAATCTCTTCCGAAGCCGGACGAGTCACTCGACCGCTTGACTCCACGTGAACGTGAGATTGTCCAGTTGCTTGGTGTCGGGGCCAGTAATAAGGAAATCGGGAATCAACTCAATGTGACCGAGAAAACCGTGAAGGCTCATCTCACGTCTATTTTCCGAAAACTTGGTGTATCCGACCGGCTTCATCTGGCCCTATTCGTCAATGGGCATCGACCCGAACCTCATTAACAGCAACTCCGATGAGTTGAGAGGGATCTTTGCCGCCCATTACCGTTCTCATCGCAGATCGTGAGAAGCGAAGGTCTGACGTTTGTCTGAGCCTCCTTCGGAGGACGAAACGCATCCGCGTTGTGGGAACTGCGCGAACCTCACAAGAAGCCGTTGTCGGCGCCGACTTGAAACCTCAAATTCTGCTGTACGACCTGAAAATGAACAGGAAAAATTCGGTTCCCCCTTTGATGCTTATTCGCGTCAAGAGTCCGCAGACCAAGGTCATTCTCCTGACCGGCAGGGCTTCTGAAGCGAAAATCATCGAAGCGATCTCGCAGGGGGCTCGAGGGTATCTTGGCCCGACCTTGGTCCGTCGGTTTCTTGTCAGGGCTGTTGAGGTCGTGCATAGGGGAGAAAGCTGGGTGTCTCGGGCGATGGTCGCGAAGATCATCGATCGTCTGGCTCGCCTGAGTCTGCAGAAACTGCACCTCGCGAAGCGTTGACCCGCCTGCCGTTCGGTGCCTGCCTTCAGTCGTGTCGTCATTCGTCCAGGAGAGTGTCGGTCTTGTGGGCTCCCGTCTCCCTAACCGTACTGACGACGAGGGGTCGGCTTCCCCTTTCCTACCTCTTGCGTGTTCTTTATCCTGAACAGGCATGATTAAAAGATTGCCTTTTTGGTACAGACCTAAGTCCAATTGTTCTCTCTCTCGGCCATCGACATAATCAGCCCTCGTTGAGGGCGAACGACTGGGGTTGACTGTTGTGAGACACATCAGTGTGGTGATAGCCGATCCCAAAAAAGCCACTCGGACTTCCTATTTGAAACAGCTTCAGCCGGAGAAGGGAATTCAAGTCGTGGCAGAAGTTGGGAGCAGGCGCGCAGTGGTCAGTGCTTTGAAGCTGAGGCCTCGCATCCTTTTATTGGATTGGAAGATGGTTGGATTGGACGAGGTGCCGCTGCTTCCACTGATCAGGAGGTGCAGTCCGCAGACCAAAGTGATCTTGCTGACCAGCCGCATCGGCTCCCTGCGGCTGGTTCATGCGCTCTCACATGGCGCGCGGGGTTATCTCGAGCAGACGCTCGCTCGAACTTCTTTGGCCAAAGCCGTCCGCTTGGTCGACGACGGTGAAGTATGGGTGTCACGGACGATGGTCCCGTTACTGGTCGCCATGTTGGGTCGTATGACTCTGCCCTAGCTGTCGATGATGAAGTGCGCCCATTGCAAACGCGCCGATCGAGCCGCGATCAGGCTGTCTGGAGTCGGGCGAACACACAATCAGAGCACACAAATGTTCTGATCGCGGCTTCCCGCGACGGCATCGCCGGGAACCGTGGCCAGAATTTGGTAGTGCCCGAGCCCCAGTTCTTTCCCATAGGCTTGGCCGACCAGGATATCCTGGACGTGTTGATGATCCCAGGCTCGAAAATACGAGGGGCCTTCCTTTAGCCCGTCAAACTCGTGCCCTTCCAGAGCCTTCATGACGGCTCCGGTATCCGTGGTACCGGCCCGGCGTATCCCTTCAAGGACTTGGGTCATGGCGGCATACCCCAGGTAGCAACGTGAAGTGGGGGTGTGGTTGTACTTCTCGATCACGCCCTGGATAAATCGCCTCGAGCTTTCCGTGTTGATTTTCGGATCCCAAATCAGCCCCCAAATACCGGCATTGTTGGCGTAGCCAAGCGGCCGCCCGATCTGCTCCCCCGCAATCATTCCTCCGACACCGATTTTTTCTTTGGCCAACTCCAATTTGGTGTAGGCTTTGAGCGCATTGACGAGGTCCCACCCATACAGGTTCAGGATGATGGCATGTGGCTTCTCGGCCTTGGCCCGGGTGAGGACCGCCGTAAAATCAGTCGCGCCGAACGGTGTGTTCGCCGCACCGACGACTTCGCCACCCTGTGTCTTCAGAGCGGCCGTCATGGCCTCAAGGGCCGACTTACCGTCCACGGTTTCCGCGGTGACCATATACCAGCGATTGCCGTGAGCTTTGATAATGTGCGGCGCGACTGCCTGCGACATCATGCGGGCGTTCGGCATGAAGACAAAGGTGTGGGCATCGCAGCGTGAACCAGTGAGTTCCATGACATAGGCCGCGGTGACCATGAATAGTTTGTTCTCGTGTTTGGCTACCTCCGCCACAGCCAAAGCGACATCGCCGTTAAAGGTGCCCATTAAGAAATCGACGCGATCTTCTTGAATCAGTTTCGTCGCCGCTTTGATCGCCGTCTGGACATTCGAGGCATCGTCTGCCTCAATGAGGCTTACCTGACGACCAAGGACCCCACCCCGCTTGTTGTACCAATCCATCGCGACGGTCGCGCCGTGGACGTCATGAATTGACGAAGTCTTGTAAGGACTCGAGAGCGGATCGAGCATGCCGACTTTGATTGGCTCAGCCGCAGAGGCGTCAGGAGTTCTTCCAGTGACGTCAAACACTTGGCTGACCAGATCACCGAAGAGCCATGCACTGCCGGTTGCCGCTGAAAGCTGCAGAAATCCTCTGCGTGAGATCTTCGTCATGAGGGATGTCCTCCCTTAATGCTCGATGTCCCTACATCTCCGCACTTAGACTCTAGCCAATCGTTCCTGCATCATGTATTGCCATTCACGGAAGATCGCACGGCGAGTGCGATTACGAAACAGAGAACTGAGGCACCTGCTTTAGGATGTCGGCGAACAGCACCGACATACCCGTTCCCGCTCCTCAGCGAAGTCTTCTTGGATCGGGATTCGTTACGGATTCTCCGAGGAAAGCTCCGTGTCCGTCATTTTGAGCGACCAGAAGGCCGCCTCCTTCAGCTTCTTGAACGCAGGATCATCGCTCTGGGTCGCCTGAATTTCCCGATCAAGCCGGTGCAAGGGCTCAATCGCTCTCTTGTCCGGTACCTTGCCGATCGCCCACACGACTTCGGTCCGGACCGCCATATCGATGCCGGGCTTGAACAGCATATCCAGGAGCGGTGGAATGACGGTGGCATCGCCGTTCAGACCGCCGACTTGACCTAATCCCTTGGCGGCGGCCGCTTGCAACTCCGGGTCTTTCGAGTTCTTCAGCATGTCAACCAAGATCGGGATCGACTCTCTACCCGTGCTCCCGAGCGCTACAGCCGCTTGTTGGGCGAGGTTCTTGTCCTTGAGGGCCTCCGTGAGCTTGGGAAAAGCTTCGTCAGCCTGCATCTCGCCGAGAAGAGAAATGACTTTCAGCTTCCGCACCTGGGGAGTTTCGGATGCATCCAATACTTTCAAAAGCCGGTCCACTTGCCCCCACTCCGCCGCCAACAGCACGGGGAAGTCATATTGCCCGAGCCTTTCGTTGAGCTTAGTCATGGCAAACGTGCCCGGATCATCCGCATGAGCCGCCTGCGCCGCCTCAACCGCGTCGGGAAAATCGGTCCTGACCTCCTTCTGCCATTTGATCTTGGACCCGCCTAGAAAATAGTTCAGTTGGCAGGCTGGGCCCTTCCAGACGCGGGACGGTGAATCGGGTAAATCGGCATCGCCGCCTGAAGGAGTGGTGCCTTCCCATGTCTTCCGTTGTTCGCATTTGACTCTGAATGCCACATCGTGTGGTTGTGACGAATTTGTGACGACGGTATAACCCACCTCCTGCAAACGTCGTGAAACCGTCTCGACGAGAGCATCCGGCGGCACCGTACCCTTGTCGGTAATCGCGATAGCCTCGGCGAGTACGACCTGAGCCTTGACCAACATCTCCCTTTGTTCGGGAGTGAAGTATTCTCGGTAGCTCCAGCTCAGATCTGTCGGAAAGTACCACGTCGACAGGCCGATGGCCCCTATGACGACTAAGACTGCCCGCATCATGACGCACCTCCCGTCTTCCACCGGGATTTCATCGAAAAAGTAAGTTCGAGCAGGATCTGATGGGAAGCTGAAGCAGACGCCGAGACCGTCCGCTGGGGAGAGTCATGACACCTGCTGACCCAGCATCGACTCCGGGGTTTTCCTGCCCTTGATTCAGTATACCGAGGTCCACTCCGATATCTCTATAGCCAACTCAGATCTCATGAGGCTCTTCGTGACCCGGGCTGCGGCGCAAAGGACATCGTTCACCTTGACAGGAGGAGGGAGGTCAGACTACAACCTACCTGTCGGCGCAATGTCTTCGTAAGAGTTCCGGGTCTACTCAGGGCTTCAGCGCGAGAGTGGCGGAACTGGCAGACGCGCGAGACTTAGGATCTCGTGGGAAACCGTGGGGGTTCAAGTCCCCCCTCTCGCACCAACCTGCAAACACGCTATCAGGATTCACGTAGGGCATCCCCTGCAGTCGGGTTGATCCGTTACCTGTCCCGTGCGCAAGGTAGGCAGTGTGAGAATGTAAGATGAAACTGGAAGTCACTGAACTTGGTCCAAGCAGGCGCGCGCTGAAGATTGAGATTCCGGAGGACGAGGTCAATCGTCAATTTGCCGAGGCCTATGCGGAACTCAACCGGCAGGTTCAGATTCCCGGGTTTCGACCCGGCAAAGCACCACTGGCGCTCTTGGAAAAGCGCTACGCGAAGGTCGTCGAAGATGATGTCGTACGCAAACTGGTGCCCGACTATTACAACCGTGCCGTTCGTGAGGCCGGCATTGTGCCAGTGCTGGTACAGGTGCCGCCCCTGGAACGGGTCAAGATCAAGAAAAATGCCGCGTTCTCCTTCACCGCCACGGTCGAGATCAAACCCAAGATCGACCTTCGGGACTACAAGGCTCCAAACCCGATTTCTCTCAAGCCGGACAAGCGAACGGTCACAGAGGAGCAAGTGACCAAGGCGCTCGACGCTCTCCGCGAGCAGCAGGCGCAGCTCCACCCCGCGCCTACCGGCACTGCGCTTGCCGAAGGCGATTATGCCATGTTGGATGTGGAAGGATTTCTCGATGTGGCTCCGCTGGAGGGCGCCAAAAAATCGGGACATCTGCACCAGGTAGGCTCCAAGACGCCTGTACTTGGGGTCGAGGTCGATGACCGGCTGACTGGAAAGAAGGAAGGCGAGATGATCGAGATTTCTCAGCCGTACCCGGCAACCCATCCCGACGCGCGTTTGGCGGGGAAGACTGTCGTCTTCCGAATCAAGATTGGTGGCGTCAAGCAGAAGAAATTGCCGCCGCTCGACGATGAATTCGCCAAGGACTGCGGCCCGTACGGTTCATTGGACGAACTCAAAGACAAGGTGCGGGGTGAAATGGAGAAAGCGCTGAAGAGGGACATCGACGAAACGTATAAAGACGGCATCCTGAAGCGCCTTATCGAGACTCACCACTTCGATACCCCTGAGACCCTCGTCGAGCGGGAACTCTCGGCGATGATTCAGCAGAACCTCGATTCGCGACGCCGCAAGAAATCAGATCATGAGGACCCTCTGAAGCGCCAAGAGGAGATCAAAAAGCTTCGGGACGAGTTTCTCCCAGAGGCCAAACGTCGCGTGAAGGCCGGCTTGATCCTCGAGGCGATCGCCGAGAAAGAAGGTCTTCGCGTGGAGGAGGAGGACATTTCGGCGGAACTAAGCCGGTTGGCCTCGGGCTTGAAAATGTCCCCGGAAGAGGTTCGGCGCATGTTCCAGGCCGGCGGTGAAGAAATGGCTGAGGAGCTCAAGGGCCGGATTTTGGCCGATAAATCACTGGAATTTGTGTACCGGCATGCGGTGATTCAAGGATGACGGGATGCAGGGAGTAGCAGCCCTGTGCTCCAGAGCGCGCGATCATCAGAATGTGCTCGCTCGATGGCCGCAATGGCAGCACCACCGCCACTCCCTCGCGAGGAAGAGATCATGACGGATGAGCCAGGTTGAGGCAGTAATGTAAACAAAATGTGGTAAGATGAGCCACTGGAGGGTTCTGAAGAGAAAGGACAGATTCTCATGCTAGTGCCGATTGTTATCGAGCAGACAAACCGCGGCGAACGCGCTTACGATATCTACTCGCGTCTGCTCAAAGACCGGATCATTTTCTTGGGGGCGCCGGTTGACGACGTGTTCGCCAATTTGATCATTGCCCAACTTCTCTTCCTGGAGGCGGAAGATCCTGAGAAGGATGTCAACCTCTATATCAACTCCCCAGGCGGGAGCGTCACTGCCGGGCTTGGTATTTACGACACGATGCAGTACGTGAAACCCGCGATCAATACCATCTGTCTCGGTCAAGCAGCGAGCATGGGAGCGCTCTTGCTGGCTGCCGGCACCAAGGGCAAGCGGTTCGCCCTGCCGAATGCCCGCATCATGATTCATCAACCGATGGGCGGGTTCCAGGGACAGGCGACCGAGATCGATATTCATGCTCGGGAGATCCTGAAAATCAGGGAACGGCTCAACGAGATCCTTGCCAAGCATACGGGCCAGCTGCTTGACAAGATCGCGGCCGACACGGAGCGGGACTATTTCATGTCAGGTGAGGAAGCCAAGAAGTACGGGCTGATCGATGAGGTCATTACCCGCCCACCCAAGGCCGTGAAGGACCTGATCAAAGAGCAAGGCTCGAAGGATCACCTGAAGGACGGGAAGGAAAAGAAGGAGTTTTAGGGGAGGCGACATGCCCAAACAGGACAAGATGGACCGCCACTTGCGATGTTCCTTTTGCGGAAAGAGTCGCGATGAGGTCCGGAAGCTGATCGCTGGTCCCACGGTCTACATTTGCGATGAATGTGTCAATCTGTGTAATGACATCATCGCGGAAGATTGGGAAGAAGCCAAGGAGGAGATTTCCTCCAAGCTCCGTAAGCCAGCCGAGATCAAACACCATTTGGACCAGTACGTGATCGGTCAGGATCGGGCCAAGAAAATCCTGTCGGTCGCGGTGCACAATCACTATAAACGCATTTCGGCCAATGAGGTGGACGATATCGAGCTTCACAAGGGCAACATTCTGGTGGTCGGGCCGACCGGCACTGGCAAGACCCTCTTAGCGCAAACCCTGGCGCGCTATCTCGATGTACCGTTCACGCTCGCGGATGCGACGACTCTGACCGAGGCGGGGTACGTCGGCGAGGATGTGGAAAACATCATTCTCAAGCTGCTTCAGGCATCCGATTACGACGTTGAGCGGGCCGAGCGCGGCATCGTCTACATCGATGAGATCGACAAGATCAGCCGGAAGAGCGACAGCCCTTCCATCACGCGTGATGTGTCCGGGGAAGGGGTACAGCAGGCGCTGCTCAAATTGATTGAAGGTACCGTCGCCAATGTCCCGCCGCAGGGCGGCCGTAAGCATCCCCATCAGGAATTTATCCAGGTCGATACGAGCAACATCCTGTTTGTTTGCGGGGGAGCCTTTGTCGGGTTGGAGTCAATCATTGAACAGCGGCTGAACCAGAAAGCGATCGGATTTGGTGCCGACGTGCGTGGCAAGAACGATCGGCGACTTGGTGAGCTGTTGGCACAGATCCAGCCCGAGGATCTGCTGAAATTCGGTCTGATCCCGGAATTCGTTGGCCGGCTCCCGGTTGTCGCGACGCTTGAAGAATTGGACGAAAAATCGCTGATTCGCATTCTCACCGAGCCACGGAATGCGCTGACCAAACAGTACGAGAAGCTCATGTCTTTCGAAAAGGTGAAATTGAAATTCACCGAGGGCGCGTTGGGTGCAATTGCCAGGAAAGCCTATACGCAAAAGACCGGGGCTCGTGGGCTTCGGGCGATTCTGGAAGAGGTCATGCTGGATATCATGTATGAGGTACCCTCGCAGAAGCAGATCAAAGAAGTCGTCATCACCGAAGAAGTGATTACCGGAAAGAGCGAGCCGATCAGGCTCTTTGAGCAAGACAAGGAAATGAAAAGCGCCTGACGAACCCGCGGATTTCCTGCCGCGTTGCTCGGCCGGGCGGTACAATCAGCCCACTCCCACGGGTCAGTTCTCTCGATTTCACTCCGCACTGCTCCGAAACCCCCTCTGTTTGCTCGACATTCCGAGACAGTCGGCTATACTTTTCCTAGCAAAGCCTGGAGGTTGAGATGAGGCTACAGGTCATCGCCACGGCCTCGCACAAGGGAAAAGCCCTGGAACTGGACTGTGAACGGGAAACGATCACGGTGCGGGGCCTTAAGGGTGAGAAGCTTGGGACGATCACCTGGGCCACGATCATTGAACAGGCACGCCTGGCTCAGGAACCCGAACAACTCCCCGACACGCGAGATCAACCCCGTCTGTCCCTGGTGTTGAAGGTTCGGTACAGCACGTCCGGAGGGAAGTGTGTCGAAAGCAGGGCCGGTGGAATCGGGGGAGGCGGACTCTTTATTGAAAGCACCGCCCCACTTCGGGTTGGTACCGATTTGACACTGGAATTTGCGCTACCCGATAGTCCCTCTGAGTGGATGCAAGCGAAAGGGATCGTCTCTTGGGTCTGTCCAAAATCAGACCAATACACCTTTTCGCCTGGAATGGGGGTTCGCTTTATCGACATCTCCACGGAAGCACGCAGACGGATCGTGGAGTTTGTCAACTCGATAAGGCGAGCTGGTCGATAGGCTAGGGGCACCAAATCCCACCGTCCTCGGGGGCAATGACCTTGGGGCGTTCTCTGAGAGCGGCGTGACTGCGGAAGGAGTCAGATGAAGTTGCCGATTCTCGTTTCTGAACTACATCGCGGAAAATCGTTGGAGCTCGATTGTGAGCAGGAGATCATGACACTGCTGGATGCTCATGATCGCCCGCTGGGCAACGTCAGTTGGGATTCGGTAATTGATTTGATCCGTTCGTCAGGCGAACAACAGGGGCCCAGGCACGTTCGCGCGTATCCCCGGGCGCCGTTAGCGGTCAAGGTGAAATATAGCACGACCGAGGGCAGGCGTTACGACGGGCTGACGGGCGGAATCGGAGGCGGCGGGCTCTTTATCGAAAGCAGCATGCCGCTTCCTGTGGGGTCAGATCTCACGGTTGAGTTCGCCCTGCCTGACCGCCCATTGGAGACGATCACCGCCAAATGCAAGGTCGCATGGGTCCGCCCAAAGCCCGATCGATTCACTCTGTACCCAGGGATGGGAGTGCAGTTTACCGATATTCCTCAACAGGCGCGTGACAACGTGATGGAACTGGTCAAGTCCCTGATCCAGGTTCGCCAGCTGACACCAGTTGCTCAATAGCCCACGCGGCCCATCCTCTCACCTTAATCTCTGGATCCCCATTCGCAGCCGCCCGAAGCGCCGCCATTGCGGTGTGTTCGCCCAACTTTCCAAGCCGGAAGGCCGCCTCGCTTCTGACCCCGATCGCAGGATCATGGAGCAGTCGGTCTTCCATGACAACCAGGGCCCGTCGATCTCCCAATTCACCAAGCGCCGCCGCTGCCCCCTGACGCACCTGATCATCCGGGTCTTTCAGCGCCCCAACGAGGACGGCGTACGCGGACGCCGACTCCAGCCAAGCCAACGACTTCACAGCGGCACGTCGAGTGTTCACTGATGGATCTCGTAAGGCATTGGTCAGCAGGTCGACGACCGGCTGAGAGGCGCCGATCTTTCCGATGGCCTCGGCTGCGGCCATGGCAACTTCCGGAGATGAATCTCCCAGCAAAGGAACGAGCGCGCTGCCGGCATTGTGAGGGGCATGTTCTCCGAGAGAACCCAGTGCCCACGCGCTGTACCGGCGGACCAGTGGGTCCGCATCGCGCAACGCCGACATGAGGGCTGATCCAGACTCCGGCTGGGCGATCTTTCCCAGGGAGAGGGCCGCCGTTCTTCGAATATCAGGCTGAGGATCGTTCAGTAGAGACACGAGACGGGATACCACGGTCTCCGGTCCATCAGACGATGAAGCGGCCGTGCAGGCCGCCACCAACAAGGGCAGAAGCAGGACCAGGGAAAGCATGCGCGTTTGGACGCACAAGCCCGGATTGTTCGTGAATGCCGTCGCGAGGTCCGCGACGCGAGGAATAACGAGCGTCACGTTTGCGGACGCCGCCGAGTGGTGAGGCGGCGGTGTCTTGCTGAGACCGAAGGCCACCGGGGCTTCTCGCAAGTGACGCCGACGCAGGCGTACTTGCAGTCCGTCGAGGGCGCACGGCGCGAGGAATAACGAGCGCCACGTTTGCGGACGCCGCCGAGACGGTGAGGCGGCCGGTCCACTGAACGAGAAAGGCCCCGCTGATCGAGAGGATCGGCTGCCGCAGTAGGTGTTCATGAATAATCCGGGCAAGGTTTGAGGTCGAGCTATGAGGATTTGGGAGAGTCTTCTTGAACGGGCATCTGCTTCGCCGCCTCGACCGACTGCTCGATTTCTTTTTGGGCCGCATCCACCTCAGCCCGGATGGTTCGCATCTCCGGATCGATGGAGCTGCGCACATCGGCAGCCGCCTGGCGAAAGGTCCGGAGCGCGTCGCCGAGACTTTCTCCCAGACCTTGCATGTCTTTTGGAGAAAGCCCTGGTTGGTTTGCACCCGAGGTCTGTGGTTGTTGAGCACCCTTCGCCTTGAGTGCTGCCTGCTGAGCTTGAACCCGAGCCACGGCTTCCTTGTTCACCACAGCCGACGGTCGTTTGGTCGGCGCTTTGGCTTGGGCGGAGGGAGGCAAAGCCGGATAAATGCCCGGTGGAGCAGGCGGAGGCTGGGACATCCGCTGTTCCATCGTCACCGGCTGTGAGGACTGTCCTGGAGGCGGTGTCGGCTGCCTGGCCGTGGCTGGTTGTATGCTGGCCGCACTAGGTGCGGGCTGAACTGAGAGCGGTCGAGGAAGCTGCGCGTGTTGGGGAGCCGCACCTGCCATGAGCGCCGCGGTTGTTCCGGGCGTCGATTCGGGTCCTGGTTGATAAGGCGCCGAGGGACGGGCGACCTCGGGCGCCGAAGGCTGAGGAGATCGCGCGACGACCTGGGCATCTTCGATCGGCTGGGATGCCGTGGCCACGGGGCCGGTCGTGCCGCCTGCCTGCGGATCGAGAGGGGGAGGCGCCTCGTGTACTTCTTTCTTGAATCCTTTCAGCGCCTTTCCGAGCCCCTCACCGATCTGGGGAAGCCGGCCTGCGCCAAAGATAATCAGAACAATGGCCAGAATGATGATTAATTCCGAAAACCCAAGCGTGCCAAACATCGACGACTCCGTGGCTTCAGACTATCCGGCTGAACTCAGTGGTGTCAAGCCAATGAAGGTGAGAAGCGGGGAGCCAGACAAAGGACCCTTTCGGGTAGCGACCCTGACATGGTACGGCGCGTCTACTTCAGAATTGGGACAATGTCCGTCTGGATGGGCTGGCCGAAGACCATGGCTTCTCGCTCCGAGAGGTACACATCCAATTCGCTTCGAATGCCGAACTGCCCGGTGAGATAGATCCCCGGCTCAATCGAGAAACACGTCTTCGGTAAGAGCCGCCGCTCGTCCCGTGTCTCCAGATTGTCGATGTTGGCGCCGTTGCCGTGCACTTCTTCACCGATGGAATGCCCCGTGCGATGAAGGAACCGGTCGCCGTGGCCGGCCTGCCTGATCACCTGGCGGCAGACCTCGTCCACCTGCCACCCGCAGGGAAATTGTCCCGAGGAGACATGGGTGCGAACGAAGGCCAGCGCAACGTCGCGCGCCTCACGCACGATCTGAAAGACCTCGCGATGGTGCGGGGGGATCTCATGCCCGACGTAGCCGGTCCAGGTGATGTCTCCGTAGACGCTGCCTGGTTCGAGTCGCTTGGCCCATAGATCGATCAGCAGGAGATCTCCCGACACGATCTCGGCCGACCCCTCCGGTCCGGGTCCGTAGTGAGGATCGGCGCTGTGCGCATTGACGGCGACGATCGGGGGGGTGGATGCGATCAATCCATGATCTGCGATGCGGGACAGGATGAATTGCTGCAGACCGTACTCATTGATTGGTGGGTCATGACCGAATGTCCGACATGTTCGAAGGCTTCATCCACGATACGGCGAAGTTTGTCGGTGGCGTCCTGATGCGACGCGAGCTGATGATCGTTCCACACCGCTTCAAAGCGCTGCACCAGATCCGCCGAGGTCACCACGTCGACCGAGAGGCTTCGAATCAATTCCAACGTTCCGGCATCCACCCGCGAGATGTAGGGAATGGCGTTCATCGGGGAATATTGCATCGCGACCCGCTTGACATTCGTCAGCGTGCGCGCCAGACAGGCCCGCTGCTCAGGCCAGGAGACATAGAGCAGCGTCTCTCCCGGCAGCTCGTCGAGGATGTGCGGCTCGATCCGGTGCATCAGTTTCACCGGGTTCCCCTGCGCAGGGATCCAGTAGTACCAGCGTCGAGTGACATGGCGGGTCGGGTCGATCCGGAGGATGCGATAGGCGAGGGGGTCGCTGCCCCGAAAATCATAGAACAGCCATCCGTCCACGTCGAAGGAATCGCGCAAGACCTGCTGGATCTCCGCGACGCGGTCTAGGAGGCGCATCGTGTCCGTCACGGGCGGTATCTTAGCCGTGGGAAAGACGCGACGTCAATGCGCGTCGAGCCGCTGCGAGGCATGCTACAATGCAGCCGCGAGAGGAGACGATGTCGTCGATTCCCACGCCCCAACTTCCACTCTATCGGATCACACTGTTTTACGGCCCCGAGGCGATGACGGAGCCCCCGTCCCAGCAGGTTTGTATCTTCAACGTCAAGAAGCGAAGCTGGAAAGGGGGCGCGCAGATTGCCGTCGAGGTCGGTGACGCGCAGGTGGCGTCGATCAAACAGCGCATCGGGTTTGACGTCTGGCTGAAGGCGATCGTACGCGCGCTGCCTGCCACCGAGCGAGAGGACTCCGAAAGTCGCGCACGTGACCTGTTGGTTCAGGAGATCTGTTCGCTCAAGCTCTCGCTCACGCTGGCGACCGACATCCGACAGGAAAACAGCCGTGTGGAATCCGACCGCTTTGTCGCAGAGGTCGATCGTATGGTCGTGGAACACGGCGATCGGATCAAAACGAACATCCTTACGGAACTGGATATTCCGGCAACCTAACCGGAGGTCTGCGCGTCCTCATCACGACGCACCATGATATTGAGTGTTGCATCCGGCCCCGATTTGTTGTAACTACTGTCACGCATTGCGCCATGACGAACACGCAGACGTGAGCGTTAAGGAGGTCAACAGTGGGACATTTCGATGTAGATCGGAAACAGGTCAAATCTGAAGCCGTCCGGTTTCGGATGACGGCCATCGTGTTGGCTGTGGCCTTCTTTCACCTCGCGGTGGTTCCGTCGGGCTGGGCTCAAGAGATGGGTGGCGGGTCTGATGAGCGTCGCCAGAGTACCGGCACCCAGTATGGGCTCGGCGCGGCCAGTGTCTTCCTGTCTATCCCGTACGGAATCGGAAAATTCATGTTCGCCACTCTCGGAGGAATCTTCGGCGGGTTTACCTACGCATTCAGTGCGGGGGACAAAAAGGCAGCCAGCGCAGTCTGGAACACCAGTATGCGGGGCACCTATGTGATTACCCCTGAACACCTGAAAGGGGAAAAGGCGGTGCGCTTCCTCGGCGTGCCGCCGGAAGACGAAGAGGTGTCGGAACAGCCGATCCATGAACCGACGCCTTCTCTCGAGCCGATGTCAACACCGGAGCCGATGAAATAATCCACGCGTCCTGACGCCGTTCGCATGAAGCCCATTATCGGGGTGACGCCGGATTTCAATGCCGGCGATCGTGAGGACATGGGGGGCCGTGAGCCGACCTATTTCCTGCGGGCTCGCTATGTCCGGGCCATCGAAGAACTCGGTGGCGTACCGCTGATCTTGCCGCTGGCGGAGGATCGAGCTGTCCGGCGTGGTTTGTTGAAGGGAGTGCACGGTCTGTTGCTGACCGGCAGCGGTCCGGACCTTCCTCCCAGCCTCTACCGCGAACACCAGCGATACGCATTTCGGGTGGTCAGCCGGCAGCGCTATGACTTTGAGCTGGATATCGCCAGAATGGCGGCTGACAGCGACCTGCCGGTCTTGGGGATCTGTGGCGGCATGCAGGCGATGAATGTGGCCTTGGGCGGAAGTCTCGTCCAGGATATTTCATCACAGCTCAAGTCGGCGCTCCCCCATCGGTCACCTCTCCCGGCGACCCGGTTATCTCACTCGATCGACGTCGCACCTGGAAGCCTGCTCAGGACGATCGCCCGAGCGGCGAAGATCCGCGTGAATAGCTCCCATCATCAGTCCGTGAAGCAGGTCGCGCCGTCGCTGGTGGCCAGCGCGGTGGCTCCAGACGGGGTGATCGAAGCCATCGAGTCCCCTCGCATCCCTTCCTGCTTGGGGTCCAGTGGCATCCCGAATTTCTCTATGACCGTCATGACGTGCATCGGAGGCTGTTCCAGGCCTTTCTCAAGGTCGCCCGAAAAGCATGCTAAGAAAAAGGATGCTCCTGTGCCGCTCGGCTGCATAGCCCCTTCACGGTCGCTCCTGAGCAACCTCCCAACCGTCGCCGGCACTCCTTTTTTGGAAACCCTGGTAACATTGTCTTGTCCACTGTCATCGAATGGAGGCCGAGTGTCGCATCCAACCGATTCTCTCTTGCGCGTCAAACCCATTGAGCAAATCCTCGCGGATAGCGATCGTCCCGAGCACCGCCTGAAAAAAACGCTCACGGTCTGGGATCTAACCGCCCTGGGCATCGGAGCGATCATCGGGACCGGCATTTTCGTGCTCATCGGTACGGCCGTGGTGGGCGACGCCCATCGTCCCGGAGCCGGACCCGGTATTGTGCTGTCGTTTGTCCTGTCCGGCATCACCTGTGCTTTGGCCGCGCTCTGCTACGCGGAGCTGGCCGCAATGATTCCGGTCGCAGGCAGCGCGTACACCTATTCGTACGCGACATTGGGGGAGTTCCTGGCCTGGATCACGGGGTGGAACCTCATCCTCGAGTATGGCGTGGCTTGTGTCGCCGTCGCAATCGGGTGGTCCGGCTACTTTAACAACATCCTGAGAACCCTCGGCATCGACTTGCCGGTATGGGCCACCCATGCGCCCGGCTCGCTCGAAGGCGGGGTGGCCAATTTGCCCGCCGCGATCATTGTGCTGCTGGTGACGGTGGTGCTCGTGATCGGCGTGAAGGAAAGCGCTCGCACTACCGGTGTGATCGTGTTGATAAAACTGGCTGTCGTCCTCTTTTTCATCGCGGTGGGGTCCTCATCGATAGAACCAAGGAACTGGTCGCCGTTCATGCCCTACGGGTTTGAGGGGGTCGGGGCCGCCGCCGCCATCGTCTTCTTCGCGTACGTCGGGTTCGACGCCGTGTCCACGACCGCCGAAGAAGCAAAAAATCCGCAGCGCGATCTCCCGATCGGCATCATTACCTCCCTGAGCATCTGTACGGTCCTCTATGTCTTGGTGGCCGCCGTGCTCACCGGCATGATTCCCTATACGAAGATCGATGTGCATGCGCCGGTGGCCGAAGCGTTGCGGGTCGCAGGGTTCCAGTGGGGAGCGGCCTTGGTGGCGGTAGGGGCGGTCGCAGGGATTACCAGCGTGCTGGTGGTCATGATGATGGGACAGATCCGGGTGTTCTTCGCCATGTCACGTGACCAACTGCTGGGACCATGGCTTGCTGTCGTCCATCCACGGTATCGGACACCCCATCGCGCGACGATTCTCACCGGTGTGGCGGTAGCCGTGCTCGCGGCGCTCGTGCCGATCGGCGAGGCGGCGGACATGACCAATATCGGCACGCTCTTCGCCTTTGTGCTCGTCTGCTTCGGGGTCATCATCCTGCGGCGGGCCCGGCCTGCCCATCCGCGACCATTTCGAGTTCCTTTCATGCCGTGGGTGGCGTTGTTGGGAATCGCGGCGTGCCTCGGGCTGATGGCCTTTCTGCCGACCCTGACCTGGGTCCGGTTTGCGGTGTGGACCGTGATTGGGGTCGTCATTTATCTCGGCTATGGGATGAAACACAGCAAGCTGGCCAATGGAACCTTGTCGTCGAACGACATCGTCGCGGAGGCCGGAGAGTAAGCAACGGTAGGCGAAAGCCGGTCTAGGTGGGCTCTCCGGTGGGTTTGGTAGGAGTGGCCGCCATGTCGGGGTTCGCAGCAGGAGCAGCCGCGGCTTTCTTATCGGCCGCGGGAGTAGCGGTTACCGCCGGTTTGGCGGGAGTGGTGTCGGCACCCTTCGGTTCCGTCCCCGGAGCAGCGGCCGGAGCGACAGGTTTAGCGGCGGCCGGCGGCTTCGGCGGCGCCGGTTTCTCGGGTTTGATCCCGCCTTGCCAGGACGGACCGGTGTACATCTCGGCCGAGAGACTTTTCGCTTTCCACTTCTCTTCAAAATCGGCAGCGGCCCGATTGGGTGTCTCCCCTTTCCCCACCACCTCATTCCAAGGATAGACCTTCGGCGCGATTTCGCACCCGTTAGAGCCACGTTTCAAGTACAGGGAGATAGGATTCCCTCGGTACGGGCCGAGAAAGATGTGAATGTTGCCGACGTATTCCAAGAGGTTCGCCATTATGTTTCACTTCACCAACGAGAGGGCGCATGATGCCATATCCGGTCGGTCCATTCAAGAGAGCGAAGAGATTCACACGAGTCCGATGGCCGGACACAGAATTCGGAGTGTGATCCAGATCAGGATCGCGCCGAGTATATCGAACAAGACACCGGCGCGGATCATGCTTCGCATGGGGACCAGTCCGGTGCCATAGACGATGGCGTTCGGAGCAGTCGAGACTGGTAAGGCAAATCCCAGACTGGCGCCGAGGCAAGCGCCGAGCGCCGGCGGCACTGCAGAGACGCCCGCGGCCTGCGCGATTGCGATGACCACCGGAATGAGCAGGCTCGCCGACGCGGTGTTTGAGGCCAACTCGCTCACAATGACGCCAGAAAGGATCGCAATGGCGGTCAGACCCCAGACTGTCTTCACGCCGAAGAATGTGACGAATCCTTCTCCGATGGCGTGTGAGAGTCCGGTCTTCATCATCAGATCCCCAAAGGCCAGCCCTCCCCCAAACAGGAGGATGATGCCCCAGTTGATGTTCGTCGCTTCCTTCCAGGACAGCGTAAACCTTCCGTTGCGCAGGTCCGTGGGAAGGACGAACAGCAAGCCGGCGGCGAGCAGAGCGACCAACTCGTTCGGGAGATGCGCCTCGATCCAGACCACCACGGCATTGTCCGGTCCGTCCACGGCTGCCACCAAGCTCGGCGCGACCCACAAAAACGCCGCCACGCCGAACGCGACACACGCATTCATCTGTCCGCGCGTCCATTCGCCCAGTCCTCGCCGCTGATCTCGAACTGACTTGTGGATGCCGGGGAGAACCGGCACATGAGACTGGAACAACGTGAGGAGCAGCCCCCAGGCCGAGAAGAGTGTGACAATCGCTAAGGGAAGGCCGAACAGCAGCCAGGTCAGAAATGAAATCGTGACGCCCGTCTGTTGGGCAATGAGTCCCGCGCCAATCAGGTTCGGTGGGGTGCCGATGATCGTGGCCATGCCTCCGGCCGTCGCGGCATAGGACAGCATCAACATCATGCCGGTACGATACGGTCCGACGTTCTCGCTCGACGCGTCCCGAAGCGTGCTCAGCACACCCAATCCGATCGGAAGCATCAGCGCAGTGGCGGCGGTGTTGCTGATCCACATCGAGATGACCGCCGTCGCGGCGCCTACTGCCAGCAGAATCCGTGAAGGTCGGGCGCCGACCCACGAGAGGGAGAGAATTCCGGTCGCCACTCGCCGATCGACACCGTGAACAGCCATGGCCTCAGCCAAAAGAAAACTGCCGATGAAGAGAAAGATGATGGGATGCCCGAAGGAGGCAAAGATGCTTTTCGCAGACCCGAGCCCGGCCACCACGCAAGCGGCTGCCCCGAGCAGTGACGTGACCGGCAGCGGGATCGGTTCCAGAATCCAATACAGGATCACACAACTGAGGATCGCCGCTAGTGCATGCGCGTCGGCAGTCAGGGCGGGCATTGGGATCAGGAACAGAAATAGGGCTGCCGCCGGCCCCGCCGCCAAGGCTGTGACGTGCCCATGCGTACTCCAGCGGACCGGTTCTTCCCCCGTCATGAGTGTGTCGAGGATCCCCAGTGGCGACATCGTGGAGAGATCCGGAGTGGCTGGACCGGATTATTGATGAACGGTGGTGCGAGCTCCGCGACGCGAGGAATAATGGGCGTCACGTGAGCAGACGCCGCCGAGGTGCGCGAGCGATGAATAAGGAGCCTCACCTTTGTGCGGCAAGGTCCGGTCGTTTGCGAACGAGAAAGACGGCGATGACGAGGACCATAATCACCGCCACGTTCACGCCGACATCCATCAGATATCGGTTGAACAGCTCATCGGTGACCTCAGGCATATGAGAGAGTTCAGCGCTGCCGGTCAAAATTCGCCTCGTGCAGGCGATGATCCCGACGGCCAAGTACGGCTCGAGGGCGAGAATTTCGGTCTGGAGAAATCGCACGACCGTACGGAACAGCTCCAGCAAGATGATCACGAGCAGGAGGTCGTTCAGGAGTTGTAGGCCGGCAACCAGCATGCCTGTCTTCTGAGTCGCATCGACCACGAAGACGAACCAGCTGTGCGCGAAGATCAGCATGCCGAGCACGAGCAGGCTCAGGCCCGCAGTAATGTACCCCCAACGGTCGAGCCAATCCATCCACGTTAACCACTGTTTTATGGATTCAGTGCGGTCGCCCATTTTTGTGGGAGCGAATAGCTAGCAGCTCAGAGCCATTCGCTATCCTCTATTGCTATTCCTTATGCGGTGCCTTGTGGGCCGGGTCCTGGGTCGGATGGAAACGCGTCGCGCCTTTGCCCGAAGTTGAGTTCCTTCATCGCATTCATTGTCAAGGAGTGACCGCAACAGATGATTTCGCGGAACCCCTCGCCGCCGTCCATAATCATGACGCGCAGCCCGCAGGAGTTGGGATAGAGCTTCCTTTCATCCAGGATCACGCCGACCGGCAAGGCTCCCTTTTTCCGGCCCCTCGTGGAGCCAACCTGCGACACCCCATCCTCTTCCGTGAGGTCGTGATCGCAGCAGACGATTCTTTCAAATCCCTCTCCACCGCCCATAACCTTGACCACCAGCCCGCAACTGTCCGGATGCCGCTTCTGCTCGTCAAGAATGTCGCCTTTCTTGAGTGGCATGATGTTCCTTGTTCTAACGATCAGCTATCAACGTTCAGCGTAGAGAGAAATTCCTTTCGTCGCTGAACACTGCTTGCTGGTGGCTGAGAGCTCATGATTCATGTGCGACCGCGATCCCTCGGTGTTCGTTGACGGCCTGAAAGACGGCGAGGCCGATGGCGAAGAACACCGCCATCGAGAGGACCGCCCAGCGCTGGCTGCCTGTCCAGGCGGTGACTTCGCCATAGACCAGCGGTCCGATGATGGCGGCGAATTTTCCTGTGACGGAAAAGAATCCAAAAAATTCGCCTTGGCGCCCGACCGGCGTAAATCGGCCGAGGAGCATCCGGCTGGCGGACTGGTTCGCGCCGAGGGCTGCCCCGGCGATCAATCCGATGACATAAAACTGGGCATGGGTCTGAACTGCCGACGCGCCGACGGACAGGATGATCCACATCACCAGCGTCAAGCTGATCGTCCGTTTGGCACCGATCCGATCGGCCAGCACCCCGAATGCGACCGCACCCAATCCCGCGGTGATCTGCGTAATGAGAAAATAGATAATCAGATCGCCCGGTGAAAAGTCCAGGACTTTGTTCGCGAAAATCGCCGAGGCGACGATCACCGTGTTGATCGCGTCCGTGTAAATGAGGTATCCGATCAAGTAGACGGCTAAATCTCGATACCGCCCGAGTTGTCGCCTCGTCATCGCCAACCTGTTCAGGGCCTCTCGCCAGAGCGGAGCCCCGGTCGTGACGCTCTGCGGAACCGCCCGCTCTTTCAGAAAGAAGAACGTCGGCAGCGCGGCCAGTAAAAAAAAGAGCGCGGTCACCGCAAAGCTGAGCTGGTAGAGTCCGAGGTTCTCCGGTCCGAAGCCGCCTTTGATGAAGGGATAGGCCAGCGCCAGGGACAAGAGGCCGCCGACGTAGCCCAGTCCCCATCCATACCCGGAGATCCGACCCATCGTTGATGGAGCCGTGATCTCGACCAGAAAGGCGCTGCAGAAGAGAAAGCCGAGGTCGAACGCGACATTCGCCATGCCGAAGAGGATCAAACCCAACCAGACGTCCCCCGGTTGCACGAAGGCAAGGAGCGCGGTGCAGGCGACGCAGACGAGCGTGGAGATGATAAGAAAGGTTCGTTTTGCAGCGCGCGCGTCGGCAAGCGCTCCCAGCGTCGGTGAGAGCAACGCCACCACGAACATGGAGGCGGCATATCCCCAGAACCACACCCGCTCTGCGGTTCCATCCCCCAGATGAGCGGCGACGACCTGAACGAAGTACACGCTGTAGGCGACCGTGACGATGAGCGTCGTGAACGAGGAATTGGCGAAATCATACATGCACCATGCCCAAAGCTCTTTCCGGCTGACGGGCATGGCTTTCACGGCAGATCGAGAAGAAGAGCCGAGGGAGAAGGGCTCATGAGAAGGGTCTGTCCGCACGTCGCTCACCGGCTTGTCGGATGGTTTCCAACAATGTCCGGTGCGCGTGGCTTCCCACGATCTGTTTGGCAGTTTGGAGGTCGGCGGAGGCCTGGGGAGTGAGAAAACGCTCTTTGAGACGCGCGATCCGGCGAAGGGATTCCTCGATTCGAGTCATCGGAATGGTCCCGTCCTTGACCCCACGGTAGAGGCCCTCCATCGCCGCGACTTCGCGATCGCGGTCTTTGCAGATCAGGAGGATATCGGCGCCGGCCTGAAATGCCCGCACTACGGCGTCTTCAATACCGTAGTGATCGATGATCGCATGCATCTCCAGATCGTCGGTCAGAATGACGCCGTTGAATCGGAGCTCGTCCCTGAGCAAGCCGGTCAGAATCGTGGAGGAGAGAGTCGCGGGATACGTGGGATCTAGGTTTGGATACATGACATGCGCGGTCATGATCGTGGCCAGGCCATTGTCGATCGCGTGCCGGAACGGACGCAGTTCCAGCGTCCGAAGCCGCTCGGCCGACGCGCGGACAACCGGCAGCTCCTTGTGCGAGTCGGCAATGGTATCTCCGTGTCCGGGAAAATGCTTGCCGCAGGCGACGACCTTATTGTCCTGCAAGCCCGCCATGGTCGCCAGCCCCAACTCACAGACCTGCTCCGCCTTGGGGCCGAATGCCCGGTCTCCGATGATGGGATTGTCCGGGTTGGTATCCACATCCAAGACCGGCGCCATGTTCATGTTGAGGCCAACGGCGCGCAGTTCCACTGCCGTTGCGGCTGCGGCGGCGTAGGCCAGCTCGGCTGATCCGCAATGCCCGAGCACGGCGCAAGGCGGGAAGATCGTGAACCCGGCCGGCAGTCGTGAGACGCGACCGCCTTCCTGGTCGATCGACAGTAGGAGCGGCGAGTTTGTCGCCAGCTTCTGGAGATCGTTCGTGAGCGAAGCGATCTGCCCGGCAGATTTGAGATTTCGCGAGAAGACGATCAACCCGCCGGGCCGATAGTCGGCCATGAGTGCGGCGAGCTCCGAGGACACCGACGTCCCGGAAAATCCGAGCATGAAGAGTTGGCCGATCTGATCGCGCAGGTCCGTCATGGCCGGCCCTGTGCCTGAACGCTGCGGGCTGCCAGGGAAAGGATGTGTCTGATTGAACCTCGCTCAGCCGAGACTTCGCGGCTACGGAACGCGCCTGGGGTGGGCGGGTGCAATCGGGAGGGGGCGCGTCCCACGGGAAAGAGCCGGTCTTGGCCGGCTCGGGGTGGGGCTGGTGAGATATCGCCTGGGGTGGGCGGAGGCGAAAAGAAAACGCTGCACGCACTCATGATTTGCCAGTCGCCTCATGAAGAAGGAATTGAATCAATAGACGGGTTCCGATGCCGGTGGGGCCTTTCGAGATGTACGCCCGTTCACGTTCGCTCCAGTCCGTGCTGGCGATGTCGAGATGCACCCAGGGGCAATCTCCCACGAACTTGCTGAGAAAGAGGGCCGCCGTAATCATCCCGCCGCCACGGCCGCCGATATTGCGCATGTCGGCCACGTCGCTCTTGAGCTGCTCGAAATATTCGTCCCAGAGCGGCATTTCCCAGACCCGCTCGCCCGCCTTCAGGCCGGCTTGCTGGATGCGCTGCTTCAGGCCGTCGTTGTTCCCCAACATGCCGACGGCAAACTGACCCAGCGCAACCATGCATGCGCCTGTGAGCGTGGCCACGTCAACGATCGCCGCGGGTTTGTACCGGGTGGCATAGTTCAACCCATCAGCCAGAATCAGCCGTCCTTCCGCGTCGGTGTTCTGCACCTCGACCGTCTGCCCCGACAGCGTCTTGAGAATGTCTCCCGGCTTGATGGCCCGTCCGCCCGGCATATTTTCGGTCGCGGGGAGGAGCCCGATGACGTGGAGCGGTAAGCGCAGCCGAGATGCAGCGCGTATCGTCGCCAGAACTTCCGCACCGCCGGTCATATCGGCTTTCATCTGCTCCATGTTCTCGGCCGGCTTGAGTGAGATGCCGCCGGTATCGAACGTGATGGTCTTACCCACCAGGACGATCGGTTTCCCCCGGCGTCCGTTCCCGCGAACGCTGCCTCGTTGTCCTTGGTATTCCAAGATGATGAATTTCGGCGGCTCGTGGCTGCCGCGAGCGACACCCAGAAACGCTCCCATACCTAGTTTAGCGACCTCCCGCTGCTCCAGAATCTTGACCCGGACGCCGTGCTCGCGAGCGATGGCCTTCGCTTCATGGGCAATACGGGTGGGAGTCATGACATTGGAGGGGTGATTGCAAAGGTCGCGCACGAACATCGTCGCTTCGGCGCTGGCCACCCCACGCCGAACACCTTCTTTCACGGCGCTGGCCGCGTCGGTTCTCGGCTCGACCACCGTCATTGTGTCGATGTCTTTCGGTTCCTCAGAGGAATTGCTTCGATAGACCGTAAATTGGTACCCACCGAGGATGGCGCCTTCCGTCATCGCCTGGGCAAGTTCGAGGGCAGAAGTGCGCGGCAGCATATCACCGTGAAGCGGCGTGAGGAACGATCCGGCTCCGGCTTGACGTATCCGCTTGACCGCAGTCCCCATGGCCTGCCGCACTGTATCCAAGCGCGTATCTTTTCTTTTTCCAAGACCGACCAGGAGGACGCGCTTCGCGGGCAGGTTGCCCTGTGTGTGAAGCAGGACCGTCTGATTGCTCTTGCCCTGAAACTCTCTGTTCTTGAGAAGGTTGCGGAGGGCGCCGTGTAACGCGCGGTCGATGGCAGCCGCTTGACCGGAAAGTCCCGCCTCATCTTCAAAATGACTCAATACCAACACTTCAGCCGGCTCACGCTCGATCCGACCTTGCTTCACCCGTACGTTCATCACGTTCATGCCGATATTATCCTCCCAGTGGGATGCTCAAAAAGGTCATCCAACGAGGCCGCAGGCAAAGAAAAAACCGCAGGCGTACCCTCTGGGGTACGTTGAGGATTTTTTCGAGCTGAGAACGAAGTTGGGGGCCTTTTTCAGCATCCCGTTAGACGCCCCGCATATCGGGGTCCCATATGTACTTGTGCAACTGCATCTGAAAGCGAACCCGAAGCTTATCCGCGAGAATCCACTCGGCCAGTTGCCGCAGATCCAGATCACCAAAGACGGGCCCGAATAAGACCATGCAACGATGCTCCAGGTCATACTGTTTGAGTATCAATACGGCCCAGTCGTAGTCCGCGCGGTCTTTGATGACAAATTTTACCTCATCTTTGGCCGTCACGCGGCCGAGGTTGTCCCAGTCCATCCGATCCATCATGCCGCTGCCGGGACACTTCACATCCACAATGACGCGAGCCCGCTGATCCACGGGTGAGATGTCGATCGCACCGCTGGTCTCAACGAGGACGGTGTATCCCTCCTCGCATAGCACCTCAATGAGCCGTAAGGCCTCTTGCTGGTGCAACGGCTCGCCTCCGGTCACCTCGACCAGCCGGCACCCATAGCTACTGACTCGGCTCATCACTTGCTCAAGCGTCATGTCCGTTCCGCCGTGGAAGGTATACTCGCTATCGCACCATGAACAGCGCAGCGGGCACCCTGTGAGTCGGACGAACACGCAGGGGAGCCCGGCATAGCTCGACTCACCCTGAATGCTGTGGAAGATTTCGGTCACTCTCATGGTTAGCAAAAAGCTATCAGGCGTCAGCGTTCAGCATTCAGCAGCATCTTTCGATCGGAGTTGATAGGTAGAGGCTGATCGAAATGGTCAATCTCACCCGCCCACCCCGAGCCTGCCAGAACAGGCTCTGTTCCCGTGGGACGCGCCCCTTCCCGTCGCAACGAGGCCGCGTTTGTCATGAAAGGGATGGCAGGGCAGGCCTCGATTGCGCGCGTCCAACGAGCACATTCTGATCGTGCGCGTTGCGCGAGCACGGAGGCCAGCCCTTCCATCCCGTCCTCCCCTTTTCATCAGTCTCTCACGTCCACTTTGCGACCGGCCACCCATGCCGCCTGGCAATCCGACTCATTCCTCGGATTGGGTTCACCACCATAGGATACCCGACCGACTGGAGGACCTCCACATCCCCCGGGCTGTCGCCATAGGCGTAGCAATGTTTCAAATCCATATTGTGCTGCGTTACAAAGGACTCGACCAACCGGCGTTTCCCTTCGCCGTACGGGAAGGGAGGCAAGAGGTGGCCGGTATATCCTTCAGGAGTCCGCTCCGGCCGCGCGGCCAGCACCGTCTTCACCTCGAGCACGGAAGCCAACGGGGCGATGAGGAAATCCAGCGAGCCTGTCAACAGGACCAGTTCGTGTCCCGCACGCCGGTGTGACTCAATCGCCGCGCGTCCGTCCGGCGACAGGCGTGGGCAGATTTCCAATTGAATGAAGTCGTGCGCTAACGGCTCGATGGTGGCCGGTTGTTTCCCCGCGAGATACAATTTTCGCTCGCGGAGGGCATGCAACGAGAGGGGCGGGATATGTTGGAGCAAAAACCACAGGCTGCGAACCGCCTCGCCGGCTCCCACGAAACCGCGTTTCAGCAGATACCGGAAGAAACCGACTTCGATCGCCGACCCCGGCACGAGCGTATTATCGACATCAAAAAAAGCGCCGGCGAGGGTGTTGGAGTTAGGTGTCACGTGACTGTGTGTCCGGGGGGAACCATCAATCCTCAGCGGCAGGCCGGGTGGGTTATCCATCGCGCTACGGAAGCAGCGGCACGCACTGAGAGATGGATTGTACTGGAGGGACGGTTCATTGACAAGGGTTTTGAGCCACTTCTATAATGCGCCCACGCCGAAGTGGTGGAACTGGTAGACACGTACGTTTGAGGGGCGTATGGGGTAACCCGTGGGGGTTCGAGTCCCCCCTTCGGCACCAACTCACTTCTTCCGCAAGACTTCTGCTCATTTAGCTAGCGGCTTCAGAGGCGAGTTTCATTAGCCATGGCCGCCGACTGAGCCGCATGTCGTGAGAGACCAACACACAGCCTTTTGCCGCATCGCTGGACACCGGGCAGGGTACCGGAATTAGGGATCGAGATGCTTCACCCTGAGCATGTGATAAGTTCCGGTAACGGAGTTGCCGGATGATCTTGGCTCGGTAATTATCTAAGATTATTGGAGTATTGATGCTGCCCGGAGAGAAAGAAAGGATTGCCATACCGGCACAGAAGTTACTGATCGAATCGGGATGGCCGTCAAAGCCTTCAGAAATCTTTTCATTTGCCGTCACGGCACCCGTGAGGGCAGACCTTCTGCTGCATTTTCTCAACCAGCTTGTCATAGGAGGACATCCGCAACACATACGTGATTTGGCCACGATAGTTCTGGATCAGACTGATCCCATCGACCACGACATCATAAACTAGCCAGTCACCGAGCCTCTCGAAGAGCCAAAACTCCAATAAGAGTTCACGCTGCGGCGCGATGAGTCTCGTCCGGACAAGAACCCTTCCGTTATGTGCTTGTTCGTCTAGATAATCGATCCGTTGATCGGCGTATCGATCAATCTGATTGGCATAATTCTTCAGAAGCAGCAGGCGAAATAAGCGAACAAATTCTGCCCGTTGGTTTTCGTCCAAGGCATTCCATTGTGGACCCAAGAGATGTTGGGCCATTTCGCGACAGCCGAAGCGTTGGGCCATGATGAGGCTAAGCTGCTGCTGCCGTTCTCCGGCTCGTGCGGGGTCTTGGAGGTCTTGGTCGTGCAGAACCTGCAAGACAGCTGCATGCGTCTGTTTGATGGACTCCGAGGCGGGACCGCGAAGGCGGAGAGGCTAGAGGTGGCAACAACGAAGCACGTCACGATGGCCACGGCGTGCATGGGGTCTTGCTTAGACGTCATCATGGCCGGTGTTACATTATAGAATAAATGTCTTAAGGTACGATACCTACCGTATCGACCCTAATTCGCTGGTCTCGCTTCTTGACTCACTAGCACGATAAGGTAGTTTGTACGTCGGCCGGTATTGACCAAAAGGAGGAAGGCATACTGCTAACGACAACTAGCGGTCAAGATAGAGGAGGTGAAGCTGGGATAGGCCGGGCTCCAACCCAAAAGCCCCTGCCTGCTACAAGTTGAGACTGGTATCTGCTCGGTATTGGTTACTCTATAGTTTATCCACCCATTGCGTCAGAGCTTCTACGGTACATAAACCGTCCGCTGGCCAAAGAGTTCACCGTAGTTGGTGACCAAAATAATGGACATTGAGGGCAGGAGAAACTGGCCCAAAGTATTACCCATCCTTCAAAGAAGTCGATGGTGGAGTACGTAACGGTCAGAGTTCTTGTAGGAATGAGGCTTTTCGGACGCATTTATGAGCTCAATGCTCGGTAGCCTCGCGAGCGGAAGAATCCTTTGCGTCCAACGATAGCAATCTTGTTTTCTCACGTTGCTGAATGGCATTTGTGATAAGTATGGCTGCCACGGTTGCCGAGAATTGGCAGCTCAGCACCCATCCTAGGGCATCCGCCTCATACCCCTCGTATGGCCCTGGGACTTACTGATCGCCCCATGTTCCCTTCCCGATCATCGCTCCCGTAGCAGACGCTCCACGGCCAGCGCAAATCTTCTCCTCAAGCGGGCCAATGTTGTATTAAAATTCCAAGCGGTCGGCGGAGCGGTTCAGTTCAAAAGAATTTTTGTGTCGGCTATGCGCGACACAATCTTCTTCCTTTCCCGTAGAGAGCGCCCGGAATTTGCCAAAGGTCGGCATGACGCGCCGTCAGTAGGTAGAACGAAGGCGTCGCTAGCCGCTCCGACGAAGCACACTCTGCCAACTCCAACGGAAGAGCAAGGAGTCAACCCATGAAGCGAAATGTGATCACCTTATCTATTGTGTCGTGCTTTATCATCGCACTCGTAGGTTGCAGTGCGCGTCCCGATCTCGAGGCTGAAAGGAATCTAAAGACGCGGCACGAAGAGCCGGGCCCTTCACTCCTGAGTTTCGTGGACATGCACACGTACGCGTTGGTGTTCAGCGACCTGCTGACCGGCGCCAAAGCCAAGGTTGACCTCAAGGCGCTTCCGGGCTGGCCGGGCCCCGCGCCACAACACACCCTGCTTCTTCCTAATGGGAAGAAGGTTCTCGTCACTTACATGGCGTCTGCAACCGAACCAGTCGGCATCGCCGTGATCAACATCAATTCCATTAATTGGGCGGCGGGAACTGCGGATGTTCAGGTCGTTAAGAACCTGGAAACCGATCAGGCGGGTAGCCGCAGCACCTTCCCTCCGGTCACTCAAACCTCGCCCGATCAGTATGTCAACAAGAAGGTGGACGAGGATTGGAGTCGCCCCGTTTTTGCCCAGCTTCATGGTCCAACTCTTCTGCCGCACTCACGCTTTGCCTACTTTACGATGTGGACCGACGACCGCATTGTCGCGATAGACGTTGAGGCTGATACGCTCCTTGGGTCGCAGCGGTTTGGTAACGCGTCAAATCACTTGCACGGGGTGTATTTTAACGGGAGTGGCACGGTGGGTTTAGGTGCGGGCTATTTTTATGACAACAGCAACCTCAGCGTGTTTCGCCCAGATCGTCAAACGGGGGCGCTGGAACTCTTAGGCGAGATCCACCTTGGAACGGCCGATCGTTACGCCGCGTTTATCAATAATGCCTTCTGGCTGGACGAGCAGTTCGCCATCGCCGGTACTATGCAGTTTGGTCCTACGTCACTGACTCCCGCACAAGCTTCAATCATTGGTCCGAGTATCTGGCTCGTCGATACCCGGACAATGAAAGCCAACAAAATCATTGGGACTGCTAATGATGTAGACGATCCCGGCGTCCTGCGGTCGGCCTCCTGGATCGCTGTCGCTAGCAACAAATTGTTTATCGCGGAAGAGGATTCGCTTGATGCGTCATATGCCGATGATGGCTTTGTGTCCGTGTTCGACTTCTCCAATCGCGACCGCCCGAAGTTCATCAGACGGCTGCGCCCAGGCCACGAGCTTCCCGCGGATTTCAGTGTGGCCCACAGTCTGTCGACCTCGGTGGATGAAAGAAGTGTGGTTGTCGAAAGCTACACCTCCGGCTATGTTCTCAAGATCGATACAGGAACGCTCGCGGTTTCTGAGATTGCCAACTCCAAGCAAGGCTTCAAAATGCCCCATGGCGCCTGGATCGCAGGTCGTAAGGACTAGCAGAGAACAGAACGAACCACCCTGTATTTCTGTCTCGAATTCAGCGTGGATCGTAAATTTCTATTGAGTCGGGGGTTGGTCTCTCGGGGCAAACTTCATGGTTTCCGCACGCGCCTTCTGTTTCGCCACAACCTGATCCTTGATCTTAGATTTGTTCTGAGCGCGATCTCATGTGATCTTCAAACATCTGCGAGATCGTAATAGCAATCAGAGATAATCCCAGGCGGTGCAAGCGGCTGATTTTGTAGAACCCCAAAAAGAGGTGTTGCGACGAATCTTCTGCTCTGTTGCGGAGATTCATGGATTTAAGATCCATGGATTTAGTATGTGGTGCCGACAGGGGCCCAACCGTAGTGCCGCCTTCAAATTAGTTCCCGATCAATATACCTCCAGAAACCAGAGACCAAAGTCTAGCTACTTTGGAATACTTGTTCCTGTTCGGTCCCCGGCTCATGCTTGGTGTCAGCCGCTCGACCTATGATGGTGGCCGATGCCTTGTAACAGTGTCAAGTTCCTATGCAGGTGATGGATCGGATTCTCGATCTGGCCGATGGAAAGGAGCTGTGGTCGCAGGTCTGGCGCTGCGGCACCTGCGGCTATGCGCGAGAAGCCCAAGTGATGCTGCAAAAGCCTCGGAATTTCATTCGGTAATGGAGATACGATCAACCAGCGACGCGGTCACGGGCACCAAACTCTTTGTTGATGGCCTACCACGGGGTTTCGATGATCAGCAGCTCCATGACCTGTTTGCCGCCTATGGCCAAGTGGTATCGGCGAGGATTCTGACGAGTGTGTCCGCACGGTTGCCGTTGGCAGGGTATGTTGTGATGGCATCTACGGAGGAAGCCAGGAGAGCAATTGAGGTCCTGGATCGGACCCGCCTCAATGGACAATGGCTTCTGGTCGGCCGAGCACTGGTTCATCGTTAAGTCTCGGCGATGGAAGCAGCCATGGCAGAACATCCCGTTCTCGCCGAAGTGTCCTTCCCCCACGACACAAAGGAACAGTTCCGATCACCAGCAGTCACTGAAGTTTCAACGATTCCCAAAGTTTCGTTTGTGATCGAATGGGACAACGCGCGCCTCTCCGAAGCGGGGCGAGCGAGAAAGATGTTGCAGCAACTGGAGCAGCAGGTTGCCCAACTGGGGGCGCGTGCTCTGTTTCGACCAGAGCTCATCGTCGTGTATGACCGCTTCGCGGTCGATCGTCAGCTCATAGAACAGATCACTCATGAAGCATTCAAGTCTCAAGACCTGCTGGATGAACTGAAGATCATCGCGTCCGATGGGTTGAGCTACTACGATCTAAAGAATTTTGGCGCACGGCAGACTTTACGGCGATGTGATTGTATTTCTCGATAGCGATGTTATCCCGGAAGAGGGGTGGTTGGCCGGTTTACTCCGGGCATTTCGCAATCCTGCGGTGCAGGTCGTCTGCGGCGGCACCTATATTTCCCTGGAAGGCCTCTACAGCAAGGCCGTTGCGCTGTTTTGGTTCTTTCCGCTCCGGGAAGAAGGCGATGGGCTCTGCCAGACAGACCAGTTCTTTGCGAACAACATCGCCTTTCGGCGTGAGGTATTCGAATCGAATCCCTTCCCGTGCCTACCACAATATCGTGGGCAATGTGTCGCGTTGGCGGGTCAACTCAAGGAGCGGGGCATACCCATTTTTCGGCAGCGAAGCGCACGTGTGTCCCATCCTCCGCCAAACGGATTGAGGCACTTCATCTGCAGAGCACTGATTGCGGGGCACGATGCAGTGATCGAGGGTAAGAGGCACAGCAAGGACGGCGGTCCCCAGTTTGCTTCTTGTTATTGGATCTACTGGAGGTACCGAGAGTCTCTCGGCAGTTCATTTTCACGGATTCGCAGGCATTATCGTGACGTGGGACTCGGACGCATGGGCCTCGTCGGGGCGGCCGCAATTGCGTGCTGCTATTACACTCTCAAGCTTGCCGGGGAACTTTTGACGATTCTGCAGCCTGAACTGGTCCGACGGTATTTTGCTATCTGACTTGCTCTGAATGACAGTCAACCATCCTCTTGGATTCTGCGTCGCCGTGTCATTCCGCCTGTTGCCGTGATGTCGCAAGGCGCTGCTTGCATCATTTGGCGTGGTCGGACAAAGACTCTCCGCCTCTATTTCTTTCTGCCAGTAGAATCCACCCGAACCGTTCCTGGATAACCGGTAGGGTTGAGGCTTCCTCAGGCAACTTGTCGCGCAACGAAGCTGGGAGCACGATCATCGTGCGGCCGGGTTCCTTCACGTGAGGGCCGATATTCCCCTCCTCGTTCAGTCGAACCACAATGACTTTTCGCTTCGCGTAGAACACCGCCGACGGCCGATTCGGACCGTAGAAAATCAATCGATCCGCGGGCTGTAGAGAGAGCCCCGCCGTGAGGGCCAGCTCCTGCGGGGGCGCGAGGAAATACCGGCTGAGTTGAGGAAGCGTGAGATGCAACATGATCAGGATGACCAAGGCAATCGTGGTCCCTGCCGCCCAAAATACACCGGCGCGCCGGGACGGGGAAAACCCTAGGTAGCCCACCAGGGCCATGCCGGCCAGCAATAGAATAGAGACAGCATAGGGTCCCGCATCAAAGTGAAAGTGTGTCGCGTAGGGGAAGGTCTTGGCCAATTTCTCCGCAAAGGCATCGAAGACGGACGGGAGGGCGCCAAATACCAGCGCGAGCAGAACCCCCAGTGTGAGCATGATCCAGAGCGCGAGCCGCAACCCGAAAGGCGCGGGATCCTGACTTGCGCGTGCCCAGTAGGAGGCTGCCACGATGGCAGCGGCAGGATACAGGGGACCGATATAGTGTGGAAGGCGGGTGGCGCCAAGGCTGAAGAAGATAAAGACTGTCAGGAACCAGAGCCCCGCGAAGAGGTCCAGATTCCGATGTTGGCCCGCGGGGTCTCGATCGTGAAGCCCGGCATTCGCGACGCTCACGCCCCGTCCCTTCCACACCTTGTACTGCTCGTAGAGCGCGACCGGCAGGAAGGCGCTCCACGGAAAGAATCCCCATAGCAGGACCGGCACATAGAACAACACGGTTCCTCCCCACCCGTAAAATGGGTTGAGGAAACGGGAGAGCGTATGGGTTTGAACATCAGAGCCGTAGCTCGATCCATGCAGCGTGAGCATGACCGCGTACCAGGGAAGCGCCAGGGCGAGGTAGAGTGTGAATCCTCGCAGAGGGAATCCGTGCTGCCAAAACCGCCTCCATTGCTTCGTGACCGTCAAATAGGGGACGATGGCAAGGAGGGGAACCAGGATGCCGAGCGGTCCTTTGGTCAGCGTTCCGAAGGCCATCGCGATATACGACACCCATAGCCACCGCCGCTTCGGTCCTTTTTCGTGGAAACCCAACCAGAACGAGAAGGTGGCCAGGGTCGTGAAGAAGATCAGGACCATATCGGTCAACGCCTGGCGCGCAGAAGCGACCATTCCGACATTCAAGAGAAGCATCACGGCGCCGAATAGTCCGACGATCGGTCCGCGCTCATGAGTCAAGAACAGGTACAGGAGAGCGATCAGCCCGACGCCGAACAGGGCTGACGGAAAGCGGGCGGCAAATTCGTTCTCCCCGAACACGCGGTAGGAGGCGCTCATCAGCCAGTACAGCATGGCCGGCTTGATGAAACGCGGCTCGTAGTTAAACGTGGGGGTTATCGCATCCCCGGTCTCGAACATCTCGCGTCCCGCCTCGGCGTTTCTCCCCTCGTCTCGATCCGTGAGGCCAATCGAGCCGAGTCCCCAGACGAAGAACACGCAAGCCAAAGCGATGACCAGAAGAAGATGACTGGCTCTAATGGAGGCCATGGGATCGGTCAGGATGAGGTGGGTTCGAAGAGAGGGAACTGGAGTCCATAGTGGGTGAATCGTTACGAATCCGATATCGCAAGCATCGACTTTGCATCCAGCGAACGGCTATCAAATCATAGAGGCCCTTAAACAGACGGTTGCCCACTCCGTATTTTGAGATTCCGTGCACACGCGGATAGTGGCGGACAGGGACTTCGGTGACGGTGAAGCCATACATCAAGGCGAGAGCCGGGAAAAAGCGGTGCAGCCCTTCGAAGAGCGGTAGTTTCTTGATGACCGCTCGACGAAAAATCATGAACCCGCAACCTGTGTCGTGCATGCCGTCTCTGATGACGGCATTGCGGACAATATTCGCGATGCGTGACGACATCTTCCGAATAAGGTGATCTTGTCGAACCGTCCGCCGGCCGCATACCAAGTCGTACTGAGCGACATCCGGGAGGAGGGTCTCAATGTCGGCAGGGTCCGTTTGAAGATCCCCGTCCATAATGATGACCAATTCACCTCGGGCGTGCTTAAACCCTGCGTCCAAGGCGGCGGTCTTGCCGTAATTCTTGTCGAAGTGGATCACCTCGACGCGCGCGTATTGCTCCACAAGTTGATCGAGAAGCGCACTGCTTCCGTCCGTGCTACCGTCGTCGACAAAGAGGATTTCAAAGGGAGCAGCACGGGATTCTTCCCGCGACTCTAAAACCTTGAGCAATTGTTCTATGAGGGGAATCAGATTCTCCCGCTCATCCTTGATCGGGATGATCACGGAAGCCCAGGGTGGAATGGAAGAGGCCATAGACAAGGCAATCGCCCGTCAGGGCAGGAGGAGAGGGTCCAATGGATCTCCCGCGACAGGTTTGTGCCTCATCTTACAGAAAAGACAAGCGCAGGGTCAAACTTGGGCAGAGAGGTGGGGATGATTCAACGTCCCGAGGCTACGACCTCACGGCTGAATCAAGCGGCTCAACAGTCCCGCGCAAGTCCTGGCTCGGCTTGTCGGCGAGGTCTTCCCAGTGCAAAATATGAGTCGCCCCGGGCAGAGTGTTAGAGCGCTAAGCGATCCCTGATCTGCTCGATCATCCTGTCGGGCGGTTCAGCCGCGTTTATCGTAATGGCGTCCACCGGCTCCTCCAAACTGTCCATTTGGCTTTGGAGCAATTCTTTCGGCATGAAGTGTTGCCGCCGGGCCATCCGTTCCTGCAACAGGGTCATCGTCCCTTTGAGATAGACCAGCCTCGTCTGAGTCGTGTTACCCATAAGGATTTCACGATAAGCTGACTTCAACGCGGAACAAGCGAGGACGACGTTTCGACCTTCATCCAACCAGCCATCAATCAATTTTCTGAGCGTCAGAAGCCACGGCAAGCGATCGGCATCGATGAGCGGGATGCCACGACTCATCTTGTCGATGTTTGATGGAGGGTGAAACGTGTCGGCATCGACAAACGTCCAGTGCAGGGCGTTCGCCAGGCGCTCGCCGATCGTGGACTTGCCTGAGCCGGACACGCCCATCACGATAATGATCATGAAAAGCTGAGTCAGCAAGTCACGAATCAATGGGCAACGACCCGCTGAGTCAATTCTTTAGAGAGAGGATGATTTCCGTTTGACGCGCGACTTGGCGGCCTTCTTCCGTATTATTCCCGGAGCCCGGCACGTCAGATGAAACACCAACGGAGAGATTGCTCGAGTCCACGGCGCCTTCATCAAGCAGGTGTTGGACAAGATGGGCCGTGCGCGCCATCGACAATTCCCAGTTGCCGGGACCTTTATCTTTCGGTTGTGCCGTCCCAGGCGGCTCATTGGGATGGCTTTCGATCCTGACCTGCTTATCGGGCAACGTTTTCAACACGTCGCTGACTTTCTTGAGCAACTTCACGCCCTCAGGCTTGATCTGGCCGACCCCCGGCTCAAAGAGCGCACGATCCGCCATCGTGATCGTCAGCCGGTACGGTGCATTGTGGACAGTGAGATCGCCCTTGGCGATGTCGGCCTCGAAGGACTTGGCCAACGTAGCATGCGCGGCCGCTAAGCGTTGACCCGGTTCCTTCGCGTCTTTCGCTTCCTTCGTCGCTGGCTTAGGCTCCTGTCCATTTGCCGACGGCTTCGCCTCTTCGGACGAGCGTCGTTCTTCCGCCTGAGCGAGCGTGGCTTCCGGCTTAACCCGTTCTCGTGCGGACTTGTCCGCTGACGCGTCACGTTCGACGGAGAGAGCGGCCTCGGCACGTCCCGATGGGGCCGTCGAAACGATGGGCGTCTCCTCTTTGGTGCCCTGCTGGCGGCGCGCCTCTTGTGCCAGTTGGTCACGCTCCTGACGCGCGTGCGCGACCTCCTCGGTGCGAGCCGCCAATTCTTCGGTAAGCGCCGCCACGCGTTGCTTGGCGCGTTCCAGCTTCTCCGTCAGCCCGGCAACCTTGCCGGCCAAGGTCTCACGGTCCGCCGCAGCCTTACGCAGACGCTCGATTTCTTGATCACGCTCCGCCAGCCGCTTGTTGAGATCATCCGCCCGCGCGGCCTCCGTTTCGAGTTCCCCGGCCCGTTTCTGCAACCGGGCGATTTCCTCCTTCGCGGTCGTGGTGCCGCTCATCAGGCGCTGCTTATCCTCTCTCAGCGTGGCCGCCTTCACCTGCTCGGCTGCCAGCTTGGTGGCCGAATCTCGGGCCTGATCACGCGCCTCAGTCAGCGCGGCCGCAATTTGGCCCTTTTCCTTTTCCAACGCGGCCACACGGGCATTCACGTCAGCGAGTGTTTTCTTGCCGCTCGCGAGGTCCTGCTGGGCGCTTTCAAGTTGGCGCTGGAGGTCATCGACTTTGCTTTGAAGGAGATCTCGATCCAGTTTCAGCGCGTCCAGCTTGTTTGAAGAGTCTTCGTTTTCTCGAATTTCTTTTCTTGTCTCGCCTGCTGAATTGGGCGGATCCTTTGCCGCTTGGGTCTGAGGAGTCGACTTGCTCGCATCGATCTCAGCAGCGACGGAAAGTTTAGTAAGACCACTAAGACTGATAAGTGCAATGATGAGAGATGTGGTGCGAAAAGTCTGTTTCATCTCAGGGCCTCCCATATTGAGGGCGACCGCTATTGACAGCCGTCTTCGTGGACAGTAACGGGATACCCATTATAGACGACAATTTCGGCGCAGGTCAGACTATCCTACTCTTTGTACCTTGCCATTATTACACCTTTTGCTACACTCCTAGTCAACCTATGTTTTACTGGATTATCGCGGCCTTACTATCCTGCCTCATCGGAGTCCCGGCTCATGCCTCCCAACGGGCCGATCTTTTCCGCCATGCCAAGGCTGCGACAGCTTTGATCGTGGCCATCAATGATTCGACGCGTACCGTCTCAATGGGCAGCGGGTTTTTTATCAATGGCCACGGGCTTCTCGTGACGAATGCGCACGTGATCGAAGATAGCACGCGTCTTTATCTCTATGTCCAGGATCAAGCCATCCATTCGGCGCCGGAAATCGTTGCTGTTGATCCCGATTTAGATTTGGCGGCCCTGCGCGTAAAACAGGCGAATATTGAGACCTTAGCGCTCGCCACCGAAATGCCCTCTGAGGGCACCGACGTCATCGCCGTAGGATATCCGCGCATCACCGACATCTTGGAAATGGGGTTCGCGCTTCACGCCACGGTTGGAACAGGTCTGGTCGGCGGTCTGGCTCAGGGGCGATCGCGCACGAAGGGCGGGGTGGCGGGATTCGTGCAAACGACCGGTATCTTGAATTTCGGCAACAGCGGAGGGCCGCTCGTCGATACCGAAACAGGAGAAGTGGTCGGAATGGTCGTGACCACCGTTCCGTACTTGGAGCGAGCGAGGGACCGTACCGGCGCGTCGATCGCGAGCGTCACGATGAGATCGGGGATCGGATATTCCATTCCGGCGCCGGTCATCCGTCAATGGTTGGATTCGCAGCATCTGGTGGCGCGCCCATCCCTTTTCCGATCCGGGTTCAAGAGTCCCCATGGTGTCGAGCCCGAAGCAGACCGATCCTTCGCGACTGGGCATTTCTTGTATACCATTGCCATGGTGTTTCAACATGATGCCGACCTCCTCCGCCTCGCCGTCCAACAATACGAAACGGCGGTCGCCTTGAGACCGGAGGCGACGTGGATCACGAAGAGTCTTGGCCAAGCCTATGCTGCGATGGAACGCTGGAATGACGCAGTAGAGGCCTATTCGAAAGCGCTAGAACAGACACCACACGATGCGGTCTTGTTGAGCGATATCGGAGATGCCTGGGAACGTCTTGGCCGTCGGGATCGGGCGGTGGAATCGTACCGAGCTGCCGTGGGCGAGAACCCTCAGTTCGGGCGCGCGCACAATAATCTGGGTAATCTGTTGTGGAAAATGGGTCAGCTTGATGAAGCCATCGGAGCATTTCGCCGGGCGGTAGCCTCGCAACCCGATCTTGCTGCGGCGGTCTACAATCTAGGAATGGCTTTGGAAGCGAAAGGATTGTCGGATGAGGCGGTTACTGTCTGGGAATCGTACTTACGCAATCCCGAATCCACACCCGATACCCATGAATGGACTGCAAAGATGCGTGAACAGTTGACTCGCCTGCGAGCTGCCTCTCTGGGTCGCACTTCGTTGGGGACCCTTGCTAATTCCGCGGGTGCGCTCTCTCACGCGAGATAGGCTTCGCGGATCAAGTCAGCGAAGAACGGCTGACTTGATCCGCGGCCTTTCCCATCGACAGGCTAGTGTCCACCGCTCGTTGGGCTTTGACCAGGCTTCTTATCAGCCGCTCCTTCGAATCCAGGTGACTTTCCAGGAGCATTGGTCTGGGGACCACTTGGTCCCGATCCCCCCTTTCTCTACTTCTCCCATAGGCCCGGTGCCGGGAGTCTTTTGGTGCTGCTTATCCGTTTTCTTTTCTCACTCTGCCCTTGCATGCCCTGGTCAGCCGCAAACACAGCGGGGACACCGAACGTGAACATGGCCGCCATTGCGATCAAACGAATTGTCCTTTTCATGGAGTGCTCCTTCCAAGTAACACTGGTGAAATGCTGATGAGAAGCCAGCCGCGCGCTACTTCTCCTTCACCCGATGCGGTTCCTGTCAGACCCCCGTTCGGGTTCCGGCGGGTTGATCGGTCTGAAACCACTGGTCTGCCCACATACTCACTTCCTCTTTACGATCGCCGTAACGTTTCTGAACCGTGCCCATGAACTTGTCGTAGTTCCCCTCGATCTGGAGGAGATCATCGTCTGTCAATTCTCCCCATTTCTTCTTCAGCTCACCTTTAAACTGATTCCAGCGGCCTTTGAATTGATCCTGATTCATTGCTTTCCTCCTTCTTAGATTTGGTGCAGCGAGTGAACGCACGATCGCTCTCTCGTTGCCCGTTCGGATGATGAGCCGGGGCTTTCTTTCTCCGGCCAGTGAAGTCGATTCCTTGACGGAATCTCTTTTCAAGGAAGGACAAAGCAATACACGGGCCGTGAATGGCGGTAGTCAACCAGGAATGCATGAATGATTCTTCTTCAATGAGATAGCCGGATTTTCTTTACGGCAGGACGCTGGAATGAGAAGTCCCAACGCAGGAACGTTTTGTTTGTCGGACAATGAGGAAAAGTGAACGTTGGTAAGAAGTTGGGAAGCGGACAGCTTTTTCTCTATGGACTGAGTGTCCCGGTTCGTGGGATCCGAGTCCATCGGCTGAACCCGATCGCCACAATGGCTGTGACAAGCAGGACTACCCCGATGCCGACGACGCTGGTGCGTTCATCGAATTGCTGCGTCACCCACCCGAAGATCGTCATACCGGCGATCGCTGCCGACATGGCTCCGGTCCCATAAATGGTCAGGATCCGTGCAACGAGGTGGTCCGGCGAGATTTCCTGTAAGACACCCCACGCGATCGGGGTAAAGACGCCCAGGCCCCCGCCGATCACGATCATGCAGAACGTGGCAATGATCTGATCAGGCGCGCCTGCCAGCGCGAACAACGCTGCTCCGCTGACGGCGCTGGAGACGGCAATCACCTGGATCCGCTTCCATAAATCCCATTCGGTCAGTCGAATGAGCCCCATCGACATGAGAAGCAGACCCACCCCCAATGCCGACCACAGGTACCCGACTTCGATCGGTCCCAAATCCAGCATCTTTCTCCCGAAGACCGGAAAGAGCGTGGAAAACGCGCTGGTACCGAAGGAGTACAAAGCGGCGGTCACGATTAACAGAAGGATCATCGGCTGCTTGGCGAAACGGAACCCTTCGATCAAATCTTGCAGCGTCGAGCGTGGAGCGGTGGAGTCGCCGCGCGCCGGCTGCGCCACAGCAGCGAAATGAACGGGCACCAGACATGCCGCTGAGACCAGGTACGTCAGCGCGTTGATGCACAGCACCTCTTGCGAGCTGAGCGCTGCGATGCCGAAACCGCTCAAGACCGGACCCACGATGACGCCCAGACTCGTGGTGCTCTGAAGCCACGCATTCGCCGCCGTGAATTGCGAGCGTTTGACCAGATGGGGAATCGACGCTGTCAAGCCAGGACCGAATACCGCCGTGGCCAGGGCGTGGAGAAAGACAAGCGCATACAGCCGCTCAACCGTAAACGCATCGGCAGGGACCCAACAGGGGATCAGACCGATCAACACCGCTCGTAAGATGTCGGTGCCGATCAATACGGGTTTTTTAGGTAAGCGGTCGAGGTAGACCCCGATCAACGGACCGAATACAATCGGCGGGATGGTCTGGAGCATGCCGATGACGGTGGTTTTCAGGGGCGAGCCGGTAACGGAATAGACAAACCAGAGAAGCGCGAGCTTCGTGATTCCATCGCCGATCTGCGAGATCAGCTGTCCCCACCATACGAAACCGAAATCGCGACTCAGCAACAGTCGCTGATCGCTAACCGTAAAACAGTGCGCTCCCGGCCATTCCAGGTTGGCTTCAGCAGACTCAAGGGGAGTTCTCAACGCCGGTCACGCCCTGTGTGTGAAGCCAGGTTCATCATCAATCGGTACCCTCCAAGTGAACACCCTCGGTCTTCACGGCCTTGACTCCGGGAACGTTCCGGGCCGCCTCAACCGCCTCCAAGACAATCACGAGAAACTTGGTCTTGCCGGCTAGCGAGACGATGCCGTCTTCTGATTTTACATCGAAGTGAGCGGTTTCTAACGTTTTACTCTTTCCGAAGCGATCTTTCACGTACTGAGTGATGATCTCATCTTTTTTCTTCGCCAAGGTCCGATTGAGATCCTTCACCACTTCGATATTATTCGTGACGGACTTGATTCCGTCAAGCGCCTGGACGATTTCCGTGGCGGCGGCCTTCTCGCTCTCGTTGGAGACCTTTCCTGACAATTCCGCGACATCCCCGCTGATTTCTACATGAATGTCATAGGGGAACAGTCGTGGGTCAGCCATCAGCGCCAGTTTTATAGGGAGGATGGGGGGCATGGACGGCTTCGGAGCAGCAGGGGTGGGGGCAGGTGGAGCAGGGAGCAGAAGATTCCGCGGATTTCGGCTCTTGAGCCTTTGGAGGCGTAGTGATTTGAGGAGATGGCTCCTTTGGCTCGTCTTTCTTCAGTTCAGGTGTCTTCGGAGGGGACTCTGCAGGCTTGGGTTCTTGGGCTTTTTGAGCCGCAGGTGGGGGCGGGACCGGCGGTTGCGCCTTCGGTTCTTCTTTCTTCGATTCCGCTGGTTTGGATCCAGAGTCCGCAGGCTTTATGTCCTGAGCCTTTGGGGCTGATGGAGGAGTCGATGCGGGGGCTTGGGCCTTCGGTTCCTGCGGCTTAGAACCGGACTCCTCAGACCCGGAGACGGTTCCAGTGGCCAAGATCACGCACAGTAGCGGTATGACCCATCCAGATATCGTCGAGGGAGCCCTCGTCATCTGTCGCCTCCTTGGTGCGCGGCCGATGCCGAGGGAGTGCTGTCAGGGGACGGTCACCGGGCCGTACCCACCTCAGGCCGGCCAAGTAGAAGAGTTTGTGAGAAACAATCGCTCCTGATCAAACTGCGGGAACGGCACTTGGGACTGCCGACCTTCCACACCACCGGCTGAACTGCGCAGCCACGACGGCGGTTGCAAGCAGAACCAACCCGATACCAATCAGACTGGCAGCCGGGCCGATGGTGTCGGCCGCCCATCCAAAACCGGTCATGCCGATCATGGCGGAGAACATCCCGCTCGTGCTGAAGGTGGTCAACACGCGAGCCAGCAGATGACTTGGGGTCATTTCCTGAAGGATGGCCCAGACGACAGGCGTGAACAGCGCGGTGCTTCCCCCAATCACGATGATCAGGGCTATCGCCATCAGCGGCGTGCCCAGCAGGCCGAGGCTGCAGACGGACACCCCTCCTACGGCCATCGACCGGGAAATGATCTTGAGCCGGTCATTAAGGTCACCCTGCTTGAGCCAGGCGAGCCACGCCGATGCGGTCAACATGCCGACTCCGAGAGCAGACCACAGTCCGCCGAGTTGAATCGGTCCCATACTCAATTCCTTGGCAAGGACCGGCAACATGAACACAAAGGCGCTGACGGCCAAGCTGTACAAGGTCGCCGCAATCATGAGCACGAACACCGTGCGGTGCTGGAGGAAGACGAAACGAAATCCTTCCAACATCTCATGGGTCAGCGACGACGGCGCATGAACGGCGGGCCGCGGCGTCTCGTGTTGAGAGACCCGAATCGGCATCAAGCAGAGGGCCGAAACAAAGAAAGTGACCGCATTGACGTACAGCACGTTTTGGGCTCCGATCATGGCAATCCCTAAACCGCTGATCGCGGGTCCCACCAATAGGCCAATATTTGTCGTCGTCTGAATCAGAGCATTGGCTGACACGAGTCGGGAGCGAGGCGCGATGAGAGGAACCGACGAAGCCAACGCGGGACCGAAGATCGTCGACACGATGGCAAGCAAGAACACCAGAACGTATAACCGCTCCAGCGTCAACGCGTCAAATGCATGGAGGAGCGGGATCAGTAAGACTAAGACGGTGCGAGCTAGGTCAACCCACACCATGACAGGCTTCTTCGGAAGTCTGTCCAGAAAGACACCGATGATCGGACCGAGGAGCAGCGGTGGAAGCGTTTGGAGCAACCCGATCACCGTCATCTTTAGTGCTGAGCCGGTGAGATTGTAGACGAACCAAAGAAGTGCGACTTTGTTCAGCCCGTCACCGACCTGAGAGGTCACCTGCCCCCACCACAGCAACCCAAAATCCCGTGACTTGAGTAAGGCCCAGCCATCTCGAGCCGACCCGGACGTGTCGTCCGAGTCCACTTGTCCATCCTTTTCGTCAGCCACCCTGTACTCCTTTGATCATAACAAGAGGAAAGAAAGAGTAAAGACAGTTACCAGCGGCCCAAGATCGTCTTGGAGCCAGCCAATTCATTCTCGGACTCAGACACTCTAGCTTCTTCGTGGGGATCACCAATAAGTTGGCGATAGACATTCATGTAATCCAGAGCCATCCGCTCCACGCTAAACCGATCCTCAAAGGATTGCCGGCAGTCCGCTCGCTTGATGGTCGGGATCTGGGTAACGGCCGTGATCATCTCGTCGAGAGTTTCGCAGACCAATCCCGTGCGACCATTGTCGAGGATTTCCGGGATCGATCCTCGCCGGTATGCCAGGACTGGAGTTCCGCAAGCCAACGCCTCAATCAGCACGAGGCCGAACGGTTCCGGCCAATCGTAAGGCGCTACCATGGCGTAGGCTTCGCCGAGAAAATCGTTCTTTTCCTCATCGGTGATCTCCCCGACGAATTCCACTAGGGGGTGAGACATGAGTGGTTCGATCTCGGCTTCGAAGTAGTTCCGGTCAGCCGGGTCTACCTTCGCCGCGATCCGAAGAGGGATTCCGGTCCGCTTGGCAATTTCGATAGCGTGATCAGGGCGCTTCTCCGGGGAAATACGCCCGAGAAAGGCCAAATACTTGCCGGGCGCCGGGTGAAATGCATAGAGGTCCCGCGGGAGTCCATGATGGACGGTGGCTTGCCAGTTGGCGAACGGGAGCGGCTTCCGCTGAGCGTTAGAAATCGACACCAGGGGCATTTCGGCGAACTCGCGGAAAACCGGTTCGAGTTCTGAGCCAGGTCCAGACGACCGTGCAAGGTGGTAATGACGGGAGCGGTGCATCGGCGCGCCACAGGGAAACCGATGAAATCCAGATGTGAGTGCAGAATATCAAACTCGTCCGAGGAGCCGAAGGCCTTTTCGATCAAGGTGACCAACGGGGCATCCCGATTGAAAATACCGGTGCAGAGACGAAGCGCTTCGGGACTTGCTGCCACCAGTCGCGCCGATGTGATCGAATCACCGCTGGCAAACAGGGTGACATCATGTCCGAGTCGTACGAGTTCCTCAGTCAAATAAGAGACGATTCGTTCGGTTCCGCCGTAAAGTTTAGGTGGAACGCTCTCCCAAAGCGGTGAAATCTGAGCGATTTTCATCAAGCTGACTCCTTTTCGCGCGTAAAGATAACCAGTTCTTGCTTGTAGCCACCGCCACGCAGTGCAAAGCACAGGCCGTGTCTAGATGGGAGGGGTGTCAAGTCGAGGCTAGAGCATTCTCAATGAGATACAAAAATGAATGTGGGATACTCCTTTCGAAGAGCGGGACATCATGGCCAGGCCGCTCGACCGTCGCAATGGCAACGCGTGGCGATCCCCAAGCCCTACATACGAATTCTGGCTTAGAACAAAATGTCCGCTTCGAGACATTCCGTCCCGCGAATAGGAAGCCGGTGCATGGATTCAGCCCGTTTGTCCGTGTACCCAGACTAGCGGAGCAATGGACTAACGGCGACCCAACGACAAAACGAGGGGTTATGCCACCCCGTACCGCCTGAGCTTGCGCAAAAGCGTTTTTCGATGAATGCCCAAGATGTCCGAGGCGCGTCCGATGTCTCGTTGGTTTGCATCGAGGACTCGAAGGATATAGTCGCGTTCCAAGGAATCCAGCGTCGTCCACCCGCTGCCCTGCGCGGTCGCTTGGGGGGCGGCGGACCGGATGGATTCGGGAAGATCGTGAGGGAGGATCGCCGGATGGGGAGTCAGAACGATCGCGCGTTCAATGACGTGCTCCAGTTCGCGCACGTTGCCTGGCCAATGGTATTTGGTGAGCAACCCCATAGCATCGGGTGAGATGCCGGTCACTGGTTTCTCTTTCGCGGCTCCATATTTTTGTACGAAGAACTGGGCAAGTACCGGAATATCCTCAGGTCGCTCCCGGAGCGGCGGAATATTGATCGTCACGACGTTCAGTCTGTAGTACAAGTCCTCGCGAAATGTTCCGGCATCCACGAGGGGTTTCAAGTCCTTGTTGGAGGCTGCAATCATTCGGACATCCACTGTCATGGGAGCTCCTCCTCCGACCCGCCTGACCTCTCGTTCCTGCAGAACACGAAGCAATTTGCTTTGAAGGGCCGGGGAGATGTTCGCCATCTCATCAAAGAAGCATGTGCCGAGGTGGGCCTTTTCCAGCAGCCCCTTTTTGGTCGCCACCGCCCCGGTGAACGAGCCGCGCTCGTGGCCGAACAATTCGGATTCGAGCAGGGTCTCGGTCAACGCGCCGCTGTCGACGGTCACGAAGGGGCCGGAACTGCGGTCGCTGTTCGAGTGGATGGCGCGGGCAACCAATTCCTTTCCTGTTCCGCTCTCACCCTGAAGCAGCACCGTGCTGTCCGTCTGGGCCACCCGAGCGATCAGTTTGTAGACGGAGACCATGGCGGCGCTGCTCCCTACGATATTATCGAAGCGGTACCGGTCACGAAGCTGCTCCTTTAAGGCTTGGTTTTCAGACAGAACCTGCTTGTGCTCCAGCGCGCGCCGAACCACCAGCCGAATTTCATCCACAATAAACGGCTTGCTCAGGTAATCAAAGGCCCCGGCCTTGATCCCGTCGACCGTGGTCTTCAACGACCCATAGGCGGTCAGCAAAATGACCAGGGTTTCTGGAGAGCGGATCTTGAGCTCGGCGAGCAAGGCCAGACCGTCCATCCCCGGCATATGAAGGTCTGTGATCACCACATCCGGTTTCTCATGAGCGACCTTGTTGAGCGCGGTCTGGGCGTTTTCCGCCGATTCGACCAGGTAGCCTTCCTTGCTGACGATCTCACGGAGCAGCTCTAGGGTTTCATTGTCGTCATCGACGATCAGCACGCGTGAATCTTGCAGCATTTCTATCCTCCGGAGGCCGGCAACTGGACGACAAACCGCGCGCCCTTGCCGGGCTCGCTTTCTACGGTTATGGACCCTTCGTGAGCGCGGATCGTCTCGAGCGCAATCGCCAACCCCAGGCCGGTCCCGCGTCCCGCCCGTTTCGTGGTGAAGAACGGTTGGAAAATCTGCTCCATCGTCTCAGGTGCGATGCCCTGCCCGGTGTCGGCGATCTCAACCACGCATCGTTCTGCCTTGCCCCCTGGTGTCGGCGCCGCCATCGTATAACTTCTGACAGTGAGCGTACCTCCCTGCGGCATGGCGTCGAGGGAATTATCGATCAAATTACAAAATACCTCTTGAATCTGCGACTGATCCGCTTCCACCTTTCCCATGGCGGGGTCGAGTTCGGTCGCTAGACCGACGTTCAGCCGATCGATTTCCGGCCTTAGCAACGCGAGACATTCATCCAAACAGGCGTTAAGATCCAGGGGCGCCATGACTGGCTCCGGTTTCCGCGCGTAAACCAGCAAGTCTTGAATGATCCGGGAGGTCTGTTCGATCTGTCCTTCCACCGTGTGCAGCCGCCGTCTGGCGTCCGTCGTCAGGTTCGGGTCTTCTTGAAGCAACTGGACGTGACCCGACAGCGCGGTGAGAGGAGTACCGATCTTATGGGCCACCGTGGCCGCCAGCTGGCCGATCGCCGAAAGGCGTTGCGCCCGCGCGGCCTCACGCTGAGCGCTGGAGAGCAGCTCGTTCGTTCTGGCCAGCTCCCGATTCTTCTGCCGAACCTCCGCGGTCGCCTCGTCCACTTTGATCTGCAGGCTGCTGTGCGCCCGTTGTAACTCTTCGTACAGCTCGTTATTCTCACTGGTGGTCGTGCGGATGCGTTCCACCATCACATTGAAACGGTCCGCGAGCTTGCCGATCTCATCCTGCCCGTGAACCGGCACCGTGGCTGTCATGGTTCCCTGGGTCACAGCCTTGACGGCGCTCAACAGCGCCCGCACCGGACGATGCACGTACCAATACAGGAAAAGGTTGATGGCCAGCACGATGACACCGCCGGTCAACAGACGCCGGGTGATGGAGAGACGTCGCTGATAATCGAGCACCTCATCGAACTGAGCTGTCGTGAATTCCGCGTAGGCGGCGCCCACCACTTTCCCTTCCAGCGAGATGGATGCCGCTGTCTGAAGCCGATGCAGGTCGGCCTGCGGGTTGCTGACGGCTGTGGAGGTCGCCAGGGCGCGTTCCACCAACGATGGCGCGCGCTCAAACGCGGGCAGCATTGTACTCCCTGCGCTGGCAACCAGGGCGGGAGGACCGGGCTGTTCCGGAGGGAAGGCGTAGATGGCAACATCGATCACATCCGGGCGGCTGGCCATCAATCGATAGAGCTCTTGTTCCCGAATCGGTTGGTTGCGAAGCTCAAACGGAGTGGTAATCCCTGCGCCGATCTGCCGGACCACGGCCATCATCTCTTCGTGAAAATTGTCTCGGGCTACTTCGGACACGTATTGCCGATCGATGTACTCACCGAACGCGGCGGAGACAACCACGATCAAGAGGATCACACCGGAGACTTTGGTCTGCAGGCTTATGCCACCCGAACGACCATTCTGTGACGTTGCCATGGGCGCATCATAGCGTTCCCGCTGTCGGTGGTGCAAACCGTTCATTCATATGGTCGGGGTGAAGGGTATATCAAGGTCATGGACATCTTGGTCCTTGAGTTGAAAAGACCTAGTCATTACAGGCATGTTAGGGCTGTCATGGGGTTTCTGTTGAGCGCACGTGACGATGTTTCGTTAACACGTGGTTGCTGAATCAGTTATGACAGAGCCGACTCGTCGACTCGCTCAGTCACACGCAGAGACTGTCTTTTTGTTCGGTCAAAGGGTGCTCAGGCCACAACATGGGGTGTCTGTCACATGTTCCTTGATAAGGGCAGAGAGCGCAAAAATCGAGCCAAACCGGTGAGACTGGCGCCTTGGAAGGGTGTCGAGGCCTACGCCACGCCCGCCGATAAACTGACAGCCGTCTTCTCTTCCGTTGAGTATACTCCGGCTCTTCATCCTTATGAGATGAGGGAGCAAGCCCTGAACGAGTCGGCTATCTCAGTCATCATCTGTCGAGAAACGTTCAAGAGATCACACGGTTCGGCATGAATTCCGCAGCGACTCTCCTGACAGCCACCACCGAGGCTAAGGTGGGTGAGATCGGTCAAGCGGAGATCCTGATCGGCATACCGAGCTACAACAATGCCGACACCATCGGCCACGTGGTTCGAGCGGTGAGTGCAGGACTGGCGAAGTATTTTTCCGGCCGCCGAGCAGTGCTGGTGAACTCAGACGGCGGCTCCATGGACGGTACCCCAGATGTCGTCACGCGTGCGATCGTCGACTACCAGGCCATGCTGATCAGCGATCACCAGAGCCCTCTACACAAGATCATCACTCCGTACCAAGGGATTCCGGGGAAGGGCAGCGCGTTCCGGACTGTGTTTGAAATCGCGCGACGATTGAACGCGAAGGCCTGCGCCGTGGTCGATTCCGATTTGCGCAGCATTACGCCGGAGTGGATTGAGCTGTTGATCCGGCCGGTGCTCGACGAAGGATTCGATTACGTCGCGCCGTTTTATCTCCGGCACAAGTACGATGGCACCATCACCAATAGCATTGTCTATCCTCTCACCAGGGCCTTGTATGGGCAGCGAATTCGCCAGCCGATCGGGGGAGATTTTGGCTTTTCCGGCAAACTGGCGGAACATTACGCGAACAAGCACGTCTGGGAGTCTGACGTCGCCCGGTTCGGTATTGACATCTGGATGACTACGGAGGCTATCGCCAGCGGCGCTCGTGTCTGCCAGAGCTTTTTGGGGGCCAAGCTGCACAATCCAAAGGATCCGGCCGCGGATCTCGCCGCGATGCTGGTCCAGGTGGTTGGGGCGGTCTTTGCCTTGATGGAAGAGCACCAAACCGTGTGGAGCGAGTTGAAAGGATCGAATGCGGTCAGACTCTTCGGTTTTCAATATGGGGTTGGCGTCGAGCCCATTCACGTCAACGTTGAGCGGATGGTCGCCAGTTTTCGTCAGGGCTTGCTGGACCTTGAACCCATCTGGCGTCAGATGCTCGCGGCTAAGAACGTCGATGGCCTGCTTCCGCTCGCCGATTGTTCCATGCAGGCGTTCCGAATCGCCGACGACTTGTGGGCACGCTTGGTGTATGATGCGGCGGTGTCGTTCCACCACCGCATCCTCCCGCAGGACCATCTGCTTAAGGCGCTGACTCCGCTGTATCTGGGACGAACGGCCTCGTTTGTGTTGGAGACCCAAGGGCTCACCTCACTTGAGGCCGAGGATCGGATCGAGACTTTGTGTCAAGCGTTCGAAGACAACAAGCCGTATCTTGTCGACCGATGGACGAGCAAATCACAAATAGCTGGCAAGAAATAGATGGTAGCTAGTAGCTGTTAGCTACCTCACTTTTGGCTATCAGCTGGGGGCTCTCATGAAAGACTTCATCGACTCCGCCCTCCTCGCCCCGTTGACCGCGTTGGGGAAAAAGGTGTTGGACCTTTCGCCCAATCTCCTGGCGATGGCCATCATTCTATCCCTCGGGTGGGTCACCGCCTGGGCCACGGGTCTGGTGATCGAACGGTTGTTGCGTGTCATCGGATTGGATCATCTCAGCAATCGATTAGGAGCCACGGCCGCCTTGGCTCGAGGCGGCGTAAAGACCGATCCCTCCCGTCTTGTGGGTCAAGCCGTGTCCTGGGTCATCCTCCTCTTTGCGGTGATCGCCGGCTTGGGGGCGTTGAACATGCAGCCGATCAACCGATTCGCCCAGTCGTTTCTGGCCTATATTCCGTACCTGTTCACCGCCCTGCTGATTCTCGTCGCCGGATACCTGCTCTCGAATTTCGTCGCTCAAGCCGTGCTCATCGCGGCGGTCAATTCCGGTCTTCCCCCCGCCCGCGCAGTCGCGACCTTCTCGCGATGGGGGGTGCAATTGGTGGCCGTGGCGATGGCCTTGGAGCAGCTTGGAATTGCGCAAAACATCGTCGTGGTGGGCTTCGGGATTACTTTGGGCGGAGTGGTGTTGGCGGCGGCTATCGCTTTTGGATTAGGCGCCAAGGATTTGGCCAAAGACTTTTTGGAACGAAGATTGTCGGATCGTTTGCGTGACAGGCCTCCGCCCGATGATCTCCGCCATATGTAGCGGAATGTTGAAAATGGCCTCCAGCTTTGTTCTGGCTCGGCGAAAGTCCTCACGGACCTCAGAGGGTACGCTCCGGGCTTCGCCTTCGCCTCGACCTTGTCGGATAACCATCTTGAGCATTCTGCAAATCCTTTCTCTCGTGTCGTGTGCGGCGGGAAATGAACCGCAATCCGCGACTGAGCTGGTTTTCAAGCACGGGAAGCTGACGGGTGATCCGCGGGTGATGCAGAGCCTGCTGCGGGATTTCGAGCGGCAACACCCCGGTGTGACCGTACGGGAGGAGGTGCTTCCGGCCTCGACCGATCAACAGCACCAGTACTATGCCATCAACTTGGATAGTGGACACGTGCCGTTCGACGTGTTCGCGGTCGATGTCATTTGGGTGCCTGAATTTGCGCGTGCCGGATGGATCCAGTCGGTCGATGACCTTCTTCTTCCCTCCGAACGGAACGACTATTTCGAGTCGGCCCTCCAGGCGGCGACTTTCGACGGCCGGCTCTATGCGGTTCCATGGTATGTCGATGCGGGGGTCCTCTATTATCGGCGCGATCTCTTGGCACGCTACGGCTTCGATCCGCCGCGCACATGGCCGGATCTTGTCCGTATTGTTCGCACTGTGCTGGATGGAGAACGCGACCCGGCTTTGAAGGGGTTTCTCTGGCCCGGCAAGCAATACGAGGGCCTCGTCTGTGTCGCGTTGGAGTTTATTTGGGGCCACGGCGGGACCATCATGAATGCGAGCGGGACGGCCGACGCCGAGGCGGGATTGAGCTTCATGCGAGACCTGGTGAACGACGGCATCTCTCCCCCGTTGGTGTCCACTTCCGATGAAGAAGCCACGCGGCTGTTATTCGGCGATGGGCGCGCCGTCTTTATGCGGAATTGGCCGTATGTCTGGTCGCTGCTTGAACAGGATAATTCACCCTTGCGCGGCCAGGTCGGTCTGACGCCCTTACCCTCCTTCCCGGGATACCCATCGACTTCGACCTTGGGCGGTTGGATGTTGGCCGTTCCCAACCACGGGGATCAGCCTCGGTTGGCCGCCGACTTGATCGCTTTTCTTACTTCCCCGAAAGTTCAGCAACAGTTGGCGCTGGAATTGGGCTACCATCCTGCTCGGCACAGCTTGTACGCCGATCCGGTGCTTCGCCGAGCCCATCCGTCGCTGGAACATCTCTTTCCCGTGTTTCTTGCTGCCCGCCCTCGCCCCGTGACTCCGTATTACTTGATGCTGTCGCAAGTGCTGCAGCCGGAGTTCAGCGCGGCGCTTGTGGGACGGAAGACGCCCGAGGCCGCGCTGGCGTCTGTGCGGAAGCAGATGGCTAATCTTCTAGGTATCGGCGACGCGAGTCAAGCTGACGCCGGACAGCCCACGGAGAATCGTCTTGTCTTCCGGTAGTTCCTCGAGCAGCCGGTTCTTCGCCGCACTCGGCCCGACGATATCCGAACGGGCGTGGGGCTATGTGTTGATCGGGCCGGCCCTGGCGCTCCTGTTCGTCTTCGCCGTCGCGCCGATCTTCGACTCCATATGGTTGAGCCTCCATCGGCGCCTGCCCATTTTTAATGTGAATGAATTTATCGGGTTTCGCAATTATGTCTTGATCGCAGGCGATGAACGGTTCTGGTCGGCCTGCGGCACGACCTTGTATTTCACCGCCGTGTCGGTTGCGGCCGAGCTCGTGCTGGGCCTCGCGAATGGCGTTGGTGATGGATGGCGCGTGGTCTCAGACGGAGTCGGGAGCCGGCTTGGTGCCCGGCGGGCGGCAGAGGTGGAATCGGGTGCTCATCCTGGTGCCATGGGCCATTCCGACGGTCGTGTCAGCCCGCATGTGGGAATGGCTCTATCACCCGGAGTATGGACTGTTCAATTTTGCCTTGCGGTCGAGCGGGTTGGTGCGGGACTCGATCAACTGGCTGGGTTCTCCCGTGTGGGCGATCCATGCGGCGATTCTCATGGATGTGTGGAAGGCCACGCCTTTCGCCGCGCTGCTGCTACTGGCGGGGCTCCAGACCATTCCGCGCGAGCTGTATCTCGCGGCTCGGGTCGATGGTGCCGGCTGGTGGGCGACGTTTCGCCATGTCACGCTGCCCCTCCTGATGCCGGTGATTCTGATCGTCCTGGCGTTCAGAACCATGGACGCGTTTCGGGTGTTCGACGCTATCTATGTGCTGACGGGAGGAGGCCCTGGCAACAGCACCGAGACGCTCTCCATTTATGCCTACAAGACGCTGTTCCAGAGTCTCCGGTTCGGCTATGGGTCGGCGTTGACGTCGATGATGTTCCTGTTGGTGCTCGGTATCACGGCGGGGTACCTCCTGTTGATGCGCCGCCATATCGAAAAGGTCGCCTCCTGATGGCGCTCTTACGGAGCCTTCTGATCGTCGTTGCAACAACCTTCTGTCTGGGACCGGTCGTCTGGCAAGCGATCAGTTCGGTCAAGCCGGAGTCGGCGCTCGTCCGACTCCCGCCGCTGCTACCCGAATCGCCGACCGGCGATCACTATCGGTCCGTGCTGGTCCGCTCCTCACTACGCCGCGAGTTATTCAATAGTTTTGTCGTGGCGGCGAGCACCACCGGTTCGGCCATCGCGCTCGGCGCACCGTGCGCGTTCGGGCTTGCCCGACTTCCCATCCGAGGGAGCACGGTGATCATGGGACTGATTCTGTCCGTCTCGATGTTTCCTCCGATTGCCGCAATCAGCCCGGTGTACTTGCTGGCCCGCGCGCTGGGATTGCGCGACACCCTCGTCGCGTTGATCTTGATCCACACTGCGTATGCGCTTCCGCTGGCGATCTGGGTATTGACGAGTTTTTTCGCCAGATCCCCGTGGAGTTGTATTGGGCCGCTCGGGTGGACGGCTGCAGCCCCATCCGCGCCCTGATCTCGGTGATACTCCCGACGGCGCTGCCTGGCATTGCTGTGGCCGCCCTGTTGGTTTTTATCTTTTCATGGAATGAATTCTTGTTCGCCTTGACACTGACGGCGACCGAGCAGTCGAGGACCGCCCCGGTGGCGATTGCCTTGTTCCCAGGGCTGCATGAAGTGCCGTGGGGTGATATGGCGGCGGCGACGATACTAGTCACGGCGCCGGTCCTGCTGCTGGCGGTCTTGTTTCAGAAGCAGATTGTGGCGGGTCTGACGGCAGGAAGTGTCAAGGGGTAATAGGACCGAGTGTTGAGGACTGAGGGGGTATCGATTCTCCGAACCTCATCCTCAGTCTTTCGGAGAGTCGATGAAGAATGGCTGAAGTCAGGTTGGAAGGGTTATGCAAGCGCGCGGGGTCTGCGGAGATCATTCCCGATCTCACGCTGACTATTCATGATGGGGAGTTTTTTGTCCTGGTCGGTCCGTCAGGATGTGGGAAATCGACGCTTCTCCATCTGATTGCCGGGTTGGATGCGCCGACGACCGGTAGGATTTGGTTCGACGGGCGAGATGTGACGCTGCTCGCCCCGCGTGAGCGAGATATCGCCCTCGTGTTTCAAAGTTATGCGCTCTATCCGCACATGACGGTCGCCGAGAATTTGGCCTTCCCCCTTCGGGTAGGACCGCGCACCGCCGATCTTGATCGCCAGAGGATCGAAGAGGAAGTCGGACGTGTAGCGGGTCTCTTGGGACTCGAGCCGCTTCTCGGACGCAGACCGCGGGAGCTGTCTGGCGGCCAGCGTCAACGGGTGGCCTTAGGGCGTGCCCTGATCAGAAAACCGAGCGTCTTCTTATTGGATGAACCCCTCTCGAATCTGGACGCGCAACTCAGAGCCGGCATGCGGGCGGAATTGCGACGACTTCACGACGAACTGGGCATTACAATGATCTACGTGACCCATGACCAGACCGAGGCGATGACGCTGGCCGACCGCCTCGCGGTCCTGGATCACGGGCGCCTGCAGCAGGTCGGAACACCGCAGGACCTGTATGATCTGCCGGGGAATGTCTTCGTGGCCGGCTTCATCGGATATCCCTCGATGAATACCTTCGAGGCCAGCGTGGACGGTCAGGAGGCGGTGGCCGGCTCGATACGGATGCCGATCCCCGCGGGGGCGACTCTCGATCACGGCAACGCTGTAACGCTGGGCGTCAGACCTGAGGATATCCGCGTCCAGACCATCAAGGGGAGTGGGGCAATCTCCGACAATGAACGGAAATCCGGCACGCGGGAGGTCATCGGTGCTGTCCGGCTGATCGAACCGACCGGCGGGCAGATCTGGGTGACGTGCGAAGTCGGGCCGTATGATCGCCCCGCCTCAGTGAGGGCCCGCGAAGAACGATCGTCGGGTTGGCCGAAAGCGGCTTCACAGCCAGACCGGGAACCTGCGTGGTGCTCTCTCTGGTCGGAGCGGCCCCGCATGTCTTCGACGTGAAAACCGGGGCCCGGTTGGGACCGGAAAAGAAAAAGGCCGCGATCGACCGTTCGATCGCGTCCGCGGCAATTCGATGAGAGTGATGGGAACGGGATGGCCGATACGATCCGGATACCTCAGGAGGAAGGAGCTCTCCATGAGAAGAACAAGATCCTATCCTGAAAGACACGCTGGGCGCTGTGGGAAAGCGAGTGCCTTGGCCACGGGAGCGCGTATGAAATTATCACGCTGGCTTGTCTTGATCGGCTTCGTCAGCGCGTTACTCTCGCTGGTGAGGGGGGCCGATCACACCTTTGCGGCCGGATCAACTCCCCCGATGTACGAGATTGATCAGGTCATCGATCTGGCCTTGGCCCGCAATCCGAGCGTGGCGGGGGCCGAGGCTGTCATTGAACAAAGCCGCGGCCTGCGGATGACCGCTGGAGCCTATCCGAACCCTTTGTTTCACGGAAACGGTGGACGCGGGAGTTTGAGGGAAACAGGACGCATAACGCCCAGTGCTGTCGAGGAAATCCCCCCGGCCACGATTACAGAATACAATTTCACGCTAGGCCAGCCGCTGGAATGGCCGGCCAAGCGCGCCGCTCGCAAGCGCGCTGCCGAGGCGGGGCTTTCCGGCGCCAATGCGGGGTTGTTGGAGACGCGGTTGAATCTGATCGCTGAGGTGAAAATCGAGTTCTACGAATTACTCTTGGCCCAGCGGAATGCCGATCTGGCGAGGCAAAACCTGGCCATCGTCGAAGACGTTCAGCGGATCGTCAAGGCTCGTGTCAGGTTGGGTGAGGCGCCTCAGTTTGAAGCGATCAAGGCCGAAGTGGAAGTCCTCAAAGCGAATCAAGTGGTGACCCGCGCGGATAACACGGTGCGTGTGAATCGGGTGGTACTGGATACGCTGACCGTTGGCGCGCTCGGGACAGGCTACTCGATAAAAGGTGACTTCGAAAAATTTCCGCAGGCTGTCAATCTCACGAGCCTGACCCAGCGCGCGCTCGATGAGCATCCGACGGTGCAGCGTCTTTCCAGATCTGTCGAGCAGGCGAACCAAAGCATCGAGTTCCAGCGTCAAGCGCGTGTTCCCAATGTCACGGTCAGCGGGTCCTATTGGCGGGAAGTCGGACGAGAGGCTTTCACCGCGGGGTTGAGCGTCCCAACGCCGATCTGGTATCGGAGGCAAGGCGAAATTACGGAAGCCTTTGGGACGAAGCGCCGGGAAGAAGCGGAGTTACTGCGCGCACGTAACTCTTTGTTTAAAGAGATCAATCAGCATTTCCAAGATGCGCAGACGACGGCGGAGCTGATCGATGTGTTCGAAAAGGGCTTGCTGAAGCAAGCCCAGGAAGCGCTTCGAATCGCGCAGTTCAGTTTTCAACAAGGTGAATCGAGTCTGCTCGAGGTACTGGATGCGCAGCGGGTGCTGCGGCAGGTCCTGTTCGACTATGTGCAAGCCCGGTTCGACCTGTCCGTATCTCTCGCCCGGCTTGAGCGCGCGGTGGGGGGATTGCTGTGAGAGTGTCCGGAGGAGTAAGGTGTGGCGGAGAGTCAGGAGATGAAGAGCAGATCTCCGAGCAACCTAGATTACCTCAAGTCTCCTAACCTGAGGCTCAACCTGCTGCGAGCCTGGTTGTGTGCTGTCCTGCTGCAGGGGAGCGCGAGCTGTGATACGGCTCCAGGTCAGGACGCGGCCACGAAAGCGCCTCATCCGCCCGTGCCGGAATCGACGCACGGCCTCGTCCGCCTGTCGGCGGAAGAGGCGACCACGTGCCGGAGTCGAGGTTCAGCAGGTGGTGCCCGGTGAATTTCGGACTCATCGCGATTTCCCCGGCACTGTCGCGCCCGATGAAAATACCTTGGCGGAAATTACCACACTCGCACGCGGCAGGGTCATCGATGTGTATGCGGATCTCGGCAATGAGGTCAAGGCGGGGTCGTTGCTGGCCATCATGTACAGCAGTGAACTGGGCATGGCTCAGTCCGCATATCTCAAGGCGAAAGCCAAGCTGCACGTGGCTGAGCAGGCCTTCAAGCGGGCCCGGTTGCTCTTGCAAGAAAAGGTGATCGGGAAAGCCGAAGCTGAGCGCCGGGAAGGCGAGAGGATCAGTGCTCTTGCAGAGGATCGGGAAGCCCGGGATCGCCTAGAGTTGTTGGGGATGACTGATAAGGAGATCTCTCAGTTTGAGCGCGATCATATCATCCGTTCCTACATCCCCATTCACGCGCCGTTTGCCGGTCGAGTTATCGCTCGAAATTTGACCAAGGGAGAGGTGGTTGAGACCACCGAAAAGCTGTTCGTGGTGGCCGATCTTTCTGAAGTCTGGGTCAAAGCCAACATTCCTGAGAAGGACATTCCCTATATCCATACGGATCAGTTCGAGCGGGACCAGTCGGCCGAGGTGCGGGTCTCGGCCTATCCGAACGAGGTGTTTCATGGCAGGATCACCTACGTGGGCGATGTCCTGGACCCGGCCACGCGGACCATGCGGCTCCGGCTGGAGCTGCAGAACCGCGATCGCAAGCTGAAGCCGGAGATGTTCGCCACGATTCGCATCTATTCAGAGCCGGAAGCGAACGTGCTGCTGGTTCCCGAAGTCTCGATCCAGCGGGAGCGAGACAGGAGGTTTGTGTTTGTGCAGCGCGAGCCGCAGGTCTTTGAAGCGCGAGACGTCAAGCTCGGAGATTCCAACGGAGAAGTCGTCAAAGTCCTGGACGGTCTTCAGGAAGGAGAACAGGTCGTCACGAAAGGATCCTTTGTGCTGAAATCCGAACTGCTTGGAGAACAAATCTAGCCTGGATGATCGCCGCCCTTCTCGATCTTTCTCTTCGTCAGCGGGTTCTGGTCGTCACGCTAGCCTGTGTGCTGGCCGCGGGCGGCCTGTACGCGTTCAGAACCATCCCTATTGACGCCTTTCCCGACGTGACGACCGTGATGGTACAGGTGGTCACCAAAGTGCCAGGCCTCTCGCCGGCTGAAATCGAACGATTTGTCACTTTTCCCATCGAGCTTCAATTAACGGGCGCCCCAGGCCTGACCGACATCCGGTCAATGTCAAAAGTCGGTCTCTCGATGATTACGGTCGTCTTTGAGGACGACATCGATATCTATCTGGCGCGACAAGTGGTGCTTGAACGAGTCCTTGAGGTGCAGGAGGTGTTGCCGCCGGGAGCCGTCTCGCAATTAGTGCCCAATTCCACAGGATTGGGGGAAGTGTATCAATACTATCTTGAAAGGCCGCAGGACGATGGGAAAAACCATGACCACAACTGAATCGGACCTTATGGAACGTCGGACTCTTCAAGATTGGGTGATCCGCCCGCTGCTCAAAGGTTTGCCTGATGTCGTGGACGTCAATTCGATAGGAGGATTCGTCAAGCAGTATCAGGTCATGGTGGAGCCCGGCCTGCTCCGGAAATATAACCTGGCGCTTCATGAGGTCTTCGAGGCGGTTGCTAAAAATAACGCCAATGCCGGCGGCAATATTCTGGAAAAAGATGCTGAGAAATACATCGTACGCGGCGTGGGCTTGATCAAGACCTTGGGGGATATTGAGACTATCGTCGTGAAACAGGTCGGGGGCACTCCCGTCTATGTGCGCGATGTGGCCGAGGTCCGTATCGGACACGCGGTGCGCCATGGGGCGGCGGTGCTGAACGGCGATCGGGAAGTTGTCGCCGCCATTGTGCTGATGCTGCGCGGGGGAAACGCCAGAGAAGTGGTTCAAGCGGTCAAGGATAAGGTCGACGAGATTCACGCGAAGAACCTGTTGCCGGACGGTCTGCGCATCGTGCCGTTCTACGATCGCATCGAACTGATCACCGCCGCACTCCAGACCGTGTATAAGGCGCTGCTCGAAGGGGTCGTCCTGGTGGTGCTGATCCTGTTCCTGTTCCTCGGCAATGTGCGGAGCGCCCTCATCGTCACTGCGACCCTGATCATCACGCCGTTGGTGACGTTCATCGTGATGGGCCAGGTCGGGCTGACCGCTAATCTCATGTCCTTGGGCGGGCTGGTGATTGCGATCGGGATGATGGTGGACGGGTCGGTCGTGGTGGTGGAGAACGTCTATCGTCTTCTGTCGGAGCACCGCGGTGAAGCGCGAAACCGGACGGAGTTGGTCATTCGGGCCGTGAAGGAAGTGGGGCAACCCGTCGTCTTCGGCATTCTCATCATCATCATCGTGTTTCTGCCGATCCTTTCGTTGCACGGCATGGAAGGAAAGATGTTCCAACCCCTGGCATACACGATCATGATTGCGCTGCTGGTTTCTTTGATTCTTTCGCTCACACTCTCTCCTGTGCTGTGTTCGCTGGCCTTAAAGAGCGGGAGTGAGGAAGACACATTCCTCCTCCGGCGGGCCAAGCAAGTCTATCTTCCGGCTCTCAGCTGGGCTCTTGGCCACCGCAAGGCTGTGCTCGGCATCGCGATTATCCTCCTGCTGGGCAGCCTGATGCTGTTTCCATTTCTCGGCGGTGAATTTATCCCGATTCTCAATGAGGCGGCGATCACGCCGCAGACAATCCGCCTACCAAGTATCTCCCTCGAGAAATCGATCGAGATCGAGAAAGACATGCAGCGAGCGGTTCTGGAATTCCCCGAAGTAAGAATGGTCGTCTCCAAGATCGGACGCTCGGAATTGGGCAATGATCCACAGGAGCCGAACGCCAGCGATCCGGTCGTCTCCTTGAAGCCGATGGAGGAATGGACCACGGCAGACACGAAGTCGGAGCTCGATGACGCGATCCGGAAACGCCTTGAACACGTGCCCGGGGCGAACTTCCTATTAAGCCAGCCGATCCAGCAACGCGTGGACGAATTGTTGTCTGGTGTTCGCTCCGAGGCCACCGTGAAGGTGATCGGGGAGGACTTGAGCGTCCTGAGAAGGACCGCGGAGGAGATTCACGCCATCATGAGCTCTGTGAGAGGAGTGAAAGACGTGCGGGTGGAACAATTGTTCGGTCAAGCCTATCTCACGATCGACATCGACCGTGGAAGGATCGCCCGGCACGGGATCAACGTCGCGCACATCCGGGAAATTATCACCACGGCCATCGGGGCGGAAGCGGCCACACGCGTCTATGAAGGGCAGCGCCGGTTCGACCTCGTCTTGAGATACCCCGAGCAATACCGCAACAGTGTGGAAACGATCAGCAACATTCTCCTGACCAACGCTTCCGGAGCTTCGATTCCGCTCGGCGACCTGGCGAAGGTCGAGTTGCGTGAAGGGCCAGCGCTCATCAGTCGCGAGAACCTGCAACGCCGGATCTATATCGGGTTCAATACGTTGGGTCGCGATATCGAAAGCATCGTGGCCGAAGCGCAACAGAAGATCAAGAAGCAAGTGCAATTACCCTCCGGCTACCACCTCGTCTGGGGTGGTTCTTTCGAGAACATGCAACGGGCCATGGCCCGGCTCAAGATCATCGTGCCCATTACGATCGGGTTAATCTTCATGCTCCTGTTCTCGTCCTTCAATTCGGTCCGGTACGCCGCGCTGATCATTCTCAACCTTCCGTTTGCGTTGATCGGCGGTATTGTGGCCCTCTGGCTGACCGGGGAATATCTGAGCGTGCCGGCGTCGGTCGGGTTCATCAATCTGTTCGGGGTGGCGGTTCTGAACGGCATCGTGCTGGTGTCGTACATTATCAAATTACGCAAAGACGGCCAGCACGGCGACGAGGCGATCATCCATGGCTGTCTGTTGCGCCTCCGGCCGGTTCTCATGACCGCACTCGTTTCCCTGTTCGGTCTTCTTCCGCTGGCCCTCTCACACGGGATTGGGTCTGAAGTGCAACGGCCGCTAGCCGTGGTCGTCATCGGCGGGTTGCTGACATCCACGCTGTTGACCCTCGTACTGCTCCCCGCGCTCTTCCCGTGGTTCGAGGATCGTCCGAAAGAGGGTAGGCCGGCCCTGCGAGAGGAAGAGAATGTCGACCCGGAGCTGGTTCTGGCCCGAGACTAACCTTCCACTATCTCTGGTCGGCAGGTACGCATGGGGCAGTCCGGCCGGCGGCCGACCGGTGACGCCTACGGCGCCTGTGATGTTCTCGGAAGACACTGGAAAATATGTCCGATGCCGAAATTCTCGGCATTGCCGAGCCGATCATGGATAATCTCATGGACGCATCGACCGCAATCGATCATGCGCGTCACGTTCGAGATTTCAGCGAACGAATGAAGGGCATCGTGACCAAAGAGTATCTTCAGAGAGTCTGCGAGAAGTACCAGCGGGAGAAAGGATTCTTTTCCAGACGCGAAGCGGTAGCTGTGTTCAAACGGCCTGGCGCCGCAGCCATTGTTTGGAAGCAGTGGTTCACAAAAGCGCCGGGAGAATTCGTTGCCGAGATGCTCCTCGTAGAGAAAGCAGGCAAGTATCTCGTCGAGCACACAATGGTGTTCTGACGGCTGCAGAAACGACCGCCAAAGTGCGATGCACTCTTGTCCCCTCCCGCTGGTCGGCGGTGTAGCCTCAAGATGGGATGGCTGAGGCCGCCTGTCAGAGCGGGGCGGGCCTCCGCCGGGCCGACCTCCGCGCAGCGAACCTCAGCGTGCCGTCTCTCGTTGTCTGGACCGCGATGCAGTCGGGTGTTCGCTCGTGTTTCTGCGCAACGGTACGGCCGTGCCGATAACAGGAGGGTCGCTGGGATGAAGATACTTGCCTTAGTCGTGGTGGGTTGGACGCTCGCGGCCTGCGCGGCACCTCAGCGCGCCGAACGGACGCTTCACGCTCCCGCGGGGACCGATCCCGCCATCGTCACGATCATGGAAGAAGGAAACCGTCTGTTCAAGGCGAGGCAGTTCGAAGAGGCGAAGGTTCAGTACGAAGCGGCCATCAAAGCACAGCCGTCCCTGGCGGAAGCGCACTACAACTTGGGGTGGGCTCTGTCGAGCCTCGGAGACGAAGCGGAGGCCAAGCGTCACTTTAAGGAGGCTGCGACGTTGGCGCCCGGAAATAAAGTCATTTGGGATTCTCCCCCGCTACGACAACACGGAAAGGTCGAGGCTCATCCAACGCCAGCGATGAACCTCCCGACCCGCAGTTACTGAGCACAAGGCTGAGGCAAAGCAGGGGGCAGTGTAAGGCGAAAGCTTCTTGCTCAACCCTAACCTCAGCTTTAACCATGTCGCGTCGCCACGGACGCTTACCTCAACGGTCGTGTTAATTCGGGGACGCTTTACCCCGGAGCGTAAGACCATACTAGATGCCACTTACCTCTGCCTGCCGACCACCTTGCGCGGATAGATGTCCCTTTTTGACCTCTCTTGTCTAGGTCATTACTGTGTTTGTGCGGTTTTGTTTGGATCGTGATGATTACTTAGTCTCTTAATCAGCGGACACGATGAAATTAAAAAACTCTTCCGCGACACCAAGGGATGCTTTCCGACAGGTCCACACCACCGCTTCCCCGAATTGGACCGGTGTATGCCTTCCGGCCGGGGCTTCGTCAATGATGCGCACCTGCCCGCTGTTGATCGCATCCACGCGGTAGACGATGCCGACCTCGGCCTTCCCCGTGCGAATCAGATTCACGACATCATCACTATGCTCGACGTGGAGAAGGTGGGAACGGTTTTTGTACGCGGGATCCAGCTTTGTGAGCGCACTCGCCGTAATTTCTCCCAATGCTGAGGTCTTGGGATCGACGAGGGCAATGCGGATTGTTCGATCCGGAAACACATCGTGAAAGGAGATGGATATTGCCGGGGAGGCCGTTGCCATGACGAGCACGAGAGAGGTCCGCGCGAAGATCCGAGGTCCTCCGTTGAGAGTCAGTCCCTTCTTATGCAATTTCTCGACTTCCTCAAACGCCTCAGGAAGAAACACATCGATGGGAGCTCCCTGTTCAATTTGACGGCGAAGTGTTAAGATTAGCTGTCTCTTCGATTCAGAATCCAACCACTCCCCAATTCAGCTGTAAGAGTGGGCTGACTCGCATCCGGCCAAAGCGCTTACAACACCAGCCTTTGACAGGGCAGTACAATAAAAGCAGAAGGTTTACTAGTTGAAGGAGCAGGTTGCATAGCCCTGAAGTGGACCCATGAGATGGTTCCAGCTCAGCTCACTAGCCTTCGCCATCGTCGTTACCCACGTGACCATCCCGCCATGTTGGGCGGATTTTCCTGGAGGGATGCAAGCCTATCAGAGCCATCACTATGAAACGGCTCTGAAGAGTTTTCGGTCACTGGCCGAACACGGCGATGCATCGGCTGAGTTCATGCTCGGCTATATGTATGCCCATGGGGAAGGTGTGGAGGAAGACCATGCCGAAGCTGTGCGATGGTTTCGCGACGCTGCCACCCAGGGACATGTGCTGGCTCAGCTCAATCTGGGAATCATGTTCGATGCGGGGCACGGTGTCCGGCAGGACGTTGCAGAAGCAGCTCACTGGTTTCGCTTGTCGGCACAGCAAGGCAATGCTATCGCTCAACTTAACCTAGCGCTGATGTACAGCCAAGGTCACGGCGTTCCACAGAATTACACGGAAGCGGCTCGGTGGTTTCGTCAGGCGGCTGCGCAGGGGGACGCGACGGCCGCGGTGAATCTCGGTCATCTGTATGTCACGGGCCAGGGGGTCCCACAAAGTTATGTTGAAGCTTTGCAATGGTTTCGTCAGGCGTCAGACCAGGGGAATGATCGGGCGCAGTTCAATCTCGCGCTCATGTACGCCCAGGGTCACGGGGTGCGACAGAGTTACGTTGACGCGCGGCAGTGGTATCGATTAGCAGCCGAACAAGGGAATGTCTCCGCGCAAGTCAACCTTGGACTCCTCTATCTCAAGGGACAGGGCATTGCCCAAGATTATACGGAGGCAGCACGATGGCTTCGCCTGGCAGCCAACCAAAACAATGCGACCGCTCAAGTCAGTCTCGGGCTGATGTACGCCAAGGGTCACGGTGTCACCCAGGATTACGGGGAGGCCAGGCGCTGGTTGCGTCTCGCTGCTGATCAAGAGAATGCAATAGCTCAACTCAACCTCGGACTTCTGTATGCCAGAGGACAGGGAGTTCCGCAGGATTACCGCGAGGCCAGACAATGGTTTCGCCGCGCTGCCGAGCAGGCGGAGGCGACGGCTCAAGTCAACCTTGGGGTGCTCTATGCCAAAGGCTACGGGGTACCACAGGATCCTATTCAAGCGTACCTCTGGTTCAGCCGGGCCGGAGCACAAGGTCATAAGGAAGCGCTCATGCTTCGCGATTCTGTCGTTCAGCAGATGAGCGCTAAGCAAATGGCCGAAGCCAAAAGGCTGACACACGACTTGAATGTGAAGGAGTCAATCCGCTCGAATGCTCTCAACACAATGGACTGAAAGCTTACGCGTGCACTAGATCCCCGATCAGACCGAAAGGCTGGCGCCAATAGCCGAGAGAGTCTTGTGACATGTTGGTGGTGAGCGCTGTGAGAGAACGATTGGCACCGAAGATGATGATGACGTCTACAGATTGTGTGGGCAGAAAGTCTGAGAATATTTATGGAATGACGTTCATTATTGTGGGCATGGCTTGCTTATTAGCCGCCTGCAGCCTGCTTCCCCGCACCAGTCGAACTGGTAAAGTTCACGAAATCATCATCGGGGAGTCGTTTCCGTTGCGGAACATCACTGTTCAGATGGGCGATGAAGTCCGTTGGTTGAATCAACGTAATGGGTCGGTCCAAATCGTATTCCTTGATTCTCTAGAAGGAAAGATTAACTGCCGGCGAGGATTTGGCTTCAGCGACGTCGTCAATGCAACGAGCTTGCCCTCACACCACAGCGCCAGCCTTTGCTTTTCACAAGCCGGCCTTCTGCGTTATACGGTACGGTTAGACAGGGCCCTACAGACCGGAGAAATGAATTTTGTCGGCTTGGTGACCGTCGAGGCTGGCGATCCCTAGAGTCCTCGTCTTTCTGTCATAGTTAATTGATGCATTTTGGTAATTTTGGGAAAATTCTACTTATCGAAACTCTGTATGGCTCCAGTACCAGCCTCTCTGACACGGTTCTAACATTCAGACAACTCTTTACTCGAATGCCTTCCATTTCCCAGCACGACCGGTCATGAGCCACAGTCTGCTGTCCAATTCGTTAAGATGTTCGCCACTGTGTCGGTAGACAGCAGCCTGCGTAACGACATGATCTCGGTCTCATTTGTATGCAAGGAGGCCGCGTTTTGGCCCTCTTGCACCTCGCCTCCTGTCCTGTGCCCTGCGCCCGCGCCCAGCGCCGCCAGTGGGCTCGCCAGCCACCCGCCCGGCACCGTCGGCATGCCGTAGTGCCCCGCCACCACAAAGCTGCTGTACAGGCCGCCTGCCATGGCCGCGCATCGCTGGCTCAACAGCGGAGCGGTCTCCAGCGTGGTCTTGGACAGTGGCACGATCTTGCCGGCCGCGGGGGCATTCGGCGATTGAATCCTCACGGTCCCGCTGACCCCAAACTGCGACGACGCGTCCACCAGGCTCGTGGCATCGGGGACCAAGGCATTGGTCGCAATGGAGATGTTCCCGCCCTGACCCTGCGTCGCCTCGGCAAGGATCTGGCTGTTCTGCAAAATCACAAACTGCGGGTCGATGGTGATGTTGCCACCGGTAGTCGTCGTGGAACCTTGCACCGAGGCGTTGATCTGGCTGTTCGTGAGTTGAACCAGATCCGTTGCCGTTACCGTGATATTGCCGCCGCTCGCATGGCTAGCCTCGGTGGTCACCGCACTGTTGGTGCTGAGCACTTCCTCCCCTGCCGTGAGGGTGATGTTGCCCGCATTCCCCAGACCGCTACTTTGCGCCGAGATCACCGATCCATCGGTGAGCGCGATGTGGTTACCGGCCGACAACGTGATGTGGCCGCCCGGTTGGCTGCCGCCGGTGACGGCGGCCGAAATGGTGGAGTCAGTCAGCAGAATGTTCGTCGCGGAGGCCAGCGCGATGGACCCGCCGGTGCCGGCGTTCGCTTCCGTTGCGATGTCGGTCTGGTTGAGCGTCACGGCAGTCGGGAGCGAGCCGGCCCCAGCGACGCCTTGAATGGTGATCCTCCCGGCGTTCCCGGCGTTGACGGCGGCACTGGTACTACTGCTCGAAAAGTTCGTGTTACTGGTCGACAACGTATCGACGTTGAGCACAACGTTCCCCGCGGGCGCACTGCCGGACGATGACGCCAGAATCCCCGTTCGCAACCCAAGTTCATTGGTGCGAATGCTCCCGCTGAAGGTGAGGGTGTGCGCCGTGATCGTGACCGCCGACGGGACCGTGGCCGCCGTCCCGCCGGCAATATCGGTATTGAGGGAGAAGTTGCTGAGGGACACCAAGGTGGCGGCATCTGTCGGTCCCGGGCCCGGCCCCGAAATGGTTATGGTCCCGGCCGGGCCGGCGGTGCTATCTCGGCTTTGACTAAAGGTGCCGAGGAACCCATAGCCGTGGCCCATTGGCGTCCCATCCGGGTTCACATTCGCCCGCAGCGTGTCGACGTGGAACGCAATATGCCCTGCGGGCGCGGCACCCGCCGAGGCCGCAAAAATCCCCGTTTCGCCAATAAGCTCCTCGAATACGGGAGTGCCTATTTCAGAGCTGAGAGCCAGAGTCTTCGCCGTGATCGTGATCCCCGCCGGAGGTGTGGCGGCGGTGCCACCGAGCACCGACGTGGTGATCTGCGTCTTGTCGAGGGCGACCAGCGTCGCCGCATCCGTGGACTCCGGGCCCGGTCCCGAGATGGTCACGGTTCCGGCGGGCCCGGCTGTGCTGTCTCGACTTTGGCTTGCGGTGTTAAAGAATACTCCACCTGCGCCTTTGATCGGTGTTCCGTCCGGGTTCACATCCGCCCGCAGCGTGTTGACGTGGAGCGCAATATGCCCCGCGGGCGCGGGGCCGGCGGTGACCGCCTCGATGAAGACGCCGTGTCCGAGGTTCACCGGGTCCGTGGCGGTGCCGAGGTCCACTGAGTCCGCCGTCATGGTGATCGAGGCTGGCCTCGTATCCGCCGTCCCGCCAAACACCTTCGTGGACAGGTTGGTATCGTCGAGGCTGACACTCTTTGCCCTGCTCCCTGGACCGTTGACCCCTTGAATGGTGATCGTCCCGGCGGGACCCGCCTCTGCACTCAGGCCCCTGCTATTACTGGCAATCAGGACTCCCACCTCATTGAGCTTGGGATCGGTGAATGTATCCTCCGGGTGGGCATTGACGCGATTCGGCCCTCCGATCGTGGTCAGTGACCCCACGTTAAAGGTGATGTCCCCGGCGGGCGCCGCACCAAAGGTGTCGGCCGTAAGAAGCGTCCCATTGCTGAGCGTCACAGAGTCCGCGGTGATGGTGATGTGACCCGGTGTGCTGAGCGCGCTGCCTCCGCTGATCGTCGTCCGGACCGTGGCATTGTCCAGGGACACAGTTTTCGCCGCCGGTCCTCCGAACCCTTGGATCGTGACCGTCCCGGCACTGCCGATCTCCCCTGCGCTGCTCTCCAGCGTCGCCGTCTGCAGCTGTATGGTCGGCGCCGAGAGGGTGACATGGCCTGGATGGCCGGCGCTGTCCGCTGACGCAAAGACGCCGGTCGTCCCATCCTGGACCGTCCCCGCAATGACGATCGACTCGCGTCCGGTCAGCTCAACAGGCGCTCCTTTGGTGATCAGTCGTCCCCCCACGATGCTGATCGCTCCGCCCACCAGCGCCAACCCCTTCCCCTCCGGCATCTGCAGCGTGCTGTGATCCACCGTGATCGGGCCCGACCTCGGCCCCAAGAACCCAAAGCCCGCCACTGGCGCAATGCTCAGCAATGCATCGGCCGCGGCATTGGGCGCGGCGTAGAAGCGAGTCCCATCGGCCAGCTTGAGATAATCTGCCGTCGTGAAGGTCGCCATGCCACCGATGTTCAACGTCGCATTGGGACCGAAGAGGATGCCAGCCGGGTTCATCAGAAACAGATTCGCACTCCCAAAGCCGCTGGTCTGAATCGTGCCGAAGATGTTCGAGGTGGTCCGCCGGTCACACGGCCGAGGATGTTGGACGTCGCCAGCGCCGTGTCGTTCAGGAAGTTCGCGATATTGTTGGTGGGCACCCCAAACTGCCCGAAGCTGTGAAAGAGGTTCGCCCCGTTTCCCGGCCTGGTTCCCCCCGTGATGTCATAGTTGATCTGTCCAGTTGGGAGCGGTGTGGGCGCGCCAATGTGCGTGTTCAGTCCCGACGGCGTGATCGGCGGCGCGTGGACCTGGCTTCTAGTTGGCGGCGGGGCCATGACAGACAAGAGCCCGGCCAGCCACATCATCGCAAAACGACACCAGATACCTGAGGGACGACGGAAGATGTTCATCATGACGAACCCCTCTCTTCCTGGGCATTCAGTATTGTGCACCCGATCACGATCGGTACGTGGCTATCGTAGGACCAAGGAAGTCACAGAGGCGCGGCATTCCTTGCCGCCCTTCTGGCTTAATCCAGGGCCGTAGAGGAGTGACCTGCTGCCCGGGTACGGTCCCATTAGTAGACAGCGACGATTGAAGTTGCTGAGGGCGACTGATTTCGTGCTCCTCAATTTCTAGACGCACGAAACCGACCTCTCGGCATATCCGCTATGCGGCTGCTAAGGGTGCCTAAGCGACATGAACAAGCCGCGCTCAGCAAACTCGATTTACGAGTACGCGCCCTGGTGTAAGACCAGGCTCGCGGGACATCGCCGCGTCTATTTTGCGCTCAGGTCAAGCGTTTGGTCAGGCTCCGTTTTCCATATTAGATTAGCCTCCGAGCGCCTGGAGAAGCTTTGCTCCGTTTGGCGTTCCCCATCCCGTGCACGCATCCCAGCCCTGCTTGGCAGAGTAGGCCCCGTTATTGCCCGAAGAGACATCTCGGAAGGAGTCCTTGCCGAAGGACGGCTGGTAGATGAGCGGGTTCAGAAATCCTACTGGGTGCGTGAGCTTCTGGTTCATCAGCGCGATCAAGCCCGCCCACAAGGGGGCGACGGCGCTCGTTCCGCCGATCACAAATTCCTGCCCGTCAACACGGACTAAGTAGCCGGTGGCAGGGTCCGCATCGCCCGCGACATCGGGGACACCCCGCCCCCTGTGGCCGCCGGTATTTGCCGATGGCGGGATGCCGGCCATGCTCTGGTATTGCGGCACAGGGAAGAAGTCACTCACCCCCCCTCCGGTGGCGCTGCGAACAGAATCCTCGTTCCACACACTTTCGCTCGTGATCGACGTGCCGGTCCCGGTCAACTTCGTGCCGCCGCAGCACAGCACGAAGGGGCTCGATCCGGGAAAATCGGCGTGGGCCAGTCCATCGGGCACCTCTCCCAACTGCGCCAATTGATCCGGATTCTCGTCGCCGCCGCCGCGCAACAGACTGTCACGCCGAGGGCAGCCGCAGTCTGGAATGCCTGGTCGAAGGTCCTCATCGCCTGTGCGGTCCAGTTTTTCTCCGGGTTGCCCCAACTAATCGAGATTACCGACGGCTTGTTGGTCGTGTCGTGGATCGCCATCGTGATGGCGTCCAGGAATCCCTTGTCGGTGTTCGGCGCAAAGTAGACCGCGATCAGTGCCTTCGGTGCGACGGCGGCTGCGACTTCGATGTCCAACATGACTTCTCCGTCGGCACTCTCGGCGTTGGAGGGTTGGTTCTTTCCGTCGTCGACCCGAACCGTCTTCACCTTCGGCACCGGCCGACCGAGCTCTGGAAGTACGCGTTGATGTCGGCGGTGCGGTAGCCGCCGCCCAGTTCGATAATGCCGATACACTGGCCGGAGCCATCCAGGCCGGTTGGGAAGCTGTAGAGCTTTGCCAGTTCGGGTGGGGTGACTGATGCCCCGGCCGCGCGGGGTTGCATACCGTCCGTCATCTTGCGCCGTTGAAAGTGTGGTTTCGCCACCGGTCGGTCGTCGATCCCGAACACACCCTCTACGATTCCGTCCAACTCGGCCGGCACCGTCAGCGGGCCGATCCGGCCACGGTAGGTGCCCCCGTCGTGTTCGTAATGTTGGATGGTTGTCCCGAACGCTCTCGCGAAGTCAGCAGCGGTCCCCGAGAGGAAGATGCTGCGACGAGCCGAGCTTGTTTCGACGACGACGAGGTTATGCGCCAGAGCCAATGCCTCGACCTTCGCGATATCCGCCCGGTCGGCGCCATGCGACGAGGTGTACTGCTCGCGCGTCAGGTAGCGCCGATTCATGGGTAGTTTGTCCGTATGGAATCCGTCAGCCAAGCTCTGGAAGTTCTGGAGAGCGGTCTTTCGCCGAATTCGAATGGTGACTTCAAAGCGCTCATCATTCGGTATCGGACCGACGGCACGGGCTCCGTGAAGGGGGGCGCGCTCACTGCCGGGAATCGTCACACGATTGGAATTTGTAGGCATGGTGTAATCCTCCTGCTCTTCGACCTCCACCGAGATAGAGGTCTGGGGAAACGTTTGAGCCGTCTCGGCGGTCGCAGGTCCTTTCTGATTAAATCAGAAACACACCCCTACGCTGGTCGATCGTGAACCGCCACTTAACTACGTAAGTGAGGCGCGACGGATCCGGTGATCGATGAGCGTGGATTTTAGTCCACCCATATTAGAAGGTCCTCTCCGACGTTCGGGCATCGGCGGCTGTGGGCAATGTTGCGCTTTTGCGACGGAGTCATGGTGAATCGCAAAGCCGTGTATCGGTTTCCGAACAGCGGCCTTGGATCGTGCGTCAGCGGCCGTGAATCGAAGAAGATCACCGATAAGGTCCGAATCGTCCACGATGGCCTCGTCGAGCCCGGTCCCATTCAGATTTTGACTCTAGCTTTACGTGCCATCGCTGCCCCCTTCTCGTTTGGTTCCCGTCGGGCTGTGGTTATCGAAATCATCCGCTCTGGCACGATGCGTCGGGCCTGCTGCGCGGCGTCCGCCACGATCGTGGCCATCTTCGCCCACTGCTGCAGGTTGTCCGCCGGTGTACCGGCCCGATCGCAGCAATTTACACTGATGAGGCGCAGCAGACCGGCCACGCCATAGCGATCAGTCAGCCGCTGAATCCAGATCAGCTCCCTTGGTAACATCATGTTGATTCACGCTCCTTTCCGGGCAGGTTGGCGGTGGTGATCTTCGGGCGTCTTGCGGTACCAGAGGCGCCATTGTTTTTACGCTTTGCCATTAGTGACCCAATGCACTGAAGACAGGAGCATAGATCCGTAGGATTAGTGAGGATTCCTTGCACTGCTTTCCATTGCCATGCTGGGCTTGATTAGTACGGTTACCGCAGGGTGACGTAAGTCACGCCTTGGACTCTTGCCTTATGGCACGTGCGCCTTCAGCACACCTTAGCGGAGGTCTTCCGGCTCACGGACACCTTACATGGAGATAAGAAAGGGAGGAGCACGAGAAGGGGGAGGAGGTCCATGCACAAGCGGGCTACCCTCTACGGCGAGCACTTCGATGCTGCTACTAGAGAGATCCAGGCTGTTGGGCGGGCAGTAAGAAGAGCCGAGGGCGGTTGCCTCTCTGACCTTGCGATCCTTAGAGAGATCATTGAGGACGGCGAAGCCAAGCTCCGGGGAGTTCAAGCCACGCTGCGAGAGGTTGAGGAAAGGGCTTCGATGATCTCTCGCGATGGAAAAATGAGAGAACTCGCCGGGGAGATCAGGAGAAAATACAGTGTGAGCTATACCGCTCCGAAGAGAAGGCAGCCCCTCTTTTGCGTCCGGGAGATGGACATGAAAAAGGGGGACAGTGCTGATCCAGGAGATCAGCCACGTCAGGATCAGTAGACGTGACAACATCATCCTATGAATGAAGGGAGGCATGGCCTCCTCCAGAATATGAACCCTAGCATCTTCGCTCAAGATCCGTGGTCGAATGTTGTCGGTGGAGCAACCCACTGGCTTCCGAACAGGAAACGGATCTGTTTACTCTTTCTTAGCATTCTCAGCTGAGTTGGTCCCTCGCCGGCCTAGGATAGAATTTTTTACATGAGGTGCGGCCGGCTTCCCTTCCCCTGGCTGGCCCCATCACGGTGTGCCCAAGCCATTGCCGTTGATAGCCCGTGAATCGCAGTAAAGACCCCGTAGCTCATCGAGAAATATGAGAGGAAGCCTCATGTGTTTGTGCGAAGTAGCCTTTGTCGTTTGTCGGAATTGTCTGACAGGGCAGAACAAGGAATGGTGGGTCGGCACTATGATGACGCCAAGGTAACGAAACTCAGTTCGCCTCGGGCGGCCACTTCAGCGAAACACGCAGTTTGATCAACGCGAGCATGAAGTAAGTCCTCGCAGGCCACGCGGGGGTTGTGCCCATCCGAGCGGGCAGATGCCCGGACGGCTCTTGTGCAGGCTGTTGCACGGGGTCAGCAGGGCACAAGCGGCAATGGTCGTAGTTTGCAGAATAGCTCTTACATGAATTTCAGTCTAGTCCTACAGCCCAGCGGATTCTCGACGCATAACATGCGGAGCTATATGGGAGCAGGCTGCCGGGCAGGAGATCGCCATGCCAACATCAAAAGAACGAGGAAGTTGAAATCAAAGGGTTTCAGAGTCGGAGTCGGACTCATACTTCTTGTTCTCGGTGGGTGCGCCGTTGGGAAGGACCTGCCCAACTCAACTATTGATGTTTAAATAATACAGTGACATTTTCAAGCCGCTTGTGTTAGACTCGCGCCTCTTGGTACCCCAGAGGAGGTGTACATGGCACGAGCAGGGGCCACACGAGATTTCGATGCGATGGAACGGCGCCGATTCGAGGCGGCGCGGCTGCTCAAGCAGGGCGTCTGGCCGGCGGAGGTGGCCCGACGGCTGGGCGTGTCCCGCCAGTCCGTCCATCGCTGGCAGCACAGCCTGGCCGCGCAGGGCCGACGCGGCTTGCGCCAGGTGGGGCGTGCGGGACGCCCACCGCAACTGACGGCCGGGGATCTCCGCACGGTGAAGCGCGCGTTGACGGCGGGGCCAGAAGCGCAGGGGTACTCCGCCGGGCTGTGGACGCTCAAGCGCGTCGCCCAGCTCATTGAGACCCAGTGCGGCGTCCGATACAGCCACGCCCGGGTCTGGCAGATCCTGCGAACGCTGGGGTGGAGCTGCCAACGGCCGACCGGGCAGGCGCGCCAACGCGATGAGGCGGCCATTCGGGACTGGAAGCGGACGCAGTGGCCCCAGGTAAAAAAAACGCCGCGGCCGAAGGCCGCACCATCGTCTTCATCTGCCTTTGTAAAATGTCACTGTATTACTAAATCATCAATAGAACAGGGAGAGTTCATGAGATCGAAATTAACTTTCTGAACACGGGATGAGGGTTCAATGGTTCAATGCCGATCACAGGCCTCTGATAATCATCTTTGCGAATTTGTCGGAGGACAAGCAGCCACACTGGGCCGACATGATTACGCCAGCCTTTGCTTTCACGCTTTCAGGGTTGTACGCGTTATGATACGAATTTGGGTTACAGAAGTTTTCTTACCGCGTTTCTTTCTAGTCAGCCGGTCTCGAAAGGGATGACTTGGACCGCCAAGGTTATCGTCGAGGGCGACGCCGCCACGCGATGAAGGCACGACAAAGCCGCCGACCATGACGTCTATCCCCGTCGTGCTGGTGCGTTAGATGAGGTTTCTAGAGAACATCCCCAGCCCGTTGTCCAAAAGCAAGGTGTTTGGGTAACGCCGAAGCGATGAATGAATTACGGCACAAAGCGGCTGTGCGGCTTACTGTGAGAGTAGCCAAAATGAACGACCGAATGGCTTGCCGAGGTGTTGCAACCTAGCGGTAGCAGTCTGTCAGGTCGTCTCAAATTTGACACCGTGGAGTTCACTTGCACCTTGGTCACATCGCAAGGTATCGTTAAGCTTAACCATTTCCATGGGCGTGTCTGTACCGGAACGGCATGGCGTTGCGTAACCTTCTAGCAACGAACGGAAAGAATTCCACCAGAGGTATATGCTGCTGAACATTGTGATCACATGGTTCGTACTCGATGTGGTAGCCATCCTCATAGTGCTCTATGATTACCGGCATTGGTACTGCCAGGCTCATGGATCACTTCAGAAAGATAACGGGACTACTGGACCCCTGAAAGATAGCACCCCAACTATCGCAGCCTAACATCGCGGACGCTTCATCGGTCGTGAGGGTTTCAGTAAGGACTTCTTCCGGTGCGCCATCCAAGAAGCCCATCGAGCACCAGGAGCATCCTGACAAGAAGCCGCATGATCTTTACACTGAATATGAATAGGCTTGTCCAGCGCATCTCGAAGGCCATTCGTTGTAGGAACATTCACGAGCGAGCCTCGCTTGCAGGGCGGGCCCACCAAGAATTGATTCTGCGTACCTTACCTGTTGTGATGTACTCTGCTAAACCGTCGGGAGACTTCGGTGCAATGTGGGTTAGTGAGAACATCGAGGCGCTGACCGGTTTCTCCCACCGTCTGTTCTTGGATGACTCATCCCTCTGGGCCTCGCGGCTTCATCCCTACGACCGAGAGAGGGCCCTGAGGGAGTTTGAGAAGCTATCGCTAGAGGGCAATCTGGCCACGGAATACCGTTGGCAGACACGCAGCGGCGAATACCGCTGGTTTCGGGACGAGGCAGTGTTGATCCGGCGATCAGACGGAACCCCGCAGGAAATCGTCGGTCTTTGGACCGACGTCACTGCGCGAAGACAGGCAGATGAGGTGATACGAAGGCAGGCTGACATTATCGATCAGATCCAGGAGACCGTCATCTCCGTTGATTTGGACGGCTTTGTGACGAGCTGGAATAAAGGCGCTGAAAAGTTGCTTGGATATCCCGCGCTAGAGGCGCTCGGCAGACATATCTCATTCGTCTATCCGGTGGAAGACCGTGAGTTTCTCGAGCGTGAGGTCATCGCCCCTGCGAAAGCCAAAGGAACCCACCAGATCGAGGTTCGCAGACTGACCAAGTCCGGAGAAGTGCGCTTCGCCCAGCTTTCCCTCACGCTGCTGAGGGATGATACGCAAACTCCAATCGGCATAATCGGTTATTCGATGGACATTACCGATCGTAAGCGCGTGAAAGAGGCACTCCTCAACTCTCGCAACCAACTAGAGGCGCTTGCTGCTCGTCTAGAATCGGCGCAGGAAGAAGAGCGAGCGCGAATCGCACTGGAAATTCATGATGTGTTGGGGCAGGCGTTGACTGCACTCAAGCTGGATGTGACATGGGTCCGCAAACGCATCACAGAATCGACCGGATCGCTCCAACTTACCGATGTGCATGCGAGACTTGCCTCGGCATTGGAACTCCTTGACTCAACGATTCAATCGGTGCGTGAGATCGCGACGGCATTGAGGCCCGGCGTCTTGGACGAATTAGGCCTGGAGGCTGCGGTCGAGTGGCAGGGTCGAGAGTTTCAAAATCGGACTGGGATTTCATGTGAATCATATATCCGTCCTCAAAACATAGTTCTGGGGCCTGAGCAATCAACCGCGCTGTTCCGCATCCTTCAAGAGATCTTGACCAACGTGGCCCGGCACTCAAAAGCCACCTGCGTCCACATCAGGTTGGAACAATCAGGTGAAACTGTTTCCATGCAAGTCAGAGATAACGGCCGGGGTATCACGGACGCGGAGCAATCCGGACCGAAAGCCTTCGGTCTGCTGGGGATGCGGCTCCGTGCCCAGCAACAGGGCGGTGAGGTCAACATTCAGGGATCTTCGGGAACTGGAACAACGGTCACTGTTCGGATCCCACTGTGTCGGACAACAGATGATTAACATTCTTCTCGCAGACGATCACCCGTACTTGCGCCGCGGCGTGATTCAGATACTAACCGATGAATTCCCAGGGGCCGTGATTGGTGAAGCGTCGAATGTCCACGAGTTGCTCGAGCAGGCTCAGAAACAGCGATGGGACATGGTCGTGCTGGATCTGACTATGCCGGGACGTGGCGGGCTGGAGGCGTTACAGGAGCTAAGACGGCTCTGCCCGAGCCTTCCCGTGCTGGTATTAAGCATGCATCCCGAGGATCAGTTTGCCGTGCGGGTGATACGCGCTGGGGGCGCTGGCTATTTGACGAAAGAGAGCGTTCCGCAGGAATTGGTTCATGCTATCAAAAAGATCTGGAATGGGGGGAGATACATCACGCCCAAAGCCGCTGAACTCCTTGCAGCGCATCTTGATCAATACGGCGACAGCGAGGAGCCACCTCACAGTACCCTCTCTGATCGTGAGTATCAGGTGTTCTGCTTGATCGCCGCCGGAAGTACGATTACTGACATTTCCGATCGACTCTCTCTAAGCATCAAAACCATCAGTACCTACCGTTCCCGCATCCTGGTAAAGCTGAATCTTCGGACGAATGCGGATTTGGCACGCTATGCTGTTCAGCATGGTATTGTTGAATGACCATAAAAGCTGGTGCTTCATACAGCTTCCCACACTAGTTCCCTACCCGCTGCGACATAAGCCCCGCCCCCCACATTCCTTGTTCTAGCCTTTCTCTGTCAGACAATTCTGACAAGCCACAATGGCCACTCCGCACAAACACATGAGCCTCACTCTTATCCTTCTCGATGAGTATTATGGGCTTTACTGCGATTCACGGGCTATCAACGCCAATGGCTAGGCACACCGTGATGAGCAGCCAGGGGAAGCGGCCGCACCTCATGGGGCCAGAGCCTTCCGGATGGAAAGGAGGGCCGCGCATGAGTTGCCAACGTTGCGGGGGATTTCTCGTCACAGAGTTCTGTGACGCAACCGCACAGGCTGGTCGGATGGACATCAATGGGATCAGATGCTGCAACTGTGGCAATGTCGAAGATAGTGTGATTCGAGCCAATCGGCTGCATCCGCCTCAGCGGAGGCGTGGCGTCAGACGTAATGCCGCAAGATATGGAGGTGTGATCACGATCCGAAGATCGTCGCGGCCGTCTCTGGGGACAGGCCTAAGGGGATTCCAACTCCAAGGAGGGTTCTATGATTGGTTATGGCAAAAGAGTGTTGGTGGTCAATGACGATCAGGGAGAGCGAGAGGAGATTGTCCAGGTGTTGGAACAGGCCGGTTTCAGCGTTGTTCAGGCCTGCGATGGTCTGCAGGCGCTCAGGGAAATGCGGCAGCGTCGATTCGATGCTGTGGTCACCGATTATCAAATGCCCCACCTGGACGGGCTCGATTTCTTGGCGCAGAGCCGGGTCGTCTGGTCCGACACCCCGGTCATGATCGTCTCGGAAACACGGTGGGACATGAGTGAAATGCCTGAGGCCCGAGGAGCCTTTGCTTGGATTCATAAGCCGATTGATTCCAGTTTTCTCGTGAGGATGCTGGCCGCGGCTGTGGGGCAAGGAGTGGCGTGGGACTCCAAGCACTCAACGCAGCCGGTCAGTGCATAAGAAGGGATAGCGACCTTGTTTACCTGTTCTCCGGGTCTGGCAAGGATTTGGTCCGAAGTTCCTATCCACTGGATCGTAGGCTCTCTGATGCCCTTTCTCTTGAGCTTCGGAGCTGATCTTTTCCTATCGGTCCGCGACACAGAGAATCCTTCGCATTCAGACCAACCCGACAGGACTCCAAACTTACGCGGTCTCCGTGGTGTGAAAATCAAGATTCTGAAGCCCATGCCCTGGCTGACCAGCTAGCGGTGCCACCTAGACCACGAGGCTTAAAAGCGAGCAAAGGGAGCCGTTGATATGGTCGCAGGCCAGGATCAGCGTGTGGCAGCACGTACTCGCACAGTTCAGGAGCATCTCCGACTTGAGAATCATCATGATCTGAACGGGATAATGGAAACCTTTGGAGCGGAGGCATTCTATAACGACGAGCCGTGGGATGATCACCGTGTCGGTCGTGACGCTGTCCGAGCATATTACGAACAGCTCATGAAGGCTGTGCCTGACCTCGTGATCGAAGTCGTGCGACAGCTCCTCACGAGTAGTGAGGCGGTGGCGCTACTGGTTGTTGTCAGCGGAACGCATGAAGGGGCGTGGCGAGGGTTACCTGGCACGGGCCGTCGCCTCAAATTCCCGCTCTGGGCGGTGTACACCTTCAATGAGTTGGATAAGATCGAGGCTGAGACGGTCTATTACGACCGTGCAACTGTCCTTGCGCAGCTTGGTGTATTCCATGACCCATCCACCGCCATGGGTCGCCTGATAATTCCCATTACACATCCGCTGACGTTGGCGAAAGCATTATGGCGACAACTTGTTCGACGATGACCTCCTGATGGTTTCAGGCCCGCCGCGGTCACGTAATCCCCGCCGCCTTGCGACCCGCGCTGTTGCCGTTCCCGGTGCCCTCCGACCCATTGACGACCCGCGGTCCCGAGGCTGACGCACCCGCGATGATGATCCGAAGTCTTGTGACGCGGTGGGAGTGACCCCCGCCGTGAACATCGTCATGAATCCAGCTAGCGCCTTCGCTCACAGTATCTGCTTCATCCCAACCCGCTTGCTCTACTAGAGTCTTTTCGTTATTCTCCTTCATTCTGTTGTTCTCTGATCATTCTCAATCTTCCGTTTGCGCTGATCGGCGGTATCGTGGCCCTCTGGCTGACCGGGGAATATCTGAGCGTGCCGGCGTCGGTCGGGTTCATCAATCTGTTCGGGGTGGCGGTTCTGAACGGCATCGTGCTGGTGTCGTACATTATCAAATTACGCAAAGACGGCCAGCACGGCGACGAGGCGATCATCCATGGCTGTCTGTTGCGCCTCCGGCCGGTTCTCATGACCGCACTCGTTTCCCTGTTCGGTCTTCTTCCGCTGGCCCTCTCACACGGGATTGGGTCTGAAGTGCAACGGCCGCTAGCCGTGGTCGTCATCGGCGGGTTGCTGACATCCACGCTGTTGACCCTCGTACTGCTCCCCGCGCTCTTCCCGTGGTTCGAGGATCGTCCGAAAGAGGGTAGGCCGGCCCTACGAGAGGAAGAGAACGTCGACCCGGAGCTGGTTCTGGCCCGAGACTAACCTTCCACTATCTCTGGTCGGCAGGTACGCATGAGGCAGTGCCTGTGATGTTCTCGGAAGAAATCAACTGTTCTTCGAATACTGAAGTCGCCTTGTCCAAAGCAGCGGTCGGACGCGGACTTATGCCGGTCCTTCATGGTTCCATGGCAACGTCCATGGGCCAGAAATGTAGCCACGACAATGCGTAGGGAAGGCGCTCAATTAGGGAGCGTTGAGAAGGGAAACGCCGCGGATGACTATGGCGCAGATTACTACATGTATCATCCGACCAAGGAGACATAGCACCGATACCGTCAGTGCATACGATGCCGGTCGGTATACGCAAATAGTTGGCACCCAAAGGAAACGCTATGACACTGGAAACTATGTCTGATGCCGAAATTCTCGGCATTGCCGAGCCGATCATGGATAATCTCATGGACGCATCGACCGCAATCGATCATGCGCGTCACGTTCGAGATTTCAGCGAACGAATGAAGGGCATCGTGACCAAAGAGTATCTTCAGAGAGTCTGCGAGAAGTACCAGCGGGAGAAAGGATTCTTTTCCAGACGGGAAGCGGTAGCTGTGTTCAAACGGCCTGGCGCCGCAGCCATTGTTTGGAAGCAGTGGTTCACAAAAGCGCCGGGAGAATTCGTTGCCGAGATGCTCCTCGTAGAGAAAGCAGGCAAGTATCTCGTCGAGCACGCAATGGTGTTCTGACGGCTGCAGAAACGACCGCCAAAGTGCGATGCACTGTTGTCCCCTCCCGCTGGTCGGCGGTGTAGCCTCAAGGCGGGATGGCAGAGGCTGTCTGTCAGAGACTTCTTGCAGCGTCGGCTGGTCTTGTGCAGGAGGGGACGCGGGATCTGCTTGCACGAGGAATGGCATTGACAGCTGATATCACGAGGTAAAGAGGAATCCTGAAAGGAGGAGTTATGGCCGAACACGATCTTCAAACCATTGCCTTTCCGACGCTCGACGAGGCGCAAATCGCCGAGCTCGGCCGTTGTACCAGCGCGATATCGAAGTTGTATCGGGATGGGGAGAAACTCTTTGCGGCCGGCGATCGCAACTTCAAGTTCCATGTCCTCAAGTCGGGTGAAGTTGATATCGTCGACTACTCCGGCGACGTGTCGAAGACACTGACGGTCCATCGCAAGGGCGGGTTTACCGGCGATATCTCACACCTGACCGGCAATCCCTCGGTGGTCACTGCGGTCGCCAGGGGCGATTGTGAAGTGTACGAGATTTCGGGAGATGCCCTCAGGCAGACCCTCAATCAGTGCCCGGCCCTCAGTGACATTATCCTTCAGGCGTTCATCGCCCGCCGGCAACTTCTGCGGCAATCGTCGGAGTTTACCGGCTTACGGGTGATCGGGTCGCGTTACTCACCGGATACCTTTCGCGTGCGCGACTTTCTGGCCAAGAACCGAGTGCTGTTCACCTGGGTGGACCTGGAAACCAATCCGGAAGTGGATAAGGTGCTCAAGCAGTTTAACGTCACCGAGGTCGACACCCCGGTCATCGCCTGCAGCAGCATGGTGCTCCTCCGTAACCCCTCGAACCGGGAGCTGGCCGAACGGATCGGCATCCATCATCCGCTGGACCAGACGGTATATGACCTAGTCGTCGTGGGGGCCGGGCCCGCGGGGTTGGCGGCGGCGGTCTATGGGGCATCAGAAGGGCTGCGGACCGCGGTCCTCGAGCGCACTGCCCCGGGCGGGCAGGCCGGCACCAGCATGCGAATCGAAAACTATCTGGGCTTTCCCGCTGGTGTGACCGGAGGCGAGCTGACCGATCGCGCCATCCTCCAGGCAAACAAGTTCGGTGTCCGCATCGCAGTTCCCTCACCGGTGACACGTCTGACATTCGACAAATCCTATTGCACGGTACATCTGGACGGCGAAGAAGCCGTCACCACCAAGTGTCTCCTCATCGCGACCGGTGTTGACTACCGGCGACTGGGCGTCGAGGGTGAAGACCAATTCGAAGGGAGGGGTCTGTACTATGCGGCGACGCCCACTGAAGCGCAGATGTGCCGGGGAGTCCAGGTGGTACTCGTAGGTGGGGGCAACTCCGCCGGTCAGGCGGCGGTCTTCCTCGCCGGCCATGCCAGCAAGGTGATCCTCCTCATTCGCGGCAATGACCTCCATAAGGATATGTCCAGCTACCTGGTCAGACGAATCGAACAGATCGTCAACATCGAAGTCCTGACGAACACGACAATTCGGCGGATGAGCGGGAACGGCCAGCTTGGCTCTGTCGAGATGCTCAATCACAAGACCGGGCACGAGCGGACAGTGCAAACACCGGCGGTATTCACGTTCATCGGAGCGGTACCGCGAACCGACTGGTTGCCCGCAGAGATCGAACGGGACAACAAAGGGTTTATCCGTACCGGTGCGCCGCTGGCACAGTCCCCACATTGGAGTTCCCCCAGACAGCCGTTCCTATTGGAGACCAGCCGTCCCGGTGTATTCGCCGCAGGGGACGTGCGATCCGATTCGATCAAGCGCGTCGCCTCGGCCGTCGGCGAGGGTGCGATGGCCGTCAAGTTCGTGCACGAATATCTCAAGGAGATGTGAGAAAGGGGACCGATCATGCCACAAGCAGCCTGCACCCATCTCGACCAGATCCATAACGTCACGCCAAGCGCCTCCGGCTGCGAGGAGTGTTTGAGAATGAAAGATCGTTGGGTCCATTTGAGAATGTGTCTCACCTGTGGCCACGTCGGGTGCTGCGATTCCTCGAAAAACAAGCACGCTACGAAGCACTTTCACACGACCAACCATCCCATCATCCGTTCCGTTGAACCAGGGGAACTCTGGCGTTGGTGCTACGTGGATCAACTGTTAATGGACTAGACCGGAGTGTGGACAGGAGAGACAGTTGCAGCTAAATCCAGCTTCCTGTATTCACGTGAATAAGAATGAGTTTGGCGAGGTCATCGATCTGCGATTCTCGTCTCTTCCGTTCGCCCAGCGCTTCCCCGGTTAACTCTTGCGCCAAAGATTCCCAGTAGTCCTTTTAGTCGCAGGTATTTTCTTGAGGGAAATGCGCAACACGGGGGTATCTCATCACACCTCCTACAGTGCTGCCTTGGCGTGTTATGCAGACCGGCATAATTCCGTTAAGACTGCATAGCCCAAGTTTGAGGGTTCACAAAGAATACAGCGCAGGGAGCCGAGCAGAATCGAGGGGGGCGAGGATCCCTTGCGCTGTAGCCCATTGATGTAGTTAGGAGGTCAGTGTATACGTATTACCTTTCATCAAGAGTGCGACGGCATGTTACCTCAAGATTGACAAGAAGAGGCTGATTTTGTTTTCAGATGCTCCACAGCGTGTATCCGCGCTGGTGGGTCTGACGCCTTGAATGAGTTTGTGTTTGATTAGGTCCCCGCACGAAACTGGTTGGTTAGACGAAAAGATTTTTCCCCTTGGATTTCAAATGAAGACTCTCCTCAAGACGGCTCTCGTCGGCCTGGCTCTGCTAGGAGGCGGGTGCACGGTGTTCATCCCCGAGGAAACACTCTACCTGAAATCGGTGCAGGATCGGGCTACCCAAGAGGAGGTTCGCCAGCGACTGGGACAACCCCATCTGGTCGCGTCCACCAAAGCTGGGGATCCGGTCTGGGTTTACGAAATCTATCAGCAAGAACCGGGAGCCCAGAATAAATAGGGAGCACCGGGGACCTGGTGCGACGAATACGTTCTCACCTTCGATAAGCAAGGCACCCTGCGCTCTTGGACGCACAAGTCCGAAGGGCACGGCGGCGACCTCATGCCCACGTATTGCGTGAAGAATGGATTTAAGCCCGCGTCCTGATTCCTAGAGGCCGGGAGAAGTTGCCGCCCGGACTGACCGCCCTTCCGCTAGCTTCAATTGATTGGTCTTCGAGGAGGACAAGATGTCCGGTTGATGCCCGGTGAGTCAAGCGGCCTCCACCAAGGTCAATGGTAAAGCTAAGAAGTCGCTCCGTGGTCTGAAGATTCCCGAGAATTTGTCTTTTACTGAGGCACCCTCGAAGAAGATTGCTTGAACAGCAGCTTGAGCAGAATAGGCGCCATGAGAGTGGTCAGCGCGACCATGACCAGAATCGCGCTGTATTGGGCTTGGTCGATGATGGCCGAGGACAGTCCCACGCTAGCGAAAATGATGCCGACCTCGCCCCGAGGAATCATGCCGACCCCGATCGCCCACCGGTTGGCCTTCTCACCGATCGCTCCGAGTCCGGAAGCCAGCTTGCCGATGATCGCAGCCATCGTCAGTCCTGCGGCCAGCCAGAGGACGGTGACGTTTTGGGGGTTGAAGGGGTTCAGGTGACTGAGATCCACTGCCGCTCCGATCATGACGAAGAAGACGGGAACGACCACGTCGGCGACGGGTTTCATAAAATCCACGATGCGCGCGTGATGTTCGGTCCGCGCCAAGATGAGCCCGGCGGCGAAGGCCCCGATAAGAGGGGCCATTTGCAACTCTTCGGAAAGGTAGCCGAGCAACAGAATAAAGATCATTGCAGCGCTAATGAGCGCGCCTCTCGTCCTCATAAGGTTGACCAACCTGCTGAAGAGGTGCGCGTACTTGATTCCGAGGACTATGGCGCCAGTAAGGAACAACACGGCCAAACCGGCCGTGCGTCCGGCTTGAAGCCAGGAGACCGTACCTGAGGCGGCCAGGCCGAGCACAACAGCCAGGATGACGAGTCCCAGAATGTCGTCGATGACGGCCGCCCCGAGGATGATGTTTCCTTCCGCTGTCTTGAGCCTATTGAGGTCGGAGAGAACCCGGGCCGAGATGGCCACGCTGGTCGCAGTGAGAGTGGCGCTGATGAACACGGCCTGCATGTGGTTAAGGTTGAGCGCAAGAGCGAGAGGGTAGCCCAGGCCGAACGGCACGATCACCCCGATGGCGGCCACCGCTGCGGCCGAACGACCGACACGCAAGAAAGACTGCAAGTCGGATTCAAGGCCCACTTCAAACAACAACAACATCACACCGATCTCGCCGAGCAGCTTGAGGGTTTCCGTTTCATGCACAAGCCCCAGCACGCTCCCTCCCACCAGCACACCGGCCAAGAGCTCGCCCAAGACGGCCGATTGCCCAACCCGCACCGCGAGCTCGCCCATCACTTTCGCAGAAGCGTAAATAATGATTAAACCGAACAGCAGGTCTTTCAGTTCCATTCGTGATCCTGACCGTATCCTCGGTTGTTCATGAGAGCCGCCAGCCATGGCGGTGAACGGTATGGTTCTCTCACGAACCGTTGAATGTGGATGCCGACAACTGGAAGGCTCACGCCTCGCGCAACAGAGTGAGGATGGCTTCGTTCCAACCGGCTGGCCCGATGCCGGGAGCTCGAATAAGATTAGGGAGCACCACATCCGGATCATAGGAGCCGTCCGGCCGTTGCACGAGAACCGGCTGATCGACCGCTTGAAGCATCGGAAGATCATTGAGACTGTCACCAAGACCGATGGTCTGCAGCGCGGCGGCGTGCCGACGGAAAGCATTCAATGAGGTATCGACAGGCCTGGCCTTTATCACTGAGTCCCAGCAGATGATAAAAGCGGCCGCCACGCGTACAGACCAGCCCCCGCTCCTCGGCAAGGCGATGAACTTCCTCGGTGAGTGTCGGCGGTCCCTCGAGGACGAAGGGCTCATCGTATTCCCGTTGCTTGGCCAGCACCGCCTCTGCGTGGGATAGTCCTGTCCGTTTGCTCACCTCTTCGACGGACATATCACCGAACCCTCGAATCGGGCACTCCAAGACTTGGGCAATTTCCTTCAACCAGGAGCGAAGTTTGGCGTAGGGGATCCCCAGCTCGATCACCTGATACGGTCCGCGAAGCGCGGTGCCGTCCAGGGGAAACGAGAAAAATCCCTTGGGGATGAACACAGCGCCGCCATTTTCCACGATAAAAGGACCGGAATGATTGAGCTGATACCGGATGGGCTCCATTTCCGCGCGAGTCTTGCTCGATGCGAGCACAAGCGGGATTCCTCTCGTTCTGATCCCGTCCAACGCGCTGGCGGCCGAGCCAAAGGAGTACGTGACGGGATCAAGCAAGGTCCCGTCAAGGTCGCTCATCACGAGCCTATTCAAACCCATGGCTTCCATTTTCTCGTACCATACTGGAACGGTCGGACCAACGCAACCGGATGGCCAGGAGCACCGATCGTTGACTTCACTCGAGAATTGAGCGCAAATAGCCGGTAGTGAATAGCCAACAACCAAGCCTGAAGCTATTCGCTGAGCGATGATGTGGTGGATACGGTTGAACGCGGTGCTGGGAAGTCTCGTGGTCACGCTGGGATTCTGGATGATCTGGGGAGAATTGCCGCTCGCGATGATGGTCGCGTTGGGCCTGGCCGGAGCGGGGTTGCTTGCGTGGCTAAGTCAGACGATCGGCGCGGTGTGGGCCTGGGCGACCTTGTTTCTCGGTATCGAAAGCCTGGCCTGGCCCATCGTGACAATGGTGCAGGTCCGTATGGCAGAGGCCGAGCCCACCGAGCAACAGATGGGACTGATTCTCACGGCCATGCTCTTCGGCATCTTCTCGGCCATATTCTGGATGACCTTCGCGTACGGAATATTCAAGTGGATGAGAAAGAAGACAGACTCAGCAAGCGAGCCCGCAAAACCGATGAAGGGGAAATCACGTTAGGGAACCTCTCACTGACTGCTCTCTCTGGAAATCGCTCTATGCGAACACGTGCTTTGGTTGACCGCTTCTCGTAAGAAGTGCAAGCGTTGCGATCAGCCAGGGTGCCTGTTCCTCTCCTTACATCATGGCCACGGGGTCCACGTCGACTTCATATTTGAGACCGCCTTGCCCCCGGGTCCGCTCCAGATCATCCAAGGTCATCCGAACCGTCATTCGGGCCGCCTCCGCGCAGGTCGATTTCACCAGAAGCTGCCAACGGTACCGTCCACGGAGTAGGGTCACTGCTGAGGGGACAGATCCCAACACCGACACTTCATGAGGCCTATCTTGCGGGTGTTCACCATCAACTGCCCAAGTGGGCAGGCCACGCTGAGAGGCCCGTGCCGTCGAGAGACTCGCCGCCGCCGCGGCTCTCAATCGGTTGGCCCACTGCTCGGCGGCGTGTCTGACACGATCCTCGTGCGTTCCGGTCACGCGGAGGCCGATGAGATGTGCAAACGGAGGGTAGGCTAACATGCGGCGGAAGGCCAGTTCCTGATCATAGAACATCACCGGATTTTGCTCCGCTACGGCCGCGATGACATGATGGGTCGGCAGGTAGGTTTGAAGCACGACATTCCCTCCCGATTCCCGTGGGCGGGCCATCGCTACCACGTCCATGAGAGCATGAAAGGTGCGTTCACCAGCTCGAAAGTCCGGGAGATGCAAACCGGCGTCTGCACGAACCAGGCCGATGAAGCCAGCGAGTGGTAGTGGACACCCATGAAAAAGCATTTGAGTACCGATAAGAATCTCGATCTCACCGGACAAGACGTGCCGACGGGTGGCATCTGCTTGAGCGCGTGAGACCTCACGGTCAAGCCTCCCGATCTTGGCCTTGGGAAAGAGGCGCCGCACGATGGCTTCGATCCGCTCCGTCCCTGCTCCGACCGGCTCCAGTTTGGCGGCTGAGCAGAAAGGGCAGACATCGGGAAGCGCCAAGGAAGAGCCACAGTATCGACAGGAGAGACACCTGGCCTGCTTGTAAAAGGTCAGGGCTATACTACAGTGCGGGCAGTGCAGAGACCTACCGCATTCTCGACATAGGAGTGCGGAGGCAAATCCTTTGCGGTTTAGGAAGAGCATGACTCCCACATGGGAATCGAGGGCGGCTTGGATTCCGGCGACCATCGGCTCGCACAGGAGCGTGTCACTGGGATGCTGCCGGAGATCGATTACCTGAATGGCCGGTGACACTGATGGCCACTTCAGGAGGATAGATCCTCCCGCGTGTTCCCCGTCGTGGGTCGTGCTCTCTTGATTCCGTCCCTGATTGGCGGCGTGAAACGTCTCAAGCGAAGGATGGGCTGAGATGAGCAGCAGCGCAGCACCGTCTCGTAGAGCGCGCATCGAGGCCACGTCGCGAGCGTGATATCGGGGCTCAGTTTCCTCCTTCAACGACGGATCATGTTCGTCCTCGACACAGATTAGGCCCAGAGACGGAAGTGGGCAGAAAATCGCAGACCGCGTTCCCACGACCAGGCGAACCACCCCTTGGCGTGTGCGAGACCAGGTGGCGGCACGAGCGGTCGCGGACAGGCCGCCGTGGAATAGGTCGACCCGCGCTCCCCATTGCGACTTGAAGTGCGCCGCCAGGGTTTCGGCCCGCGCGATTTCAGGGGTTACGATCAAAACGGTGCGATGATGGGATAGCGCCTCCTGGGCAGCTTGCGCGAGGGCGTTGAAGCGTTCATGGATAGGTATCTGTAAGAAAATGCGAGCGTACTGCTGGTTGGCAATGGCTGTGCGGATTCGGTGCATGCTATCCATTGTCGGCGCCGCTGTTGGTGGAATCGTATGGCGGGGTGGAGGGGGGAATTGGGTGGGGCCCGTTTCACTCGGAGGCAGTCTCCGTCGTCTTCGCCGGTTCCCTTGAACGTCCGCGCGGTTGTCCACGACCTCCTGGACGAATCGCCTGTGCTTGAGGGAAGCCAGAGTCTTCCCGAGCGCACCGCGAATGCCTTGTCGCAAGGTGCCGACCGACAATCCGTTGAGGGCCCGGCCGAGACGTGACAAGACCGACCGGCTCGTCGGTGACAGTCGATTCTTATGATCGAGCTCATCGAGGATCGCTCGCCCGGAATCGGTCAGAGAGTATCGAGTTCTCTTGGGGTGGCTAGTCGGAGGAAGAATGAGGCGAAGACATTGACCCCAAGGAGTCAGATAGCGCTCAGAGATCACACGGCTCAATTCGATCAGGTCGCTTGGCAGGTTGGTTCCTGGCGACTCGTCCAGCAGATCGATCACTTCCCGCAATCGCCGGCCCTTTCCGGAATTCTCGGTTCTGTTCTTGTCCGGGACATCTGTGAAGAGTGAGACCACAACGCCCTGCAGCGTCGTTGAACCAAACGGCACCCGCACGCGGCTTCCGATAGCCAGGCGTGCTTGCATACGGGGTGGAATGAGGTACGTAAATGGACGATTGAGATGGCGGGGAATGATCACATCGGCAAGGATCGGCAGTCCGCCGGCCAGTGGAGCGGAACGATTGGTGGAAGGGGATGAGGCATCAGACATGCGGCATTCTAGCAATGCCTGTCCGGGTGTGACAATCGGAGATCAGTGCCGGATCAGCGGTGGGGAGGTAATCATACCGGAGCAGTCTTCGAGATGCGGCTACGGTGCTGGAACCTGGTCGACTGGGTTCTGCGCCGTATCCTGAGGCCCGTCACTTGGCGAATCCTGAACGATCTCTCCTCCAATGTTCAGGTTAGATGAAAGAGGAGCGAGAATCGGCTGAGTGGGCGTTTTCGGAGAGAGCTCGATTTCAATGCGACGGTTTTTTCGCCGTCCGTCCTCCGTCGCGTTGCTCGTCACCGGCCTTTTATCTGCATAACCGACTGCGGAGAGACTTGACGGATCGAGCCCTTCTTCCATGAAGTAGCGGACGATCAAATTCGCGCGGGCTTCTGAAAGTTCCTGGTTGGTGGGGAATCGGCTGACCAGGCTTGGGCCGATCTGCATGTTGTCGGTATGTCCCTCAACCTGAATCTGCTGGTCTGTCATGGTTTTCAGGATGTCGCTGATCTGCTTCAGAATCTTGAGCCCGCTCGGCTTGATCGGAGCGTGCCCTGATTCGTACTCAAGCTGGTCGACGAGGTCGCCCAGATTGATCCTGATCTTGTCGCCCTCTTGTGTAACGCTCACGTCACCTCTAGCGATCTCGGCGCCCAAGGATTGAGAGAGGGTCTGGCGGGCATTCGTTCGGGCGTGGGTCGGATGGCTCGTAGTCGGCTGCGCGCCTGGGTGAGTCGTATCGCTAGCAGTTTCCTTGATGACGAAACGGTCTCCGAGAGCGAACTGAGTGGTTGAACGCACGATGAGGCCAGTCGCGGTGCGGTCTTCCAAGGCAACAACCTTGACTTCTCCCACCGGCCGGTCCGGTTGTCCTGCTCGAACCCGAAACACCTCCAACCGGTCTCCGACCGCAAGCCCGTCTTCGCGTCCCCAATCGAGATAGACTTTATGATTCTGTGCGACCAGAGAGCGCTGGATCTCCATTTCCACAATCATGCCGGGGACTTCAGGAAACGACCGATCGGGCGCACCAGGTTGATCCTGTGCTACCACAAATGGCATGACTCCGTTTCCAGGCACAATGGGACCATAAGAGCGTTCGATTGTCGCCACGGCGAATTCATGACTGATCTTGGCGATCCGGACGATTCCCATGACGTTGATCAGGTCGCCAAGATATCGACGATTACCGGGATGAAACACCTTCTGGGAACGTCGATAGAGGGTATACAGGCGGCCGGGAGTAACGTCAGCGAGGTGGTTCATGCGCAGGTAGACCAGGTCGCCCTTCCCCAGCACCGTCTTATTGTCCGGGGTCCTAGCAACGATACCCTCGGAGACGACGGATTGGCGAATAAAGCCCGCAGAAAATGCGAGCGCTCCATCGCCGTATGTGACATCGACCAGTTGGGGATCGGCAGAAATTGCCGAGGACGACCAACCCAAAATCCCTGCAACGATCAGCGGCATCAACCGTTGGTGTCTATTCTTTAGCATCAGTCGTCGCCCCCTTAGCTAAGTGCCATCGAAAAACATAGCAAAGGATGACGACTTGTCAAGGGAACGCAATGGGTTAGCCTGGTTTGACAGGCCATTTCGGCAGATGCTAGGGTGTGTGGTCCTACATCCGGCAGGTCAAAGTACTATAGCTGTTTCTTTCCAAGCGGGGGAATTATGGTTGGCAGCGCACCTCAAGATCCACAAAGAGAAACTATAAAGACTGCCCAATCATCCAATGATGCAAAGCGCCGCATAGAAACCCAAATTCATCGACGCAAGAAAGCGAAAGCAGTGCTCCCTATGGAGGCCGAATGGAATGAGGATTCTCAAAGCCCACCACATCTGAAGATGCCTGCGGACCAAATGGATAAGGCAAACAAAGGTCACCATCGCTCTCCTTAGCTGTGGACAGACGATTCCTTCTTTGCTGAGGCCGGCCTTCCGTGGTCGCGTCCCGCCCTCAGACAATTGCCTTTTGAGGCGACCGCTTGAATAGGGCTATCGGTAAGCGCCGTTAGGTCCATTGTTCGCTTGAATTTGACCTAGGAGCCTGACTAAAATGGCCGAATCCTCATTAGAAGTCAACGTGTTTCGACGGTAGACGGCCCGGATATGATCTGATCGGGCCGACTAGAGAGTGGGCCGGTACTTACGAGGAGTCTCCGTGAGCGGCAGTGAATTGCTCTATGACTACCTGGCCCGCTATTTTCCGATCCTGTTGTTCATTGCTATCGCGCTGACTTTTGGTGTCGTCACGCTTGTACTCAGCTATCTCGTCCAGCCTAAGTATCCGGAAGCGGAGAAACTGAGCGCATACGAATGCGGAAGCGAGCCATTTTCGGACGCTCGGATGCCGTTTCCCGTTCGGTATTACATTTTCGCCATGTTGTTTGTCATCTTTGATATTGAGGTCATCTTTCTCTATCCCTGGGCGGTGGTGTTTGATCAGATCGGGCTTATCGGGTTGGTCGAGATGCTGATCTTTATCGGCCTGTTCTTGGTGGCCTATGTGTATGCCTGGCGAAAAGGAGCGTTGGAGTGGGACTGAGGGAAGGCCAGACTGCCCTTCGTGCTCGCACAGCCCGCACACCCAGACGGTGCTCGCTCGGGAAGGGGCGCGCCTGGGGTTGGGTAGGTGATAACATGCGCGCAATGGAGCGCAATCTGGCCATCCCTTTCGATAGTCACGAGGTAGTAGCATGGGGTTGATACAAATCAGACGCCATGACAAAGACGGAGATGTGGGGGTGATTACCGCCTCGCTGGAAAAAGCGGTCAACTGGGCTCGCAAGGGGTCGCTCTGGCCGATGACATTCGGGTTAGCGTGCTGCGCGATCGAGATGATCGCGGCCGTCTCTTCCAGGTATGACATGGATCGGTACGGAGCCGGTGTGTTTCGAGCCTCGCCCCGCCAATCCGATCTCATGATCGTGGCCGGAACCGTGTGTCGCCGCATGGCGCCTGTGATCAGAAAGATCTACGATCAGATGCCGGAGCCGAAGTATGTCATCGCGATGGGTTCATGCGCCACCTCCGGGAACATCTATGACAGCTACAGCGTGGTGCAGGGCGTGGATCGCTTTGTCCCCGTGGACATTTACGTGCCCGGCTGTCCGCCGACTCCGGAAGCCCTGTTCGACGGCGTCTTGAAACTTCAGGAGCGCATCATGCAGAAGCGGGTCTTCGTGAAGCAGCCCGAGGAAGTGAAAGAGGCGGTCAAAGCCTAGCGCGGAGCTGTCGGATGCACCCGGTCGCCGAACGTGTCCAACAAGAGTATCCGAAAGCTTTCGTCAAGGCGGTCGAGTGGCGCGGAGATGTAGCGGTCACCGTCACGCGAGATTTCTTGCACGAGGTGGCGCGCTATCTTCATGACGAACCCGAGCTGGATTTCGACTATATCGTTCATGTCAGCTCCGTGGATTGGCCGGATGACGAAGAGCGATTTGAGGTCGTGTACGAGTTCTATTCGATTCGGAAGCGCCATCGCGTAAGATTGAAGACGCGTGTCCCTGAAGCGGATTGCATCGTAGATTCCCTCACTGACATCTGGAAGGGCGCGGATTTCATGGAGCGGGAAGTCTATGACATGATGGGGATTCGGTTCCGCAATCACCCCGATCTTCGCCGCATCCTGATGCCGGACGACTACGCGGAAGGCTATCCGCTCAGGAAGGATTTTCCGTTGCAGGGGAAAGGTTGGCGTGACACGTTTGAATTCTTGAACGAGAGGAGCCAGTAGCGTGAAGAAGTCCGTGACGCAGCAGCCCCTCCAAGACCAGCGCACGACAGTCTACAAAGTAGACCCGGAGCACCCCGAAAGCGCCACCTTGCCGACGCTTCGGACCGAAGAATTACTGCTCAACATGGGACCTCAGCATCCCAGCACCCACGGCGTGCTCAAAGTCGTGTTGGAGCTTGAAGGCGAGCGGCTGGTGAAATCGACGCCCGTCATGGGATTTCTCCATCGAGGCGTGGAGAAGCTCGCTGAGGAGGGGACGTACCACCAATTTATCCCCCACACCGATCGGTTGGATTATGTCTGCGCGATGTATAACAATTTCGCCTATTGTCGCGCCGTCGAGAAGCTCATGAACATCACCGTGCCGGAGCGTGCGGAGTACCTGCGGACCATCGTGGCGGAAGTGCAGCGCATTATCGGCCACCAATTCTGGTTGGGCACGCAGGCCTTGGACATCGGGGCGATGACGGTCTTCTTCTATACGTTCAGAGACCGTGAGATCTTGCTCGATTGGTTCGATGAGTTGTGCGGCGCGCGCTTGACCACCAGTTGGTATCGGATCGGAGGGATCGAGCGGGATTTCACCCCGTCGTTGCTCCAGAAGCTCCGCCAATTTCTCGCCTATTTCCCTCCGAAGATCGATGAGTACGTCGTCTTCTTGGAAAAAAACCGAATCTGGATCTCCCGGACGAAGGGCGTGGCGGTGATCTCGGCGGAAGATGCGGTGAGTTTCGGTCTGAGCGGTCCGACGTTGCGAGGGTCGGGGGTCGATTACGATCTGCGGAAATATGAGGCGTACGGCGCGTATCCGAAATGCGAATTCAGCGTGCCCGTCGGCAAGAACGGGGACACCTACGATCGGTACTGGATCCGCGTGGAGGAGATGCGCGAGAGCGTGAAAATTATCCAGCAGTGTCTGGATCAGATGCCGGCCGAAGGACCGATCATGGCGGAAGTGCCCAGCGTCACTTTCCCCCCCAAAGAACGCGTATTCACCAACCTGGAATCGATGATCCAGCAGTTCAAGTTATTCTCGCAAGGATTCAACGCGCCTCCGGGCGAGATCTATTGCGGGACGGAAGCCCACAAGGGTGAGCTGGGCTTCTATATCGTCAGCACGGGCGGAGGCAAGCCTTACCGACTCAAAATTCGCGCCCCGTCCTTCATCCATATGGGCGCGTTTGACCACATGTCGCGAGGCTACATGATCGCGGATGCGGTCACGATTTTTGGGACGTATGATATTGTGATGGGCGAATGCGATCGGTAACAGGATGCTGAAAAAAAGCCTGCAGAAAGCATAGTTCATAATAAAGAAATTCCGAGGTGTAAAGAATGGCGTTGAAACCCGTCACCACTCCCGATACTGAGGCCGCCTCCGTCGAATTATCCATCGATGGCCGCACAGTGACGTCCAAGGATGGCGTCTCGCTGTATGACGTGATTTCCAGCACAGGCAAGATCGTCCCGGCCATGTGCTACCACTACACGTTTGATCCTTTCGGGTCGTGTGGGATGTGTCTGGTCATGGTCGAAGGGAAAAAAGCGCCGGTGCGATCCTGCACCGCCAAGGCCACGGCCGGCATGGTGGTCAGAACGGAAGGCGAAGATCTATTTCTGGCTAGGAAGAAAGCGGTGGAGAAACATCTTTCTGTCCATCCTTTGGACTGTCCGGTGTGTGACGCCGATGGGCATTGCGAACTTCAAGACATGGCCTTCTCGCACCAGGTGACGAATCTGGCGAATGCGAAGCAAAAGCTCATTCCGGAAGATACGCGAAGCCCGGTGCTTGATTTCAATATGAACCGGTGCATTGCCTGCGGCGAGTGCATCAACATCTGCAAAGACGTGTTGATGATCGACGCTTTGCAATTCGCGAAGAAGGGCGGCTTTACCCAGGTTGTCGCCAAGGGAGACGTGGCACTCTCCTGTGAGTTTTGCGGCGATTGCCTCGCGGTCTGCCCGGTCGGTGCGATTACGAACAAGCTTTCCAAGTACCTCTACAAGCCGTGGCAGTTGAAGAAAACGACGACCACCTGCAATTACTGCGGTGACGGCTGCCAAATGTACATCGAAACAAAGGATCGAGAAGTGGTCCGCGTCACTTCCCCGCTCTCCTGGAAGAATAAATGGGGGGATCGGACCGAGACGGCAAAGGGCCATGGGGGCATCTGCGTGCGCGGGCGATTCGGATTCGAATATATCGATAGCAAGGCCCGCCTTCAGCAGCCCCTGACTCGCCGTGACGGGATTCTTGTCGAGACGCCGTGGCTTGAAACGGTGCATGCGATGGTGGATCGCTTGACGGAGATCAAGGCGCAACATGGTCCTCAGGCCATTGCCGGATTGATGACGGCCCGATGCAGCAATGAGGAACTGTATCTGTTTCAAAAGCTCATGCGAGTCGCTATCGGCACCAATCAATTGGACAGTAGCGCTCGCTATGGCCACATCAATTTCGTTCGCGCCGTTCAGCACGCGTTAGGCATCGGCCGGATGATGAACGACTGGGAAGACATCACCAAAGCCAAAGCGATCCTTCTCGTGGGCACCAATATCACCGAGACCAATCCACTGACGGCCGTTCGGGTCAAGGATGCGATTCGGATCTATCAGTCGCAAGTGATCGTCGTGGATTCGGCTCAAACGAACATTGCCAAGCTGGCGTCACATCCGATGATGGTACGGCCGGGCACTGAAGGGCTGTTTGTTCAAGGCTTGGTAAAATCCGTCCTGGACCAGGACCTCGTCGATGCAGACACAACGGCCAAGCATCCAGAGGCCTTTTCAGCGCTTAAGCAGGCCGTCGCCGGGCTTTCGCTCGATGCCATCGCCGCCGAAACCGGGATTGCCGTGGACCGAATTCGTGAGGTCGCCGCGATTTTTGCCGAAACGCCGCGCGCGATTATTCTGTGCGCCGAAGGCGTGGTTCGCCGACCCGGCGGTTACGATCGGGTGCTGGACCTAATCGATCTGGCGTGGATCACCGGGAAATTGGGGCGTCCCGGTTGCGGGGTGAACACCGTGACCGAGGAAGTCAACGAGCAGGGTGCCGTGGATATGGGAGTGGCCCCCGAGTTCCTTCCGGGGCAAGCCCCCTTTGATAGCGAGGCCGCGCGCGATCGATTCGCCAAAGCGTGGGGGGCGGATCTACCACCCGTCGGAAGCGGCGCCAATCTGATGGAAATTATCAAGCGTTGCCGGAACGGGAAGATCAAGGCCCTATATGTGATCGGGGAAAACCCGCTTGCCACCTTGCCCGCGTCTCTGGAGGTGAAGGAAGCTCTGGGAAGGCTTGAGTTGTTGATTTGCCAGGACCCGTTCCTTACCGAGACCGCCCAGATGGCTCACATCGTGCTCCCGGCATGCACCTATGCGGAAAAGGATGGGACCTTCACGAATCTTGAGGGTCGGGTCTTGCGGATCAGACAGACTATGGATCCGGTCGGTGATAGTCTCCCCGATTGGCACATCATGACGGCGGTGGCCAGCGGGTTGGGATTCCCGTTTGAGTATGAGTCCCCGCAAGATATCCAAAGCGAGATCATGAAGCTGTTACCGGGCTACTACAACCTGGGCCAGCCGCGCAAGATGGCTCTGAGACCGGACGCGTATCCGGCTCACGGAAACACAGGCGATGTGAAGGTGCGGTATCGAATCGATCGAAAGCCCGCGAAGCAGGATCGGTTCGCGCTGTCGTTGGGCCAGGTGCTTTACCATTCAGGAAAACTTTCGACGCAGGCTTCTGGGCTCGTGAGAATCTCCCCGAACACCGGCCGCCTGCACATGAATGTACAGGATATGGAGCGCATGGGACTCAGTGAAAGCGTGCGTGTTCGGGTCACCACCGACAGAGGGTCATTGGAAATGGGTGTCCAAAGCGATCTTGCCTTACTGCCGGGCGCCTGCTTCTTTCCCGAGCACTTCAATGAGCCTCCGGTCAAGGACCTCATGCCGGTCGAGATAGACGGGACAACCGGAGTGCCGTATTTCAAACAGGCATCGGCGACTATCGAGAAAGTCTGACGAGATTTTGCGGGAGCGATCATGAGCGTTGGCGCCCTGGTCAAGAAGCTGTTGCACGCCGCCCTCTTTTACGAGATCTGGGATGCGATGAAGGTCACCTTCAAGCACATGTTTCATCGTCCGATCACGTTTCAGTATCCTCGCGAACAGCGGACCATCCCCGACGCTCATCGCGGAGCATTGGGGCTGTTGCGCTATGACGATGGTCGCGAACGGTGCGTGGGTTGCGATCTATGCGAGGCGGCGTGTCCCTCCCACTGTATCAAGGTGATCAGCGAGGAAGACAAGTCGCTCCCGCTGCAACGCTATGCCAGTGAGTTCTACATCGACATTACGAAGTGTGTTTTTTGCGGGTACTGCGTGGAAGCCTGTCCGGTGAATGCGCTGGCCATGACCAAGATGTACGAATATTCCACGCACGACAAGCGGACGCTCTTGTTTGACAAGAAACGGCTGTATGAGATCGGTGAGCGCCATCTCGATGACGCGAAGAGATACCTGTACGCTCATAATCAGGAAACAAACAGTCAGGATAGTCGCGACTACCGATACTTCTTCCCTCAGTCGGTGTTAAAGCCCACGCAGCCCGTACCGCCCAAGCATCTGACTTGATTGTAAAGAGATGGGTCCGATCTTCTTCGCGTATTTTTCCGTAGTAAGCATCCTCGCAGGGGTGTTCACCGTCGCGCTGAGAAATCCCGTCCACTGCGGCCTCGCGCTGCTGACCCTTCTCCTCCACGTCGCAGGCCTCTTTGTGTTGCTGAATGCGGAGTTTCTATTCGCCGTCCAGATCATTGTGTACGCCGGCGCTATCTTGGTCCTCTATCTCTTTGTGCTCATGCTCTTGAATCTGAAGTCGGATGAACGATACCTACATTCTCGATACGCAATCATGTTATTTGCAGCGGTCGCGGTCTGCGCTGAATTGCTGCTGCTGGTCGTGCGGTCCCCCTTCGGCGGATCAAAGGGGGATGCGCCGGCTGAGGCGATCCTGCAAAACGGCGCAAGCTACGCCGTCGGCATCAAGATGTTCGGCGAATATCTGCTTCCGTTCGAAATCGTCGGGATCTTCTTGCTGGGCGCCATTATCGGGGCCATCGTGCTGGCCAAGACCCCGACGACCGCAGATGCAGAGCAGGAGTGAGATGAAGCTCATCGCTGACTGCTGATCGCTAAGAGCTTGTTGTAAATCCATGATTCCTCTCTCTGCATACGTGGCTGTGAGTGCGATCCTGTTCGTCACCGGCCTGATCGGTGTGTTGATCCGCCGAAATTTCATCATCGTGCTCATGGCGGTGGAGATCATGTTGAATGCGGCCAACATCAACCTGGTAGCCTTTTCGCATTACCTGGAATCGATGACGGGCCAGATCGTGGCGCTGTTCGTGATTGCCATTGCGGCCGGAGAAGCGGCGGTCGGGCTCGCCATCATCATCGTCGTCTTCCGCGGGAAAATTTCCACCAACGTCGACGAAATGAACCTGTTGAAGTGGTAATGTGTTCGACCTTCTAGTCATCCTCATCCCCGCGCTTCCGCTCGCAGCCGTCCTGCTGAACGGATTATTGGGGCACCGATACTCACACGACGTCGCGCATCGTCTAGCGTGGGGATCGGTGGGCCTTTCGTTTCTGCTGGCGATCGCCGTGTTTGTCGACACGCTGCAGACCGGCGCCGCGCGGGAAGTCGTAGCCTACCGCTGGATCTTCGGCGGCGATCTGACGATTAACCTCGCCTTCCTCATCGATCCTCTCACTTGTATCATGCTACTAGTGGTCACCGGCGTCGGCTTTCTGATTCATTTGTATTCCGTGGGATACATGCATGGAGAAGAAGGCTTTACGCGCTTCTTCACGTACATGAACCTGTTCATGGTTTCCATGCTCCTTCTGGTGATGGGGAACAACTATGCTGTCCTCTTCATCGGATGGGAGGGAGTGGGACTCTGCTCCTATTTATTGATCGGTTACTACTATGATCGGGTCTCCGCCGCCAAGGCCGCCACCAAGGCCTTCGTCGTCAACCGGATCGGGGACGCCGGATTTTTGCTCGCGATCTTTCTTGTCTTCATCAACTTCCGCACGCTCGACTATACGCAGGTGATGGCCCAGGCGAGTCGGTTGTCGCCGGAGATGGCGACCGCGATCGCGTTGTGCCTGCTGATCGGGGCGATGGGCAAGTCGGCGCAGTTGCCGCTGTATGTCTGGTTGCCGGACGCGATGGAAGGGCCGACGCCGGTCAGTGCGCTGATCCATGCGGCGACGATGGTGACGGCGGGGGTGTACATGGTGGCGCGCTGCAACGCGTTGTACGTGCTGGCGCCGGCGGCGATGCTGACGGTGGCGGTGGTGGGGGCGCTGACGGCGCTGTTTGCGGCCTCGATTGGGCTGGTGCAGAACGACATCAAGCGGGTGCTGGCCTATTCGACGGTCAGCCAGTTGGGATACATGTTTTTGGGGCTGGGGGTGGGGGCGTTTACGGCGGGGATTTTTCATTTGATGACGCATGCGTTTTTCAAAGCGCTGTTGTTTTTGGGATCGGGCAGTGTGATCCATGCGCTGGGAGGCGAGCAGGACCTGCGGAAGATGGGGGGGTTGAAGGGGAAGATCCGGACGACGTGGTGGACGATGCTGGTCGGGACGCTGGCGATTGCGGGATTTCCGCCGCTGGCGGGATTTTTCAGCAAGGACGAGATCATGGCCCATGCCTTTATGCATGGTCGTTACGCGCTGTATGCTCTCGCGGCGATCGGCGCCTTTCTGACCGCCTTCTACATGTTCCGGCTCACGTACCTGACCTTCTACGGACGGTCTCGGCTGGACCGACACACGGCTGCTCATGTCCACGAGTCCCCAGGGGTCATGATCGGGCCTCTCGTGGTGCTCGCAGCGTTGGCCGTGGTCGGTGGGTTTCCTGGGGTCCCTCCTGAAAATGGGTGGTTCCATTCGTTCCTCCATCCAGTAGCCCACCCCGCCGAATCAGGCGAGTCGCACGGAGGGGTGGGGCTCCTCCTGATGTTGATGGGTGTCGCGACCGTGATCGCCCTGCTCGGGTGGGGGCTCGCCCATTATCTCTATGCCGTCAGGCCGGATACCGCCCCGAAATGGTCGGCGCAGATGCCGGGCGCGTATACCACGCTGCTCAATAAGTATTATGTCGACGAGTTCTATGACATGGTGATCGTCGAGCCGACCAAACGACTCGGGATGGTCTGGGATTGGTTCGACCGCACCGTCATTGATGGACTCGTGGTGGGGGTCGGGCGTCTGACGGAGTCCGGCGCATCGGCCAGCACCTGGATTGAAAAACACGTGATCTATGGATTCCTCAACGTCATCGGGTATTGCAATCACCTGGCGGCGCGCTCATGGCGCAAGCTCCAGAGCGGCATGGTGCATCACTATGCCGCCATTATCATCGCAGGATTATTCATCTTGGTGCATTTGATTCTCGCGTGGTGGACGGGGGCGGCCTCCATCGGGGTGGCCTTAAAGTAGACGGGGTGTTTGGACGCCCAACGGCGGATGAGATAGCGCCTAGGGCGGGCGGGTGTAGCCGGCCTTTTTGAGTATCCTGAAAGATGCAGAGTGACCATGCTTGAAGAACTGACATTCGGTTTCCCGATCCTCTCGCTCCTGCTGTTTTTTCCCTTGGTCGGAGCAATGTTGCTTTGGCTGCTGGACGATGAAGATCTTATCAAGAATGCCGCGGTGGGGATTTCGGCCCTGGAATTGATTCTCGCCGGCATCGTGCTGCTGCGTTTTGTGCCGGGGTCGGCCGCGATGCAGTTTGCCGAGCGGATCGCATGGATTCCTGCCCTGGGAATTAACTACCACCTAGCGGTGGACGGGATCAGCGTCCTGTTCGTCGGCCTCACGGCGTTTCTGACTATCCTGATCGTCCTCTATTCCTGGGATACGGTTCGTCATCAGGCCAAAGCCTATTTCATGGCCCTGTTGGCCTTTGAAACGACCGTGATGGGTATCTTTGTCGCCATCGATCTCATTCTGTTTTTTGTCTTCTGGGAATTGATGCTGATCCCGAGTTATTTCTTGATCAAGCTGTGGGGGACCGGAGTCGAGCGGCACTATGCGGCGTTGAAATACGTCCTGTATACGCTCTTAGGGAGCGTGTTCATGCTGGTCGGATTTGTGCTCCTGAATCTCAACTATCACGAATGGGCCGTGGTTCATCATATCGAGCCGCCCTACACGTTTGATCTCTTGCAGTTACTGACCGTCAAGATTCCTGTCGAGCAGCAAGTATTGATCTTTTGGTTGATCTTTTTTGGCTTGGCATTCAAGGCCCCGATCTTCCCGTTTCATACCTGGTTGCCGGATGCGCTGGTCGAAGGCCCAATTGGGGTCGCCGTCATACTGGCGGGGATCAAGCTGGGAACCTACGGATTCATGCGATTCAGCCTTCCCCTGCTGCCGGAAGCGTCCAAGAGCCATGGCGTGACCATGATCATGATGACGCTGGCCTTGATCGCGATTGTCTATGGGGCGATTGTGGCTCTTATCCAGCCGGACTTTCGCCGGTTGTTGGCGTTCAGCAGCATCAGCCACCTGGGATTCGTGGTGCTGGGACTCTTTGCGCTCAACTTTCAAGGACTGCAGGGAAGCCTGCTCACCATGATCAATCTCGGTTTCAGCACAGCGGGGCTGTTCTTCATTGCCGGATTCCTCTATTCGCGGCGCTACAGCAATCGCCTCTCGGATTTTGGAGGACTTGCGAAACAGGTCCCATTGCTCGCCACCTTCCTTCTGATCATCGGCTTGGCCTCCATCGGCCTCCCCGGCACCAACGGCTTTGTGGGTGAGTTTCTGATCTTGCTGGGCGCATTCAAAGCCCATTGGCTCTATGGCGCGATCGCAGTGACCGGGGTGATCTTCGGCGCGGCCTATTTCCTGTGGTATTACGAGCGAGCCATGTTTGGGCCGCTGGCTGAGGGCATTCAGGCGTGTCCGGATCTGAACCGACGTGAAAAAGTGGTTGCGGTCTCGCTTGCGATCATGATTTTCTGGATCGGCCTCTACCCGGCGCCGTTCCTGGATATCATGAACGGATCGGTACAGGCGTTGGTCGAACGATTGGAACGTGGCTCGGCCGTGGCGAGCATTGAGAAAGGAGAGGGAGCGGCTGGGTTGCCCTCAGTGCTCGCGCACCGCGCATACTCGGAAGATGCTCGTCTGGGAAGGGGCGCGTCTTGGCGCGGCCGGGGTGGGGAGGGTGACAATTTGGGTGCAGGAGGCGCCATCTTCGCCGCTCCGCCTGGAACTGAAGTCGTGAGAAATGAAGGCAAGGGCACGTTCTCGATTGAGGGAGAGGTGAAGTAAAAGAGAATGGCTGAATACACGCTGCTCTTCATCTTGTTTGCGCCGTTCGTCGGGTCGATTCTCCTGATCTTTGTTCCTAATAAGAGACCGCTGCAGGTTCGTCTCGTTGCGGCCGGGGCCGCCTTTGTTTCCCTGATTGCGTCCTTTTACCTGTTTTTCACCTACGATCCGGTGAAAGGCGGGTTTCAGTTTATTCAGCGGTTCGAATGGTCCAAAGAATTGGGGATCGCCTTTTATTTGGGGGTGGACGGTATCGGAACCCCGCTCGTGCTGGCGTCCTCCATCCTCTTGTTTGCCGGTGTATTCATTTCATGGCACATCAAGGACAGGACCAAAGAGTTCTATATTTTCCTCCTGATCCTGGCAGCCGCAACCATCGGAGTTTTCATGTGCCTCGATCTGTTCTTCCTCTACTTCTTCTACGAAATGTCAGTGCTCCCCATGTACCTACTGCTGGGTGTATGGGGCAGCCACACGAAAAAGTACCTAGAGATGACCAGCCCCGAGGAGCGGGAGAAGCGAGACTCAGTCGGATTCATCCTTAATTTCGCTTCGAATAGCAAAGAATATGCGGCGATGAAACTCACTCTGTTCCTGTCCGCCGGGGCCGTCGTGGCATTGATGGGCATTCTGCTGATTTACAAATTCTCGGGGTTGAACACCTTTGATATTCTGGTGCTCCGCGAGCAGGCCAAGTTCTCAGGAACCCTGGCCAACATCATCTGGCTGTTGATCTTCTTCGGATTCGCGTCGATTGCGCCGATCTGGCCCCTGCATTCCTGGTCCCCGGTCGGACACGCGGCCGCCCCCGCGGCCACAAGCATGCTGCATGCGGGCGTCTTGATGAAGCTGGGTCATTTCTCCATCATCCGGGTCGCCTTTGAGATCCTCCCCGAGACGACCCGCGAACTGATGCCGATCGCGGCGGTGCTCTGCATCTTCAGCATCATCTATGGCGGGTTCGTGGCCTTCTATGCGCGCGACACCAAATACGTGATCGGGTATTCCAGTTCCAGTCACATGGGGTATGTGTTCCTCGGCATGGCGGCGCTGGATTACATCAGCTTGAGCGGAGCGGTGCTGTACATGTTCGCCCACGCCCTGGCGACCGGCATGCTGTTCGCCATGGCCGGATGGGTCTATGACCAGACACATTCCCGCGATATCCCCTCGCTCGGCGGGCTGGTCAACCGGATGCCGTTTGTCGCAGCCTGTTTCATCGTTGCCTGCATGGCCTCAATCGGCATGCCTGGGACGGTGAATTTTATTGCTGAAGTCATGATCATCGTCGGGAGTTGGAACAAGTATCCGTTTCAGGTCATCGTCGCGGTCGTCGGAATCGTGCTCACGATGGCCTATCTCTTCAAAATGATGCGGGGCATTTTTTACGGAGCCACGGTCAGGCAATACGGGCACGCTCATGACGCTGTCGCTTTTGTGGATCGAATGCCGTTGCTTCTGATGATTGCCTGCAGTATCTCGTTCGGCTTGCTCCCCGGGCATTTCTATAACGTAATTCGTTCGGGTGTGGATCCCCTGATCGCCCGGATTACCAGGGTCACGCCGATTGCCCACGACAGTGAACAAAGGAATCAGCTTTCTGCTGAACTCGGAGGAACGCCAGAGGCAATAGGCTTGAAGGCGGGCCGCTGACGGTTGAAGCTAGGTAGACCATGACGTTTTCCCTTTCCCTTTCAGGTTCTGATCTTCTCCTCATGCTGCCAGAGATGCTGCTGACCCTGTGGCTGTGCGTGGTCCTGATTGTCGACTTCGCCTGGCCGAAGGTACCCAAGGCACAGATCGCGTATCTAAGCGTCGCGGGCTTGATACTTGTCCTGATCACCCTTGTTTGGTTCCAAAGCGACGGGATCGGTGGGACCCTATTCGGTCGAATGTTTGTGGTGGACCGGTTGGCCTTGTTTTTCAAGATTTTCATCGTCGGCGCCAGCATCTTGGTGGTTTTAGCGTCCATCGACTACGTTCAGCGGTTCCGGTTCTTCAAGGGCGAATACTATTTTCTCGTCCTGATGTCGGCCTTGGGCATGATGTTTATGGCCTCGGCCAATGACCTTTTGTCGCTGTTCATCACGCTCGAATTTTCCACCTTCGGGTTCTATGTCCTGGTTGCGTACTTGCGCGAGGATCTGGCGTCCAACGAAGCGGGGCTCAAATTTTTTATCTTGGGTGTCTTTGCAGCCGGACTATTGGCGTACGGGATCAGCCTAGTATACGGGGAAACGGGGAAAATCGTGTTTGCGGACATCACCTCAGCGTCGCCGTCGCCCGGTCTGCTGATCGGATTCCTGCTCATCTTTGCGGCGTTGGGGTTTAAGATCGGCGCGGTTCCATTTCATGCCTGGATTCCCGATACCTACCACGGCGCCCCGACACCGGTCACCGCCTTTCTCTCGATTGCGCCGAAGGGCGCTGCTTTCGCGATCTTGCTCCGTATGTTCTTTGTATCCCTGGCCGCCATGAAGCCGGCGTGGGTGCTCCTGCTGGTGGGCGCCTCGATTCTGTCGATGACCTACGGGAACATCGTCGCGATCGCGCAGCGGAACATCAAGCGGCTGCTCGCGTATTCTGGCATCGCGCAGATCGGAAATATCCTGATCGGGCTTGCGGCGGGCACTAAGATGGGCAGTGATGCGATTCTATTCTATCTGCTGGCCTATCTCTTTGCAAACCTCGGCGCATTCGCCATCGTCATCACCGTCGGCAACCTGATTCAGAGCGATGAAATCGAAGATTATAATGGACTGAACCGTCGGTCTCCGTTCCTAGCGTTCTCGATGCTGATTTTTCTTCTTTCGTTGGCCGGCGTCCCTCCGTTGGCCGGGTTTATCGGCAAGCTGTATATCTTTGTGGCCGCGATCAAGGAAAGCCTCTACACGTTGATCATCGTCGGCCTGCTCAACATTGTCATATCGATGTATTACTATCTGATCATCGTCAAGAAGATGTACATCAACGAGCCGACAGACCGATCCCCTTTGAAGGTTTCTACACCGATGAAAGCCGTCATCTATATCGGGCTCGCGGGCACCCTTATCCTTGGAATTTACCCCGGACCTTTCATCGACTGGGCCGTCTCCGCCACCATGATGTTCTCGAATATCGCCGGGGCCGCCGCGGCTCCGCCTGCCGTCCTTCCGATCAGCGGCGGCTGACCTCAAGTTTGTCGATCATCCTCGAATCCTCCAGCATCCTCACGGAGCCCAGCGGCGACGAACGGACGCTTGTCTGCTTTTTCAGGAGATGCACCTCGAACCATTGGAAGGGAAGACTCGGCGCTCGTCAGAGAAGGGTCGGAGAACCGAACATCAGTCCGGTGAATAGGGACGCTGGTTGATCTTGGTCTTCGGCCTTATGGGGTTCGCCTTCTCGGCGAGCTCGAGGTCAATCTGCTTCAGCGCCTCAAGCTGGGCCGCAAGCGCGTCGAGCTTCTTGTCTCGCGAGCCGAGTTCGTCTTTGAAAACCTGTTCTCGTGACCAAAGGTCCTGGAAAAGCCATTGAGTGGTCTGGGCAAAGAGCGTGTTCTGTCGTTTCATAGAAGGTTCTTTGAGGAACTTGAGCCAGGAAGTACTGAGCGAGCCCAAGGGGCTTTTCGGCGAGATGGCAACCACCTCTTGAAAATGTTTGGCTGCGAGATCTTGATTTTCGGACAGAAAGAGCAGAGCGCGTGTGAAATGCGCGCGATCGCACGAGTGGTCGTGACCACACGTGCTCAGACGTCCGTCCTGTTCGCGGGCAAAGGCGCGAACAGCCTTGGCTTCGCTGGAGTCCGAGGAAAATAAGGGCGTGGAAACGAAAGAGCTGCCTCCGGAAGGTTGAGCAGTAGGAGGCGGGGGCGTCACGGAAGAGCATGCAAACAGATTGAGCGCGAAGAGCACGAGCAGGCTGTGCGGGGAGTGCCTTGGGAATCTCATGTTCGGTCCATCAGGTCAGCGGCAGGATGAAGTTCATGGTCGTTCCTTTGCCCAATTCGCTTTCCGCCCAGATTTTTCCCCCGTGCGCCTCGACGACCATTTTGGCGAGAGTCAATCCAATTCCGTTTCCGGCCACGGAGTTTCGCGTTTGGGTCGAGCCCTGATAGAACCGCTCGAAGATATGGGGAAGTGAGTTGGAGGGAATCCCGGGCCCCGTGTCCGCGACCGAAATCCGCATGACTCCCGCCTTGGAGTCAGGTTCTAGCTTGATCTGGACGGTTGCTCCGTCTCGGCTGAATTTGATCGCATTGGACAATAAACTGTCGAGGACCTGCTCGATGCGGGTGTCATCCGCCGGGGCCAGCGCCGGTCCTTTCGGTGCGTCAATCATGATGCGAATGCGCTCCCGCTCCGCCAGTAATCGGACCTTGTTCACCGACATATCCACGATCCGCTTGAGATCGGTGGACACCACGCGGTATTCCACCATGCCGGCTTCCATCTTGGAGAGATCCAGCAGGGTCGAGATCATGTCGATCACCTGACGACTGTGTTCCGTCATCAAGCGAAGGGTCTCCCGCTGGTCCTGCGTCACCGGACCGTGGATTTCTTCCAGAAGGAGTTGGGTTCCGGCGTGAATGGCCGTGAGCGGAGAACGAAGCTCATTCGTTATGTGCGAGACGAATCCCGCTTTCAACTCATCCAACTCCTGTAATTTTTTGCCCATGACGCGAACCGATTCGACGAGCTCGTGCAAATCGCTCGGCGCGGCGACTTCCACTGATGTGCGGAAGTTTCCGGAACCGATCTCGCGAATATGTTCCTGTAATCGACGTAAGGGGACCAGGATGCTGTAAGTGGCGAGCGCCGCGAGTCCGAGTCCAAGCAGGATGGCGACGACCACGAGCTGCTTGGTGACGGATTCGGCTTGCTCGGAGCGTCGACGAGAATCATTCACGAGGGCGTTGACCATTTTTTGGTGAAAGTCAATGAAGACCTGCAAGGAATCCGCGGCTCGATCGAACGCGTTCCGCCGGCTAGCATGGTCGGGCCGAGCCGTCCGACCTTGCGGTGTCGGCAGTCTCACCTCGCTATGAAAGAGGATACGGTATTCATCGTGGAAGCCTTCGGCCTCTTTCAGGAGATTTCGCGCTTCCGCAGAGGTCTGTTGGTCTTGCAGGGACGTAAGCATCCGGCGAAACTCCTTCGCTTCGTGATCAAAATTCTTCACAAACACATCGTCATGGACCGCCAGATATCTTTTCTCGCTTTGTTCCTGGGCATACAGATTCGTCATCAGCCATTTCGCGCTCTCGATGGCTGGGTAATGCTTCGATACTAATTCAGTGGTGGATTCGGTAATCTGTCTGATCTGATAGAGGGCGAAAAGGGTAACGGCGGTGACCACGAGGATGATCGCGAGAAACCCAATAGTTAAACGCCAGAAGATGGAGAGTCGCATAGAAATACTCCGAGGCAGGCTACAACCAAACCGATGATAGCCTAGTCTACGCACGAGAGTCTACAAGTCAATGAATTTATTTGGTTATATGGAAATACTGATGCGGTCCGATCAGGAAACCCGGCGATGGGTGTTTACCAGCGACCACGATTGCGTTGGGTCGTGGCAGGAATTGACGCGTCGCATAGCCGTCTTTATACTGGCTCCTGGCCTTGCGGGGGTCTGGGAGTTTGTCCGAGTAATCCTTCGTTGCGAGGCGAAGGAGGGTGCGAGAAGATGCGAGGCCGCAGGCTCGAAAAAACCGGAGGCGTATTCGCTGGAATACGTTGAGGATTGTGTCGGGCCGAGAACGACGCAGATGCTTGCAGATCGTTTGCCGCAGTAGAATGGCATTACTCGGACAGACTCCTAAGAGCGAGGTCCCGCCTTTTTCCTTCAGCCCGGTCCGCATGCAATCCTGTCCGATGCATTCGACACCGCCGGAGAGCCGCCTTCCCCACAGCCGGGAGCGGTGTCGGAATCTCCTCTGGGTTTCAGTTGTCGTGGGATTGATCTGGTCGACAATCTCCCCGTCGGTGGGGGCTGAAGGTATTTCGTGGACCCATCTGGCGGACGGATTGGAAGCTGGCGTGTGGGATCCCGGTTCCCTGTGCGTGGATGATGTTCCGCAATTGATGATCGTCAAGATCGATCCGGAACGGTTTCGCTTCGCCACGTATCACTATTCGGATGAAAAGCTTCCTGCTCCGTTGACGATCAAAGAATGGCAACGCCGAACCGGCGCGAGTGTCTTGTTCAATGCCGGACTCTTCCGGGATGATTATTCCTACATGGGGTTGTTGTTCAAAGACGGTCGTTCCGTCGGAACGAAGCGTCACCCTCAATGGCAGGGTCTGTTTGTGGCAGAGCCGGTCATGACTGGTCTGAGAAAGGCCCGGGTTCTGGACCTTGCGGTGGACTCGTTCACCGAAGACCATCCGGCCTATCGCGAGGCGGCCCAGTCTCTCATGCTCTTGGATCGAAGGGGGAGGCCACGGGTCCGTCAGACGGGAAAGCGCGCGCATCAAACCCTCATCGGAGAAGACCGGGACGGTCGCATTCTGCTGATCAAAACCGCAGACGTGGCGCCGCTATGGGAGCTGGCAGAATGTTTGCGGGAGGGCATTCCAACGATCCAGCAGGTGATGGCCATGGACGGAGGAGCCTCATCGGATCTTCTCATCGCGGGCCATCTGCCGATTCGGGAAGGAACTGCGAGTCAGACGGCAAGCTTGCAGTCGCTTCAAACGCTGGTGGACGGAAGCGGTATGCGCCACATCCCTCTCCCATCCGTGATCGGGGTACTGCCGCGAAGTTCCGAAGCACCGGAAAAGAGATAACGCTGTTGATGCGTAAGCCGCTATGACCTATAAGCTATAGGCTGTTCAAAAAGACCAGCCAGCAAGGCCGCAAGTGAGACAAAACCAGAGGCGTACCCATTGGGACGCACGGGTGCGACGAATAAGGAGCCTCACGTTTGCGCACGCCCGCGAGCCGGTGAGCGGGCAGTGTCTTCGTCAGGCGGTAGGGTCCTCGTTGCGGATTTTGTCGAGCCGAGAATGCACCCCGGGAAGGGGAGCGTCTTGGCGCCTGGGGACGGGTGGGTGAAATAGACGATCTTCAACAGCCTATCAGCGCGGGGCCGGTTGGACCGGATACCCGGCGCTAACCCAGGCATTCATGCTGCCGCTGACATTGTAGACATGTCGATAGCCGAGATCCGCGAGCGCCTCAGCCGCAATATTGCTGCGGTGTCCGGACTGGCAGTAGACGACAATATGGTCATCGATCCTCGCGCCGATTTCACGGTGACGCGCCTTGATTTCCTTGAACTCGATATTCATATCTGTGCCTGGGATCACGCCCTCAGCATGTTCTTCAGGAGATCGAACATCGATCAGGAAAAATCCTTTAGTCCCTGGTGACGAAGCCTTCTCAAGGCCTGCACGCAATTGCGCGACGGTCAAGAGGTAAGAATGGTAGGCGGAGACTCCACTGCTTAATACCAGCCCAAGCGCGAACGTCACTGCCAGACCTATGGTGATGATTCGGGTTCTCATGGTCCGCCTCCCTGGCTTTGTTCGAAGAGTCGAATGATCAATGCCGATGGATATCTATCATAGAACCCGGATAAAACGCCGGTCAAGAACCGCGTTGTCGGCCGTTGGAGTCTGGTGCGTCCTGCTGGCCTTGGGGTGCGCCGAAGGCGCGAAACTGGCGCAGGTGACGGAGTCAGGAGGGATCGTCACCTATCCTTTCAAAGAGAACGGACAGTTGCTGTCACCGTTTCGAAAGGAGGCGTTACAGTTGATCGACAAGCGCTGCCACGGATCGTCCCGTATTGTGCGCGAAGGAGAGGCGAAAGGCCGAAGTCGAGTGAATGAAAACGCCGGTGGAGCGGACGTGATCCATGAACGGCGGTGGGGCATTCAGTTCGAATGCAAATAGGGAAGAGGCGTGGCTGCATACTATGGGTTACGCTGAACGGCTAACAGATCTCTGATCGTCAAGAGGCTGATCAACTGTACACCTTGCGCCTCCACTTTGGATCGTCCGTCCTGCTCCTCGCGATCGACGATCACCAAAGCATGGGCCACCCGCATCCCGGCGTCACGGACGGCGGTAATGGCTTTGAGAATCGACCCCCCGCTGGTGAGCACGTCGTCGACGATGAGCACTCGATCTCCCGGTTGGCAGGCCCCTTCGATCAGCTTCCCGAGCCCGTGATCCTTGGGCTGTTTTCTCACGACAAAGGTGCGCCATTCCTTCCGAGGAACCTCCGAAAAGCCCTGGTCCGAAACGGCGGTGGCAATGGCGATTGCGCCGATCTCCAGGCCGCCGATGCTGTCGATGCCGAGTGGCTCTATGACCTCAACTACTAGTTGAGCCACAAGATGCCGAGGCTCGGGATGGGCCATGAGGATACGGCAGTCTACGTAATATGGACTGATGGCTCCTGAGGCCAATTTAAAACCGGCCGGATTCGATTTGAAGGATTGTGTGGTGATGAAGGCTCGAGCGAGCTCTTCTTTCAACTTAAGGTTCAACGGCCACCATTTCAATGGAGCATCGAAGCAGCGCGATCATACAGATAAGGGAGTATCCGATCAAGTGATTGCCTGAGTGCAGTAGATATTCATGACCTATCCACGCTAGAATCCGCCGCGATGTCCGACCCTGCCGGTCTCCCTGAATCCTCCAAGAAACCGACCGACGAAAATCACCGTGTCGTGAAAGCCGCCGGGCTCATCGGCGCCGCGACCTTCTCCAGCCGGATTCTCGGGTTTGTCCGTGACATGGTCTTGGCGCGCCTCTTCGGCGCGACTCCGTCAGCGGACGCGTTCTTTGTCGCCTACCGTATCCCAAATCTCCTGCGGGAACTGTTTGCCGAAGGCTCGATGTCGTCGGCATTCATTCCAGTCTTCACCGAATACCATACCCTCCGATCGAAGCACGATGCGTGGGAACTGGCCAGCGCCATGTTCACCACGCTGCTGACAATCGTGACACTGGTCACGCTCCTGGGCATCTTGGCTGCTCCGGCGATTGTCAGGGTATTGGCGCCGGGCTTTCATGACGATCCGTCGAAGCTCGCGATGACCACGTTGCTGACGCGCATGATGTTTCCCTATCTCGTGTTCATCAGCCTGGCAGCGCTTGCGATGGGCATTCTGAATTCTCTTCGGGCGTTTGCCGCTCCCGCTCTCTCCCCCGTGTTTTTCAACATCTTCATCATCGGATGCGCCCTGTTTCTCTCGCCGCTCCTGGCCCAACCGATCTTGGGCGTCGCCATCGGGGTGGTTGCCGGCGGTGCGGCGCAATTCGTGATGCAGTTGCCGGGGCTCAGTGCCCGAGGGATGCGGTTCGGCTGGAAATTCGAGCCGGGACATGCCGGCGTGCGCCGGGTCGGCAAGCTGATCGTTCCGTCGCTGCTCGGCCTCTCGGTCACCCAAGTCAATATCACCATCAGTACCATCCTGGCCTCATTCTTTGCCGGAGCGCCGACGTATCTCTTCTACGGCATGCGGCTGATTCAGTTTCCATTGGGCATTTTCGGCGTGGCACTGGCGACCGCCATCCTCCCGACCCTTTCGGCTCAGGCCGCCAAGGGGATGCTGGGTGAATTGCGCGACACACTAGGATTCGGCCTGCGGATGATTCTGTTCATCATGTTGCCGGCTATGGTGGGTTTGATTCTCCTCCGTGTCCCGATCGTGCATCTGTTCTTCGAGCACGGGTCGTTTACCGCGGAAGATACGGCCGCAACCGCCCTGGCGGTGCTTTGTTATGCGGTGGGACTATGGGCATTCGCGGGCGTGCGGATCATTGTCTCGGCGTTCTATTCGCTTCAGGATACCAGGACGCCGGCACTAGTTGCGGTCGCCGCAGTCTTGGGCAACGTCATCCTCTCCTTGCTGTTGATGCAGCCGCTCCGGCATGCGGGATTGGCGTTGGCGACCGCCTTGGCCGGAATGCTCAATGCCGCGGTCCTGGTGGCGGTGCTCAACCGTCGATTGGGCGGCGTGGACTGGTCGTCTGTCGGACGATCTGCAGCTCGCGTGCTGATAGCCGTCCTGCCGCTCGCTCTCGCCAGTGTCTGGGTGTCTGGTCTTGAGGTTTGGACCCGCCAAGGACAGTGGGTTGCGAAGACAGTCATGCTCTTTGTTGGGCTGGGGTTGAGCGTCACGGGGTATCTCGGGACCCATGCGCTCCTGCACTCGCAAGAACTGGATGTGTTTTGGAGTATCATACAGCGAAAGCTACGGCGGAAATGACCGGGTAGGAGGGGGTGACGGATGGACCGATCGGTGTTCAACACGCCATGGGGGTGGATGGGGCTGGCCTTCTCTGCAAGAGGAGTGCGGATGATTGTGTTGCCGAGGTCTTCGCGGCGAGCGGTTGAGTCTGCCCTGCGAAGGCAGGCCGCTTCATTGAACGGCTCGGCTTCGGGGCCAAAGCCTCTCTCGAGACGGACCCCGCACTCCTCGACCTTTGTTAATGAGGCACAAGCCCAACTCCTCTCATTCGTGGAAGGCAAACGGTCGACGTTGGATTTCCCCATTGATCTCTCCAGCGGATCGTCCTTCCAACGACGGGTGTGGCGAGCGATTCTCCGGATTCCCTACGGACGTGTGCGGTCGTACAAGTGGGTCGCGGCCCGAGTCGGAGGGCGGCGCTATGCGAGGGCCGTCGGCCATGCGCTCGGGGCAAACCCTGTTCCCATTATCGTGCCCTGTCATCGGGTGGTCACGCATGATGGGTCCCTCGGCGGCTTTTCGGGCGGACTGCAGATCAAGCGGAGGCTCCTGGCACTTGAAGGGACACTGACTCAACTCCGTGGATAGGCGCGAAGAAGGCTGGGCCGTGAGACCTTCATGGGCCGCTGTCTTTATGTGTCTGCAGATGGGGTCTTTAGCCTAGCGCCTTTTGCCTCGAATCTCGCGTCTACACTATGAAGGCGGTGATACAACGTGTGACATGGGCCGCCGTTGAAGCCGAGGGGGAAGTGGTCGGGAGGATCGACCATGGCCTGCTCGTGCTGTTGGGCGTGGCCAAGGGTGATGGAGAACCGGACATCCGGTACATGATCGAGAAGATTTCGACGCTCCGCATCTTTAGTGATCTGCAGGGGAAAATGAATCTCTCGCTCAAGGACACAGGCGGCGCGGCGTTGATGGTCTCACAGTTCACGCTGTTAGGTGAAACGGAAAAAGGGCGTCGGCCCGGGTTCGATCAGGCCGCGCCGCCGGATATGGCACGAACGCTTTATGAGCGCGTGATCGCCGGGCTCCACGCTCGCGGGGTCAAAGTTGAGCGCGGCCGATTCGGCGCGCACATGCGGGTGTCGCTGGAGAACGACGGCCCTGTGACCTTCATTCTTGATAGCAAAGGACGCATCGAAGCGGGTCATGAAAACCGGTGATTCTTGTCATGGCTTCACCATTCCTGCGCGTAGCCTAGCCGGTCGGCGTGTGGAAGTGCTGGTCAACGTTGAACTTGCCAGCGGAAAAGCAGGGTGGCATACTGAGATGAGAGGGAGGTGGACATGGAGACCCGGATCCCTGAGCATCATCCACTTCGCCGGTTGTTCGGCGCGCTCACCGAGAAAAACTTTGCTGTACTGCTGGGCTGGCCGGACGTAAATATCACCGAATATGTGTCTAATCTTTTGGTCGAATTTACGCATGCCGACCAACTCTATCGAATTCGAAACAAGACTGGAGACAAGGTCGATGCTGTCGTGGACATGCTGTTCGAATCGGAAGTGCTGTTGGAGGCCGAGTCGCTCGATCGCGAGCGAGAGGTGCATCGCCATATCGGAGACTTTACGCTCTTCATGGCTGGGCTATTCCCCGAGTACCTCCGCCGGCTCAAGACCGAGAGCCTGATCTATCACAAAGACTTCCTCGTTGATTACGTCAAGACGGGGAAACGTTCCTATGGTTTGGTGGCCAATTTTCACGTAGGCGAAGTCAATGGTCTCGGGTCGCTCTTCAAGAAGCTGTCGGAGAATTTTGAGCTGTGCGTGACCGGCCTTGGCTTCGTGCGCAATGATCTTGATCGGATGAAAGATCCAACCTACCGAAAAGCCAAAGACCTCCTGCTCAATTAACTTCGCGCGCAGTGCTCCATTGAAACGTTCTCGACTACTCATTGCGGCTCATGGCGGCGCCGGCCGGCAGGCCTTAACGGCGCCTCAACGCGCATGTCTGGCTGAGGCGTTGGTGGGAGGGTATCAGCTCCTGGAACACGGCGGAGAAGCGATCGAGGCCGTGGAGACGACCATTCGGGTACTAGAGGCGTCCGGTCTGTTTAATGCCGGGGTGGGCGCTCGCCTGCAATTGGATGGGGTCAGACGGATGGATGCCTCAATCATGGAAGGCCGGGAACTTCGTGCCGGCGCGGTCGCAGCGATCGAAGGGGTGCGTCATCCGATTACCGCGGCCAAGCTCGTGATGCAGGAAAGCGAGCATGTCTTGCTCGTTGGTCCACCCGCCACACGGTTCGCCCGCTATTTCAAGCTTGAACGGCAACCTTTGCCCAAGCGCTCCGGCCGGGCTGCTTTGATCGCCTCTGCGACGCGTGGGAAGTTCTCCGGAAAAACGCTGTCTCTTTATCAGAGATTGAGACGAGGGCACAGTCTTGGACTCGAGACGGTTGGCGCCGTTGCGCTCGATGAGCAGGGGCATGTTGCCGCCGGCGCCTCGACAGGCGGCGTGGCGCTCATGCTGCCGGGACGAGTCGGCGACACGCCGCTGATCGGATGCGGGGTCTATGCGGATGATGCCGCCGGTGCCATCTCAATGACCGGTGTGGGTGAAGGGATCATCAGAGTGGTTGTAGCAAAGGAAATTGCCGACCGATTAATCACAGGCGCCAGCCCGGCCGTTGCGGCGAAGTCGGTCCTGAACAAACTCCTCTTGCGGATTCGCGGATGCGCCGGCGCGCTGGTTCTGACTCGGGACGGTCATCTCGCGATTCGGCACACAACTCCACACATGGCCGCCGGATATTGGAGGGGAAAGGGCAAGCCGGTGGTCTCGGATCGGTTCCACTAAAGGCGCGCAGGATTCTCGGGCTTCTAAACAAAAGCGGCAAGCTGGGGTCGGCCCGCCTCCGATGAGAAGTTTCCCTCATCTGGGTTTCGCTCTGATAAATCGAATGAATGCGCTATCCGTCACTATTCACCATAACAACGTCAACCGGGCTCCCAAACCACCCGAAGCATAAGGACCGCGGGATTTGATTGAATGGAGATCATAGGGGTAAAGTGATAAGGGTAGTTGTGAGAGATGATTGAGGGAATATGGGGCAGGTGCTGTTTCATCTGGCGTTTCCGGTCCACAATCTTGAAGAGGCCAAGCGGTTCTATGTGGACGGACTCGGGTGTACGCTGGGCCGCGAATCCTCCTCAGCCGTGACCCTCGAATTGGCAGGCCATCAGATTGTCGCCCAGCTCACGTCGGAGACACTCGAACGACAACAGGGGATTTACCCGCGTCACTTCGGCTTGATCTTTTCCGCCGCGGAGGATTGGCAGAAGTTGGTCGATCGAGCCAACGCGAAAGGGCTCAGGTTCTACCAGCACCCACGTCGCCGGTATGCCGGCACACGGATCGAGCACCAGACGTTCTTCCTCGAGGATCCTTCCCACAACCTACTCGAGTTCAAACACTACCGGTATGACTCCGCGATTTTCGGCGAACACCAGTATGCCGAGGTAGGGGATATGGATGAGCCGCGCTAATGGCTTGATGACAATTTCAACCCGACGATTCCGGCGACGATCAACAGGATGCACAGGATCCGGAGGATCTCTCGTGACTCGCCGAACAGCAGAATCCCCATGAGGGCTGTTCCGGCCGCACCGATACCTGTCCAGACGGCGTAGCCGGTTCCGACTGGGATTGTCTTCAGTGCCACCGCCAAGAGCCAGACGCTTACGGCCATGGCCGCCGCGGTTCCCAGGCTCGGCCAGAACCGAGTAAATCCTTCCGTGTACTTCAAACCGGTCGCCCAGACAATTTCAAAGATTCCCGCGATGACCAAATACACCCAGGCCATAACTCTCCTTTGCCGAATGCTTCAAGCCCTTTCTCAGGATTTGGCCTCATCAAGCTCGGTTTGAACGAAAGGTAGGGGCTGGTTGAAGATGAGAGGGACGGAACACCCAACACGAACAATATGATCTTACTTCAAATGTGTTCGTTTTTCATCCCCATCCTCCTCAAAATTTGCTGTTGGCGGACCGAGAGGTAGCGGGTGAGGCGCAATGGGTCGTACAGTCTCGGAGCGGGCAGCATCGCGGCGAGGAGAGCCGATTCTTCGGACGTCAGATCATGCGCAGACTTGTGAAAGTGATGGCGCGCTGCGGCCTCCGCGCCATACACCCCTTTCCCCCATTCCACCACATTGAGGTAGATTTCCAAGATACGCTTCTTGGTCAGATGGTGCTCCAGCGCGCGGGTGATTAAGGCCTCGTTGGCCTTGCGCAGCAGCGACTTCTCCGACGAGAGGTAGAGATTCTTCGCGAGTTGTTGCGTGATGGTACTCCCACCCTTGTGCAGTCGGCCGGTTTCCAAGTCTCTTGCCGCCGCCTCGCGGATTCCTTTCCAATCAAATCCTTCATGCTGGTAAAAGGAGGCGTCTTCCGCCACAATGACCGCTCGCTGCAAATCCGGGGAGATTCTCGAGAGTGGTACCCAGGTCCAACGCGGTTTCGACGGGCGAGTCTGTTCGCTCAGCCTAGCCTGCATGAGGGCAGTGGAAGGCGGATTGTTTGTGGCCAGCCGTGACACATCAGGGAAGGTGACCAGCCAGTATAACGCCAGGCCGGCCGTCGAGAGCCCTGCCAGGAAGATCAGTCCGAATATTACACGCGTGATCGGGTGACGCTTGTTTGACTTCGCCATAGAGCGATGATACAGGAAAATCGACGGCAGGCAAGCGTGGACGGGAAGACCGGAGGTAGCTCGGCAGTGTGTCCCTGACGGCGTGGGAGCCAATGCGATCGTGAAAATCATCACGGCCGAATTCGTCACAAGTTGTGTATCCCTGGACCAGTTTCCTCATGATCACATCCCCGAACTGGCCTGCGTCGGACGGTCGAACGTCGGCAAATCATCGCTCATCAATGCCCTGTTGAGCCGCAACGGCTTGGCGAAAGTGAGCGGCACGCCGGGCAAGACCCGTCTGCTGAACGTCTTTCGCGTCTCGACGGAAGACGCTGCAGTCAAGTCATTCTACCTGGTGGATTTGCCGGGGTACGGGTTTGCGAAAGTATCAAAATCTGTCCGGGCACAGTGGGGACCCATGATCGAACGGTACCTGACAGGCCGCTCAGAGCTTTGTGGTGTGCTCCTGTTGGTTGATGCGCGGCGGGTGCAGGCCCAGGATGTGATGACGTATGAGTGGTTCGAGTCGCTGGGCGTTCGACTCGTGGTAGTGGCGACCAAGATCGACAAGTTGACTCGCGGAGCGCGTCGCAAGAGCCTCGACGCAATACGGAAGACTCTTCAGCTACCGACCGCTGCTCCCCTCGTTTCCTATTCCTCCGTCACACGCGAAGGGTCGGATGAACTCCGGGGACTGATTCGGGAAATGATCATCGAAAAAAAGCCATGAGCTTCTCTCCCTTGTCTCCGCCCTCGAGGGGAGGGAAAGGAAGCGCCTGATGGCTGACTGATAGGCTTCTTAAAACTTCACTTCGATGAAGGCCTTATTCTTCAGATCCGCCATCCACAGTTGGTACATATCCTCGGTCTTCTGCTGGTAAACGAGACTTTGGATTTCGGTCTTCACTTCCGCAAACGGCCTGAATTGGGATGCCTTCTTTTCATCCAGCCTGATGAGATGGTAACCTTGCGCGCTCTCGATCGGCTCGCTGACCTGGCCGGGTTGCAGCGCCGCTAGGGCCCGTTCAATCGGAGGAAGTAACTCGCCCTGCCGGACGAATCCAAGGTTGCCGCCTCGGGTCGACTCAGGTCCGTCTGAATACTTGAGCACCAGATCTGCAAAATCGCCCCCCTGCTTGAGCGCAGTAGAGACCGACTCAGCCCTGGCTCTCGCATCATCGGCGGTCTCATATGATTTGGGCACAATCAGGATCTGACTGATTCGATATTCAGCCGGAAGGGTAAACCGGCTTTGATGCCCTCGATAGTACCGCTGTATGTCCTGCTCGGACACCATGACGCCGCTCCGAACCTCTCGCTCAACCACCCTCAGTAAGATGAGCTGTTCTTTAATGCCTTTCTGGTCGTTCGGATTCGCCTCATCAACCTTCTCGCCCTGACGTTGGAGCTCGCGCATGGCCCGTTGGACATCGGCATCCGAGATCTCGACGCCCTTGGATTTCGCCAACTGCATCTGGAGCTTTCGCTCTATCATGCGGGTGAGCCCCATATAGCCGACCTGTTGAAGTCGCCGCTGTCGCTCGGCTCCCTGATACTGTTCCTGGATACGCTGCTCTTCCGAGGCGATTTCCGATTTGAGCTCCGACAGGGTGATCAGTTCGTTGTTGACCACGGCGACAATCCGATCCGTGACATGGGCCGCCGGCAATGGGCGAGGGGACAGCAGCACTCCGAGAACTACAAGCGCTCCACAGATCCAGAGTGAAAAAGACCGGCCTCGCACGGTCTGACTAGCGCGTTCAGCGGAAATCATCTTGTCAGTCATGGTCACGAGGCGTGGTCATGCGCCGGCGGGCGCATGCGTCGGGGATGAGCGCTACGGGGCGGATACACCGGACACACTAGGTGGAGCCCCGGTCGCACGGCTCGTTAGTCCCGAGGCCGTTGCGACACGAACCGTCGCATGTGCCCGCAATTTCACCAATACATCTTCAAACTGCTTGCGCCGTTTCTCCGCAAGCAACTCTCTACGAAGCCCCTGCCGAACGGCCTCCACGTGCTGGGCATCATCCGGATCGCGACTGAGGACCTTCACCAGATGAAAACCTGAACGGGTTTCAACCGGCTCACTGACGATGCCGGGCTTGAGAGTCATCAAGACCGGTTCGACGCCCGGATCGGCCATGCCCGGACGATAGAGACCCAACTCTCCCCCGTTCGTCTTCGTTTTGTCATCGATCGAGTAACGTTGGGCCAGTCTCCCGAAATTATACCCTTGATTCAGTTGATGTTTCACGTCTTTTGCCTGTGCTTCGGTGGACAAGAGGATGTGGGCTGCGTGAACCTGCAGCGCCGACAATAGGGCGGCGCGGTGCGCGTCATAGTAGGCGCGCAGCTCAGCGTCCGAGATCTGCACGGTCGTGGCAACCGATTCTTTCATCAGCTCGTCCAGGATCAATTGTTCTTTAACCCTTTCTAGACGTTCCTGTAGGCCGAGGCTATGGTCGAGCCCCAGTCGGCGCGCTTCCTGGAGAAGAATTTCTCGGGAGATCAAGTCATTGAGAAATTTCTGCTTGCCCCCTTGGCTCTCATATCGTTCGCGCGTGGCTTCTGGTAATTCAGACCAGCGGTATTCAAACTCACCCTGCGTGATGGGCTTGCCGTTGACGATAGCAAGAGCCGGGGGTTCCTGCAAGTCCGGGGCGCATCCTCCTACGCCAGTGGTGAAAAATCCGGCCAACAGGCCCCAGAATACCGATAGAACCCCCACAAGGAGGCGTGAGAACCTGGGCGATCGAGCGATGGAAAACCTGTCTGGTCGAAAGGTCGGTCTCATCTGTGCACTATCATTCCTACAGGCTGATCCCAAAGCTGTCAAGCAAGGTTGCAAGGAAATGGCACGATGAGGGGTCTGCCACAGAGTCATGCCGGCTGGGTGGTGGGGCTTGCCGCTCATGCACGTGCGTCTTGAGATGCCGCCAGGAAGCCGTCCAGGCATCCGTTCACGTGCGACCCTTGGCACCACAGACGATCAGCATTTGTAAGGCTGCGGTCAACTCCGGGGCGATGGACACCCAGTCTTCCTGAGACATCTGTAATTCGAACGCAAGCGGGGAGAGGAGACGAAACCGACGCTGATAACGGTCCATCAATCCTCGCACGCCGGCCTCGGGAATGGGCACTTTGGGATCGAAGGTAATAACCGCCGCCCCCGGCCTGACCTCGATGGAGGACAGACGGAGGGCCTTGGCCAGTAATCGAATCTGCATGACTTCGAACAGACGTTCGACCGGTTCGGGGAGGGGCCCGTACCGGTCTTGGACTTCCCCATGCAGCAAAGCCAAGTCGCCGACCTGAGGGCTGGAGGACAGTCGTTTGTAAAGCGACAGCCGGTGGTGGGGATCATTCACATAGTCCTCCGGAATGAACGCTGACACGTTCAAGCGCAGAATCGGATCGGGCTCTTCCTCGACCACCGTCCCTTTGAGCTGCTGGACCGCTTGCTCGACCATTTGCAGGTAGAGGTCAAGCCCGACCGCCGTAATATGCCCGGATTGCTGTTTGCCGAGGAAGTTCCCGGCCCCCCGTATTTCCAAGTCAGCCGCCGCAATCCGAAAGCCCGACCCCAATTCGGTGAACTCCTGGATCGCCACCAATCGCTTTTGGGCGTCGCTGCTGAGCGTGGCTTCGTCGGGCGTCAAGAAATAGGCGTAGGCTTGTTGTCCGGCCCGACCGACCCGGCCTCTGAGTTGATAGAGTTGTGACAAACCGAACGTATCCGCGCGGTTCACGATAATCGTGTTCACGTTCGGGACGTCCAGCCCGGATTGGATAATGGCTGAGGCGACCAGGACGTCCGCCTCCCGGTGGATGAACTTGAACATGACGGCCTCCAGCAGCCGCTCGTCCATCTGTCCGTGGGCGATGACGATCCGGGCTTCGGGGACCAGCTCCTGCAACCAGGTCGCGGTCCGCTCCATGGTCTGCACACGATTGTGAACGAAAAAGGTCTGTCCACCGCGGCCCAACTCGCGGACGATGGCCTCCCGGATGGTCTCTTCGTGGAAACGCAGGACCTGGCTTCGGATCGCAAGACGGCCGGCCGGCGGGGTTTCGATCACAGACAGGTCCCGCACGCCGGACATGGCCATCTGCAGGGTGCGAGGGATGGGCGTCGCAGTCAACGTGAGGACGTCCACCTGGGTCCTGAGCTGCTTGAGCCGCTCTTTGTGACGAACTCCAAACCACTGCTCCTCATCGATAATGACCAAGCCCAGGTTTCGAAATTGTACGTCCTTCTGAAGCAGACGATGGGTGCCGATTACGACGTCCACCGTCCCCGCCGCCACGTCGCGGAGAACCGCCTTGATCTCCTTCGGCTGCTGGAAACGCGAGAGCATGGCGACTCGCGCCGGAAAAGGCCCGAAGCGCTGGGAGAAATTCTCATAGTGCTGCTGGGCGAGTAAGGTCGTCGGCACGAGCACCGCGACTTGGCGGTTGTGCTCCACCGCCTTGAACGCGGCACGCATCGCGACCTCTGTCTTGCCGTAGCCCACATCGCCGCAGACCAAACGATCCATCGGCTTGGGGGCTTCGAGGTCGCGTTTGATGTCCTCGACGGCGCGGAGCTGATCCGGGGTCTCTTCATACTCGAACGCCGCTTCGAACGCATGGGTCAGCGTGCTGTCGCCGCCGTATTCCCCGCGGTGCACGACCTCTCGGTTGGCGTAGAGCTCGACGAGCTCTTGCGCCATTTCCTCGATCCCCTTCTTGACGCGAGCGGTCGTTCGGCCCCAACTGCTCCCGCCCAGCTTGTCCATCTTGGGAACGTGGCCTTCCGTGCCCTTGTATCGCTGGACCTGATTGAGCCGATCGAGCGGCACGTAGAGGGTATCCCCGCCGGCAAACCGAAGGACCAGATAGTCGCTGTCGAATCCCTGAACCGACAGACGGCGGAGCCCTTCATAGCGGCCGATCCCGTGCTGTACGTGCACGACGTAATCACCGGCGTTGAGGTCTTCCAGCGACGAGAGAAACGTCGCGGTCTTGCTTTTGGCGGGAGGCCGGTGGCGCATGCCCTTGGCGAACAATTCCTCCTCGGTGATGACGGCAAGCCGTCCCTCGGCGGAGACGAAGCCGGTCGAGAGATCACCCTGGACAAACGAGAATGGAGGCTTCTGCGGCGACGCGATCCAGTCCTGCGGCTTCCACCGGACGGCCGGCAGATCGTGTTCGGTAAACAGCGCCAGCAAGCGATCAACTTGCCCGCCCGAGCGGGCCACGAGGATGACCGGGCCTGTTTGGCGCAGAAGATCGAGCTTCGTCAGTGTCTCGGTAAACGGCATGCCGCGTTGGGCCAGCCCCACGCTGAGGGGTGACTGCGTCGGGAAGGAGAGTACCGGCTGCCATGACGGATCGGGCGGCGCAAGAGGCTCGGTGGCCAGCCAGGACGAAGATGCGATGCGATCCACTATCTCATTCCATCTGAGATACAGCCTCTCCGGCGTGGGATACGGACTGCCCTCCGCCTCCTCGCCGATGCGAAGGTAAGCCTCGTCGGCTTCATCGAGAAACTCCTTCGCCTTGCTCGACAAAGCCAGTGGTTGGTCGAGGACCACGAGCGGTGGCTTTGGAAAGTAATCGAGCAGGGTGGCCATCGCCGAATAACGATCAGGCGCCCGCCATTCGGCATCCGAAGGAATGGCGGTGCGGCTCTCCGGGCTGTCTTCGGGATGAATCAGTTCGCGCGCCGGGAGCAACCACCCGTGCGGTCGGGTCATGGTCGATTTCTGCGTGGCGGTATCGAACATTCGTACCGATTCCACGGTGTCGCCGAGAAATTCGACCCGCAAGGGATCGTCGTACGCCGTGGAGAAGATATCGACGATGCCGCCCCGGATACTGAACTCTCCCGGTATGTCGACCACCGATCCCTGCCGGTAGCCGAGCCGCAACAGGCGCGAGACCAGCGCATCGCGTTCGATCGTGTCTCCCGGCCGCAGTTTCAGGCTGCCCTCAGAAAAAGCCGACACAGGGAGGATTCGTTGGAGTAAAGCAGGGATAGAGGTCACCAGCACGGTCCGGCTGCCCTCCGTCAACCGATGGAGCGTGCGCATTCGTTTGGCAATCAAGGCGACGGAAGGAGCGGTCGCCTCGTAGGGCAAGGTTTCCCATTCAGGGAACCGCCTGAGTGACTCCCGCGACAGCCCAAGGAGGTCGTGAAAAAATTCCAGGTCGTCCGACAAGCGATCGGCCGACTCTTCTGACGCGGTCACAATCAGCCAGGACTGAGAACCGACGCGGCTCAGCGCCGTCAGGGCAAACGCCGCAGTCGATCCCTGAACGCCCGTCAGGCAAGGCCGGCCCTGGTCGGCGCGCAAGGCGTCTCCCACGGGCCGCAAGAGATCATCCCAATACGATGTTGAACGTGACGCGACAGGCATGACGGGCCGTTATGCGTGAAGAGCCTTATTCGTTAGACGTCCGGATTCCAATCGACATGTACGTTCACAGTCCAGGGCTAACGAGTCACGTTCCTGATCTTTTCCACAATCGTGGTGGTGGAAATGCCCGGAACGAGCGGAATCGTCTTGATCACCCCACCGTGCTCCTCGACGATTTCTCGGCCGACGATCTGGTCTAGGCCCCAATCCCCCCCCTTCACCAAGACATCGGGTTGAAGGTCGGCGATCAGACGCCCCGGGTCAGGCTCGTCGAACAAGATCACGTAATCGACACAGGCCAGCGCAGCGAGCACCTCGGCGCGTTGGGACTCGGGGACGATCGGGCGACCGGTCCCCTTGTTGAGCCCCCGGATAGACGCGTCGGTATTCACTCCGACCACGAGCACGTCACCGAGATCACGGGCGGCTTGCAGATATCTGGTATGGCCCACGTGGAGGAGATCGAAACAGCCGTTCGTAAAGACAATGCGTCGGCGTTCTGCGCGATGCGTCGAAAGGATGTCGGCAAGCGCGGGACAGGTGACGATCTTTTTTAGCATCGCGACATCTTACCCTTAGGCGGGGAGAAAATCCTAGCCATTCGAGTCGCATCGACATGCGATGCCAGCCTGTAGGGCCTCAAGGCGCTTGTCCCCAACCAGCGAATTCACTACACTGCTGTACGGAAGGAACGCCTCATGGCTGATGCCGGTGATGAAAAAGGGTCTAAGGCCTACAGTCTGTATACCTCCATCCGGCGGTATTTCGAGCCGCTCAGAGAACACTGGGATAAGCTGACGCCGGATGAACAGGCCGTGGTGATTCAGGAAGTCGAGGCGTTCCTGAATTCGGTCCGGCCGCCGGGGCGGTGAATGGTCATGGAGCCGTCGGGTACGACCCACGTCGAACTCGGGGTGAGTCATCGGTACGCGCAAGCGCATCCCTGGGTGGTCAATGCCGTGACGGGATGGCTCTCCGCCTATTATATGGAGGACCCGCGCTTTCACGTCAGCCGGCGTTACGAGGAACTGGAGACGGGCATGCACGTCTGGCTGTGCGAGCTGGAAGAAGGCGTGTTGATGCCACGCCTCATTAAACGATTGCAGGCTGACATCCCACCCTATCGTGTTCACGAAGCAAGTACGTCCACGAGCGGCCATCATCGCTACGTCATCGACCTGGCTGAACCCTAACCCCCTTGACCCCTAGCAACCGCGCCATCCCGACATGACGCAACGTTGAGCGAGCAACGGCATGAAGCTGGGAAGGTCTTCTGCAACCGCCGTCATGACCGCGTCGGCGAGGGCCTGATCGCAAAAGCATTCGTACACGTCATCGAGGAATCCGCCGCGCAGCAGTGGATGATGTAAGAACGCCGCTCCTGATCCCGTGGCGACTTCCAGCGGCTGCTCCATGACCTTGATCCGGTCGAATCCCAGTCTCTCCAGCCATTGGCGTGCGTCGTGAGCTGAAGGCCGCTCGGCCACGTAGGCGGCCAGTGCGCGCCGTTCTGCCTCCAGGCCGCGTGTGGCCATTTCCTGATCGATCCGGCGCCAGAGCGAGTCAAATGTTCCCAGGGAGGGGAACGTCAACACGAGTTGACCGCCTGGCTTGAGATGAGCCGCGAGGCCACGAAGGGTTTCCAATCGGTCGGGGCGGAAGAACATGACCGACAGATTGCCGGTGATTCGATCGAAGTGCGGAAGCGTTGCGGGCAGCGTGCGCATATCCAGGCATTGGAACGTGAGCCAGGGAAGGTGTGGGCCTTGAATCATACGGGCTCTTGCGACCTGATGCGCGCTGAGATCGATCCCCAGCACCTGCCCGGTCGGGCCCACCTGCTCCGCCAAATAGAATGCGGGAATGCCGGACCCGCAGGCGACATCCAAAATCGTCCCGCCGTAACAGAGGTCAAACTGTTGTAGGAGGACCTCGGCAAACGGAGTCGACCAGTAGTCCTTTTGTGGAAGAGGCCAGCGTGTGGTCATGAACGTGGCTTCAATGAGAAATGGAGTCGGCAGATGCTATACTCAGCTTGCAGGCACCGAGGTTCAACCATGACACATCGCACTCAATGTAACACCATGGCGGCTGTTCTGCTGGCCTTCAGTATCGGTGTCTCACCGGCCATGGCGGAGAATGCGAAGAATAAGGACGGATCATCGCGGGAGAAAGATTCTTCCAAATCCGTCCCCCACGCCACGGATAAGATCAAGGAAGCCGGCCATGAACTGAGCAAAGGCCTTTCGAAAGCCGCCAACGCGACCGTCGATGCCGTGAACAAGGTCATGAAAGGACATAAGGACAAAGACAAGTAACGGGGTCGTACATTCGTTGTAGTGCAGCAGCTATTTCTTGACCTCCGCCTTGCAGTGCCAGCCATCTCCCTTGACCCCATTGACCGCGGTCGCCAACTGGTCGGGCTTCATCTTGCCTGCTTCTCCCGTCACGACGGCGTGGCCTTTCTTGCTCTTGAGGTCCACGGCGGTCACGCCCGGCACTTTCTGCAAGGCTTCTTGGACCGCATCCGGATAAAACTCGCAGAATTTCCCACCCAGCGCGAGCGTGACTTTCTCCTCAGCAGCCAGGGCCTGCAGGCCCAGCATGAGCATTCCTGTGACAAGTGCGAGAATCAGGTTACGTTTGAGATTCATGGCTGGCTCCTTTCTGTGGGTCGTATGATCAATGCCTGGCATTCACGCTCGGCTTAACCTGGGTCCTATCATTTCGTAGGCCATCTCCGGCACGCGGGTTAGGAAAAACATGTCCGGCTTCCAACTCTAGCCCAATCTACATCATTAGAGAGTCAGATTAAAACGCTATCTTAGCTGGAGTTGCCTGGAATGGCACATAGAGTGGTGGCGTTGAGCACAAAATGAGCACAGCCCTGTAGCTCTCTGCGTTCCGGAAGGGAATTGGAATCTACCGGCGGTTTACAAAATGCCCATAACCCAACCTCAGACAACCTAACCCCACAAGAAACCACAAAGGAGGATACCCCCGACATTGGTCCAGATGGGGCTGGTTTGTCCTGTCCTGGTAGCAGCGTGGTAGCAGATGAGTGAGGTAGAAATTTTCAGCAGCGACGTTTTCTAAGCGGGGAAAACGATGGTGTCCCCAACGGGATTTTCCTCGATATGGAAAGAAATCCGTTGTCGTTCTCCATTGATGTTAGGGTTTTGGCTGCGTAGTAGTGACCCCCCTCACGTTAGCAGTAACTCCAGAAGATTGGCGTCACAGTCTCCTGAACGACTTGGGCGGCATCGAACAGACTTCCACCCAGCAACGGCAGATCGTCGACTTGGCGGTGAAGTCGAAGTTGCTGCTCGACAGCATTGACGCCTGGCTAGTCAAACAACCTTCTCTTGTGAATCACCGAAAGCGAACCGTCCTGACGGTGGTTCTCCAACGCCAACAATTGGCCGATGCCTTGGCCAGGTATATGATCCAGCTCGGGCTAGAGCGGCGATCGAAACAGGTCGAAAGCCTGCGCGATCTATTGACGAAGCCGCAACTTGCTCAAGACAGCCCGCCAAACGCACCACAACGCGATACAGTGGGACTTCCCATTCCCTCCGATGGAGAGGCAGGGTGAGTCCTGGAGTTTTTCACGCTGGAACGTGTTGCTACAGAGCTTCCCCTTGGCCTCTTTCTTCCTCTATGCCACGTCCGATGCAGTCAACCGTTCTGGCCTTCTGCCTAGCAACCAAAATCCTCCGTCCCGCCGCTTTCCTAGATCATCCGTTCCCCGTCGCAGGAACAGGACGCAACTCCGCGCTCGACAGGCCAAGCCAGCGGGCCACGAGTGGCAGCGAGGTGCCTTGGAGCAAGACCGAAGTCACGACGATGAAGAACACCAAGTTAAAGATTGTTTTCGCTTGCGTCAGTCCGGCGGTCAGCGGGAAGGTAGCGAGAATAATCGGCACCGCTCCTCGCAGACCTCCCCAGCCGACCATCAGCTTCTCCTTGAAGGTCAGGTCCGTGGGAAGCAGGGTCACAAGGACGGCGGCGGGCCGGGCTAGGAACATCAGGAAGATGGAAAGAATGATGCCGACGCCCATGACCGGAATAATCTGAGAGGGGAAGACCTGCAGCCCCAGGGTGAAAAACATCAGAATCTGCATCACCCATGCCTGTCCCTCATGAAACCGGCGAAAATAATCAAGTTGCTTGATGCCCTGGTCCCCCACCGTCAATGCCGCCAGATACACAGCGAGAAACCCGTTGCCCCCCACCGACGCTGTGAACCCGTAGGTGAACAGCGCGATGGCAAGGCTCAGAACTGCGTAGAGCCCTTCGTATTCCAGGCGAAGATGCCGAACAAGTGCGGCCATACAGATCCCCATGCTGTAGCCGATCAGTGCGCCGAGGATCATCTGGCGGAAAAACATCGATACCATACCGAGCGGAGTGGATGTCTGAGTCAAGACACCGATCAGACCCACGGTGAGAAAAACGGCCATCGGGTCATTACTCCCCGACTCCAATTCGAGAAGTGGGGTAAGCTGGCCTCCGAGCCGGACGTGCCGCGCGCGCAGCACGGCAAACACTGCCGCCGCATCGGTCGACGAGACGATGGCACCCAGCAGCAAGCCGTCCAGTGGGACAAATTCCAAGAACCAGACGGAGAACCCAGCGACGAGCCCGGCGGTGAGACACACCCCGAAGGTAGACAGTGCCAATCCTTTCCAGACCACGGGGCGAATCCGCTGCCAATTCGTATCCAGGCCACCGGAGAACAAAATCAGCGCCAAGGCCACCACGCCCAAGGATTGCGCGAGCCGCGGATTGTCGAATTCGATACCGCCCAGTCCTTCGGAACCCGACAGCATCCCCATGAGGAGGAACAGGAGGAGTGCAGGAATCCCGATCTGCCGTGACGCCTGGCTGGCGAACACGCTCAGGATCAGCAGGGTAGAAACACCCAGCAAGAGGTGTTCGATGGGAAGTTCTTGGAGGATAGGAAGGAGATCCATTCCTTACACGCCCGTTGGTTATACCATACCCATGGGGAATCAGGGTAAGCGATGGAACTTTTTGCGCTGCAACGCGTCGCTACTCTTGTCCGAACAAAACCATCTACCGCCATCACATCGCCACAACACGTTGTAGAGTGTTTGATCCAATTCCGTCCCTGTCAAACACGATCGCTCCCGATAGTTAGGTTACAGTGAGAGAGGAGAGACTTGAGTCCTTCGCACGTATAACGGAACTATGCCGGTCTGTATAGCGCGCCAGCCCTGCGCTGTGGAGATCCTTGACATGCCGTCGAAGGGAGATGAGAATCGCGCAATCGCTCCCAGTCTTGCAGGAGCGGGATATACCGGTCAGTATACTGAATAGTTCAGTGGCTATCGCGATAAGCAAAACAATTGGCTTAAGAATCCATAAAACATTAGGAGGAGGGAAAATGGAAGTAACAAGCTTTTCGCGCCGTGACTTTATCAAAAGTATCGGCATCGTTGCTGGTCTTTCGCTAATTGGTTCGTCAGTTGACGCGCAGGTCTTGAAGCCGTTTCTCTTTCAGAGACGATGCAAGGATGCCGGCGCGATTGTCAGAAAAAAATTCAAGAATCTGACGGCTGCCGAGTTAACGGCTTTCAAGAATGGCGTGGCGGTTATGAAAGCGCGTCCGGCGACCAACCCGACCAGTTGGGCATATCAGGCAGCCATTCACGGAACTTTCACAACGCCTGTCCAAACGGCATGGAATACCTGTCAGCATAACATTACGTTCTTTATGTCGTGGCACCGGATGTATGTTTGTTTTTTTGAAAGGATTTTACGAAAAGCCTCCGGCATGCCGGGTTTAGGATTGCCGTATTGGAACTACAGCGATGCCACCGACGCGAACGCCCGCTTTCTGCCGGCTGCTTTCCGGAGCCCGGCAAATGCATCGAATCCGTTATTCAATTCCGTGCGCAATGCGGCTATCAACGCCGGGACGGGACAGCTTTCGGCATCCGCCGTTAGCCTTGCCTCGGTGATTCCGGGTCCGGTCGGTTTTTATCCGTTCAGCGGTAACATCAACGGAACGCCGCACGGCGCGGTTCACGTTGGAATCGGCGGCTGGATGGGCCAATTTGAGACTGCCGGTCAAGACCCGATTTTCTGGCTGCATCACTGCAACATCGATCGTTTGTGGAACCGCTGGCTGGATGGCGGCGGCGGGCGCGCTAATCCGCCGGTTACCGACACAGCCTGGCACACTACGAAATTCACCTTTTTTGATGAGAACGGTCAGCAAGTGCAATTTACCGGTGCGGATCTCTTAAATCCCAACGTGTGCGGGTGCCGGTCTTGTTACGATGAGGAAGCTGTTTTCACTATCTGGGATGTCGCCACCGAAGGGAGTCGTTTTATGGACATTCTTATCGGCCATTACAGAAAACAGCTGGTTCTCGATACCCGGCGCTTGAGCTTCGAGATCGATTTGAACGACAAAGCCAAAGACGCGTTTGCGCGCGCCTTAAAAGCCGTGAAACCGGAAGAGGAAGTGCGATTCAGGCTCAACTTTGAAGGTGTGAAAGCCGACAAACCTGTCGACTTTTTCTATGAAGTTTATTTGAACCTGCCCGAAAACACTGAACCGCATTACACGATGGAAAGCTATGCGGGAAACCTTTCATTTTTCGGGGCAGATCAAAAACATCCGACGCAGCGGGGCGAAAAGGAAGAATTGAAATTCAACGTCAATGTTACCAGAGCGGTAAAAAGCCTAAAAAATCTCCAGCAGCAAGAAAAGCTCTCGTTTACGCTCGTGCCGACCGGGCTGGTGTCACGAGACGAAAAGCGATTGCCGATTCGCTCCGATGCCAAGGTCTCGGTCGAGCAAGTCACTCTCACGTTTGAGGAAAGTCAATGATGAAAAAGACAGGCGAAAGTAAAAGCGAGCCTTAGGACGGTCTGGGCCTGGCGGAGCGATGCTTTCGGGCGGTCAGGCGACAACGCGGCGGAGCTGGATCAGCCGATACCCATCCCCGTGGAGGGGCTCACCGGTGTGATCGCCGTGGCCGCGGGCGGCACGAGAACGCTTGAACGAAAGACAATCACAACCGGCGGTTTCCTTAACCGCCGGTCAAGAGTAACGCGGCCAAAAACATCTGTTGATAACCATGGCTATCCGGATCACACGTATTCCCTCTAACCAAAGCCTCCTCCCCTGCGTCCCACCCGACTCGCCAGATCATCAACCCACAAGTCCAGATACGTGCACCCATTTCACTTCAGCTCGTCAAGCCGCCCTTCACCAGCCAAGGCCACCTTATTCTTCATTCCTCCGGAATCCCGCCCAACCGCATCACCCCTGTCCCGTGCTTTTCGATGATCGCGTCCATGGCGGCCATGGCCTTTGTTGTTTGTTGGTCGAACAACGTCCCGCTCGCCGGAACGAGGTCCGATAGAGCAAGGCCGACGAGCCGGTAGCGGGTCCGCGCGGCGACTAAACTACGAAGCGCCGGTTGAATAACCCGCCACATCGGCGGGTCATAATTGAGCGGTTTCGTGGAAATGGCGTTGCCGCGTGGTGATCTTGAAAGTCGAGTCCTTCAACTTGATTGTAAAGGCGCCTGCCGCGAGGCACTGGACACGGAGATCGTGGGTCAACTCACTGAGGAAACTTCGGACGGTTCGTTCGAGAAAGGCAAGGTCCGATGTGTCGTGATCGAAGGTCGTCTCGTGGCCGACGCTTTTCTGATCACGCTTCGGGTCCACCGGCTCGTGATCGATGCCCTGCGCAAGAGCCTGGAGGTCGGCTAGGCGGGCGCCCAATCTCCGGAGAAGGACCGGTTCAAAGCGTGGGTCCAGTAGGTCGCCGATCAGATGGATCCCCAAAGGTTCCAACTGCGCCGCCGTCTTGGGACCGACACCGGGCAGCGATTTGACCGGGCGCGGAGCCAGCCATGCCGCCTCGGTTCCCGGCTCGATCACGGCTAAGCCGTCCGGCTTATGGTGGTCGGCGGCCACCTTGGCGACGGTCTTGCTCGTGGCCACCGCGATCGTGCAGCGCAGCCCGGTGTCTTCGAGAATGGCCTCCTTGACCAGCCGACCCAAATCGACCGGATCGGGGTGCATGGATTGCAGGTCCGTGGTATCCGCGTAAAATTCGTCAATACTCGTCCAGGCGGTGGTGGGGAAGAGACGGTCGGTCACCTCGCGCATGCGCTGGTGCATGCGCCTGTAGAGCGCGAAATCAGGTGGAACGAGCACAAGATTCGGGCAGAGTTGCAAGGCGTGGGCCGTGGGCATGGCGGCTCGGACCCCGTACCGTCGAGCCGGATAGCTCGCGGAGGTCACGATCCCGCGGGGCGGCGATGACCCGACGGCTACCAATTGGTCAGCCAATGCGGGGTTGGCGACGATGGCCGATGAGGCGTACATGGCATCCACATCGCCGAACACAATCTGGCGCGGCCATCGGGCCATCCTCGGTCTTCCTCATGAGATTGAAAAGTCGAGCGTCAACTGTGTGAAGCGTTCCTCCGAACTGCGACTCTCCTGAGGCCCCCAGTTCTTACCTTTTACATTGTGCCTCTGAACTTCCGCGGGGAGCAGTTCTCGCAGCTTCCCGCGGCACACGCCGCATCGGTGGCGGCCGGGACGGATGGTGCGGCGTTGGCGCCGGTAATCCCGACCGCATTCCTGGCATCGCCAGGCATATTTCGCCAGTGCCTGCATCGCTTCGTCAAGCGAGTGGCTGATCGTGATGCCAAGCCCATCGCGGTTCATGGCCTCCATCAGGCGGCGAAAGTCACAGACCATGATTCGGTCGACGTTTCAGGATATCGTATTGCCACTGGTGAATCATCTCATGGGCCAACGTTCCTATCATTTCTTGCTCAGGTTGGTCGCGGAGCAGAGGGAGCGACAGTCGGATCAGCCGGCGAGCCGGTCGTGTATCGACTAAGCCGTCCTGACGCGCTCGCGGCCCGACATGGCTGACAAACATTCCTGCGGACGCGGTGAGGCGGCGGCTCCAGAGAATCTGAATCGCCGGGAGCGCGGCTCGAAAGTAGCGGGCATTCAGCCGGTTCCATTCATCCTGCGTCCGTTGCCCGATGAAAAGGTCTTGCATGAGCGTCCGCCTGATGGATCAGGCTCTCCGAACAAGCTCAACACCAGCCAGGATGGCAGCGCCACCGATGATGGTATGGGGTTCAAGGGCTTCACCGAAAACCACATACGCCAGGAGAATGGTGCACACCGGAACCAAATTATGGAAGGCCCCGACGGTGGCCGGAGTCACAGATTGCAGGGATAGATAGCGCAGCATGAACACGCCTGCGGTCGCCACTCCGATATAGATGATCAGCGAGAGGGTCATCAGTGAGAGGTGTTCGCGAGGCAGTTCCCCCCAAAGGAGGGTTCCCAGGAGCAACAGCACGAAGCTGCTTCCGAACATCACCGTATTCGCGACCATGGCTCCATAACGTTTCACGATCCCGGCACTCCAAACGATGGTGGCCGATATCATCACGGTGAAGAGGAGGGCCAGCGCGTCACCGTACCCGAAATCTGCCCGCGAACCTTGAAAGCCTTCCGACACGGATATCAGGCAGCCGACAAATGACACGAGAATTCCCATTACTTTCAGGATGCTGGCTTGGTCCCTTCCCATGAGAAAACTGAACAGCGCGGTGAAGGAGGGCGTCAGACTATAGATCAGCACGTAATGGGTGACACTCGTGTGTAACAGGCTCCATGCCGCAACAGCGTAGGAGAGCCCCACCCCGAGCACGCCCAGTAAGCTGAGCCGCAAGACATCCGTGCGCCTCAAAAAGAACAGTTCCGTGCGATCCCACATCAGGGTGATCATGGTCAGAAATAGGAACCCGATCATGACCCGCACGCACGCCAAATCGAGAGGAATGAGGTCACTATGTTGAAGAATGTATTTAATGGCCGGAGGAAAGGAACTCAGCATGAGAACAACCGAGATGAGATACAGAATCGGTTGCGTTTCGTGGTGTCGTCCCGCGGGGCTGCTCACCGACACTTGAGCGTTCTCATCCTAGAAGCCCGTCAGGTTGATCTCGATAAGTTGCTTGATAAACCGGGCGACATGCTGCTGGTGCTCTGGCGAGATGGATGAGATGAGCCCTCCAAAATGTGGAAGCGCGGCGTGGGTCACCAGGATCGTGCAATGGATCGGGCAGTCGGGCGTAAGATCAAAATCCAAGTCCACGGCTTCTCCAATCGTGACGTGCAGGTCTGACTGTACAAGCACTCCGGTTTCGGTCAGTTCGATGAGTTCACAGGGTGCAACGTCCGAGCCTCGCCGGAGTTGCCCGGTGCGATGAATTCGAACTCGGTACTCTTCCCGTTTGTCTTGCATCGAGACAAACCGTGACGGCACTCAGCGACCCAGCTCCTCGATCACCGCGGCGGCGAGCAGCGGCACCATGATCTCGTGATGG
>CAVPGK010000022.1:0-23981 GCA_963703955.1 Nitrospirota bacterium | reverse complement strand
AACGTTCACGACATCAGTACGCTCCGAGTGAGAAGCATCTCGAACGGGAGTATAAGCATAGCAACTATCACCTAAGCTAGCAATGGCATGTTGCCCGAGTGCTTCGCAAGGCCACAAAGGAGCTCGTGCCGATGATGCCAACACGCCGAAATGCCGACCGAGCGCGAAGTGGTAACGCGTCGTCGAGAAAAATCTCTATCGCGTCCAGCCCCAGAGGAGCTGTTTTGTCCCTCCAGTGTGAGCCTAAAATGGGACCCATGCGCATGCCGTGGGAGGGACGCCGATGCAGAGTGGGTGGGAGGGCGAGCAATCGCTTTTTTAATGGGGCTACAGCACGGATTGTAGGTTGCGCCTGGGTTGCGGCGTTGCGGACAGGTGGCAAGGTTTGACCGTCCATGCACACCGTCCGCACGACTACCGCTTGCAGAAACACGGGGATCGCGTGTATACTTAGCCGTTTCCTACACCGCGTGTCGCACGTTCAATTCGTGTCGGGACCACCAGTGTTCTCAGCGACAGTCGTGCCAAGCTGCATCAGCGAGGGAAGCAAGTCAGTAAAAGCACCGCTGATCGATCTCGTGCAAGGCTAGTTTAAGGCAGAAGCGTGCGCTCCTCCCGAAAGAAAACTGATCTCACGGAAGGTGGTCGTGTGACCCCGCTTGTTGATGTGTCAGAAATGCCGACCGGCAAAGAGCAGCTTGGCGTAGAAATTGGGGATTCCCAGACACGCTACGGGCGGCTATTGGGTGGCGCTGCCAATCAATACTTGCTACGGGTCTATGTCAGATTCATCAATGAGACCCAACAACCCGTGGTCGTGAAGAGCCTAGTCGTCGCGCTGGATGGTACGTCGTTAGATCGGCTTCTTATTCTGGGGCCTTCACTCCCCGTCCTCTTAACCAGCAAAGGTCAAGAACAATTGCGTACTGACAAGGTGTATTCACCACCATTGACTATCTCTGCAAATTCGATCAGTGAGCGCTACGCCTTCTTTCTCCTGGCAGCCACCTTTCAACACGAATCACGTTCCCTGCCGTGCACGGCAACGGTGACCTTCTCAGACCACGAACCCAGGACCGTCAAATTTGTTGTGAAATGGTGACAGCGCGGACGAAATGAACTGAAGCCCCGCCGCTTTCGAGTCCGGCACCTAGATCCCCATTCTCTTACCCGGATTACTGGCAGAACAGATACCGACCACAAGGAACTATGCTGAGAGTTCGGTCGGTGCTGGACCAGTTCATATCCGATTGATCGAACCATGGGATGTCAAAATCGTGCGCCGGCGGGGTGGGGAGGTGGGTCGGCAGAATCACCGGAACTCCAGCGCTAGTGTAGTGCGTCATAAATAACTTGACGTATATGTCCAGACCTCTCTATCTTCTGGAGCATGAGAACCGCGGCCCCTATCCAGCTGTCCCCTATGGAGCGCTCGGCCCTGAGGACATGGGCCCAGGGTCGGCGTGTCCCCTTTCGCCTGGTGCAGCGAGCGCGGATCGTCCAGTTGGCGGCCGATGGCGTCAGCAATCAGGGAATCGCCCGAACATTGACCATCTCCAGACCCACGGTGCAGCTTTGGCGGGAGCGGTTTCTGGCTCTGCGCTTGGCAGGGTTCGAAAAGGATGCGCCACGTCCCGGTCGTCTGCCACGCATCCCCGAACGCAAAGTGCGGGCCGTCGTCGAGGCGACACTGCACACGACCCCACCGGCTGCGACCCACTGGAGCACCCGGAGTATGGCCAAGGCCCAAGGCCTCAGCGAAGCGACGGTGCGGCGGATCTGGAAGCGACACAACCTCAAGCCCCATCTCATCAAGACCTTCAAGCTCAGCCGCGACAAGCAGTTTGTCGAGAAGCTCTACGATGTCGTGGGGCTCTATCTCAATCCCCCGGACAAGTCCCTGGTCCTGTGCGTCGACGAGAAAAGTCAGATCCAAGCCCTCGACCGCACCCAGCCGGGCCTTCCGTTGAAGAAGGGCCGTTGTGGCACGATGACGCACGATTACAAACGCCATGGCACGACCACCTTGTTTGCAGCCCTGAGCATGCTCGACGGCAAGGTGATCGGCGACTGCATGCCGCGGCATCGGCATCAGGAGTTCATTCGCTTCCTCGCAAAGATCGAGGCCGAAACCCCGTCCGAGCTCGACCTGCATCTGATCGTGGACAATTACGGGACGCACAAGCACCCACGGGTGAAAGCCTGGCTCCAACGGCATCCGCGGTTCCATCTGCACTTTATCCCAACCTCCAGTTCCTGGCTGAACCTGGTCGAGCGCTGGTTCCGCGATCTCACCGACAAACGCATCCGGCGCGGCAGCTTCCAGCATGTGCGGGAATTGATCGCTGCGATCACACAGTACCTGGACAATCACAATCAGAACCCCCGGGTATTCGTGTGGACCGCCTCGGTGGGGAATATCTTGACCAAAGTCGCCCAATGTAAAGAAGCGTTAGACGCACTACACTAGGCCGTCGCTCCGGGCACCCATTTTTTCCGGCATTCCGGACAAAGACTGCGGGAAAATTCCATTTGCGAGTTGTCTTTGAGGTATTGTTCGAGCTGATGCCAGACTCCCCTCGGATCTCGTATCTTTTTGCAGGTCGCGCACAAGGGCAGTAGGCTCCGGAGAATCTGGATATCCTCCTGGTCGCGAGTGCGTAAGAGAGACAGAATCGCCGTGACCCAAATCGCCAGCAAGGCCAGGCCGCGGTTGGCGATGGCCAGCACCGTCTCACTCTCGCGGGGAGCGTGATGGTAATCAAAGAGGATCAACGCCGTACAGGCGCCCGCTACGGTGAGAGTAAAGGTTCGCTTCGGCGACCATAATGAAATCATCGCGAGGGCGACATAGAGCATTCCTGCCAGCCCCAGAGGGAGCATCATGTCCAGGACGAGTATGCCGGCAACCAGGCCGCCGGTCATACCGACAAGCAGCGGTCGTACGGATTCACCAATTTTCTCCATACAGTCCTCCACGACTCCATTAACTATAGCCGAAGGGGGACATCCTGTCGCAGCCGGTTCATATGGACGGACGTTCTCATTTTCGTCCGGACTTGCTAGACTCGCGCGAGAGACGAACCATTGCGAACACCTGCAAGGGCAATAGTATTGTGTGTGCTGGTCACCCTGTGGACCGGCTGCGCGAAGGATCTGTATCAGCAACGCACCGTCTTGATAAAGGACCACATCCGCAATTTTTATGCTTACCTTCAGTCCGACCGTGTGAGATCCGCTATTTTGGAAAATGAGCGGCTCGAAGCGTTGGCATCCACCATCGGCGCAGAGATCAGACAGAGTCCACAATCATTTGCAGACAATCAGGTCAACCGGGATTGGGTGCTGTTGAAGACGGCCAACCAAGCGGCTGCCGAAAACTGGCTGAACCTCGGCCGATATCTGACTCATCGCAAGCGGTACGACGAGGCGCTGGGAGCCTATCAGCGTGTGTTGAGCACCTATCGCGATGAACAATATCAGGCTTATCGTGAACAGGCGAAGGCCGGCGTGCAGGATATTGAGACGATCTTCGCTCCCTCCCCTCGCCCGTGAGACCTCTCCTTTACCGCAAGATTGAAAAACATGATTCGACGAGGGTCAGCGAGAAGGCTGGAGTTATTTCAAATAGTCCAGAAACGCCGTGGACAGAGCCAAGTAGATCGTGATGCCGGTAATGTCATTCGCCGTCGTCACAAACGGTCCTGCCGCGACAGCCGGATCGACGCCGAGCCGCTTGAGGAGAATCGGCATGATGGTGGCCATGCTCGTTGACACAAGAAACGCGATCATCAGCGATGCCCCTACTACCATGCCGAGAAACCATTGCCCATGCCACAGCCACCCCGCGCCCGTCAAGAGAAGCCCGCAAGCCAGCCCCAGGAGGACGCCGATCCGCACCTCACGAAAAAACACTTTCCACATGTCGGCCAACTCAATCCCGCCGGTGGCTAACCCCCGAATGATCAACGTGGAGGATTGCAATCCCACATTGCCCCCCATCGCCGCAATGACCGGAATAAAGCTCACAATGGCCACGACTTCCTGAATCGTAAAGCGGAAATACCATAAAATGATTCCGGACAGGAGGCTGCCGGCGAGATTCGTGAAGAGCCAAGGAAAACGCAGCCGCGCCGCCTCCACACTGGAAGACGTGAGCAGAGTGTCCTCCGCGGCTCCGGCCATCTTCAACATGTCCTCCGTCGCCTCTTCACGGATCACGTCGACCACATCATCGACGGTAATGATCCCCACCAGAGTCTGATCCTTTTCCACGACGGGCACGGCGAGAAGGTTGTACCGGGCGACCTGGCGCGCCACTTCCTCTTGATCCATGTCCACGGCCACGCTGATCACGTCACGGGTCATGATGTGTTTCAGCGGGGTTGTCGGCGGGACGGTCAAGAGTTGGCGCAGGGACAATACACCGACCAGATGATCCTCCTTATCCGTCACATAGATGTAGAACACCATTTCCGCGTCGGTCGCGTGCTGAAGGCGACGAATGGCTTCCTGAGCGGTGGCATCTTCCGACAAGGAAAAGAACTCGGTCGTCATGATTCCGCCGGCGGTGTCCTTCGGATACTTTAGAAGGTCGGCAATCTCAGTAGAGTCCTCCGTCTTCATGAGAGTGAGGATCTCTTTCGCCCGCTCCTCCGGCAGTACCCCCAACAGGTAGGCGACGTCATCTGTCGCAAGATCCTTCAGCAGCCCCGCAACTTCCGCCGGTGGAATATCAGCCAGCACATGGCCGATATTTTCCGCGCCCAACTCGCTCAAGACTTCCCCGCGTTGCGTTTCACCACGGACTAATTCGAACACCGTACGCTTCTCTTTGGGCGATGATAGATGCTCAATGACTTTCGCGATATCGGCGGGATGCATCCGTCCGAGCATCTTCACGAGATTCGTGATCGCCCCGCGACGAAGCAGGCGCTGAAACGACGCCTGCACGAGGTCAAACTTCGTCTGTCCCTTCTCAGGCTCCTTCACGAGATCCTTTAAAAGATCGCGCTCGGCTTGACGCTTCTGCTCAATGGGCTGCATGTCCGACTCTTTGAGGCTTCCCTTTCATCCTTCCTCTAGCAGGAGGTTGAAAAAGGCCTCCAGCTTCGTATCTCCTATGTCCAGCTTCGCTGGATAGTCGCATGCTTTATTTTCAAGCCTCAACGTACCGTCTCGGGAAAGAGCGCGTCTCGGCGCGCTCGGGCAGGGCGGGTGAAGACAACTACGCTTCGGCTTGAAGACACCGCCGCCTCACCAACTCGGCGGCGCGCACAAGCGTGGTGCTCCTTATTCGTCCCACCGTGCGCCTCGCTGCGGCCTTGTACGGGAAGGGGCGCGTCTCGGCGCGCCTGGGGTCGGCGGGTGGAATGAGCCTTTTTGAACATCCTGGAGGATGGTATGGTATCGCGTGTCGTATTGCTCACGACGTTCATACCGAGCCACCGCGCGAGTTTTTCAACAGCCTGCTAGTACCCCAGTGCCGTCAGCACCTGCTCGTTCTCACGCCAATCGGCTCGGACTTTCACCCAGAGCTCCAAGAACACCTTCATGTCGAATAGCCGTTCCATCTCGATTCGCGCATACGTCCCGACCGCCTTGAGTCGGTCTCCATGTTTCCCGATCAGAATCGCTTTATGCGACTCCTTTTCGACCAGGATGGTAGCAGACACGCGGGCCAGATTGCCTTCTTCGACAAATCCGTCGATCTCAACGGCAACAGAATACGGCACTTCTTCCCTGGCCTTCTGGAGGATCTTTTCACGGATAATCTCCGCCGCGAGCACCCGCATCGGCTGATCCGTGATGACCTCCTCTCCATATTGCGCCTCGCCTTCGGGCAACACCTTCACCGTCAGATCCAGCAGTCGCTCAACGTTGATGCCGGTCTTGGCCGACAAGGGAACCACTTCCGTCCATTCCAGCAAAGAACGGGTCGCCTCAATCAACGGCAACACCCTTGCCTTATTCACCAGATCGACCTTGTTGATGAGCAAGAACGCCGGTTGGCCGCTCTTCCGAATCGCCTCGCCGACTTGCTGAACCACCACCCGATCACCTGGCCCGGGAGACGGAGGGACGGCCTCGATCATCACGTACACCAGGTCGACTTCACGCATGGTCTCCAAGGCCGTCCGGACCATGCGCTTATTGAGTTGGTGTTGAGGCTGGTGCAGTCCTGGAGTATCGAAGTAGACGATCTGGGCGTCAGGCCGATGGACGACTCCCAGGATACGCATACGCGTCGTCTGGGGCTTGTCGGATACGATGGCAATTTTTTCTTTGAGCAGCGCATTCAAAAGCGTGGACTTTCCCACATTGGGACGTCCGATGATTGCGACGGTACCGGATTTCATTTTCACCCACCCGCCCCAGCAACTATGTCACCCGTCCGGCCCCGAGCTGGCCAAGACCAGCCCTTTCACCCGGAGTGCCCCCCCGAGCAGGCTCATCTCCCCTTCTCTTGTTTCTCGTGGTTCTCCTGGTCCGTCACGATTTGGTAGACTGTATCGCCCTTCTTCACATAGCCCAGGCGCTCACGAGCTAATTCCTCCATCCGGACCGGATCATACTGAATCCGATAAATATCCGTTCGAAGCTCTGCGTTCAGGCGCTCCAGATCCCGAACATCCTTTTCCAACTGCCGTGCGTGCTGGAGCATCATCACATACTTGCGCACACCCATCTCGTCAAAAAACAGCGACGTAACCAGAATAGCGCCCAATAGCCCTCCGACGACGACTATCAACCCCCAAGAGACTCGCCGGCGTCGTCTTACGCTACCATGGCTACGGTTCCGTCTCGTCATCCTCTCCTCCTTCTCACAAGTCTCAACTTCTTCTCTCTATTCAGAAACTACCATTGGCACAATTGCGGATGGCGCTGAGGGGCCGTCGACAGGACCTGCGCTGGTGCTAACCCTGGGTACGAATGGCCTGTCGTCCATGATACAGAGCCGCATCTCCCAACTCCTCTTCAATGCGAAGCAGTTGATTGTACTTGGCCACACGATCCGTCCGCGATAAGGATCCGGTCTTGATCAAACCCGTATTCACCGCCACGGCGATATCCGCGATCGTCGTGTCCTCCGTTTCACCGGATCGATGAGAGACCACGGCCGTGTAGCCCGACCGTTTGGCCAGGTCGATCGCTTCGAGCGTTTCGGTCAGCGTGCCGATCTGATTCAACTTGATCAAAATGGAATTTCCAATCCTCTCTTGAATGCCTCGTGAGAAAATCTCCACATTGGTCACAAAAATATCGTCTCCGACCAATTGTACTCGATCACCGAGTCGTTCGGTGAGCATCCGCCAGCCTTTCCAGTCCAACTCGCTCAGGCCGTCTTCAATCGACAGAATGGGATAGCGGTCAACCAGCGCGGCGTAGTAACGGACCATCTCCTCCGAGGATCGCTCCGGCTGCTTCTCGGCTTCCAGCCGATACCGACCCTTCTCGTACAATTCACTGGCCGCCGCGTCAAGCGCCAACGCAATGTCCCGGCCCGCCTTGTAGCCGGCATCTTCAATGGCTTGGACAATGAGACTGAGCGCTTCCTCATTCGACCCGAGATCGGGCGCAAATCCTCCCTCATCGCCGACGGCCGTATTCAACCCCTTCTTTTTCAATAGCGCTTTGAGCGTGTGGAAGACCTCGGTGGCCATACGGAGCGCCTCGCTGAACCGTTTGGCCCCGACCGGCATGATCATGAACTCCTGCAGATCGAGCCGATTGTCCGCATGTGCCCCTCCGTTGATGATGTTCATCAGTGGAACCGGGATCACACGCGCGTTCGCGCCGCCGAGATAGCGGTAGAGCGGCTGACCTGACTCCGCCGCTGACGCTTTCGCCACGGCCAGGGACACCCCTAAGATCGCATTCGCGCCGAGGCGGCTCTTGGTCTTGGTCCCGTCCAGCTCGATCATGGTGCGATCGATCGAGACTTGATCGCTGCCCTCTCTTCCCAACAAGGAAGGAGTAAGGGTCTTGCTGATATTGGCCACAGCCTTCGATACTCCCTTCCCCATCCAGCGCTTCTTATCGCCATCGCGTAATTCAATAGCCTCCTTCTCACCAGTGGACGCCCCCGACGGCACCGCCGCCCGACCCCGCGCCCCGCTCTCCAGTGCCACGTCCACTTCAACGGTCGGATTCCCCCGCGAATCCAAGATCTGCCGCGCTTTGACCTCGCGTATCGCACTCATACTCCTAACCTTTTCACCTTTCTATGCGACCTGAAAAATCCGGGCTTACTGGGAGTGGTGGAACTGACTCCAACTGCGCGCATATTTCACCCACCCGCCCCAGGCGCGCCAAGACGCGCCCCTTTTTCTTCACCCGCCCACCCTGGGCTCGCCGAGACGAGCCCTCTCCCAAGGCGAGCACATTCTTATCGTGCGCGCTCTGCGAGCACCTGGAGTCAGTGCCACCACTCACCCTCTTCATCCGGATAATTTCTTCTTCAGCAACTCATTTACCTTACCCGGATTCGCCTTTCCCCCCGACCCCCTCATCACTTGCCCGACGAAAAAGCCTAGCACCTGCTCTTTGCCGGCTCGGTACTGCGCAACCTGGGCCGGATTCTTCGTCATGATGTCATCGATGATCTTCTCCAACGACCCTTCGTCCGACACCTGCGTCAGCCCACGCTCTTGCACGATCTGCCCCGGCGTCTTGCCGCTGGCGTAGAGGTCCGGGAAGATTTCACGGGCGACCTTGAGACTGATCGTCCCGTTTTCCACCAACTTAAGCAGGCTCACGAGTCGCTCAGGGCCGACTGGAGATGCGGCCACGGCCGTGCCGCTGTTGTTCAGCTCCCGCAGCAGTTCGCCCATCACCCAATTGCTCACTGTTTTCGGCTGATCCAATAGCCTGACGCAGGCTTCAAAATAGTCGGCGAGAGGCCTGGATGCCGTTAAGACGCCCGCGTCATACTCAGGCAACCCATAGTCTGCGACAAATCGCTTGTGCCGGGCAGCCGGGAGCTCCGGCAAGGCCTTGCGCACTTCTTCGATACGGTCCTGGGAGATGCTGAGCGGAACCAAGTCAGGGTCTGGGAAGTATCGGTAATCATGCGCCTCTTCTTTGCTGCGCATGACCGACGTCACCCCTTTCTTGACGTCCCACAATCGCGTTTCCTGACTGATCCTCCCGCCCTCGGTGAGCACCCTCGTCTGGCGCGCGATTTCATACTCAACGGCGTCTTGAACGAACCTGAACGAATTAATATTCTTCAACTCCACCTTCGTACCGAATTCTTTCTGACCGATCGGCCTGAGCGAGAGGTTCGGCTCACAGCGCAGGCTTCCTTCTTCCATGTTGCCGTCGCATACGTCCAGGTAGACGAGGATGTCCCGCAGCGTCTTCAGATACGCGACGACCTCATCGGATGAACGCATATCGGGTTCAGTGACGATTTCCAGGAGTGGCGTCCCCGCACGGTTCAAATCCACGTCACTTATCGCCTGGCCCGTCCCGGCTCCCTCCTCATGAACGTTCTTTCCGGCATCCTCTTCAAGATGGGCGCGACGGATGCGCATGCGCTTCGGCATTCCGCCGGCAATGACGTCGATCCAACCATTCTCGCAGATCGGCGCTTCGTACTGCGAGATCTGATAGCCCTTGGGGAGATCGGGGTAAAAATAGTTTTTCCGAGCAAATCGGTTCACGGACCTGATGGTGCAGTTGAGCGCGAGGCCGGTCTTTATCGCCATTTCCACGGCCTGCCGGTTGATCACGGGCAGGGTGCCCGGCATACCTAGGCAGATCGGGCACGTTTGTGTATTGGCCGGAAGGCCGAACGCCGTCCCGCATGCGCAGAACATCTTAGACTGCGTCAGCAGCTGCGCATGCACCTCCACTCCGATGACGACTTCGTATGACATCAGCTCTCTTTTTCACTCGCCTGGCGATCACGCTCCCGGCGCATCGCCTCGCGACCAGCTTCGATCGCTTCGCTCAAGGTGCTCTTTTGTTCGTCCACGAACTGGCGGCCTTTCTCAACCGCCGATTCCCATGTGTCTTCGGCCTTTTCCGCCAGATCTCGCAAATTGTCTCCTGTTTTTCTCGCATACTTTCTCAGTTGTTCCCGCGACTTCTCACCCGGTTGCGGTGCGAGCAAGAGCGCCGCAACGATCCCGACCGCCGCCCCTCCAAGAAAAGCCATCAGGACTGTGCTCGCCGAAATCCCGCCTTGGTCTCGTTCATCTCTCTCCATGGCCCCACCTCCCTTTCTCGATCCGGCCGTTCGGAAAACAGGCAAACGTACGGCAAACAAAGTGTTTTCGGCTGAGAGTATTCGATATGCCGTCATCTGTCAACGGCGGGATTGGGCTGCGATTGCCGACGACGAGAGGAGGGAGCGTACGTCAGGCCGCTTTACCGAGCGCGGTTCAGACTCTTATCGAGAGGAGCTTCTCGGTGGGTCTCCGGTCTTGGCTTTCTCAACGTCGCCGCCCCCATCGGCCGCTATCTCGGAGAGGATCCGTCCGCTGACGACGGAGGTCGGCTCAGACAGAGTCACTTCCTCCGTCGACGCATAGCTGTCTCGGTGCTTGATCAACAACCACTGACGATCTCTTATGCGTACCAGCACCCATGACCCTTTGAGCTTCCGCCCGTTCAACTTAAATTTCAATTCACCCCTGCCCAGCGCGGCGGCGATGTCGTCCATCCCTTCCGCTCGATAGGTGCCGTGATCCCACACCATGACCGTCCCGCCCCCGTACTCGCCCTCAGGAATGACGCCTTCAAAATCCGCGTAATCGACTGGATGATCCTCAACCGCCATGGCCAGCCTCTTGACCGCCGGATCGAGCGACGGCCCCTTGGGCACCGCCCACGACTTCAGCACTCCGCCCTCTTCAAGCCGGAAGTCGTAGTGAAGTCGGGTCGCGGAATGTTTCTGAACAACGAAGATGCGTCCCGATTCCGAAATCTTTTTCGTCGGAGGCGGTTCCGTCGTTTTTGTGAAGGACCGTTTCTTTCTGTACTCATCAAGCGGATTCATAGACCGACGCGGAAAATGCGGGTAGAGGGGTAAGATTCAGCTCTGCCCACTTTATCCCGTTACCCTTTATACCGCTATACCGCTACCCCTTCCTTAGCCACGAAGCCAGTCGCCAGCGGCCGTGCTGCGGCGTACCCAGAAGCGCCGCAAAGCAGGCGCCCGAGTCAAAACGCGGTAGGCATAGCCAATCGATTGAACCGTCCCGCGCCACCAAAGCGGCGGTCTGCGTATCGCCGATGAGCCCGTAATCTTCGATCCGTGACGCCATAGCCACCTTGAGGAACGAAGGTCACTCCGGAACGACTCACTCCGCCCCAAACAGGGTTATGGCTCAGGAATTTTCAGGAGTCAATCAGCGAGTAAGGAATTACTAGGGGGGTGTGGAGGATAGCTCATTCAACGCGGCCGGGGTTCAACCCGCCCCATTGGGGTCACTCTTGCCTCTGGAGAAACGGCCTTTTACTACTGAGGAGGCTGCTTTGACTCCGGCGATCACACTGACGACTTTGGAGATGACACTTCCGCTTTGACCACGTACCAGACCGTGTACCCGTTGCACTGTTTCCCCCATCTCTCCTACAGCGTGCAGGAACACGGAGGCGTGTTCGACGCCATCCCTTGCTTCGATCGCGAGCGCATTCACCTGTTCGCCGGCGAGACGAAGTTCTTTGAGCACAGACGGCAACTCGCTGTTGAGTTGCCTGAGAAGGCGTTCGGATTCGATGGCCGTCTTTTTGATCTGCACCAACATGATGACCAGGTACACGACCAGCACGACGAAGGCGATTGCGGCCATCATCGCGGCGATTTCCATCATCATATTCACACCTCCCTTTGTTTCTCGTTTTCCTCAGGCTCGTCGGTCATCTGCGGACCGAGTTGGAACGCCTATCGAGTCACCGGCCGTTTGAGCCGCCAGTCGGTGGCTTGCTCGTAAGCATGCGCACCACGAAGTACAGCCTCCTCCTCAAACGGCCGTCCTAGGATCTGAAGGCCGATCGGTAACCCCTCCTTGCTGAATCCGCAGGGCACGGAGATCGCGGGAATCCCGGCGAGATTGACCGAAATCGTGTAAATATCGGAGAGATACATCTGAAGAGGATCCTGGATCCGCTCGCCCAACTTGAACGCCGGTGTGGGCGTCACCGGGGTCACTATCAGATCCACTTCCTGAAACGCCGTGGCGAATTCACGGCGAATCAGCGTCCGCACCGCCTGGGCCTTCCCGTAATACGCGTCATAATAGCCGGCGCTGAGCGCATAGGTGCCCAGCATAATCCGTCGTTTGACTTCCGGTCCGAATCCCTCCTGCCGCGTCTTCATATACATTTCGAGGAGGTCTTTGGCCTGTTTGGAACGGAGCCCATATTTCACCCCGTCGTAGCGGGACAGGTTCGAGCTGGCTTCGGCGGTGGCAATCAGATAGTACGTGGCCACCGCCGCGCCTGTGGTGGGTAGCGACACATCCACGATCTGTCCGCCGAGGTCTTTCAGAACCTCCACGGCCGCGCGGACCGCTTGGTTCACTTCCGGATCGAGCCCTTCGGCAAAATACTCTTTGGGCAACCCGATTCGAACCTTCTTAAGGTCTTTCTTCTTCAACGCCCGCAGATAGTCGGGAACCGGCACATCGGCGGAAGTGGAATCAAGCGAATCGTGCCCGGCGATCACATTGAGCAGCAAGGCTGCATCGGTTACCGTTTTCGCGATCGGCCCTATCTGATCCAGCGACGAGGCGAAGGCCACCAGTCCGTAACGAGATACGCGTCCATAGGTCGGCTTGAGTCCGACCACACCGCAGTACGCCGCTGGTTGACGGATAGAACCTCCGGTATCCGACCCCAACGCCGCTACGCATTCGTCGGCCGCAACCGCGGCGGCGGAGCCCCCGCTCGACCCACCGGGGACGTATTTGACGTTCCAGGGGTTCCTGGTCGGTCCAAAGGCCGAGTTCTCGGTCGAGGACCCCATAGCGAATTCGTCGAGGTTGGTTTTCCCCAGCAGGAGATAGCCTTGATTGCGCAAACGAGTGATGACCGTGGCCTCATACGGTGGAACGAATGTGCCTAACATCCTCGACCCACAGGTCGTCAGGACCCCTTCCGTGCAAATGTTGTCCTTGATTGCCAGCGGCATACCCGTTAGCGGGAGGGTCTTGCGCCACCCTTTGAGTTTCTCATCCAGCGCATCGGCCTGGGCCAAGGCGGGCTTCTTCGACATGGTAATGTACGCCTTGACCTTAGGCTCGACTTGATTAATACGTAGAAAATACTCGTGCACAATCTCTCGGGCGGTCACCTCGGCTCTGGTGAATTTACCTTGAAGCTCCTGGAGAGTGAGTTTATGGATCGACATAGAAATGACGGGCGCGCTCAGTCGGCCATGGCAGGATGTCGGCAGTTATTGCGGTTTGGGAGCAATGCGGTTCTTATCATCGACGAAAATGATCTTCGGCCGATGGCGTTTGGCCTCGTCTTCAGCATAAAACTCGTAACAGAAGATGATGACCTTATCTCCCACCACCGCCTTGCGCGCCGTGGGACCGTTCAGAACAATGTCACCACCTCCACGCTTTCCCGCCATGGCATAGGTCGCAAAGCGTTCACCGTTGTTGAGGTTCGAGATCACCACCAGCTCATAAGGCAAGATACCCGCAGCATCAAGGAGATCTTCATCAACCGTAATGCTTCCTTCGTATTCCAGGCAGGCTTCGGTCACAGTGGCTCGATGAATCTTCGCCCGGAGCATTTGTCGTAGCATGACTTCGAAACCCCGCTATTCGTTATCCTGATTGGTCAAATGAAAGAGACAACCATCTTCCCGAGTACGTGTGACGTTTACCGATTATCAAGTATTTTCGGGACTCTCAAATATCCCTCGTCGGCTTCCGGCGCGTTCGCCAGTGCCCGCTCGACCGAAAGGCTCGGGCGAACGACATCGTCACGAAACACATTGGTCTGGTCCAGCACCGTAGCAGTCGGCTCGATGCCTGTCGTCTCGATGCCTTTGAGCTGCTCGATGTAGGTCAGAATGCTGCTCAATTGTCGGCTGAAGGCTTCCTTCTCGTCCTCCGTGATCTCCAACCGAGCCAGCTTGGCCACACGCTCGACTTCTTGCTTGGTGATGTTCATATATTTAGTTTACTGGTTTAGACCTTCAAAAGTCGAATACCAAAACCATCTGAATTGGTAACTCTTAACGATCAGATACTTTCAAGGATGCTCAAAAAGGGCATCCAACAAGGCCGCAGTGAGGGCGAACACCGGAGCGTACCCTCAGGGGGTACGTGAGGATTTCGGCCGAGCGAGAACGAAGTTGGGGACCTTTTTCAGCATCCTGCTATTCCACCGTGACGCTTTTGGCGAGATTCCTCGGCTGATCCACATCCGTCCCCCGCAGCACGGCAACGTGATAGGCCAGCAGTTGCAGCGCGACCGTGAACAAGATCGGTGTGAGCAACGCCGGCACGTCTGGGATCGTAAACACGGCGTCGGCTGCCTTGCCAAGATCTCGTTCACCCTCGCTGACAAAGGCGATCACCGGCGCCTTACGGGCTTTGACTTCCATGAGGTTGCTGACGGTCTTTTCATACAGGCGGTCGCGGGGGGCTAATACCACGACCGGCATGTCTTTGTCGATCAGCGCAATCGGCCCGTGCTTCATCTCCCCGGCGGCATACCCTTCCGCATGAATATACGAGATCTCTTTCAGTTTGAGCGCGCCTTCCAGGGCGATGGGATAGTTGATGCCGCGCCCCAAATACAGGAAATTCCGTTTGGTGTAGTATCGCTTTGCAATGGCCACGAGCTCCGCCTCGCGTTTTAGAATGTGTTCAACACGGCTCGGCAGTGACACAAAGCGTTCGAGCCAGATCCGTCCGTCATTGGCATTGAGCAGACCTCGCACACGCCCCAGATGCAGTGAAAGGAGATAGAGGGCCGTCAGTTGCCCGGTGAAGGCCTTCGTCGACGCCACCCCGATCTCAGGACCGCAGTGGGTATAGAGCACGCCGTCCGATTCGCGGGCCAACGTACTGCCGACGACATTCACAATCGACAGGACCTTCGCTCCCTTCACCTTGGCCTCTCGCGCCGCTGCCAGCGTATCCGCCGTTTCGCCGGACTGAGAGATGGTCAGAAACAAATCATCTTTTTGAACCAGTGGATCGCGATAGCGAAATTCCGAGGCGATATCCACCTGGACTGGGGCCTTGACCATCTCCTCAATCAAATATTTCCCCACCAAACCTGCATGCCAGGATGTGCCGCAGGCCACAATCCAGATCTTCCCCGCCGCCGCCAATTGATCTGCGGTCAGGCCGATATCAGGAAGATCGGCCGCGCCGGTTTCAAAGGTGTACCGGCCGCGCATCGTATCCAGGATCGTCTGCGGCTGTTCGTGAATCTCCTTCAACATGAAATGCGGGTACCCGCTCTTTTCAGCCGCCTCCGCATCCCAGGTAATGCGGGTCGATGGTCGAGTAATCGGATGCCCTTTGGCATCCATCATCCGGACCTCGTCCAAGGTCACCACAGCCAAGTCACCTTCTTCGAGATACGTCACATCCCGCGTGTGCGCCAATATGGCCATGACATCGGACGCCACCACGGTTGCCTTGCCGTTTCGGCCGATCACGAGCGGGCAGCCCGATCGGGCCGCCACCAACGTATCCGGCTCGCCTTCACAGACGGCGGCAATGGCATAGCTGCCGCGGATCTCCTGTGTAGCCGCCAGGACGGCGTCCGCCAGCGTCCGCCCTGGTTTGTGTGCACGCGCGATAAGATGGGCTACGACCTCGGTGTCGGTTTCAGATTCGAAGCGATAGCCCTCTTTCTGGAGCTGTTGCTTGAGCGGCAAGAAGTTCTCGATGATGCCGTTGTGGACCAGCACGTATCCCCCAGACCGATGGGGATGCGCGTTCTGCTCCGATGGTTTACCGTGGGTGGCCCAACGGGTATGGCCGATTCCGGTGGTCCCCTTGAGGCCATTGCCGCTCAGCATCTTTTCCAGATTCGCCAATTTTCCGACGCTGCGCCGCACCTCGATCTTGCCCTGATGCACGATGGCGATTCCCGCGGAATCGTACCCCCGATATTCCAGTCGTTTGAGACCATTCAGGAGAATGGGGACAGCATCCTGGTCGCCGACGTAGCCGACAATGCCACACATGGTTACCTTCCCACCTTCCTTTGCTTCGCCGCACTTCCCTTGCCGCGAGGCGAGAGGCTCGACGCCATGGTGTTTGCTTCTCGCCTGATGGGTGTGGTCTGAGCCTGGCCGCCGGTGGTCAGCAACGCCCGCCGCCGCTCGGCCCAGCCCTCGCGATTCACCTGGACCGCACGGGCAATGGCGAGCGCGTCAGCCGGCACGTCATTGGTCACTGAAGAACCTGCTGCTACGACCGCGCCCTGTCCGATCCGGACCGGGGCAATCAACTGTGTATCGCTGCCAATGAACACGTCATCTTCGATCACAGTTTCGAACTTGTGAAACCCATCGTAGTTGCACGTGATGGTGCCGGCCCCGATATTGACACCTTTTCCGATCTTAGTGTCGCCCAGATAGGTCAGATGGTTGGCTTTGGACCCTTCACCTAAATCGGCTTTTTTCATCTCGACGAAATTGCCGACCTTGGCCGCCCGACGAATGATTGCGCCCGGCCTCAGATGCGCAAACGGTCCGACCATCGAGTCATCTTCGAGCTTGGCCTCGCGAACCACGCAGCAGTCCTGGACAACGACTCGATCGCCCAACACGCTATCCGTGATCCTACAGTGCGATCGAATCACGCAGTCCTGCCCGATTCTCGTCCGTCCTTCAAGTGTGACGTGTGGATGCAAGACCGAATCTTGTCCGATCCGGACGTCGGCATCGATCGACGCGGTAGCAGGATCGCGGAGTGTGACCCCTTCCTCCATCCAATGCTCACAGATCCGCTTCCGCATGACCCGTTCCGCTGCCGCGAGCTGCTGGCGCGAATTGATCCCCATCACCTCGTCTGCATTTTTCGCGATCAACGCGGCTACCTTGAGGCCGCGCTCTACCGCAAGCTTCACGATATCGGTCAAATAATATTCCTGCTGCGCATTCTGAGGCTGAAGCGTATCCAGCGCCTCGAACAAGAACGGGCCGTCTACGACATACGTCCCCACATTGATTTCTCGCAGCGCCGACTGAGCATCCGTCGCATCTCGATCCTCTACAATGCGGAGGACTGGCCGGTCTCCGTACGATTTTTCCGCTTCACCCGCCTTCTCCAGACGCCGTCGCGCCCGCCCGCCCTGAGCCTGCCGAGACAGGCTCTCTGGATTATTGCACCCGCCCGCCCCAAGCACGCCAAGACGCGCTCCTTCCCGAGGGACGCGCCCCCTGCTAGTTTCACCCGCCCGCCCCAGGCGCGCCAAGACGCGCCCCTTCCCGTGGCGCACGATCCTCCCGTAGCCCGACGGATCGTCCAGGACGGCCGTCAAGATCGTGACGGTCGCCTTCTCGGTTTCGTGAGTCCGGAGCAGTTCCTGGATCGTCGACTCCGTCAGCAACGGCGTGTCGCCGTTCAGGATGACATAGACGGAGGCCGCCGCTCCGCGGGCTCGAAGGAACGCCGCTCGGGCCTGCATCACTGCGTGGCCGGTTCCCAGTTGCTGCGCCTGGTCAGCGATCAGAACGGACAGCGCCCTGAACCCCGAATTGGTGACGTGTGCAGTCATCCCTTTGGCTCGCTTCGCAGCCCCCCGGCTGGCAGCCGCCTCAGGCTTCGCGGCCTGGTGCGCCTCAAGTATCGCCCGGACCTTGTCCGCTTGGTGACCGACCACCACAGCAATACCTTCGTCGACAATCCGTTCAGCCAGATCGACGGCATAGAGCACCATCGGACGTCCAGCGACCGGATGTAAGACTTTCGCGAGCTTGGATCGCATCCGCTTCCCAAGCCCGGCCGCCATCACAATTGCGCCAAGACCTTTCATCTGATTTCAGTATGGAAAGAAATTGTTCCCGATAGGATGCTCAAAAAGGCCACTTACACCCGCCCGGCCCCGAGCTGGCCAAGACCAGCTCTCTTACCTGGGGGACGCGCCCATTCCCGTCCAACAAGGCCGCAGGAAGCTCGGACCCCGGAGCGTACCCTCAAGGGGCGCACGGTGCGACGAATAAGGAGCACCACGTTTGTGCGCGCCGCCGAGCCGGTGAGGCGGCCGGGTCCTCCGTTGAGGATTCTTGCGAGCCGAGAACGAAGTTGATGACCTTTTTCAGCATCCTGCAGAAAGTTATGCGATCGGGACCTCCAGATCCGGCCGGGCTTTCGCGACGGGCGCTCGTGGCTGAGCAGAGCCAGACCCGGACTGTGGCGGAGTGTAGAGGCCTCCTGACACGATCAGTTTCATAGCCTCTTCAACGCTGATCTCTAACGGCACGACCTCTTTTTCCGGCACCAGTAAGAAGTAACCGGACGTGGGATTCGGCGACGTCGGCACGTAGACATTCAGCAGTGGGTCGCTCGTAATCTCTTGTATTTCCCCGTGAGTGACCCCGGTGACGAAGGCCAAGCAATAATGCCCGTTCTTGGGAAACTGAATCAGGACGACCCGGTTGTACCGTTCCTTCTCCTTGAAGGAAAGGATATCCGTCATTGACTTCAGTGTCGAATAGATGCCACGGACAATCGGGACCCGATGCAAAAGTTCTTCCCAGAGCTTGACGATCTGACCCCCGATGAAGTTCGCCGTAAATAATCCCGTGGCGAACACCAAGAGCACGAGGGTGACAATGCCGAGTCCAGGAACGTAATATCCAGGAGGGACGATTTGTGACAGCATATTGCCGAGAATGCTGTCCACAGTCAGAAAAAGCGTTTTCAGGATGAGCACTGTTCCCCAGATCGGGGTTATGACCAGTAACCCCGTCAGAAAGTACCGTTTTAGCGAGGCCCTGAGTGACTTCACCGAGTTGTTCATGAACCGTCCAATGATACAAGCTTTGCCCTGATGCCGCAAGCCATTTCTTGCCATTTTCAATGACTTGGAATAGGATGCCCTGATCGAGGCGAGGTCGTTTGTGTCCCGAAACCGGCCCCCCAAAAGACGCGGCCAAGGGGTCTTCATCACCTTGGAAGGAATTGAAGGCAGCGGGAAAACCACCCAGTGCGCCCGGCTGGCCAAGTTCCTTCGTGAGCAAGGATACCGCGTGGTTGAAACTAGGGAGCCGGGAGGAACGCCGATCGCGGAACGCATCCGAGACCTCTTGTTGGGCCTTTCCTCCACGCGACCTCAACCAGCCGTCCCGTCGGCGACCGACCCCCTGACTCCTCAATGCGAAGCGGCTCTCATCTTTGCGGCTCGCAGCCAGCACGTGGCGGAGGTCATCAAGCCCGCTTTGCGCGAAGGAGCGGTGGTGCTCTGCGATCGTTTTTCCGACTCCACCCTGGCTTACCAAGGGTACGCACGGGGGCTACCCTTACGAGCCATTCGTACGATGAACGGTTTCGCGACGAACGGCCTCACACCCGACCTGACTTTGTTGTTCGACCTGCCCGTCGCGGTGGGTTTAGCCAGACGCCGGCAGCAAGGCGCTTCACAAAATCGGCTGGATCGCGAATCTGTACGCTTTCATGAGCGGGTCCGTAACGGGTTCCTCAAGCTGCACACCCGCTTCCCTGGACGGATTCGCCTGTTGGATGCGCGACTCGATCCGGATACCGTGGCCGATCAGGCCGCCATGATCGTCCATGAGTGTCTAACAAGGCATGAAAAGCGGCGTGCTCTTGGACGTTGAGGGGACACGCGACCGAGAATCCGCTGGATGGCCTTTTCAGTAGCCTGGGACTATGCCGTTTGCCGATCTCATAGGTCACGAGGGCCCCAAGGCCCTGTTGCGCGGATCGATCCTCCGCGACCGCGTCTCGCATGCCTACCTGTTTCACGGTGAGGATCGTATCGGCAAACGGTTGACCGCGTTTCGGTTTGCGCAGGCGCTCAATTGTGACACGGATGCCGGCGGGAACAGTCCGGACACCTGTGGCGCATGCCGGTCATGCCTCCAGATCGAAGCCCGAACCCATCCGGACTTCTTGCTGGTCGAACCGGACCGCGAGCAGGCCAACCCCCAAATCAAGATCGAGCAGATCCGGGAGATCGAACAGCAGGTTATCTATCGTCCGTTGATCGGTCGATACAAAAGCATCGTCCTCGATGAGGCGGATCGGATGACGCTGGGCGCAGCCAACGCGCTCCTGAAAACGCTTGAAGAACCCCCGGCCCATAGCTTGTTTGTACTGGTGACCTGCAGGCCGTTCGCCTTGCCTGCGACAATCCGATCGCGATGTCAGGGCATTCGCTTCGTCCCGCCGGCGCATACCCAGGTAGAGGCCGCGCTAATCCTCAAACGCAACATGCCCCCGGCTGATGCCCGCTTGCTGACGATGCTGACGGAGGCTCGTATCGGGCAGGCGCTTGCCGGCGACGTCAAGACGATCCGGGCGAACCAGAACGAATTTCGCGCTTTGCTGTCGCCGGCAGCGCTCCGGTCCGTCTCGAGGTTGCTGGCCACAGCCGACGCGCTTCACAAGGCCGATCGGATACCTGAGGCGCTGGAATGGATCACGCTCTGGGTGCGCGATCTGCTCCTCCTTCGTGTCGGGGCCGACCCCGATCTCCTGTTGAATCCGGATCACCTGTTGGAACTCAAGAGCGTCACGCAGCACGTACAGGCGGACGACCTGATGGACCTGTTAGCGGAGGTTGAAGCCATCGCCCAGGCATCCAATCGCAACATCAATCTGCTGATCGCCCTGGAGAATATTCTGTTGCGCTTGCGGGACATCCTCGTCACACCCAGTGCCGGACAGGTCGCCTTGCAATAACGCCGTCCACCGCCTGCGCCGATCGGGTTCTGCTCTAGCATTGTCGGGAGGCGGCCTGTTATCTTGACCGGTATGCGCAAGACCTTTTACATCACAACCCCGATCTATTATGTGAACGATGTCCCGCACATCGGGCACGCCTACACGACGATCGCGGCCGATGTTGTGGCACGTTTTAGGCGATTGACCGGGCAAGAGGTGTTCTTTCTGACCGGCCTCGACGAACATGGTCAAAAGGTCCAGCAGGCTGCCCAAAAGGCCGGCATCGACCCACAGCGGTATTGCGACCAGCTCGCTCCTCAATTCCAAAACCTGTGGAAGCGACTCACTATCTCAAACGACGACTTCGTTCGGACGACACAGCCTCGCCACAAGGGGGTCGTCCAAAGCGCCTTACAGGCACTTTATGAGAAAGGTGAAATTTATTCTGCTGATTACACAGGTTGGTATTGCACGTTCGACGAACGGTTCTGGACAGAGAAAGACGTTCTCTTTTGGACCGACGATCAAGCTCCCTTTTGGAAGGGGGATAATGCCCCCTTTTGGATTCAGAAGGATAAAGAGAACGTTCTGTGCCCGGATTGCAAGCGTCCCGTCGAACGGCTGAGCGAAAAGAATTACTTTTTCCGGATGGGCAAGTACCAAGACTGGCTCAAGTCCTATATTGAGGAGCACCCTGATTTCATCAAACCCCGCGCGCGCAGAAACGAGGTCCTCGGGTTCCTTCAACGACCTTTGGAAGATCTATCCATCTCACGGCCCAAGGCTCGCCTTTCGTGGGGCATTGAACTTCCGTTTGATCCTCAGTATGTGACCTACGTTTGGTTCGACGCCCTGGTGAACTATATTTCGGTCCCTGGCTATGCCTCAGACCCGCGACGTTTTGACCAGTGGTGGCCGGCGGATTACCACCTGATCGGCAAGGACATCCTTACAACCCACTCCGTCTATTGGGCCACCATGTTGAGAGCCCTCGGTTTGGAGCCTCCCCGCACAATCTTTGCGCACGGGTGGTGGACGGTGAATGGCGAAAAAATGTCGAAGAGCCGCGGAAACGTCGTGGACCCGTACGCGATGGTCGATCAATTCGGCTCCGACGCCTTTCGGTACTTCCTCTTGCGCGAGGTGCCATTCGGCCATGATGGTGATTTCTCCCGAGAGGCGCTGATAGGCCGAATCAACAGTGACCTGGCCAATGGGTTGGGCAATCTCCTCAATCGGACACTCGTGCTGATTGAACGGTTTGCAAAGAACACCATCCCGGAGCCACACATATCGGCCGACACGGAACTGGAACGACAGCTACGGCAGATCGCAGAGCACCTCCCGCCTAAGGTCGTGGAGAGTTGCGTCACTGACCTGGAGTTCAACCGGGCTCTGGAAATGGTGTGGGAACTGGTTCAGGCCGGTAATCAATATATCGATAAGACTGCGCCCTGGACACTGGCCAAGAAACCTGAGGACAGGCCGCGGCTGGAGACTGTGCTGTATCACGCGGCGGAGACACTCCGATTCCTCTGCGTGGTTCTCTCCCCCTTCATGCCTCAAACGGCCGAAGAAATGAAACGCCAACTTGGCCTGATGTTGAACTTTTCGAAGCCGCTCCTGTCTGCTGAGATCACATGGGGCGGACTCCTGCCGGGAACAGAAATCGCGAAAGGCGGCCCACTGTTTCCTAGGATTGACGTGGCCAAGACACAAGGAGAGTCTCGCGTGGCCGACCATACGTTGATGCAGCCGCAAGCCAACTCACCACAGGTTTCACCCACTCCAGCCGCGCCGCCGGGGGGCGCAGCACCCGTCCCTAGTGGGCACCAGATCACGATCGAAGACTTTCAAAAGATTCAGCTCAAGGTGGCGACTGTGTTGACCGCCGAGCGGGTGCCAAGGTCGGAGAAACTGCTCAAGTTGCAAGTTGACCTCGGCGATGAGCAGCGCCAGATCGTCGCCGGCATCGGGAAAAAGTATGATCCGGAGCCGCTCGTCGGGAAGAAAATCGTGATTGTGGCCAACCTTAAACCGGCCAAACTGATGGGCATCGAGTCGCAAGGCATGGTGCTGGCGGCTGGGGATCAAGAAGTGCGGGGATTGGTGACGCTGATGGATGATGCTGAGCCGGGGACAAAGGTGAAATGAATAAGGACGGAGGGTGGTGGCCTGACTGACTTCCGTGCTCGCAGACCGCGCACGATCAGAATGTGCTCGCTCGATGCGCGCAGTTGAAGTGAGTCAGGCCACCACCCTCAACTACAATGAGCCTCTCCAATGAGATAAGGAAGGAGAAAGGGAAAAAGTTTTCGCCGAATGGGTTCGTCCGGGATAGTCCCGCCGCTGTCAGGGAGGTGAATGCAGATTTGGTCCAACTTCATCTACGGCACTTCCGTTGGATAACCTTCGTCGGCATTCTCTGGGGCGGAGTCATCGGCCTTGGCCATACGGCTGAGGCGCCGAATCTAGAGTCGCAGCCTGAGTCGCCCATGGACACCGAGGTGATGGTGCGGGTGGTGGCGCATGGATCGATGGTGCTGGGAGACGACGTGGGCGGGGCCCGCGTGACCATCACCGACGTAGCAACAGGCCGATTGCTGGCTTCAGGCATGCAGCTTGGTGAGCCGGGGGATCAAAATCAAATCATGCGAACGCCTCGCCTGATGGAAGAACCGCATTACTCCACGCGCCCCTCGGGTTCCTTCCGGACGACATTGTCCCTCGAGAGGCCGACACTCGTGGAGATTGCGGCGCAAGGCCCGCTGCACTATCCGGCGGCGACGCAGCGGGCCAGCACGACCGTGCTGCTGATTCCGGGACGCGACCTTACCAATGATGGAATCGTGTTGCACCTCTACGGCTTCATTGTTCAAATCGAGATCCCGGCCCCTGGCCAGCCCTTGATGGCCAAGGACGACGTCAAATTGACCGCCTCGGTCCGAACGCTCTCCGGTTCACTCGTCCGACCGCACAGTGACTGGGATTCCCGCAAAATCTCTATTCATGGCGAGGTCTTGATCGGGGACCGCGTGGTCGAGCGTCTGCAGATGTTCTACTCGGGAACAAAAAACCTGTTCGAAGCGCCCTTCTTCGTCCCCACCCCCAGCGACGCCCCAAACGGGGTTTCAC
>CAVPGK010000021.1:0-184064 GCA_963703955.1 Nitrospirota bacterium | reverse complement strand
GGTTCTGTCCTCTACTGGGCAAAAGATACATTACGTATTGCTATAACCTCCACTATCTACTAGCGTTTCACCGTCTTTTGGCTTGACTTGCCTTCTCACCGAGGGCTAATGTGTTAACTTTCCAACTTCCTCTAGCACAGCTCCTTTGCAAGTAACGGTGAATACTGTGAACAGCGGACATGTCGGCCTCGTTTCTGAAATTATCGATGAAATTCAAACGGTTGGCCCCATTCCATTTTCGCGTTTCATGGAATTGGCGCTGTATCATCCGCAGTTCGGGTATTACACGCGGATCGACGATGGGGCCGACTGCAACGATGTCGGCGAGCAACGAATCGGCTGGGACGGAGATTATTACACCAGTTGTGATGTGCATCCCATTCTGGCGCAATCGCTGGCCAAACAAATCCGGCAAGTAGACGACCTGCTGGGTCATCCGGATCCGTTCACGGTCATTGAGATGGGAGCGGGAAAAGGTCTGCTGGCTCGTGATCTGCTCAAGGATTGCGCCGCACACTCCGAATCCTTCTTCTCCCGCCTGAATTACGTTCTCATCGAACGCAGCCCGTCCATGAGAGCCGCGCAGCGGAATCATCTGGCGGCGTGGCTCGGACCGGCGGGGCGCGTGTCCTGGGTCGATCGGTTGGAAGACCTCGCCGCGGAGAGCGTCGTGGGCGTGCTCCTCTCGAACGAACTGGTTGATGCCTTTCCGGTTCACCGCATCACGATTGAGCAAGGGCGGATCAGGGAAATTTTTGTGGACTATGACGGGAACCGATTCTGCGAACGCTTGCGGGATGCGTCCTCGGCGGACCTCTTGCAGTACGTGGACCGCGTCGGCCTGTCGGCCCAGACGCTTCCGGACGGGATCATCGCCGACATCAATCTGCACGCATTAGGTTGGATGGAGGAAGTGGCACGAGTGCTCGGAAAGGGAGTCGTCATCACCGTTGATTACGGCCATACTGCTCAGGATCTGTACGGTCCCGAGCGGCCTCGGGGCACGTTGCTCTGTTACTACCAACAAATGGCGTCCGAAAATCCTTATGCGCGCGTGGGACAGCAGGATATGACGGCGCATGTGGATTTCACGACCCTGGCGGCCATCGGAGAGGAGCGTGGCCTCCACCTGACCGGCTTCACCAATCAGATGAGTTTCTTGATGGGATGGGGAGTGGAAGAGGCGCTGAGCGCGCTCGAGCCGGGGTCAGCCGAGTTTCAGTCGGTCATTCAGTTGTTACGTCCAGAGGGAATGGGACGCACCTTCAAAATTCTGATTCAACACAAGGGAATGGAAGAGCCAGAACTGGACGGCCTCCGGTTCAAGCCCTTCTTTGGTTCAGCGCTGGCAGCAACCGGGGTCAGCCATTACTAATCATTGGGTCAATGGCAGAAGTGTCCTGATACGATGCCCAGCATCCAAATGACCCATGACAACGAACCGTTGACCACACTCTCATGAGCAACGAGGCGATTCCGCTTAATTACATTCCGATCCTCGTGTTCATCGCCATCGCGCTGGGGTTCGGCGTGGTGTCTCTGTTGGCTGGCTGGGTGGTTCGGCCGAGTCGGCCGTACCGAGCCAAGCTGGCGCCTTATGAGAGCGGAAGCCCCTTGTTCTCGGATGCGCGGGTGCAATTTCCAATTCGGTATTACGTCATTGCCATGCTCTTCGTGATTTTCGACATCGAAATCGTCTTTCTCTTTCCGTGGGCGGTTGTCTATCGGAAGCTGGGCCTCCTGGGACTCGTGGAAATGGCGGTGTTCATCGGGATTCTACTCGTGGGGTTTTGGTACGCGTGGAAAAAGGGGGCATTGGAGTGGGATTAGTTGAACGCGCGCAGTGAAGGACAGTCCGACCGATCCCTACAGGGGGGATAATAGTAGAGGCGTCAAGTTGCGACGCGCTCGGTAGAGAGCATCCCGCGCACCCTTGGTGTCCCTTTCCAACACTGGAGAAACCGGGTGAACTATGAGTATGTTTGAGCGGCAGTTTGAAGCAAACGTGATTACCTCCAACCTCGATGCGCTGGTGAACTGGTCGCGCAAGTCGGCCCTGTGGCCGATGACGTTCGGCCTGGCGTGTTGTGCCATCGAGATGATCGCAACGGTATCGTCCCGGTATGATATCGACAGGTTCGGCGCCGGGGTGTTCCGTGCGTCGCCTCGCCAGTCCGATTTGATGATCGTCGCCGGGACTGTGACACGAAAGATGGCGGAGGTTATCCGCCGGATCTACGATCAAATGCCGGAGCCTCGCTACGTCATTTCCATGGGCTCCTGCGCAACATCAGGCAATCATTACAACAGCTACAGCGTAGTGCAGGGCGTGGATCAGATCGTCCCGGTTGATGTGTATGTGCCGGGCTGCCCTCCACGGCCCGAAGCCTTGTTGGACGGGTTGCTTAAGCTGCAGGAGCGAATTCAGCGAGAGAAGGTGTTCGTGAAGTAGGTGGGAGGCAGGGGGGCGAGTGGCCAGAGGTTCTTGAGGAACCTTTGGCCCGTTACCTCTCACCCTTTGTGAATCCATGCAACCTTTGCTTGAGACATTAAAAGCCAAGTTCCCGGAGGCCGTCTTGGACGTCCACGAGGATACGGTGCGTTCCGAACTGTCGGTCCGTGTTGCGGCCGATCGGCTGCTGGAGGTGGCGTGGTTTCTACACGATGAGCCGGTGGCCGCCTTCGATCACATCACCGATGTCTGCTCCGCCGATTATCCGGACGACCTGGAACGCTTCGAAGTTATCTATCACTTTCTATCCCTGCCCCATGGCACCCGCATTCGAGTGAAGGCGAGGGTGACAGAGGACGATCCGACCATCGCGTCTGTGACCGGCATCTGGAAGGGCGCGAACTTTATGGAGCGGGAAGTCTATGACCTGATGGGGATTCGCTTTGCTGGCCACCCGGATCTGCGCCGTATTCTCATGCCTGAGGATTACGACGAGGGTTATCCGCTCCGCAAGGATTTTCCCGCCGAGGGAAAGGGCTGGCGAAGCCGATTCGATTTTCTTCCGAGACTGGACGAACCGGCCATGGGCTCAGCCGAGGGAGAGATTTCGGCAGAGAAGAAACAGCCTTTCGTCTCCGATCAGAATGGCGCAACCACTTTGACCGCACACCGAACCGAAGAGTTGTTGCTGAATATGGGGCCTCAGCATCCGAGTACGCATGGGGTGTTGCGGGTGGTGCTCGAATTGGACGGCGAACGGATCACCAAGGCGACACCCGATCTCGGCTATCTCCATCGCGGCGTAGAGAAGTTGTCCGAAGGCCTGAACTACATGCAGATTATTCCGCATACGGACCGGCTCGACTACGTCTGTTCGATGACGAACAACTACGCCTACGTCCGAGCTGTCGAGAAGCTGCTGAACCTGGAGGTCCCTGAACGGGCCGAATACATCCGCACCATCGTCGCGGAGATGCAGCGGATCATCGGCCATCTGTTCTGGCTGGGCACGCAGGCGCTCGACATCGGCGCGATGACGGTTTTCTTCTGGACCTTCCGCGAGCGCGAGGTCCTGCTCGACCTCTTCGAGAAGCTTTGTGGGGCGCGCCTGACGCTGAACTACTACCGGATCGGCGGAGTGGACAGTGATTTTACGCCGGACCTCGTCTCGCGGATGAACGCCTTTCTGGATACGTTTCAAGAACACATCAATGAGTACGACCAACTGTTGATGACCAACAGAATCTGGCTGGGTCGCACCAAAAATGTGGCGGTCATCTCAGCGGAGGACGCGATCAGCTTCGGCTTGACCGGCCCGGTGCTTCGGGGGTCCGGCGTGACCTACGATGTTCGGAAGTTGGAGCCATACGGAGCCTATGACAAGGTCGAATGGGAAGTGCCGATCGGCAAGAACGGCGATACGTACGATCGCTATTGGGTGCGGATGGAGGAACTGCGCCAGAGCAGCCGTATCATTCGGCAATGTTTAGCGCAGATGCCGGAGGGGCCTATTGTGGCGGACGTGCCACAGGTGATTCCGCCGCCCAAACCCAAGGTGATGCGGGACATGGAGAGCCTCATCCATCATTTCATCATCTTCACGCAAGGCTTCAAGCCGCCGAAGGCCGAGACCTACTGCGCCATTGAAGCGCCCAAGGGCGAGTTGGGGTTTTTTATCATCAGCGACGGGAGCCCGCGTCCCTATCGATTGAAGATCCGCGCGCCGTCGTTCGTGCACATGGGCGCGTTCGACCACATGGCGAGGGGCTATTTGATCTCGGACATCATCACGATTTTCGGGACATACGACATCGTCATGGGTGAGTGTGATCGGTAGACGAATCTGGGGGAAGAGGGGACGGACGGGCTTACCTTCGTGGTGGCAGAGCGCGCAGACGTAGTAAGGTGCCCGCTCGTGTAGGGAAGAAGGATGCTGAAAGAGAAGTACAAGAACGAAATCGAGCAGATTCTGGCCCGCTATCCGGTGCGGCGGTCGGCCCTGCTGCCGTTGTTGTACCTCGCTCAGCAGGAAGAAGGATATCTGAGCGAGGCGGCGATGAAAGAGATCGCCGGGATTTTGCGGCTCACGCCTCCGCAGGTGTATGAAGTCGTGACCTTCTACACGATGTTTAATCTGAAGCCGTTGGGACAATTCCATATCCAAGTATGCAAGTCCCTTATGTGCGCGTTGGTCGGATCGGATACGCTGGTCGGCTGGCTGCAAGCGCGGCTGGGGATCAAGCCGGGAGAAACGACACCAGATCGGCTGTTCACGCTGAGCACAGTGGAATGTCTGGCGTCCTGCGGCACTGGACCGATGATGCAGGTCAACGACGACTACTATGAGCGGATCACGGAGGAAAAGCTCGATCGGATTCTGGCGGACCTGAAACGAGCCGGTTCTTCTACGTTGAAAAGCGGGCCCTTCATGCAGCCGGAACCTTCCAGTCTAATGCAACATGTGAAATGAAAAATGCAAAACTAACGAATCAATTTGGAACTTTGCATTTCTAATTTTGAAATCTGGGGAAAATGCTGCGAGACGAAAAAATATTGCTCAAGAACATGGACATGCCCGGCTACGGCGGGTCCCTCAAGGAGTACGAGCAGACGGGCGGTTATGCCGCGCTCCGAAACACTCTGGGGAAAGTGCCGCAGGCCGACGTGATTGAGACCGTCAAGAAATCGGGGCTTCGAGGGCGAGGTGGCGCGGGGTTTCCGACAGGAGTGAAGTGGGGATTTATTCCGAAGGACCATCCGGGCCCGAAGTATCTGTGTTGTAACGCCGACGAAAGCGAACCCGGGACATTTAAGGACCGGCAGTTGATCGAACGAGATCCTCACCAGATGCTCGAGGGTATCATCATCGCCTGTTATGCGATTGGCGCTGAAACCGCCTACATCTATATCCGCGGCGAGTTCGTGTTGGGGGCGAAAATTCTGGAGCGCGCCATCGCCGAAGCGCGTGCGGCAGGATACGTGGGCCGGAATATTCTCGGAAGCGGCGTCAACGTCGAGATCTGGGTCCATCGAGGCGCCGGCGCGTACATCTGCGGTGAGGAAACCGCTCTGCTGGAGTCCTTGGAAGGCAAGCGGGGATTACCTCGCGTCAAGCCGCCGTTTCCGGCGACCCATGGGCTGTATGACAAGCCGACGGTGATCAATAACGTCGAGACGTTGGCGAATCTGCCCCACATTATTAACAAAGGCGCCGAGTGGTTCGCCGCGATCGGGTCTCCTCCCAAGAGCACCGGCACGCGGGTTTTCTGTGTGAGCGGGCATGTCAAGCGACCGGGGAATTACGAAGTGCCGATGGGCATCACCTTTCGCGAATTGATCGAAGAACATGCCGGAGGGATGCGTTCGGATAAACCACTCAAAGCCATTATCCCCGGAGGAGCGTCCGCCTCTTTCTTTACGCCGGAGCATCTAGATGTGAAGCTCGACTTTGAGTCCGTGGCGCAGGCCGGCTCAATGCTGGGCTCGGGCGGCGTGACCGTGATGGAAGAAGGAACCAGCATGGTCTGGGCGGCCTTGCGGTTGATGGAATTTTTCTACCATGAGTCCTGCGGGAAGTGTACCCCGTGCCGTGAGGGAAGCTCGTGGCTGGTGCAGACGATGCGCCGGATCGTAGCAGGGCGCGGGCGGATGGCGGACCTTGAAACCCTCGCGGACCTGTGCCAGAACATCGCGGGTCGGACCGTTTGCGCGTTCGGTGACGCCGAAATTGCGCCGATCATGAGCACACTGAAGTACTGGCGCCACGAATACGAAGCGCTGATTCCATCGCCGCAGCCGACCGAGGTGCCGATCCTTGTGATGCCAGGAGGCGCGGGTCCTTGAAGAGTTTGCTGATTTATTGATTTGATGATCTGCAGAGTCAGAATTCAACAAATCAGCAAATCAACAGATCAACAAATTACGAATCACCGGCAAGAATATGTCCAACGCTACTGACATCGAACTGTTCAAGGTCACCATCGATGACCAGATCCTCACGGTGCCCAAGGGCACACTGGTCATTGAGGCGGCGCGTCAAGCGGGGGTCATGATCCCCCACTTCTGCTACCACCCCAAGCTGAAGCCCGACGCCAACTGCCGGATGTGCCTGGTGGAAATCGAAAAAGTCCCCAAGCTCCAGACGTCCTGCAGCACGCCGGTGATGAACGGGATGGTGGTGCGCACCGCCACGACCGTGGTCAATGAGGCGCACAAATCGGTGCTGGAATTTATCCTGGCCAACCATCCCCTGGACTGTCCTGTCTGCGATCAGGGCGGGCGCTGCGACCTACAGGATTTTTCGCACGAATTCACCCCCGCCACCAGCCGGTTCATCGAGGTGAAACGGCTCTTCGAGAAAGAATACTTCAGTCCGTTGATCGAGAAGGAAATGAATCGGTGCGTGCAGTGTCTACGCTGCGTCCGCTATTGCGACGAGGTGATGGACGTCAAGGCGCTCGCTCCGGTGGGTCGCGGCACGCTGACAGAAATCAAGCATTTCGTCGACCACGAACTGGACTGCGAATTTTGCGGGGGCTGCGTGCAGATCTGCCCGGTCGGCGCGATCACCAGCCGTCTCTCCATGTATGACTTCCGTCCATGGATGCTCAAGCGTGCCGATACGATCTGCACCTATTGCGGCGACGGGTGTCGGATCACGATTCAAACCAAGGCGAACCAGCCGATCGAAGTCAATTCATTTCAAGGAGCCGGCCGCAATAATGGAGATCTCTGCCCGCGAGGCTTCTTCGGCTACCATGCGAGTACGCATCCCGACCGTCTGACGGTTCCGCTCATCCGGCGACACGGCGAATTGGTTCAGGCGACCTGGGAGGAGGCGCTCGAGTACGTCGCCGATACGTGTGTCCAACTCAAGCTCAAATATGGCTCGCAGGCCTTTGCGGGGCTGATCGGCTCACGGTGCACAAACGAGGACCTGTACGTCTTTCAAAAGTTCATGCGCCTGGTAGTGGGTAGTCACAAGCTCGACAGCAGCGCGCGCTACGGCCAGATGAACGCGGTTCGGGCGCTGCGACGCGTCCAGGGAACCCATCGATGGAGCGTCTCGTTCGAGGATCTGGTCGCGGCCAAAGCCCTGCTGCTGGTCGGAACGAATATCACCGAGACCAATCCGATCACCGGGCTGAAGGTCAAAGAGGCGGTGAAAAAGCATGGGGCGACGCTGCTCACGATTGAGGCGTTGGCGCCCGCGGTGGGAACGATCAGCAACATCGCCAACCTCTCCGGGCATCATTTCCCCGCTCGCCCAGACCAATTTGGTTCGGTCGTCCTCGGCCTCATCAAAGGCCTGGTGGAATCCGATTTGATTGATGTGGACCTGAGACGGCGGGCACCCGGGTACGTGCAAGCGATCACGAATGCGGTCGGCGCGATCGCCTGGCCGCAGCTCGAAGCCTCAAGCGGGGCCACGTCCGAGGCGATCATACAGGCTGCCCGCGCGTTCGCCGGCGCCCCACGCGCCGTCATCGTGGCGGGACAAGGGGTGCTGCGACATCCGGGTGGATCGGGTCTCGTTACCACGCTCTTGGACCTCCTGCTCCTCATCGGGCATCACGGCCGTCCGGGGTCCGGACTCGCTCCGCTCGCGGAAGAGAATAACGATCAAGGCGCGGTGGAAATGGGGGCGGTCGCCGAGTATCTTCCGGGTCCGAGTGATCTCGAAGATCGGATCGCTCGAGAACGGCTAGTGGGCATGTGGAAGGAGGAACTCCCCACCGGGCCGGCGCGAAATCTAATGGAGATTGTGGAAGATGCTCGCTCCGGCTCCGTGAAAGCCATGCTCGTGGTGGGAGAAAATCCGGTCGGGTCGCTGCCGCCGTCAGCCGGTGTGCGAGAGGCCTTGACCGGGTTAGACTTCCTCGTCTGTCAGGAATTGTTTCTCACCGAAACGGCGGCCATGGCGCATGTTGTGCTTCCGGCGTGTTCCTACGCGGAGAAGGATGGGACGTTCACCAACACCGAAGGACATGTGCAGCCGGTTCGTCAAGCGATTGCCCCCATCGGCGAGAGCCGGCCTGACTGGGAGATTCTCTCCGCCATTTCGGTCCTCATGGGGTATCCGATCGAGTATGGCGACGCACAGGAGATTTTTAAAGAGATTCGGGGCCTGATTCCGGGCTATGGCCTCTTAGGCATCGCCCCGAATCCTCCGCGCCCGGACACGGCGGTCGTCGATCGCTATCTCCAGCAAGGCTACACCGACGATGTGGCGAGTCGGTATAGCCTCACTGGCAAGGGGCAAGAGGAAAGCGACGAGAGAAAGGAAAAAAGATTGACGCTGGTGGTGTCACAGACCCTGTTTCATTCAGGAAAATTATCGACGAAGGCCAAAGGGTTGATGCAGGTTCAGGCATCCGGGCATCTGGCCATGAATCCGGAGGACGCGCAACGGCTCGGTGTGGCTGACGGCGACCGCGTTCGCGTTTTCAATGATTGTGGTGAGATGATCGCTTCGGTTAAACTCCTGGGTCGGTTGCCGGAGGGCGTGGCGACGTTCCCGGAGCATTTTGACGAAGAGGCACGACGACTCTTGAGCGTGTCGATCGATCCGCAGACCGGGGCGCCGTATTACAAGTCGGCGCAGGTGAAGGTAGAAAAGGCGCGAGGCTAGAGGCAATGGGCGAGAAGAAAGCCATCCGTTCTGCTGCCCCTTGCCTCGTGCGCTGAGTTTCCGGAGGAGACGAGATGACCGAAGTCGGATTAAAAATGGCCTTGTCGGTGGCCCAGATCGCGGCGGTCATGGGCGTCGTCCTCCTGACGGTTGCGGTCCTTACCTTGGCGGAGCGCAAGGTGCTGGGCTGGATGCAGGACCGAATGGGACCGATGGAAGTCGGGCCGTACGGGATTCTGCAGCCCGTAGCCGATGGACTCAAGCTATTTTTCAAGGAAGACATTATTCCGGCCGGGGCGAACAAGTTCCTGTTCAGCCTCGCGCCGATCCTGACGCTGGTCACGGCGCTGATCGGCTTCGCGGTCATCCCGTTCGGACCGAACAAGACCGTCGAGGTGTTCGGCATTCCGTTTCAACCCTTTGTCATCAGTGATATCAATATCGGGATCCTGTACATCCTGGCCTTCACGTCGATCGGGGCCTACGGGATCATCCTGGGCGGATGGGCTTCGAACAGCAAATATTCTCTGCTGGGAGGATTACGATCGGCAGCCCAGGTCATCAGCTACGAATTGAACGTCGGCTTGGCCATCGTGGGTGTCCTTTTGCTTGCCGGCTCGTTGAGCCTGGTCAAGATCACGGAGGCGCAGACCGGCGGGTTCTGGCACTGGTTCGCGTTCGCGTTTCCGGCGCCGCAATTGGTCGCCTTCGTGGTCTATGTGATCTCGGCCGTGGCCGAGACGAATCGGGTGCCGTTCGACCTCCCCGAGGCAGAGAGCGAGCTGGTGGCGGGCTTCTTTACCGAGTACAGCGGGATGCGGTTTGCTTTCTTCTTTATGGCGGAGTACGCAAACATGATTCTGGTCTCCTGTGTCGCGGTCATTCTCTTTCTTGGGGGCTGGAATGCACCGTATCCAGGGACGCTGCTCCCGGAGAACGTGGCGTGGATCGAAGGTCTTTTCTGGTTCACAACCAAGGTGTACTTCTTCCTGTTCCTGTTCTTCTGGTTGCGCGCCACGCTCCCGCGTCTGCGGTACGACCAGCTTATGCGGTTCGGGTGGAAGGTCATGCTGCCGATTGCGCTGGGGAACATTCTGTACACGTCGATTGCGGCATATTTGTTTCCGCGATAGGTAGGCACGGGCGAGAGGCGTCATGGCGGCAAGAGTCAAGACCTGGTTCAAGACCATCATCTTCTATGAGATCCTGATGGGCATGAAGGCGACGCTCATCCATTTGCTTCATTACAAGCCGATCACGCTGCAGTACCCGCACGAGAAGCGGACACTTCCGGACAGCTACCGAGGGATGCTCGCGTTGCTTCGGTACGACGACGGGACGGAGAAATGCGTCGGTTGCGATTTGTGCGAAGCCGCGTGTCCGTCACGCGTCATCAAAGTCATCAGCGCGGAGGTCCCCGATCAGCCGGTCAAACGGTATGCGAAAGAATATTATATGGACATGACCCGCTGTCTGTTCTGCGGCCTCTGCGTGCAAGCCTGCCCGGTCGATGCGCTCGGCATGACCCGTGAGTACGAGTGGGCGGTGTATGACAAGCGCCAGCTTTATCTCAATAAGCAACAGCTTCTCGCCATCGGCGAGCGTTCGTTTCCGGTGAGAGAAAAAAGACTCGAATTGCAACACCCCAACGTCGCCTTCTTCAACGTCGCCTACAAGCATCTCCCTTCCAAGGAAAGCTAACCTCGGGTTATCTATGAATACCTACTACGGCATCCGATCCCTTCGCCCGGCGCGGCTTTTCTCGTTCGGGCTCCTCGACGAAGAAACGGCCGGCTCACCGTCTCGCCGGCGCGCACAGACGTGGCGCTCTTTATTCATCGCGCCGTGCGCCTTGCGAGAAGCCTCCGGGAACGGGCGCGTCTTGGCGCGCCTGGGGAGGGCGGGTGAAATTGCGGGCTTTGGCTTCGGCAAGGCACAGCCGCCTCACCACTCGGCGGCGTCCGCAAACGTGACGCTCGTTATTCCTCGCGTCGCGGACCTCGCTACAGCATTCACAGATAAGCCGAGCTGACCGGTGGCGACGTTCTTCTTCTTTTATTTTTCCGGCGTGATTGTCCTGACCGCCATCCTGGTCGTGACGCTGCGCAATCCGATCTACAGCGCCCTCTCCTTGCTGATTCTATTCTTTCACGTGGCGGGCCTGTACGTGACGCTGCACGCCGAATTCCTGGCCGCCGTGCAGATCATCGTCTATGCCGGCGCGATTCTGGTTCTGTACCTGTTCGTGGTCATGCTGCTGAACGTCAAGCGGGAAGAGCGATACCATTCCCAGTTTCCGATTGCGGCGCTTCTGGGCGTGACGATCCTCACCGAAGTCCTGCTCCTGGCGGTTCGAACTAGCCTATCCCCGGAAAACGAGGCTCCCCTCCGGAATCAACCGGTCGGCGATGCCGTGAGCGGCAATACGGAAACGATCGGAGAGGTGCTCTATTCCACCTATCTCTTTCCGTTCGAAGTCGCCTCGCTGATTCTGTTGGTGGCCATGATCGGCGCGATCATCCTGGCGAAAAAAGACATCATGGGTGAAAGGTAGAAGGTAGCGAAAGGCTTACTTCTCCCTTTGTCTTGTATCTTTTAATCTTGATGGGTGAATGATGGTTCCTCTTTCGTACTATGTGATCCTGAGTGCGATCGTGTTCATCACCGGTCTCGTGGGCGTGCTGATGCGGCGCAACATTATCATCATCCTGCTTTCGGTCGAGCTGATGCTGAACGCGACCAATATCAACTTCGTCGCCTTTTCCTACTATTTTCAGAACGTCGCCGGCCAGGTATTCGTCTTTTTCGCGCTCACCGTGGCGGCCGCTGAAGTGGCGGTCGGGCTGGCCATCATCATTGCGCTGTACCGGAGCAAAGCGAGCATCAATGTGGATGAGTTTCAATTGTTGAAGTGGTAGGCAAGAACAGGACTGAGTCCTGAGCGATACGTGTTAGGTGAAACGGCCTGACAAACCTGGATCATTGTTGAACTGATGCAATACATCCTGATCCCCCTTCTTCCCTTTGCCGCCTTCGTGATCCTGGGCTTGACCGGTCACTGGATCCGGGAGCGGGCGCACTGGATCGCCGTCCCCGCGGTGATCGGGTCCCTCGTGCTCTCGTGCCTGACCTTTGGAGATGTCGTCGGGGGCGAGCGCATCTCGGTGCCGCTCTATACCTGGCTCACATCCGGTGATCTCCGCATCGGGGTGGGCCTCTCGGTCGACCGGCTGACCGTCGCCATGCTGCTGCTGGTGACCATTGTCAGTTCGCTGGTGCACGTCTACACGATCGGCTACATGCAGGGCGAGAAAGGTTATGCCCGCTTCTTCGCGTATATCGCCCTGTTCACCTTTTCGATGTTGATGCTGGTGATGGCGGACAATTTCCTTCAGTTGTTTGTCTTCTGGGAAGCGGTCGGGCTGTGCTCGTATCTCTTGATCGGCCATTGGTACGATCGGCCGTCGGCCTGTGATGCGGCCACCAAGGCCTTTATCGTCAACCGGGTCGGCGACTTCGGGTTCTTGTTGGGGCTTCTGCTGGTGCTGGCCACCTTCGGCTCGCTGGAGTATCGCCACGTCTTTGCGCAGGCGGCGGACTTCACCAATCACACCACCAATCTATTGGCCCCTTTCGGCGGGACATGGGAAGTATCCACCTTGACCCTCATCTGTTTGCTGTTGTTTATGGGCGCGGTGGGGAAATCGGCGCAAGTGCCGCTTCACGTCTGGCTTCCGGATGCGATGGAAGGTCCCACACCGATTTCGGCGTTGATTCATGCTGCGACCATGGTGACCGCGGGAGTCTTCATGGTGGCGAGGCTTGCGCCGCTCTATAACCTCTCCCCGACCGCGATGGATGTGGTAGCCGTCGTCGGCGCGCTCACTATGATGCTCGGCGCCACGATCGCGGTGACACAACACGACATCAAGCGAATCGTCGCCTATTCCACGGTAAGTCAGCTCGGATACATGGTGATGGCCTGCGGCTTAGGAGCCTATGCAGCTGGGATCTACCACCTGCTGACGCACGGCGCGTTCAAAGCGCTGCTGTTCTTGGCGTGCGGGTCGGTGATCATCGCCCTGCACCATGAACAGGATATGCGGCGGATGGGAGGACTGAAATCCAAGCTTCCGGTCACCTACTGGACATTCGTCATCGGGTCATTGGCCTTGACCGGGTTTCCGTTGACGTCCGGATTCTTCAGCAAGGATGAAATCTTGGTCTCTGCCTGGTCGGCTGGCGCGTTGGGCAAGGTCTTGGCGATCCTCGGCCTAGCGACCGCGTTTCTGACGGCCTTCTACAGCTTCCGCCTGGTGTTCGCCACGTTCTGGGGGAAGTCTCGGGTGGACCCTCATCATGCGGATCACGTGCATGAGCCGTCGCCGACGATGACGGTGCCGTTGGTCATTTTGGCCGGACTCAGCGTTGTCGCCGGATATGTCGGTATCCCTGGTTTTCTCGAGCCGGTTTTTTCCGGAAGCGGCGAAGGCCATCACGGGGGGCCTGCCTCGCTCGGCGTCATGATGGCCGCGACCTTGCTAGGGCTTGGCGGAATCGCCGTGGCCTACGTCCTCTACGTCACGTCGCCAGGCCTCCCAGATCAACTTGCCCGACGTTGGAACCAGCTCTATCAACTGTCGTTGAACAAGTGGTACGTCGATGAAGCCTATGATCAGACGATGGTGCGTCCGACCTTCAAGCTGGCCGATCACTTGTGGAAGCACGTGGATGTCGGCGTGATCGATGGCGCCGTCAATGGAGTGGCTCGCGGGATCGCTTGGTGGGGGTGGCTGATGCGGCTCGTGCAAAGCGGCCAAACCCAGCACTATGCGCTAGGTATGACACTGGGCGGTGTGATCATTCTGACGGTGTATCTGTTGTTCTAAAAAGCAAGGGGCGTGGAGCGAAAGGCGATAGGCAACGGTCAATACAGAATCCTCTTACCCCTAGCCTCATGCCTATTGGTAAATTATGACTGACGCGACAAGTTTCCCGTGGCTGACCGTGGTCGTGTTTCTTCCGCTGGTCGGGGCCGGCCTGATGTTTCTTGTTCCCATGTCGGCGGTGCGACTGGTCGCGTTGGTTGTGACGGTGGCGACGTTCCTCTTCTCGATTCCGCTGGGGGTGTTGTTCGATCCCGCCACGTCGCATATGCAGTTTACGGAACAAGTGACCTGGATCACCTCGCCGCCGGTCAGTTACAGCCTCGGTCTCGACGGGATCAGCCTCCCGCTGTTTCTCATGACGACCTTTCTCCTCCCGCTTTGCGTGTTGGCGTCTTGGCGGGCCATCGAGACGCGCGTGCGCGAGTTCATGGCTGCCATGCTGGTCATGGAGACCGCCATGTTGGGCGTTTTCGCGGCGCTGGATTTTGTCCTGTTTTACGTCTTTTGGGAGGTCATGCTGATTCCCATGTATCTGCTCATCGGTGTCTGGGGCGGACCGGAGCGGGTCTACGCCGCGATAAAGTTCTTCCTGTACACCTTGGCGGGCAGCGTCCTGCTCTTGATCGCCATCCTGACGTTGTTTTTCCAGGGGGGCAGACCTTCGATATTCTCCTGCTCAGTCGGGTGGAATATTCGTCAACCGTGCAACACTGGTTGTTCTGGGCCTTCTTCATCGCGTTTGCCGTCAAGGTGCCCATGTTTCCCTTTCATACCTGGCTGCCGGACGCGCATGTGGAAGCGCCGACAGCCGGCAGCGTGCTCCTGGCCAGCGTCCTGCTGAAGATGGGGGCGTACGGGTTCCTGCGCTTCTCACTCCCAATGCTGCCCGAGGCGACGGCCGCCTTCACTCCGATCATGGTGGCGCTCTCGCTCATTGCGATTATTTATGGCGCGTACATGGCTCTGGCTCAAGCCGATCTGAAAAAACTGATTGCCTACTCCAGCGTCAGCCACATGGGATTCGTCACCCTGGGTATCTTCGCGCTCAATGCGCAAGGCATCGAAGGCGCGATCATGCAGATGGTCAATCACGGGATCACCACCGGGGCGCTCTTCCTGTGCGTTGGGGCGATCTACGAGAGGACCCATAGTCGTCTGATCGCCGATAACGCCGGCCTTGCCGGTCCCATGCCGCGCTATGCTACGCTGCTGGTGATCTTTGCCTTGTCCTCGCTCGGTCTGCCGGGCACCAACAGCTTTGTGGGGGAGTTTCTGGTGCTCGTCGGCACGTTCTTCTGGAACAAAGACCGCCGCCGTCATCGCCTCGCTGGGGATCATCCTTGCGGCCGCTTATCTTCTCTGGATGGTGCAGCGCGTGGTGTTCGGAGTTCCGAATGCCAAGATGGCTCCGAAGCTCATTGACTTGAACTGGCGTGAAATGGCCACCCTGTCGTCGTTGGTCGTGCTGGTCTTTTGGATCGGGTTCCATCCCAATCCCGTCCTGACGCTGATGCATCGGAGTGTGAATAGTTTGGTTGAGCGGATGGACCAAGGTCGTCCGGCCATGACTGAGCGCGGGGAAACCGTTCTGAATCGAGTGTCGAGTTCTAGATTGGAAGCTGAGTTCGTAACTCAGCGGTCAGAGCTAAGATGACGCTTCCGCTCGCCGATTTGATGGCTATCCTTCCTGAACTGGTCATCGTGACCGCGGCCTGTCTCGTGCTGGCGCTGGACCCGATTACGCCTGCGCCCCAGAAGAGTTGGCTGGCGTGGCTGAGTCTGGGAGCCCTGGTCATCTGCTTCGGGCTGACCGCCGCGCAGATGCAATCGCGAGTCTCGGCGTTCAGCGATCTCGTCATCATCGATCCCTACGCGTGCTTCTGGAAGCTCCTCCTCTACCTCGTCACCGGGCTGACGATTCTCTTGTCCCTTCCCTATTTGAAGGCAGAGCGGATCCACCTGGCGGAATATTACGGCTTCCTGCTGCTGTCGCTGTCGGGGATGATGATCATGGTCTCCGCCTCCGATCTGCTGACGATTTATCTCGGCATCGAACTGATGTCCCTGTCGCTCTACGTGCTGGCAGGGTTCAAGCGATTCGAAGCGCGGTCGCTGGAGGCGGCCGCAAAATATTTTGTCCTGGGGGCGTTTTCTTCCGGGCTTCTGCTCTATGGCATTTCGTTGCTCTTCGGACTTGCGGGCAGCACGCGCCTCTCGGCGATCTCGGCGGCAGTCAGCGCCCTCGGCGTCGATGATCCCGGGTTGGGTATCGCGATGATCCTGCTGGTGGTCGGGTTCGGTTTCAAGATCGCGGTGGTACCCTTCCACATGTGGACGCCGGATGTGTACGAAGGTTCCCCTACATCGGTCACCGCGTTCATGGCCGTTGCCTCAAAAGCTGCAAGCTTCGGCGCATTCGTGCGGGTGTTTTTCGAAGGACTGGGCGGGCTCAAGGCAAACTGGTACATGCTCTTCCTTCTCGTGTGCCTCGTCACGATGGCCCTGGGGAATGTCGTGGCGATTGTCCAGACCAATGTGAAGCGGATGCTGGCCTATTCGAGCATCGCCCACGCGGGCTATGCGTTGATCGGTGTGGTCGTCGCGGGACAGACGGAGGCCGAAGCCAGCGTCAGATCATTGGGACTCTCCAGTGTCATGCTGTACCTGGCGGTCTACGCGTTCATGACCTTGGGTGCGTTCGCGATCGTGGCGATGCTTCGAAAAGGCGACGTGGAAGGGGATGAGATCGAGGATTTCACCGGGCTTGCCAAACGGCAGCCGCTGCCGGCGTTCCTCATGCTGGTGTTTATGGTGTCTCTTGCGGGAATTCCACCGACCGCCGGCTTCATCGGCAAATTTTATTTGTTCCTGGCTGCCGTGAAAGCCGGGTTGACGTGGCTGGCGGTGGTGGCGGTCCTGTTCGCCGCCATCTCCGCCTATTTCTATCTGCGTGTCGTGATGGTCATGTACATGCGGGAGCCGGAACCCTCCACGGAAGCCGTACCGCGATTCACGCCCTCACCCGCCATGACGTTGGTCCTCGCCTGCGCGCTCGCCGGCGTCGTCCTGCTCGGCCTTTTCCCCGACTTCCTCGTCTCGGTCACCACACAAGCCGTGCTGACGCTCAAGTAAAGTGTGGTGGAGCGCTCCCACTGTTCCTCACATTCCGGAATGCGGCAGTCAAACCTCGCGTTTCTTCTCTACCCCTATTCATTGATCTTTCTCTTTCTTGACGACCAGGGCTTCATCGTCAACTATGCATCCAGCCTTATAATAGGATGACAGCAGAGATGGTGGTCTAACTGCTCGCTGGCCTTCTAACTCGCATCAGGTCATGCATAGTCATGGTAAGCTGAGCCGATGGCGAGATCGAGTATGTCTCACCTCTTTGGAACAGACGATAAGATGATCTCTGCGTGCACGATGGTGAATGGTAATACAAAGTGATGTTTAGAATTGTTGTGTTCTTGCTCCTTGCCTTTCATGCGGCATTGGTGGAGGCCACGTCTGCGGATGACTCCTATATTGCCGGGTATGCCAGCGCGATGCTGCGGCAGGAAATCGGGTTGGCCGGCGGGTCCATTCATGTTCGTGACGGCGTCATCACCGTCACGGCCGAGCACCTACGCGGCGCGAAGCGCGACAGAATCATCGCTGCCTTGATGGAAATTCCCGGGGTCAAAGGTGTGGAGGTACGAGCGCCGGGGGATCAATCCTCGGCCGTTTCAGAGCCGGACGCTGCGCGGGCTGAGATCCCACCTCCCGCATCTCACTTTCTTCCAAGGGGACAGCTGTTCGACCCGCTGCATGCCGACCCGCGCTGGCCGCATTTTTCGGCGGCCTACCGTCGTTACATCAATGAAGGGAGAGAATTTACCAATGTCTTCGCGGCGACCTTCGGGGAAACGATCGCTCTCTATCGAAATAAAGCTCCGTTCGGGGGTCAGTGGGACATCGGCGTGCAAGGCGCTGTCTTCGCCATCTTCGATATCGACACGGATTCCAAAGATCTCATCAATGCGGATTACTTTGTGTCACTACTGACTAGCTATCGATCCGGCGATTTCTCTGCCTTCGTGCGTCTGGCGCACCAGAGCTCACATCTCGGGGATGAGTATTTGCTGCGTCCTAGTGTGAACCAGGCCGACCGGGTTAATCTCAGCATCGAGAGCGTGGATGCAAAATTGTCCTATGATCTTTGGGATATCCTGCGCCTCTACGGCGGGGGTGGATACCTCGTGCGCACGGACCCTGAGGACATAAAGCCGGGCACCGCCCAGTTCGGCGTCGAATTTCAAAGTCCTCGAACCTTTTTCGTTGGCGCAGTGCGTCCGGTGGCATACGCCGACTTCCAGAGCTTCGAGGAAACCAAATGGAGCACCGATGTGTCCCTTCGCGCCGGTGTGCAATTTGAAAATGCGCGGATCGGCGACCGGTACCTCCAGGTCCTGGTGGAATATTTCAATGGTCATTCTCCGAACGGCCAATTTTTTGTGAGGAAGATTGAGTCCATCGGCTTGGGGATCCACTTATATTTTTAAAGGTCTAGCTTCTGGTGGCAGCAGATAGCGGCTGACGGCATCACGTTGACAGGCGGGAGAGATATGGGTACATTCTCCGCCCGGTGAGTGCCTTCCTTCGCTTGCTGTGGACCGCGGTGTTGGATTTTCGGCGTCATGGTTGTACGAGCCTCGCCGCCTCACTGGCATTCTTTACCCTCCTATCCTTTTTCCCGCTGGTATTCTTACTGCTGTATTTGGTCAGTTTCATCGTCAGCCAGGAACGGATCGGATTCGAGTTTCTGCTCGATTTTCTACAAGGGTTCTTCCCGACCTTCGGCGTCGAACTGGCGGAAGAAATCAAGCGGGTGGCGAGCGAACAGGTTGTGCGCTGGGTCGTCCTCTTCACCTTCGTCTGGTTCGGCCTGCTCGTGTTCTATGAATTGGATTACGCGGTCAACGTGGTGTTCGAAATCCCGCAGCACCGACACCCTCTGATCTCCATGACCATCTCGCTGGTGTTGCTCGGCCTCGTGGGGCTACTCTTGATCATGTCCTACGTTGTCACCCAGATGTTGGGTCTCATGGTCCAGTACGCGCCGCGAATTGGCGGAATTGACGTGGTCGCGGTCGGGGCGCATGAGTTTCTGTTGTCGTATCTGCTGCCTTTCATCCTCGTTCTAACGGCAGTGACGTGCCTTTATCGTTATCTGCCGCACACCCAGCCGGCTTGGCGTCACGCCATGGTCGGCGGCCTGGTATTGGCTGTGCTCTGGGAATTCGCCAAGCACGTCTTTAGCTCCTATGTTCAGAATCTGTCGGTGTATAGCCGGATGTACGGGTCATTGATCGTCGTGGTGCTGTTTCTCCTCTGGGTCTATTACTCGGCCGCCCTCTTTCTCTTCGGCGCTGCGATTGTCCATCGCTTGCAGACCCGCAAGATCGCGAAATAACTCAGTCATTCTCCAGGGTATTCCTGGCGAACTTGGCGGTTCGGAGGTAGACTTGCTGGTGCTGTTTTTCTTGTATCCCCAGCAGGGTCTTGAGCCAAGGAGTGCCTGGAATGGATAGAGACGCGCTGCTCTTAGCCGGCACCATCGCCGGATTTTTCGCCGCTTTATTGACCGTTACGGAGAAAGTCCTGAGCATTCGAGATCGCTTGCAAGCGGACAGGCCAAACGAAGGGGCTCCGCGTGTCGAGCCGACGCCCATGGGGCGCCCGACGCGGGATCGCTATCCCCATTGGAAAATCATCAACGTGTCAAGCTATCTCCTGTTGCACGAATTGAGCGTCATCATCGGAGCCGGACTCCTGTTGAACTATCTCGGGCTGGTTCTAAGCCTTCGCCTGGAAAGCATTCTGTATCTGGATATGACCGGCACCGCGCTGGCGGCGCTGCTGCTGGGGCCGTGGTGGGGGGCGCTGGTGGCGCTCCTGTCGAATTCCCTGGTGAACTGGCTGCTGTATCCTGATCCAGGCGCTGATCTGATCATCTTCCCGTGGGCTCTGGTCAATATGACCGGCGGATTTTTCTGGGGGTTCCTGGGCCGCCGCGCGGGATTTCGCGAATATCTTCGGACCCCCCGGGCGTCGGCGCTGTCTCACTTTTGGTATTTGTTCGCGTTCGGGTTCATCGGCGCGGGCGTGATGAGTATTCCCGGCACCGTCCTGCAGGCGGCGCTTGCGCAACCCAACGTGTTTGCGCTCAATCCGGACGTGGCGCGGGGGTTGGAACAGATGTTTACGGGCGTACAAGAAGCGTTCCATGATCAACTGGAGACTTTGTTGGGTTCGGCGTGGGGTGGGAGTGTCGGGTGGTCTCTGCTGAATTGGTTCCAGAATTGGCTGCGGTATATTCCCGACAAGACCATCAGCGCGGCCATTGCCTTGGCTGTGTTGAAATACGGATTTCCCTTGTTCGAGCGGGAGCTGATTCATGGAGGTGCGGGCAAGCTGCGCCTTCGTGATACCTGGGCCGCTCCGGTCATCCTTGCATGTCTGTACCTGCCCATTTTCGCCGCTCTGCTGGTTGCCGACGGGTACGCCGGGTCGCAATACTGGCCGTTCTGGTCGGCGCCGTGGGTAGTAATCATCGGAGGCATGGTGGCGCTGCGGCGCTGGGGGCCGTCGGATGAGTCGGTGCGGGAAGCGAGCCTGGAGCGGGCTGACCGCTATGCTCAGGCCCTCAAACCAATTCAGCGTGAACCCGCGCATGATTTCGGCCAGCGGCTCAGCATCGCGACGTTGATTGCGACCGTGGTCTTTGCCTTGTGCCTACCTCTCCTCCTGGAGGATTTTTATCGAGCCGCCTTTAACTTCTTCTGTGTTGTCTATGGCTTTCTCCTCGCGGTCTATCTCGTCCGTGTCGCGATCTCGCAAAATTTGTCTGTGGCCCGGGCCGGCAAGTGACGGAGGCTGGAAAAGGGCCAACTTCGTATCTTCTATGTCCAGCTTGGGCGAGTAGTCGCATTCTTATTCAACCTCTCTTCGTAACCGTGAGAAAAGTGCCAATTTGTACCTTCCTGAGCATCCTTGTGGGAGCTGTCCATTAACACGTAGAATGGCGCACGAGGCGAGAGATGATGTTTCAGATATTGGCCATTATCTGCACCATGCTCTTTGCAGTTGCTGGCACACCGGGTGACGGGAATGCGGAAGTCATTCAGGAAGGACCAAAGACATGCCAAGGGATGGCGTTGACCTTTGATCTGTGTCCTGTAAGAGAAGGTTCCGGATACGATCAGCCGTTGATCGAATTTCTCAAAGATGCACACATCCCGGCAACGTTCTTTATGTCCGGTCGCTGGATGGCGAAGCACGAGGCCGAAGTCCGCGGGCTCTTGGCGGTACCTTTCTTTGAGGTGGGCACGCACGGACACGCGCACGCTCACCTGCCATTGCTGGATGAAGACGCGCAGCGCCGCGAGATCCAGGGCGCCGTCACATGGTTGCAGACGCGGTACGGCCATCAGGCTCCACTGTTCAGGCCTCCCTATGGGGAATACAATGAGGCCACCGTCAAGATTGTGCAGGCGCTGGGACTGCGATTCGTTCTGTGGAACATTGCGTCCGGAGATCCGGACCCGCATCTCTCCCGCGATCGGATCGTTCAGACGGTGAAAACCAGGGCGCGAAACGGGAGCATTATCGTCTTCCATGCCAACGGGAAGGGCAAACGTACACGGGAGGTGGTGGAAGCTCTTTATCAAGACCTGATCCGTCCACGAGGCCTTCAAGCGATGACCGTGACTGAATTGCTCACATGCAGACAGCAGGCGAAACCGTAAGCCCGTCCATCCGACCCTACCAACCCGACGATCGGAATGTCGTGATCCGGATGCTGGCCGGCGCGGATCCTTGGAAACGATTGGGCTATACCGCTGTCCACTGGGAACGATTCTTTGATCCGTTGCCGCAGGGGCGCGAGGCCTTGGTGATCGAACGAGCCAGAAGGGTCGCCGGCGTGGCGATGCTTCGCCAACGATTTCTCTTCGGCGATTATCTGGAGTTGCTGGCGATCGATCCCTCGGCGCAAGGGCAAGGGTTGGGCAGGATGCTGCTCACGCATGTGGAAGGAATTGTCTTTGCGCGCGTCAAGAATTTGTTTCTCTGCGTTTCCGATTTCAACAGCGGAGCCCGACGTTTTTATCAACGATACGGCTATCAGGAGATTGGTCCGATCCCGAACTTCCTTGTCCCCGAAACGGCTGAAATTCTGCTGCGCAAAACCACCGGCCCGGCGCTTGATCCAGTTAAAAGGTGACACGCAGAAGGCAACAATGGACCATATGTCGTCCTCTTGGCTCTTACGTTGAGGTGACCAATGCGTGTGAAGAAGCTCCTGCATACCCGAATGCGTGTCAGTGATATGGAGCAGACAATCAGGTTCTACACCGATGTGCTCGGATTGGAGGTCCTTGAACGGAAGACCTCCCCGCGAGGGTCGCACTTGGCGTTCCTGAAGGTTCCCAACAGTGAGGAGCTGATTGAATTGGCCAGCTTTCCGCCCAGTGGGCCCGTCAAGGTGCAGGAAGATCTCGTTCATCTCGCCTTCGAGGTCGGCAACCTCGACGCGACGATTCGTGAATTGAATGAGAAGCAGGTGAAGATCACCGACGGTCCCACCCGCAGTTCGTCCGGCAGCCGGTTCATCTTTATCGACGCGCCGGACGGCTATGAAATCGAGTTGATCGAGCGACCGCCGGGCGCCGCGCTCGTCTGACCATCCCTTACAAATTTGGTCCGGTCTCGCTATAATCCGCACCCGATTATTCCTTACGGCGCGCCTCACACGTGAGAAAGATAAGAAACGAGTTCTTCAAAGGTCACGGTCTCGGGAACGACTACGTAGTGATGGACCATAAGGAGATCAGCGTCCGTCTCTCTCCATCCTCTATCCGGGCCATCTGTGACCGCCATCGAGGAGTGGGGAGCGATGGCATCCTCGCGCTGGTTCCTTCCAAGCTGGCCGATTTCGGATTACGGATCTACAACCCTGACGGAAGCGAAGCCGAAAAGTCAGGGAACGGTCTGCGGATCTTCGCGCGCTACCTCCATGCCACCGGGAAGACGAAGCGGAAGCGCTTCACCGTCGAAACCAAGGGCGGACTTGTCCACATCGAGATGCATCTTGATCGACATGGCGATGCCGCCGACGTCACCGTGGAGATGGGAAAGGCCACGTTCAGACCGCAAGCCTTGCCGTGTTCCCTGAAGGTCGGAGAACTCATCGACCAACCGATCGCGGTCGCGGGTAAGCGCTTGCGGTTCACCGGCGTCAGTGTCGGCAATCCTCACTGCGTGCTGTTCAGACCGAAAGGGCAGCGATGGACGAGAGAGGAGCTGTTGGAGTTGGGGCCCCAATTGGAGCGCCATCCCATCTTTCCCAAACGGGTCAATGTCCAGCTCACGGTGCCGACCGGGCCGCGGGAAATCTTTATCCTCATTTGGGAGCGAGGGGCGGGCGAGACGCAGGCGTCCGGGTCGTCGTCCTGCGCGGCGGCCAGCGCCGCTGTGAGACTCGGGCTGGTCAAAAGCCCGGTGGCGGTGAAGGCTCCCGGCGGCACTATCCGCATTGAGGTCGATCGGGATTTCAATCTCACCATGCAGGGGCCCGTCGCCGAAGTGGCTCGGGGAACCCTCAGCCCCTCCTTCGTCCGAACGCTTCGCTGAACAAGGAGCCCTCAGCGATCAGCCGTCAGCTCTCAGGCTGCGCGCCGCATCTCCAAGTTGCCCCTCCTCACTTGCACACCGTACAATAGTCAGGCTGAGAAATCTTGATGGTCGATCCCCATTGCCGGTGGACCGATCGCTGAAAGCTGGTAGCTTTATGATTCCTTCAGCCGAACTCCTGTCCAAGCTCGATCATCTGTCCGAGCAGCCCGGCGTGTATCTGATGAAGAGCGCGCGGGGGGAGATCCTGTATATCGGCAAGGCGCGAGCGCTGGTGGATCGCGTGCGATCCTATTTCCAGAAAGGCAGCGACCACCCGCCGAAAACCGCGCTTTTGATCAGTCAGGTCACTGATATCGAGACGATTGTGACTCGATCGGAACTGGAAGCGCTGATCCTCGAGAGCAACCTGATCAAGCGGCACCGCCCGCGGTTCAACATCGTGCTCCGTGACGATAAGCAATACCCGTACATCCGGTTTCCGGTGAAGGAGAATTTTCCGCGCTTGTCCGTCGTGCGTCGCGTGCAGAAAGACGGCGCGCTCTACTACGGTCCCTATGTACCGGCCGGCGCAATGCGGGAAACCTTACGGGTGATTCGCAAGGTTTTTCCGCTGGCCACGTGTGACATCGAGATTGATGGGACGGCGGAGCGCGCCTGCATTGAGTTTGAAATTAAGCGGTGCATGGCCCCCTGTATCGGGAATCAGAACCGGGAGGAGTATCACCATATCGTCAAGCAGGTCAGGATGTTCCTGGAGGGGCGAGATACTGAATTGTTGGAAGGCTTGCGGGCCGACATGCAGGCCGCCGCCGACCGCGAGGATTTCGAAGAAGCCGCGCGGTTGCGGGACCGGATTTTCAAGGTCGAGCGGGCGCTCGAAAAGCAGCGGGTCGCGCAAACCAGCTTCACGGATCAGGACGTCATCGGCCTGGCCCGCCAAGGCAAGGCGGTGGACCTGCAGATGCTCTTCGTTCGAGGAGGGCTCCTCATCGGACGCAAGGATTTCTTCTTGTCGGAAGGGGCGGAGACCTCGGATGAAGAATTGGTCCGGTCGGCAGTCGAGCAGTTCTACAACAAAGACGTACTTCCACCGAAGGAACTGCTCGTTCCCACGCCACTGGCTGACGCCACGCTGATTGAAGCCTGGCTATCGGAGAAGAAAGGCGAAGCGGTAAGAATCCTCGCGCCGGAGCGCGGGGCCAAGCACCAACTCGTTCTGCTGGCTGAGGAGAATGCCGCCGCCGCGGCATCCGACCATCTGCGCGACCAGGCCATCGACCGGCAAGCGGTTGAGGAACTGAAACGCTTGCTTCGACTTGAGCGACCGCCGCGACGGATCGAAGGGTTCGATATTTCCAATACGATGGGCAACCAATCCGTGGCCTCGATGGTGGTCTGGGAGGATGGTCAGGCGAAGAAATCGGACTATCGCACATTCCGCATCAAGACGGTTGAAGGGGCGAATGACTTCGCCAGCATGCAGGAAGTGGTGATTCGTCGCTATAGTCCGCACGAACAGACCGAGGGGCTTCCACTCCCGGATTTGATTCTCATCGACGGGGGGATCGGTCAATTGGGCGCAGCCATGGAAGGAATCAAGAACCTCGGACTCACCGGACTGCGCCTCATCGGCCTCGCCAAAGCGCGCGGCGAAAAAGAAGAACGGATCTTCGTCCCCGGAAGAAAAGGCGCGATCGTGCTGGCGGCCTCCTCGCCGGCCACCCATCTGCTCCAACGCATTCGGGATGAAGCCCACCGATTTGCTATTACCTACCACCGAAAGCTCAGAGGCAAGGCGCTGGTGACCTCTCGACTCGAAGAGATTCCCGGAATCGGCGAGGTGAAGAAAAAGCGTCTACTCAAGCAGTTCATCAGCCTCGATGAAATCGCCCGCGCAACTGATGAACAGATGCGGGAAGCGGCTGGCGTCGACGCCAAGACCGCCGCAGCGATCCGGAAAGCTTTGGGGCGAATCTAGCCGAGGTAGGGATCTACGCAGCCATAGGGTTCTCGTATTTTTAGACGGGCAGAGTAAGGGGCTTGACAAAGAGGCCACCGATGCTTCATGCATTGATCAAATTGGGTAGGGCGCGTATCTCCTTGTGCCGGCCCGAATCATACGGACCAGCGATTTTCATTCCGCTCATCAACGAGTCTAGGTGCGAACTAACAGGGAGGGTGATCCATGAGTCTGCTTCGCCTTGCACTTTGCCTCTGTATCGGGGGGCTCGTGGGTTGCGCAACACCTGTCGAGGTCAAACAAGCGCTGGCTGTTAAGGATCAGCACTATGCGGAGAATGTAAAGTTGGCGGAGCAGTACCGGCAACTTGCTGGAAACGTTAATGACCGCTTTCAACAGTGGTACCGCTATGTGACGACTCGACATATGTTGAACCTGGCGCTGGCCTGGGCCACCACCGATCCCAAGCGTTCCAGCGTTGCTGATCAGGAGTATGCCGGATTGGCGGCCGAACTCCTGGGCTCAGAAGTCACGGCTCGCGTGAACGACATTCGGCTACAAGGTCTCCCGGCTCGAGCTGGACCTGATGGGCAGGTTCTCTTTGCAGCGGGGAAGAGTGACACGACGGGAATCCTCAAAAGGATTCCAAGCTTGATCACCGCTGTCAGCAAGCAGGTTGACCAGGAGTATCAACGGTCCACCCGAATCGATCTGTCGCCGTTCGATGACTACCGAACAAACGTCGAGGTGTTGCGACGACTCCATTCAATGGTGAAAGGTTACCTCGACATCGATGTGACCGTCCGACGTGAGGACATCAAGGAAATCGCCGACGCTATCAAGGCGTCTCGCTGAGAACGTCCCGCAGGGGAAGATCGGAGGACCCGCCATGTCTATATTGCGGACAGTCATGATCATGATCGTGGTAACGGGGCTCGCCCTCTCTGGATGCTCGGCCATTCACAGCAAGAGCGTTCGGAATCTGATCGCGAAAGAGGGAGACAAGATCAGAGAGGCCCGAAAGAACTTTGACGAGAAGGTCGCACAGGGATCCGAGGACCGAGTCATCCTGACGGAAAAGGGGCTCCAGTCCCTCAGCAAATCTTTCGAAGCCTTGCGCGCCAATGAGGCCGTGCACTCGTTCATCTTCACGTCTTATCAGAACGTGTCCACGAAAACCGGGGCCGATGCCCAAGCCGTCGCCTATTTGATCGGCACGATTCATATGGCCGAGTATGAAGGTCTCGAGAAGAGGGTCCTGGATCAGTTCCGAGAGGATTTCGCGGCCATGAATCAGGTCAAGAGTCGTCTGAGCGATTCGTGGAAATCGTTGGAGATTCTGCACAAGCGTGTTCAGGACTATGCCAACAAGTCTGTCTTTGCCTCGGTGGATCCTGAGTTGGTAGAAGCAGTCGCGCAGGAAGTTCCCGGTGGCTCAAGCAGCGTCGACGTCGTCTTAAGACACTCCGAGCAGGTCAATGCTGCGTTGGAGGAGATTCTCGGTATGGGGGTAGTCAGGAGCAGCGCTCTTGTGCGGGGACGTGCGGTATCGACGGATCTTCTCGACCTGCTTGAACGGGTGAAGCGTAATTAGGGACGAAGGAGCCCACGGGGGATACCATGAGCATTGAAAACAGCATCGGGTCGGTTGCGGAATTCCTCCAACGGAACGATGGCCTCATCAAGGAAATTACAGAGACCGGCAAGACGGCGGCGGACAAGCTCAAGGTCCTGTTCAAGAAGCTCGAAGGATCACGAGACGAAGCGGGGGAACTGATCGAGAAGATCGAGGCGGGTCAGGTGAAGTTCGCGGTGGCCGCCGACACTGAAATGAAAGAAAAGCAGCGGCTCTTCCTTGAAGAGATCGGGAACGTCGGCAAGAAGATTCAACTGTTTCAGGATGAGGAAGATCTTGTGGGGCTGCTCTACGCTCAGCAGGCGGCCCTCTATATCGGATTGGCCAATACGTACAACGATACGGTGAAGATGGTGGTGACCTTCACGGAAGGCGAAATCGACGAACTCAATGTGCTCCTTCGCCGGGCGAGCCTGGACAAGGAAGCGCGCAAAAGACAGGCCGACATCCTCGACGCAACGATACAATTGTCAAAATTCGCCCTCCGAGTGGCGGCCAAGCTCGCGGCGGCCTAAGAACACCTTGGAAGATGGCGCGTCTCTTCAGGAGAGGAACAGATGGTATGAAGCTCACGTTGAACAGGACGGGGATGGCGTTGGCGGGGGTGGCTCTTCTCGGATTGGCGGGCGGGTGTTCACTCTTGTCTCCTGGCCGCAAGGGCGACGACCATCCGGAAAACCCTCAAACGAATGTGCCGAAGTCGGTGCTCCCAGGAAAGGCCCCTCCGGTGCAGAAGCTGGACTTCGACGCATCGCCCGAAGGATGGCCCCTGAAGCCCAAGGGTCGGACGAACGTGGCGTCAGTCACGATGACCGCACCGGCCATGGCCGTGTCCGCTGCCCGCGAGGCCGAGATGCAGCAGGGAGCCCTGCAAGACCGGCGTGTCCGCGATCTGCTCGGAGCGCGATTTACTCACATCAGCACGGAGACGATTATGCCCGGCAAGAATGTGACCCCGGCACCCGAATTATTGCGCACACGGCTCACGTATTTTAGTTATAGCAAGAACATGGCGGTCGAGGTCCGGATGAGAGGGCAGGAGGTGGAAAGCGCCTATGCAAGGCCGGGATATGAACCGCCCGAAGGGGATGAAGAGATTCAGACCGCAATTGATCTTGCCAAGAGCGATAGCCGCCTACAGAACGCCGTTCAAGGGCTGACAGGTCATGCGATCCTCACTTCGATCGAGGAAGGACGACCCGGCTATGGCCATCGGGTGCTCTGGGTCACCTTCGCGCGCGGAGACTCGGGTAACCCGCTCTTCTCAGCGGCCGTTGACCTCATCGATCAGAAGGTTCTGGATGCCGGTCCCGTGCCGTGACCTTAAAGAAGGGGCGCATGTATCTATGCACCGCGCTTGGGGCTGTGCGGGTGTGAGTGGGAGAAAGGAGAAAAAACCGATGCGGAGCACCTATTGTGTCATCCTAGCCCTGTGCGGGCTGCTCATAGCTTCGCCGGCATTCGCCGAGCCGCAATCAGGCCATACCGAGTGGAGCCCGTGGAGTTTTGACTGGGAAGTGAGGGACCTCGCCGGCATCGCGCTCATCAACGTCTCCTACAACAACGAGCGGGTGCTGGCCAAAGCCAGCCTGCCGGTGATTCGCGTCAAGTACCTGAGGGACCGCCCCTGGTGGGATCCGAGGAGTTGGTTTTCGACGGGTGGGGCCGAAGGGTGCGGGCCATTTCAAGATCGCATTAAGTGGAGCAACATGGTGAACGTTCCCAATTGCGGGAATCAAAAAGTGTGTCACGAATCGTACTCCGTGGGTGGAACGGACTGGCTCGAACTGGGCGTCTACGCCAGAATCGGGGAGTATCACCTCTATCAAGCGTGGTACCTGAGCAAGGAGGGACAGATTCAAGCGCTCGTGCAAAGCAAGGGACTCTCCTGCAAGATCGACCATAGCCACCATCCGTACTGGCGGCTTGATTTCGACATCGACGGCGATGACTCGGACCAGGTGTTTGTCCATGATGACGGCGGCCCGGACGAAGGGTGGGGACCAGGCTGGCACAAGTACACGAACGAACGGGACATCGTTAAGAAATCCTCGGCGAATCGTGTCTGGTACGCGCGTGACCAGCCGACCGGGCACGGCGTATGGGTTGTGCCTGGAACGGACGATGGTACGGCGGACGCGTTTTCTGACAAGGACGTGGCTGTGCGGCGGCAAAACACGGTCGAAGACGAGCCCTGGCCGTTCGGAGCACGGGGCCATCTAGGATACAAAGACAATGATGACATACAAGAAAGGGACATTGTCTTCTGGTATGTCGCCCATCTCTCGCACAAGGCTGAAGCCGGTCCCGATCCCTGGTACTGGGTGGGCCCCGTTCTTCGGGTTCATCGCTGATCTAATTGACTGTGACTCCGAGCGTCCCGTTGTGTGAGACGACCGCTCTTGTGAACCAACGGCTTTTCCGCCGACCTCAGGAACGCCTAGGGCATAAGTTGAGGATCGGTCGTCTATGGGATCGAGACGACCGGGCTTCCGCCCAGCACACAATGCCGCCGTATCAGGATGGTCCTCCGCCCGTCCTTCAAACTCGGCTCCAGGAACACGGAAGGTCATGAGAGAAATTTAGTTGTCCGTACCACCCACTTTCTTTCACATGAGATATTCGGTAGACTCCACCACCACCCCCGAATAAGGCCTATGGGAGGTCCCTCCAAGACCTGATTCCACCTAATGGCGCCTGATACCCAACAGCGCTGGCTTCACGACGAACGAGTCAAACTCCTCACGTCGATGGCCCCGATCGCGCATGTCGTCACGATCCTGAATGCGGGACTCGTGACGCTGATCCATTGGAGGGTGATTGCGCCATGGGTGCTGCTGACCTGGCTAACCTGCATCCTGACCATCACCGGCCTCCGCTTCTGGCTGGTGCGGCGAGACTCTCCGCGCTGGAATGCCTGGTTCATCATGGGAGCCGCGCTGTCCGGTATCGCCTGGGGCTCGGCGGGGATCGTCATGTTCCCTCTTGATTCACTCGTCCATCAAGCCTTTCTCGCGTTTGTGATGGGCGGGATGACCGCCGGAGCGATCCCGGTCCTTTCGCCCCTTCTGAGCGCCTACGTCGCATACACTCTTCCAGCCTTATTGCCAATCACTCTTCGATTTCTCTCCTGGGGCGATGAGCTGCATGTGACGATGGGTGTGATGGCAGGCGTGTACACCGTCGCGATGTTGTTGGCCGCCCGGCGGGTCCACCAAATGGTCATGACTTCGTTTACGCTGAGAAGTGAAAAGAACGTCCTTATCGAGAATTTGACCGCGGAGATCGCCGAGCGTAGGCGAGTGGAAGCGGAGGTGCGTCAGGCGCACGATGAATTGGACGTCAAGGTCAAAGAACGGACCGCGGAGCTGGTCAAAGCGAACAGCATCTTGTGCACTGAAATCTACCAGCGGGAACGGATCGAGAAGGCGTTGCGTGAAGGACAGGAGCTTTTGCGACTGATCATGGACAATGTCGTGGATTTGATCGCCGTTCTCGATCTTCAAGGGAGGAGGGTCTACAATAATCTCGCCTACGGCAGACTCATCGGCGATCCGGATGCCTTGGTGGGAACAGATTCATTCGAATGCGTCCATCCGGACGACCGCGAGTACATTAAGCGCATGTTCTTCGACACGGTCCAGACCGGTGTAGGGCAGAGAGCCGAATACCGGTTTCTGGGGAAAGACGGAGGTGTTCGGATCGTTGAATCGCTCGGAAACGTCATTCGCGATCAAGAGGGCGCTGTCGTCAACGTAGTGGTCGTCTCGCGCGACATCACTGAACGCAAGCACGCAGAGGAGAAGATTCTTCAGCAAGCCAAGCTGCTCGATGTCGCGCGCGATGCGATTCTGGTCGTTAATTTGGATGGACGGATTCTGTTTTGGAACCAGGGCGCGGTCGATCTCTATGGGTGGACCTCGGAGGAGATCATTGAGAAGCGTGACGAAGATATCCTCTACGTGACCCTTCCTCCGCAATGGAAGGAATTCAACAGGACGTTGAGAGAAGAGGGCCAATGGCGCGGGGAGATGAACCATGTCACGAAGAGAGGGAACGCGGTCGTCGTCGAGAGCCATTGGACGCTCGTGCGCGACCAGGCCGGAACTCCGAGCTGCATTCTCAAAGTGAACGGCGATATCACCGACAAGAAGCTGTTGGAGAAAAGATTTCTTCAAACTCAGCGCGTGGAGAGTCTCGGGACGTTGGCCGGCGGCATTGCGCATGACATCAACAACGTGCTCACGCCGATGCTCGTCGCCGCGCAGCTTCTTCTAAGGATGAAGTCCCTCGACGAGGAAAGTCGGCAATGGGTACAAGGCATCGAAGCTGCTGCAAGACGAGGCGCGCACCTGGTCAGACAGGTGTTGCTCTTCGCCAGAGGCGTGGAGGGTGAGCGGGTTCCGTTGGTGGTGAAATATCTGGTGGCGGAGCTGGAAACAATGCTCAAAGAGACCTTTCCCCGGGCCATCCGCATCCATACGCTTCTACCTCAGGATCTGTGGGTCATCAACGGCGATTTTACCCAGATCTACCAGGTCCTGCTGAATCTCTGCGTAAACGCGCGGGATGCGATGCCGAACGGGGGTAGTCTGCAGATTGAAGCCGCCAACATCCTGGTCGACCAAGACTTCGCACGCCGGTTCAGCGACGCCAGTCCGGGGCCGTACGTCTCGATTTCCGTGGTTGATACTGGGACGGGGATTCCTTCGCACGCGATGGATAAGATTTTTGATCCCTTCTTTACGACCAAAGAGATGAGCAAGGGCACCGGTCTCGGTCTCTCAACCGTCCTCGGCATCGTAAAGAGCCACGGTGGTTTTGTCGCCGTGGAAAGCAAGGAAGGAAGCGGGACCCGGTTGACCGTCTATATCCCTGCGGAACAAGCGTTGCAATCTCAAAGCCTGAACGAACCCTATCCAGAGGTCCCCAGGGGACACGGGGAGCTAATCCTGCTCGTCGACGATGAAGCCGGGGTGCTTGATCTTACCAGGGCAACGTTGGAGGCTCACGGATATGGTGTGCTTACGGCTGTCGACGGCATGAAAGCCGTCGATCTCTATGTCCGGCACCATCGGCAGATCAGCGTCGTGGTCACAGACATGATGATGCCGTTCATGGACGGACGGACCATGGTGCACTCCCTCCAACACCTGAATCCAGCTGTGAAATTGATCGCGGTGAGTGGATTGCTGGAAAATGAACATGTGTCAGAATGGGCCGGTTCCACCCCGATCCCTTTCCTTCCGAAACCGTACACCACCGAGAACCTACTGAAGCTCCTGCAGCAAGTGCTCAAGGACGAAGCTTCGAATAGCTGACGCTGATACGGTTGTCGGTCAGTCGCAGAGGAACTGGCCTGGAAGGCTAGTTCCACGCTGAGGATCTCTCACCTGTTTTCCTTCCCGGATGCGAGAAAAGCGCCCCCCGGCCCCGTCGCCGAGAGCGGGATCGGTATCAGGCCGGTAGTAGAGCCGGATGATAGGGACCACTGTATAAGCGTGTGATCCAACTACTGAAAACAGACGAATCAGCTACACTATTCATCGGGACTGTGGAGAGGTAGGTCGGACCCTGTGATGGCATGCTCTCGGCCTTGGCGGAGCCCGGCCTGAGAGAACGCGGCAGGTGGGCTACGTCGTCAATCGGTCTGGCTGGCTGCGGTAAAAGACCTATGAGATCGATCGAACAGAAGATCTTCGGATGGTTCGCATTCGCGCTCACTATTTTGGCTCTGTTTGTGGTGATCATGTATCAGGCCACGCGAGAGCTGACCCAAAACATTTCGCGGGTCGCCAACACTTACGAAGTCCTCGCCGAACTCAAGGCCACGCTCTCCATGATGAAAGATGCCGAGACCGGGCAACGGGGGTACCTCATCACGGGAGAGGGTCGGTATCTAGAGCCCTACTACGCTGCGGCCAGTTCCATTGACGAACGTCTGGATCGCCTTAAGACGTTAACTACGGACAATCCCCCGCAGCAGTCCCGTCTCGCTTCGCTGAAGGCGGTGATGACGAGGAAGTTCGATGAGTTGAACGTGATGATCGATGGGCGGAAGACGAAGGGGCAGGGAGCTGCCCGAGAGATCGTTCTCACGAGTCAGGGAAAGGAGAAGATGGATGCGATCCGGCGCATGATAGCGGAGATGGAGAAAGAGGAACAGGACATCTTGAAAGTTAGGACTGCGCAGATCAATGCGGATACCCACAGAACGATGGTCATCTTTGGGTTGGGAAGTGTCCTGACATTCGGTCTCGTCAGTGTGGCAAGTCTCTCTCTCAGACGCGAAATTGCCGAACATGAACGAGCGGACGAGAAGCGTCACGAAAGCGAGGAGCGCAATCATACGATCGTCGAGACAGCCCTGGATGCGGTGATCACCGTCGATGACGCCGGAATCATCAGGTACTGGAATACCCAGGCTGAACGGATCTTCGGCTGGACCCGACAGGAAGTGATCGGACGTCCCCTTTCCCGCGTCATCATTCCCCCTCCCCACAGAGAAGCTCATGAGCGCGCAGCACGACGCTTTCTGGATACCGGCGATGGCTCGGTCTTGAACAAGCGGATCGAACTCACCGCGTGGGACCGAAGCGGTCACGAGTTTCCGGCGGAGGTGACGATCTTGCCGGCCTGCGTGGGAGGAACCAACACCTTCAGTGTGTTTGTGCGCGATATCTCCGAGCGGAAGCGAACCGAACAGCGGTTGGCCGTGCAGCACCGCGCCTCGGTTATCCTGGCGGAGTCCGGCAGGCTCGCCGACGGCATACCCAAAATCATCCAGACCGTCTGCAACACGCTGGAATGGAGTGTAGGGGTGCTGTGGCTCGTGGACCAGCAGGCTCAGGTTCTGAGCTGCACCGAAATCTGGCACAAACCATCGATAGAGACCGCCGACTTTGAGGAGGTTTCGTTACGAACGACCTTAGCGCCGGGAGTCGGCTTGCCCGGGCGTGTTTGGAATAGCCGCGAACCTGCCTGGATCTCCGATGTGGTGCGTGATGCGACCTCTGGCCGCGCCCAATCCGCGGCGCGTGCGGACCTGCACGGAGCGCTGGCATTCCCGATCCTGCTTGCCGGGAATGTGCTCGGCGTGCTCGAATTCTTTAGCCGGGACATGCAGCAGCCGGACGAGGACCTGCTCAAGACGCTGGCCACCATAGGCAGCCAGATCGGCCAGTTCATCGAACGAACACGGTCAGAATCGACGGTCGGCGCCTATGCGCACGAACTCGAGCGAAAGAACCGCGAGCTCGACGCCGCGTTGGCTGAGGCGCAAGTGGCTACCCAGGCCAAGTCCGCATTCCTCGCCACCATGAGCCACGAGATCCGCACCCCCATGAATGGCGTGATCGGCATGACGGATCTGCTCCTTGATACGACCCTGACTCCTGAACAAAAGGAGTATGCCGAGACGGTGCGCCGATGCGGTGAAGTCCTGCTCGACATCGTGAATGACATCCTGGACTTTTCCAAGATTGAGGCCGGCAAGCTGACGCTGGAAACCATCGATTTCGATCTGCGGACGATGGTCGAAGAGGTCCTCGATCTGTTTGCGCAATCGGCGGAACAGAAGGGGCTGGAGTTGGGGTGTCTCCTGCAGGCCGAGACGCCGACCGCCGTACGGGGCGATCCCGGCCGGTTGCGACAAGTGCTGGTCAACCTTGTGGGCAACGCCGTCAAGTTCACCCAGCAGGGCGGAGTCATGATCCGCGTCGCTCGGGGCGAGGAAAGTGCCGAAGACGCGTTGGTCGGATTTTCGGTCTCCGACACCGGCATTGGAATCTCCCCTGAGGCCCAAGCGCGTCTCTTCGAGGCGTTTTCGCAGGTCGACAGCTCCACGACGCGTAAGTACGGTGGAACCGGCCTAGGGCTCGCCATCTGCCGTCAACTGGTCGAGTTGATGGGTGGCCGGATCGGTGTAGAAAGTGTCCTGGGTCAGGGAAGCATCTTCCAGTTCACCGTGCCACTCGCCAAACAGCCGAGGGGGAGCGAGGTCGAGCTGCCGCCGCGGGCCGAACTGCGGGGACGGCGGGTGTGCATCGTGGACGACAATGCCGCGAGCCGACTCCTTCTAGAGAACTATGCCCGTCAGTGGGGACTGTGCAGCATCAGCGCCGTGAACGGGCCGCAGGCTCTCGCTCTGTTGAAAGCCGCTGTGAAGCGAGGGGAGCCCTGCGACCTGGCGATTCTCGATCTGCAGATGCCGGAGATGGATGGTCTGCAGTTGGCACGGGCCATCAAGACTGATCCGGCCCTGACGGCGACTCGCCTGGTTCTGTTGAGCTCGCTCGGTATACGCGGGGACGCTGAGCGAGCGCGGGAGGCGGGGATCGCCGCGTATATGACCAAGCCGATCCGACGGCCTCACTTGTATCAATGCTTGACCATGGTACTGAGGGGAACCGACTCGCCCGCCTTTGAGTCTTCTTGCGATGCATCCGAGGTCCGGCCAAAGAGTTCCTTGGTGACTCGACACAGTCTCAAAGAGGCGGCGGCGTTGGCCAGAGCCCGAATCCTTGTCGCGGAGGATAATCTCGACAACCAGCGAGTCGCCGCCCGTATGTTGGCAAAGCTCGGCTATCGGGTTGACGTCGTGTCGAATGGGCGTGAGGCGGTCGAGGCGGTGTCTCGGGTTGCCTATTCGGTCGTGTTGATGGATTGTCAGATGCCCGAAATGGACGGTTTCGAAGCGACGACGGCAATCAGGGAACGCGAGCGCAAGGGGACAAGGCGACGTCTTCCGATCATCGCCATGACCGCCAATGCCATGGAGGGCGACCGGCAAACATGCCTGAAGGTGGGCATGGACGACTATCTTGCCAAGCCAGTGAAACGGGAAGATCTCGAAGGCGCGCTCGGCAGGTGGATTCCCGAGGAAGCCCTTGAACGCATGGAGATCCACGCGTCTGGCGCCAAGGGCCACGCAACGCATGACGATGCCATTGACGCTTCGGTGCTGGCCGACCTGCGCACCCTTGTCGGGGAAGACGACTTCCTGGCCACGCTGATCGCCCATTTTCTTGAGAACACCCCGCGCCGCCTGGGAGCCTTGCGGGTGGCGATACAGCAGAAAAATGGGCAAGCGCTTGCTCGGACGGCTCACGAGCTGAATGGCTCGTGCGGGAATCTTGGTGCACGGCGAATGCGCCAGGCCTGTGCCGAACTCCAGACGCTTGGAAAAGCCGGAGAACTCACCAAGGCCGGCGAATGCCTTACCGAACTCGAGGCGGAATTCGAACAGGTGCGGAGGCGACTGATAGCCGAGCAAGCGAACTTCACTCATGACCCTCGTCACCATCAGACGTAGTATGTGTGGCCCAACCCTCCCCCCGAATAAACTCCTCACCCTCTCCCGATAGGTCCTCGGAGAGAGCGCCCCCACCGGGAACGCCTCACGTTTGCCATTCCGTCCTTGACAGAGATCGGTGGTTTCGCCTATGAAGAGGCCCAGCGCCCGGCTTACACAAAGAAGCAGGTGTGAGACGCTGTCGAACGCTTCACTACCGGTACAATCACAACAACGGTCGGCCTCGGGGTCTCGGCAATTGATCACGAGGAGCGGGGGGGGTGAGCTATGCTGGTGCGGTTAGAGATGATGGTGGTCGGGCTGCTCTGGTTGGCCGTCGTATCCGGGTGCGGATACAATGAGATTCAGGGGCTGGATGAGGAAACCAACGCCGCCTGGAGCGAAGTGTTGAATCAATACCAGCGCCGGGCGGACTTGATTCCGAACCTCGTCAACACGGTTAAAGGCTACGCGGCGCATGAGCGGGAAACCTTTGAAGCGGTGACTCGGGCGCGCGCCCAGGTCGGCAGTATTCAGGCCACACCGGAGCTGCTGAAGGATCCGGCCGCGTTCCAGAAGTTTCAGCAAGCGCAAGGAGAACTGTCGTCCGCGTTGTCCCGCTTGCTGGTGGTGGCGGAGCGGTATCCCGATTTGAAGGCCAACGAGAATTTTCGAGACCTGCAGAGTCAGCTCGAAGGAACGGAGAATCGGGTGGCGGTGGCGCGCAAACGTTACATCGACAGGGTGGCCGAGTATAACAAGGCGGTTCGATTCTTCCCCACCAATTTGACTGCGAAATTTCTGCTGCACGCCGATGTCAAGCCGACCTTCACGGTGGCGGATGAGAAGGCGGTGAGTAGGCCGCCCGAAGTGAAGTTTTAGGAGGCTGCTGAAAATGTCCTCCAGCGGCGTTCTCAGTCGCGTGTCCCCCTCAACGTACAAGAGTACGCCTCCGGGTCCTCAAGGAACCGGCCGGCTCACCGACTCGCCGGCGTTCGCAAACGTGACGCTCGTTATTCCTCGCGTCGCGAACCCTGCGGCCTTGCTGGAGGCCATTTTGAGCAGCCTCTAGGGTTGATGTTCTATCACACGCGCACGTGTATCGGTCGTCTTTCTTTAGTCATTTTCTGTTCCTTTCTCGTCTTAGTGTCGTTTGCCCTTGCTCTTGAGGTTCCCTCTCTCACCGGACGGATCGTCGATCTCGCGAACCTGCTTTCAGCGGATGTCGAGAGCTCTCTATCCGCTGAACTCGCCGAGCACGAGCGAAAAACCGGAAATCAAATCGCTGTGCTGACCCTGCCGTCGCTGGACGGCGAGCCGCTCGAAGACTACTCGCATCGGGTCGCGACCACCTGGAAGCTGGGTCAGAAGGGCAGCGACAACGGCGTGTTGCTGGTGATCGTGCCCGGTGAGCGTCGAATCCGCATCGAAGTCGGATATGGCCTTGAAGGGAAGCTGACGGACGCCGCCTCCGCCCGTATCATTCGAAACGTCATCGTGCCACGTTTCAGGTCGAACGACTTCGCCGGAGGCATCAGCGCCGGACTTAAGGCCATCATGGGCACGATTGAAGGGACTGAGATTCCACCGGAGTTACCCCCTCGCATGCAGCCGGAGACGAGTGATGCGTGGAGTGTCCTGGTGATCGCGGTGGTCCTTGGGGCTCTGATCGGGGCGATGGTCGGACGACCACTACGGGTTTTGGCGGGAACGGTGAGCGGGCTCCTCTCGTTCTTCATCGGCATGCCGTCCGGAATCCATCTCGCCGTTGCGGCTGGCGCGGTGGGCATGGTGGTGGCCTTTGTTCTCGCGGCGCTTTCCGGAGGAGGCAGACGAGCGTCACGAGGTTGGGACAGCGGTTGGGGCCCGGGGTGGAGCGGCGGGTATGGTGGCGGTTTCCCTTCCTCAACAGATTCGTTTGGAGGCGGGGGAGGAGATTTTGGGGGCGGAGGAGCATCAGGACAGTGGTGAGGAGAGAGTGGGCCAGGCTGACCCCTATGCTCGGGGAGCGCGCATGTTAGAAGCGCTCACTCGACGGCGCAGTAAGGATCAGCCCGGCCCGTCACCACTCTGAGAGTAGAAGGTATGTTTTCAGAATCGGATTTAGCTGCCATTCGCGACGCAGTGCGGGCGGCCGAACGACGGACCCGGGGAGAGATCGTTCCCATGGTGGTCCCGGCATCGGCGCGCTACCGTGAGTCTTGGCATCTGGCCGGCTTGGTTGTGGCTCTGCTTGCTCTGAGTGCGTTCTTGGCGTTCGAGTACGGCTGGGGTCCGCATGACTGGGCCGAGACACATCCCGGTTGGATGGTCCTTGGCGTGGTGGTGGCCTACCTGGTCGGACATGCGGTCGGAACGCTCCGCTGGTGCGTGCGACTGTTCACGTCACAGGAACGCATGGCGACGAAAGTACGCCGGCGGGCGGAATCGGCATTTCATGAACAGGGCTTGCATAAGACGCGAGAAGGCACCGGCGTCCTGATTTTTCTGTCGTTGTTGGAGCGTCGAGCCCTGGTGTTGGCGGATCGCGCCATTCATGAGCGGGTCCCTCCTGGGACATGGGACGAATTGGTGAACGATCTCGTGCGGGGTATTCACGACGGCCAACCTACGGACGCTCTCTGCGGGGCCATCGCGAGATGCGGAGACCTCTTGGCTCAGCATTTTCCCGCGAAACAGGATGATAATCCCGACGAGCTTCCCAACCAACTAGTCCGGGGCAGTTAAAGCAGGATCGCGGCGCCATCGTTGTTCAGTCGCTGATTGCGCGATTTAGAATCTGACGTGCGCCTACCAGTGCAAGGACATCGTTGGCGCCGTCTTCGATCAAGGCCGCACGCGCATCGCGGTAAAGCTTTTCAATGGGATAGTCACGGCTGAGGCCTTTTCCACCGAAGAGTTGCAGTGCCGTATCGGTGACTTCAAGGCAGGCCTGTGTGCAATACACCTTCGTTGCGATGGCATGTTCGAGAGCCGGCGGCTGCATCGTCGCATTGTAGACCGTTGACGCGCGCGAGAGAGCCCGGCATGTTTCAACTTTCGTAAACATATCGAACAGATGTTTCTGGACCAATTGATGCTCGCTGATGGGCTTCCCGCCTTGCACCCTGATCCTCGTATATGCCATCGCCGCTTCGTAAGCCGCTCTTGCGACACCGGTAAAGACGGCACCCATGGCGGCGTTTGAAAAGCACAGCGTGTGATGGAGAATCGCCTCATAGGCCGATGAATCCGCCAACAGATATCGCTTAGGGACGCGCACGTCCGCGAACGTGATGCTGCCCTGGTTCAGGGCTCGTTGGCCGAGCTTATCCAGCGGTTTACCTTTTGAGACGCCGGGAAGATCGAGTGGAATAAATGCGACGCCGCCACCGGCCAATCCTTTCAATGGATCAAGCGAAAGGTACACGACGGCGTGCGTGGCGATGGTTCCGTTCGAAACCCACGCCGACTTCTGTCCATTAATGACGTAGTGGTTCCCGTCCGACCGGGCGACGACTTGTCCTGAAATCTCCGGATCATAAAACTGTGGAGTGCCAGCCATGAATTGATCCGAGCCGTGGTCCGGCTCGGTAATGGCCCAACAGCCGACCAATCGCGCCTCTGCATCCTTGATAAATGGCATGACCAATTCGTCAATAAGATCAGCCTTGCCGGTGGAGGCTGCCATAGCGAAGGGAAACCCAGCCATGGCGAGGCTGACGGCAAAGTCGGGGCTGCCCCAGCCTAATTCTTCCAAGGCTATATGTAGGCTCAAGCCTTGCAGCCCCAAGCCGCCGTACTTATTGGGAATCAGCGCCGTATGAAACCCATGTCCATAGGCGGCCTTCAGTGCACTCCACAACGGAGAACTCGGCTCGATTACCTCATGGGGATCATGCAGGCGGTCAAGGGTCAAGGCGGTCGGCCGCAGCACCTCTCTCGCAAATTGATGAACGCGCTCTTTGAGCGTCTGTTGGTCGGTGGTCAGATTGAGTTCCAACTCTCGGTACATATTCATTAACCTGCTCCTACGATAGGCGTCACTGGGTTAGGTGCGATGTGAATCTCAATAGCAGTTGACAGTACGGTACAAGAAACCATTTAGATGCATATTGACCGACTTTAACACAAATCAATGATTGCATCGCTCAGAATGCATTCCTCGCTAGACAACCTTTGAGCAGGCGATGAATCAAGGCGAAGCATTGACAGACGTGTGAGACTTTTCTAGGATGTACCGGTTGATCCTACCTGACATCGCCATTCCAAGATCCTTGTACTGATCGAGTCCGGGCTTCCCATCATTTGGGCATGGGGTGCCGTCATCTTGTCATACCATAACAGCAAGGAGGATGTATGTCGGACATAAGCAATCCCTCGCACGGAAGCGTCGTTGCAGTCGGTCCGGGACATGGGGGCATCAGCCGCATAGAACAAGGGTTAGAAATCGTCATCTTCGCCAGCCGCTGGATTCAGGCGCCGCTCTATGCCGGTCTGATTCTTGCGGAACTACTCTACGCGTACAAGTTTCTGACAGAGCTGTGGGGCATGGTGCACGAACTCCGTGAGCTGACCGAGACCGTATTTATGCTCGGCATCCTCTCGCTCGTGGACATTACAATGGTGGCCAATCTGTTGACGATGGTCGTGATCGGCGGCTATGCGACCTTTGTGAGCAAACTGGATTTGGAAGGCCATCGAGACCGCCCGGACTGGCTGAGTCATGTGGATCCCGGCACAATCAAGGTCAAGCTGGCATCTTCCCTGATCGGCATCTCCAGCATCCACCTGCTCAAGGCCTTCGTGAACGTGAAGAACGTGTCGCCTGAGCACATCAAATGGCAGATCCTGATCCATCTCACGTTTCTGGGGTCGGCAATACTCCTGGCCTGGACGGACAAGCTGATGCAGAAAGATCGAAAATCCTGAGAGGAGTGGAATGAGGCGGTGGTCAATCTAAAGATGCGGCCGGCTCACGAAGACACTGCCCGTCCCGCCTCCTTGTTTGAAGAAGAAAGAAAGGAAGCGACTGAAATGATGAAGTCAGTACAAGAGACTGAGTGGTACTTCCTACATGAATTACCTTGACAAGAGTTAACGGCCTTGCAATAGTTTCCTAAGGTTAGGATCACGAATCGTACACACCCTGTTGCCGGGAGCGAATGGTTCTCTTCTTCCGTGGGCAGCGTCGCGGTTGATCCAGGGCTCCGGAATTTCGCATTCCGCGAGCCTTTTTTCTGTGGAAGAGGGAGGTGGTGAATGGATGGGGACCCCTTGGCGCATTCAAGGAGTGGGGATGGGGGAGGTTTGGGATGCATCCGGATGAAGGCCTCGACCATACGCGAGGCAGAGCGCCGGCAGTTCACCGTGTTGTTCTGTGATGTGGTCGGATCGACCGAACTGTCTGAGCGGCTGGACCCTGAAGACCTGCGATGCATGATCCGTGACTATCATCGGGTGTGCTCGGACGAAGTCCGTCGTTACGACGGCCATATTGCTCAGTATCGACACTCTCGGGTTGATTCCGCTCTCGCCGACAGCTTGCCACCCTGGAGCGCCACGCACCGAAACTCCGAGGCCTTGCAGGTCGTGGAATCTGAGGCCACCAGAGCCCTTTTCCGTCGAATCCGACCCCGGGCGGCCACGAAGTTCCGTGACTCCGCGGTCCCTCGGCTCAACCGGAAGGCCCCCATGGGCACACGGAAAAAACTGGCAATCATTGGCACGGTACTAACCCTGATGGGGAGTCCATCACTGCTACATGCGTCCGGATTCCGGATCATCGATCAGAGCGCGTCGGCAACCGGACAGAGTTCCGCCTTCACCGCCCAGGCTGATGACGCATCCGCTGTCTACTATAATCCCGCCGGCATGACGCAGCTGCGAGGCGTCCAATTCTCGGTCGGCGGGCTTTTAGTCGGGGGGACTACCTCATTCCAGAACGCGGCCGGCCAGACCGCGACAGGGGATTTCCAGGGCAGCGTCGCGTGGCCGCCGCCCAGCAATCTCTACCTCACGGCCAACCTCAAGGACCTTGGTATCACGGCCTTGGGCGACCTGACGGTCGGGTTCGGTCTCCTGTATCCGTTCGGTTTACAGATTCGCTATCCCAACAACGGCCCGTTTTCCACGTCGGTGACCAGCGCGAGCTTCCAGTTGGTCGATTTCAAGCCAACACTCGCCTACAAGGTTAACGACCAGTTCTCCGTGGGCATCGGCCTGGACATTTATACATTTTTGGGCTTTCTGGGCGAGGGGCAGGCTGAAGCCAAGTTGAATTCCCCGGGAGTGGGAGGCCTTCCGCCGTTTCCAACGCCCTTGGAAATCAACGGGAAAGACACAGCGGTTGGCTTCAACGCGAGCTTCATGTACACCCCTCTCCGCAATGCGGACGGAAAGCCGCTCGTGAACGTTGGCTTCGTGTACCGAAGCAAGTTTTCGCTCGATCTGCAGGGTCAGTTCCTCGTGAATGGGGCCGTCGCGGCCAACGCCCAGTCGACGTTCAACATGCCTCAGGTTTTCACTGGCGCGATCGCCCTCTGGCCGGTCCGAGACCAAGACCATGAATGGAAATTGGAGTTGGATGTTGACTATACGGACTGGCAGTCTTTCGGCAATACGGACGTTCACCTGTCCAACGGGGCCACGCTTCCGTTCCCCCGGAACTGGCAAAGCGGGTTCACCATCATGACCGGTACCGAATACAAGTGGCTGCATCCAGAGAAGCTGCCGCACTGGGAGGTTGCGGCCCGCGGCGGATTCTGGTTTGGCCAGAACGCGGTTCCGGACCCGACGTTTAACCCCTCGGTCCCGGACGCCGACAATTACACCGTGTCAGTCGGACTAGGCCTGCTGTGCAAGGACGCTGGGCGCTTCCTCGGATTGTTCCAATGCGGGCGCACGGATGGGGGACGGTTCCATCCCAAGGCGATCGGCCTGGACCTTGCCTTTCAGACTCTCTTCTATGAGAATCGGACAGTCAGTGGCAACATCAACCCAACGGTCGACGGAACCTACATGACTACCTACTACATCGGTGCACTCAACCTGCGAGTAAACTTTTAGATCTCCCACAGCCCTCCCGGCCGGATGCGGCTCACCGGACGGCACACGGCGACTTGTAAATCGGGTTCTCCCTTCCTGGTTACTGCGCCGTAAATCCGCCGTCGATGAAGAGTTCGGCGTCCGTGGCAGAGGAGGCCTCATCGGATGCCAGATATAGCCACACCCCCATCTGATTGACTGCGATTGTGTGATCCCACACCTCTCCTGTCAGCGCCTCAGCGCCTTCATGCTGTGTGAGCCCAGCATTGTTCACCAGGATATTGAGCTTGCCGAATGTCTTCACGGCGAAACCCACAGCGCGCAGCCAATCCGTTTCTTGAGTGACGTCGAGCCTCATGCCAAGGCGGCGCACAGATGGAGGCGGAGTTCATACATCGTTTGCCGAAGTAGACTCGTTCCGACTTCTTCCGCTGAGGAGGTCTACGCTGTTGATGGGGCCCAGGGCGAGATTGCCGCACCGACCCGACAGGATTACTTATCCCCCGCGCTTCATTCGGTGTTGGCTTCAGATAGGCTGGGCATGGTCGTCAGTCGATCCGCATTCAATCAAAGAACCTATAACGCAAAAGACACCATATGGCTTTAATCCCATCTCGCCAAGTTATCTTCTTCCCTTCCGCATAGGTTCGACCATGGTAGGATATCGGTACTTCATAGACACGACAGCCAAGCTTGGCTACCTTGACTGTCACTTCAGGCTCAAAACCAAACCGGTCGGATCGCAGCTGAATCCGGCGAAGGACCTCCGAACGAAAAGCCTTGTAGCCGACCTCCATATCATGAAGATTGATATTTGTTATCATATTGGACAGAAACGTAAGGGCTTGGTTGCCGAGGTAATGCCAGAAATACAACACACGGTGAGCCTCTCCATGGAACCGATTTCCATACACGACATCAGCTTTGTTTTTGAGGATCGGTTCTAGAAGCCTTTCATAGTCCTCAGGATCATATTCCGTATCGGCATCCTGGATAAGAATGATGTCCCCCGTTGCATGTTCGAGCGCCGTTCTGATTGCCGCGCCTTTCCCTCTATTTCGATCGTGAAACACAATCTGTACATCATTTCGACCCAAAAAAGTTTTTAGGAGATCTCGAGTTCCATCTGTTGATGCATCATCTACAATGACGAGGTCTATGGCACAGCCACTATTGACCGCCATCACCTTATCGGTGATTTCCATAATCGTACTGCGTTCATTGTAAACCGGCATGATGATAGATAACTTTGTCATATTTTATTATTCGTCTTGCTTCAACAGGAACCGGTATGTCAGTCGGGAGAACACATGACCCAGAACATAGCTGATAAATCCGTTCTTTGGCAATCACACTTGACCGATGGGCCGGTGTTTACTGGATGCGGAATAGCGGTCAGGTGCAGCGCCTTGTTCGGCTTCAGTTCTTAGCGCGTTCCATAGATCACTCCATCCTGCATTCTGCGCAAGACCGGAAGTTTTGCGATGGATTCCACTTCCTTAATCGAGGGTAAGTACCACCGCCATGTGACATTATTGAGGTATACAAAGAGCGCTCTCCCTTCTCTACACTCTCGAACCATCTGACTCACTTGCTCCTCATAGTTCTCGTTCGATCTACGCGTACGTGGAAATATCTTTTGAGGAATCATAACCGCTTGCCTTCCTGTTAAGAAGCGGATTATATCTGCACCGTTCGAGTAAATCTCACTGCCATCACGAACCTCCGACAGATAGAATAGGATTTCTGAATGTTTCCAGGTCTGAGAAGTATAGCCGCTACCATTCTCATGTAGATATGATGCTATTGAGATCGCATTACCCGAATTAATACTGACGGAGAACAATACAAAGAGCACAAAGCTATACCAGACATACCGCTGACATAATGCTTCGGACACGGACCAAGCGAGTGAAATGCCTGCGACGGCGAATGCGAGAAAGGTCGGCAAGAGAAGTCGATGGTCAACAGGTGTATGTGCATCGACAAAAGAAATGGTGATGATGAGAAACGCTACATATGCCAAAGAGTAGAAGATACACAGTGCCGGAAGTACAATGCCGACTGATGCTCCATTTCGCTTTATGTACATTGTCCTCCGCAGGAGGATAAGACCTAGAAAAAAAAGAACGACAGCTACTACCAAATGGAGTGTCATCAGCCGAGCACTGATGGATAATCCCTCCTCACAGAGATCGGCAACGGTCGTCGCGTTGGGGTCAGAAGGGCCGTAGGCGCAGATAAAGAGTTTTGCTCCCGCGCGCGTTGTTAGGACGAAATCATACATAGTAATGATCAATTGCTTTGCATGACTGAGACTGAAGGGATGGAATGTAATCTCTCTGTTTGCTACGGTTTGCGCTATCACGACGTTGCGGATGAACCAAGAGGCGAGAGGAAGAACAGCAATGCCAGCGAATACTATCACATCTCGGAGTTTGTGCTTGATAGGCCGATTGCCTAGTAGAAGAAGCGCAATGGCCATGGTTGGAAAGAGAACGATTCCCACGTAGCGCGTTGCAGCCGCAAGGCCGGCCATCAGGGATGCGAGAACGAGCAGGTATGGGGTAGGACGGACGATATGGTAGGCAAGCAGGAGGAAAGCCGCCGTAGAAAACGTGATGAAGGGCGCTTCCGACATAGCCATCGAATGTATTGATATGATTGGTGCCGAAAATAGAAAAACGAACATTGCACAGCCCGTGGCGGCTAGGCTGTGCCTCGTGCATACTTGAACGGCAAGGCAAAAAAGAACAAGATTAACGCCGAAAAGAAGGGCGGCAAGCAAGCGACTAGCCAGAAGAATATTACCCTCGAGCAGGAGACCAACCACACTGAGCAGGAGCGGGTAGACTGGGGGGAAATGGGTCATGGCCCTGTCTTGAACGACAAGTCCGTTTCCTGCAAGCAGGCTTCGTGCGGCCTCAATGTATATAACTGAGTCTGCAGTGACCCCGGGCCCTTGCTCTGTGATCCAGTACATCAGTACGGAAGCGTACACTCCCGCAAGCACAATCAGGAAAAGAAGACGGAATCGTCGCCTGTCTGCGCTGATGGTATCCTTCATTGTAGCGTTGCCGTATTCTCTCTGGCGGCCGAACTATTGAGTATACCGACCGGCATAGTACGCGCAGACCGCCCGAAAACTGGCGCGTGATTCTTGCGTGTGTTCAATCACTTATCAACGCTCTCCATGGTGCCACGTCGGCGTGCTATACAGACCGGCATAGTTCCGTTATGGTTGTGAAGGGCTTAACCCTTGGACCAGTGCATCTGCTGGACTCCGCACGCCTTCCACCTGCTTCAACACGTGCATGTAGATCATGGTCGTGCGGACAGTCCGTGTGCCCCAGCAAGTAGCCAAACTATCGGGAGCAAGAGTGATTGAAGAAGAGTAAATCCGATCAAATCTACAACTCGTTTGTGGAGATTGGATATTGATAGGTGGAATACGATTGGAGCCGATAGCCCTGGCGCGGGAATGTCTTTTAATGTTCTTCGCGTCAATCAATTCCGAGCTTGAGATAACCGACCGGCGGCATGACCTGGATCGAGCCGGGGGACTCGATATCGTTCCCGTACCACCTCAACCGGCTCCTCGATCACGTTCCAGAAGTCCCAATCCCGGGCGAAGAGATCCGTTTGCATTTGACTGCCCCGGACCCATGCGACCCAGAACTTCTCGAGGTCGAGCTGGCCTCGCGCAGACTTTGCGAGGGCATTGATCTCGATCCCCAAATGCCAACTAAAGATGACCGGCAGGATATGCCCCTCCATCGGCTGCTGGGGATGCTTGCCGGCCGTGAACGTCGAGACGAGGATCTCACCTTGCGGGGAGGTATCATAGCCGCTGAGCACATGGGTCGAGTCATGCGGAGTGCTGAATCTCGCATTGACCCCCTGCTCCTGCCCGGGGAAAGCATAGCCATTCTGCTTGTAGATCTCCCAAGAGGCCCGCCCGAACGTGCCGGGCGCCAATTCCCCTAAGGCCGATAGCGGGCGTCCGCATACTGGAGGAACACGTCGATCTTCTCTTCATCCAGCCGGCCATCCACCAACGGCAGGACAGCTAGAAACCGAGACGCGGTATCTTTTTGCTCTCGTGTGATCAATATCGAGGCAAGGTCCGCCGGTTTGACGGCTGGTAACTCCTCAATCCGGATGTCGTGACCGAGGGCGAAGACGTACTGAGCCGCGGATCTCAAGCCGGAGGCGCAGGCGTCGGACAAGGCCTGGCGGCCGTTCCCCGACGCCACCCGGTGCATGGCTCCGAGAATGGCCTTGGCTTCGGCAACATCCGCCTGAATCAGCATCGGTCTCTCCCACGACCGCGTTGCGCTTCACTCTGCGCTGATCTATAGTTCGGGCTTCCGTAAGAGGCCGACTATAACTCTCCCCGATGAGGATGTAAATCTCCCGTTCTCTGCCACGGTGCGATGGCCTCGGTACCAGCTTTGATCGTGTCGGTTCCCGGCGGCCATGGCGAGGAGACTGACGGGCAAGGATAGGGGCAGCCATGCGAACGACGGATGTGCTGGTCGCGGGCGCAGGGCCGGTCGGCCTGATGATGGCCTGCGAACTGCGCCGGCATGGCGTGAATTGCCGCATTATCGATCCGTTGCCTGAACTGGCGAACCAGTGTAAGGCGATCGGTATCCAGCCGAGAACGCTGGAGGTCTGGGAGGACATGGGGATCGCGCCACCGACGCGATCAATGCCGGTCTGTGGCTGCGCGGAATGCGTGTGTACGTCAACAGCAAGCAAACGGCGGAAATGGTCTTGGATCTGCCTGATGCGCCCTATGGATTCCTGGCCTTGCCGCAATATGAGACCGAGCGCATCCTGACGACTCATTTGAGCAGGTTTGGGACGCTCGTTGAACGGAAGACTTCCCTCGTGTCGGCGATGTCCTTCAGGGTTTCGAGCTGGTGCCGAAAGAGCGCCTCATCGGCGCCGAGTCCAGGCAGCAATAATAGTGTCGGCTTCACGGGTTCTCCACGTTGGATCGCACTATGACACTGATCATCGACGCGCATCAGCACTTTTGGACCTACGGCACGTACCAGACCTCATGGATGGAGAAGCAGCCGTATGCGGAGGATCAAACCTTCGCGCCGCTCCGTCGATCGTTTGGGCCGGCCGATCTGGAGCCGCATCTCCAAGCCGCCGGCGTTCATCGTACCGTTTTGGTTCAGGCGGCTGACGGACCCGATGAAAACGCTGCGCTCCTAAACCACGCAAGGACCCGCGATTGGATCGCCGGCGCCGTCGGCTGGGTCCCGCTGGATCGGCCGCACGAAGCGGACCGCATGCTCGATGCGCTCGCGCGCGAACCTCACTTTGTGGGTGTTCGTCATTTGATCAATGTCGAGCCGGACACGGATTGGATCGTGCGCGATGCCGTCCTGGAAGGGCTGAAGCTCCTCGCAGATCGGAGTCTCACGTTCGACCTGGTCGCCATCCTTCCGCGTCATCTGGAGCACGTGCCGGAGATTGCGGCGAGAGCCCCAGGGCTCAGGTTAATCATCGATCATCTGGCCAAGCCGCCGATCGCGGCTCATGAATGGGAACCCTGGGCGTCGCTGATCGCCCGCGCCGCCGACGCCCCAAATGTCTTTGCGAAGATATCCGGTCTCGATACCGCGGCGCAACCCGTCTGGACTGCGGATGATCTCTCGCGGTATGTGGATCACGCGCTCGCCGTGTTCGGAGCCGATCGGCTGATGTGGGGAAGCGACTGGCCGGTCTCTATTTTAGGCGGCGGGTACGCCACAGTGTGGCATGAAATGAATCGTCTATTTGGGCGGTGGTCACCTGATGAACGCGATCAGGTGCTTGGGTTAACCGCGACGCGCGTCTACCGGCTCGACCAAGGTACAGCCCGGATGACATGCTAATGCGCGCCCGCGCCGGCAGTAGTCGGCCATCTTCTTACGCTGACAGACTGCGTCGGCGGAGGTTTTCTGAACCGCAGATGTCACAGACGACGATTCAGCAGAGGCCGAGCTTCCCGTGGTGACTCGCAGTCGGCGTGGCGTGCGGCAGTACTAGCCGGCGCGGCGAGTAGCGTCATGAAAGTGCTTTCGACCCCTTGCTTGTACGTATGCGCAGGCCGCGAGGGAGCCCGTCGCCCGACTTCGTACCGTGAGGAGACGAGTGACCCTCTAACCCTTGCCAGGCAACACAGAAGCTGGTATTGGTGTACAAGTGCAATGCACTAGGGAACTAGACAAGATGACTGCCGCTTCATTCCTCCGAAAGGCAAAGCCCGTGAATGTCAGAGAAGCCCATTGAAATCGAACGAGCGAGGACGGATTACGCGCACGGGAAAGAGGTTCCGGTGGAACGCGTATTGAGTAAAATAGGTCTGTAGTTGTCTTACGAGGTCGTCTTCCCGAGCGAACGGGTTGAACGCGCGTTTCAGAAGGCTCTCAAGAAGATTCCCTCCGAGTACCAAACCACGATCGTTCAAGCCGTCAGATCCTTAGCCTCGAATCCCCGTCCCCAAGGTAAGCGCACGAAAAAACTCACTGGCCATGTGGTCGCGTCACAGTTCACGGCCGAATATCGCCTGCGCGTCGGTCCGTACCCCTCTACGACATCGATGACAGGCGAAAGAAAGTGATTCTCTTGAAACTGCTCAAGCGAGACGAACACACCTACGACTGAAGCCTTCATGCGACTCTGAAGCTACGACAGGACCGCACTGCCTTTCCCTGCATCATCACTCACCCTTCCCGTCGCCAAGCCCGCAAATACTGGTATTTCTCCGCGTGAGCGTGTTGACAGGATCGCGCGTAAGACGTAGCCTGTCACCATTTCGAGCTGGAGGACCGCGATACCGCTAGAAGAGATCCTGATTTCGTTCCGCCGTGACGATAGCGCCGATGTTGCCGGGCGCATTTACGACCGGCTCATCCAACAGTTTGATCGAGCATCAGTGTTTAAGGATGTCGATTCCATTCCCCTTGGTGTCGATTTTCGAACCTATCTCGATACGCAGGTGGCCAAGTGCCATGTGTTCCTCGCAGTGATCGGGCGGGACTGGATGAAAACAAAGGGCGGCACGGGTAAGTCCAGGCTGGATGATCCAAGGGATTTCGTCCGCATTGAAATCGAGTCGGCGCTGAAGCGCGAGATCCCTGTGATTCCGGTACTCGTGAGAGGTGCCTCGATTCCAGTAGCTGACCGACTTCCAAACAGCATTCAGGACCTGGCCTATCGCAACGGCATCGCTATCCGAGCCGATCCGGATTTTCACCGAGATATGGACCGGTTGATCGAGCACCTGAAGGAACAGATACAGGGGCAGGAGCCGAACCAATCCCCTGGTACTCAATGAGCCCGGCCACGTGTTGAGCCACAGTCAGTCGAAGCCCCAGCAGGCATGGTGAAGGTGCCGAAGGGACCGTTTCTGTATGGGGAGGACAAACATCGTGAGACGATCGGCCACGGCAGGTACCCCGTCACGAACGCGGAATTTGGAGCCTTCATCTCGCCGCACGGTTACCAGAATCAGACATACTGGTCCCAAGAGGGGTGGAGATGGAAAACTGAAAACAACATCCAAGGCCCTGAGCATTGGAATGACGCCAAATGGAATGAACCCGATCATTCCGTGGTCGGCGTGAGCTACTATGAAGCTGAGGCCTATGCGAACTGGGCAGGCAAACGGCTACCAACGGAGCAGGAGTGGGAAAAGGCGGCACGAGGCACGGACGGCCGCACCTACCCATGGGGTGACGAGTTCGACAAGACCAAATGCAATAGTGGCGAATCCGGCGTTGAGCGCACCTCGCCTGTCAGCCAATATCCGATGGCCTGAGCCCGTATGGTTGCTATGACATGGCCGGCAATGTGTGGGAATGGTGTGCCAGTTGGTGGGACGAAAAGGGCGGCCAGCGCGTGGTCCGGGGCGGCTCCTGGGGCGACACACCGGTGAATCTGCGTGCCTCGTTCCGGACCTGGTTCAATGCCGACTTCCGGAACTACGGCATCGGCTTCCGTCTGGCCCAGGACATCCCCTGATACCTTGCCCTTTGCTCTTTGACCCTTTGCCTCTTCTCCGGTGGGTCGGGTAATGAGAGTGTTGGCATAAGAGAGAGACTGGATGACGTCCAGCGTGCCCCAGGCCGTACAGGCAAACGGTGGTTTCTCAGGTGTTGTGCACTTCCGGCACCGTAGGAACTGGATCTTTATGTTGACTAATGCGTGCTATTACACGCATGATGTTATGTAACAAAGATAGGCAAGGAGGAGCCCATGGGCGTGACATACGGAAAAGATGAAATCGTCAGCGCATCGCGGGTAGCGCGAACATTTGGAAAGGTGTTGACTGACTTGAAGACTCAACACAAACGTCGGATCGCGATTTCGAAGAATAACGAGCTGGAGGCCGTCATTGTCCCGATTCATGAATACGAGACCATGGCCGAAGCCTTGGCCCTGTTGGAACATATTGAGATCCACTATCTCGTCCAAGAACGCAAGGGAAAGGGGTCTGGAAAGCGCATCACTCTTGAGGCGCTGTTGAAGGAGCAAGAGATTGCCGTATAGGGTCGTCCTGACGGCAGATGCCGCGAATGATTTCAGAAAACTTGATGGCTCTCTTAAAGAGCAGGTCGCCCGCCAACTAAAAAAACTGCAAACCTCTCCCCACCTCGGAGAGCACCTGGGGAGAAAAGCGGGTCTTAATCTCACCGGGTATTACAAGCTGTATGTAGCCAAGAAATCCATCCGTATCGTCTACCGCATCGTGGAATTGGAAGTCATCGTGGAGGTCGTGGCAATCGGCAAGCGAGAAGACCTCGGGGTCTATCGAGAGGCGATCAGACGGATTCTGAAGGCCTGAGCAGGCGTTCTTTGTTGGTTCTTAGTCAGCACCCCTCGTGCGCTCGTATCGGTTGGAAGGGTATCGGTGATGTTCTCTAAACCTCCGCGCCGGCCACCCAAGGTGATTTTCTGATACCTGATACATCAAATGGGTCAGTAGCAGTGGTCTTTGAGCGTTTCTTGGAAGAAAACTTTTTCACGGCTGTTGCGCGCTCGTTGACCGAGATTTCTCAATAGGCCCGCTGGAAGTCTGCCTTACTCAGTATCCGGACAATATCGATTCGAAGGCCCGATCGCCTGAAGACAACTCGATGGTCTCCGGTCCGAAGCCGGTAAAGATTCTCCTTGTAGCCTTGGAGCTTTTTGATGCGCTTGCCATCTTGTCAGGGAGCCTATCAAGGTCGTGCTGTGCCTTCTCGTTCTGCCGAATAAGTAGGCATGGGCTGCTGCCGGTTTCAAAGACACCGAGTTAGGTGTATGGATGAAACCGGAGGTGAGCCATGGAGCGACGGAAGTTTACGCGGGAGTTCAAAGTTGAGGCCGTCAAGCTGATTAGGGAACGCGGAGTGACGGTGGCGCAAGCCGCACGCGATTTGGGCGTGCATAGCACGGTGTTGAGGCGCTGGGTGCAGGAGTATGCAGCCGATCTGCAGCAGGCCTTTCCGGGCCAAGGACAGATGAAACCCGAGCAGGAGGAGCTCGCGCGGCTCCGCCGTGAAGTTCTGAAACTGAAGGCGGAGCGGGACATCTTAAAAAAAGCCGCGGCCTACTTTGCGAAGGAGTCACTGTGAAGTTCGCCTTCATCGCGAAGCACCGGGGGATCTGGCCGACCGGTTGGTTATGCGAGGCGCTCGGTGTCTCGCGGGAGGGTTTTATGTCTGGCTGACCCGGCCGCTGAGTGGACGGGCGCGGGCCGATGAGCAGCTACTGGCCAGAGTGCGGACCAGCTTCCTCACCAGCGATCGCACGTACGGGGCTCGGCGTGTCTGGCACGACCTGCTCGCGGAGGGAATCGCCTGCGGCCTCCATCGGATTGAGCGGCTGATGCGACAAGCGGCCTTACGAGCACGTCCTAGGCGGCGACGGGTACCGCTCGACACGGGCGTGCACTCGACGAACGCCCTGGCCCCGAATGTGCTCAACCGGTCCTTCGACGCCTCGTCTGCGAATCGCAAATGGGTTGCGGACTTCACCTATATCTGGACCGCCGAAGGCTGGCTCTACGTCGCCGCGGTCATCGATCTCTTTTCGCGACGGGTGGTCGGCTGGTCCATGAGTGCGACAATGACCGCGCAACTCGTCACCGATGCGCTCGTGATGGCGCTCTGGCGGCGGGGGAAGCCCGAGACCGGGCTGCATCACTCTGATCGAGGCAGCCAGTACACGAGTGAGCCTTTCCAGCGGCTCTTGGCCGACCACGGCGTCACCTGTAGCATGAGCCGGGCCGGCAACGTCTGGGACAATGCGGCAATGGAGAGCTTCTTCTCCTCACTAAAAACCGAACGCACGGCAGCTAAGACATACCGCACGCGAGCCCAGGCTAGGGCCGACGTGTTCGATTACATCGAACGTTTCTACAATCCGACGCGGCGGCACTCCACGCTCGGGTATCTCAGCCCGATGGAGTTCGAAATGAAGGCCGGAGTAGCGTAAGCGGGTGTCAACCACACCGGCAGCAGCCCACTCGGGGAGTTCAAGAAGCCAGAGTGATCCCTGATACATCAAAACAAGCAGGATATCGAATTGGTTGACGCTCCCAAGCAAATCGATGTGCCCTAGTCAAACATCTCCCGAAGCAGTTCCATGTTGGGCCGGAAAACCCCTGATCGACCCAGTGCCTGGTCTCGCTGTATCTGATCCGATCCGGCCCGGTATCCGTTTAGATAGTGGCGCGCGGCTGAACCGGAATGCATGTCGCTGCATGCCTGTCCCACGAGCTCTTGATCTTCCCAAGCAAACCGAACAGTTGCGCTCTCTGACCCGTTCATAAAGAGAGCTTGATCGCGCTGGCACAGCCTTTGCCATTCACCAACGTGACAGGCCAGCGAGTGAAGCGAATGGTGGAGTTTTCGCGTTCCTGCTCGCGGCGCTCGTTAAGAGGACTGCTGGTTTTTGTCGAAGGGCGAAAGTAAGCGTCGCACCCACGGGAACTGCTTGGTGCTGTTCCTCGTAGAAAGGAGGATACCATGGCGATGGATTTCCGAAGAACGACCATCAACTTCGACTCAACGAAGGGTCAGATCCAGAGTGAAGTAGCGACAGTGGTGTTCGGCGGTCGTGTGAATAGGGCAGACGTCGCGTTGAACGGCTTTGATGCCCAGTTTACGGACAGCGACCACCACATGTTTCGTGAGATGATTGATGCAAGTGTAGACAGAATAAGCAACAATACCGTGACTGTCAGAGCCAACTACTTGCTTCGCGACAGCTCGGGGAATATCGACGATCGCTACCACGGTCGCGTAGATCTCCTCGTGCTCGCCGACGTGGCCTGACAGAATCGGTCTCACTAACCCGTGCAGTTGACCGAGGGCGCATCACCAGCAGCCGCGCGTAGCGATGGAGCTCACCCGATCGGTTTGTACCGTCGGGAGCTTCATCGTTACGCACGTATCGCTCGCACCTGCAGCGCGCTTGACATCCACCCGACCCAATCCTGAAATATCCCTCCGGCCATCGGCGTCTCGACAATGAGATCGAGAGTCTTTTTGTGACCTCCGCAATTGTGCAATTCTTGGGGACCAGGAATTTGTAGCAAGGCGTTACGGTTCCAATCTTCGACTAGACCGCCCATGGCTCGGACTCCTCTGTAGACTGAAACAGTTCAGCGCGCTGTGAGCATTGCGCTTTTCTATTCAGGCTAGTCGAACATTTCGCGAAACAGTCGCGCATTCGGCGAAAAGCCGCCGATCGACCGTTCATTGATCACGTTCCAGCATGAGAGGTGCGCGAGCAGATTGACCTGCCGTGACACCAGATGGAGTTGCAGAAACGTGTCGTAGTTCGGGAACGAACCATAGAGCAGCGGCTCAAAGTCCATCCCCAGCCTGACGGTCGTCCTCAACCGGTTGCGCCAAGACGTCACCGGATTGGTGTAGACCCACAGAATATCGACCGGTCCGACCCCGTGAATGCCGAAACGCGGATTGTCGTGCACGGTGAGTTGGGTTTGCTTGCAGATGGCCGAGCCGCCCGCCTGATGGGCCTTCCACAGTGTATCGATCAGGCTATAAAAGGCCTGCGAATCAAAGACCTGGTTGTAACGATATGGCGCAGCGGACGCGGGGACGGGAGCCGCCGGACCGGGATATGGGATATATGGCTGTCCAGGAATCTTGGGTTGGAGGCCGAAGAGCGGCGGAAGTTGACTGTCTACCACAACTTGCTTGGCCCCGGTGTCCCAGGACAACGGCGTCAGCGCATGGACAAAGGCGACGATGCGGGGCATCTTCCGGCGGAGCAGGGCCATGATGCCGGTGTTCTCCAAATTGCCGCCGTCCCCGATGAAGTACGGCTGCGCTGGAATCTGCCCGGACGTCATCACCGGCCAGTACGAGTAGATGGGATCGATCTCTTCAAGCCACGGGTAATGGGCATAGAAGTACTGGATCAGCGGCCCGACGAATGCCGAGCTGCTGGTGCCGGCAATGTCCGAGAGGGAGAAGCGCTGCAATGGGGTAGCGACTTGAATGCGGTCCTGCACGGGCGCAGTAGTCGGCGCCTGACCTCCGAACGCGAACGGATCGACGTACTCTCCGCCGAGGTCCTTCTGCAACGGAAACGGCACCCCGACTCCCTTTGACGAGGCTTCGAACGGATACGGCTGAAGTCCGGGGCTTCCGGGCGCGGGACGTCGAAGGTGCACGCCGGCGGGATAGAACAGCGTGGAATTCGTGACGAGGTACGGCCGCCCGGGTTTCCGCACGAGATAAAAGTCCGACGCGCTCAACGCAGGATTCCGGCCACCCCCGAGGATCACCGTGTTGAGCCATTCGCTGGTGTCGCTGAAGTAGGTGGCCGGCGAGCGCTGCCGGGTGATGTCGCCGAGCCCGAACGGTTCGAGAATCAGCGCGCCGACGGCTCGGCACCAGAGCACGTGCGGCGAGTCTCGGTAATACTCCAACAGCTCGGCGGCCTTGGCGAGAAACTCAAGCAGTCCGACGCGCGTGCAGAGACTGCCGAGCGCATGGTCGGAGAGAAGATCGAGCGCGCGGGCAGGATCTTCGCCGGAGTGATGAGTCCAGGTCAGGTCTTCGGGATTGGGAACGACACCGCCCAGGAATTCATCGTCCGAAACGTCCGCGGGCAAATAGGAGAAGGGGACACCGGCCCATGAGCCGCCGGAGACCGTCGAGAGCACAGAGACCTGATCCAGGAAGCCTAGCGAGCGCAGCCCTCGCAACTCGCCCATCGAAGCGGACGCCGCGCGCGAGCCACCGCCTGAGAGGCAGACCCCCACGCCCGGTGCGACCGGCGCGGGAGGAAACGGATAGAGTTGTGCGTTGAGGGTGGCGGGCGGAGCGGGCGCTGCGGCCGTGGTTCGGATTTGTTCGATGCGCGCTTGCGCCTTCGCGCGCCAGCGGCTCTGCAGCATGTCGTACCGGACGCGCAGCGTCTCGGTCGCGCGCGCGTCGCCCTTGGCGAGCCCGGCTATGAGATCGTCTTTCGCCTTCTGAAGATCCCGAACCAGGTTGTTGGGTCCGTTACTAGGTGCATTGGCCATCGCTCGTCTCCTTTTCAGTGCCAGATCGGTCCCTCGCGCACCATCCTCCCCGCACCGACTCCAGTGTCATCCCCAGTTGGTTGGTCGTCCTTGTTTGTACGACACGGTGACCGTGGTAACATACTGCGACCGCAGGGATTGTCTTGAGCCGCCTACGTAAGTTATATGTTGACTAAGGGGCCTGGTCCAATTGGCAGTGATAGCGGATTTACCCTAGCCCAAGATCTTCCGCCGATCGTTCGCCGGAGCGAGGGAAGGAATGGACTCTTGGTCGTCAATTGTGAGCTGGAATAGTATGTAGGGTGGCGATGGCCGCCGGCGTTCGCCGTCCTCGGTCTGTGAACCGACTGTGACAGAGTTGCTCTCCAAAGACCACCGGATTCTCGAGCGGGCCTATATGGAATACCCGCCGTTCGGGATCAATTCGCGCGGCGAAAAGATCCGCGATGTCAGCGGTGTCACCGTTCGGGCCAACGTGGACTACCTCGAAGAGGTGGTGAGCCGAACCGGGGGCCCGAAGGCGGGCAGGCAAGCAGTCGAAGAATTGTGCCAGAAGTTGAATGAGCGCCAGCGCGATGTGGCGCATCATGTTACGCCGAAGTTTCTTCAGAACGTCTGGAACAGTTACTCGTATGAATTTGTGTGTTACCTCGGTGAATTGTGCAAGCAGGTTTCGAAAGATCCCCTGTTCCAGTTCCATGTCGGACAAGAGAAGTTCATTTCCCCCATTATCCAAACATTGGGTCGCCCGTTTCCGGTTCATCAGATCTATAAAATGTTTTCGCACTTCGGCGAGAAGTTCGCCAAGGGATCTATTCATTTCGAGGCCGGCGCGATCACGGACCGATCCGCGGTGCTTCGCATGAAATTCACGGACCACGTGTATCAGCAGTTCGGTCCCTATCGGAAAGCGTGCGCGGAATTGATCTGTCAGTCGTCCAAGGCCGGTCTGGCGGCGGTGCCGCAACAAGTTCATTCCCTTCAACCGGCCACCGTTATCGACCGGACCTGTATCGCCGATGGTGCGGAGTATTGTGAATGGGAATTTAGGTGGGTTCCAAAAGACCACCCCAGCTTCGTCGGGCCGGTGGCGGCGAGTCTGGGCTGGCTAGCGGCGTTTGCGTACATGCGGCTTCGGAACCCCGCCGCCGGTCTTGCGGAAGCCGCGATCATCGCACTGATTCCCGCGGCGGCCGCATGGCTTGCGAACGAATGGTGGAGGCTCACCGAGGGCATCAAGGTCAGAGAGCGACTCATCCAAGAACAGCTCGAATTCGTCGACGCCAGACATGAAGAGCTTCGTGAAGCCTATTTAGTCCAAGAACAGGTCACGGTGGAGTTGAAGCGGAAGGTGGGACAATTGACGCTGCTTCATCAAACCGGCGTGTTCGTCAGCTCCACCCTGGATCGTGAGGTCTTGCTTCAAACGGCGCTGGAGACGATCCACTCGAATCTCCACTACGATCGAGTCATGATCGCGTTTTACGATCCCATCCGGCAGGTCTCGTATGACGCTCGATCGATCGGCACGCCGGCCGAGGTGGCGGCCTTTGCCCGTTCGCTCGAAACCCCCGTGACCGATCCGAACAGCATTGAAGGAAGAGTGCAGATCGGAGGAACACCGATATTGGTCAAAGATATCCGAGAGGTGTGGGATCACCTGCACCCGTTCACGCAGCAACTGGCGGCCTTCACCCGCGCGCAATCGTTTATCTCCGTCCCGCTGAAGGTCAAGGATCGGGTGATCGGCACGCTCACGGTGGATCGGCTACAAGAGCATGCGCTGAATGAGGAGGACCTGGATATCATGGTCACGGTGGCCAACCAGTTGGCCATTGCGTTGGATCATGCGGAGGCCTACCGCCAAATCGAGTCGCTCAACATCAGCCTCGAGAGCAAAGTCCGTGAGCGAACCGGGGCGCTTGAAGAGGTCAATCGCGAGCTTCAGATCGCGAACGAGAAGCTGCGGGAGTTGGACCAGCTCAAATCGGCGTTTGTCTCCACGGTGTCGCATGAACTTCGCACGCCGATGACCTCGATCAAAGCCTATGTGGAGAATATGCTCGACGGCCTCGTGGGCGAATTGACCGAAAAACAGATCGCGTACCTCACGCGGGTCAATCACAATACGGAGAGGCTCACGAGGATGATCAACGATCTGTTGGATCTCTCGAGAATCGAAGCCGGTCGGATCGACATGTACGTGACTCCCGTCTCCATTCCGGATCTGGTGTCGGAGGTGGTGGAGAGCCTGCAGAGGATCGCGCAGGAGAAATCCGTTGCCCTGAGCATGCAACACCAGGGCGACCTGCCGACGATTCAGGGGGATAGAGACAAGCTCCATCAGGTGTTGAGCAATCTGGTTCATAATGCGATCAAGTTCACCCCCAGTGGCGGCCAAGTGATCGTCAAATCAGATCGGCCTGACGCGAATTCGGTGAGGATGTGCGTGGAGGACACGGGACGCGGCCTTGCGCCCCGTGAGGCTGAGAGAGTCTTTGAGAAGTTCTACCGAGCCGACTCGACCCCGTCGGAAACGCGGGGCGCAGGACTGGGGCTCGCCATCGCAAGAAGTCTCGTGGAACTGCACGGCGGCCGCATCTGGGTGGAGCGCCGCGAAGGCAACGGCAGCCGCTTCTACGTTACATTGCCCACCGGACCACGTGAGACGTGAGTCGTCAAGGGTCATAGTCTGACCCTCCTATCGCTTCTCGCGTCAGGACTTGGTCCTCACTTTTTCCGTCGCCATTCGGGCAAGATCACTGCACAAGGGAGTAAGGTGAGGGAGGATCCCAGTTGAATCCGGGACAGTGGGGCATGGAACTTCGATAGTGGGCTAATCCAGTACCGGAAATTCTGTTGAATTACCGTCTCACTTGTTCGTACAATGAGTTTGTTACTTATTCAGAACGATCCATACCTCTGAGGCGATGAAGCATGGGTGAGAACCAGAAACGGATCCTGATTGTTGACGACGATGAAAGTGTCGTCAACAGCCTTCGTACGCTGCTCTCACTCGAGATGCCCCACCACAAGGTGCTCACGTTCACGACGCCTCAGGCGGCCTTGGATGCCATCCGCCGCAATTCGATCGACCTCGCTATTTCGGATTACTTGATGCCCAATATGGATGGCGTCACGTTCCTGAAGGAGGTACGAAGACTGTACCCGGCCATCCACCTGATCGTTCTCACCGGCTATGCCGATAAGGAGAGCGCAGTCCGCGCGATCAACGAAGTTCGTCTGTATCAGTACCTCGAAAAGCCGTGGAATAACGACGATCTTCTTCGGATAATCGAGAGCGGGTTGAACGAGCGGGCGTTGATCTATCGGCTACAGGAATACGTTCAGGAGCTGGAAGCGAAGCTGCGCTATCTCGACCGGCAGCTTGGCCAGCTTCAGCAACGAGTCTAGCATCCGGTCGCGCAGGGCCAAGCTTTACCTCGCCCGGCAAGCTTAGGAGTCTGTCCGAGTAATGCCGCTCTACTGCGGCAAACGATCTGCAAGCATCTGCGTCGTTCTCGGCCCGACACAATCCTCAACGTATTCCAGCGAATACGCCTCCGGTCTTTTTGAGCCTGCGGCCTCGCATCTTCCCGCACCTCCTTCGCCTCGCAACGAAGGATTACTCGGACAGACTCCTAGCGCAATCCCGCTCTCTCTCCCGCGAGCATGGCCTCTCTCTCCGCGCTTCCCTTGACGTAACTCGCCATGTCCAACTCAAGAGGCTGTTCGCTCTTCCGGTCCCATCGCATGAGATGGGCTGACGGGCTTATCTGCGTGTCGGTGATTTCCAGGTATACGAACTGCGATTCCTTGCTGCGAGGCGCCCAAGTCCCCACGTTAAAGTACCACTGGCCCTTGGAGGCGGAGAGCGGGTACACATCGGGGTCGTGAGAATGACCGAAGACGACAAACCGGCACGCAAGAGTGTCGCGGATGGTACGAGCAATATCCCGCAGGTTGCGATGGTCGTTGAAAGCGGCAAGGCGTGCCTTTCCAAGGAACACGAGGGCCAGGACAACAAGGCAGGAGACCGCGACAGGCGCCCATCTCCACGTCGAGGTCGACGCAGTCAGAGAAAGGCCGATGCCGACCAACAGGGCAGCGATACCGGCGATGAGGAGATCCAGAGAGAAGCACTTGATCGTCTGCCATCGACTGAGCAGTACCGGCGGTCGCGCAAGCCGTTCAATGATCTGCAGATGCTCATCCGAAAGACCGTAGGTCGCCTTGAGGCTCTCTCGGATCTTCGTTTCCATCTCCTGTATAGGTAGATCCAGAGCCGGCTGGACCGGCCGGAACTTTTTCAATATGCGGACGACCATCTCCAGCAAATAGAACGGCATCCGTAGAATTTGATCCCGATTGTCTCGAATCAGGTGCCAGAACGACTTTGGGATTGAGTTGATGTTTTCCATCGCCGCCAGTTCCATGTGCTTGATCCGCGCGTGGAAATACCGCAGGACGAAGGCTGAAAGGGCCAACTCAAGCGCCTGATGATTGTGGGGCAGCACTGGGTAGAGATTGTGCGCGCTGGAACAGTACGCGTCGTACTGATGCCCATGTTCTACGAACAACAGGTCCCTTTCCAGATAGAACCAGGGAAGGAAGTGAATCCGCTCTTCGACGACCTTCTTCATTTCCAAATAGCTTGCCTCCGCAGGATGAAACTGGGTCAGCAATAAGCGGAAGTGGGTTTGGACCTCCGGCCAGAAGAACTCGAGATCGTGGTTGCCTCTGAGAACATAGATCTCATGCCCTTCGAGGATGAAACGAGCCAACGCAATGAAGAGCAACTGGTGGCTCCTGACAATCCGGTCCAGCTTCCAAACGGATTTCTGCCGTTCGGTGCCGGGAAAGAATTTCAAGTCCGTCTCAGTAAGGGTGGCCCCTCTGAGCAACCTGTCGTCAGGATTCGGTTGTTCGTGGACTCTGAGATAGAACTCGATGAAGTCCCCCGCAATGATCAATCTCCATCGCCGGGTTCCCTCGTAGCGCTGGCGATAATATCGGAGGAAGTCGGTGAACTCCTGGTCGAAGTAAAAGAGGCGCCCGGTGGGGTTCAGATCAACCTCCTGGAGATGCAGGTCACTGACGACGAGGTAATCGAAGAACTCTGTCGCGGGTCGACCCATAGGGACTACTGTTTCCGAAGCGAGATGGGTAGGAGTACCGTGAAGGTGCTTCCCACTCCTTGCTGACTCGAGGCCTGGATCCTTCCGTGGTGCTCGTTAATGATTTGGTAACAGATCGAGAGTCCCAACCCCGTGCCGACGCCGACACCCTTTGTCGTGAAGCCGGGGTCGAAGATCTTCGGGAGGTGGGTGTCCGCGATGCCGATCCCTGTGTCTTGAATCTCCACCTTCACACTGTACATATCCAGTCCCATCCTGATCCAGATCTTTCCGGCCCCCTCAATGGCTTGAATGGCGTTCACCAGCAAGTTCATGAAAACTTGGTTGATCTGCCCGGAGTGGCATTCCACAGGTGGAATCGCCTCATACTCCCGGATCATCTCGATGCGACCCTTGTGAAGGTGATGGACCAGCGTGAGCGTGGTCTCCATTCCCTCCCGAAGATCCGCGCTCTTCCATTCAGCCTCGTCGAGGCGGGCAAAAGTCTTGAGATTCTTAACGATAGCGGAGATCCGCCGACACGCCTCCGTGTTGGTCTGGAGCAGAGGGTCCAAGGTCGTCAGTAACTCTTTCCCTTGGCCGTCCACCGACCCGGTCAGTCGTTTGAACCCACGGTCAAGCAGGTTGGTATTGCTCGTGATTGCGCCGAGGGGAGTGTTGATCTCATGGGAGATGCCACCGACTAGCTTGCCAAGCGCTGCCATTTTTTCGGATTGGACGAGGTGGGTCTGCGTCGCCTTGAGCTGATCGAGCGTGCGGCTAAACTGTGCGTTGGCCGCGGAAAGTTCCTCCGTGCGGAGACGAACCCGCTCTTCGAGAGTGCCATAGAGCCTGGCGTTCTCAACGGCCACCCCGGCCTCGGCTGCGATCAGCTCCAGCAGTTCCTCGTCTTGCTTCCCGAAGATCCCCTTCATCTTGTTGAGCACCTGAAGCACGCCGATGACCTCCCCTTTACAGCGCATCGGGACACACAGGATCGAACGTGTCTGGAAGCCGATCGCCTGACCGACCCATTTCGCCACACGCGGGTCACGCTGTGCGTCGGCGACGATAATGGCATTCCCAGTCTTGGCTACCGTTCCTGCGATACCTTCACCGACAGGTAAGGACCGTCTCTCAAGCACACCTGCCGGATCGCGCTCGGCCAGTTCCCAGTAGAGGGTGGACTTGGTGTGATCCAACAACATCACAGAGCCGGCTTCGGCTCCCAGCGCCTCTTCTGTCAGCGCCATCAGATCCCTGAGCAGCGCCCGTAGATTGAGGTTTGAAGAAAGGGCCAGGCTTGTCTTGAAGACCGTGTTCAGCAGGTCACGGGTCCGGGCGGTCTCGACCGCGGTCCGAAGAAAGGCTTCCAGTAACTCCCGAGTGCTGGACCCAATAGGCTCGGCTAGGGTGAGAGCTCCGTCGGGGAAGGAGAAGACCGTCCCCTGGAACCGAATAGGCGCTTCGACGTGCATAAACCCGTCAGCAGAGGAGTCATAGAGCCAGGAGCTGCGGCCCATCTGGAGGTGCGCCCGCGCGACATTGAACAGCGGAAGTACCGTGGCTAAACTTTCCTTCAGCGATTCGATGTTCCTTCCTTCGATGGGAGCCGGCACGGGTGACCACGTCTCTGTTGTGAGGCCGGCCTCAACGGCCGGTATGGGAATCAATTCTAAGGCATCATCGGGAGAAGAGAAAAGAGGAAAACAACCCACGCTTAGTCGCCTGCCGGCATTGACACGAGTCCACAACCGGCATAGTGATTGATATTCTGACCCCGAACGGATGCGCAGCGCTCTGAGGGGGCCTGCGCGGTGTCGGTGATCCAACCATTGCAGAGAGGGAGAATACGGCATGCGAAATCTGATTGTGGTCGTCTGTCTGGCCAGTCTCTGGGGCGCCCGCGCAATTCTCCCGGGAAGCTGGCATCCCTATCCGAATGAAAAGGGGACTGGGAAGGTCACGCAGGCAAATTTCGAGGTAGGGGACACGGAGCGTCGGGATGAGATGTTTGTCGGCATCGCCCTCTCAGGGGGCGGCAGTCGTGCGGCAAACTTTGGCGCCGCAGTACTCCTGGAACTCCGAAAGCTTGGCGTACTCGACGACGTCGATTTCCTCTCATCGGTTTCGGGTGGGACCCTCCCTGCTGCGTACTTTTCGCTCGAAGGGCACGAGTATTCGACCTTCACCGGCTACCGGACAATCACCTTTAGCGAGGACGAGGTCAAAGATCGGCTCATCACAAATTTCCAGTTGCGGTACATGGGACGCTGGTTTTTCCCCTGGAACATCCTGCGCTACTGGCTGACCAACTTTACCCGCACGGAAATCATGTACGATGTCTTTGACGCGAACCTCTTTCATGGCGCGACCTTTGCCGACCTCAACCGGAAGCATCCGAAACTCCTGATTAACGCATCCGAAATGGGAGACCCCAAAAAATTCGTCTTCGCCGATGAAACCTTTCAACGGATCGGGTCGGACCTGAGCGCCTATCGGCTGTCCGTCGCGGTCACTGCCTCAGCGGCTGTGCCCGGCTTCTATCATACGGTCGCGCTCCGGGACCATCTTAAGCAGCACGCGCCCTATTTGCATCTGTCGGACGCAGCGGTCATGGACAACCTCGGCCTTCTGACTCTGCGCGAGGTCCTCCAAAGATCCCTGCAGGAGAAGACCTATGCCTTTCCAAAAGGATGTGTGCTGATCTCCATCGACGCGACTCCGAACTTCTCCGATTGGGATGATGAGCAGGATGACATTCGTGTCTTCCCTGACGACTACATTATCGATCGCAATGCCTCGACGGCGGTGGACTTCATCCTCCTGCAGCAGCGCAAAGAGACATTGCACAAGATGGGTATGACCCACGAGGCCATTGATGTGACCGCCTTCAGCGAGTTTCATATTTCGCCCGACTCGCCCAATTCTCCCACCTGTCGCTTCTGGCACATAGCCTTGCGCCGCATTCCGAAAGCCGGCGAGCTTGGAATGGCGTTAACTCGCATCCCTACGGAGCTGAACATTCGACGTCAGCAGCAGGAGACCCTGTTCCGGGCTGCCGGTCAGCTCGTTCAACAGGGCTGGCTAACGGGGGCGTCGGGTTGGTTCGCGCGATGAAAACAAGGCAGCGTCTCACCTCACATCCACGCCGGCGTGAGGTTTCCTTTCCCATCCTGCCAATGCGGTGTCCAGGCTAAGGTAACCAGTTTCACCGCAATATTGGTCTTGTTCGGCTTGAGGGCGACGGTCTCCAGGATTTCCGTCAACGGATCGCCGGCCGCGGCCAGCGCCTCCACATTGGATTTGAACTGAGTCTCGAGCTCGTTGATCTGCTGATCGATCGCTGCGACGGTGTCTTTGGCCAGCCCGACATCCTTGCTGTCTTTCATGGCCCGACCGGCTCCCCGGATCGCGGTCGTAGCTTTCCCGATCGTCGATGTGCTGATGGCCTTTCTTCCCATGAAGGCGCCTAGGAGGGTCGCCCCGACCGAAATAGCCGCCTGAATCTGGCTTTGCTTGGCCTGCCCGGCTTCACGCTCCACCGCCTGTTCCGCTCGGCGCTTGCGCTCCTGCAGCGCCGCCAATTTCGGGGCAAACCTTCGCCGAAGGTCTTCGGCCGCTTCGTCGCGTCGCTCTCGCGCTTTCTGTTGGAGTCTGACGCGAAAATCCCGTTCCGACTCACCGGGCTTGGAGATTTCCTTCAGGCCGGGACTCGTGAAGAGCTCGACTTTTTGATGGCGAAACAGCCAACCGGCGAAATCTTTGCTCCACAGATCGTAGCTCTTGGCCTTTCCGGCCACCGACGGGAGCTCCGCAAATCGCGCGTCCTCGCCAGGGGTCCGTTCGAGGTCTGAGACGGGGAGGCTGACCTCCGTCGCCCGGTCCCAGTCAACCGGAACCGCCTCTTTCGCAATCGGCGTCAGCGCCTGCACGTCCTGGGTCATGTCGATGGTCTTCTTGGAGTCTGCGAAGCGCACTTGCGCCGACCCGAGAACCATCGGCTGATAGAGAAGGGTCGTGCCGGAGGGTCGAACGCCACGGATGGGGATAAAATGCTGCGGGACATCGGGCGGGATGACAGGGCGAGCCTTCAGTGCTGAGGACTCAGGACTCAGGACTAAGGGTTGAGCCCTTCCGTCTGAAGGCTGCGTCTCAGCCCTCGGCATGCCGCCCTCGGTCCTGGAGCTGCCGGCTTTTCGTGGGTCCATGAGCGTTTTGATCTGGGCACGGGTCAACGGTCCGCGCAGATAGGACAGGGTCCACCTCGTTTGAAACACGACGGGCGCCTCCTCATGGACATTGTTCATGAGAAAGACCCGATTGCCCAGTCCGGCCAGGATCTGTTCCATGCGTTGGCGATCGAACTTTTTTCCGGTGCCTCCTGCCGCGCCTTCCAGCCCGTCCAACACGCGAGCCTTGTCGCGTTCGGTCTGGAGGCGTCCGATAAACCAGGTGCCGGTATTGGACAGGCCTTTGTAATCTAAGTCCACCGGATTCTGCGTCGCCAGCACGACGCCGACCCCGAACGCGCGGGCCTGCTTCAGCAAGGTCAGCAGCGGAGCTTTGGATGGTGGGTTGGCGACCGGCGGAAAATACCCGAAGATCTCGTCCATGTAGAGGATCGCCCGCAGGGTTGTCGTGCCGGATTGGCCGCGGACCCAGCCCAAAGTCTGGTTCAACAGCAGAGAGACAAAGAACATGCGCTCGGCGTCGTTCAAGTGGGCGATCGAAAAGATCGCAATTCGCGGTTTGCCCTCCGGCGTGTGCAAGATGGACTTCAGATCAAGCCCCTCGCCCTCCAGCCAGGCGGAAAAGCCAGGCGCCGCGAGCAGGTTGTTAAGCTGCATCGCCAAGGCAAACCGGTCTTTGGAGGGATAGAAGGCTTCTAGGTCGAGGACCCCGATGCGCGCAACCGGCGGAGTTTGGATCTGTTGGATGAGGGCGGCCAGGTCGAGGTCCCGGCTCTGCGACCAGACCGAGTTGAAAATGGTGGAGATCAAGATGTGCTCACGGCTCTTGATGGGGTCGGCATCAATCCCGAGAAGACCCAGCAAACTTGTGGCCGTGGTGCCGACGCGTTCGCGCAGCAGTTCCGCATCGTCGATGATCTCTTGCGCGGGCGCAGCGAATGATTTGAGGATCGAGACCGGAAAGCCGGCATTGCTTCCCGGTGTATAGATGGCGAAATCAGCCGCGTCACGCAATCGGCCGATGCGCTCACCGTCCTGTCCCCAGTCTCCCAAGCCTTTCTTCCATAACCCAGCTTGCTGCGTCGCATAGTCCGCCGGAGAGAGACCTTTCTTGCGAGCATCGTCCTCATTGATCCAGGGCTTGAAGTCCTGCCCTCTGAGTTGGGGAAAGGTCAACAAGAGATTGCTCAGATCGCCCTTGGGGTCGATCACGATGGCCGGAATCCCGTCGATCGCGGCCTCTTCGAGCAAGCCGATGCAGAGTCCGGTTTTCCCGCTTCCAGTCATCCCCACGCAGACAGCGTGTGTGACGAGATCCTTGGAGTCATAGAGCAGCCAGCCCGCTTTGAGCTTTTTCTTGGCGAGATCGTAAGGACGGCCGAGATAAAACACACCGAGTTTTTCGAACGCCTCCATGGCGACTCCTTTCGACGTGTCAACGCCCTGGCGGTCCGGAAGCGGGATCAGAAGCAGAGGTATTGTATGGTGTGATGACGCCGGCTGCAAGGAATGACGCTCTTGAGAACGAACGGCCCCTTGCGCAGGTGGGGCAAACAAAAAAGGACCTGCCTAGAGGCCGGCGTTTTCTATGGTCCGGATGAAGACGTCGGAGGAGAGGATTCGCCGAATAGAGACGATGTATAGCCTGGAAGAGAGTCGAGAAAAGAGCACGGTCGGCATCAGCCGACCGTGCCCCGCGTCAGTGCTCTCGGCTCCAGTGGTTCGCGGCTTATTTAGTCATATGGCTCATGTTACGATTTCCTTCCCACTCACGTGTGAGGACGGCGATCATCTTGAGGTGTGCTGTACGGTCGCCGTTCAAGTCGGACGTGAACAGGAGGGGGTACTTGTCTTGCACGAGCCTCCCGAACTCATTCTGCTCGGTCGACGGGATATTTAAGAGGGTTCCCAAGGAAGTGAGGTACTCGCCGTTCCCTCGAGCGATGTCATGCCGGAGGTTCTCATACATCACGCCCGTGAACAGGTGAACCTTTTGATCTTGCTTGACGAGGCCGTCTGCCGTGAAGAGGTCTCCTGGCGTGGTGCTGGAGAAAAAATTCGATGTGGTATCAGTCGTGGCCTTCGTCGTGCCGCAGGCCGAAACCGTCAGCCCGAAACCCAGCAGAGCCAAAACCCATGCGAATCGGTTGAAGGCGTGAATTTTCATAGATCACCTCCGTTGTGCTGTGAGAGCTTGATCTCCTTTCGCATGACAGCAATTTGCTTGTCAAGCGACCGGTGGCGTACGTCCTCTGAGCAGATGAACGAGTAAGAGCGCGATCCCGATCAGAAAAAGGACCCAGGAGATCTGCGTCGCGACCCCGGCGACTCCCGACAGGCCAAGAGCTGCCGCAATGAGACCTACGACTAGAAATACCAACGCGTAGTACAGCATCGGACATTCCTTTCTCTTCCCTCGTATGCGCTAAGGACCCAAAAGCGAATTCTGCAAAGGCTCCCAAACGCCAGTCGAGAGAAGGTTGACCCGCCCGAGACAGGCGAATCTCATGAGAGACATGGTTCTTGACCCCGACAATCAACGACGATGCTCGTGGTGGTTATGGTCGAACCACTCTTTTTCGGCATCTGTCAGAACCAACCGACAATAACTCTCACGCAAGGAGCAGACCACGGCGGGTCGGAGAAAGGCCGACCTTGGTAAAGTTTTTATTTTCGACATGATGCGTCATTGACCGGATGAGAACTGCGTTCCTCCGCTCATTCCTTCGTCATCACGGTTTGTCTGCAGATCCCCTGTCCAAACACCGCTAACTCAGCCTTAGATCGAACGGCTCTTGGTCATAGACAGATTGTCCTAAGGAGGACAAAGTTGATGAACGGCGTGCCCACTCATGACCGAGCATATCCCCTTTCTTGTAGGAGCGGTCTTACCCTCGATGTAGGTGTGATGAGACTCAGACTGCCGGCAGGCGACTCGGACAGCGGGAGCAGATGAAACGAACAACGATCGGCTTACGGTAAGGATGAATGAAGTATCGGCCTGGCTGCCGAATTCATGGAGAGCTCATAAACGTGTTCTGCTGCCGTTCACTGAAGATGAATCATGATCGTCACCACTCCTTGAAGATGATGAACACCGCGCCTACCATCATTGAGAAACCCACCAGGTAGTTCCACTTCAATGCCTCTTTCAGGTTCATCACTGAGAAGACACAGACACCACGATCGTGATCGCCTCCCGTATTGTCTTCAATTGCGCGCCGTAAATTCGTAATGCCCGATGCAATTGGCTGGCACCTGCCAAGACGATAGCCAACATGAAAAACGGTGCAGAATCTGGCGCTTGCCGCAGGTGGCCATGACGACGCCTTCATCAGAAATCAGGGCGCGAAGCGATCAAAGTCTCCTGCCGTCGACGGGCGCATGTCGCGTTTGTGGAGTTGCTCAATCGCTTTGATGTCGTCGTCCATGCCTAAGCGAGTTCATCGTTTCTGCGAAGTGGCTCGATGGCCGCAATACGATACTCGTATGCGTTCATCGCGCAGAGTCTGATTCATCAGCAGACGGCATCCACGATTCGTTCCGTGGGTGCTCGTAGAAAAAGCGTACCATCTCCTGCGAAGCGTCAGGCCCCTCGGGATCGGTAAACGAGCCATTAGAACTTCCGCCCGACCATCCATGGCCTGCCCCATGGATCAGCCACCGCTCCATGACGGCATGACCGCTCGCGTCGTGATAGATGCAGCGGGTGTAGGTATGCCCATCGGGCACCTGTCCCAAGTTCACGGTCATGCACAGGTTCGTCGTGTCTGGCCCATCTCCGTGTTGGTCCTCACCCATTGCGCAAGCACCTGGTCCCCATTGCGGGGGTGAACCGTCGTATCCCGATCCCCATGGAACACGATTGTTGGGACCACCCGAGTGCATGTCCCCGGAGCTGGGAAGCGGTTGCCCTGCTGTTGTGCGGCGGTCATCCCTCCGTGCTGCATTGCGGCAAGCGCGGAGGGGAGGTCGTGCGCGGCACCGTAGGCCAGGCCAGAATGGACGCCGATGGCGGCATAGAGATCAGGGTAGCTCACCCCCATGATCGAGGTCATCGCCCCGCCGGCCGACAGCCCTACCACGTATACCCGCCGAGCGTTGAGGTGGTAGGTGCTAACGACATGGTGCGTGATGCCGGCAATGATGGAAGGTTCGCCATGACCTCGGTGCTGGTCGGTCGCCTTGAACCAATTCCAACACTTGGACTGGTTGGCGGAGGTCGCTTGTGCGGGATAGACAACGAAGAAAAGTTCCCTCTCTGCGAGTACATTCATACGGGTGCCAGCGGCGAAATCGTCTGGGGTCTGCGTACAGCCATGGAGCATGACGACCAGGGGCAAGGCTTGCCCGCGATATCTACTCGGGATGTACAGCTTGTAGGTGCGGGTTCCGGCGTGGTTCGTATAGGATCCATCGATAAACTGTCCCCCTGCCCAAGTCTCGCTGCGTGCGTGGTCCGACATGGGAATGGATACGGGTCCGCCAAGTCCACTCCGGGGAGGGCGAAGCCTAGCGCGGAAGCGAGCAGGCCACCTGAGCGCCGCCGGCATAGACTTGGCACGTTCGCCCCCACATGTATGCTGTGTGGTCGAAGGTGTCCCGCTGTGCTGATCCTCACGAGGGTCTGGTCGGCTGTCGGTCCACTCGGCGGATGCACGCCCACGTTCATACGGTGGCACTGCAACGTCAGGCGCTGGTGGCGTTGCCACTGCAGAGGAGCTGGTTTGAGGACCCCGCCCCTGTGCTGACACCTCCGCGGGCCATGGAGCCGCATCAACGACGCGGAAGGTGACATCAACTGGTTCATCGGTAGTACGGTCGGTGGTGTTTGGCGAAGCTTCCGGCGCGAGCATGCCCCGGAGCGCGCGCTGGATGATGGCAGTGGCCTCGTCGAGCTGGCCCGCGCGCGTGAGCCGGGTGGCTTCCGTCATCCAAGTGCCCATTCTGTCATTCATGCCCATGGCCTCCTCCGTGCGTCTGTTGTTTAGTGAATCCGATCGACTAAGGCAGCTTTGACTTCCGCACTTACCCGCAAGGCCCCCAGCACGACGAGGGAGTCAATGGTGGCTCGGGCCAGTTCGGCAGACACGTCATCGGCAATGCTCACTAAGCCCAACCCCTGGATCTGGAGCTTTTGTCCGGCCGCCCGCACCGCCTCCAGGTCACGACGAGTATAGTGTTGCAGGCCGAGCACTAAGGTCTTGCGCGCCATCGTTTGTTTGACCGTCTCAGCGTGGTTAGCGAGCTGGTTGCGGATCGCGGTGCGAATAAAGTCCGTGCGGTTAGAATAAAAACCTTCCTGCACTAACAAATCGACCTGTCCCAGGTCGACAAAGCCCAGGTTTATCGTGATCTTCTCCGTATCACCTATCATTACCATCTCCTCACCATCTATTTACCATCGTTTAACCATCTCATCAGATGGTATAACGAAGATAGAGCGCTGTCAAGAGGAACCATTCCCAGGGAAAATGATGCGCGACGGGGGACACGCAGCGAGAGAAGGTTGATGGTTTGCGCTACACCGGGTTCATTCCAACAAAGGCATGTAAGCTCTCAGCTGAATTTTCATTACCTTATTGAGAAGCGCCAGAGACTGATCGCGCTGTTTATCGACGAGGCACGACTCGTACCGCTAGACGTTGATCGGCCTGAAGCGCCTCATCGAAATGGTTCGCAAGGGCGCCGCCTATCCAACAGTATTTGACCCTTATCCTCAAAGAAAGCCTACACGGTCGGCCAGAAACCGGTAGGGACGGACATGATCGAAATGTGCGGCGAAAGGACATCGACAGTCTGGAACCAAGATTGACGCGGAACGGTTACAACGGGAGGGGTACTGACGGAGCTTCTCAATGCCAAAGCCGCGCGAGACCCAATGGTTTCCTGCGCGGCCAGCTCCCGCTTGGCGGGCGCACGAGCTGCAAAACAGATGCGGGCGGCAGAGAACGGGCCCACACTAATCGACCGATAACATCCTATTGTGGTCCCGAGCAGGCCTTCATTCTCAGCTAATGTGGTTCGGAAATAAACGGGTTATCCGGGCCGCTACAAGCTAGTGGGTGGAGAGCAGATAGTTGAGATAGGTGGTGATGGCTTCGGGATGGGTCCTGAGCTCGTCGTGCGTCAATCCCGGCATCGTGATGTTCTTGGCGCCTCTGAGCGCGGGACTATCTTGATCACCCACCGGCCATCCAAACATCCAGCGTCGATAGAAGACATCGGCTCCGGTCCCATCATAGAGGGTGAGTGATTCAACGGCATCGGGTGCTTCTCGTTCATCAGGTGATTGATTCAGGTCTCTCAGCCACGTCGATCCCGGCGCAATTTCATCGCAGGCGATGAAATCCTGCCACCCGATGAACCAGATCAACCATGAGCGACGGCATACGGTGGTCCCGTGATTCGGACCTGCAATGGCGACGAATTTCCTGACCTTGTGCGACAAATCCGGCTCGGTTTTCAGCAAGCTTCGCACGAGGGTCCCCCCCAATGAATGAGCAACGATGTCCGCTTTCGGCGCCCCTGTATACATCAGGACCGCCTCTACAAAGGCTCTGAGGTCTGGGACATTGCGTGTGTTGTCCGTCCGGCATTGTAAAGCCGGGGGTTCGTCCTTGGTTGATGTGCCGTTATACGAGAGTGCCCATAGCTCCTGCAGCGAGTAGCCTGCTTCTAAGAAGCGTTGCTTGACACTTCTACCCGGTTCATCCCAGTCGTTGGCATCTCGGGTATTGCCGTGGACAAAGATCACAGGAGGATGCCGCAAGGGTTGTTCTCTGGACACGCCGCCCCACCCTCCAAGGCGGTATCCCCATTCTCGATCTTGCATGAGTGGAAAGTCCGAGGCGAACGTAGCTTCCGTAGGCTGGGGCCGGCAGTGTGCGATCTTGTGACCGGCTAGGGCCTGGGATGGGAGGATGAGAAAGAGGAGGATCCAGAGTCCCGTGTTAGGAAGTAAGTAGGGCAAGGCTCGCGGCGACAACTAGGCTCGCTCTTTGAGCCAATTCACGATGGTGGGGGGGAGATCGCGCTGTACCTTCCCGCTGACGTACATACCGATGTGCCCAACAGGGAACGAACGGAGTGTATAGTCGGTCGTTCCGACGTGTTGCGCCAATGCCATGGAGGAGGGTGGAGGCACCAGATGATCCTGCTCGGCGTAGACGTTCAGTACCGGCATATCGATCTTTCTGAGATCGACCCGCTTGGTCCCGATCTTCACTTCGCCCTTGATCAACTTGTTTCCTTGATAGAAGTCCTTCATGAACTGTCGATAGGTTTCTCCGGCTTGATCAGGACTGTCGAAGATCCATTCCTCCATGCGGAGGAAGTTGAGCAGCTTCTCTTCGTTGTCCAGAATATCGATCATTTCGAGGTACTTTCCCAGACCCAACTGAAACGGTTTCAGCATCAAAAATCCTAGGTTCATAAACTCGCCGGGGATGTTGCCGAAGGCGTCGACCAGAGCGTCCACGTCCATGCTGTGATTTCCAGCGTTGCATCCAGCCCACAGGTTGGGCAAGCCCTCTTTCACGTGAAAGTCTACGGGGGTCACCATCGTCACTAGGTTCTTGACCTTCTCAGGATAGAGCGTGCTGTAACACAAACTGAAAGTCCCGCCTTGGCAGACCCCTAGCAGATTGATTCGGTCTAGGCTATGCCGTGAGCGGAGGATATCCACACAGTCATTGATGTAACCGTTGATGTAGTCGTCGAGCGTTAACCAGCGGTCCCCTCGACCAGGATACCCCCAGTCGATCAAGTAGACATCCATGCCCAGTTTGAGCAGATTGCGGACCAATGACCGGTCTTCCTGCAGATCGACCATGTAGGGACGATTGACCAAGGCGTAGACAATGAGAATTGGAATGCGAAATGGCTGCTCCACCATCGGAGTGAAGCGATAGAGGACAAGTTCATCCTCTCGATAGATCTCTTCCTTAGGACTGGCCCCCACCTGAATGTCTTTGTCCCGGATGCGACTGAGGCTCTCGATTCCCTTGACGACCTTTTGGTTCAGTTCAATGAGCTCACGAGTCATGTCTTCCGGTCGAAGAGGCAAAGTAAACGGTATCACGTTGCTCCTTGCTTGGTAGTCGTTATGAATGAGCTTCAGGCACCTTACGCGCCTTGGTCTCTTTAGCCGCGCCGGTCCCTGGTCTACCTTCCGGTTCCCGCTTGGTCTGACTAGAAATTTCTGCTCTGAGCTCCTGCAACGCTTTCTTGAGCTCTTTCACGTCTTTTCGGAGGTGATAAATTCTCCGGTAGGCCTCATCCAGTTCGCTTCGAGAAGGAACATGGCTGGTCTTTAAAAACGCTTCGACGATGTCCCGTTCACGGAGTCTGTACGTCATCGTCGCATTGAGCAGATGCCCCTGCGTCCGGATGTACTCGTCTGATCGAAAGACATCCGCGAACACTTGGTCAACGACGTCGATCCACAGAAAGAGCAATTGCCGCACGCTCTGAACCGGTTCGCCCTTTTCGACCTGCGAAACCAGCTTCCGCATGAACTCTTCGAACGCGTGCGTCCATGTCCCGGCCAGTTCCACCTGGTATTCGAAGCTTGCCCGGCGATAATCCAACCAGGCGTCGAATCCCTTGAGCAGCTCCTGATTCAGTTCGCGGGTGTTCCCGAGGCTGGGGCTCTCGAGCAGGCGGCCGAAGGTGCGCTCGTAGGCGTCCCCGTACAGATTCATCAACTCGATCAGAGCCGACCCATCGCCCGTCGAGGCTTGGCCGAAATGCCAAGGGGCCCGCCGCAGCGAGTCGGCCCACGGCTGGCCAAGTTTTTGCCACTGCTCCAGGTACAGCCGCCAGAGTTCGCCCGAGTCCTGCGTCGCGTTGGCCATCCCTTGGGGGTACTGCACGAACTGCTGGCGTAGTTGGTCCGTATGCTTCGCGAGTACGGCTTGCCAGTCCTCACCGGCCTGGACTTTTGGGGTGATCGCCTGCCATGCGCTGATTGAGATTCCCAGAAAGCGCATCATCCAATCTTGAGTCGTCAACAACTGCTTGCTGACATCCTTGACGACTAGATCGGCATCGGCCGTCCACCCTTTGAGGGCTTGGGTCGCCAGCTCGCGCCACTGATCCGCGACTCCCAAATTCAGTGGGGGAGTCGAGGGCGCAGCCCGCATCAGCTCAGACCAGCTGCTCCACATCTGCTTCTGCGCTTCCGTCAAGGCGTTGACCATGGTCTCCGTCTGCTCACTCCAATCCACGGTGATCCTCTCTTGAGTCTCAGCAATCAGGCTAAACCTACTCGTGCCGTCGCTCTGATCACTGCGACGGAGTTGAATTCAACCAGCAGCCTGAACCTCAGCTTCCCGTTATTCCCTTATTCCTTAGGCTTCGTACCAGCTTGCTTCGCGGACCACAAGCGAACCCACTCGGCCTGAGTATCCAGGCCTTTTTGGACGGCGTCCTGCCAGCCTTGCAGGAATTTCTGACCGTCTCCGCCGCCCCAGTTCATGCCCGACGCAGCGGGATCGAGCTTCTTGACGATGTGGAACCAGTTTGCCCAGAGCTGCTTCTGGGTCTGGGTCCAGCCCTGAATCATGTCTTGGCCTTGCTTGGCCCAATCCGCCAGCTCCTTGGGAGCGCCCTTGCAGCTCTCGGCCCAACGCTGAGTCCATTCAACCTGTGCATCAAGGCTCTTCTTAATGGATTCATCCCAGGCTTCGACGGTTTTTTCCCATATCTGGCTCGACTGAGATTTCCCGACTCCTTGCATGAGCTTAATCCAGTCATTCCACATCTTCGTTTGCGTGTCAGTCCATGTCTTGAACAGGTTTTCGGATTGCTTGGTCCATTCCATCGTTTCCATCACGTCCTCCATTCGTTGATTGCTTAAACGTCCCGTTTGTCGAACCCACAGTACAAGAGAACACTCCTACATATACAATCCCCCATTGACGCTCAAGACCTGGCCGGTCATGTAGGAGCACTTCTCATCCGCCAAAAATACGACCGCACGGGCGATCTCCCACGGTTCGGCCAATCGACCGGTGGGGATGCCCTCGACGATCTTGTTCATGATCTCCTTTGGAATCTTTTCCGTCATCGCCGTCTTCACGAAACCTGGCGCGACGGCGTTGACGGTAATCCCTTTCCTCGCCGTTTCCAGCGCCAAGGACTTAGTAAAACCGATGATCCCGGCCTTTGCCGCAGCATAGTTGGTCTGACCGACATTCCCTTTCTCTCCGACGACTGAGCTGATGCTGATGATTCGACCGTAGCCCCTGGAGAGCATCTGGTTGATCGCCGCCTTCGAACAGTAGAAGACCGACGAGAGATCGACGGCGATGACCTTCTCCCACTCCGCAGGACTCATGTTCTTCAGGGTCCTATCCATGGTGATGCCGGCATTGTTGACGAGAATGTCAATCTGGCCAAAATCCTTGATAACGGCTTCGGCCAAAGAGGTCACGTCTTCAAATCGAGAGAGATCTGCCTTGTAGATCTTCGCCTTATATCCCTGTTGGGTAAACTCCTTGTGAAACGCCGCTGCTACCTCATCCGGCTCGACGAGGTAGTGAAGGGCTAGGGTAGCCCCTTCCTCGGCTAAAAGGGAAGAGATGGCCTGGCCAATCCCCCCCACCGCTCCGGTCACCAGGGCTACACGACCTTTTAAGCTCTCTCCCATTTGCACTCCTTATTTCCTTTTGCGTTCCGCTTGTGGGCAACACGATCCCCGCTGCTATGCGGCGCCGATCGTCAGGATGTCAGATCATTTCTACAGCGAGAGCGACGGCTTCTCCACCGCCGATGCAAGGACTCGCGATCCCCCGTTTCTTTCCTGTGCGTTTGAGGGCGTACAGCAGCGTGGCGAGCAATCGCGCACCCGTGGCTCCAAGAGGATGACCAAGTGCCACAGCCCCGCCATGAATATTGACTCGTTCCGGATTCAGTCGCAATTCCTTGATCGCCGCCATCGGCACCACCGCGAACGCTTCGTTCACTTCATAGAGATCGATCTGGTCCACATTGACTTTAAGCTTGCTCAACAGGGCCGAGAGCGCTTGGATCGGGGCAATCGTGAACCATTCAGGTGCGACCGCCTTTTGGGTAAAACCGAGAATCCTCGCCATCGGAGTAATACCCAGGGAGGCCGCGCGTTCCTCAGAAAGCACTACCACCGCTGCCGCCCCGTCATTCATGCCGGATGCATTGCCGGCGGTAATCGTTCCATCCGGTTTGAAGGCGGGTCGAAGTTTCCTCAACTTGGCTTCGTCAAAACGGCTCAGGCGTTCATCATCCCGAATGCGGACCGGCTGTTTTCCGGGGACTTCAACCTCGACGATCTCGTCACGAAACCATCCCTCCCGTTGAGCTTTGAGCGCTTTGGCATAGCTTTGAACCGAAAAGTCGTCCTGCTCCTCCCGAGAGAGTTGATACTTGGCAGCGCAAAGTTCTCCGCATGTGCCCATTGACGCATTCTCATACGGATCCCACAGTCCATCCTTGATCATGCTGTCGATGAGCTCTCCATGCCCCGACTGGTATCCCGACCTGGCCCGCTCCAGGATGTAGGGAGCCCGACTCATGCTCTCCATGCCCCCTGCCACTACGACATCGGCGTCTCCTGACTGAATCGCCTGGTAGGCCATCATGACTGCCTTCAAACCGGATCCACACACCTTGTTGATCGTCGTGGCGGAGACGGTGTCCGCAAGCCCCGCGCCCTTCGCGGCCTGCCGGGCAGGGGCTTGACCAAGCCCTGCCGGAAGCACATTCCCCATAATCACTTCATCCACCGCTTCAGGGTTGAGATGAGCGCGCCGTATCGCTTCTCGAATGACATAGCTTCCCAGAGTCGTGGCGCTCATGGTGCTGAGCGATCCATTCAAGTTTCCGATCGGCGTCCTCACCGCCCCCGCTATAACCACCTGCCGCATAAGCCACCTCCTTGCCCACAAGGTTCCCAGTCTTGGTCGGGTGCAGGCTGCCTCCGTTCGTTAGCTGTATTTCTGACGTATTTAATAAGAGGACAATCAAATATATTAGGCTCACTAGGCATACAAGTCCAGTAGGTTTTCTGGCGAAATGACTCCACAGCCATGGATGACGCCTTCTGGGAACACCATGCCACCGCTATTGTCGATCTTGTTGAAATTCCCCACTGGGAGAGTGCCGGAGATACCAACTCGCGGGGCTAGCAGGCACCAGGTAGAGACTGAGGAGGGCAAGACACAAAACCCTCCTCAGTCATCAGGACACTCATCTGAACTCCTGAGGCTCAGCTGGGAATGACAGCGTTCAACACCTGCTTGTTGATTTCGCGAACATATTTTCGTGATGGAGTCGCCACGGCATTCTCATAATAGCCGAATGAACTCTCAACAGCCTCTTCAGAATTCTTTAAGAGCGGCTCGACTGTAGCCATCACAGCCTCAGTAGACTGCCTCGTGAACCCCAGAAAAGGATTCACTCCGTTAATCTGCTTCTGTTGGATGTCTGTCTGCCGTTGGGTTTGATCCTCGACCCAATCCTTCCACCGGGTAAAGAATTGGCGCGATCCCGAGAATCCTTGCTTGACCGAGTCCTTGATCAGACGCTGACTCTCGGCTTGCAACTGCAAGCACGCGTCCAAGCCCTGGAGATAACCATCCTTCCAGGCCTTGACCATTCCGCTGTACTCAGTCTTCAGTTGTTCCGTATTCAATTCTGTCGCAATCATGCTTGACCTCCTGTTTTCTTGTTCGCCTGATGGTTCAGGCTGTTTAGGTTCCACCTTCACTGCTTCCAGTCGTCTCTCTACTTCAGCACCAACCCTCGCTCCTTCCTCCTTCCTTGTTTTCTGTTCACCCTTTGCTTCTCTCTCGCTTCTCTTCGCTTTCTTCTGTTCCATGCTTAAGCCTCCTGCGTTCTCACCGACTTAGCTACTGCGGCTCCTGACCACAAAGCCACGCACCTCGTCGAGGCTCCATGAACAGTGTGCCCGTTAGGTTCCCAGTGGGGGTCCCACCGCCAACGCGAGGATAACCGGCCCGCATCACTTCGTGGCGTGGGTCTCCGAAGGTGTTCCTTGCGAGAACGCGATAATAACGACACTGCTACTGAAAAGTCAAGAGTCAAATTTCCAACGTACGCAGACAGCAGATAGGTGGAGGGGTACATATCAGCCGAAGTCTCTCTTATCTTATAGAATTCTCGATCTTTCTGCCGCCCTCTCAGCACTCAATTTGGTGGCCCCATTCTAGCCACAACTCATTACCAGAAAAGAAACCTTCTATTACGTTTGTGTAAATTCCTTGTGTTCGCATCCCCCAAACGTCATCCTACGCGAAAAGTTCACCCGACGTGCACGACATGGATGATTGACTGAACCGTCTGGACAATGGGCAGGGGTTACGGGCAGGGGTTACGTTATCCGACGGGGAGTCACTCGGCCCGCTTCTTCATACGCCGGCTTGGCGCAGCACTTGGCCGGTGTACGATTGCGGGACGAGCGCCAGATCGGACGGTTTCCCCTCTGCCACGATCTCTCCGCCTCGATCGCCGCCCTCCGGCCCCAGATCAATAATCCAGTCGGAGTTCCTGATGACATCGAGGTTATGCTCGATCACCAGGACGGTGTTGCCGGCCTCCACGAGCCGGTTCAATACATCCATGAGACGCTGAATATCGGCGAAGTGCAGGCCGGTGGTCGGCTCATCCAATATATAGAGCGTGCGACCGGTTGCCCGCTTCGAAAGTTCGCGTGAGAGCTTGACTCGCTGCGCTTCCCCCCCGGAGAGGGTGGTCGCGGATTGGCCGAGTTTGATGTAGTGCAACCCCACATCGTGTAGGGTTTGAAGCTTGGCTTTGATGAACGGAATGTGCTCGAAAAACTCCAAGGCCTCGTCCACCGTCATGTTCAGGATGTCGGCGATGCTCTTGTCCTTGTGACGAATCTCCAACGTCTCCCGGTTGTACCGCTGACCCTTGCAGACCTCGCAGGTGACATAGATGTCCGGCAAGAAATGCATTTCGATCTTGATGAGGCCGTCCCCTTCGCAGGCCTCACAGCGGCCCCCCTTTACGTTAAAGCTGTACCGGCCCGGCTTATACCCTCGCACTCGCGACTCCGGCAGATTAGCAAACAGATCCCGGATGAAGGTGAACAGACCAGTATAGGTAGCCGGGTTCGATCGCGGCGTCCGACCGATCGGCGACTGATCGATATCGATCACCTTGTCCAATGCCTCAACCCCTGTGAGTTTCTTGCACCCATCGATCTTCGGCTGTTTGTGGTAGAGCAGTTGCGACAGCGAGTGGAACAGGACCTCCAACACAAGGGTGCTTTTCCCGGACCCGGACACCCCCGTCACGCAGGTCAGCAACCCGAGCGGAATCCGAGCGGTGATCGCTTTCAGATTGTGTTTCCGCGCGCCCATGATGACGAGAAACCCTTTCGGCTGGCGTTTCCGATTCGGCAGAGTGACGGATTGCTTTCCTTGCAGATATTGGCCGGTCAGCGACGCGGGATTCGCCATGATCTGATCAGGCGTGCCTTGCGCGATAATCCGGCCGCCGTGCGCGCCCGCGCCGGGTCCCATGTCCAGGATATGGTTCGCAGCCCGCATCGTCTCGGCGTCGTGTTCCACCACCACGATGGTGTTGCCCATGTCGCGCAGTCGGAGCAGGGTCTGGAGCAGGCGTCGGTTGTCGCGTTGGTGCAGGCCGATGGACGGCTCGTCGAGAATATACAGGACCCCGACGAGCCCCGATCCGATTTGCGTGGCTAGGCGGATGCGCTGCCCTTCACCGCCGGACAACGTGGCGGCCGCTCGGTCCAGGGTCAGATAGTCCAACCCGACATTGACCAGGAACCCGAGCCGCTCGCGGATCTCTTTTAGAATACGTTGCGCGATGAAGGTCTCGCGCTCGGTCAGGGTGAGCGTGTGGAAATAGTCCGACGCCGCGCGAACCGAGAGTTGCGTAACCTCAGCGATCGATCGCCGTCCGATCTTCACCGACAGGCTTTCCGGCCTGAGCCGCGCGCCCTTGCAGACGGGACAGAGATCCAGCAACGTGAAGTCCTCTTCCTCGGGGCAGCCGGGCGTGACGGCGTAGCCGATCCCGTCGCAGGCCGGGCAGGCGCCGTGCGGGCTATTGAACGAAAAAATGCGCGGCGTAATCTCGGGGTAACTCACCCCACAGCGAACGCACGCCAGCTTCTCGCTATAGAGCAGTTCTTTGTCACCATCGGTGAGCACGGCGACGAGGCCGTCCGCTAGCTTGAGTGCGGTCTCCACCGAGTCGGCCAACCGACGGGCCAGCGCCTCGCCCGGTTTCATGAGCAGGCGATCGACGATGATCTCGATCGTGTGCTTTTTTTGCTTGTCGAGGGAGATCTCCTCGCCAAGATCGATCAGTTGGCCGTCGATCCTGGCGCGCACGTAGCCGGCCCGCCGCATATCCAGCAACTCTTTCTTGTACTCGCCCTTCCGCCCACGCACGATCGGGGCCAATACTTGAAATTTGGCTCCATCGGGCAGGGTGCGGATCGCATCCACCATTTGCTGAACGGTCTGAGCCGTGATTTCTTCGCCGCAATTGAAACAGAACGGATGGCCGACCCGAGCAAACAGCAGGCGGAGGTAATCGTAAATCTCGGTGACCGTGCCGACGGTGGACCGGGGATTATGGCTGGTGCTCTTCTGTTCGATCGAAATGGCGGGGGAAAGTCCCTCGATCGAATCGACGTCGGGCTTGCCCATCTGTTCGAGGAACTGACGGGCGTAGGCGGAGAGGGACTCCACGTACCGGCGCTGGCCTTCCGCGTAGATCGTGTCGAAGGCCAGCGACGACTTGCCCGATCCGCTCAAGCCCGTGATGACCACGAGCTGGTCCCGCGGAATCTCGACGTCGAGATTTTTGAGGTTATGCTCCCGCGCCCCGCGTATGATAATCGACTGACTCATGTCTTCTGTAAGATTCCTAAGGGGAGGCCCTCAGCTAGCTCAGCACCCAGCACTTTTTCAAAGAGGTGCGGGATTATATCATGGGGTAGGAAGCAGAAGGTGAAACCGTCGGGCGCACCTTTCAACTGGCTTGGCTTTGGCCGCGTCTGTCGGCGATCAGCAAGCCGAGGATCATAAGAGGAATCAGACCAGAAGCACAAACGGGAACATGGGTCTTACCTCCCCAGTGAATACGTCAGGGTGGATGCCTACGGAGCGGTCGTTTTGAGCAGCTCTTTGACCACTTCCTGGTAGTACGGTTTTTCCTTGAGGCTGGCGTAGGAGCCGGGGAAATAGACCACGGTGATGTTGGCGAACGAATCTTCGAAATTGTTCAGCGTGATCGCGCAGCGTTGGTCATGGGACAACCGCGTGTGGTCGATCATCGGGAAGTCGAAAAACCCTACCCAGAACTCGACGCTGTTCGTCGTGAACGGATCGGCGGCCTGTCCCGCTGTGATCACTTCGAGCCGGAGCCTGAGTTCTTGAGTTTCCTCGTTGACTTCCATGACGTAGACTCGAAATTCCCGCTCGATTCCTTCCAACGTCAGATCCTGCTCTTCTAATTCAACCGACAGCCCCGCCTTGGACTTGGGGACATTCGTCAGATTGAATTTGCGCTCGAACTTCTTCCCGGCTCCTTCGAGCACGACCATCTGCTTTCTCGTGATCTCGCGCGCGACCTTGTTCAAGCGCTGGCGGTACTCCTGTTTAGACGGATGGCTCGATTGCCGTATTTGCTGATCAATATGCGCGAACAGCGGCTTGAGATTCAGTGATTCATGAAAATTGTAGGCGAGGAGTTCCAGGTTCAGAACTCTGACATCCAGCGAGGGTGCCTGTGGTTTGAGGAAGGTATCGATGATGGACGTGAACATATCTTTGCGCAGCGCGCTTTCAGACTCCTCGCGCTTGCTCATCAGCTCGGTATACAGCCGGACATTCGTATCAATCTTCTGCTTCTCGTTCAGATAGCTGGAGCCGACGATCCCCAAGAGGGCCACGACAGCGGCCGTGACGAATCCTCCCAGCGACTTAAGAATAACGGCTGCCTTATCCCAGGCATCCCGTTCCTTGTCCGCCACTATTGCCTCCGCAGCACGTATTGTCCCCCTTCTTTCCCCAGCACCAGATCGTAGCGGGTCGAGTCTTCGAATGAGATGATCTCACGGGACGGCGATTGATTCTGGTAGTGGACCTGCAGGGCGCACGTGCCCTTGTCGGGCACGAACAGTCGATAGGATCCGAATTTGTCGGTAGTCGCGGAATAGGCGTTGTTCCCACAGCGCACGTCGATCGACACCCCGGCTCCGACCGGCTTACTTCCCTCGGAGATGGTGCCGCGGATTTCTCCAGCGAGGGCCAAAGATGGAAAGAAAAGGAACAGAGACAACAACAAACGAGACGGTCTCATGTGGCCTCCTTGAGAGCAGCAGATTCGGGCAGACTATACGTTCCTCGCCGAACGAACACAAGGGCGGTCACCTTGACAAAGTGTTCGTGCGGGTGCTAGGTCCATCGAATGCTTCATCAAACGAGAAGACTGGAGAGCCCGCATGAGGAGCCTCCCCCAACTGCTGTGTCCGCGTGGTCCGGGCAGGCCAGAGAACTAGCGGTCCAACGCATGTTCACCGCGATCGCGCGGTGGTATGACCTGAACAATTCGCTCCTCAGTTTCGGCCTGCATCACCGGTGGAAGCGCCTGGCCGTCGCGTATGTCACGCAGATGACCAACGGTCGAGCAGTTGATGTTGGCGCGGGTACGGGAGATCTGGCCCTCTTGCTGGACAAACGGATGGGACAGGGGGGACACGTCGTCGCGACAGACCTGAACGCGGCCATGCTGCGCGAAGGGGCGCGGAAGATCGCCGGCCACGGGCTGACCGATCGCGTCTTTTGTTTGCGCGCGAATGCCGAGTGCCTCGGGTTCCGTAATGACTATTTCGACGCCGCGACAGCCGGCTTCTGCATCCGCAACGTCGGTAACCTGATGCAGGCGTTGACTGAAATTCATCGTGTGCTGAAATCGGGGGGGCGGTTCGTGTGCCTGGAGTTTTCGCGCCCCACACACGCATGGTTGAGGAGTCCGTATGATTGGTACTCATTCCGGCTTCTCCCTTGGATCGGGACGCGGGTCGCGCGAGACGTCACCGGCGTGTATGAATATCTGCCGGCCTCGATTCGCGCATTTCCCGATCAGGAGGCGCTCAAGGGTCTGTTATTGAAGGCCGGCTTTCGGCGCGTGGACTATCATAATCTGACCGGCGGGATTGTCGCGATCCATGTCGCGACGAAGTGAGATTTGCTGATTTGATGATCTGACGATTTGGAGATCGACTGAAAGAAACATGCCCGCCTCTACGAATCAGCAAATCAACAATCAATAAATTCTTGAGGTCTCAACCATCAGCGCATGATCAATTCAATTCTCTACGTCTTCCTCCCGTGCAAGAAGGTCTATCCCATCGGCGTGACCTATCTGGCGGATTTCATCCATCGCCGCCGGCCCGACATCCGCCAGCGCATTCTGGATCTCTCGTGCTATCCCCAAGGCCGGCGAGCCCAGGTCTTACGCGAAACGGCTTCCGCGTTCGCCCCCGACTTGGTCTGTTTCTCCTGGCGAGATATCCAGATCTTTTCCCCTCACGAAGGGGATGCGTCGCTGGAGCACGCCTTTAACTTTTATTTCGCGAGCAACCCGATCAAACGACTCGCCGCCTCCTTCCAAGGCCTCAAGCACTTGTACCGCTATTACCATGAGATTCGCCTGAACCTCTCCTACCCCTGGCTGATCAGAAAGGAATTACCGAAGACTCAGATCATGGTGGGCGGTGGAGCCTTTACCGCCTTTGCCGATCAATTGATTGAAAAGCTTCCGGAGGGAACCATCGGTATTCTCGGAGAAGGGGAGGACGCCATTCTGAAGGTCGTCGAGGGAAAGCCGGTTGCGGACGAGCGCTACATCATCCGCGAGGGCGGGCGCACGGTGAAGGGAGAAAAGCATGCCCTGGCGCTCCTGGATGCGCCGACGGTCGACGTTCCATACCTCACGTCGATTTTCCCCCAGTACCCCGAATACATTGGCGAGTGCATTGGGGTGCAGAGCAAGCGGGGGTGCCCGTACGACTGCGCCTTCTGCCTCTATCCCTATATAGAGGGAAAGCGGGTGCGGTATCGGCCGCCGGAGATGGTCGTGGGGGACATTTCCCAGCACTACCACCAATGGGGTGCCCGGCGGTTCTGGTTCACGGATGCGCAGTTCATCACGGGAAAAGAAGCCTATCCTCAGTGCACCGAGATCCTAGAGCGGATTATTGGCGACGGACTGGACATTGAATGGTCAGGCTATATCCGGACCTCGCTGATCACGGCTGATCTCGCGAAACTCATGGTACGGTCGGGAGTGGGGGACCTCGAAGTGGCGATTACCTCCGGTTCCCAAGCGGTGCTCAATGACTTGCACATGGGGTTTAAGCTGGAGCGCCTCTATGACGGATGCCGCTACCTGGCCGAGGCAGGCTTTATGGGTAAGGTTATCCTGAACTACTCGCTCAATTCTCCCAACGAGACCGAAGAGACCCTGCTCCAGAGCATCGAGTCTTACAAGATGGTGGCGTCGATCTTGGGGGAAGAGCGGGTGTTTCCGCTGATGTTCTTCCTAGGAATTCAGCCGAACACGGATTTGGAACACCGTCTGCTGGAGGAGGGGTATCTATCGGCGGGCTATAACCCCTTGATGCTGACTCCGGGCAGCATCAAGAAGCTGCTGTATAACCCGGCGCCTCTGAACAAGATTATTGCCAAAGCCTGCCTGGCGGCCTGGCATAGAAAACATGGCAGCCAAGACCCTCGCCCGTGGTCAGGGTCCCTATCGCAAGGCGACCATGGCTCTCAAAGCTATGCGGATCAGAACCTGATCCGAGCGGTGGAAACTAACTCCGGTCGAGATGCTCTCCTCACGTTGGAAGAGATTCTTCGATCGCGGAAAGCCGTCGGTCCTTCAATCAGTTCCGCGTCTTCATAATATCCGGCCGTGGCTTTCTGCCGAGCCATCCTCCCTTTTTCAGCATCCGGAAATGCTTGCATTTGCAAGTTGGCCGATGCTATGATCCCCACCTTTCCAAACACCGGACTCATTGAGATCGTTAGGATTCTTTGTTCTCCCGGATCGAGGCTCGTGGCGTGCTGAAGGAGGGGTCTGATGTACAAGACGATCTACATCCCGGTCGATAACTCCGACCATTCCAACATGGCCGTTGACCTCGGGGTAAGCCTTGCCAAGACGTTTGGCGCCAAGATCGTCGGCAGCCACGTCTACGCGGCCAAGATGCATGACAAGCGGTTCAAGCAGATGGAGGCCGGTCTGCCGGAAGAGTACCACGACGAAAAGGAGCTGGATCGGCAGCGGCAGATCCACGATTCGCTGATCACTCGCGGGCTTCAAATCATCACCGATTCCTACCTGGATTATGTCGATAAGAAATGTTCGGAGGCGAACCTCCCCCTCGAGCGCAAGTCGCTGGAGGGGCGAAACTTGGAAGGTCCTGGCTGAGGATATCAATACCAACGCCTATGAACTGGTGATTATGGGCGCCTTGGGCGTCGGGGCGGTGAAGGACAGTGTGATCGGCAGCAAGACGGAACGGGTTGTCCGGCGGGTCCGGACGTCGGACATGCTGATCGTCAAACACACCCAGCCGATGGACGGCGGCAAGATCGTCGTCGCGGTGGACGGCAGCCCATATTCGTTCGGTGGGCTTATGACCGCGCCTGGCTCTCGGGAAGGCCCTGAACAAGCCGGTGGAGGCGATCTCCGCCTTCGACCCTTACTTTCACTACGCCGCCTTCCACAGCATTTCCGGCGTGCTCAATGAAGAAGCCGGCAAGGTCTTCCGGTTCAAGGAACAGGAAAAGCTGCACGAGGAAATCATCGACAGCGGGTTGGCCAAGATCTACCAGTCGCACCTGGACATCTCCCGGAAGCTGGCCCAAGCCGGAGGACACCGACATCAAGACCACGCTCCTGGACGGCAAGGCCTTCGAAAAGGTCGTTGCAATACGTGCGCCGCGAAGGAAACACCGTGGCTGCTGATGTCGGCCGCATCGGGGTGCACAGCGACGACGAGATGGACATCGGCAGCAACACCGAAAACCTCCTGCGATCCGCTCCCTGTCACGTCCTGATCTCCAATCGGAAGTATGTGCCGCCTATCGATACCCAGGCCGAGTACACCATCGCGTGGACCGAGGAAGCGCTGCACCGGATGGAGAAGATCCCGATCTTCGCCCGCGGCGTGGCCAAGACCGCGATCCACCGCTATGCCATTGAAAAGGGTCACACCATCATCAGCAATACAGTGGTCGACGCGGCGGTCGGGCATATCCTCCCGAAGGGCGCGATGGATGCGATGAGGGCGTTGGGCGGCAGCCTGGATGCGGCCGGCATTGATCGAAACAAGATGCAGGCCGATGACACCGTCGCCAAGATTTGATGGGCTCGACGCTCAGCGGCATGATGAGCGGAATCGTCGAAGAAAAGCCCAAGGTCAACGAAGACACGCAGGCGTATCTCGATCGGATGAGCCAGAACTATTTCGTCTGCGATGGCTGCGGCTACATCGGCAAGGGCGATGCCCCGGTCACGTGCCCCGTGTGCGGGGCCGAGGGGGATCGCTTCAAACTGGTTGATAAGAGTATCTTCGAGGCGGCCGCGCAGGCGGAAGGCACGCTGGAAACGGACATCGCCTACGACGATGTCCCCATGCATGGACCAAGGATGCGAAGGAAGCGATCCGGGCCGTTCCGGCCGGATTCCAACGCCGGCGCGCCAAAGCAAAGATCGAGAAGAGCGCACGGAAGCTGGGCATGACGACGATTACCTTGGAATACGCGGCGCCCATGATCAAAGAGGCGGCGTCGGAGGAATACACCCCGATCTTTGCCAACAAGGGCAGCGGGACCAATCCATCGGCCGAAACGATGGTGAAGGACGGCAACGGGAGCAAGCAGGAGCTTGGGAGCGAGGCCACGAATGGCTCCGAGGAGCGCACCGCGCCTTCGTCGCCTTATACTTGGACGCCCGAAGCCCAGCTGCGCCTGGAACGGGCCCCCGCCGGATTCATGCGCGACTGCACACGCGCGCTGATCCAGAAACACGCCGACAAGATCGGGACGACGACCATTACCCTCGACGTTGCCAACGAAGGGATCGAGCAAGCCAAAGGGTATATGGAAGAGGCGATGAAGACCGGCAACCTCAAGGACATGATTACGAACCTGACAGGAGCGGGCGCCTCTAAGAGCAAGTCCTCAATCTAAGATGTACATTCAGAATGTGAAATTATTGATACATGGGTAAGTCCCTTCCGATCCTCAACTTCTCACACAGTGCGGGAGCTCTCGACTCGCTAGAGCAACAGATCAAACGATTCGTGACCCCGGGGCTTTCCGCCACCGCGGCCTCCGATGAGGGCACTCACCGTCCAAACGACGGTCGGACCGTCGATGACTTCAAGCCCTTCCTGATTGCGCTGAACCTCACCAAACGCTGCAACCTCAAGTGCGCCCATTGTTATCTGGATGCCACCACCAAGGCCGGCGGTGGATCCGACGAGCTGGCGACGGACGAATGCTACCGTCTGATTGATCAGATTGCCGAGGTGAACAAGGGGTGTCTGCTGGTCATCACCGGCGGCGAGCCGCTGACGCGTCCCGATATTCTCGACATCGCGCGCCATGCGGTGAAGCACGGATTCATGGTGGTCTTCGGGACCAACGGCATGTTGATCAACGATCGGATGGCCAAGGAGCTTGTGGAGATCGGCGTCATGGGCGTCGGAATCAGCATCGATTCCCTCGATGCCGCCAAGCACGACGCCTTCCGGGGGCTTCCCGGCGCGTGGGAAGGCGCGGTCGCTGGGATTGAGGCATGTAAGCGCAACGGCCTTCAGTTTCAGGTTCACTTCAGCGCCCAGCCGATGAACTATCGGGAATTGCCCGACGTCATCGAGTGGGCCCACGACCTCGGCGCCAAGGTGCTGAACGTTTTCTTTATGGTCTGCACCGGGCGGGGAGAAGAACTGACCGACATCACGCCCGACCCAATATGAAGAGGTGCTGGGGTATTTGGTGGACTGCCAGGACAGATACAAGGACATGCTGGTGCGAGCCCGATGCGCGCCGCACTTCAAGCGGCTGGCGTACGAGAAAGATCCCAATTCGCCGATCACCAAAGCGCAGGGATACATGGGGGGCGGGTGTCTGGCAGGCACCAACTATGCCCGCGTGACGCCGAATGGGGAGTTGACCCCGTGTCCATATATGCCGCTCTCGGCCGGCAACATCCGGGAGAAGAGTTTTGCGGATCTCTGGGAGCGGTCGGATATTTTCGATTCCTTCACGATACCCACACTTGAAGGGCAAATGCGGCGATTGCGAGTACAGCGAGATCTGCGGCGGCTGCCGCGCGCGTCCCTATGTCGATCATGGCGATTGGCTGGATGAGGATCAGTGGTGCCTCTACACCCCGAAGGGAAGTGAGAAGATTCGCGTTGCCTTCAATACGCCGGAGGCCGGCGATGTGGTGTGGGATGAGGCGGCTCAGATTCGGCTGAGTCGAATCCCGTACTTTCTTCGGGCCATGGTAAAGAAAGGGGTCGAGCGACATGCCCGCGAGCAGGGACTCCCCATCATCACCGTGGAATTGATGGAGGAGTTGCGAAAAAAGCGATTCGGCAACGACACGCCGGTCTTCAAATTCTGAACCTTGAAACGTGAGTTCCGTTGAGTCCGTTCCGGCCGCTCCAGAATTGGCGGGTGATAACTGAACGGACCCACCGGAAATAACGGACCCACGTGACTGACCTGCAGAGCGTCCTCACCGACATCAATCAGATTATTCCGATCATCAATCATTGGTTCCATCTCATGTCCGCCGTGATCTGGATCGGCGGCCTCGCCTTCCTCGTCATGGCCGTCACGCCGGGCCTTCAGACTGCAGTCCCCAAAGAATATGTCAAACGGATCAGCGACGTCTTTTACCGTCGCTACCGCCGGGTGATCGGCATCCTGATGTTCGTCATCCTTTTCACCGGCGGCATCAATCTCCATTATGTCAGCCAGATGATGATCTCGCAGACGGGAACGGGCATCACGCAGAACAACAAGTACTTGATCATTCTCTTTATCAAGCTCTGCCTTGTCCTCGGAGTAGTGACGATCTTCCTCTACACCATTATCTTTAAGAACGAGCCGACCGGCGACGAAACGGCCGAGGAACAAGAGGAACAGGTGCAGGAGCCCGTTCCGTTCCAACGCGTGGCGCTCTGGATGGGGCTCTTCATCATCCTCTGTGCAGCCGCGCTCAAGCACCTGCACCATTGATCATCTGATTATCGTCCCATTCGGATCATAGGGTTCTACCGAATTTCAGCAGTCGTTCATCGGCTTCTCTCTGAATACGTAGTTCCATCGATTGATACCAACGCGGTCCACGTTATGCTATGACACGGAAGCCTGCCAGGATGATTGGGTGTCCGGCGAATGGACGAAACTCGTGGAGCTGAGACTGTGACTGACCTGCTGTCCAAAGACCACCGGATTCTTGAAAAACCCCACATGGATCATCGTCCTTTCGGGATGGATGCATCCGGGAAGATGATCCGGGATGCCAGCGGGATAAAGATTCGCGCCTATGTGGACTACCTTGAGGATGTCGTGGCGTCTAAGAAAGGACCGGACGCCGGTGCCCGCGCGCTCGACGAATTAGCCCGCCTGCTCAACGAGCGCATCCACGACCCGACCTACCACGTCACGCCCGCCTTCCTTAAGAATGTTTGGAACAGTTATTCGTATGAGTTTCTCTGCTTCCTGGGAGAGTTTTGTAAAGTCATTGCCAACGATCCGCAGTTTCCCTACAAGGTCGGGAAGGAAAAGCTCATTTCTCCCATCATCCAGACTTTGGGGCGTCCCTTCTCCCTGTCCCAGATCTACTCCATGTTCCCCCATTTCGGCGACAAGTTCGCGAAGGGCTCGCTCTTGTTCGAAGTCGGCACGGTAACGGATCGCACGGCAGTGCTGCGGATGAAATGCACGGACGATGTGTATCGGCAATTCGGCCGCTATCGCTACGGGTGCGCCGAACTGGTGTGCCAATCCTCAAAAGGCGGGCTGGCGGCGGTTCCGGAGCGGGTCCATGCGCTCCCGGCAGCCACCATCACGGATCTCAGTTGCATGGCCAACGGCGATGAGTATTGTGAATGGAGCGTTGCCTGGACACCGCAGCCCCGGGGCCGTTGGCTCAAACCGGCGGTGGGACTGTTGGCTGGTGGAGCGGTGTTGACTATCCTGCGCATCCGTTATCCGGAGATGAGGTTTGTGGAGGCGCTGATTCTTGCGCTGTTCCCGGCGGTGGTTGCATGGATGACCGCTGGGTTCAGAGCCTGGCGCGCCGATGTTGATGCTCGAGAGCAGATTATTCAGGAGCAACTGCGTTTCGTCGAAACTCGACACGAAGAGCTGCGCGACGCCTATGTGGAACAGCAGCGCACAACGGTGGAGCTCAGACGCAAGATCAGTCAACTGACCACGCTCCACGATGCCGGACTGATTTTCAGTTCGACCATCGATCGCGAGAGTCTCATCAAGGCCGTCATGCAGGCCATCCTCACGGACCTGCATTATGATCGGGCCATGATCGCTTTCTATGACGCCGACCGTCGGGTTGAGCGAGACGCCAGGATCTTCGGGGTCCCGGACGAGATTGCGGCCCTCAGACAGGGCCATGATATCCCTCTCGCTGATCCGGACAGCCTGGAAGGAACCGTCATGCTCCAAGGCAAGCCGGTTCTCGTAGGAAATCTCCGCGCGGTATGGGACCGCTTGCATCCGCTGAACCGCCAGTTGGCGCTCGCCACTCAGGCGACGGCGGTCATCTCGGTTCCGTTGAAAGTAAAAGATCGAGTGATCGGGTCTCTGACGGTGGATCGGACCAAGGAAGAGAGTCTCACGCAGGAAGATCTGGACCTGATGGTTACCGTGGCCGGGCAAGTGGCTATTGCCTTGGACAATGCTGACGCGTACCACCAGATCGAAACCCTCAATGCCGGGCTTGAAGCGAAAGTACGAGATCGGACTGCGGCATTGGAGATGGTGAATCGCGCATTGGAAGGCGCCAATGCCCGCCTCAGAGAAATGGATAGCATGAAGTCGGCGTTCGTCTCGATGGTCTCCCACGAGCTGCGTACGCCGATGACCTCGATCAAGGGATACGTGGACAATCTGTTGGATGGGGTCGTCGGTGGTCTGAACGACAAGCAGTCCCATTATCTGGGTCGCGTCAAATACAACATCGAGCGGCTTACGCGCATGATCAACGACCTGCTTGATCTCTCAAGAATTGAGGCCGGCGTGGTCAAAGTAAAGGTCGGAGCGGTATCGATGGCTGAACTGGTGGCGGACGTGGCGGAGGGCTTTCACTCGATGGCGAACGAAAGAGCGTTGTCTCTCCGGTGTGAACTCGCCGAAGGGCTTCCCGTGATCCAAGGCGATCGGGATAAGCTGCATCAGATTCTCACCAACTTGATTCAGAACGCAATGAAATTTACCCCATCCGGCGGAGAGATCACGGTACGATCGCGGATGGACGGCGACAAGTTCGTTCAGGTCTGCGTGGCGGATACGGGGTGCGGCATCCAGCCGCACGAGTTGGAAAAGATCTTCGAACGGTTTTATCGCGGGGATTCAACGACGTCCGAGTCACGTGGAGCCGGCTTGGGTCTGGCCATCACCAAGAGCCTGGTGGAACTACACGGAGGCCGCATCTGGGTCGAAAGCGTCCCTGGCGAAGGCAGCCGGTTCTTCTTCACGTTGCCGATTCACTCCGCCACTTCAGGCTACCCCTGAGACAAAGGCAAAAGGCTGGAGTGGAAGTCATGCGATACCGAGGGTCAGCATACTTCCGCTTCACGGGTTTCGCTGCCTGGTTGTAGGTTCGGCCGTCGCCATCGGCAGGCTATTTCCCATTCCCGAGCTTATGCCCCTATTGTTTGAGGAGCTTAAAGGCATGCGTCCACTCATTGCGGAGAAGACCCGGGATGCACCACAGCATACAGAGCGGCTCGATGGCTCGGGCTGCTTCGACTCCGCCCATATCTTCAACCTCAAATCCGAACTGGCGGACGATCTTGCCCACCTCTTCTTTGGCACGGGCATTGCGGCCGCAAATGAACATGGTGGGTTTGACGCCTCCGAAATTTGGATTGACCATCAACGCATTTCCCACACTGTTGAAGGCCTTGACGAAGTGTGAATCAGGAAATGCGGCCTGCAATCGTTCCATGAGAGAATTGTCCAGCGAGGTGAAAAACCTAAGAACGCCGTTTTCAGGCGGCCGATCGGCAATCGGATTGGTAGCGTCAATAATGGTCTTGCCCTTGAGCTTCTCTACGCCGGCCAGGTCCAGCGAGTCTTTAGCCGCTGTGCCCTTCACCGCAAGCACGATCATCTCGCCGAAGGCCGCTGTCTCGGCAAAGCTCCCGGTCCGCGCATTCTTGCCTGCTTTTTGTTTCCACTCGGACAACTTTTCCGGGCTGCGCGTGCCCAGCATGACTTCATAGCCGTGCTTTATAAAGCCATTAGCCAGCACTTGCCCCACTGTACCTGATCCAAGGATTCCAATCTTCATGTTGTTTTCCTCTTAGATGGATGGCCGTCGTCATCGCAGGCCGTCAGGTTGTGGTCGGATTATGCTCAAAATGGTTCCTGACACCTTTTTCCCGCCCCACAACCTGGCACGAAGTCGTCCAATTGGCCGATTTCATGCGGACTCGCTCAGGAGAACCAGATTATTTTGGACAGCAGTGGGCCTGCCCCTTTCTCTCCCAAATCGCCTCCGTTCACCCAATGAAGCATTAGTTAATATGAATCACAGTCTGGTGAAATGATCGCCGAAAACATTAAAGCCGTCGGGAAGCGGTATGCGCGGCTTCTTCTGATAGATCGTGTGATATCGATATCTAGCCTTAATCCGAAAATAAATTAGGTCACCAAGGCATGGGAGACTTGCGAGTACAGCGCCTCCGTAGCCGGATTGCTGGTCATTCGCAGCACCTGGTGGTCGGCGATCCGCGTCAGTCGGCCAGCCCGGTTGATGAACAGGAAACGCAAGGTCCGCATACTCTGCAAGACATAGGCGTAGGTGCGCTTGCGTGTTCGGGGTTTCAGCGTCGCCAGCGTGTGGAGCTGGAAGCTCCGCAGCAGGTTATGGCCCAGCACGCTGAGCTGCTGCCAGGCACTGTTGGCGCCGTAGTGGTTCGTGGGGACCACGTCCAGCGCGAATTCGCCCTTGAGTTCCGCCAACGTCTTCTCCTGGGCCCCGCGGCCGGCCATGAAGGCCCAGAGCGACGGGCCGCTGAGCGCCTTGTTGGTCGTCACCGCCGAGTACTCGAAGTGTCCGTCATCGGGGGAGAAGAGATCGAGTTGGAAATTCTTGCGGGTCTCGTGGCGGACCTGCTTGCGATAGAGGACGACCCGCAATGTCAGGCCCCAGGGCTCAACGGGGACCTTGGCCTCACAGCAACTCACTTGGTCGTCGACACGGTCCCAGCGGGTCTGAGCGGCGACCCGTGCCTTGAGGTCCAGCCAGGTCCAGAAGCCGACCTTGATGGCGTACTCGCAGCCCTCCCGGACCAGCAGCGCCAGGATCTCCTGCTGGAAGAAGGCCGCGTCCATACGGAATTCCAGCGGGAGGGCACGCCCGAACCGGCCGCGCAGTTCACGGACCAGGTCCCGCACAAAGGTGACGGCGCCCCGACTGTCATGCACGTTGCCCGGCCGGTTGCGCAGGCGCAGGATCTGGCCGGTCTGCGCCAGATGCGCCAGCAGCGGATAGTAACTGGGATCTTTGCGATGATGGGGGTTGAAGCCCCGAAAGGCCCACGCGACCGCGCCGCCAGTCCGCACGACCGTGCCATCCACATCAATGGTCAGTCGGCTCAAGCCCAGCCGCTCGATTTGCTCATAGAGCAGTGCGCTATTGAGGGTGATCAGCGCCTGCAGGGCCTCCTGGGTAAACTGCTTGAGCCAGTTGACGACCGTACGATCCGAGGGAATCCGTGCGAGGCCACACAGTCGCCCCACGAGCGGATCATGGGCGATATAGCGCAGATGCTCCAGCCGGCGCGCGCCGACGACGAGCAGGGCGATGATCAGCAGGACCAGGCGCCCACACCCATAGTCGCCGGCGAGTCCGTAGGCGCTGAAGGCCTGTCGGATGCGGCGATGCAAATCGAGCAAGGCAAAGTACCGGCGCAGCAGTTCCAATCCACTGTACGAGGTCAACTCCTGGCGGACGAATTCCACGCGGAGATCACCTTTGACAATGCGGCGTAGGCTTGCTAGTCTCAAGCGCATTTTCGGGGCCTCCTGTGTTGAGAGTCGTGCGTTGGCGCGCCCGCTCTCTTTACCACACAGGAGGCCTTTTTTGTTGATCCGGTTCAGCAAAAACCCGAATTTTTTATTTTCGGATTAAGGCTAGTTATTGCGATATGTGATGCGTGAGGGTCTCTTACCAGAGAGACGCCGGTTAGGATCAGGGCGTTTATCCGTTTCCGTGACTCAAGGAATGGTTGAATTCTACGGGCCAGAAACGCGATCCGCCCAGCTACTACTTCATGATCGCCGCGAGGTACCTCCAGGTAGATCAGACTCGGTTCATCGCTGGGTAACTGCTTCGCTGCGTTCTTGACGCTTTCGATAGCGCTAGTTACCCATCCTGTGGGTCTTAGAGAACGCCAAGCCACTCCCCACACATCCACTAGTATCTTTCCACCATTCGCGTTTTCCTGAACACGGCCTTGAGATACTGCGTGGTCATAACCCCTTGGCGTCTTGAGCATCTGATGGTCAGCGCCTGAAGGCGGAGGAATTCGTGAAGGAATTATGAGTATCTGGCTCTTTCCTTTCTTCAGATGTTTGACCTGACTCGAATCTCTTGGAAACTCCTGGTCCACGACTTTCAAAATCTCTTCCAGGTCAGCCTCTATTGGGTCTGAACTGAGAGTGATGTGGATGGTAGCAAACAGACTTCTCCTCAACATTAGATCCTGCAGGTATTCGGTCCCGCGTTTATAGATCTCTCGCACTCGACGTTCCTTAACAGAGTCCAGGGATTTTTGCTTGCACTCAACATATATGTACGAATCACCGTGTTTTACCCTGAATTCTCCTGTTCTATTATTGTCAGTTTTTTCCAAGCGTGCCCCTACTCTCTGATAGGCAGCCATCACATAAAGTTCAAATTTGGTTGGTTCGCAGTCTTTCGGACTGCGCAAGCGCCCCGCAACTTGCGGCAAATTTAACTTGTCTGCAAGAAGGTCAACATCCCGAGCGAGCATCATCACCCAGTGAGCAGCATGAGAAGACCAAATCGCTTCTTCACCAGCAGCTAAATCATTGCAAGCCTGCTGGTAGTTTATGGCAAGAGGATGTTTGCTCTGCTGTAGTACTAAGGCACATCTTTGCTTTTCAAGCCAGCCGGCTCTTTTGTAGTTGGCTAATGCTGCAACAGATTCAAGGGCAGTCCGCAACTGGTCACTTAATTTCTGGGTGCGGTCTGAAGGGACATGAGGAGGATCTTTAGCGGTCACTATTCGCCCGATGAAGGCCATAGCCTCTTCTTCAGTCAACTCCTTTAGTAACCCTCCCAAATGGATTTCGTATTTGCCATCCAAATTTGGACGGAAGTCTGGACTGCTGAGACATAACTCCATGAGGATGTCTGAAATGGACACACCCCCGCACTTTACTTCCAAGGCATCGTTAAGACGCTGTCTCAAACTTTCCGGGAGTGGGGCGTGAGGATCGGCTCCGAGACAGATAGTTTCGGGGTTACCATCTAGACCAGAGTGGTCATCGGAGTCTAAATAGGCCACACACCAACCTGCCTGTTTGGTTTGATCCGGCCTGAGATCGACCTTACCCCACCGGTCGCCGTATTGCGCCACTTTGGGCTTAAACGCCGTGGCCGTGGTCTTACCATCACCAATGAACTTGCTTAGATAGTATTGCCTTTGCATTCGGTCTCACAGGATAGAAAAGTCGTCAGCAAATTATATTGCACAAATGTGAGTCGGGGCAGCTAAGGAATTCGCCTGAGGGGCTTGAAATCGACATGCCGGATGGATTCATAACAGAGCCATGGATGGTAGCAATAAAGCGGTTAAACAAAGTCAGGGTCGGCAAAAGGGGGACAGGCTAGTTTTACAAGCGCGGCGCTCAAATACAGGATGCTCAAAAAAAGGTCATCCAACAAGGCCACAGAAATAAAAAGGCCACCTTCACCAGGTGGCCTTTTCATCACCCTTCCCCCAGCAGGGGTTGCGGGGGGTGATTCCTTTTGCGGCCGTCGAGCGAGCACATTCTGATCGTGCGCGCTCCGGGAGCAGGGGAATTACCGCCTGCAGCCCATGCTCCTACGTTCCCATTTCCCACGACGCCAAGTATTTCTCTTGTTCTTTGGTCAGCTTGTCGATATTCATCCCCATGCCGGCGAGCTTGAGCCGTGCGATTTCCTTGTCGATCACGGCCGGCACCGGGTAGACCTTCTTCTCCAGCTTCTTGTAGTTCTTCACCAGAAACTCGGCTCCCAAGGCCTGATTGGCAAAGCTCATATCCATCACGCTGGATGGGTGGCCTTCGGCGGTGGCCAGATTGACCAGCCGTCCCTCACCGAGCAGGCTGACCCGCCGGCCGTTGCGCAACGTAAATTCCTCCACCCCGGTCCGGACGACGCGGCGTTTCCGGCTCAGCTTCTCCAAGGCCGGGATATCCAGCTCGACGTTGAAGTGGCCGGAGTTACAGACGATGGCGCCGTCTTTCATCTGCTCGAAATGCTCGCTACGGATCACCTTGAGATTGCCGGTCACCGTGACGAAGAAATCCCCGATCGGCGCGGCTTCCTCCATCGGCATCACGCGGTAGCCGTCCATCACCGCTTCAAGGCCTTTGACCGGATCGACCTCCGTCACGATCACGTCGGCGCCCATGCCTTTCGCGCGCATGGCGATCCCGCGACCGCACCAGCCGTACCCGGCGACGACGACCTTCGATCCACACACCAGCCGGTTGGTGGCGCGGATGATCCCGTCCATCGTGCTTTGGCCCGTGCCGTAACGGTTATCGAAGAGGTGCTTGGTGTCGGCGTCGTTCACGGAGACGACCGGAAATTTCAGCACGCGTCGCGCCGCCATGCTCCGCAGCCGGATCACCCCCGTCGTCGTCTCTTCCGTCCCGCCGATGACGTGCTTGAGCAGATCTTTTCGCTTCGAGTGCAGGGTGGATACGACATCCGCCCCGTCGTCCATCGTGATATGCGGCTGATGTTCGATGGCGGATTGGATATGGCGGTAATAGGTCTTGTTGTCCTCGCCCTTGATGGCGAACACGGCGATGCCGTCATGCTGGACCAGCGAGGCGGCCACATCGTCCTGCGTGCTGAGCGGGTTCGACGCGCAGAGGCGGACTTCCGCGCCGCCGGCCTGCAGGGTCTTCATGAGGTTGGCGGTTTCCGTGGTGACGTGGAGGCAGGCGGCCACCCGCATACCCTTCAACGGCTGTTCCCGTTTGAATCGCTTCTTGATCAGTCGCAGCACCGGCATGCTGGCCTCGGCCCACTCAATCTTCAATTTGCCCTGCCCCGCCAGCTTGATGTCTTTCACATCGTAATCCACAACAACCTCCTCAGTCTCAATAAAAGGGGGACGGATTCGAGAACCCGTCCCCCCGGTTTGGTTTGGTTCTTTCGCGGTCCTTACTTTCCGGCTTCTTTTCTGAGGATCCTTGCCTTGTCCGTTCGCTCCCACGTAAACTCCGGTTCGTTCCGACCGAAGTGGCCATAGGAGGCGGTCTTCTTGTAGATCGGTCTCCGAAGTTTGAGATGCTCGATGATGCCACGAGGGGTCATTGGGAAATGCTTACGGACCAATTTGTCGAGCAGGTCGAGCGACACTGTCTCTGTGTCTTTCGTATGGATCAAGATCGAGACAGGCTCGGGCACGCCGATCGCGTAGGCGAGCTGAATTTCGCATTTTTCCGCCAGCCCGGCCGCGACGATGTTCTTGGCGATGTACCGTGCCATGTAGGATGCCGACCGGTCTACCTTGCTGGGGTCTTTACCCGAGAAGGCGCCGCCGCCATGGCTTCCTACGCCGCCGTAGGTGTCCACGATGATCTTTCCGCCCGGTCAATCCCGTGTCGCCCATCGGCCCGCCCGTCACAAACCGTCCGGTCGGGTTGATGTAATACTTGACGCTGACGGGATCGTAAATTCCCTTGGGCATGACCGGCTTGATCACATACTCAATCACGTCACGCTCGATTCGCTTGCTGGTCACGTCCGGGCTGTGCTGGGTGGACACGACAATCGTGTCGATTCGAACGGGTTTTCCGTCTCGATACTCGATGGTGACTTGGGATTTGCCGTCTGGCCGAACCCATGGCAGGATCTTCTTTTTCCGAACTTCGGCCAGTCGTTTCGTGAGGCGGTGGGCCAACACGATCGGCATGGGCATCAGTTCGGCCGTCTCGTTGGAGGCGTACCCGAACATCAGCCCCTGATCGCCGGCTCCGCCGGTGTCTACCCCCATGGCAATGTCGCCTGACTGCTGGTGGATGGCGGTGAGCACGGAACAGGTGTGGTAGTCGAATCCCCAGGTAGCATCCGTGTAGCCGACCTCTTGGATGGTATCGCGAATGATATCGGGAATCTCCACGTAGGCCTTGGTTGTGATCTCGCCGGCGACGAATGCGATACCGGTCGTCAGAATCGTCTCGCAGGCGACGCGGCAGTGCTTATCCTTGGCGATGATGGCGTCGAGAATGCCGTCCGAAATCTGGTCGGCGATTTTATCCGGATGCCCTTCCGTCACTGACTCAGACGTAAACAGATAATTGTTCCTCATGTCTCCCTCTCAAGCTTAAATAGCAAACTATGCCGTGGGTGGGAATTGTACGGACTCTGTTCATCCGGTATGACCGGGGGAAAGGAGCCTCTCTGGACTGCTCCTGAATAAACCAGAAGCCACTGATTTGTCAATCAGAATCACCATCATCCAGAAGGATAATGTTCGCATGCGTTTGCTTGACACCTCTTGGAGCCGGCTTGTAAGATGGCGTGTCATCTTCTGAGCGTGGCCGGTCCTATTATTTTAGTCTCCAGGAGGCATGTCGTCCACAGCAAACCACCCTGCCATTTCCACGCCGTGACCAGGTTCAGCGATTCCAGCATCATATACAATGTCCGTGCTTCGAGCCCTACGATGACCAAGAGACGATCTGCTGTATGAACGGAAAACAAGAGATCGTAGCGGAAAAACAGGCAGCACAGCGATCATCTGGTCTCGGCTGGGACGAGATCCGGACTGAATTGGTCACGTTCTTCGCCTCCATCAAGCTGGCCATGTTCCTTTTTATCGTGCTGGCGATGACGGCCACGATCGGCACCGTGATCCAGCAAAATGAGCGCCCCGAAGCCTATGTTAAGGAATACGGGGAGGCCGCCTACCAGTGGTTCCTTCGCCTCGGATTTACCGATGTGTATCATACCTGGTGGTTCACGAGCCTTCTGGCCCTCCTCTGTATCAATTCGTTGACGTGCTTTTACAAGCGCTTTCCGGCGGTCTGGCGCTCCATGCGGCAAGACAAGGTGAACGTCGCCCTCCCGTTCATCAAGAACATGAAGCACACCGTGGAAATTCCCGTTGCCGCGAAGAAAGAGCGTGTTGCCGAGGGAATGGTGCAACTGCTGTTGGAGAAAGGGTATCGGGTTCTGGCAAAGAATGAGGCACAAGAGGCGACGCTCTATGCGACCAAGGGCATCATAGGGCGGGTCGGAGCCCATATGGCGCACTTGAGCGCCACCGTCATCGTCCTGGGAGGGTTGATCGGCAGCTACTGGGGGTTTCAAGAGTTCGGGGTTTGCCTGGAAGGCCAGACCTACCACATTCCCAAAGGGAACTTCGATCTCCACGTGGATAAGTTCTGGATCGACTATCACGAAAACGGCGCGGTCAAATCCTACAACAGTACCTTAACCGTGAGTGAGCAGGGCCAGAAGGTCGCCACGAAAACGATTACCGTCAACGATCCGCTTGTGCACAAAGGGATCTGGTTCTACCAATCCAGTTACGGCGATGCCTGGGACCGGGTGGAAGTCGCGCGCATCAATATCAAGGACAAAGAAACCGACAAGCTCGTCGGGACCGTAGATCTCGAATGGCAAAAGGAGGCTAACCTGGACAAGCTCGGCCTCAAATTGGCGATGACCGACTTCGTGGCCGACTTTGGTTTTAATTCAACGGAGAAGAAGGTCTATTCCAAGACGATCGAACACGCCAATCCCGCCATCCGTCTCGCGGTGACGGAAGGGAAAACGGTTCAGGCGGCGCCATGGATCTTTTATCACTACCCGGATCTGTTCGATATTCAGGGTTCCCGCTACACGTTTGAACTGGTGGGATACCAGCCGAAGAAATTCACGGGGCTGCAGATCACCAAAGACCCCGGCGTGACGATCGTCTGGATCGGCTCGACCATGATCGTCGTGGGCATCACACTCTCTTCATTTATCTATCATCGTCGGTTGTGGGCGAAGATCATCCCTCATGGCACCGGGGTCACGGTGTACGTGGGTGGGACTACTCACAAGAGTCAGATCGATTTTCAGAAAGAATTCAGCAAGCTGACGGGACAGATCTCAAAGCTCGACTCTTGACGGAGAATGACGTGAGCGTTCAGCGATCGGCTTCAGAGCTGACCGCTAAATGCCGACGGCTGAGGGCTATCCTGCGGAGGTTGACATGGCAAAATCTTTGTTCCTCTTCGATATGACCTTCTGGCTCTATCTGGCTGCATTGGGCCTGTACATTGGGTATATGCTGGCCAAGCGGCCCGCCATGCAGCTTGCGCCTGCCGGCCATCCATGGGAGGAGTTTGGAGAGGGCGATAACGGATGGGCAGCTCAAATCGGGCAGGTGGCGACGATAGTGACGGTGTTCGGCTGGATGGTGAACACGCTGGCGCTGTTTGCCCGTGCCTACGAGCGCATGCAGATTTCCGGCACCTTCGCGCCGTGGTCCAACCAGTTCGAGGCGATGGCGTACGTCTCGTGGGCCATTATTCTCGGGTACGTCTTATTGGAATTCCGATACCGCATCAAAGCGATCGGCGCGTTTGTTGTCGGCATCGGCTTCATCGCGATGGGAGCGGCCTCTCTGCTTCCGTATCGATACCAGACGGCTGAACCCCTCGTGCCGGCTCTGAACAGCTACTGGATCTACATTCACGTCTCCGTCACGCTGACCAGCTATGCGGCCTTTGCCATGGCGGGCGGGTTGGGCGTTATGTACCTGCTGAAGGAACGCGCTGAGCGGCGAGGCATCCGGTCCGGTCTCTATGCCGCCTTCCCGAGCCTGGAAACGATCGATGAGTTGGAATACAAGGCGATTATGGTTGGGTTTCCGCTCCTGGCATTCGGGGTTATTTTGGGGGCCATGTGGGCCAATTATGCCTGGGGCGGGTACTGGAGTTGGGATCCGAAAGAGACATGGTCCCTCATTGTCTGGCTCATTTACGGCGCTTACATTCATGCGCGGATGACGCATGGGTGGGAAGGACGGCGCGCCGCCATCTATTCCGTGTTCGGCTTCCTGATGGTGATCTTTTGCTTCTGGGGTGTCAACTTCCTGCTGAGTGGTCTTCACGCGTACGCATGAAGTACGCATGAAGACCAAGCGTATGATTGGTTGGGAATAGCGAAGCGCATTGAATCTCTGCTACCAGTGATTCGCCGCGTTCTACTAGCTTCTCGATTATGGCTGAGCAGATCATGACAGATTCGACGCCGACGGGAGCGTCACCACCAAGGTCTCGATTGACGATAACCATCATCTCCCTCGCGATCCTCGCCGTGGCCTTCGGCGTGGTCTGGATGCAGAGTTCCAAGTATGAGCCGCTGACAGTGGGGAAACCTGCGCCCGATTTCAATCTGCCCGATTTGAACGACAAGACCGTGCGTTTGTCGGATTACCGCGGCAAGGTCGTATTTCTGAATTTTTGGGCGACGTGGTGTAAGCCCTGTCGGGAAGAAATGCCGTCGATGGAAGTGCTGTATAAGAACTTTGAAGGAGACGGGTTCGTAGTGTTGGCGGTCAGCATCGATCGGGTCACCACGAAGAAGGACATTCCACCATTCGTGAAAAGTATGAGTCTCACTTTTCCGATCCTAGTGGATTCGTGGGGACAAACCGATAAGCGCTACAAGCTGATGGGGGTGCCGGAGACCTACATCATCGATCAGCAGGGAATTCTCAGAGAAAAGGTCATCGGCCCTCGGGACTGGACGGTGCTGGACAACCTCAAGAACATTACGGCCATGCTGAAGAACGGCTCGAAATCCGCGCAGCCGTCTCCGACGACGTGATGGCACCATGACACACAGGGGACCGATCCAGGCCGTGGTGCTGGGGATGCTGCTCATCAACGCCGCTGGATGCGACACAGGGTCCACGGATTCGGCCGCCGAAACGGCGGTGGCGAAGGCGGCGGGCCAGGGACGCGCCATCGTGCAAATCGGCGGGACGGCGCCGGACTTTCAGCTTTGGAACCTTAACGGGGACCCCGTCACGCTTTCCGGTTACCAAGGCCGCGTGGTGATGCTCAACTTTTGGGCGACGTGGTGCGGTCCATGTCGCGTCGAAATGCCCGCGATGGAAGTGCTCTATCAACAGATCAACCGCAAGGATTTCGAGATCCTTGCGATCTCGACTGATGCGCAAGGCGCTGCGGTGACCAGACCGTTTCGTGATTCGATGGGACTGTCCTTCCCCATTCTTCATGATTCGGATTTTCGGGTCGGAGTCACCTACGGCACGCGGACGCTTCCGATGACGTTTCTGGTCAATCGCCGAGGCATCATTACCCATCGCATATTCGGCGCGCGTGATTGGCAAAGCCCTGAAGCGTTGCAGATGATCCAGGCGCTGATTCGGACCTCTTAGCCATGGGCAATTCTATTCAGCAGATCTCGTTGTTCGCCGCGTTTGCGGCCGGCCTTCTGTCGTTCGTGTCCCCGTGCGTGCTCCCTCTGGTTCCGTCATATGTCTCCTACATCACGGGATTATCCCTGGAGCGGTTGACGGATCCCGCGGAGCGGCAGCGATTCCGGAAGTCGATCATCATCAACTCCCTGTTGTTCATTGCCGGGTTCTCGTGCGTATTCATCGCGTTTGGAGCCTCGGCGAGCTTGATCGGACAAGTGCTGATCACCTATCAAGATCATATTCGCAAAATCGGCGGCGTCCTCATCGTGGTGTTTGGATTGTCTCTGTTGGGTATGCTCAACATCCGTTTCTTGAGCACCGAAAAGCGGATGCACTTCGGGAGTCGGCCCGCGGGATATGTGGGCTCGTTTCTTATCGGTGTGGCGTTTGCGGCCGGCTGGACGCCATGCGTTGGGCCGGTGTTGGGGACGATTCTGCTGTACGCCAGCACCACGGATTCACTGCTGAACGGCGTCATGCTTCTCGCCTCCTATTCGCTCGGATTGGGCTTACCGCTCTTTGCCACGGCGCTCGGCGTGGACCGATTCCTCAGCTACTTCAAACAGGTCAGGTCGTACCTTTGGGGAGTATCCACCGTGAGCGGTGTGTTTTTAGTCGTGGTCGGCGTGATGATCTATGCCAATTCGTTGACTATGATCACGAGCTTTCTGGAGCGGTATGGAATTGGCTGGTATCTCGGCCAGTAGCTCCGCTTCCCTTCATGCCCACCTTGCCTGATGCAAAATCCTGCGATGTCTTGGTCGTCGGCATGGGGCCGGCGGGCGCAACCACTGCGTATGAGCTGAGCCGAGTCGGCCTATCGGTCATAGGGCTCGAAAAACAAGTCCACCCTCGGTACAAGGTGTGTGGGGGAGGGATTTCTGTCCGGATCGACCGCGTTCTTGATCCCGGCTTTCAATCCACTATCGAGCATGCGGTCCGGAGCGTCCAGTTTGCGTACGGAGGGAAAGATCCGGTCCTCATCGAATCCTCAGAGCCATTCGCCTACATGGTCATGCGCGACCGATTTGATCACCTTCTTGTTGAAAAGGCCCGCCATGCGGGTACCGAGGTGCGACAATGCGAGCAAGCTGCGACGTTTGTTGAATTCCCGGACGGGATAGAAGTGACCACCGATCGCGGGCGGTATCGGACGAAAGTCCTAATCGGCGCGGATGGCGCCAATAGCACAGTCGCTCAACGCCTTTTTCCCGAACGCCGTCTGCGCCGCATGCCGACACTGGAGAGCGAGATCGACATTGGAGCGGCGCCCTTGTATCCCGGCGAAGGAACGGCCGTGATCGACATAGGAGCCACCCCAAAAGGCTACGCGTGGATCTTTCCGAAAAGGGAGCGATTGTCGATCGGCTTGGGCGGCTTCAATGGCCGCCTGGGCGGCCCGAAACAGTTCTTCCAGCGGTTCATTCGTGACGAGCCCGGTCTATCGCATCTGAAGGTGCCACCACCGTTCGGCCATCCGTTGCCGCTCTACCCGTGCGAACCCGGCGCACCGCCTGGGTTGATTCGGCATCGCACCCTGTTGGTGGGTGACGCTGGACATCTTGTGGACCCGCTGTTCGGGGAAGGGATCTACTACGCAGTGCGCTCAGGTCAAATGGCGGCGAGCAGTATTCGCGGGTTCTTTCGGGATCCTCGCCGTGGGTTGTCGGAGTACGAACAAGCCGTGGCGCGTGAAATCTATCCCGAATTCCACGTGGCCGCCCGCATCGCCCAGATTGTCTACACCTTCCCGCGTTTGTGCCATCGTCTGCTATATCGTTACCAGGACGTCATTCATCTATACTACGATGTTCTCCGCGGACGAGAGACCTATCAGACGTTCATGATGAAGGCAAAGGGTCTGGTGAAGGCGTCGGTTCGGGACCTTTTTCAGAAAGCCCTGCGCTTCAATTAGCAAACAAGCTATCAGCAATCAGCATTCAGCTTCCTGCAAACTTCCACGCTGCTCAAGAATGTCAACCAACAAGGCGGCAGGCGAGAAAAAACCAGAGGCATAGCCACATTTTCACTCGCCCAACCCTGAGCCGGCCGAGACCGGCTCTTTCCCATGGTTACGTTGAGAGCGCGCGGCGCGATGAATAAAAGAGCGCCACGTTCGTGCGCGGCGCGGAGTCGGTGAGGCGGCCGGATACCTTCCTGTTTTGAACGAAGTTGGGGGCTTTTTTCAGTGGCGTGGTTAGCACCAGACGCCGAGACGGCACAGGGTCGTCTCCGTCGAAGGCGATCCCTTGGCTGACCCGCTGAGCGCTGTGACCGAATTGAGGTTGGGTGAGACGACAGGTGGCGGCAATGTTCCATTCGAGGCGCTGTAGCTGTCTGAGGAGCTTCCATTAGACCGGTTTTTCGAAAGGGCAACCGTTTCCGCTGGCTGGTTCGCGTTCAGTTTCGCCAGAAGTTTCCGTCCAGAAGTTGCATGTTCGTTATTTGGAAACCGTTCATCCAGCGCAATCAGCTTCTCTCGCGCCCAGTCTTCCGCCCCCATTTCGTTATAGGTCAGGGCCAGGTAATAGAGGGCCTCACCTGCGATTTCCATATCGGGATATTGTTTCAGAACTGATTCAAACCGGTGGGCGGCCGCCAAATACGCCTCCCGTCGATAATAAAACTTGCCCACGAACATGTAGGCTTGGGCAATGAAATCATGGCAGGCGCGAATCCGTTCGATCGCGTCGGCCTCATGGCGGTTTCCTGGATAATCTCGTCTGAGTTTTTCGAACGCCTCTAACGCCTTGTAGACGGGATCTGGATCACGGTCAACGCTCTTGATCTGCTTGAAATGGCTTTCGGCAAGTTTGTATTGGGCGTAAAAGGCGAGCGTATGCACCCGATGGAGATCCAGGAAGTGCTGATACTCGATAATCGCTTCAGGGTAGTCCTCCTTGTCGAAAAAGGACTCAGCCCGCTTCATGATGACATTCGGATCGTAATTTTTCTCGATCGTGTCGCCGATGAAGATCTGCTCGTCGGTACCGCTCAACGATTTTCCGTCGGACTGGACCTGTTTCGGCGTCTTCGAACACCCAACCGTAAGACTGACACCGATCAAGAGCGCCACAGACAGCCACCGTGAAACCATCGTGGGAATTGCCTCCACAGGTGAGAAGCGATGACACATCTATGATCAAGTATAGCGCACGTTAGCAAATCAGGTTTTCAAATGCAATCCGCCGCCATGATTGACGCTCGATGGTGGGCGACCTATAATCCCGGCCAGTACCGGGTGGCATTTTCAACACACTCTCCTTCTCCACTCACGACGTCTCTCTAATGAGAAGCAAGATTATTGGGACCGGCTCGTATGTGCCTGCCCGAGTTGTGACCAACGAGGAGGCCAGCCGGTTGCTCCGGCTGGATGGGGAAGCAGTCTTTCAGCGAACGGGTATTCGGACTCGTCATTGGGCCGACGATGAACAATGCACGTCTCACCTCGCCGAGATGGCCGCGCGTCGAGCCTGCGAATCCGCCGCCGTCACCTTGTCGTCGGCGGACGCCGTGATCGTGTCAACGACGTCGCCCGACATGGGGTTCCCTTCAACGGCGTGTCACCTCCAGAACCGCTTGGGATTGAAGGGTGCCGCCGCATTTGATCTGACGGCGTCCTGCTCGGGATTTCTGTATGGGCTGTCAATGGCGGATCGATTGGTCAGAAGCGGGCAATTCTTGCGGTGCCTGGTCGTCGCGGCCGAAATCAAGTCCAGGTTTCTCGATCCGAACGATGAGGCGACTGCGATCCTATTTGGAGATGGGGCCGGCGCCGCGCTCGTCGAAGCCGACAGGGGCGCCGCGTCATCATCCGGTATTCTAGATATCCGCCTGTATGCAGACGGAACACGGCACGGATTAATTCGGATCCCAGCGGGTGGATCACGCCAGCCGACGAATCTGCAGACCGTGGAGAATCGGCTGCACGCCTTGAGCATGCAAGGCGGCCCGCTTTTTCGAGTCGCGGTCAAACGGTTGGCGGCAGCGGTGGGGGATCTTTTGAAAGAGTTTGGGTTCGGCATCGAGGATCTGGGGCAGGCGATTTTTCATCAGGCGAATGGGCGGTTGCTGGACGCGTTAGGTCGGCGCTTGGGCCTGTCACCGGGGGAAAAGATGTATTCGGTAATCGAACAATTCGGGAATACGTCGTCGGCCTCGCTCCCCATTGCCCTGGACCATGCAGCCCGAAGCGGCCGGCTCCGGCCGGGGGATCTGGTCCTGCTGGGAACATTTGGGGGAGGGTTGACATGGGCGACGGGTCTAGTGCGATGGTAGGAGAGGTGTGACAGGGTGGTGGTGATATGTTTGGTTTGATTCCGAAAGAGACGGCGTTTCTTGAAATGTTTCAGAAGGCAGCCCATAACATGATCGAAGGTAGCCGCCTTCTGAAGGAGATGATGGAAGATTTCCGGAATCCGGTCGAGCAGGCCCGCCGCATCAAGGACATCGAACACATCGGAGATGGGATTACCCACGACATTGCCCGGAAACTGAACCAGACATTCATCACACCCATGGATCGTGAAGATATCCATGATCTGGCAAGCGCCATGGACGACATTCTCGATATTGTCGAAGCCATCGCCGATCGGTTTGTCGTTTTCAAAGTAACCAAACCGACTGAACCGGCCATGAAGTTGGCCGGGATTCTCTATCAATCCTCCGTGGCGGTCGGCGGCGGTATCGACCGGCTTGGGAAACCCCACGCCGACATCAATGCTTGTTGCGTCCTGGTCAACAGCTTGGAAAATGAAGCGGACCGGGTCACACGGGACGCCATTTCTGACCTATTCGAACACGAGAAAGACCCGATCGCCGTCATTAAATGGAAAGAAATCTATGAGAATTTTGAAGAGGGCACGGATCGCTGCGAAGATGTGGCTAATGTTTTGGAACGCATCGCGCTCAAGCACATTTGATTCAAGTCACGCGCGAGGCGCGTCACAAAAACACATGAAGGCGCTGGCGCATGCTCTCTAGCGAAAGGTCGTTGACACGATGTTGTCGCGCGCATGTGACGTTTTGTTCTCGGTTCATCCTGACACCCCGCGCCCGGTACCTCACGCGTCCGGCCTGCCCGCATGATACCCGATCTTGGTGGAATGCTGTTCCTTGTCGTGGTGTTGGCGCTCCTGTTTGATTTTTCGAACGGGTGGCACGACAGCGCGAATGCGATTGCGACGGTGGTTTCCACCCGCGTCCTGAGCCCGCTGGCGGCGGTGTTGATGGCCGGTTCGTTGAATGTAGCCGGGGCCTTCATGTCGACCGCCGTCGCGAAGATGGTGGGTGGGGGGATCGTGGACCCCACCGCGGTCACACAGGTGATGGTGGCCTCCGCCTTGGGGGGCGCGATCGTATGGAATTTGTTTACGCTCATGCTGGGATTGCCGACGAGCTCGTCGCATGCGCTGATCGGCGGTCTAGTAGGGGCCGGATTGGCCCACGGCGGGTGGGCGGTCGTCAAATTTGGCGGGCTACGGTCTGTGCTGGAAGCGATGATCCTGTCACCGCTGTTGGGGTTCCTCATGGGGCTGTTGCTCATGGTCCTGATCAGTCATGCGTTCTTCCGGACCGCGCGAAGCTTTGCAACGTGGCTGTTCAGCCGCTTGCAGCTCCTGTCGGCCGCGTTCATGGCGTTCAGCCACGGCGCCAATGACGCGCAAAAGGCCATGGGTATCATCACGCTGGCCCTCTTCTCGGGAGGTCAGATCCGGACCGCGGAAGTGCCGACCTGGGTGATCGTCGCGTGCGCGCTGGCGATGGGACTTGGAACGGCCGTGGGCGGGTGGAAGATCGTCCGAACACTGGGCATGCGAATTATGAAACTCGATCCGGTCCATGGATTTGCGGCGGAGACCGGCGCCGCGATGGTGTTGCTCGCGACTGCGCATATCGGCTTGCCCGTGAGCACGACCCATACCATTACCTCTTCCGTCATGGGGGTGGGTGTCGTGAAGCGGCTGTCAGCTGTCCGGTGGGGGGTGACCGCCAGAATCCTCTACGCATGGATCTTCACGCTTCCGGGCGCGGCTGTGCTGAGTGTGCTTCTGTATAAGGGGATTATTCGATTCTTTTAAGCGGCCCATTTGGCTGGCTGCGGCCCCCGGGGGAGGGATTGGGCGCTGGCCGCCGCGTCAGCTCAAGCGCGCGGCCGGAATTCTCATCACGAAGCGGCTTCCTGTGGGTTGATTGCCTTCCGCCCAAATTTGGCCTTCATGTCCTTCCACAATATGCTTGACGATTGCGAGGCCGAGGCCCGTGCCACCGAGTTCCCGCGAGCGCGCTTTGTCCACCCGATAAAATCGTTCAAAAACGCGTGGTCTGTCGGGTTCAGGGATGCCCAGACCATTGTCGGAGACACTGAGCTCCACGAGATCCACCGATCCGGGGTGGTGGCCGGCTACGTGACGGCCTTCGATCCGAATTGAGCCCCGTTCCGGCGTGTATTTCACGGCGTTGTCCAGAAGATTCGTCAACACCTGCACGAGCCGTTCTTCATCACCGAGCGCGGGCGGCAGATCGGGAAGAATCACGACGCTGATCTGGTGTCCTTTCTTTTCGGCCAAGGGCTTGATCAACGCAAGGGTGCGCTCCACGACCACGGTCAAGTGGACGGGTTCGCGTTTAAACAGGGCCTGGCCTGACTCGATCTGCGAAAGCTGCAGGAGGTCTTCAAGAATTAGATTGAGCCGATCGCTCTGCTTGAGAATCACGTCCAAGAAGCGACTGGATTCTTCCGGGTTGTTCCTCGCCCCGTCGACCAACGCTTCCACATACCCCTTGATGGACGTCAGCGGCGTGCGCAGCTCGTGAGACACATTCGCGACAAAATCCTTTCGGACCTTTTCCAGGCGGCGAAGCGTGGTGACGTCGTGAAATACCAGGACGACACAGGCTTCGTTCTCGCGCTGGCAGCCTGAGACCGAGGCTTCTACCCGCAGAATGCGCCCGCTCGGCTGCAACGTGATCTCGCCCCCGTGGTTTTGCCTGGTCTCCAAGACCTCCTTGATGAGCTCGTTGAATTCGGTGTGGCGAACGACCTCCCAGTGAAAACGACCTCGAGTCTCGGTCGCTCGCAGGAGGAACATGCGTTCGAAGGCCGGGTTCACTTGCAAGACTCTGCCGCGACAATCCAACACCATGACGCCTTCCACCATTGACGTCATGACGGCGAGCAATTGCGCGCGATCCTCCGAGACCTCACGAATGGTGGATTCCAGTTGCTCCGCCATCTGATTCAGCGTCGTCCCCAGTACGCCGACCTCATCGTGCGAGCCCGTCGAGATGCGCTGGCCGAGGGCTCCGCCGGCAAGTTGCCGGGCGACGGCGGCCATGTCTGAGAGAGGACGCGTCAATCCTCTGGCTAGCAGCACGCTGAGGGTCGCTGCGACGGCCAGCGCTACCCCGAAGGCGATGCCCAGGCTGACTTGCAGATCATGAATCTTGGTTTCGACGGCGGCCATCGGGATCGCCAGCCGAACCACGGCGAGGGTTCCGGTGGGAGAGCTGGAAGCGCCGGAAGGACGGGAAGTTTCGGCTGCCATGACCGGAATAGCCAAATAGAACATCCGCTGCCCGATGGTCCGGCTCAGCCGGATATCCGTGCCGCGTTCTCCCGAGAGGGCCTTGGCTACTTCCGGGCGGCTCCGATGATTGTCGAGTCGAGCGATGGCGTCGTCCGCAGTCTCGCTGTCACCCAGCACGGTCCCATCCGGTCCGATGACGGTGACCCTGGCCAGCGCATGACGGCTCAGGGTGCGAGTCATCATCTGGAACTGGACGGGGTGGTTTTCACCGGCGCGCTCCGAGCGCTGGAGAACGGGCTGCAGCGACAGCGCCGCGAGCGCCGTCCGGGCTGTGAGGGTTTCAGTCAAGCCGGCGAGCTCCAGCCGCTCAATCGACCGGAGCGCGACCCACCCGGCGACGGCGAGCCCTAGGAACACCGCCAGCAGTGCGCTCAATGTGATTTTCCACCGAATCGGCAGATTCATGAGACGAGCCCGGCTAAGAGGGGCTCTGCCAATCCTTGAGCTTGTAGCCAAGCGACTTGATGGACACGATGGCGTCGCTGAGCGGAGGGAGCTTTTGCTTCAGCCGACGAATATGGACGTCTACGGTCCGTGTGGTGCCGTAGTAATCGTATCCCCAGACGGAGCTCAACAGTGTATCTCGGGTCAGAACCCGGCCCGCATTTCGCAGGAGGTGCTCGAGTAAGCCGAACTCTTTTGCCGTAAGCGGCACGTCACTGCCGTCGGTGGTCACCTCATGGCGGGATAGATCCATAATAATCGTTCCATACACGAGGCGAGTCGGGCCTTCTTTCGTGCGTTCCAATCTCCGGAAGAGCGCTTTGACTCGCGCAACCAGCGCCTTCGGGCTGAACGGCTTGGTCACATAGTCATCCGCCCCCAATTCCAAGCCAATGATGGTATCGGACTCCTCGGCCTTTGCGGTGAGCATAATGATGGGGGTCATGGCGATCTCGGGTGCCCCTCGGATTCGCTTGCACACCTCCAGACCATCCATCTCGGCGAGCATGAGATCCAGGATCACCAGATCGGGACGCTCGGTCTTTACCAGCTTGAGCCCGTCGAGGCCGGTGAACGCGGTGCTGACCCGGTACCCTTCTTTCTCCAAATACAATTTAACGAGATTGAGGATGTCTTTTTCATCCTCCACGATCAGGATTTTCTTGCCGGTGGGTGCGCCCATCGAGCGACAGCGTAATGAGAAGGGGGGGAGGGTGTCAAGCGAGAGAGGAAATGAAGACGGAGCAACCGGGCAGCCTCCATTGCTCGCGCAGCGCCCACTCTCGGAAGAGTGCTCGCTGGACGCGCCCAGTTAGAGGCCGCCCGGCCGCTCCGTCATATTTGATCCATGTATCGCGTTGACACCTGGAAGTGAGGTGATTGTGAAAGGAGAACGCACTGCTTGCGCAGCGCGGAAGTTTTCACCCATCTCTCCCAACGCACGACGCGCTCCTTCTCGTGCAGAGTGGGCTCGCTGGAACGAAGTTTGATAATGGGAGAATGAGGCTAGTCATACGGGCAGTCTCGCATCGGAACAACGCGAATTCCTGATTTCAGTTGACGCGTGGCGGATGTCTGACGTATGGTAAAAGCTTAATGATCCTGAGAAATAAGGGAATGAGGAATGAAGGTATGAAGATTTATCTGGCGAAGCCTCGTGGGTTCTGTGCCGGCGTGGATCGGGCGATTGAAATTGTGGATCTGTCGCTCAAAGCCTATGGGGCGCCTATCTACGTCCGGCATGAAATTGTGCATAGCCGCCATGTCGTGAATTCGTTGCGTCAGAAAGGCGCCGTCTTTGTGGAAGAACTCAGTGAGGTGCCGGATGGCGCTATCGTGATTTTTAGCGCCCATGGAGTGGCCAAGGAAGTCTGGGAAGAAGGGAACAGACGAAATCTCAAGATCATCGATGCGACCTGTCCTCTCGTGATCAAGGTGCACAACGAAGTGAACCGGGATTACAACCAGGGGTATGAGCTGATCCTCATCGGCCATGCGGGGCACCCCGAGGTCATTGGAACGTTGGGACAGCTTCCCGACAAGTTCCACCTCGTCTCGTCTGTCAGTGACGTCGAAAGCTTGAAGGTTGAGAACCCGCATCACCTCTCCTACGTCACGCAGACGACCTTGAGCGTGGATGAATGTCGCGATATCGTAGCCGCGTTGAACCGCCGGTTTCCGGGCATCAAGGGACCTCACCAGGAAGATATCTGTTACGCAACCCAGAACCGACAGAATGCCGTCAAGGAACTGGCCAAGTTCGTCGATGTCATCCTGGTCATCGGCTCACCCAACAGCTCGAACTCCAATCGCCTTCGGGAGTTGGCGGAGCATTGCGGAATTTCGTCCTATCTCATCGACTCATCCCGGGATATAGATCCGAAATGGGTCAAGCATGCCCGGGCCGTCGGCATTACGGCCGGTGCATCCGCGCCTGAGGTTCTGGTGACCGAAGTCGTGGCCTACCTCAAGGACCACGGTGCCGATGATGTCGAGGAGCTGACCGTCATTGATGAAGACGTTGAATTCTTACTCCCGAAAGAACTCGTGTCCGTGAAGACCTCCCAAAATACGGCGTAAGCAAGCCGATCCCCTTCTCCCTAGTCCCCCTCCTATATCTGGGGGGAGAGCTTCTGACATGCCACCGGATACGGTGTTTTCTTTTGCTTTTGTTGAAAAGCTGTGGTAGAAGTGCCGAAATTTTCAGGTCGGCGCCTGGTCCAGAGCCAGCAAGAGGGGGCAGGATGTATCTGAAATGCTTGGAGTTGACAGGGTTCAAGTCATTCGCCGAAGCCAGGATCGAATTTCCAAAAGGCGTGACCGCGGTGGTGGGGCCGAACGGCACCGGAAAGAGCAACGTGGTGGACGCTATACTCTGGGTTCTTGGTGAACAGAGCGCCAAGACGCTGCGCAGTGAGCGGATGGAGGATGTCATCTTTAACGGAACCGAAGCCCGCAAGCCATTAGGGATGGCTGAAGTCTCGTTGATCATGGGTGGCGTTGGTGAAGAGAGACTCAATGGACTGGCATCCTTCCCGCACGGTCTCGGTGAATACCATGAAGTGATGGTCACCCGACGGCTCTACCGGAACGGCGAGAGCGAGTACCTCGTCAACAAGACGCCCTGCCGCCTGAAGGATATTCGTAGTTTGTTCCTGGATAGTCGAGCGGGAACCAAAGGTCATACGATTATCGAGCAAGGACGGATCGAACAGATCCTGAACGCCTCTCCTCAGGATCGCCGAGAACTGATCGAAGAGACCGCAGGCATCGTCCGATACAAGAAGCAAAAAGCCGAAGCGCTTCGGAAACTTGATGCGACACACCAGAATCTCCTGCGCGTGCGGGACATCGTCACTGAGGTTAAGCGGCAACTGAATTCGCTGGAGCGCCAAGCCCGCCAGGCGCGCTCGTATCAAACCCTGCAACAGGAAGCCAGAGCTGTGGAGATCCGATTGCTCGTTCGCGAATGCCGTGCGTTGATCGAAAATCGGGCCGTAGTGGAAACCGAACTGGGCAAGCTGGATACGCAGGAGGCGGGTCTGATGGCGGAGCAGGCTCGACTCGACGGCGACTTCGAGGCGCTGAAGCTGCTCATTTTGGAGGGGAGCGAGTCGGTCGGCCGGGTCCGGGAAGAGTTGGCCCGTGTCGAACATGAGCAAGCGCAAGCGCTGACCGCTGCCGAAATCGAAAAGGGACGGTTAGCCCTGTACGAGCAGCAACGGGCTCAGGCACACGCAGGAGGTGGCTCGTCTCAGTGTCGGTCGCGAGCAAGCGGAAGTCGCGATAGCGGCCCTTCGCGCTCGGCTCTCAGCCGAGGAAGCCGATGTCCAAGCGAGCACGCAAATCTGCGCGGACATCGAGGTCGCTGGGGAAGCTCTGACGATACGCCGGGCGAAAGCAGGGAAAGAGGAGGAGCGAGCTCGGGGAGAGATCATCACCATCACGATACAAGCCACCAGCGGTGAAAATACGCTGGCGAGTCTCACCAACCAGGACGAGGCATCTCTCCGGCGTATCGAACGACTGACAACGGAATTGGCTGAAATCGAGGCGCTGCATGCCGTGGCGCTCGAGCGCTTTCAAGGGACGGTCATCAGCCGGGAAGAAGAGGCACGGGCGGTCCAGGATCTGCGTGCTCAGATGGCGGTTGCCGTCGGGGAGGCCGAGCGATTGGTCGAAGATGTCCGCACAGTCGATCAAACGGTGGCGCGACGGCAAGAGGAACTCGCCGCGGTGCAATCACGGTTGCGCACCTTGCAGGGTGTGCTGCGCGAAGAAATGGGTTACGGCCGAGTCGGAGAGGAAGAGGATACTTCGTTGCGAGCCGCTTGTCAGGGCGTGCGGGATTCCGTGGCGGAATGGCTTGTCGTCCCACCGGGACTGGAACGGGCAGTCGAAGCCATTTTGGGCGAACGTATGCGCGCATGGTTAGTGGAGACTCCGATGCAGGCGCGCCGGGCGGTCGAATTCCTGAATCAGAAGGGGCTGGGGCGAGGCGCATTCGTGCCTATGCATCCGCGGTACGCGGAAGAGACGTCGAAGGGGCCATCGAATGCCTGGTGGCCGTTGCTTCAGGGAAAGCCGGGAGTACGGGGGCGTGCCATCGACCTCGTCCAGGCAGGAGCAGAGGCGCAAGAGGTTCTGGCATCCTTGTTCGAGAGGGTGGTGATCGTCAGCTCGTTGGAGGTGGCGGTGGAGCAATGGGAGCGCGGGTTGTGGTCGGCCCCCGACGGCCCAACGCTGGTGACCATCGACGGCGAAGTGATGGACGCGGCGGGCGTGATCACCGGCGGAACCGCTGGCACCGCGGGAGGTCTGCTGCTGCGCCGGCGGGAAATTCAGCGGCTGGAAGAAGAACGCGGCGTCTTGTCGCGAACATTGGAAGATAACCGGCAGGATCGCGCACGGTTGTCGGTCCAGTGCGAATCGATTCGCACCAAGGTGCAACGTCTCGAAGAAGTGATCCGTGACGCAGAAATGCGCGGGCTGGCCTTGACGAAGGATGAAGCGGCATTCAGGGACAGTATGGAGGATCTGGCTCGCCGTCTCGAAACGATTCGAACCGAACGCCAGGTGGATGAGCAAGAACGGATCCGTATCCAAGAGGAACTCCAAACCGTTGGCAATCAAGTCGCGCGCCTGGTTGAGGAAAAAACGCTTCGTGAGAGCGGTCTCACCCAACTACAGACCGAGCTGAAGACGATGGAAGAGGAGAGCCTGGGCCTGCAGCACAGGCTGACCGAATCACGGATGTCCCTCGCATCCGTGCGTGCGAGGCTGGAGCACGGCCAAGCGGATTGGACCCGTCTGCAACGAGAACAGGAAGAACGCGATGGTCGGGCGAATGAGCTAAGAGAGCAGCTTCGCGCGTTGGACCTGTCGATCCAACAGAATTGCGTGGAGCGTGACCGGAACGTTGCCCTCGTCCGTAACCTGGATCAGCGTGCTGGCGTGACACGGACAGAACTGGTATCGGCCGAGCAACAATACAACCGGCATCTAGACGCGTCGCGGGAATTGGAAGAGAAGCTTGCCGCCGTGCGCGCGGCATTGAACTCGAACCGAGGAGCGCGCACCTCGGTCGAAGTGCGACGAGCAGAGGTCACCACCCAGCTATCGGTCCGGGAGAGCACCTTGTCCGGGACCTATCAGCTCACGATCGAAGCGGCCCTGGCTCAGGAACCTGTCGAGGCGCGTGCCGAATCAGGCGGAGTGGGCCTCGAACCCGCGGAAGACTCTTCGATCGTGCTAAGGAATCAACTTCAGAAGATTCGCGACCGACTCGAACGGCTGGGGCCGATCAATTTGGCTGCGATCGAAGAGCATCGGGAACTGGAAGAGCGCCACCGATTCCTCACCACGCAGGAAGAAGACCTCTCTCGATCGGTGAGCTCATTGAAAGAAATCATCAGCCGCATCAACAGGACAACCAAGGAGTTGTTCCGCGAGACGTTCGATGAGTTACAAGAAAAGTTTGGGGAGGTGTTCGGTCGATTCTTCCCCGGAGGCCGCGCCGAGCTGGTATTGACGGAACCGCAGCCGGACCTCGATTCGGGACCTGGTTCGGAGGAACCCGGGGTGGATATCGCTGCGCAACCGCCTGGCAAGCGTCTTAAGAGTATCGCCATGTTATCAGGTGGAGAGAAGACGCTGACCGCCATGGCGCTGATTTTCGCCAGTTTTCTTATCCGGCCGACGCCTTTTTGCATTCTCGATGAGATCGACGCCCCTCTGGATGAGGAAAACATCGGACGATTCACCGGTGTGTTGCGCGACCTGTCCGATGGCGCTCAATTCGTCGTGATTACGCATAACAAGCAGACGATGGCCCTTGCTGATTCTCTGTTCGGCGTCACAATGGAAGAGCCGGGTATCTCCAAGCTGGTCTCGGTGCGGCTCGCGGACCTCCAACCCGCTTGACGTTTATTTTGAGGTGACAAGCGCGTTCGCGGTTCTCAGCTCGGGCGCTAAACCTTCTTGCGCCACCTTTTTCGGGGAATGCTTGGGGCGACTCTCCTGCGCGTTCACCGTGCGCAGTCCCGGGAGGGAGTGCGTCTTGGCGCGCTTGGGCGGAAAACGTGCGCGGTGCGCGAGTTCGGAGTTGACCCTAGGTACTCCCTCCGCCCCCCTACCTTTTGCTTGACAGCCCTGCCACGCTTTGCTATAAACCCCTGTTGTCAAAATGCTTTTTGCCCTGGCTGTCGCGGGCGTGCGGTGGAAGGTGGGTCCTCCCTTCCTAGGTTCTCTTTCTCGTTTCCAGCTTTGTACAAGGTGGCATGAAGCTCATTAGGAGTCTGATTACCCGTTTGTCTGATAGCCTGCTTGCCTCTGTGCCGAATCGGCTCAAGGTCGGAGTCCGCCTTCGTTCTTCTCCGGCGCTTCGCTTGGTGTCGCACAACCCTCATCCGATCCCCACAGCCGATCCCTCGACCCGCCGGGCTGTCGGTGCATCGGTCGGTCATTCGGAATCGATCGACGAGGCAATCCGTCGGAGCAAGACATGGCTATTGCAGCGGCAAGATCCGGAGCAGGGTTTCTGGGTCGCTGAACTCGAGGCAGATTCCACGTTGACCTCCGAGTATCTGATGCTCCGACGATTTTTGGGACTCGTCGATCCTGAACGGGAACGGAAGACGGTCCGTTATCTGCAGGCGATCCAGCTCGCTGATGGCGGTTGGCCGATTTACCATGGGGGTCCCTGTGAGATCAGCGCGTCGGTGAAGGCATATTTTGCGCTCAAGCTGGCGGGAGTCTCGCCGGATGAACCGTTCATGATCCGAGCGAAAGAAGCCATTCTCGCCAAGGGCGGGGTGGTGTCGGCCAATGTGTTCACCAAGGTTGTGTTGGCTCTGTTCGACCAATACGATTGGCAAGGCATTCCCAGCATGCCGCCCGAGATCATGCTGTTGCCCAAGCGCTTTTATTTCAGCATCTATGCCGTCTCCTACTGGACGAGGGCCGTTCTCATTCCGCTGCTGATCGTCTTTGCCCACCGGCCAGTCTTCCGTATTCCGAAAGAGCAGGGGATCGATGAGCTGTTTGTCACACCCCGCCATCAGGTGCGCTATTCCCAGGAGTTGCCCTTAAGAAAAGATGCGGCGTTCTTCACCTGGCGCAATCTGTTCATTACCCTGGACTCGGCATTGAAGCTCTACGATCGTATCCCGCTTCGCTCCCTGCGGGCCGCCGCCCTGCAGAGAGCTGCGGATTGGATGTTGGATCATCTTAAGGGCAACGGCGGCCTCGGCGCCATCTACCCGGCCATGGCCAACTCCATTCTTGCGCTACGATGCTTGGGGTATGGTGTCGATCATCCGTTGGTGGTCAAGGGCCTGCGGGAACTCGAAGAACTCGAAGTCCACGAGGCCATGAACACCGCCCATGGGCGAGTCGAGACGCTCCACTTGCAGCCATGCTTCTCCCCCATCTGGGATACCGCGTTGCTGATCAACGCCATGATTGAGACGGGTCTTCCGGAGGATCATCCGGCGCTGGTCAAAGGGGCCGAATGGATGTTGTCGCGCCAAACCCGCACGGTCGGTGACTGGAAAGAGTCGGCGCCCGCAGCAGAGCCCGGCGGATGGTACTTCCAGTTTGAAAATGAGCGATATCCGGACGTCGATGATAGCGCCGTGGTCTTGATGGCGTTGGCCAAGCTTCGCCTCGCTGATCGTGAAGTCCAGCAGCAGGCGATGGCTCGAGGATATCGGTGGGTCATGGCTATGCAAGGCTCTGATGGCGGCTGGGGCGCCTACGACAAAGACAACAATAAGATGGTCTTCAATCTGATTCCGTTTGCCGACCACCGTGCGCTTCTGGACCCCAGTACCGCCGACCTTGCCGGGCGATGCCTTGAGATGTTGGGGGCGCTTGGGTATGACCGCAGACATCCGGCCGTCCGACCGGCGCTGGAATTTATCAGACGAGAACAGGAGAGCGACGGAAGCTGGTATGGGCGTTGGGGGGTTAACTATATTTACGGCACGTGGTCGGTCTTAGCTGGCTTGAAGGCCATTGGCGAGGATATGTCGTCGGAGTCGGTCCGCCGAGCGGTCATGTGGCTACAGTCCAAGCAGAATCCTGACGGGGGATGGGGGGAATCCTGCCTCTCCTATGCGGATCAGGCCGAGGCCGGCCGGGGCGACAGCACGCCCTCGCAGACGGCTTGGGCTATCCTGGCTTTGCTGTCGGCCGGCGTATCGGATTCGCTCACCACAGTACGGGGGGTTAATTATCTACTTCGGCATCAACGGGAAGATGGATCTTGGGTCGAGGTCAGACACACCGGCACGGGGTTCCCTCGTGTTTTCTACCTCCGCTATCATTGGTACTGCCAATACTTTCCTCTCTGGGCGCTCGCCATGTATCGCAACGTCAGGTCCCGTGGGTACGCTCGGGCGGATGACTTGCGTCGGATCACCCAGGAATCCGGGTGCTTCCGGTCTGATACAGGATGGTAAGCCACCCCACACGGGTTCCCCGCCCGGTCGAACATGCCGAAGCTCGCTCTTTCGCCGAGACGCCGCGCATCCAGGGTTGGTTGAATCAGCGCCGAGCATAGCGCATGCATTCAACGGTCCTCATACCCGAAGCCTTTCGGTTCGCTGGTGTGATCGGATAAAGTCTTCTCACCGACACGGCTAAGCAACGGTTGAGTGCATCCGGGTGAAACGGGTCGGAATCTGTATGGCAACCCGATGGGAGTTGAACGCGGTCCGCCGCGCGCTCTCCGGCAAGGTGCGGCGTCTTAGCGACCGACCCGGATTGATCGGGCAACGGGGGCGGTGCGAAGTCATGGTGATTCGAACCGGTGTGGGGATGGTCAAAGCGCAAGAGGCCTGCCGGGCGATGCTGCAACATCACCAGCTTGATCTGATTGTCTCCTCAGGATTTGTGTGCGCGCTAAGCGCTTCCGGTATCGGCGATCTGGTGATCGGAACGGATGTGATCAGTGGAGAGAATCCCGATGATCTTGGCGGGGCAGGTGAGTCGATCTCCTGCGTTTCCGATGTGATCGAGGCGGCCGTGATCGCAGCGAAAGCCACAGCTATCTCAGTGCGAAGCGGTCGAGTGGTATCGGTGCCGCGCATCCTATGGCGCGCCGATGAGAAGCGCAGGGTCGCGGCCAAGAGCGGCGCCATTGGTCTGGATATGGAAAGCGCAGCCGTGGGCATGTGTGCCGTCGAATGGAACATGCCGTTTGCAGTCATCCGGACAGTGTCCGATTTGCTTGACGAAGATCTTCCCGTGGATTTTAATCTCTTCAGAAATCCGATAGACTGGCCGAAGGGAATGTTGGCATGCTTGACACGACCGTCTTCTCTGATCGGCCTGCATCGTCTGCGCTCACAAGCCGCGACGGCGTCCGACCGGCTCACCGTCTTTTTTGGGAGGTTCTTCGATGATCTTCGTGGATAGCCGTCATCGCCGGACCCTCATGGTCACGCGGATGTTCCAGTGGTGATCCGCTCGTTGTCACACCTCGGCGGCAGGACCCTGTCGCTGGTAGAGGAGATGGGGCGGATGCTGCTGTTTCTGCTCACCACCTTCATGTGGCTCGTTCGCCCGCCGTTCCGTCCGTTCCAGATCTTCAAGCAACTCCACTTTATCGGCTATAAGTCCATGTTCGTGGTGATCCTCACGGCCGCCTTTACCGGCATGGTGCTAGGATTGCAAGGCTATTACACGCTCAGAAAGTTCGGCTCCGAAGCGCTCTTAGGTTCCGCGGTGGCGTTGAGTATGATTCGGGAACTCGGACCGGTTCTGGCCTCGCTGATGGTCACCGCCCGCGCCGGGTCGGCGATGACGGCGGAAATCGGCATCATGCGCATTACGGAACAGATCGACGCGCTCGATACCATGGCCATCAATCCTCAGCAGTACCTCATTGCACCGAAGGTGGTGGCAGGGCTGATCGGCGTGCCTCTGTTGGTGGCGATTTTCGATGTTGTCGGAATTTACGGTGGCTATCTTGTCGGGGTCGATCTGCTGGGCGTCAACGCAGGCTCGTATTGGAGCTCCATCGAGTCGGCTGTCGAATGGAAAGATGTCTATGGCGGCATTCTCAAGTCCATCAGCTTCGGGCTCCTGATCACCTGGGTGTGCTGCTACAAGGGGTACTACACGAGAATGAGCGCCGAAGGCTTGGGAATGGCAACGACACAAGCGGTCGTCTTGTCGTCGGTTGTGATCTTGGTATGGGATTATTTCCTGACCTCGGTGCTGCTCTAGGAAGCGCTGAGTGCTGAGTGTAGGAACTCCCTCAGTCCTCAGCACTCAGTCCTCGGTGTTGAATTCGCATGATCAAACTTGTCGGCGTTGAGAAAAGACTTGGTGGTCAGCCGGTTCTGAATGGGGTCGATCTGACGATCCCAGCTCGTCAGCTGACTACCGTGATCGGGCGGAGCGGCGGGGGAAAGAGCGTGCTGCTCAAACACATCATCGGACTCTTGCAGCCGGACAAGGGGGAGGTCTGGGTCGATGGAGTGGAAATCTCACGTCTCAAATCGAAAGAATTGAACGAGGTGAGAAAACGCTTTGCGATGCTGTTTCAAGGAGCGGCCCTGTTTGATTCCTTGACGGTCTTTGAGAACGTCGCGTTTCCGTTGCGGGAGAAACTCCGGCTGCCGAATACGGAGGTGACGCGGCGGGTCGAGGAGAAGCTGCAGCAGGTCGGCCTGTCCGGGATGGGGTATAAGTTTCCGGCCGAGTTAAGCGGCGGGATGAAAAAGCGGACGGGCCTCGCGCGTGCCCTGGTGATGGAGCCAGAAATCATCCTGTTTGATGAGCCGACCACAGGATTGGATCCGCTAATGGCCAAGACGATCCATGATCTGATCACAGCGACGCAGCAGCGGTTCAAGTTCACCGCCGTGATGGTGAGCCATGAGATCCCGGAGATTTTTTCCATTTCAGACTGGGTCGCAATGCTGAAGGACGGGAAGATTGCCGTGATGGCGCCCACGGAGGAATTTCAACGCACAACGGATCCGGCTGTGCGGGAGTTCATTACGGCGGGAGGGAGCGTACCGTTGAAGGTTGATCGTTAATCGTGAATCGGGATGCTCGATGGATGATCTGGCTCAGGAGATTGAAAATCCCTTTGACAATTAACGTGTAACGACTCACGTCCGCGGAGGGGGCATGGAGAAAGTCAAACTGGAATTGATCGTGGGTATCTTCGTCGCGATCGGCCTTGTCTGTCTAGGGTATCTGTCGATCAAGCTGGGGAAGTTGGAGCTCATCGGCGGCCACATTTACGAAGTTGAGGCGGAATTCGATTCGGCGTCCGGATTGAAGCCGGGAGCCACCGTGGAAATCGCCGGAGTGGAAGTGGGGCGCATCAAGGCGATCACCTTGAAGGAGGATCGGGCTTCCATCAAGATGGCGATTCAGGACGGCGTCACGCTGTACAGCGATACGATCGCGTCGGTCAAGACGCGCGGCATCATCGGAGAAAAATTTGTCGGGTTGTCACCGGGCGGAGGCGGAGAGGCGTTGAAAGCCGGCGATAAGATTCATGATACGGAGTCAGGTCTTGACTTGGAGCAACTGCTTGGTCAGTTTATTCATGGTAACGTAAAATGAATGGAGGAGCGGGTAGCTCGGCTAGCCACCGTGCTCGCGCACCGCGCACGATAAGAATGTGCTCGGTGGACGCGCGCAGTAGTGGCAAGCCGAACTACCCGCTTGTAAGGTGTGAAGAGAGGGGACCCTTCAGGAAGGGGCGCGTCCATCGGGCAAAGAGCTGGTCTTGGCCAGCTCGGGGCGGGCGGGTGAGATGGCGCCTGGGGTGGGCGGGTGTAATCGATGCGCGCAGTTGGACAAGACAGGCAAGAAGGCTTAACGAAAGTGGAGGGAATATGTGGTCGTTGATTCAAAGACCGAATCGGTACGCTGCGAGGCCGATCGTGCTCGGTCTTGTCATGGGAAGCCTCATGATAGGGGGGTCGCGGAGTCTGGCCACCATGACCGCGACCGAATCGGTGCAGAATCTGCTTGATCAAATGGTTCACGTTTTAGAGGACAAGGAACTGAAAAAGCCGGAGCACGCTAGGGAGCGGCGCCAGAAACTCGAAAAGCTGTTCGAGGAACGGTTCAGTTATGAGGAAATGGCCAAGAGATCCCTGGGCGCGCAGTGGCCGAAATTGGATGAAACACAACAGCACGAATTCGTGGGACTGTTTCAGAAACTCCTTACCAACACGTACGCCAGTAGAATCCAAGATTACTCGGGGCAACAGGTCAAGTTCCTGAACGAGCGGCTCAAGGACGGGTATGCCGAGGTGCGAACCAAGATCATGACAGGCAAGACCGAAATCCCTCTGGATTATCGGCTCCTGAAAAAATCAGATGAGTGGCGTGTCTATGACCTTGTGTTGGATGGGGTCAGTATGGTCAGCAACTACCGAGGGCAATTCTCCAAGATTCTCCACTCGTCCTCGTATGAAGATTTGGTCGAGAAGCTGCGCCATAAGTCGGACACCTTCTCAGCTCCGAAGGCTGACGACAAAGACAGGTGAGTGTTCCACGGTTGGTCTAGCTGCTCTGGGCTCCCGATTCGGCCGCATAGCTGCCCAGATGCGGTGGTGTGACAGGCACTCGAATCGCCTGCAGGGTCGCTCGATCGACAAGGAGATGTGACCAACCGAGCGCGACGGTGTTGGTGCGGTTCAATATTCTGCAACGATCCTGCGTTGTGTCCCGAATGCCTGCGGGCTTGCGCGTCTTCCTGTCTCTTCTCGTGGCACTTGCCTGTGTTCTCGGTAGTGTCAAGCCGACTCGCGCCGATACGTCGTACTTTCCGATTCCTTCCGTCTCGACCAGCAAAAATGACGGCAATGATGCCGGATTCATCGTGCCGATTCTTAAGACGGCCCCGGACGGAGAGCTTAAGTACCTCGTCGCCCCGATGTTCATCGTGAATTCGTTCGTGGGCGCCCGAGGGTCCTTCAATCTGTTCAAGTACGAGCCAGGGGGGCGGCAGTTCGTATTCATCGGATCGTATTCGGAAAAAATCGAGCGGAAGCTTGTCCTCAGTTACTCGGACCCTGCCTTCAGCCATGGCCGATACGCATTCGATGTCGGCGGTTCGTTCTTCAAGAATGCGACGTCACGTTTCTTCGGGATCAGCCAACAGACGACGTTAAGCGATCAGACGAACTATACGGCCAGAGAAATTCGTGCCAGTTGGAGATTCGGTTTGCATCTCAATGAGGTGACGCAAGTCTCGGTAGGTCAACGGTATCGCGACGTGCGTGTCGAGCCAGGCATCGTGCCCGACCTGCCGTTCTCTGCCCAGGTGTTTCCGCAGGTGGCCGGAATGGACGGGGCTTCGATTCTGGGCAGTCGGGTCACGTTCTATTACGATACCCGCGACAGTTTGGTGACGCCGACGGCCGGGACTCGATTCACCGCCTACGCAGAACTGAATCAAAATTTCAGCAACGGGGACAATCCGTTGTACTACCGGTATGGGCTCGAGGTCAAAAAGCTGTTTCCGAGCGAGTCGAAGCGGATGATCCTCGTGGTGCGCGGCGAGATGCAATTGACATTCGGGAGTCAGGTGCCCTTTTATGAACTAAGCTCACTCGGTGGGCAGAATAACCTTCGAGGCTATGGTGTGGACCGGTTTATCGACGACCATCTGGTGGTGCTGAACATTGAAGAACGCATTCACGTGATGCGAACCAAGATTTTTAACGTGGCAGCCGATTTTGAAATCGCGCCCTTCGTCGATATGGGCAAAGTCTTTAACGCGTTCAGTAAGCGACCGCTCCGCGACTATGAAGTCACGCCGGGCATCGGTTTTCGCGGATTGGTCAGGCCGAGTATGGTCGGGCGGATCGATTATGGCTACAGCAGCGAAGGAGGCGCGGTCTTTGCCGGACTTGATTTTCCCTTCTAGCTGAGCACCCGCGAAGCATGAGTCGTCTGAAACTCGCTTGGGCGGCGACTGTGGCCGTTCTCCTTGTGCTCGTCGGTGCTCACCAAGCCGAGGCAGAAGCCGAGGGATTCGGCCCGCTTCCGGTCAGGAATTTCCAACCCCTGCAGCTCTTGTTTTTGAACATGCCCGGAGCTCCGGCGGCTGTCCTCAAGAAAGGCACGCTGGATGTTCGGGTCGAGTTGGCGGTGACGAATATGATCGCCAGTGAGGAGACAAACCCACCCTTCTTCGCGCTTGTACGGACGACGATGAATCTGGAGACGGAGCGCTCGGCGCTGTTCCTTCGTTATGGGCTCACCAACCGCCTGGAAGTTGGGCTTGAGATCCCGGCTATCTATCGGTACGGCGGAGGGGCGCTGAACGGGCTCATCACCGCGGTTGAACGAGCCACAAGCGGGTTGTCCGGAACCCGGCAGGCCTTGCAAGGGATCGGATACGCGTACAACGTCAGTAAAAACGGCCAGACGCTGTTTGCGGGAGGGGAGGATCAGTTCGGATTGAGCGATATTTCGCTGCACGGTAAGTATCTGCTCCTGTCCCAGACCGAACGTCTCCCTGCCGTGTCCTTACGTGTTGCAGTCAAGGCGCCCACCGGAAACTCTAGCCAACTGTTCGGGAGCGGCGAGGTCGATCTCGGAATCGGGCTGGCGATCGAAAAGGCGGTTCGGTCGACCCTGGTTTTTTATGGCAACGTCAATGGTGTTTTTCCCACAGGTAAGGTGGAGGGTCTGACACTGCAACCGTTCATAACGAGCCTCGTCGGGCTCGAGTATCTCTGGTCGCCGCGGTTCTCCATCACCGCACAATTTGATTATTATTCAAGTCCTTACTATGGAACCGGTATCAAGGTCCTAGATCGGGGTGTCACTGAAGTCGCCGCAGGGTTCAACTATCGCCTCCGGAACAATCTGCTCTGGCAGGTCTATGGGATTCAGAATGTAGATTTGATCACGGGAGCGGCGGCTGATTTTACCCTGTCCACCGTCGTCACCTATCGGTTTCCTCGGTGACCCTATTAGCTAGGCCGGTCTAAAGATCTTGGCCTAAGTGCTTGACATGACAAACAATCTGTGGGAAACTAGCCGGAAGCTTAGTCAACTACCCCATACCTGCGAAGAACCCCTGTCAGCAAGCTACTTCATTCATAAGCTCAGAAGGCTAAGCCGCCACCTTACGAGGAGAAGACTGTATGTCGTTGTTGAAAACTATTCATAGCCCAGATGATCTGAAACGGCTGTCTCCGGCACAATTTCCGACCCTCTCCCAGGAGATCCGTGAACAGATCATCTCCGTGGTCTCCAATGTTGGGGGCCATCTTGCTTCAAATCTCGGGGTCGTGGAGTTGACTGTGGCTCTGCATTATCTGCTGGATACCCCCAAGGACAAGATTGTCTGGGATACCAGCAATCAGGCCTATACGCACAAGCTGCTCACTGGACGTCGCGAGCGATTTCACACACTTCGGCAGTATGGTGGATTGAGCGGGTTCTGCAAGCGCGAAGAGAGCGAGTACGACACCTTTAATGCCGGCCATGCAGGCACCGGCGTGTCCGCGGCCATCGGCATGGTCGAAGCCCGAGAGCAACTCGGGCAATCGCATAAGGTCGCGTGCGTCGTCGGCGATGGGGCCATGACGGCGGGAATGACCCTCGAAGGGTTGCACCACGCCGGTGGCTTGGGCAAGGACTTTCTCGTCATCCTGAACGACAACCAGATGTCCATTTCCAAGAACGTGGGAGCCATCTCGTCGTATTTGAATCGGACGTTCACCGGCGAGTTCTACACGCGCATCCGGGAGGAAACCGGACAGTTTCTACGCTCGATTCCTCAAATTGGTGAGCCCATGCAGAAGATGGCCCGGCGGGCCGAGGAGTTGGCGAAGGGGCTCATTCTTCCGGGGTTGCTGTTCGAAGAACTCGGGTTCCGCTATGTGGGTCCGATCGACGGTCACGACTTCCAACATCTCCTGCCGACTCTCCAGAACGTCCTCAAACTCAAAGGTCCGACCCTGTTGCACATCATTACGAGGAAAGGCCTGGGATTCGGACCGGCGATGCAAGACCCCGTCTGGTTTCACGCCTGCCCGGCGTTCGAGCGCGAAACCGGCAAGCCGGCCAAGAAGTCGCCGCGTCCGACCTACACCGCCATTGCCATGAACACGCTGGCCAAATTGGCCAGGCAAGACAAGCGGATCGTGGCGATCACGGCAGCTATGTGCGAAGGAACCGGACTGACGGCTTTTGAAAAGGAATTTCCCGACCGCCTGTACGATGTGGGCATTGCGGAGCAGCATGCGGTCACCTTCGCCGGCGGCCTTGCGGCGCAAGGCATGCGGCCGGTCGTGGCCATGTACGCCACCTTCCTGCAGCGAGCGTATGATCAGGTCGTCCATGACGTCGCCACCCAGAATTTGCCGGTCACGTTCTGCATTGATCGCGGCGGGCTGGTAGCCGAGGATGGGACGACGCATCATGGCGCGTTTGATTTTGCCTACCTGCGTCATGTCCCCAACATGATCGTCATGGCGCCAAAGGATGAGAATGAACTGCAGCACATGATCAAGACCTGTCTGCGCTGCGAGGGACCGGCATCGGTGCGGTATCCCCGCGGAACGAGCCTCGGGGTCCAGATGGACCCGGAGCCGGTCGCGTTGCCTGTCGGAAAAGGCGAGATCCTCAGGCCGGGAAGCGACATCGCGATTGTCGCCATCGGCGTGACGGTTTGGCCCGCCGTCAAGGCGGCGGAACGATTGGAGCAGGAAGGGATCTCCGCTGCGGTCGTGAATGGGCGATTTGTGAAGCCGCTCGATACCGCTCTGATCGGCGACGTGGCCAAGGGTGTACGGTGTCTACTGACGGTGGAAGAAGGAGCTCGCATGGGCGGATTCGGATCAGCGGTGTTAGAAGCGCTGTCCGACCAAGGCGTCACGCACCTGCCGACGAAAATCGTCGGGCTCCCGGATTGGTACATCGAGCAAGGACCGCAGGATTTGCTGCGCGAACGATATGGCTTGACGGCGGAAGGCATCTACGAAAGCGCAAAAGCGTTGCTGGACCAGATATCCTCCGAGCCAAAAGCACGTCCGACTACCGCTGCCCGGAACCAGTTGTTCACCGTGGTTCCTGGAGCGAGAAGTCAATCCGAGGGCGATGAACAGGGCAGTTAAGAATAAGATAGCTCTACGAGCATGTACATCACGCGGCGAAAAACCAGACAGATCAAGGTCGGCAAGGTCAAGATCGGAGGGGACGCGCCAGTCTCCGTCCAATCCATGACGACTACCGACACTCGCGACATCAAGGCGACGGTCGAGCAGATTCGCCGTTTAGAGGAGGCTGGCTGCGAGGTCATCCGCGTGGCGGTGCCGGACATGGAGGCTGCCAACGCGCTGCCCAAAATCAAGGCGCAGATGACCGTGCCGCTGATCTCCGATATTCATTTCGACCATAGGCTGGCGTTGAAGGCGGCCGAAGTGGTTGATTGCGTGCGCATCAATCCGGGCAATATCGGTGCGTGGTGGAAGACCGCCGAGGTCATCAGGGCGGTCAATGACCGGGGGATTCCTTTACGCATCGGCGTAAACGGCGGGTCGTTAGAGAGACACCTGCTCGACAAATATGGCTATCCGACGGCTGAAGCCCTGGCGGAATCTGCGCTGAACGCCGTGCACGCGCTTGAGGACGTGGGCTTTACCAACATGAAAGTGTCGCTGAAAGCGTCTGACGTGCACATGGCGGTCGATGCCTACTGGCTGTTCTCGCAGCAGTCCAATTTCCCGCTCCATTTGGGGATCACCGAAGCCGGTACGATTCTGACCGGCTCGGTGAAATCGGCCATCGGCATCGGCTGGCTGCTGTCGCAAGGCATCGGTGATACGCTCCGTGTCTCGTTGGCGGCCGACCCCGTGGAAGAGGTCAAGGTCGGATTTGAAATTCTGAAGTCGCTGGAACTGCGCCACCGCGGGATCAACGTGATCGCCTGCCCCACCTGCGGCCGAGTGGAGATCGATGTGGTCCGCCTGGCGAACGAGTTGGAGAAGCGCCTCGGCCACATCAGAGCCCCGTTGAACGTCTCGGTGTTAGGCTGCGTGGTCAACGGCATCGGCGAGGGGAAGGAAGCGGATATCGGCATCGCGGGCGGCGAAGGTGTCGGGATTCTTTTCAAGAAGGGCAAGCTTTTGCGCAAGGTGCCCTCCGAAGAGTTGATGGAGACACTGATTCAGGAAGTCGAAATTTTGGCGAAAGAGAAAGAAGCGGAGGATTCTGACCAGATCGAATCGGCCCCATCACTTCATGGTGGAAAAAGGTACCCCGAACAGCCGGTGTCATTGACAAGCACACAGTCGTCCTCGACTCGAGAAATCCCCGTCCTTCCCAACAAGCGGTAGACTTTTCAACCTTCTGATTTCAACCTCAATACCATTGCCTCTGCAGGAGAGGTGGGCAGGTACTCGCCTTGAGTTGTAGCGGGACGGCTCGCTATAATGCCGTCAAGGCGCCGTACCCAAGTGGCTAAGGGAGCAGTCTGCAAAACTGATAGTAGTCCACCCTAAGTGCTTGGTTCCACAACATCTTGTGTGTCAGGCAGTGGGCAGGTTGCGTCATACCTTAGCCACCTGTCCGCAACTCCGCAACCCAGCCGCAACCTGCGCGGGGCGCCGGCATTCAAGGGATGGTGGGAGGCCGGGGGCAGCGCTCCCCCAGCCACCACCGTCTCAGTGGCGTTTATCCCTCCCGCACAACTTTTGAAAATGACCGCCTCTCGGGGATCGGTGCGAAGGACGGTCCTATGCGCTTCCTGGCTGATCCTACGGCTGTAGTGGGGCAGCCTGACCAGCAGGCTGTACTCCTCTGGCCGCAGGTGCTTGTATGCCAGGCGGTAAACACGATCTCCAAACGCTAGGATGAACTGCTCTATCCCGGGTCTCACTACGCGTGAGCCCGGCGTTCTTCACTTCACCCTTGCGCGAATGAACATCTGCTTCCCCATCGGCTTCCAGGGAAGGGACAGATAAAGTCGTATCAGTATCGGTGAGACAGGTAACCGGGATTTCACCGTGAGTGGCAGGAATCGCGGATGGCATTCCATTACCTTGTAGCCATATGCTTCCAGAAAATCACAAATGCTCTTGTGGGTATATACGGTGCGGTGGGTGTAATCGTCGAAGTACTCCCGATATGCGTAATAGTAGTTGGGCTGCAGGATATTCAGAGTTCCGCCGCGCGCCAGCGCAGTCTTCAGTTGTTGCAACACCAAGGCGAAGGCCTCCTGGCTGACGTGCTCGAAGAGGTTACTGGCGAAAACGAAATTCACGGATGAAGGCTTTAGAAATCCGAGATCGGTCACGTCACCGACGTGGCCTTCCACACCGGATACCAGATGTTTGGTGAAACCATCCCATGAATCGACAGCGATTCTTCGCTTGGCGACGACGGCATTGATAAAGCAGGCATATCCCGCGCCAAGTTCCAGCACGCAATCGTCAGGGTTAATCCGATGGCTGAAGTAGTAGCGACAAAGAGTCTGCCAGAGGACATCGCGTTGTGCGTCCTGCACGAACCGCGTCTTAAAGTACATTTCTCGCGTCATGGGGTAGGCCATCCAAAGCACAAGCCCAGGATCATCCGGAGTCCGACTTTCAGTGCACGCCCATTATTCACATTGCCGCCCTTGCTTACACCCACTCTGGGGTGAAACGTAATCGGACACTCGACGAGCCTTTCGCCGCTTCCAAGAGCCGTGTCGAGAAAGTGCGCATTGAACTCCATATTGACCGCCGGATTCAGTTGCGGCATCAGACGCACAAGACTGTCTCTCCGGAGCAGCTTATAGGTTGTTCCGATGTCCGTGAATGTGCCGCGTCCCAGATGCTTCAGTTCCAGCAACTTTCCCACAAAGAAGTTGCCGTAATACATGAACGTCGATAACTGCGTGGAGTAATCCCGCAGTTGCTCGACGATACGCGTGCCATTCACGACATCGGCATGGTCGACATAGGCCAGCAGTTTGTCAATGTCGCCGGCGCGGAAGGTCATATCGCCCTCGCAGAGAACGATCAATTCGCCGTCTTCGCTCAGGGCTTCCTTGAAGCATCTATAGACGCATCGTCCATATCCCGGTTCTTTTTCCACAACGACACGGGCTCCCGCTTCCATGGCAGCTTCGGAAGTCCGATCACGGCTGTTGTTGTCGACAACGATGACGCGCTTTACTAGTGGGTGGCTCACGAAATCCGCCACCGCAAGCCCTATGCTCTTTTCGTCATTGTAGGCTGTCAGCGCCACGACCACGTGTCTGTCCAGAACGGGAGCGAGAATCCTTCGCCGCGACTCTCTGCGCTTTGCGGGAAACAGCAGGGCCAGATCAAGACCTGCGAGACAAACGCCCAGTGTGGTAGGAAGACCGCTATACCACAGAATCATCGTGTTCCACGTATAGAACGGTTCTCCCAACTGGAAGATCAGGCGGAACATCGAGAAGACGATGCCGAAGAAATACACACCGAGGCCGAATACGATCATGAGGCTGCCCAAGAAGAAAAGAGGAGGCAGCCTCCTGGCTTGCGTTGCAGAGGTGGCTGTGACGACTTTTCGCATGGTTCACCATTCTGCTCTCAGCTGCTTTTCGACACCTAACAGAAGGAGATGACAAACCAATCGTATGTAGAAGCTTCGTTTCAGACTTCCAGCAAACGCAGGTTCAGAAGTGGCAGTAACTCTAACATCTTGGTATCAGGATGCCTATAGCACTTAACTACCAGTTCTTCGTGCCTTCGTCGGAAACCGGCGAGCAACCAATCTCTCTCAAGCGCCCCTTCAGGATGCTCGTGGACGGATCCACACCATCCGGGAAGTGGAACAGGCCATGGTGGAACGTGCAATACGGCTTGTACGAACTCGCGATGGCGCTACGCAGTTCCGGGTCTAACTGGTTGACATTGCGATAGACGCGCGGCGAATCATAGGTAATCACAACATCATATTCGCGTCTGAGGAGAGGCTGTGTGAAGGGTCCCAGATCCACTTTCCCGAGGCGGTGAAGGTAGGACAGAAGGAAAGGTTCCGTCAAGGGAGGATTGGGGTCAAGGAGAGCCAGACGCGGAAACGATGAGAACATGCGCGAGCCTGCCAGAACCTGGCTCAGTTTGCGCATTTCATCGTCGCCGGATTCCGCCCATCCCTTTTTGAGCGTTGGGACGCCTTCATACGCGCTCATCGCGACAGGAAAGAGGGAATGAATGAAAAGGAAGACAGCCAGTGCCGGCCCCAGCGCCGTATGCCGTCCTGCCAGTTCCATCAGCCGCAACACTCCGAGCACAGCAAAGGGGATGGAAGCGAAGAGCGTTTCCCAATAGTAGTTGGTATTCGCACCTGCCTGAACGGCCGTCACGGCGGCAACCATGAAGGATGTTGCAAGATAGAGAGCCAGGAGGGTTTCCTTTGCCGACGCGCGCCATTCCATACTTGCCAGACCGACCAGGCTCAGAAGTATCACGAGTTCGCCGGCTACCTTATTCATGAGCACCACGTTTCCGCCGACGTTTCTGACACCGGGAGACAGGGAGAGCATTTGTGAAATCATCCCTGGCTCACGCAGAGAATAGAGAAGAAACAGGCCCATGGATGAGACCGCAAAGAACGCGATAAATCGAGCGAGGTCTCGCCATCGTCTTTGAACCAGCAGCCATGCAGCCCCTGCTGAGGCCGCAGCGACGAATGTGAACTTTACTTGTACTGCCAATCCTGCACACACCGCGGCAAGCGGCACCGCCCAGCGAGAGTCGGATAACAGGAAGCGAATCGCAAGCAGACTGAGAGCGAGCCCCGGAAAGTCGCCACGCAGCTGAAGAATCCAGAGGGGTATAAGGCGGATTGAAAACGGAAGGAGAAGACCCCAGACCCAAACCAGGCCTGAACGAAAGAGAACACGGACAATGGATGTAATCAGACAGATGCAGGCAAGGAATGCGGCAATCGCGACCAGCCGCGGCGCCACGAAGAGATTCTCCCAACTCGCCACGCGCCCTGGAAGTGAGTAGAGCACATAAACGAGAGGGCTGTACTGCGCCGGCAAAAAGGGCGGCTCTGCCAGGTTTCGATAGATCCTACCGGTTTTCTGGAACTGGAGCACATCGTAGAGGATGTAGCTGTCTCCGTATCCCGCTTCGTCGAGACGAAACAGCGACAATCCCTGGACGATGTACTCCGGGATGCTGATCAGACAGATGAGGATCAAAACGCTCGCAATCGTAGAACCGGAAATTCTCTTGAAAAGTTGAGCCATTGGCTTCCAGACAGCGAGCGGGAGAGTCTTGTATTCGTGGGGCATCCTTGACGACACCTAAAAGCGCGACTTATTCGGGGCCAAAGTCTATCAGGATCGTATGCTGCTGAATTGCAGTCAGGTAAAGTGAGATAGCTTTGTTGCTCAAAAAGAGAACTGCCCCACTTTAGCCCGCGGTGTCGATGACGATCGCGGCTCGTCCGTTTTCGGCCAGAGATGCCAGCATGTGTTGCGCCCAGCCCCAGTCGGCTGACTGTGCGCCGGGAAAGCCGACGCCCTGCGGGAATCGGCCCAGGTCATCGGCGTCGTAATCATCTTCCTTGAACCAGTCCTGATTCCACATGCTCGTGTGGTGCCCATGCGCGTCTCTCCTCGCGCCTCTCCAAAGACGCGGCCCCAAGGCAGAGAGAGTGTCCGCCCTTGTCGCGTTGCAATCGCTAGGGGCCGCGAGAAAATGTAGTGAATCGCGTAGGGGAATGCCGGGGTAAATCGGGGTACTTTCGGGTACGGCGGGGGAACGATCGCTCACTGCGTTTCGCCAGTATCCATGCAGTGTTTCACGCGTTTTCATCGGGTTCCGTTACCCCGCTCCGCGAGGTTTTCAAGACCGGCACGTTCGGCCGCTCCGTCACCCCTCCGGGCCGTAGTTTCAAGCGGTTACCAATTGCCGCGTTTCGGGCGTAGTAAATAGCGTAGTAGAATTTCTCACGAGCTCTTCGACCGCCTCCGCCTTCCTGGACGGGGGAAACGTGCGCATACCGCTGGACGAGTGAGAGGCTGGCCCATCCGCCCAACTCCTGCACTCCTCGTGACAATACGGGAAACGTGTCCTTCATCGCCGGAAAACGGCAGGAGAGGCGCATGAATAACGGAGATGAGGCGGATAGAACAACCCGCGATAGCCACGCGTACGCAAGATGCCGCGCGCCTGTCCATCATCCCACTCCATCCTCGGTTGGCTGAACAATTTTAAGAAATTTAAAGATGGAAGCCGAAAAGAGTCACCCCAGCCCTAAGCCCCTTACTGCCGTAAGCGTCGTAGGCTCAAGCGCTTTCGACATCGCGGTCCGCAAGTGCGTGCGTTGGCCCGCCGATGATCCAGGCTGACTCCGCACATTTCGCAAAAGTGGCTGCCCGCCACGGCTTCACTAGCTTGAGAAATAGGACAGCGATTAGTGACCGTAGCCACCAATCAGTCTTTATACGCCGGTCTGCGAATTTTCTGCGCGACAAAGTAAATCTAAGGGAACAAGCAAAACAAGAAACCGAACTCGCTGGAAGCCCGCGAAATGACAAGCACGATTCTTGTTCCCGAGACCCAAACGCCCCGCATGCCCTTGAAGCGCTAATTCATCAGCACTCAAAGAGAGAATCCGTACGAGCGTATTGGCTTCGTCCCAGAGGCCTCGGGCCATTTCCAAACGTCGGTTCTGCCTTTCACTAGAATCCTGTAGGGCTTTGAAGGCCTCGGTTCTGTCAGCGGTTGACTCTCGTTCGAACTGCCGCTCTAACCCCGCAATTTTGGTCCCCATAGCTTCACTTTCAACAACTAAAGCATCGCCGATCTGACCGAGAACGGCTAGGATGGTATCTAGTCTCCTGCACGCCGGAGCCCACTGCTCCGCAAGTACCGATTCGTGACGTATCGCTGCCGCTGAGGCCCTTTTGCCGGAAGCCTGCCTCCGCTTGAGGAGTTGCCCCAAACGTTCTCCCATCTGGGGGAGGCGTCCAGCAAGGACAATGATCAGAACAATGACGCCAAGGGCGCCAAACGTAACGAATTCAGTCAAGGCAATATACTCCTATCGCCGTTCCTTCCGCTTCCCCTGATATTTCTTCAGTAAATCCTTGAGCGCTTCTTCCACGACCTCATTTACGCGTCGGCGCTGGCGTGCAGCCAGGACCTTGGTTTCGACAACAACGTCCTGGTCGATACGGATACCAAGCTGCTGTTTAGCGGGCCGTGTAGTCTCGTTCGACATCGCTCGGTACCGTAACCACGTGCATCGTTGCTGTCAATCTTATTCACTTTACATCAATCTTGCTAGTTTGATATCATGGGACCATATTATCATACACCATATTATCGGATGAGAGGATGAAGTTAGATGCAAATGAAACGAGTGGTCATTCAATTGCCACTATCCTTGAAGGCGAAGCTCGACGCTTTGCGGACACAGAGCTACACCGCGAGCGGGTATATTCGGAGCTTGTTGGAGCGAGAGCTCGGCGAGAAGGAGGTGAAGTCCCATGGGCGTCAAACTGACGTGAGCGACCAGGAAAGGGTTGGTATGTTCTGACGGATTGGAAGGGTCGGCGCAAGGCGAAGATCTTTGGCAAGGACAAGAAACAGGCAAAGGCCTTTGCCGAAAAACTATCGGCCAAGCTGAAATGGGCCGAACAGAGTGGCGAACAGGTGCGCTCACCCGGCCGGATGGCCGCATCCCCACGGTGGCGGATTATCTGATGGAGTGGCTTTCCTCGTATGCGGACGTGCATTGTAAGGCAAGCACGGCGAGCGAGTATCGCAAGGTCATTGTGAAACACATTCTGCCGGCGCTCGGCGGGCGGTCCCTGCATGAAGTCACGCGGAGTGATGTCAAGCGCCTGATTGCCGAGCTGGTGACGAGCGGGCGCAAGAAGCAAACCGTGCACAACATTCTCACACCGCTGAAAGAGGCCTACAACCATGCCATCGATGATGGATTGGTGACCGTCAATCCAGTCCTGAACGCTGGCCGCTTGGTCAGCCGGCGGGACACGTCGAATAGCCATATTGACCCGTTGACCGCTGAGGAAGTCCGCCTCCTCCTCAAAACGGCACAGGACCGTTGGGCGGCGTTCTATCCCGTCTTGCTCTGTGCGGTCAGAACCGGACTGCGGGAAAGCGAATTGATCGGACTGCAATGGGGGGATATCGACTTCCGGGGCCAATTTCTTGAGGTGCGGCGCGGAATCGTGCGCCATCAGGTGACGACGCCCAAGACGCATAAGATCCGGCGTGTCGATCTGTCACCGCAATTAGCGGCTGTCCTGGCGGCCTTGAAAGAGACAAGGCGTTTAGAGTATGCGATGAAGGGCCAGCCGATGCCGGAGTGGGTATTTCTCGGCCCCTCCGATCAACGGTTGAGTGCCCGCACGCTGAGGAAGGCCCTGTATCGCAGCCTGGAGGCGGCCGGTCTGCGGCATGTCCGATTTCATGACCTGCGCCATACCTTCGCGTCCCTGCTCATTCAGCAAGGGGCCAATCCAAAGTATATCCAGGAGCAACTCGGCCATGGTACTATCTCCGTCACGTTGAATATCTATTGTTACCTGTTTCCAGGTGCGAATCGTCACCATGTGCAGGCACTGGATGACCCACAAGACGCAGGGCCGGGAATGAGCGCCGAAGCGGCCAAATCCGCAACCCTGACGCAACCTGGCCTAGTGAGCCAGGCGCAGCCTGCGTGAGAAATGCTTGAAAACACAACCAAAGGCGCCGTACCCAAGTGGCTAAGGGAGCAGTCTGCAAAACTGCGATGCAGCGGTTCGAACCCGCTCGGCGCCTCCAAACCGCACTTCGTGTGAGCCGGGGCCGTTCGATCAAATCGGCCCGGAGACCCAATACCTCCAACTGATGCGCCCGGATAAGTGCCTCCAGCGATCCCCTGCATTACATTCTTGAGCTGCCCGCTTCGATCAGATGCGGAGAGTCAATACCTCAGGTAGACATTGCTTGGCGTGAATCGCCGCTTCGATTACATGCGGCGTGGCGGCTTTGCGTTCCGGGGAGGTTGGTTAGGCTGGTTCTATCCGCTTGCTCAATGAGCCGCTACGAGAGGCCCATCGAGTTTGCACGTAGGCAAACAGTACATCAGCGGGGGATAGCTTGGCTCTTTCTGAACGGGAGTCCAGATCGTATCGTTCCAGTGCCATGCACGTCTGATCGATCAGATCTTGTGCCATTCGTGTCTCTCTCTGGTTGATCGAGGGCCTGTTGCGCAGGGTGAGCAGTAGGGCATGAGCCCGATTGACTAGTCGTAGTTCCTCAGCTTCAAGAACATGCGCCTGTATCCACAAATATTGAAGAGGTTCGTAGGCTTCCCGTTGCAACAAGTCCAACGGGTGACTGCGAGGCGCGATGGATTCTCGTATCACTCTCAGGTGAGCCAGCAGTTGGGAGCGCATCAGTGAGGCTTGCTCGCGACGCTGATGTCGTTCTCGGTAGATCGGCAACAGCCCTAAGAACAACGCGGCGCTGGTAGCCAAAAATGTGGCGGCGACGAAGGCCAGGATTCCTAGAACTGCAACGGTGTTCCAACCTGCTGAACTCATAGCTTTGTTCCCCTTGAAAGTGTTGTCGCGATCTATTGTTGTTTGGCGGGAAGGCCGTCTTACCGGCCTGTCAGGAAAAGTGTAGCACGCGTTGGCGCTACGTCCATCGTCAGTCGGCAAGCTCCGCTTCCCGCAGGAACCGCTCGGCGACTTTTTGAAGAGGGAGGTGTTCGCCGTCAACTTGGTGGTTCAGTGTTCGCATGGCCGCGTCTGACAATCTGCCGGAGAGTTCGTTTAAGACTTGTCGGAGGAGCGGTTCCGCTTTCACCGCCTCGGTGCGCACCGCCAATGCGGCCTGGTAGGGAGGAAAGTATTGTTTGTCATCAGACAGGATGACGACGTCCAGGACTGCTAGCCTCCCATCCGTCGCGTTTCCTGCCACCATATCGACCTGTCTCCCTTCGAGCGCCTGGTATAGCAACCCGAGGTCCAGGGTGACGGGTGATCCCTTGAGGGGAAGGTTGTAGGTCTTCATCAGACCGGCAAGGCCGTCCGGCCGTTGCTGAAATTCATACCCCATTCCGACTTTCCAACCGGGCTTATACCCAGCGGCGTCGCTTAGTGATGTGATGCGATGTCGTCGAGCGTCCTCCCCGCGGATCACCATGGCGAACGTATTGTTGAAGCCAAGGGGATCCAACCATTCAATGTCAAACCGGCGCTGATAGTGGTCCTTGACCAGTTGCCATACGTGGCTCGGATCGGAAGAGGCCGGAAGTTTTAGAACCGCCGTTAGTGCGGTCCCCGCGTATTCGGGATACAGGTCGATGTCACCTTTGACGAGAGCTTGATGCGCCAGGAGTGTCCCGCCCAGGTTCAATTTGCGGTCGACGCGACGACCCAGCCTGCGCTCGAGGTGTTGCGCGACAATTTCTCCCAAGATGACCTGCTCGGTAAAGTTTTTGGCGCCGACCGTAATAGGGCGCTCCCCATCACAGGCGCTCATCCAACCGGCCACGACAAGGAGCGTTACACCGGCGAGACCTTTTGTACGACCCATTCGAGCCCCCGATCGAGGATGATAGCCATGATGGCGGCAGGAATCGCTCCGGCGAGGAGCAGGGTTGCGTCAACCGAAGCCAGGCCTCGAAAAATAAAGACCCCCAGTCCGCCTGCTCCGATTGCAGCCGCAATGGTGGCCGTGCCGATGGTGGTGACCGTGGCGATTCTGAGACCCGTCAGAATCGTCCGTCCCGCCAAGGGAAATTCAATCTCCCACAACAGTTGCCGATTCGTGAGTCCCATGGCGATGGCGGATTCTTTCACGACTCTGTCCACCCCTAGGATACCGGCCACGGTATTCTGCACAATCGGCAAGAGCGCATACAGAACCAGCGCGATGATTGCCGTGGACTTGCCGATGCCGCCCAGAAACGGGAGCGGAATCAGGAAGCCGAACAATGCCAAGCTGGGGATGGTCTGCGCCGCGCTGATGAACCCCATGACCCATCTCTGCAGTCTAGCCTGTCTGGTCAGGAAGATTCCGGCAGGAATGCCAAGCAAGGCCGCGATAACCATGGTGACCGTCACAAGAAAGAGATGCTCCAAGGTCTGGTCACTAATTTCTTGGATCAAAATCGACGGCATCACATCTCCGTGGTTGGATTGAGACACGCCAGAAAGGCTTGAGCTTCCTCGTTCTTGGTCTGAAGAAAATCGGACGGCGTGGTCAAAAGTTCCAGCCTGCCATGGTGAAGGAGCCCGATGCGCGTGCCGAGCGCCAGGGCCTCTCGCATGTCGTGCGTGACGAAGAGCGCGGTCTTGCCATACCGGCGACGCAACGCGAGGAATTGCCGCTGCAGATCGAGTCGTGTGACGGGATCCACCGCGCCGAACGGTTCGTCGAACAGCAGGAGCTGCGGGTCCCCGGCGAGCGCGCGCGCCACGCCCACCCGCTGGCGCTGCCCGCCGGAAAGTTCTCGCGGATATCGGGTGGCGAAGTCTTCCGGAGGAAGGCCGACCTGAGTGAGCAACGACTCGACACGCGCCTTGACGTCGTCTCGTGACCAACCCTCCAGCCGAGGGACCAAACCGACGTTGTCCGCGATAGTGAAGTGCGGAAAGAGACCTCCCTCCTGGATCACGTAGCCGATCCGACGCCGTAGTCGAATAGGGTCCCACTTGGTCGTGGGTTTGTCCTCGACCAGGACTTCGCCGGTACTCGGTTGTAGTAAGGCATTGACCAGCTTCAGCGCGGTCGTCTTGCCGGATCCGCTACGGCCCAAGAGCACCAGCGTTTCTCCGGCTTCCATGTCGAAACTGACCTCGCGGAGGATATCTTTCGAGCCGATGCGGGCGGAGACGTTCTGGAATGAGACAAGGGGGCTCATTGGGCTGAGGCGGAAGCGGGAGCGGCGATCCACAGATTTTCGGCAAAACTCCATTCTCCGTCCACCCACTGGGCTTCGCACGTAAACCCAGTCCGGTGTGCCATCTCGGGGATCTCCGTGAGGCGGTATTTGTGACAGGCTTCCGTCCAGATCGTTTCGCCTTCTCGCAGTGTGATGGAGAGCTCCGCACCATTGATCGACACCCTCTGATCCACCTTCGACCGGAGATGCATTTCAATTCGACGCTCCTGGGCGTTGTACCGCGCCTCATGCTCAAACGCTCTCAGGACAAAATCGCCCTGTAGCTCGCGATTGATGCGAGCGAGTAGATTCAGATTGAACGCGGCGGTGACGCCGGCAGCGTCATTATAGGCCAAGAGCATCTCGCCGGCAGACTTCTCAAGATCCATCCCGAGCAGCAGGGCATCGCCTGGAGCCAAGCAGCGTCGGATCTCACGCAAGAAGGTGTCTCCGGCAGGACGATCGAAGTTGCCGATACTGCTTCCCAGAAAGAGCACCAGCAGTCTTTGGCCTCCTCGCCGGCGACAGGCGACCTCCTGTAAGCCCTCCAGGTAGGATTTCTCGAGCCCCACGATACTGACGCTCCCCAGGTCGTGCAGTTGTTGCCGGCATTTCAGGAGGGCGGACGTCGAGAGGTCGATGGGAAAGTAGAATACGGCTTCACGGTGCGCCAGAGCCTCCAAGAGCCATCGAGTTTTTCTCCCGCTTCCGCTGCCCAGTTCGACGACCAACACAGGAGGGGCAACGTATTCCAAGATGGCCGTGGCATACCGTTGGAGGAGGCGCTCATCCGCCCGGGTCAAGCCGTATTCGGGCGTGACGGTGATGGCCTCAAACAAGGCCGTCCCGAGCTCATCATACAGATAGATGGACGGAAGTTCTCGCTGACCCGGCTTGCTCAGGCCTTCACGAACCGCCCGCGCGAAATCCGGCAGTTCTTGCGGAGAGAGGGCAGCAGAAGAGATCGATTCAGTTCTGGACCACTCGAAATCCGGCATAGGCATATGGATAGTCCGATCGAAACCAATTGCGAAATGACCGGCGCAACAGCCGCGAGGCAGTCTGTGACGATCCGCCCTTCATGACAAAGTGAGCGCCGTCAAAAAATGGAGCCGAATATCCAGGGTAAAACGGGAAGGGTTGAAAACCGGGGAACGGATGAAAGACCGTCGATGTCCATTCCCATCCGTTGCCGACAAGTTGGGATACACCAAAGGCGCTATCTCCACGGGGTGAAGCGGAAACCGAAATGGGATTCGAGAAGCGAAAATTGAAATTGCCGCGTGAGGCATCAGGAGGCGTGTCCCCCCACGGGTAGGCCCGTTCCTCTCCGCAGGGGGTACCATAGGCTGCCCGATGAAACTGAGCTTCAGTCGGCAACGAGGCGCCCGCCCAGACGGCGTACTCACGGGCTTCGCGCTGGGTGACGTACACCGGCCAGTCGAGCGGCAGGGGGATCTCACCGGCCATTGTCCTCCAGCACCAGCCGTCGTTGCGACGAATCCAGAAGTGGGGAGCGGCGGCTCCTTCCCGAACGAATTCGAGGTATTGACCATTGGTGACTTTATGCTTGTTCATGGCAAAGGTGGGGACGGCCACCGAATGACTCTCGGATTCATTATCCCATCCAAATGGTCCTTCGTTCGAGAGACCGGTTCGGCTTTGCCCAAGGGTCGCGTATCCCGGAGGGATCTCGATCATAGCACGCACGGGGCGCGGCCCTTGCGGGGGCGACGATTGCGCCGGAATGAGCTTGTGCTCGGACGCCAGATGATGAAGGAGATACGCGAACGTCTCCGCGTGCATCAATCGATGTTCGATCGCGACATGCAGGAGGAGTTCCGGGAGGTCATTGAGCACGCGATTAAGCGTGCGACGCACCTGCGCGTTATATCGGCGGACCTCTGAGACCTCCGGCCAATCTGAAGCCGAATCCTGCGGGAGTTGCCCAGGTGGGGGGTCGATGCCAAACGCGAAGAGGCGGTCGAATCCGGCATGGAATGACGGAAGTGCTAACGCGTTCGCGATCAGATTCCAGTCAAATGCTTCCAGATGGCCCAGATAGAAAATAATGCGATGACGTTCGGGAACGGGCCGGTAAGAGAATGCGTCGGAGCGCACAAGACCAAAGAGCCTATCAGTGCGGGCGCGAGCCTGAGTGAGAACGGAATGAAGAGAACGCGAAGTGGCAAGCAGGGCCGTCATCGCCGTATGCTACTCTTTTCGCTTTCGGTTTTTCTAGGGTGCTTGTGGAAACCTCGCGTAGGATTTTTTGAACTCTGTCCATGCAATCCCTCTTCGGAGCCTGAATCGGACAAGCGCTTTCCTTAGCTCCCTGTTTTGCCTTGGAGGAACGTGAGGATTTCCTCTTTTTTCTGTTCCACCACCTTGACGGCGGCTTCGCGGAGCAAGGCCTTGTCGCACTCGTCGGTGAGCTTCAACTTGGTGGGAATCAGGGCCAGCCGTTCTCTGATTTTTTCTTTGCTGGCCAATTTGGCTGCGTCACTCCGGCAGGCGTCAGGCAAAACGGATTGCGGGTTTTCTGGCCAGACGGCGTCGGTATGACGGAGGACAATGACCTTGATCGTGTCCTCATCCGGGAGGACGATCCTCTCGCTTTGGAGAATGTGCCATACCATGCTCTGATACGCATTCGCTCGCTGTTCCATAATGCCGACGATTCGCCCGGTGTCTTGCTTGAAAATGTCGAAACCGTTCTTCAGGCCATCGAGGGTATTATTCTTCACCCAGAACGGAAAGGAACTGTCGAAGGCGATGACCAGCGCACGGGTGGCCTTCTTATCTTCCAGTTTTTTCAAAAATAGTTGCACCAGCGATTCGGTGCCTTGATTGTCGAAGAGTCCCCCGTCTCCGACATGGAGATAGCTAGACTCCCCTTTTACCTGAGCGGTAATCGGCCCGATCACGAACGGAAAAGAAGCCGACGCTGCCACAGCCTGCGAAAGAGGAATGGGACGTGGGTCGGCGCTCTCATCCTGGAAGGTCAGCGGGTTCAGCGCGTCCTTGGCTCGTTCGAGCGCCTCCGGTAACGACTTGGGTGGCCGACTCGTCGTTTGCCGTTCCCGCTCTTCCAATTTGTCTTGCAGCTTGCGAATGAAATCGTAGCGGAAGTCATCTCGAGGAACCGTGGTCAAGACAAACCGCCGCCCGTCGTTATAGAGAGTGGCATTGAGAATCAGGCGCGGGCTGCGTCTGGTCTTTTCACGCTCGTAAAATTGTTCAAACGTGATTCCGTTCAGGAAATGGGCGTCCAGCGCTTCACTGAGAGAGGTGGCGCGTTGGTTCGAGTTGAGCCATCGGACGTTAGAGAACTGGCGCCATTCCATAGACCATTGAAGGTTCTTGCTCATCGCGGTGCGGTACTCATCGAAAAAATGACGATAAGTCGGGGTCAGCGCGCCGTTCGGATTCAGCACGGGCACGGCGGCTTCCGGTTTCTGCGTGGCAAAATAGCTAGACGCTACGCTTCCTCCCGACACGCTGGACAGGTAGGCGACCTGCTCCAGGAGCGACGGTTGACCTGGAGCAAGACGCACCTGGGCCAAGGCCTCGAGTCCAGCCGCGCCGAAGTAGGCGGCTCGGCTTCCGCCACCTGAGAGCGCGATCCCCACGAGCGTTTTCGTGTGCTCAGGATCGGGCAAGGGCTGAAAGCTCGGCTGGGCAGGATCGGCTTTTGGAAGATGTTGGACGTGTGCAAAGCAACCTGCGAACAGGAACGAAAGAAAAAGAACGGAGATCGATAGGCAGTACTTCGGTATGGCCATGAGTCATCCTCCCTGCAGATCAGCGGAATGTCATAACGTCTCCAAGACGGGCTTTAACTGTGTTTTGGACAAAGCTCCTTCGCTATGTCGATGACATCGGACAGCGCGGTCCTTTCCATGACCTCATTCGTCCCTGTCCCTTCAACGTACAGCTTCAGCAGGCTCGAAGTATCAAGGTAGAGAATCATCAGGTCTTCTAGCACAGCATCAGCCAGATGCGCTGCCCCCTTACGCGGTTTCAAGGGCTTGATGACGGGCTTACCCCGCCGCGCCATTCCGCAAGGCCTCGCTCGACCAGTATTTTGGCAACCCGCACGACGTCCGGAGCATGGACGCCTGAAAGCCGGGCGACTTCCTGACGGCGATCAAGAATACGCATCGTTTCTCCAGCCCGGGCCGCACGGATGTATTCACTCAGTCTAGCTTTAAGCTTGGCAATGTTGACCGTACGCATGTTCATTCATCCAATCTAGTCACGTTGTTTACTATTATGACTATATTTGTCAACCAGGGTTAACTAGCTGTCCCTCGATCTTCATCGGGACGGTGAGTTTATCGAACCGCAGGATGGATCGAAGGTAAACCTCTTGACCGGAGGATCTCTTCCAGGAGGGGCAGCGGCCGCTATCCGGGGTTTCTGCGAGCGTGCCTAAGCAAACGTTTCATCCCCACTCGGCTCATAGTGCGGCACACCGTTCATGTCGTGCCGCAACTTCGACAACTCGAAATACATGCGGCGCCGGGCCCGGCTTTGATTGCCGAGCGGGCGATGTTCGGCGATGCAGTGCCACGGATTGTAGGAAAGACGTCGCGCGAACGCGATCTGCGCCGGCGAATCGAATTTCTGCTTCGGGATGCGCAACGTGGCCGCCGAAACGCGGGGCGACAGCCGCTCCGGCCACAGCACCGCATTGTTTTCGATCGGCATCAGATGAGGATCAGTCTGCAACTGCAGGCGAATGTCAAGCTCGACATCGCGCTGATTGAGCGCGGCAACCATGGCGTTGCGCAGGTAGTCATCAGGCGGCCGCAGCGGCAGGCGTGGGATCGGTGTTTTCTTGCTTGACTTCGGCCATACCGAATACTGCATCGCCTGCCCTTCTCCCAGAAGATAAGGCACACAACTGAAATATGGCGTCTCGAATGGACTGCTCTGAGTCTTGACCCACAGTCCCTGCATGATGAAGTCCAGCACGTGCGGCCTGTGTAGATTCAGGAAGTAGAAAATCTGTGCGTTCTTTAGGCTCTCAAGCTGCAACTGAGCGTTCGCGCGCGTGTCCGGCGTCACAAAAGTAGGCGTGGACACGCCGAACATGTCCTGCGTGAATTTCTCCTCGTCCATCAATTTGGGACCGGGAACTCCCATCAGCTTGATGCTGATGCTCATGAAACCCACGTCGTCGATGTCCGGCGTCACGTACGGCCCGGGTCCGGAAAAGCGTACCCATGCGCGATAGGTTTTGGGTTGCGCGAAGATGCCGTGCCGGAACCGCGGCGGCAGGCCGTCGTGGACGATGAACTCCGCACGCACGATGCCGTGGGTCTTAGTGTTGCCGCCGCGTTCGAATCCGCCCGGCTTCCAGAGCCCGCGCATCTGGGCCCGGAAGGTATCGATGATCGATTGGAGTGAGGCCTCTTCGTCCGGTTGCAGCCGTTCCTCGGCGATCTTTAGTCCTTCGTTCGGGCGCCGCCAGTTGATCAACGCGGTGGTCAGGCGTGCGATCGGGTCGCGCAGCACCGCATCGAAGGCCGGACGCATCCAGGGATCGATGCGCCGCTCCAGTTGTAGTAGTCGCAGTGACGTGTCGCTGATCCAGTTCAGGACTGCCGACCCGGTATTAGAAGGCGGCACCGGGCGGCTCGTCATTGAGCCCAACACGTTCCTTTGCATCACGACCCCTTTGAGTGCGTCGTCGCGAGGTAACGCAAGGCGCGAATACCGGGCAGGAAAAAGTAGGCGCCGCCTTGCACGGTGACGAACTGCGGCAGGCCGCTCAACCGACGATCCGGACCATCGGCTTGCGGAATCGAGAAGCCGTCGGTTGGAGAGTCCCCCGGGTCCGGCAATCGGTGGCCGAGCAATGGATCGCTTTCGGCGGTGAGCCCGGCAAATTTGTTCCCTATCAACCACGCGCTTTGCACGAATTCGAACTGGCGCTTGATATTGGCCACAAGGCAGATGAAATAGAGCCCGGTATCTGCGCCGGGCGAGGATTGCGTCGCAGACAACGCCGGCGCCACGCCTGCACCGAATGTTCGTCCGCGGCGAAGCAGGCGATGAAAGCGTGTGGATGCAACCAAATCCTGCTCCCGCGCCGCCGCGATGAATCCCAGCATACGCCACAGACGCGAGAGGATTCCACGCACACCGGGCGGCAAATCCGCATTGCGCGGATTGGTCCGTCGAATGTGCGCGCCCAACGGGCAGCGCAGGCCTTGTGGATCGGCCTGGTAGGTGAAGGCGTTCAGTTTCGATTGCGGCGGCGAAGCGCCGTCAGCGACCGACTCCTCGTTTGGCCCTACCAGAGGTTCGCCATTTTTCCTTCGGCCCACCATCGCCGCGGCCAGCCGCTCGCGCAAGTCCGCATCGCCGTCCGCTTGCCGGTCCAGTTCGCGCCAGAAGCGTTGCACGTCTTGCCGCAACTGGCGTATCACCAGATAGCAGCCGTTGCGTCCGAGGTCGGCTTGGTCCGGTGCGTCTTCGGCCCTCGGCAGCAGACCAATTGGGTCACGCTGTGGAGCAAGCAGCGGACGCGGTGTGTAGAGCCCGTATTCGTTGGGATAGCCGAGAAGGAACTCGCCGAGACAACTGACGTTGCTGTACTCGAGCTGGTCCTGGTCGCGCACCGGGCGCTTGCGCTCCCAATCGACTTGCGGTTGTGAAATGCCGTCGACAAATCCAAACGGCTCCAGGCCCTGCGTATCGGACGTCGACAGGCGTTCGATGCGCACGAAGCCGGCCGCGCATTGCGCTTCGATCTCCTGTTCCCACCCCGCCAGTCGCCCGGACCGGGCATAGAGGAGCAGGGCGACGTGCGGTACCCGCTCGCCGGCGCCCCATCTCCAGCCACCTGGATCATTGGCGCCTACATCTCCCAGACGGCGTGCCCGTGCGGCGTCACTGGCCATGCCAGCGACAAATTCGGCTGAAAATCCCTCGCATAGGTCAGTGGCGACCTCCAATGCACGCAGCCCCTCGCTCGTGAATGCGACCTGGAGCGCAGTCTGGGGCAGTGGATCGACCTTGACTGCCCTCGTTATGGGAGCCTGCGCCAACCAGGCGCGCGCAGCGGCCGGATCCTTGACGCGCAGTAGGAAAAAACAAGCTTCCGTCAGGTGCTTGTACCCGAACCGTACCAGGCCCTGCATGTCGTCCAGTTCCACGGATCTGCCCTGGCTGACGATTGTGCTCATAGCAGCCGCAACCAGGCCTGAGCCTGCGCATCAGTCACGGTCGCAAGCTCCAGCCCTTTCCTAATGCGCTGGTTGCGCTTGAGGTCGACCAGGGCCAGGCCCGGGTAGGCTCTGTACCAGACCTGTGTCGGCAACTGATGGCGCCGCTGGTAGTGCTTGAACTTGTTTTCAATGCGCGCTCCGCGCGCGACCAACCAACGCGTGCGCGGCCAGCCCACGCCGTGGCTGAAAGCGAGATTCAGGCCCCACGCCACCTTGTTGATGAAGTCGTCCATGTAGGCCTCGTGGCCGCCGTCATAGTTGCTCATGAAGACAAGCCGGCGCTTGTCATCGAGAAAGGCCCAGAACGCGAAATGAATCGTCTGCACGCGTGCGAGAAAACCGCGCGTAAAGACATGGCGGCAGGTGTAGTCGATCAGCACCAGCAGCACAGTCACGAGCCAACGGCGAAACAATCCCGGCTTGACCGAGCCGATCGCCGTGTATTGGTTGGTCACGTCGTAGTCTTCCAGATGCTGCAATTCCAGCAGCACCGCGCGGTCCGGGGGCGGGCAGATTTCGGCGTCGCTGTTCTCTTTCGTGCGCAAGATGAAGATCAAGAGCGGCGACAGGACAATCAAAAACGGCAGCAAGATCAGGCCCGCCAGCGGAATCGAAACGAGATGCAGGAGCTTTGCGATTTGCCAGCGCAGTGGTGTCGGCTCTGGCGGCGTCAGGCCAAGCCTCCCGGCGCTTACTTCGGCATCGACGAAGTCGATCAGCTCGCGCCGGAGTTGCTGGGCTTGCGCGGCCGATGCGAGCGGCGCGCGCGGCACCTTTGCGGCGAGAGCGCGTCGCAGTGCGCTTTCCTCCTTAATCTGTCGCACCGTACGACCGACCCAATTGATGTAATTGGCAGCGAGTTGACGTTGATGCGCTTGCATCCAGGCCAGCAGGTCGCCCTGCGCGTCGAAGCCGTCGCAGTGCATGAAGATTCGGCGTAGGCCCGTGCCCGCGCGCTGTGCCAGATCCGCGATGCACTCGCCTGCGGGCCCATCACAACTGCCGATAAACACAAGGTAGACGGGGAGGCTCGGGCGCGGGACACCGTGCGCTTCAATGTCGCCGAGCGTGGGATCGTCCAGCACCGCCAGCCGCGCAAAATGCAGGCGTTCGAATTGCCCGAACGGTAACACCGCGTTCGCCGGGTCGGCCATACCCGGCTCCGGGTTCATCGTCTCCAGCAGTTCCCGCAGGGCGCGCTCGCGGCCTGGGGTGACCTGTGCCACCAGCATGAATTGGGACTGCGGCGTCACGGCATCAGAACGGCAGACAGAAATCGATCAGCCGTCTTTTTTCCAATACACCTTGCTGAGATAAAAGCGCGGCCCGATCTGTCGTAGCTCATCGCGGATCCAATGGGCGAAGAACGACGTCTCAGAGTAGTCGAGCACGATGCGCTCCTTTGAGCACTCAAAATTATTACCGCGATGACCTGGTGAGAGCCTGCGTTCCACAGCCTCAGGCGGGTAACTCAGAAAAACTGGCCCCGTAGCCCATTTTGGGCAGACAGTATCCGATAGGCTGGTCTTAGGTCAACCCTAATCGGCTTGAGTGGGCAGAGATCGACATTGCCTCCGCGTTAGGGTACAGAAGCTTTTGGATTAACTGGCTGTAGGATGGATAGAAGGTAATCTCTTCGACCAGAGGGTCTCTTTCAGGAGGGGCGTGAGCCGCCCAGTCCCCACATTCGCAAGCGAAAGAAGATGCGCTCCGCACAGCGATTCACCTGGGCCTGGACCGCGTGAGCAGAGCCCTTCGTCTTGCCTAAAGAGGACGGTGGGTCATCGGGCGACTCGCGGCTGCACGAAACCAGGGCGACAAGCGCCATGAGGAAGAGACCAACGGAATATGGCCAGTCCGTCACTGTCACGTCATCGGGTACGATCGACATGATCGATTGGCAACCGTCTCACTATTTCGCCATAGCCGTCGTTCGCTGAGGGCCCACCCAACAGTCCTCGTCGATCTTGCCCGTTGCCTTGAACGCATCGGACTCCTTGGCCTCGATCTCTTTGTTGATCAGCGTGAAATTCAACAGAAATGCGCGCTGCGCATACGCGCGCCCGAGATAAAAGCCGGGCCGGACCATTCGAATTTCGTCCCGAATCTGCAGTCCCTCGCGCCCGGCCAGGGCGTCGGGCATCTCACGATACCCATCGATGTCGTCGGTGAACGCGTAGTCGATGATGATGGACTCCCGCCGACCATCCAGCAGGCTCTGCCCGCAGTACAACTTGGCGGGAAATAGCAGCCAGGTGTCCTTCCCGTCCACCTCCAGCTTCTGGATGCTCCCGATACTCTTCCCGAGCAACGGGGTGAGCACCGCCAAATCATCCACTCGGTTCCGCAGGACTCGTTGGTTGCGGTAGAAGACTTTCCCTTTCCAGACGATCTCGCCAACGTGTTCGAGCTTGGCGGATTTGAAATCCACGAGGCGTCCTTTCAGACCACTCCCTACGATTTCAGCCACTCGCGCCCGGCGACTGCCGCCTTTAGGGAAGAACATCTCGCCCTTGAAGGCCCCATCAGGGATCGGCCCAGCCGTCAGCCTGGCGTAGATCTGGTCAACTTCTTCTTGCGTGGCGCCTTGGAGGTTCTTCGGCGTGATCTTCATGAGGTCGGCCGGCGTGAGCGGCAGTTCGTGCTCAAGCCGAGCAAAATCCATTTTGGAGTCATATCCGTCACCGCTGGGCGCGAAGCTCACGGGTGGTGGCGCAGACTCACCGCATCCGGCCAGGAGCGCGACCACGAGCAACAAGGTCAGTCGAGAGGTGTGATATGGCATGGTGCCGTCCTTTGGTTACAACGTTGCCAGAAACGCGATCAGCGAGAGGTCTTCCCCGAACCGATGCTGCATTGCCGGCTGTCGCGTCGAACCAAAGCTGCGTGCCCGCAAGTTCAGAATCGGTTAAGTCTGTCTTGCCGTTTCCGTAATGAAGGATAAGTTTTTGTCGGTCTTGACCATCGGTCCCATGGGTGACGGTGACCAGGCCCAGACACAGAGTGATCCCCAAGATGACAACGGTGTTTCATCGCGATCTCCTCCTTGTCATCTCAGTCCCGTCACGCGCATTCTTAAGCTTTCATGGGGTTGGAGTCCGTCTGCACCTTTTCGACCACGGGAGTGCCGGTGCCATCCGGGGATGGCTTTGGTTCTGAGGTCTGCTCGTTCGTGAGGTTGAGGTATTTTTCGACCTGGGCTTTGAAGAATTCGAGCGGCGGTTGTTTGCCGGTTACGACGTCCCCTGTCCACTGCTCGTCCCAGTCTTTCATGCACATTTGTTGAATGATGTGGGAACCGAGCATCCGATAGCTCTCGAATTGGGTTTCACTAAACCACTGATCGCTGGTGGATTCGTGGGGGAATCCGCGATTGGTTTGAGAATAATTGTAGATATCGGTCGGTTCATCTCCGCTCAGGGCCGGCTTCACATAGAGGAGGATGCCGTTCTCCAGATGCCTGTCGAGAGCCTTGTAACCGATTTCGCCGAGCGCACAGTACTTCGGAATGTTATCCTGTTTCCACGTCTGGTTGGACCGGGAGTAGATACGGACCTTGTGGAGCGTGATGGGGATCCCCAAGTCGATGCGAATCTTTCGGATGGCGTTCCCGAGATCTACAAACGCACACTCGGGATCTCGACCTGAGTCGATGGCCAGAATGAATCGACAATGGCGCAGCACCATCTCGTAGAGACCGAGGTTTTCGAAGTGACCCCCATCAGACAGGTACACGTACTTGTAATCATCATTGGTGAATCCCAGAGCCTCATAGATCATCGGCCCAATCGAAAACGTCGGGCTGGGCTGATCAAACGTGTCCCGCCCGGCTTTCCCGGGGTTACCAAGCCACCAGCCGAGTCGGACATTGAACAAGGTCATGAGAAACGTGACGGCCGGAGAGGAGTGGTATCCCATGTTCGGACTTGCAGCCGCTCCGGAAATGCCGATGGCCGTTCCGAGTGAAATGGCCTCTCCTCTCTTGCTCTTGCCGTAGTCTTCAGTGCGTCGATAACCGAGTTGCCAATTTCCGACGTGGAGCGGACTCATCGTGAAGGATTCGGCTTTCCGCTCTTGCCACGCCAGCTTTTCTTTCTTCTTCCCCACGAGATTCAGCGCAATGTTGACGATGTGCAGGAGTCGAGGACCCGCTGTGGCGGACGGCGCATCAGGGGCGCATCGGTACATCTCGATATTGTCCTGGGGGTCAAAGCCGGTAAATGGATTGGGATTGCGGTCCTCGTTTGAAGCGCCAAGGTACGCGCGAACCAACCGGTTCCGGTAGATGGAATGCAGGGAGAATTTGTTGACGTTGATGAGCAAGGCCATGGGCACAGCAATCAGAACCAGGAATCCCGTCAGGACCAACAGCCACCATCCGTTCGTGTGGTGGATGACGATCCGGTGATAAGCCCGGTCAAAAAGGCTCGGCAGAGAACCGGCATGGTCTGTATCAGGCTGAACTGCGACCATCCCGGGCAACCCATGCATCATCCAACTGGTGAGGAGCGCCAGAAAAGCTGCAAGAGAAAGAATCGCGACCGGAGCAGCGAGGACAGGCGCGACTTTGAAGAGAAGAGCCTGCCAACCTCCTTCATCGGCCTGGTCGCCCTTGGCAAGGGTTTTGGCGCTAAATCCAAGCAACAAGGTCAGGAGGCCCGTGGCGCCACCGAGCGGAACGAGAATGTAAGGAATCTCTAGTAATAAGGAAGGGCCAAAGATGACGATTGCGGCTAACCCTATCCAGGCGACAAGGGCAATGATAATCCATCCACTCGATCTCGCCCACCATTCGCGATCATCGTCATTGGTCCAACGGCTGGCCAAACCGACATAGACAGCCCCGCCGATGAGAAACGAAAGGAGAAGAAGGGGCACAGCAAAGCAGGCATAGAAGTCGAAGTGCCGCTCATCCGATGGATCGGGGAAGATCTTGGTGGCCAGCGCCCATGCAGCGACACCGCCAACGGCGCCTGATATCACAATGGCGAGGATCTCGGAAAAGTGATACGCCCCCACAAATCGACCAATCGCTTTCAGACTGCCTTGACCCGTCTCACGCTTCCTGGGCCGGATAAGAAATCCCACCGCCATCAACCACCCGAGCAGGTGCATGACCATGCCTATGGCAACAAAAATGAGAATCGACTCCCACATCGGGAGGTTACGAACAAAGGGTAGCTCGGCAAGAGGCATTTTTTGCGAGTTTCGAAGCCAAGCCCACGCCGTCGTCAGCAAGAAGGCAGAGATCAAGAGTGGAGCCAGACACCATCTGAGAAAACTTTCTTGCGTCTCACGACGTCGGAAAAAATGATCATCGCCTCCCAGGGCATCCCGAACAGAGGGCAGGTTTAGGAAGATATAAGCAAAAGCAAGAATGACAGGAATGAGCCCGGCGCCAAGGAGGAGGATGACAGGCCAATGCTGATTTGGCGTGTACCCCGCAATCGTCACAATAAATCGGGGGAGCATGAGGATCGCCATCAGGAGCGGTAGCCACACAAACCAGTTCACGAAGAGATTGCGCAGGTAGGTGGCGATGAGCGTCCATGTATCCGCTGAGAGCAACCCTAATTGAGGGGTGAGGTAATTGCTGTACTCTCGGAGGTATCGAATTGGCTTGGCTTCTGGATTCAGTTTAGACTGCGGAGGGTTCCTCAGCTCTTCAAGAACGGCGGGAAGCGCTTTGCGATGAATCCATGACGTCAGCCAACTCCCGAGATAACCTCCCCCCGACACGGTCGAGAGATAGTGAAACTGCTCGAGCAGGCCGCGTCGAGCGAGACCTTGCAGGACTCCCAATCCGAAGGTCGCGCTGCGGATGCCTCCACCGGAAAGGCAGAGGGCCGCCGGTTGTTTCGCATGGATACATCTGTACAGTTCCGATACAAGCGTTTCGTTGACCTGACTCTCATTATTCTCTATGGGAGTTCGGCTGAGGATTTTCCGCTTCGCTTCTTGGTAATGGTCAGGAAGTGGGCCGTGCAGCGTTTGATATTCGTCTTCCAACATTTGGAAAAGAAGGAGAGGCGCGTCTCCATTCTGTCCGGTGATGCTCATCGCTACCCCCCAAGCATGGGCCACGAATTCTTCAACTGATCCTCCTGAAAGTGAGCAATTGATTTGCCCGGGTCAAGTAGAAAAGCCATCGTTCGAATTCTCAAAGAAGATGTGAAGGGGTGAGGACTGAAAGCCGCTGCAGAAGACGTTGTACGCCGTATCTAGCCAGATAACAAGATATCTAATCGGATACTCATCGGGTGGTCATTCGTGGACCTCAGGGACCTGATCAGTTGATGACGAGCCTTTGGTTCATTTTCCATCTCCCTGATCGCCACCCTGTAGGGCCCCGCTAGGCCTCCTTACTTTCGTCTATTCCAGGCCGTCCAGCACGTAACACGACCGTTTCTGAACGCCGTTCAGCGATTGTCGAGTTTTTCGATGGTGCCTGCATAGTGTGGTGCGCCTCATTGCGGCGATAACACCGCGAGAATCTTTGACAAAGTCAAATCCGAAGCTAGACTCTTCAAGGGTGCTCAGAACGAGGAGATCAATGTCCGGAAACTGGGGGTGGTTAGGGCAGTATGCGATTGCCATCCTTTTGGCTCTCGGGTTAGGCACCATCCTGGGTCGGGTCCCGCTATTTACCCATACCTTCATCGCTAGCATGGGTCTGCGAACTTCTCATGTTGCATGGTACACGGGCTATGGGGGGGCGCTGATCATGTTGTGGCTGCTTTCCCACAGGGCCTCACGGGAGATCCGCGAGGACGGGGAGGGGCTCACCTTTCTGCGCGCGATTCTCAGACCGATGGCCGCCGTGGGTCTGGTGTTTTTCGGATACAAGCTTCTTCTCTCCTTCAACTCGACGATTTTCGGCAACACCGTGAGATCGGTTTACAACTGGCTCTACGTCCTGGGCATCCTCACCGCCGCGGCGTGGTTGACCTTCGCATGGCTGCGCCACGCAGGGGCGCTAATCAAATGTATTGAAAGTTGGCAGCGCAGCGGGGAGACCGGTGACTCCTCACGGCGTGTCCCCGATCTTGCCGAGAGGACATGGGCGAGAACTGCCGGATTTAAGGCCGGTCCTGACGGCACCGTCGTTATGAACACGCGAAAGGACAGGCGAAAGGTGAAACCTTCGCTCGGCCGGTACGAAATCATCAAGGAGCTGGGCCGGGGGTCGATGGGCGTGGTGTATTTGGGAAAAGACCCAACCATCAACCGGCCCGTCGCGGTCAAGACTATGCGGTTGGATCAAGTCGATGATCCCGATGAGTTGAAAGACTTCAAAGAACGGTTCTTCCTCGAGGCCGAATCAACCGGTCGGCTCTCGCATCCCAATATCGTGACCATCTATGACGCGGGCGAGGAAGGGGAACTGGGTTATATCGCCATGGAATTGCTGGAAGGGAAGGCCCTGAAGCTTTGGTGCGGAAAAGAGAAGCTGCTCCCTCTCAAGCAGGTTATGGAAATTATGGCTACAGTCGCCGGGGCTTTGGACTATGCCCACGGCCAAGGGGTGGTACACCGGGATATTAAGCCGGCCAATATCATGGTGGGCAAGCACGGCATGATCAAGGTCATGGATTTCGGCATTGCCAGAATCATGACCTCAGTCAAAACACAGACGCGTGTGATCCTTGGGACGCCCAGCTACATGTCTCCGGAACAACTGGACGGAGCTCCGGTGGATGGGCGGTCGGATGTCTTTTCGTTGGGGGTGGTGCTGTTTGAACTTGTGACGGGAGAGAAACCTTTTGAGGCCGAGAGTATCTCCTCGCTGCTGTTCAAGATTGCCCATGAACCGCATCCTTCACCAAGAACCATTCGTCCCGATCTACCCATGTGGTGTCAGATCATTCTGGACCGGGCGCTGCAGAAGGATCCAGACGACAGGCATCAGACTGCTGGGGAGCTGGCGCACGATCTAAGCGACTGCCTGTCGGGCCTTCCGGTGTGATGCAAGGACAGCCGAAGATGGACATGACGTATGGCGCCAAGTCGGATGTGGGACTAAAGCGCAGCCATAACGAGGACCGGTTTTGCGTTGATCCGGATCTTGGGCTGTACGTGGTCTGTGACGGCATGGGAGGGCACAACGCCGGAGAGGTGGCCAGCCGGTTGGCGGTTGAGGTGATCGAAAAGCATGTCCGCGACGCGCATGAGAATCCCGCTCTTCCCATGATCGGCTACGACGATCCGGCCTTCTCACAGCAGACGAACCGACTCGCCAGCGCTATCCGTCTTGCCAATCACATTATCTACTGCGAGGCGCAGACTCAGCCGCACTACGCCGGGATGGGAACCACCGTCGTGTCGGCGGTGCTCAGTGGGCAGGTCTTGTCGATCGCCCATGTCGGGGACAGCCGCATGTACCTGATCAGAGGGGACGCGATTCAACCGTTGACAGCCGATCACTCCTTGGTCGCGGAGCAGGTCCGCGAAGGGCTGCTGACCGAGGAGGAAGCTGAACGGTCCCCTCGGAAAAATGTCGTGACCAGAGCCTTAGGCGTTGAGGTTACCGTCGACGTGGAGTTGTGCGAGGTCCCGGTCATGAGCGGGGACATCCTGATGCTGTGCTCCGACGGGCTGACCCGTGGGGTGAAGGCTGAAGACATTCTGCATGCGGTTCGCAGCGAAGAAGATTCCCAAGCCGTCTCGGAGCGATTGGTTCAGATGGCCAACGCGGCCGGCGGCGAGGACAACACGACCGTAGTTGTGGTCTCAGTGCCGGAGAGCGCTCGGACCGGTGTATGGGGCCGGATTCGCAATCGCATTATCACCTAACGAACCAGGGACAATCCCTCAGAGAGAAGGAGGCATCATGCCGGATATCAGTCTGCAGTCGCCGAAGATCATCCTGAAGCTCCATGACTCAGTCCTCAAAGAAATAGACGTCACGAAGCTACAATTCTCCATCGGACGAAAATCGGATAATGACCTGGTCATCGATAATCCGGCCGTGTCCGGGCACCATGCCCGGCTGATCAAGGTTCAGGAGGTCTATTTCCTGGAGGACTTGAGAAGCACCAATGGGACATACGTGAACGACAAGCGAATCGACCGGCAGCAGTTGCAGGACACCGATGTCGTGATGATCGGGAAGCATCGACTGATCTTTCGGGATGAGATTAAGAATGGAACGGCCCCGATATCGTCTGACTTCGGCGACCCGGAGAAGACGATGGTTCTCAAGAGTCAGAAGACACCCGAACAACCCAGCGCCGCGCCGAAGGTCGGCATGGTTCAAATCATCTCGGGGAGGACGGATCGCAACGAGTATCCGCTCATCAGCAACCTAACGATTATCGGGTCACGGCAGAACGCGTCCATCAAACTCAGCGGATGGTTCGCTCCGAAGATCGCGGCCATGATCGGTCGGCGCGGGGAGGGCTATTTTGTGAGTACCTCGGAAGAGGTGAAAACCATTCGGGTCAACAACCAAGCCGTGAAGGGACAGGCTAACTTGAAAGACGGCGACCTGCTGGAGATCGGTAAGGTAAAAATGTATTTCTACCTGAAGGATTCCAGTAAAGCCTAGCTCGGAAACGAGGACAGCCTTTGCGCCGGTCTAGGCGTTATTTTCGGAACGGGCGGGTCCGCAGGGCTTGATAACAACTATTGGACACGTCCTGGTAATTCTCTTCTAGACACTGCAGAATCCGCCCCCCTCCTGGCTCCACGTTCCGGCACAATCGTCTGACATCCGCGTCACAAGCCACCTTGAAGTTCTGCATGTCTTCCGTGATGCGGACCGCCATCGCATCAAGCTGCTGCCGGCAGGCCGGGGAGAGTTTGCCTTCGTTGTTTTGAAAACACTTTTTCCGCGCATTCCCGGATTGGTTGCCCGGGCAGAGTTTCTCCAGTTCCGCCATGCAGTTGGGCGACATGCCTTGGCTGACAAGCGCGTCCTCGTCAGTTGGCGAACTCCGCGGACGCTGAGAGGCGAGCTGCGGCACTGAACCAGGAGCAGGTTGAAACGGCTCTTTACGTGCCGACGTGCTCCGTCGGGGTGGTTTCTTAACCATTGGTGGGGTCTGCGCAGGAGTCTTGGGCGAAGGAACCTGGAGAGACTGAGCCGGCGGGGGCGGAAGTTGAGTGGGAGGCGGCTGAGGCGAAGGCTGAGGAGGCGACTGAGGAGCATCGACCGCCGTCATCTCCTCGGGCTTCGGAAGGCTGAGGAAAACCGCGACCCATATGAGTCCGAGGACGATCATACTCAAGATGACCACGATGAAGGCCGGGCGCACAGGCGGCGATGCCAAGGCGATGATCCTTCTACGGTGCGAGGTTCATGAATCGAGTCAGGAAGTCTCTCTGCAAACCAGAAGGATACGCGAACCTCGTCAAAAAATCGACGCCGGATTCAGAATCTGTGGCCATCCGTAAGGTTGCTCTTCAGGGATGAACCGAGCAGCGGGAACCGCCTAGATAGTCTGGCATGCAGCGGATGGAACCGGGATAGGCAGAGCCGATCGGTGCATAGAAGGTGTAGGGTGGGATCAATGGTGGATTCAGCACGCGGGAGTCGGTGTAATTCTGGGGCCTGCTGAGGGGCGGTCTGATCTGGAGGGGTTGCGGTTGGGCGGGCTCCCGTTTCGGGATCGCGAACAATGATAGAGGCTCAACTGGCTTATCGGTCTCATAGACCTGCGGAATAACCCGAGCAGAATCGTTGCTGTGATATTCGTCTGGTTTGCTGGTCGGCGAAGCGGGTTGGTCCTGCTGCCTGGGCCAGGAAGCCATAATCTCCCTGATGGCCGCAAGGTTCTTTAACCCATCTTGCCGCTCCAGTTCCTTGGCATCAAGGTCCCTTGTTTGATCCGGCCCGAGGGCTGCACATCCCGTCATCATAATAATGATGATGAATGGAAGAAGAATTGCGAGCTGCATCTGGCGAGACCTCCATAATTTACGGGTGCCTTCTCTACCATACCATGGTCTCTAAAAAACCTCGTCCGAATGCGCTGCCAGCCAGCCAGTCAGGCCGGGGAGGGGGAAGGAGAGGAGCTGTTGGAGTTTCGCGCAGTTCAGCGAGGTGTCGGCCGAGCGAGGTGGACCCGCATAGTCCAGGCGCGAAGCCGGCTCCATCTTTGGATTCAGGCGCGTCCAGCGCTGGGCGAGGACCTGGCCGATTTGCCAGCGCGAGAGACGCTCGGCCCCTGCCAGATGGTAGAGTCCGGGCTCACCCTTGACAATCAGTTCCCACGTCGGCGCGAGCGGTCACTGCGGCTGGAATCGGGCAGCGAAATTCATCGGTAAACAATTTCAGCGTCCGTCCGGCCTCCCAGGCGCAGCGCATGTCTTCATTGAAGCCGCGATCACCGGTCGGGGAGGTTCCGCCGTTCAGTGACGTGCGGATGACCGTATGGTTGGGATTGGCCAGCACCAGGCGTTCGGCCTCGGCCTTGGTTTCGGCATACACGCTCAGCGGATTCACCTGATCCGTCTCATCATAGTGTCCTCGCCGACCGTCAAAGACGAGATCAGTGGAGAAGAAGATGAACCGAATATCGCTGGCTAATTCCGCGAGACGTGCCGTGACTTCCAGGTTTAGCCTCCTCGCAAGACCGGGTTGCTGTTCGCACACACCGGATCTAGTCAGGCCCGCGCAGTGGACTAGGGCCTGCGGCCGGATTTGGTGAAAGGCCTCTTGGACCGCGATTAGATCCGTTAGATCCACCTGAGCCCGCGTGGAGCCATAAACCTGCCAGTCAGGAGCATACCGGGAAGCTGTCTGAATGACATAACTCCCAATCAGCCCTCCGACGCCCGTAATCCACACGGTCTGCTTCGAATTTTGCATACAATCGTCGCGGGTGGGCTGCCCAACCGATACTTTACTTGAAATATTGAGGGGTTTGTAGTAGGTTTCACCAGACCCCGGCGAATCGGGGTCTTTTATATTTCAGGAAGGAGCCAGGATGGCCGTTCCCGTTTCTCAAACGTATACGGTAGCGAAGTATGTTCTGACCCAGAAGATCAAAGGTGTGAAGCGCTACCCGCTCGTCCTCATGATCGAACCGCTCTTTCGTTGTAACTTGGCCTGCGCGGGCTGTGGAAAGATTCAGTACCCCGATCATGTGCTGGATAAGCGCCTGACCCCTGAGCAATGCTGGGCCGCGGCTGAGGAGTGCGGTGCTCCGATGGTGAGCATCCCGGGAGGGGAACCGCTGATCCACCCGGAAATGCCGGAGATTGTTCGGGGTCTGGTCGCACGCAAGAAATACGTGTATCTCTGCACCAATGCGATCCTACTCGAGCGGAAGTTGAACGACTATGCCCCCTCGAAATACTTGACCTTCAGCATTCATATGGATGGCCTGCGGGAGGAACACGATTTGGCGGTCTGCCGTGACGGCGTCTACGAGGTAGCCGTCAAGGCTATTCGGGCGGCGCTCGATCGGGGATTCCGTGTGACCACCAATACGACCCTGTTTGATGATGCGAACCCGGAACGAGTGCGGGGCTTTTTCGACGAAATGATGAAGCTGGGCGTCGAAGGGATGATGATTTCACCAGGGTACAGCTACCAGAAGGCCCCGGATCAGAAGAACTTCTTGAAGCGGAACCGGACACGGGATCTGTTTGCCAGAATTCTGAGCGACCGCAAAAGGACCTGGCGCTTCAATCAATCCCCGCTCTTTCTCGAGTTCCTGATGGGAGAACGCGAATATCAGTGCACGCCTCTGGGGGAATCCTACGTACAATATATTCGGGTGGCAAAAGCCCTGCTACTTGCTCCAAGAGGGCTATGTGAAGACGTTTCAGGAGCTAATCAACGACACCAAATGGGAGAAATACGGGACCGGACGGAACGAGAAGTGCGCCGACTGCATGGTCCACTGCGGGTATGAAGCCTCAGCGGTCGAGGACACGTTCGGGTCCTGGTCCGGCTTCGGGCGCACCGTCAAAGCCACCCTAATGCCGAACCTTCGCTAACTTCAAGGGCGGCTAGGCTGACCTCCCTGCGTGCGTCCGCCGAGTCACACTCTGCTCCCGGGAAGGGGCGCGTCTTGGCGCGCCTGGGGCGGTTGGGTGAAACAAGCGCGCTCCAGCACGGAGGTCAGCCTAACCACGCACTCTGCCGATGACCGATTCCAAATATCACACGCCGGAAGCCGGGACCCTCGAAGGGCGTGTCTTTCGGCCCAATAGCCCCGCGGAGTTGGCCGAAGCGGTCGAACAGGCGTTCGACTATCGGGGTGATGTGACCGTCACACTGACGTCGGGTGAGAGGGTTGAGGGGTATGTCTTCAACCGCGAGGCAACGGGCTCCCGGCCGATTCTCCAGATCTTCCCCAAGGGAGAGGACAAGCTTCGCACGATTGCGTACGTCGAACTGGTATCGATTGCGATCACCGGGAAGGACACCGCCTCCGGGAAGTCCTGGGAAGCCTGGGTCGCCAAGAAGGAATCGCAACGTCGAGCCGAGACCCAACAAGCCACGGAAGAAGCCAGAGCGCGTGGCCATCTCTAGAATTCCCTAGCCATGTTGCGACACGTTTCGAGCCTCACTTTGCCCGCCCATCCATCCCGCCGATAGAAGATTTTCTGTTGTGCCGCCGACGCAGAATCCCTGCGCCAGTCAAGGCGATATTAATCCCACGACTCTGTTGACAAAAAAGACCATCTATGCTAGAAGGGTGCGCCTTAAATCCCGTGCATTGTGCCTTGTGGGAAATTTGCCGGGTCCACACTCCCAAGTCAGCCCAGTCGCAGCCACTAGCGAAGGGGCGCGTTGGGTCGGATGCTTCGGATGGAGAGTCCGTTGTTTCTGGGGAGGTGCGTTGGGCATTGGGGTCTTGGTTGGGAGCCTGAGCCCGGTTCCTTCGGAAGTTCTTGCCGAACATGAAATAGACCATCGGTTCATCGTCGAAGGGTTCGTCTGCGGAAGCGACGGGAAGGCGATTCCCGAAGCCGAGGTGATGGTTAAAGATACGCGGGTGTCCGTTGGGAAGATGGGATATACGGACAACCGAGGGCATTACACGGTCACCCTTCACTTACATAATGATAATCAGGGTGACCCAATCCTCATTACGGCCAAGGATCAAGAGCAACGGATTGCTGCGAAATTCGATCCCAACGATCTGAAAACTGAGCGTAAGGTCACGGCTAATTTCGGAACCGGCTGTGTGACGCAGGAGGAATCGAGTCCCTGGGTCTATTATGGCGTAGGCCTGGGGGTTGCTGTGGTGGCTGCCTTCGCGGGCGCAAGGCTGATGCGGAAACGGCGGCAGCCGGTGAAACGAGGAAAGGGTAAACGCTCACAATCAAATTCCTGACACTCTGCGTGGTGCAGACCGCTATCTGGAACGCGATCGAGGCAGAATCAGCAGTTTCACAATTGAAGAGCGATCTGTCAGGTGGCGCTTTTGCTCGAGGCTCGGCCTGAGTAAAGGCGTCTTTTTTGTTAAGGGTTTTGCCGACCGTGCCGGCTGAACCTCGGTGATCGGGATATGGCTCACAGAGAAAGGAATAGGTAGCCAATTATGAAACACATGTCGTGGATAAAGGCAGCTCTCCTGCTTGGATTGGCCGGCGGAGGATTGACGGTTGTCGGATGCGGTGAAGGAGGAGAAGGACCGATCGTCGCGCCGCCTCCGCCTCCGGCTGAATACGCCGACAAGCATATGCCTGCCGGCTGGTGGGGCGATGAGAAGATTATCGAGGAAGGCAAGCAGATCTTCATCGGCGCGAAAAATATTGATGTGAATTGCGCCAGTTGCCATGGGAAGGATGGGAAGCCTGTCAAGGCGGGGGCCCGCGATTTCCGAGTCACCGAGCGGATGAAGTTGTACTCGGACTCGACCTGGTTCTGGCGCATTTCGGAAGGTGTGCCCAACACTAAAATGAAACCGTGGAAGAGCAAGTTGTCCGATGAAGACCGATGGAAAGTGATGGCCTATGAGCGCACCTTCGGACTCAAAGGACAGGAGTGGGATGTCGTGAAGAAGGCGTGGGTACCGGTTGGGACCGCATCCGCGGCTGGGGCGCCGAGTGGCGACGGAGCTGGAGCTGCAAAGCCCCCGGCGGGCGGAGCGCCGACTGCCACCGCCAGCGGAGGGAAGTAACCATCGGATTCTCCTGGGAGCGGCTGGATATGATGAATGCATGGCGTCGCAGTCTGCTTGTGCTGCTTGGATTGCTGGCGTTCGGAACAGCGGCCTATGCGCAGGTTCCGAACGCTCCCCTCGCCGAGTTTCCCTACACGGGGAACCGAACAGCGGTCTGGATCGTTGCCCAACTCCACATCCTCTTTGCCGCATTTATCCTGGGGGCTCCGATCTTCGTCGTCATCTCTGAATGGCTGGGGTACAGGAAGCAGGATGTCCGGTACGATCGATTGGCCAAGGAGGTCACCAAGGTCACGGTCATCCTGTACAGCATGACTGCATTGACCGGCGGCTTGTTTATCTTCGTGCTGCTCGCCACCTACCCTCAGTTCACGACCTGGCTGATCAATCACTTCTTTCTGATCTTCGCCGTCATTTACCCGCTGCTGTTTATCGGCGAGACCATCGTTCTGTACATGTATTTCTACACCTGGGATGTGTGGAAGGGTGAAAAGAAGGGACGCCACATTGCGCTCGGTGTCCTCCTCAATCTGATCGGGACGATCACGCTGTTCATCATTGATGGACCGACCTCGTTCATGAATACGCCGGCGAAGGCGGCGGAAGGTCTGTCCTTGGTGGAATACATCCAGACCGCTTCCCTTTGGGAGAAGATTTTTAACTATAGTTGGCTCCCGATGAACCTGCACCGGCTGGTCGGCAACGTCACGTTCGGCGGATTTATCGCCGGGTTGATCGCGGCCTACATGTATATGAGCGCAAAAGGAGACGAGGAGCGCGCCTACTATGATTGGATGGGGTTCGTGGGTAACCTCATCGGTGTGGGGGCGCTCTTGTTCCTGCCGTTCATGGGTTACTTGTACGCCTATGAGCTGTGCGACTACGACGCGTCGATCTGCCCTTACATGATGGCCGATCAACTGTCGATGTTTTTTGAGATGCAGGGCGCGATGGTGGGCCTGATCTTCCTCGCGAGCAACTACTACATCTGGCTCAGCATAAAGCGGATTGAAGGGGTGGAGCGAGTGCGCATGTCGGCGCTCACCATGATCGTCATGATCGTGCTGCCCTTCGTGATGACCGCTACCTGGACGATTTTCCCGGTGCCCGACCCGATGTCGCTCGCCATCCTGCTGCCCTTGGTCTTGGCGCCGTTTATTCTCGGCAAGATCATTCCGCCGCTGGGACGCATCACTGTTTCGTCGAGAACCTTTATTAAGGTAGGTTTTCTCATGGTGGTGATCGGCAACGCCATCTGGATGACGCCCCATGGGTTCGTCGCCACTCAGGCGCTGGCCACCGAGCAACTGGAGCTACCGTCCGACTGGGGATTCCTGGCGCTGATGCCGGCCAAGAATTCGGCCGCGTTCACGCTGGTGTTCGTCACCGTGGTGAATTACATTCTGTACAACCGCGCCATCCGTCAAGGCACTATTGTCTGGGGCAAGATCGATTTTGCCTCCCAGTTTGTCCTGATCTTCTTGGCTTTCAGCATGATCTGGACCATGGGTCTGATGGGGTCCATCCGGTCGCTGCTGCGAAAGTATTTCCATACCTATAATCTAGTGCCTGATTTTACGGGCGAGTCCTTCACCCCCACGCTGTCCTACGCATCGTGGTGGATTACGGGAATTACGGTGGCGTTTTATGTGGTGGTCAGTTTTGCAATTATTCTGACGTTGCGGGTGTCCGAAGCCAAAGCCCACGTGCCGGAAGGAAAACCGCTCCCGGCCGGCGCAAAGTAGACCCAGGGCAGCCACGTCGAGTCTTAAGTCGAGGCGTATGAGGCTTTTATGGGCCAACAGCCGAGCATGATCAAAAATGTTCTGAAGAAGGGCATCATCGGTCTCGTCGTCGGCGGCATCTTGGTGGCCGTCGCCAAGGCACTCTCCTTTCCCCCGGTCTTTCAGACCATGTTTTTCATTTACGCTATGCTGGGCGCGGCGGTGTTCATCTTGCTCGACGCGCCCTCGGTTCGCCCCATCAGCGGAGCAAAGGCGGTAGTCGGATTGCTTGTCTTTTATGTGGTCATGTCCAGCCTGTACATCGGCGGAGCCTCATTCCTGCCCCAATACGACCCTGAAGACGAAAAAGGCAAGATAGAAAAACTGCTCAAAGCCAAACGTGCGGCCACGGAACAGGGAAAAGCCGAGGAGCTGCTGGCCAGAACCAAAGCGCTGTCCGAGAAAGCCGATGTGATCATGCAGCGTCTCAAGTCCGTCGGTGGCGCCGTCTCGGCTGTTCCGGGGACCGATAGTGAGAAGCCGGCGGGCGGTGCGCCGGCGGCGGCCGCCGGGGATCTCGTCGCGCTGGGGAAGGAGCAATACAACCTGCAAGAATGCTACAACTGTCACAAACTCTTCGGGGAAGGCGGAAAGAAGCGCGGACCTGAGCTTGACAACATCGGCAGTCTCATGCAGCCGGACGAACTCCGTCAGAAGGTCATCGATCCCCAGAGCTGGATGGCGGAGGGGTTTGAAAAAGAATACGAAAAGAAGAAGATGCCGGATAAGTACAAGGAGCTGATGGAGGAGAAAGAAATCGATGCGCTGGTTGTCTTTCTGGCCACGTTGAAGAATCCGGCTGTGAATACGCCGAAGCCGATCAAAAAGAAGTAGCATGCAGCCCAAGCTCAAATCCAAAGTCCGCTGCGTTGATCGAGAGTGCGGGGAGGTGACGCGAGTCATCGTCGATCCTCTCTCCCATGAGATCAGCCATATTGTTGTCGGAGGAGACGGGGCCGGGGCGTTAGAGCGGCAGGTTCCGATGGCGCAGGTTCAAGGGGTCACGGAAGACGCGGTCCAACTCCGCGCCTCCTCGAGCGAAATGGCGCAATTCCCCGTCTTACGACGCGATGACTACGTGACGATTCACGAAGTCGAGATCGCGCACCTCGAGGATCACCTGCATGTCGAGCCCGGGGAAGTGCTGGTCCCGTTGCCGGACCTGGAGAAAAACGTCAAGCGTCGAACGTTTTTCGCCAACTTCACGCAGGTGATCGGCGCGCTGATAGCGCTTCCCCTCGTCTATCCTGTGCTCAAGTACCTCATGAAGCCGATGTACGCGCCGTTCGACAATAGCTGGCTGAGTATCGGCAACGCGAACAAGATCAAGACCGAGGATATCGGCGTCCAGTTCAAGTACAAGAAGAAGGTGAAGGAAGCTTTCATGCCGGAAGCCGAGATCGACAAGAATGTCTGGATTATCAAAGCGTCTCCCGCCGTTCTGGAGCAGGTGTACAAGGGCAAGGACATGGAGTTTCACGATCCCACCGGGCGAAGCGTCTGGACCAATAAGCATAATTTTCCGTACATCGCCTATTCCGGAAAATGCCCGCACCTCGGCTGCGGATACAAGTGGCGCTCACACAAGAAGCTCGGCCAGGTGTTCCTGTGCCCATGCCATTTGAGTATCTACGACGCGGGCGGGAAGGTCTTGGACGGGCCGGCCCCGCGTCCGCTGGATGTCTTGCCGATCCGAGTGGCCGCCAACGGCGCCATCGAGATTGTCGACATGGAGTTCAAGGCGGGTACGAAAGCGCAGGTACGGATCGTCTAGCGGATACGGAAACGGATAAATCCACCACGCGAGGCGTCCCCGTACACGTAGCCTCGTGAGACGAGTGCGAGCCCCTGAGAGGTTCGGATTGCTATGGATGCCGAGCGGTCAGTCGCCACTCAACCCAGTGCGATCGAAAAAGTTGTCGCGTTCATCGATGAGCGCGTCGGTCTGAAGACTCTTCAGGCCAAGATGCTCAATGAACCCGTTCCCGGCGGCTCCCGCTGGGCCTACGTGTTCGGGTCCGTCCTGCTCTTCATCTTTATTATGCAGGCGGTGACCGGCATCATGCTCATGTTCTATTACGTCCCCAGCGCCGATCACGCCTACGCCAGCACCCAGTACATCATCCATGAAGTGGACTATGGGTGGTTTTTGCTCAGCTATCACTTCTGGGGTTCCACGGCTATGGTCGTGATGGTCTTTGCCCACATGTCGCAGGTGTTTCTGTGGGGCGCGTACAAAAAGCCACGCGAGATGATCTGGCTGGTGGGGCTCGCGCTGTTCGGCATCGTCATGGGCTTCGGGTTCACAGGCTATCTCCTGCCGTGGGACCAGCGCGCCTATTGGGCGACGACGGTGGGTGTCGAGATCATGGACAAGACGCCGGTCATCGGCGACTTCATCGCCCGGTTCTTGAAAGGCGGGCCGACGCCCGGCCAAATGACGCTCAGCCGGTTCTTCGTCATCCATGTCATGATCCTTCCGGCGACCCTCATGGCGTTGGCCGGGCTCCATTTGTTCTTCTTCAGAAAGGCCGGGCCGGCCGGTCCCTTCCGGGGAAGCTCAGAAGAACTCAAGGCGAAAACCGATTATTTCTTCCCGCGGCAGATCTGGAAGGACGTCGTTGCGATGGCCGCCGTCTTTTTCGCGATTTGCAGCCTCGCGTTCATCGAGCCTGTCGTGCTGCTTGAAGAAGCCACCCCGGATCCCGGTGAGTACCATCCGGAGCCCGAGTGGTACTTCCTATTTCTCTTCCAACTGTTGCGGTTGAAAATTTTCGCTGGAGAATTCGGGCAGTTCCTGGGGGCTATTGCGCTGCCTGGCGCATTCATGGCCCTGCTGGCGGCCTTACCCTTCATCGACCGAAGTCCGGAGCGCAACATCTTCAAGCGGCCGGTCGCGCTCGTCGGATGGCTGCTTGTCATGATCGGAATTTTGGTCTTTACCGTATCCGCGATCATTAACCGAGAGTTCCTGGAATAGCCCGCCGGAAGGAGCGCGTCCCGGCGCGCTTGGGGTGGGCGGGTGCAATAGAACGAAGGAGCGCGTCTCGGCACGCCTGGGGTGGGCGGGTGAAATAGGAAGAGCGCGTCCTGGGAAAGAGCCTGTCTTGGCAGGTTCAGGGCGGGCCGGGTGAAATGACGCTGGGGCTGGGCGGTGAAACGAGTATGGGACAGATGTCGAGTATGCCGCCGGTCAAACTGGGCCTGAGCATCGCGTGGCCGGCTTTCTGGACCGGTATTCCGATCAAATGCGTTCTCGTACTGTTGCTGCTTGCCATGGGGGTTCATCCTTGGGAGATGCCTGGGCTGGCTGTCCTCCTCGTCTTATCCATTCCCATCGACATCTGGGCGCTCAACGTGACGGCAAAGACCGTCTTTCTCGAACGTCTTCATATCAAACCGCCGGAGTCCATCGGGCTCACGCTGTGGTGGCAAATCGCGCTCATGAGCGCCGTCTACCTACCCATCGCCTATATGATCGAAAGCCAGGTAGTGGCCGTGGCCAAGTCGGTGACGGCCTCCATCATGGCGCTGCTACAGAGCATCCCGGTGGCGGAGCGCATCAGCATTGAGCTGGTGCTCTGGAGCAGTGTGGCCACTGCGATCTTGCTGATTCTGGTCTTCGGTTGGCTGTATCTCGTCGGATGGATTGTGCGGAAACAGGTATCGGCCGCGCCTCCCGCCGATGCGCCGTACCCGGCCTTGGTGCGACAGTGGGATCTGATGCGAGTGCCGGTGGATCAGCCGCTTCTATTGGCCGCCTTTACTGCGGTGGGCGTGGTGCTGGTGTTGCTGTTCTGGGCCGTGATGCCGGTAATGACGCCCCACCCTCACGAGGATTATAAGGAGAAGGTAAAAACGGCAAAGGTTCAGCCGATCAGGCCGACCGAGACCTTGCAGAGAACAGAAAAATTGATTGCCCAGGCTGAGACGGCTGTTGAGGCGCTCGAAGCGAAGGCCCAGGCCGAAAGCAAGGATCCTAAAGAAAAGGACAAAGGCAAGGGATCGGTCAACGCCCCCGCGTCAAAGGTCCAGCCGGTCAGCGCGACAAAGGCCGAACCCGCGAAGGGGCCGAAGAAGGACGTTGGGGCAGGCAAAGCCGATTCGCGTGAGCAGGCGGACGACGGGCATAAGCACTAGCCCACTGGACAGGAGATCGTTATGAACACTTACGGCGGACATCGACAGAAGCTCGCCGATGCGCTGCGCACCAACGCAGTGCGCCTCGCCGGGCTTGCCGTACTCATTGGATTGATAGGCGTTCCCGCCTTGGCTCTCTCACAGGATGCTCCCACGACGACGACGGCGGTCGCGTATCGTGATATTCCCGGGCTCGGTAGCCGCAACATCATCTGGATCGTCGCACAATTGCACCTTCTGCTGGCTGGGTTTGTCTTGGGCGTGCCGATCTTCGCGTGGGTGTGCGAAATTGTCGGGTGGAAAGGCGGCGAGAAGCGCTACGACAAGCTGGCCAAAGAATTTACCAAGCTGCTGACCTCTTCCTATGCGACGACCGCCTTGTTCGGAGGCATTCTGCTGTTCCTGCTCATCGGCTTTTATCCCAAGCTGATGAACTATTTGACCGACATCTTCTTTCCCTCTTTCGTCGTGTACTGCATTCTGTTCCTCTTGGAAACGGCCACGCTGTATTTGTATTGGTACGGATGGGACGCCATGCAAGAGGGGGGGGGCAAGGTCTTTCACCTGTTTCTGGGGTTCCTGTTGAACGTCTTTGCGTTCTTTATCATGATCGTGCCCAACTCCTGGGCCACCTTCCAGGCGAGCCCGGTCGTCATCGCCGAGGGCTCTGATTTCGCGCGCGCGTGGGCGGCGACCTGGAACCCAACCTGGTGGCCGGTGAATATCCATCGTCTGATCGCCAATGTGGTGCTGGGCGGCTTCATCTGCGGCGCCTATGCCGGCATCCGCTATCTGTCCGCCACAACCGCCGAGGAGCGGGACCATTACGATTGGATGGGGTATGTGGGAAACTTCATCGGCGTGTTCGGAATGCTGCCGTTGCCGTTTGCCGGTTATTGGCTGATGCGCGAAGTGTATCAGTACAACCAGCAGATGGGAATCACCTTGATGGGCGGGTTCTTATCCTGGCTGTTCATCCTGCAAGCGATGCTGATCGGTGTGCTCTTCCTGGGGGCGAACTATTATTTCTGGCTGGGGATCACCTACCGCATCCCGGGAGCGGAGGTGAAGTATAAGAAGCCGATCATGGCGATGCTCGTGATCCTGCTGCTCTGTCTGGGTGTCTGGATGACCCCGCACTCGCTGGTTGCTTCGCTCGAAGAAGCCAGGAAGATGGGCGGGACGCACCATCCTCTCTTGGGGGTCTTCGGCGTTATGTCGGCTAAGATGACCGTGGCCAATCTCATGATTCTTGTCACGTTCATGAGCTTTATCATGTATTGGCGAGCCGGCAAGGAGGAGACAGCGACATGGGCAAAGATCGCCAAGGCGGTCAATGCCGGAGTCCTCGGCGTGGCTGCGATCGTGGTGATCGTGTTGGGAGTCTGGGGATATTTCGTGCCGGCGATTGTCCGGATTAACTACTTTTCAGTTGCTCAGGTGTTGATCGTACTGTTTGTGATGGTGACGATCACCCCTCTGACAGCCGTGCTGTTGCGGAGCGCAAGAACGACGACGGAGATGGTCTGGGGCCGCATGCCGCCTCGGGCCGGGTACGCGCTGGTGTTGAACGCGGTGATGGTCATCCTCCTCATGACATTGATGGGCTACGCGCGCTCCTCGTCACGCGTCCACTGGCATATCTACGGGGTGATGCGAGACTCCTCCGAGTATGCCTATTCTCCGGCCCTCGGCTATGCCGCGGCGCTCATGTCGCTCAACACGTTCTTGTTCTGCCTGCTGGTCGCCTTCATTTTCTGGGTGGCCACCATGGGGGACAAGGGAAAAGCGCCGGGACCGGCAGGCAGGGAGAAGAAGGTTCCGGCAAGCGCAGTGCCGGCCATGGCGGGAGGGTCGCCGGCGCTGGACGAAGGGAAATAAGGCGCTGTTTTAGTCGTGGGAAGCGGGAGCGACCGCGTTGAGGTCCCGTGCTCGCAGAGTGCGCACACGAGGACGGTGCTCACTCGATGCGCGCAGTAGGACCTCAACGCGGTCGCTCCCGCGTAAATAGTAGCAGCGCCTCAGTGGAGGGAGAGTGTGAGAGGAAAAGGAAATGAGTGAAGTCGCGTTGTTGCAAGTGCTTGGTCTCTGTGTCATCGGCCTCGGGATCGTCATCCTTCTTTTTATTCAGGCCCGATTCGTTAGAGTCGTGGGATTCGTCATCATCGTTCTCGGTCTGTTTTCTATGACTGCGCTGGGCGTTCCGCAGATGGCTTCGTTACCGCCCGCTGAAGAGAAGTTTGATGTTGCCACCATCAAGACGGCCTCCGATATGGCCGCCATCGGCCAAACGATCTTCTTCAGCAAGGGCCAGTGCGCGCTCTGTCACTCGATCGGCCCGAGCGAGTCGGCGCGGTGCCCTGACCTCAAGGGGATCGGAGCCAAGCTGAGCCGAGAATTCATGTATGAGAGTCTCACGCAGCCGCAAGCGTACGTCTATCTCGACTACCGGCACGAGGGGCTGCCGAAGGAATACCCCGCGCGGATGCCGCACATCAATAAGAACCCGATCGGACTCTCCAATAATGAAATCCTGTCCGTGATCGCGTTTCTGCAGCAGATGAGCGGAGAGCCGATCACGGTCAGCCCATCGGAGATTACGCAGCCGCTGCCAACGAAAACCGCCTCAGCCGTGACCGTGGCTCAGGCGAACTAAAGGGCATGGTCAGACTGTTCAAAAAGGCCTTCAGCAAGGTGCGCGATGCGAGGAATAACGAGCATCACGTTTGCGCACGCCGCCGAGTGGTGAGGCGGCCGTTTCCGTAATGCTACTCCAGAATGCCTGCTGGATGACTTTTTCAGCAGCCTGAAGTGAGGAAGGTGGACGTTATGAAGGGACACGCGCTGGTCAAGCCCGTCATCATCATTGTCGGGACCTACCTCTTTCTGAAATTCGTACTGCCCTTATTTACGGCGCCGTTGCCGGCTAGTTTGATCTTTCTTTACATCGCGCTCGTGGCGACCGGTATCGTGATTTTCGAGACACTGAGCGGCGATTCCACGGAGGCGTTTTTAGGGCCCATCTTTCGGTTCTTGAGCGGGGAGGGCCAAGATGGAACCATGAAGACGGCCCGCATGCTGGTGCTGGTGCTGTTTCCGCTCCTGATCGGATGGCAGACCTATAACAGCACGGCGCCGAGCGATGCGCCGCCTGCTGAAAACCGGACGATCCATCCGGCTCCTCCGGGTGAATTTGTGGGTCTCTCGAATCCGGTGCTCAATACCCCGGACAACGTCATGACGGGAAAAGGGCTCTATGCCGCGTTTTGCTCTCCGTGTCATGGAGGAAATTTCGACGGCAAGGGGCCGGCCGCCAAAGGCTTCAATCCGCCCCCGGCGAACTTTTCGGACTCCACCACCATCGCGATGCTCCAGGAAAGTTATCTGTTCTGGCGAATCAAGAAGGGCGGGGTTGGGCTTCCTAATGAGGGCATGCCCTGGAAGTCGGCCATGCCGCGCTGGGAGGTGGAACTGCCGGACGAATGGATTTGGAAAATTATCATGGGTGAGTATGACGGCGCGCATCAGAAGCCGAGAACGTGGGAATAGAGGGAGAGGGCGGATGGGGTGGCTCCTGTGCTCGCAGAGCGCGCACATCGGAAGTGCTCGCTCGATGCGCTCAGTGGGAGCCACCCCATCCGCCCTCTCTAAGAGGGAGGGTGAGACGCTCGCTCCGGGAAGGGGCGCGTCTTGGCGCGCCTGGGGTGGGTGGGTGAAAACATGCGCGCAGTAGGACGTTCACCCATCGGGTGAGGGAGAGTTGAAGGAAAAAGGTAAGGCAAGTATGAGAAGTTTGAGACGATTTCAGATGACACGACTCGGAATCATTGGCGGGTTGTGCTTGGCGGTCGGTCTGGTCAGTGCGGGTGTCGGGTCTGCTCAGGAAAGTGTGGCCGTTCGCGCTGTCCTGGCCAAAGGCGGTCTGCCGGCGGACGATCCAACGGCCGCAGCATGGAATAGCGCGCCGCTCTCCGAGTTTCCCCTGTCTCCGCAGGTCCATTGGCCCACTCGAATCGGCGAAGCGACGGCCAAGTCGATCAAGGTTCGCGGTCTTCATGACGGGAGCACGCTGGCGATCCTAGTGGAATATGAAGACCCCACGCAAGACCCGGATGACGCGGCGGCGCTGGAGTTCATGATCGGGGATAAGAAGGCGCATTTTGCGCATGGCCAGCCGATGACTCTGGTGGAAGGCGGCCCGGTGAATATCTGGTACTGGAAAAACAAGGATAACAAGGTGCTCGATATGAATGCGCAGGGGTTCGGCACCTTAAAAGTTCAGGACCGGCAAGACACCAAGGGCAAGGGCGTCTATCAAAATGGAGTCTGGAAGGTCGTCTTTACGCGCGCCTTGTCCACCGACGATCCGGAGCATGACACCCAGATCAAGCCGGGCGACTTCATCAATATTGCGTTCGCCGTCTGGGACGGCAAGAAATTGGAGAGCGGCGATCTGAAGGAAAAGGGCTCGCAGAAAGCGGTGTCGTCCTGGTGGTATTTCCGCGCGGAACCACCTCCGGACTATTCGGGATATCTCTATGCGGCGTTGGCGGTGGGGATTGCCGCGGTGTTTCAGTTCGTCGTCATTCGAAAACTGAAGAAAGGGTCCTCCACATGAGGGCGACCATGGGCATGGAAGGGACGCGGAATCTTCGGAGGTTCGTCCTGACGGCGGCGGTGGCGAGCATCTGCGCCGCCGCGGGGCTTGTGGGGTGCGCCCTCTTTCAAAGCGAGCAGATCTCCAAGGGGAAGGACCTGTACGCTCACTACTGCCTGCATTGCCACGGAGAAAACGGACGGCAGAATGAGGGCTATAACTGGAGTGCGATGCCCGATCCGCGCCCGAAAGATCTCTCGGCCAAAGCCGAGATGTCCACGTTTAAGGACGAGGAAATTTTTGGGACCATTTCCCGCGACATGAAGGACACGAGCCCTGAAGGCGGCGAGAAGATCGGGGACGACGAGTTTGCCGTGCCTACCATGCCCAGCTTCAAGTACACCCTGTCGGAGGAAGAGATCTGGGCGATCGTGGCGTACGTCCGCACCTTGCATGGAATGAAGCTCACCTACGATTTGGAAGGGCGAAAGAAGGAACTGGGGAGCCATGTCCAGGCCGCGCAGCAAGCCTATGACCAGGCCAAGCAGGCTCTTGATGCCGCGGAAAAGAAAGCCAACGACGAGGCGCAAGCAAAAGGGGCCGAAGTCGACGATGAGGCCTTCGCTAAAGAGCAAGCGGCGTTTGGCGCGGCATCGAAGGAACTCGAGAAGGTAAAAGCTGCTGCGGCCTCGTTTACGTCCCGCCCCAAGCTCGCCGCGGTGCAGAGGCCGGATCTGACGATGCCTTCTGCCGAGGCGGCCAAGTTGGCTCATGTCGGAAAGCGTCTGTATTCGAGCAAGTATGGATGTAACGGCTGCCACCGTGTCGGCGAGGAGGGTGGAGTCGTGGGCCCGGCGCTGGATCGCGCAGGGTTTCGGCTGAATGCTACCTGGGTCTATCGATGGATCAAATACCCGCAGAGCATGAAACCCGAAACACGGATGCCGAATCTCGGGCTCAGCGATCCCGATGCCAAGGCCGTCGCGATGTATCTGACCACCTTGCGCGCGCCACGCCCGGAGAAGCCGGCAGGTGAGGCGAAGCCGATCGAAAAAGCCTCCAACTGAAGACGAGGTTTTAAGTTCCGAGTGATGAGTGCTGAGTTTTTCTGGAAACTCACCACTCGGCACTCAGAACTCCAACAGTCCCAACCAGATTCCCGCCAAGATCGCCCATCCGACCCAGACGTGTTGTTTGAACAGACTGAAGGCGTGCGCAGAGGAGACCGGTGTTCTCAGTCTCCAGACCTGTTGGCTTAAGAACCCGGCGAGGGCGATCAGCACGCCATAAAACGCCGCATTCATTCCGATCAGTGAACCGGTCACCGCAAGCAGAATAAACATGATGGTCAATGCGACCCCGACGGCTATCCACGTGCATGAGCCGAAGAGAATCGCTGAAGATTTCACCCCGATCCGAAGATCATCGTCCCGATCCTGTAGCGCATAGATACTGTCATATGCCACCGCCCAACAGATGGTAGCCGCATAGAGCAGCCATGCCGGAAGTGGTAACCGGTTTTGCACGGCAGCCCAGGCCATGATCACCCCCCATCCGAAGGCTATACCGAGCACGGCCTGGGGAATCCGCACGATTCGTTTGGAGAGCGGATAGACCGCTGCCAGCAAGACGGCCACCGGGCTAAGGAGAATGGTGAACCGGTTCAGGAGGGAGAGGAGTGCGGCGGCGATCACGAGCAGAACGAGAATGATGAACAGGGCCGTGCGTGGACTGATCGCGCCGCTGGCGAGCGGACGCGTTCGTGTCCGAGCCACTCTCCTGTCGAACGAGCGATCGGCAAGGTCGTTCATGATGACCCCGGCGCTTCGCATGATAAACGATCCCGCGGCAAAGATCAGAAGGAGCCCGACCGAGGGCCGGCCCTCCGACGCCAAGGCCAACGCCCAAAGGGTCGGCAACATCAGGAGCAGCGTCCCGGATTGGTTGGATAGACGAAGGAGGCGGCCCACGGCGGACCAAGCCACGCGGTCAGGAGAACGGCCGGACTGAGCGAGGTCGACGGAAGAGTGATCCGACGGGACGGGGTCAGACATTGGGGCAACATTACTGGAGGTCCCCGGAGGTGTCAACGCAGGCCGAGCGGCATAACTCCTCGAGCATTGCCTTCTTGGACCGTTTGGGGTATACGTCGTTCACCGTGAGGCTTGTCTGTTTCTCTTCCTCTCGCCGGCCTCAAGCCATGACTCGTGCGGCAATTTCCATTCTGTCGCTGCTTGCTCTCTCAGCCTGTGGGCCGTCAAAACTCTTCCACCGGCTCAGTGATCCACAGGGGTACTGGCTGCCGTTGACGGTTGACCTGCGCCTGGATGCCAGCGTCACGGAGGCGCAGCTTCAGTACACCGACGCCTGCCGGAAACCGCAGACGCTTCCTATCGGGGATCGCCTGAAGGACTCGTTGAAACGAGAAATCGGGACCGTCTTTGAGCGGGTCACCGTGGGCTCCGGCTCATCACAGAGGCCGCCCGACGGCGTGGTGCAAGTTGCGCTCGGGCTGCAGGAAGTCGCTGTCTCGATTTATCGTCAAGCGACGAAGAGTTACCCGGCCACCGTGACGCTAGGCGCGACCATAGACTATACGGACTCGACCGGGATGGTGCTCTATACCAAGAACCTGCGAACCGACGCCCGCGGTACGGTGGAAACCAAAGATCAGCAGTGTGACGTCCGTGGGCTCGCCGCCTTGGCGAATCAGGCTGCTGGGACCTTGGCCCAGGGGCTGAAAAAGCAATTGGGCACCTCGACCAAAATCAGGGAAGCCGCGCTTGCCGTGGAAGAACAACACCGAGGAACGGCATCACCGGCTTCAGGATCAACGGCAACGGCCGGCGCGTCACCGGTATTGGTCGGGGAGGTTCCGGTCTCGTCCGCCGGGCCCGCGAGCCTCGTGTCTCGCGTCATGCTCCAAGACGAGAACCAGGATCAGCGGCTCCAGAGTGGAGAGACGATCTCTTTGGAGGTTGAAGTCAGGAATACCGGCGGGGCCGTCGTCCAACATGTCGCAATCGGCCTGAGCGGAACGCCCGCCTTGGTCGCGCAATTCGCCAACCCGATGCCGGTTGGAGATGTGCAGCCCGGCGAGACCAAGCACATCGCTATTGAAGGGACCGCTCCTGAGGCGGAGTCCATCACCGAGGCTGAATTGATCATCTCCGTTGAGGCCCCGCTCCCGCCCGCGGATCTACCGAATCAGAAGAAATTCCAATTGGCGTTGGAGCCGAAACCATCCGTTAAAGAGGCGCGCGAGGTGGATGTGGACTTGATTCCCGAGCGAGCGTCCGGCTATGAGCGGCAGAAAGCGGTCGGCATCGCAGTCGGGGTCGGCACCTTTCGAAACGGCGAGGTTCCGGCGGTTGAATTTGCCGCGCGTGATGCCGAAGTGATGGCGGAATATTTTCAGGCTGTGGCCGGCATTTCACCGACACAGATCCGGCTGGCGACGGATGATCATGCATTGAAGGACGATCTGGTCGAACTCTTCGAGGAATGGTTGCCTGAGCAGGTCGCGCCGGGCAGCGTGGTCTTTATTTTTCTCGCCGGTCGCGCATGGGTCAATCCGGCCACCGGCGGTGTGTCGCTGATTCCGTACGAGGCGGATCCGTCGTCCGTCGCCCGCCTGTTTTCGCTGCGTCGACTGTATGACAACCTGGCGCGCCTTCCGATCCAGCGCGTGGTGCTCTTGATGGACCTGGCGCTGTTCGAGCCCTCACCCAACGGAGCGCAGAATGGAAAGGCTCCTCTGTGGGACGCGGTGCCGCCGGCGCTTCGGGAAGACAAACTCGTACAGGTGGTTGGCGTGAGCGGCCGGCAGGAGGCGCATCAATACGAAGAAGGGCGGCACGGGCTCTTCACCTACTTTCTCTTGAAAGGGCTGGGTGGGGCCGCGGACCGGGATCGCAACGGGATCATCGCTGTCGGAGAATTGTGTGGGTATGTCCATGAGCAGGTGGTACAGACGGCCAAGGAACAATTTCACAACGCACAAGAACCGGCTTGCTTGCCTCCGCTCGGTTCTCAAACGAAGACGTCGCAGTTCGTTCTCGGCCGCGTGAAATGAAGGCCGCTCCTGACTTGAGATTGACAGGTTCACAGGCCCTCGGTATGATGCCGACGATCTCTTGCCCGCCTTAGGTTTCTCACCAGTCGGTAGCCGGCGTAGCTCAGTTGGCAGAGCAGCGGTTTCGTAAACCCTAACTCGAACACTGCGGGGCCTGTTCCAAATCCCTTGAAAACCGCCACAACCCCTTCTGAATACTGCGACTTCTACACTTCTTGCTCTCAATGTTGATCCTACCAGTTCCCTCTAATTCCCCCCGTTCCCCTGATCTCCGTGGACACTCGGTGGGCACTTTAGAATGACCATTGCGAGAGGTTTCATGAAGGGTCAAGAAGGGTCGACTGTCTGCACCCTATGCCCCAGACGGACCCCCCGGCACCCTTGTTTCACTAGCAAGGTGGTCGCCAGGCACCGGTAGGGTACAGAGGCATACAGTGTCATGGCAAAGTCGTGACGCAAATTTCTGGAAAATTAAAAAACTACTAATAAGGACTCACACCCCCCTCACCACACACAAACAAAGCTACGCAGTCCCATTCCTACGTCTCTCGTAATTTACATGTGTTCAATCATGTCGGCAGAACGCCTGGCCTGCCAAACACGGATACGCTTCACCGTGCTCGCGAGTGCTACTGCGCGTCCTGCTGCAGATACTTGTGAACGAAAGCGATCGCCATGCTGCCCTCACCGACCGCGGAAGCCACGCGTTTGACCGGGCTCAACCTCACATCCCCACAGGCGAACACACCAGGGACACTCGATTCGAGGAGGTAGGGATCGCGGCTGTGCGGCCAGCGCCCGGCCTTCACCACGTCGTCACCGGTAAGAACATACCCTCGTTTGTCGCGCGCGATGTCTGCCGGCAACCATCCGGTCTCTGCATCGGCTCCAATGAAAACGAAAAGGCCACCACAGTCGTGTCGGCGCACCTTTGCGCTCGCCTCATCGCGTATGTCGATCGCCCTTAGATGGGTGTCACCGTGTGCGGCGACTACTTCCGACCCCACCTGGACCGTCACGTTCGACTTTCCACCGAGCTGCTCAATCAGGTAGCGAGACATGCTCTTATCCAGGGAATCGCCACGGACGACGAGCGTCACCCTGCGGGCATGATTGGCGAAGTATAGAGCGGCCTGGCCGGCAGAGTTTCCCCCACCGATGAGGTGGATGTCGAGTCCATGGGTCGCGCTCGCTTCGCTGCGTGCCGCACCATAGTAAATACCTTTGCCGATAAGCTGATCGAAGCCGTCGATCGCGAGGCGGCGCCACGTGACGCCAGTGGCAAGAATGATCGTCCGCGCCCGGACGACGTCGTCGCCATCGAGGTAAACCTGACGCGTTTTCGGATCGAGGCGAGTGACAGAGCGCGTGACCAGGATTTCCGCCCCGAGGCGCCTTGCCTGTTGCAGTGCACGGTTCGCGAGCTCGTCGCCCGAGACGCCGCTAGGGAAGCCGAGATAGTTTTCGATGCGCGAGGACATGCCGGCCTGACCTCCTGGAGCCTCGCGCTCCACCACTACAGTGCGCAGTCCTTCGGACGCGCCGTACACTGCTGCTGCGAGGCCGGCCGGCCCACCCCCGATGATCATGGTGTCGTATTCAGCGAGACGTGCCTTCGTTTGCAGGCCAAGGAGCTGGGCAAGGTCCCGTGTCGCGGGTCGACTGAGGAGCATCCCGTCGGCCAGTCTCAGCGCAGGGCAATCGTCGTCCGACGGGCGGGTTCCGGGCCACCGCGTTGACAGATCAGGCGCATCGGGCGTCATCCAGTCATAGCTGATCTGGTTGCGCGCGAGGAACTGGCGCAGCGCGCTGGTGGCGGCGTCCCATCGGTGACCGACCATTGTGACGCGCGCCTTGGGTGGTTCAGCAGCGATATCCTGAAGCCCTCCGATGCGGTCGAGTGCGAGGGATCCCGACCTTCACAGAGACCTCCGGCGCCGCCGCCGCAATCGCGTAATACTGCTTCGGATCCACACGCAAGACGCGCGAGGGCTCTGACGCCCGATAGCCCGCAATAAACGGCGTGCCGAAGGTCATCGGCACTTCGCCGAAAATTGTGCCCGGAAGGCGCCAGCCCAGCGTCCGTTCGATGCCGTCGATCATCTTGACGACCTCGATCTTGCCGGAGAGGACCGCGTAGAGGGCACGGTCTCCACCCTCAGGAACAGCGAATTCTCCGGCACTGAGATGCAGGTCGGCGGACGTCTGCGCGAGACGCTCAAGTTCGGTGACAGGGAGTGTCGAGAACAGCGGAATCACCCGGATGTCGTCAATCGTCAGCATGGTTTCGTTGAATGCAGGAAGATGGAGCAGACCGCATTTAAAGGATTACACATTTGTTATCCTGGCCTAGCAAAAAAGCGCCCGCAAGCTGATCGCTTTGCCGCTCAACTTGGAGTAGACACCCCAATTGGGTGTATTTCTTCACGCCAGATGATCGACACCGTAGTCAGATTTCTCTCTAGCGATCAGTTCGATCCCGATTGTCTTGGCGGGTTTTACTTTTCGTCCCGGATCGCTGCCTTCGCTTTAGCTCTGAGTTCAGGCGTCACCTCCCGAATCCCATGCTGCTTGGCGTGTTCCATGGCGTTCTTCAGGACTTCCTCTTCAGTGTTCCCGCGAACGACATGCTTGCATCCGGACGACGGATCAACCTTGGCACACTCGATGGCTTTACCCATGGTGGATGCTCCTTTTCGAGCCCGGCCCTGTGAAATGGATCGGGAAACGAGGTAAATTCTGGGGAAGCTGGAAGAAAGAGTCAATCACTCTTCCCTCCAATGTTTATGCCGGTTTGATTAACCTTTCGAGACACACAGTCTGACACGTCGGGTCCACCAACGGCAACAACTCGCCAATGCCCTCACCCGGTATATGCAGCAATTGGGGCTAAAACGGCGTGCCAAACCAGTGCTCGCGGATCTGCTGAATCAGAGCCTTGAGCCCGACAAGACGGCCAGATAGGGGGGAGGAGGGTGCCGGCGTGGATACGGTGACCGCCATGAGATGTCGGGCATCGAAATAATGTCGTCATTAACCATGTGGAACCACTCTTTATTGCGAATGGTTTTGCTTCCTTTGCGTCGCAGCGCAGGCCGCTCTCGATGTCCCTCAGACGCCTGGCCCCTGTCCCCACCGGTGCTCCGTTATGGCGGCGGCAGAACCTCTCGGATACCTGCTCGTACACCTCCCATCCAAGCCATTCGAATTCGTGCCTGGCACGAGGAGAAATTCGTCCGGCGATCCACAGCTCACGCCGAGCAATACGGGGCCGACGGGGAACGTGGGCCGTCAAGGCCTGCGCAACCGATGCGACGCGCGAGGTCCAAAACAGATGATCGACGGGCAGCATCACGACGAGAGTTCGATCCTTGGTATAGAGTGCCGGGATACGCGGCAGCGCAAGCAGCCGGTCGACGGAGTCTACGTGCAGGTGATAACCACGCATCATCTCCGCCACGTGCTGGTAAAACAGGACCACTTGCTCGGAATTCGCCTCGCTCGCCACGGCGAGGAAGGCTTCACGATGATCGACACCGGACAATTCCTCGAGCGCGGTGGTAATGATGGTCCAGTGTCGCGGTGAATACTGCGGATTGAGGAAGAACAGGTTGATGTCTTCCTCACTCACGCCCATCTTCTCCAATCTGCCTCGGTCGCGAGCGCGCAGGAGTACGCACCTCGTGGAGAAACTCGCGGACCTGCTCATCGAGGTAGGAGGTCCAGCGAGTCGCGCTAAAGGTCATCCAAAGGATGGCGCCTGCCGGCATGAAGAAATACCCGACCTGAGGCGCCAGATCGGCGGTGAAAGCAATCCAGGCCAGTTCATTGAGTTCGTCTTGCAGCACGGGATTGGACGAATAGGGATCCACCCCGAACTGAAACGCGAGATTTCGCTTCATATAAGAAAACCCAATCGTCGACTTCGTCACAGAATCCTCCTGATCGCTTGATTCAAAGTTGAGAAACCGTCCGGGCATCACGAAACTCCAAGAGTCCCCCGCCGACACTACGCACGACGCGTCCAGGGTCCGTGATGAGCATCTTCACGCCGCGGAAGGGGTGGAGGACTTGGAACTTGAGGGCATTGGCGAACACCTCTGATCGGCGCGCGTCCTTCAACGCCGCTATGGCCTCGCTTTCTACGATCCGGGTTCGAAGCATGGACGTACCGGTGGCGGGAAACGCCCCGAAGTCAGAGTTCACGACAAAGTGGTGCTGGGCGCCGTCGTTCACGACTTCGTTTTGGACCAGGTAGTGCGGCCCCTTGAGCCAGTCCGGCGGCAGTAGCGCCTGGGCAGACATCGGCGGAGGAACTTCCCATCCGAGCGGTCCCGGCTGCGGAGGTGCCGGAAGTCGGGTCCGGCTCTTTGGTCACCGAACAGGCAACCAGGAGCGCACAGACGAGCGTCCACCCAATACAGCGTGAAAAAACGTCAGGCCTCCTGTGCCGCAAGCTCTACCTCGCATTGCTGGAAACGTACACTATAACAAAACATAGTGCTAAAGCGAGATAGAGTCACACAGGGCGAATCGCGGAAGAAGAAAAAGGGTATTCAGCCGTCTAAATGCGGGCGGTCTCCTGCTACTGGCACACAGTTCTCCGCGCATTGCCGGCAAACCTCAGCACAAAGACCGCACATTCGGTCGTGAAGCGATGATCCCCGAAGCAGGTACCTGGGCGGTGGTTTCACAAATTTGCGCGCGGACCGTCTCTGACTGCAAGTTGTCTGCTGGGATACACTGCGGGCTGGGAACCGGATAGACTGCAGGATTCGCCGTATATCCAGGCGGGCTAAGCAGGGCCACCCGCTAGATAACCCTGCGAGCTTGCAGTAGACTTTCGCGTCAGTTGGGCTTTCAGGTCACCACGCTATGCTGCACAGGTCGCCCGCAGCACACTTTAATAGTTCGGCGGCCCCTGGCCACAGGGGGAGGCTGGCAGGCCCTCCCCGGCAGCCTGAGGAGTTCCGCAGTGCTTGGATGATCATTGATTGAGGGGGATACAAGGTGAGTGCCAACCAGTGACAGGAGCAGGCGCCATGATCAAACACTTCGACCACGTCACCATCGTGGTGAGAGATGTCGAGGCCGCCAAGCAGTTTTTTGGCCTGCTCGGGTTCGAGGAAGACACGTCCGTCGTGATCGCGGGCCCACAGTTCTCGACCTACATGGGCGTGGACGGCATCGAGGCCGAACACGTCACGCTCGCCCTGGCCAACGTCTCGCCGCGAACGGAGGTGCAGTTGCTGAAGTACCGCCACCCGAATCCGCTCCCCGACCCGGCCATTGGCAACCTCACCAAACTGGGGTTCAACCATGTCTGCTTCGCCGTCGACGATCTGGAGGCCGAGGTGGCACGGCTGAAGGCCAAGGGCGTCCAACTTCGGAACGAGGTCATGGACTTCCATGACCGGAAGCTGGTCTTCCTTTCCGGACCGGAGGGCGTCACCGTGGAACTGGCGGAATGGGATTGAGGCGGTGGGTAGCGCCGAACCCGGCGTTGCGTATGGCGAAGATGAAGCTCTTCGACAGATGCGAGCGCCCTGCCCCTGGGCACTCGTCCTGTTCCGCCGCCTCGTTGGCGTTGCGGTTGTGCACATCGCGGGAATGGTGGCTGGCGCGCGGTGGATGGCTTGGCCTTGGCCTCGTCCTGCTCGGCGCCGTCGCTGGACCCGCCCAGGACGCGGCGGCCCAGGCGGACAGCCGCCAGCTCGACGTCCAAGTCAACCT
>CAVPGK010000020.1:0-96786 GCA_963703955.1 Nitrospirota bacterium | reverse complement strand
GGCAGAACCTTTTTTGCATATTCGATAATAGCTTCCATCAAGGTTACCTTTTTAATTGGTTTGGTCAAATGGGTGTTGCATCCCACCTCAAGCGAGCGGTTGACTTCTTCATGCAGGGCATTGGCCGTTAAGGCGATAATGGGGGTGGGACGACGATGGTTTTCCCGTTCCCCGGACTGCCCTATATGTCGGGTGGCCGTGTACCCGTCCATCACGGGCATCTGCATATCCATAAGAATCAGGTCATAGGATCCGGTTTGAAAGGATTCGACTGCAATCTCGCCATTTTCGGCGGTTTGAATCCGACAAGGGGTCTTCTTGAGGTAGGACTGAATCAGAAGCCGGTTATCAGATGAATCTTCGACCAACAGGATGTCTAAGGCCGGGATGTCGACCGTTGCGGGCGCTGGACCGGACGGTTGCTGAGCGGTCCCTCTGGATCGGGAGATGGCGATCGTAATCGCTTTCAACAGATCAGACGGCGAATCGGCTTGACCAGATACCCGCCAAGCCTCAACTTGTAGGTCTGCGCGATATCCGGGCTGCGATTATCCGAGGTCAGCATCACCACCGTCATTCCGGCCATGCCCGATGTCTCATTGATTTTTTCGAGGACTTGGAATCCATTGATGTCGGGCATCCGGCAATCCAAGAGCAGCAGTTGATACGGCTCCGCGGCAGCATACGCTCGCTGGAGTTCGGCCAGCGTTTCTTCTCCACCGGGCACCTCAGTCACCATCGCGCCCCACGACGACAGTGCCTCCTTCAGGATAAGGCGGTTGGTCGCGTTATCGTCCACAACCAAGGTTTTGACCCCATGCAGATTGATCTCGGCCGGAGACGCAATGCGCAACGGGCTGGGCTGAATACCAAAAACGAGCGTAAAGTAAAACGTGCTTCCTTTCCCCGGGGCGCTGTCAGCCCAGATCCAACCCCCCATCAAGTTGACGAGGCGCTTCGAAATGCTCAATCCGAGCCCGGTTCCGCCATACTTACGGGTGGTTGACGAATCAGCTTGGGTAAAACTGTCGAACACCAATCCGAGCTTGTCTTGTGGAATTCCGATGCCGGTGTCGGCGATCATGAATCGCAACATTCCCGGCTCATGTGATTCAGGGTTCTTGACCCGCAACACGACCTGACCGGCATTGGTGAAACTCATGGCATTCCCGATCAGATTCAGAATGACTTGTCTCAATCGGTTGGGGTCGCCGATCAGGTCGGTCGGCACGATCGGTGCCACCGAGCAGGCCAGTTCGATCCCTTTGTCATGAGCCCGCAGCGCCATCATCTCCGCCGTCTTGTCCACGATGTCGCCAAGATCGAACTCAATTGTTTCCAACTCCAGGTAGCCGGCTTCCACCTTTGAAAGGTCCAAAATGTCGTTAATCAAATTCATGAGGCTGATGCCGGCTCTCCGGAAAATCCCGACATACTCCTGCTGTTCCTCCTTCAGGGGAGTTTCCCATAAGAGGTCGGCCATGCCGATGATGGCATTCATCGGAGTCCGAATTTCGTGGCTCATGCTGGCGAGAAATTCACTCTTGGCATGATTTGCAGCTTCTGCAGCCTCTTTTGCCCTGCGCAGCTCCTCTTCCACTTTCTTGCGGTCGGTGATGTCTCGGGCAATTCCTAGGATTCCGATCACCTGCCCATCCTGCACTTGCGGCGTGACTGTAAATTCACCGATGAGGTACTCCCCTAAGCGAGAGCGGACACGCAATTCAAATGCCGGAGGGCTGTTCCCAATTAAGACCCGATCGAGCAACTGCGAAGCACGAGCTCTGTCTTCAGGGTGGATGAGGAGGACAACCGATCGGCCGACCCAATCGGCAACGGAGAGCCCGGTAATGATTTCGAAAGCCGTATTGAGTGACGTGATCAGCCCCTCCGAGGAAAGCGTGAAAATGACATCACGGTCGGTCTGGATCAGGCTGCGATAGCGGAGTTCCGATTCCCTCAAGGCCTCTTCCGATCGCTTGCGCTCGGTGATATCCTCCGAGATACCCAGGAGATACTGGGGGCGTCCCGAGGGATCGAGAATCGGAATTTTCTTCGTATGCAGAAGACGGAGCCCTTTGGTCCTGGTTTGAATCGGCTCTTCAGTAATATCCAGCAGTTGGCCGCTTTTCAGAACCTGCCGATCGTTCGCCGTAAAAGAATCGGCTTCCTCCTTTGGGAAGTCGTGGTCGCTCTTCCCGACCAGATCCGCTCTTGAGTAGCCCAGCAGTTCTTCACCTGCTTGATTCACACGGACGAACCGAAGGTCCCTGGCGTCCTTCACGAAGATCATGTGCGGCAGATTCTCCAGAATCGAATTGAGAAACGTGTGGAGTCCTCGTGTCTCGGCTTCCGCTCGTTGGCGGACCGCTAGAACGCGCTTTCGCGATCATGATCGCCAGAACTGCAAACACGACCGCCAGCAAACTTCCGAACAGAATGATCGCCATCGCGCGCCGTGCGCTCGCCTGAGCCTCTTGATCCCGTTGGCTCAACGACGCGAGGGCTGTCTTCTCCATTTCTCGCTGATCACACGGATTTGATCCATCTTCGCCCTGCCCGTTTCCATATACCGCTCTTCTAAACGCGAGGTCGAACCGGCGATTCATCCGCAAATCAATCTGCTGCTCGGCTACGGTCAGATGTTCCGTAATACGCAACTGCAGCGCATCCAGCCTTTGCAATTGGTCCGGGTCACCCAGCAGCAACGACCGCAACGCTTGCCCGTCGGCTCCGATGATCTTCACCGCGGCGTGGTAGGGTTCCAGAAAACGCGCATTCCCGGTGATGATGTAACCACGCAGGCCGGTTTCGGCGTCCCTGACGCAGGAAAGGACATCGTTCAATTTCTCGATGATGCTGTGGGTGCGTGCGCGCTGGTCGGTGATCTGAATGAATCGACTCACGCTCTGATAGGACATGACCCCGACGGCGATCAGCACGACCAGGCCAATCGCCAAACCGACAATCACCATGGCTTCCAGCGGTCTGTTCACGCCGGTCTCACGGTCCTCTCCACTCACCGCCATAGTTACCGTGTCCCCTTCACCAAGCCTGGATAATGTGTTTCAGCGCAGTCCGCACAGACCCCATGACTGAATTCTGCCTCCGAACGTTCTCGGATATAGATCTCAATCTGCTGCCAGGTCCCCTGATCGTTTTGAATTTTCTTACAGAAGGAGCAGATCTTAATCAGTCCCCGAAGGACCTGAATCTCCCGAAGGGCCTGCTGGAGTTCCTGATTTCTTGCCACGAGTTCGCCCTCCCGAGCTTTGCGGGCATCCGTTTCCCGCTTTAAAGCCAGTGCTGAGCGAACCCTCGCGAGAAGCTCCAAGGGCCTGAAGGGCTTCGTAATGTAATCCATCGCCCCAGCGTGAAACGCATCGGCCAGAACCTGGTCTTTCTTGGTGGCGGTGACCATGATGATGGGTGTGTCATGAAGCTGTGCATCAGCCTTCATCCGCCGACAGGCCTCAATGCCGTCCATGTCCGGCATATCGATGTCCAGCAAAATGAGATCGATCCCGGAGTTCTCACTTTGAGAAGGGAGGTCGGCGAGACGCGTGAACGCTTCAGTCATCGACGCGGCGAAGAGCAGACGCTGATGTCCAGCCGATCGAAGGAGAGAGTGCAACAGGCGCTGCGCATCAATCGAGTCATCAACGATCAGGATCGGCATGCCGTCTCCCCACGCCACCGAGGTGCGGCGGGCATCGTTGTCGCGACTGCCATGGTGCAACCCGTGTCATAGCTTCCCAACTGGCTTCCTCCCCGGCATCCAACACACAAGACCGATCAGCCTCCACAATGAGTTCAGTTGAAACTTGAAAGATCTGGAACCCTCTATGTTCCAATACAAGAAGGGTCACCCTGCCTAATTGTCTTCAGTCATAAGGACCGGTGCCTTGACGCTGCCTTGCGCCGTCATCTCATGAATCTGCGGCGGGTCGCCGTGCCGATTGTCGATGGACCAACCAGACGCCTGCGAGAATCAGACAATGCCGGCCAGTTCCCTGACTCCGATCTGATCGCCGAGCAGAAGAGCCGACAACACGAGTGCCGAAACCGGAATGAGGTTGATAAAGACGCCGGCACGCGCAGGTCCCACCCGCTTGACCCCATAGAGCCACGCTTGCTGTCCCAGGGCCGTTGCAAACACCACCAAATAGGCTAACGCCAACCAGGCCGTGGCCGAGACCGGTGTGGATCCCCTCAACGATCACTTTTTGATCGGTCCAGAGGAGCGGGACCTGGAACAGGACCGAGAGCAACAGCGTCGTCCAATTCACCGTCAACGGAGAGAACCGATTCATCGTTTGGCGGCCACCGATTGTATACAGCGCCCAACTGACCAAGCCCAAGACAACCAGGGCCCCGCCCAGCCACGGCTGCTCTCCGGGGGCAGGGCTCTTCCCCACCCCGGACACAAGGACCACTCCAACAAAGGGACGCTGGCTCACAGCCCTTCCAGACCAGGCGAAACGGGACATCACGAATGAGGATAGAGGAAAAGAAAGGCGGTAATCGCGGGACTGGCTCCGATAATCACGCCTGCCGGAGCCGCCCCGATGTACCGCAACCCGAACAGGGTGAGCAAATGATTGCCGAGAACGGCGAAGCCCAACAGGGTGAACACCCAGATGTCCGTGCCTGATATGGTCACCTGGTTCCCTTCCTGCCACCACCAGAAGGGGATCAGATGCACAGAGCGCCCAGGCCTCGAAGGACGGAAGCCTCGACCGGAGAGAACGATCCCAGCGCAATCTTTTGCGCGACAATCGATCCGCCCCAGAAGACGGCGGCCATCGTCAGCGCGCCATATGCAAAGGAGTGCTGCCTGACGTCCATGCAGGCCCCAGACTAAAACGTCCTTCAGGAGCCCGTAGGAGGACCTGAAGGACGCATCGGATGACGGGCGGAGCCTGTCGGAAATACACACGCGTCAGGCCCCGTCTGGTATGAGCACGCAACAGCGCGGCTTATAGCAGCCACCCCCGCTTCGTCAAGAAATTTGTCTCAGGGCAAGATCCTACGAATCACAAAGACGCCGTCCCGGAGCGTGACCAGAACGGCTGTGACGCGAGGATCGGAGGCGATCACACGATTCAACTCCTGAATCGCCGCGGTGGAGCGATCAGGCGGCGGCTGATGCAACACCTCCCCAGACCAGAGAACATTATCGATGAGGATGACGCCATGCGGGCCGACAAGATCCAGCGCCAGGCGGTAGTAGTTCACGTAATTGATCTTATCGGCGTCGATGAAAATCAGGTCGAAAGGCCCCACCACCTCTCGTAGTGTCTCGAGCGCGGGCCCGACCCGCAGATCGATTTTACGGCCATGTGGGCTTCTGGCGAAGTGTTTCCGGGCCATCGCCGTCGACTCAGGATCAATATCGCACGTGATCACCACACCGTCGTCCGGTAAGGCCTCGGCAAAGCACAACGCGCTATAGCCGGTGAAGGTGCCGATTTCCAGCACACGCTTTGCGCGCACGAGGCGGACCATTATTTTCAGGAAGGCGCCCTCCAGCGGACCGACCACCATCTGCGGGCATTCCATGTTCCCATAGGTCTCTTCCCGAAGAGCACGACAGCCTTCCGACTCGGCCCAGGAATGCGCTTCGGCGTACGCTTCGATCTCCGGCAAGATCAGATCCTTCATATGGTCCCATCCCTCCTTTTTCCACCCGCTCGCCCACCCGCGCCGCCATGGCCGTGACGTCTTGGGCGAGCGGCATTCAATATAGACGCGCCTTCTTCTCAACATTTTCACCCGCCCACCCCAGACGCGCCGAGACGCGTCTTTTTCCCAACATTTCACCCGCCCATCCCAGGCGAACATGTCACCCGCCCCGCCCCGAGCCTGTCAAATACAGGCTCTGTTCCCGGGGCGCGCCTTCGCCCTCTTTCACCCGCCCATCCCAGGCGCGCCAAGACGTGCCTTCTCCCCAGCATTGAAAACTCCGGCAGACGTTTCGTAGACTGACCATCTTACTCCTTTTGAGAGCTGGAAGTTTCATGAAGACCCTCGCCACACTGGCCCCACTGACGAGCCGCCTCCTTGAAATCCAGCACCTAACCAGCGCGGCCTCGCTCCTGTCCTGGGATCAGGAAACCTATATGCCGCCAGGAGGAGGTCACGCCAGAGCCGACCAGTTAGCAACGCTTCAAGGCCTGGCTCACGATCGATTGGTTTCACCGGACATTCAGCGCTTGCTCGCCCAATGGATCGATCCCGCCACAGGGCAAACGATTGATTCTCCGGGAGTGGCATGGGATGAACCGTCACGAGCCCTTTTGCGTGAGGTCTGGCGCGATTTCAGCCGGGCCAAGAAACTGCCTTCAGAATTTGTCATACGATTGGGACGCGAATGTTCACTGGCTCAACAGGTCTGGACCGAAGCCAAGAAGAAAAGCAATTTCCGGATGTTTCTGCCGAACCTCCGCATCATCGTTTCACTCAAACAGGAGGAAGCGCACTATCTCGGTTACAAAGAATCCCCATACGACGCCCTACTGGACCACTATGAGCCGGACACGACCGTCTCCCGTCTCACCCCGCTCTTCACCGAGCTGAAGACAAGAATTGTTCCGCTCCTGCAGCGGGTAATGACTGCCCCCGTAGTGATCGACGACGCGGTCCTGTTTCGTGCGTATGACACCACACGCCAGACGGAATTCAGCCGGCTGGTGCTGACTGCGATGGGCTATGACTTTAGCCGAGGCCGGTTGGACCTATCCGCCCATCCTTTCACCACTTCATTTCACCCGACCGATGTGCGACTGACCACCCGGGTGTACGAACATGAGCTGCCCGCCTGCCTCTTCAGCTCTATCCATGAGGGCGGTCACGGTCTCTACGACCAGGGGCTTGACCCAGAACGATACGGAACCCCGTTGGGCGACGCTTTGTCGTTGGGGATCCATGAAAGCCAATCGCGCCTGTGGGAAAACTGCGTCGGGCGATCTCGACCTTTTTGGAGATGCTTCTATCCGCTCCTCAGGGAATTTTTCCCCGAGCAACTGCCCGACGCTACGGTGGAGGCGTTTTACGCGGCAATCAATCGAGTGAAGCCTTCTCTTATCCGCGTCGAGGCGGATGAGCTCACCTATAACCTTCACATCATGCTGCGCTTCGAGATCGAGCAGGACCTGATCGAAGGTCGCACGCGGGCGGAAGACTTGCCTGATATCTGGAACGAGAAGATGCGGAGCTTTCTTGGAATTGTTCCAACGACTGACGCGGAAGGCGTCTTGCAGGATGTTCACTGGTCCTTGGGCGCCATCGGCTATTTTCCGACCTATACGCTCGGAAACCTGTACGCCGTACAGTTCTTTGATCAGGCTCGAAGGGAAATCTCAGATCTGGACGGAGAAATTGAAGCCGGGCGACTGTCGGTGCTGACGCGCTGGCTGAATCAAAAGATCCACCGCTGGGGCCGGACCTTTACCGCCGACCATCTCGTCCAACGTGTGACGGGGAGGCCGTTGAGCCCGGAACCGTTTCTGACGTATCTGGAAGGAAAGTTCGGGAGCTTGTATGGACTTGGAGGCGAGTCGCGATGAGTGTTAGTATCCGAGGGCGGTGTTCAGACGCGCCAGCATGCTCGGCGCGAGCATGAATTCGCCGTCGACTTCGATCCGGCTCGGCACCAATAGGATGGTATGGAATGAGATATCTCGAATCGCCAGTTTGAATTCTGGCTGTTCAGACGTGCTGATTTCGACCGCTTCAACCGACTTCGAAAGATCCCCCGTATCCTGTGGCCCATACGTGGACACGACCGCCTGAATGATTTCAATCACACGCGAATTGGCGTCGACTTCCTCCATTTCTTCCGGCAGAATCTTCAGCGCGTCAGCGGCTTTCTCGGAAAGGTCGAAATTCTCAAGGCATCCCTTGCGACGCAACGACATCAGATCGTTGTCGAGGTCCTTGCTGAACGCCCCGTAGGCATAGCGAAAAAACTCAAAATGAAATCCCTTGATCCGCTTGTCGAACATTTGAAGCTCACAGAGGAACACCAGTTGCTGCAGCTTCACATCGCTCATCAGCCCATACGGCGCCGCTAATTGCAAGACATAGAGGAGCAGGGCACGATCGATCGTGATTTGGTCGGGCTTCCGCATACTTCAAGCTGGTAAGTCATAGCACGCAGCGAATAGCGGAACGACAACTCTCTGCACTCTTGCTATTGACTGTTCGCGAATCGCTACTCGCCGGTTGTTTACGTGATCTCAGCACTGAGGCCCTGAGCCATGACGATCCTGGTATCCAGGTTATAAGTCACCGCCTTGGAATGGGTCAGTACCGGAATAAGGCCGGCGGCCGAGGGAATCAGATTGCCCGACTGTTTGACTCCCCCGAACGGCATGCGGACGCCGGCGCCGATGCAGGGCAAGTTCCAATAGAAAATCCCGCAGCGCATGTGCTCTTCGGCATATTTTGCCTTCCGGTAGTCCTCCGTGATGATGGAACCCGACAACCCGTACTTGGTGTCGTTGTAGACGGCGACCGCTTCCTCAACTCCTCGCACCGGGACGATCGCTACATGGGGACTGAAGGCCTCCTCGGTCAAACACACACTGTCGCTGCGCCAGGGACCGGTGTAGACGAACGGCTTCAGCCAGTACCCGTCCGGTGTCGGCGGTGGTTCGGTGTTCCGGTCCAGTAAAACCTCGAATCCTTCCTTGCGGGCCGTTTCATTGAAGCGGCGGCCCTTGTCCACCCCCTGCCGATTGATCATGGTTCCATAGAAGACGCTATCATCCATGGGATCACCGACCCTCACTCTTTTCGCTGCGGAGACGAATCGCTCGGAAAATCGGTCGGCCATGCGGCTATCGACCAGCAGTCGACCGGCCGTCACGCAGCGCTGCCCGGCTGTTTTGAAAGCAGAAAGAACACTGGCTGAGACCGCCATGTCAAGGTTGGCATCCTCCATGACGAGGACTGCGTTCTTGCCACCGGTTTCAATTGTACAGATCTTGTCGGCATGCTTCGCCACCTCCTGTTTGATCGTCAGGCCGATTTCGTAGCTCCCGGTGAACAGAACGACATGCGTTTGCCGATGAGCCACGAGAGGAGCGCCCGCACCTTCACCAGCGCCGTGGAGGACCTGAAAGACTCCGGGGGGGATTCCAGCTTGCTCAAAGTACCGTGCAATCTTGGCCGCACACATGGGTGTATATTCACTCGGCTTGAGGATGACGGAATTCCCCAAGACCAGCGGGAGCCCGGTTAACCAAAATGGGAGCGCGATTGGAAAATTCCACGGCGTGATCGCCACGACGACCCCGCGGGGTTCCAGCACTTCATAACAGCGTTTGGTTGAGACTTCATCCGCGAGCATCTTCCCGTATTGACCCAGATGCCCGTAGGAGAAGGCGTACTGCGCGGTATGGATTGCCTCAATGACATCAGCGCGCGCCTCGTTCACCTGTTTACCCGCTTCCCGCGCCACCATCCGCGCAAGGGGTTCTTGATCCTCCTCCATGAGTCTGGCAACACGAAGGAGATACTCTGCGCGCTTGATCATGCCCAATTCACGCCAGCCGGACTGTGCCCGGTTTGCCGATGATACCGCTTCTTCAATGTCCGCAGGAGTGGATTGAGGGAAGGTACCGATCACATCGGAAGGATTCGCGGGGTTACGAGTCTCGAACCATTCAGTACCTGCGGCCGTTCTCCACGCCCCATTGATAAAGTTGTGAACCTGTGAGAGGGCCATCATCACCTCCACGCCAGACCGCGTCGATTCTTGTTCTTATCCGCACTATAGTCTCTGCAAAAGAGACAGGTCAACGTCGCATCGCGGGATCCATGAGTTTCCTGACCATGCTTACCGATACGGGTTGATCTGTCTCTTGACCCCGTTCTCGGAATAGTTTTTAATAAAGCACTCTCATTTCGGAGACCGGGATGAGCAAAGATCTGAAAGAAATGGGCCTGCTCAAAGAGCACTTGACGAAGCATCAGCTCAAATTTACGCGTCAGCGCGAGCATATTCTGAGCGTGTTTCTCAAGATGGAACATATCACGGCGGAGCAAATGTATCGCCTGCTGGCCAAAAAGGACCCCCACATCGGACTGGCGACCATTTACCGAACGTTGAACCTTTTCTGTGAAGTTGGACTCGCTCAGGCCCGCCACTTCGGAACTCAGACCCTGTACGACAATGTGTCGCATAAGGGACATCACGACCACCTCATTTGCACCTCATGCGGCAAGATCGTCGAGTTTGAGAACTGCGACATTGAACGGCTTCAGGAAGAGGTGGCGACGCGTAATGGGTTCACCATCCAGACCCATAAGCTTGAACTCTACGGTCTCTGCGCTAGCTGTCGACATTGACTGCTCCCTTTTTTTATTAGTCTTTTTGAGATGCTGAATCAGTTTCATTTTCAGTTTTAACGAAGGAAGAACATATGCTTGTGATACCTCTTCCCGTTTTCATACTCCGATGGACACGGATGATCGCGATCATGCTGGCACTCTCGACTGTGCACTTGTTTCTGAGTGACGGCTACGCGGTGGATCGTTTGGTCATCTATTCCGGTCGCGCTGAACGCCTTATCAAGCCGGTTCTCGATGTGTTTCAAGAGAAGACCGGGATTCAGATCGATCTGCTCTCTTCCCCAACCACGGAACTGGTGAACCGCTTACATGCCGAGGGGGAACGGACGCCAGCCGACCTCTTTGTTACCAACGACGCCGGAAGCCTGGAACGGGCTCGGGAATTGGGGCTGCTGCGCCCATTAGACTTGGCAGAGCTCGACGGAAACATTCCAGCGGCCTTTCGATCGACGGATAATAGTTGGGTCGGAATTTCCGCGAGGCTTTGGATCGTGGTGTATAACACCACACAGGTGAAAGCGACCGAGATCACGTCCATCTTGGATCTGGCTGACCCGCGGTGGAAAGGGAAGATCGCGATTCCGAACGCCGGCAGTGAATACCTGCAGGCCGGAGTGTCGGTCATCAAAGCTGCCTACGGGGACGACCGGACACAGGGATTTCTGCAAGGGCTCAAAGCCAACGCGGGGAGCCAAGTGTATGGGAAGAGTTCCCAAATCGTCGATGCGGTGGCAAAGGGCCAGGCAGCACTCGGTATCGTCAACCATTACTACGTCTATCGACATTTGGAAACTCAGCCCGGCGCGCCGATAGCGGTCATAATGCCGGACCAACAGGAAGGGGGCATGGGGGCGATCCTCAATGCCGCCGGGGTCGGGATCGTCAAACATTCTCGGCATGTGGGCCTCGCCAAGCGCCTCGTTGAATTCCTCATTTCTCCCGACGGTCAGAAAATGTTTGCGGAGCTCAACAAGGAGTATCCACTCCGACCGGGCGTCGCCGCCGATCCTGCCCTCCCAGCACGACAGAGTTTTCGGACAGCCACCGTTCCATTGGTCCGACTCGGTGAATTGAGAGAACCCGCCATGACGCTGATCGAACAGGCCGGGACTACGGTGACCCAACGTGCCATCAATCACCAGTGCGGGCCGACAGCTCCTGCCTTCCCCCCTGTCGGTTCTCGCGGTCCTCGTAGCGGCAATTATCTTCCTCCCGATCACCTATATCATCGGCTTGGCACTCGGCCTCCCCGCCTGCGGTTTGGAGTCGTCTGTGGCACACGCGGATTCCAGAACTCTTGGTCAATACCGCGTGGCTGGCGGCGGGAGTAGCGATCGGCACGCTGCTCCTTGGCGTGTCGCTCGCTTGGCTTGTCGTCCGGTTCGAGTTTGTCGGCCGGCGCATGTGGGAGTGGGCTCTGGTCTTGCCCCTCACCATACCCACCTACGTGCTGGCCTACATATACGCCTATCTGCTGGGCACGGGGGGACCGATCGAGCGCACCTGGCAGATGTGGGTTGGCCCGCAAGGTCAGGTCTTCTCCCCGTACAGTTATGCCGGCGCGACACTGGTCATGACGTTCGACACCTTCCCGTTTGTCTATCTCCTCACTCGGGCGGCCTTGTTGAACTTCAACGTGTCGTTTGAGGAAGTGGCTCGAGCCTGCGGCGCCTCCCGCCTGGCAACCTTGTTCCGTGTCACGTTGCCGCTATTGCGCCCAGCGACCGTGGCGGGACTATCCCTCGTGATTCTTTATGTGGTCTCGGATTTCGGTGCCGTCTCGCTCCTTCGCTACCAGACCTTTACCTATGCGGTCTACCAACAAATCACCGGCCGGTATGACCACTCAGCCGCAGCGGTGTTGAGCCTCCTCTTGGTTTGCTTCGCCTTGCTCTTCCTTGCAACTGAGCGCTGGTTTCGACAGCGTAGCCGCTTTTACCAGACCGCCGGCCGCTACCGGACGGCAGAACGGACACGGTGCGGCCCCATAGGGACGGTGCTCATCTTAATCTATCTTTCCGTCGTGCTCGGAGCTTCCTTCGGCCTCCCAGCTTTATTGCTGATAAAATGGACCGGTGTCGCCCTGGTTGAGGGAGCGATCGATAGCCGATTTCTGGGTTTCTTGTGGAACAGTGCGTTCTTGTCCGGACTGGCGGCCACGATTGCCGTCCTGGTTGGCACACCGCTCATGTACTTCGCCACACGAAAGTCATCACGGATCAACCTCCTATGCCTACAAGCCGCCTATGCAGGCTACGTGCTACCGGGACCCGTGGGCGCCTTGGCCATTCTTGTCTTGTTTTCCCATCTGGCTCCATTCTGGTATGGATCGGTCGTTGTCTTGATCGTCGCGTATGTTCTCCATTTTTTGCCGGCCGGCTTGCAGACCATGGAGCCTGCTCTTCAGCAGGTAACGCCCAATTTGGAGGAAGCGGCGCGGAGCTTAGGCCATACCACGCGGTTGATCCTCATGCGAGTCACTCTTCCCCTGGTGAGAGGCGGTTTCATCGCCGCATGGGTCTTGATGTTCCTCCAATGCATGAAAGAGTTGCCGGCGACACTGTTGTTGCGTCCCGTAGGGTTTGATACGCTTGCCGTCAGGGTATGGCTCGAGGCCAGCGAAGAGTACTATCAGCTCGCCGCTCCGGCGGCGCTTCTCATTGTCGTCATGACCTTACCTGCGCTGTTGCTGTTAGGGGCGAAGGATTGGCGTGCAGCGTAGCCAGTTGAAAATGGTCCTCGCTACCGAGGGTACGGCTCCGGTCGTTTTCTGGCCCCCGGCCTTCCTGGCTGACCATTTTGCGCATTTTCATTGGTAAAAATATTAAGAAAATCCCTGATGAGGCCCGTAGTGATACGGACGGATCAATGCCAGCCAGTGAAGGTGCCTCCAGCGAACCAGCGGACGAATGAGCCCATGCTTCGCCCCATCGTCGAGCTTCGGAACGTGTCCTGCGCGTATGAGCCGGCGCGGTCGGCCATCGCGAACATCTCCTTCTGTGCGCACGAGGGTGAAATCCTCTGTCTGCTGGGTCCTTCGGGCTGTGGAAAAACCACCACTCTACGAGCGATCGCCGGATTCGAACCGATTGTCTCGGGCGAGGTGTATCTGCAAGGCGAGCTGGCTTCAGCCCCGGGGTTTCTCATTCCCACCGAACGTCGACGGGTCGGCATGGTGTTTCAGGAGTATGCGCTCTTTCCTCATCTGCGAGTTCTCGACAATGTGGGGTTCGGGCTTCGGCATCTTCCTTCGCGGGAGCGAGCAGTCGAAGTTCACGCTATGTTGGCGATGGTCGGACTCACCGGCCTTGAGCGTCGCTATCCTCACGAGCTCTCGGGGGGACAACAGCAGCGGGTCGCGCTGGCACGAGCGTTGGCCCAGAAACCGGTCGTGCTCCTGCTGGATGAACCTTTCAGCAACTTGGACCCGGACATGACGGGAAAGATGCGAGAGGATCTCCTGCACCTTCTGAGGCAGACAAAAACGACGGCCTTGCTGGTGACCCATGATCATGATGAGGCCTTTGCCATGGCCGACCGTATCGCCGTATTGAACAACGGCCGCTTGGAGCAAATCGACGTGCCGGAGGCGATTTACCATACACCATCCTCCCCGTTCGTGGCGGACTTTGTCGGCCAGGCGGATTTTATTCCCGGAGTCGTTGAAGACGGCGACGTTCTCACGGAAATCGGTGCCTTTCCGAATCAGGTGGGATATCAAGGCGGAGCCAAGGTTGTGGTCATGATCCGACCGGACGACATCCATATCATCCCGAATGAAGAGAGCAGCACTCGGATTCTAGCCAGGCAATTCCGTGGCTCGGAAAACGTGTACACGATCGGCCTACCCTCCGGCCAAGTCATCCACAGCAGCGAACCCTCCACTGCCATCTATCCGGTCGGCACAAGCGTCGAAATCAGAGTCATTGCGACTCACACGGTTCTTTTCGAACAGGTCAAGCGTGATGCCGGATGACCGACGCAGGGCATTGCGATCTTTCCGGTTGACAGTCTTCCGGGAGTTCTGGCATCGATACACACGGTGAAATCGACGCACTTGGTTTGTGAGGTAGACGAATGGACGCCTTAAAAGACATTGTGGACTATGGGGTAATCGGGGTCTTGCTCGCGCTCAGCATCTGGGCGGTGGCCGTCGCCTTCGAGCGCTGGCGGTTCTATCAGCGGGTGGACGTAAAGCAATTTCCGAATCAGCAGGTGTTTGAGATCACGCTGACAAGACGACTCGTGGTTATCGGAACCGTTGCCGCCAATGCGCCCTACATTGGCCTGCTGGGTACTGTCCTCGGCATCATGCTAACGTTCCACACTATGGGAACCTCGGGCACGATGGCGGTCAGCACGATCATGATCGGTCTGAGTTTAGCCTTAAAGGCGACCGCGGTCGGCCTGCTGGTGGCCATTCCATGCGTGGCGATGAATAATGCGCTTCGGCGGCGTGTCAGCGAATTGATCACCTTATACAAGGTGCAGCATGGAACGTGAGCTCGATCAGATCAACGTGATCCCGCTTGTCGACGTCATGCTGGTATTGTTGGTCATCGTCCTAACCACGGCAACCTTCATCTCGACCGGACAGATTCCGGTCGATCTCGCCAAAGCGAAGGAAGCCGGCGACCGCAAGGACGTCCCACTGGTCATCACTTTAACTGCGAATGGGCAATTGTTCTTGAACAATCAGCCAGTATCCGAGGATGGTCTCAAGGTTGGCCTCAACTCTCAACCCAGGGAATCGTTGGTGGTGGTCCGAGCTGACCGCGTCACCCTGTTGGAGCGGTTTGTTCACGTGGTGGACCAGGTGCGAGGCCTCGGATTTCACCAGGTCAGCCTTGAAGTCGAACGGTCTTGAAGGGTCCCACTACATCGTCGTCGGATCCTGGTAGCCATCCGATGGAATAGGGAGGCTTCCTTTGCTCATGGCCGTCGCACGGATAGATCATGGGCTCGTGGGTTCCATGTGCACTCGGCCTCGCAGGCCTGACGAGATCCACACCTTGCCTTGGCGATCGACAATCACGGCTTCGACTTCCGGGAGCCGCTCAATCAGTTCCCGGCCGCGTTCAGGCCCCAGGACAAAAATCCCGGTGTCCAATCCATCGGCCATTACGCCTTCTCGGGCAATGACGGTCACGCTTTGACAGTCACGGGCCTGTTGGAGCGTGTGTGGATCAAGGATATGATGATAGCGAACTCCGTCGCGCTCGAAGAAACGCTCGTAGTCCCCTGCCGTCGAGATCGCTTCATTCTGGAGCTCGATGCGTGCCAGCAACGCACCTTCCTTTCTAGGGTGTTGGATCCCGAACATGAACGGCTCACCGTCGGGCATTCGACCAAAGGTCTTGATGTCACCGGATAACGCCACCACCCCCCCTGTGGCCCCTGCCAATTGCATCGCTGCTACGGCCCGATCCACGGCGAACCCCTTCCCGATTCCACCGACATCGATTTGCATCCCCGCGCGGGTCAGAAACACGGTGCCCTCACCATCGTTGATCTGAAGATTGCTCAAATCGACGAGAGGTCGGAGCTTGACCAGTTGTGCCTCGTTCGGAATGCTCTGCGCTTCGGCCACGCTCCATGCCTCAACCGCCGGGCCGATCGTAATGTTGAATCCGCCCTCGGTGAGCTCGGCGATTTCCAAGGAACGTTTCAGTATCAGGAGCGTGTCGGGGCTGACCCTCACCGCTTCGCGACCTGCGGCTGCGTTCACACGGGAAACCTCACTGCTCGGAATCCAGGTACTCAACAGTTCTTCCAGCCGGCGAATCTCCGCTAGCCCTGCAGAAGCGGCTCGCTGAGCGGTCGGGGCATCGGGTGCCACCGACGTGACAAAGACGAGTGTTCCCATCAACATCTGACTTCGCTTCGCGATAGCGGGACCTGAGGCTTGCAGAGAATGGGTTAGAAGGACCAGGGCAAGACACAAGATCCCAGTTACCACTGGAAGGATTTTCAGACCGGCAGAAAAACGGACCATCAGAAACCCTCCTACCACCAATGGCGACGGAAATATCGTGGGTATCGGGGATAGGGCATCACTTCGTAAAGGTGGAATTCGGCTTCGGTGGGCGCGGGCAAGGCGGTGACAATATTTTGCCGGTCGAGATCAGGAAACTGCTCGGTGACCTCTTCTATTGCCTGAGCCTGGTCTTGATGATCCTGAACAGCCGAGATCACGATCATACGCCCGTATCGAGGCCCGTCCACCCCGAACCGCCAGGTCCCCACATAGGTAACGGGGTCTTGGCCGATCTCGATCGTGGACGCAAAGTACGCCATCGACATGAAGGGGCCTTCACTGATTTGCACGCGCGTCAACTGGTATTCACCGACGGGGAGATGAAGGACAAATACTTGATTATCCGACTGGAGGTCTACAGTGAAACGCTCTCTGGTTTGTCGGTTCACCAATTCAAAGAATCTGACTTCGGGTCCATACCATCGGCGCGATTGGCCGGTCAGCAAAGCGACCACCCGACCAAAGACAACGGGGGTCTTCAATTCATCGCTTTCGGGACGGACCGCAAGCTCGGTCGCGCATGAAAATGGGAGAACGCTCAATGCCACCACTGTCAGCAGAATCATGGATCGCATGGCTTTCTGAAACCGACGTGATCGCTCTTACTATTTCAAGAGGTGGACCTCGAGCTGAGCGGTTACGGTTGGTGATCCTGGAGCCTCTGACTGAGCCGGGCGGCTTCGTCGATATCTGCCTTTGCCCCAAGCTCATCCCCGAGCTGACTCCTAACTTTCGCGCGCAAGTGATACGCCTGAACAAGATCGGGCTTGATTCTGATGATCTTGTCCAGATCCTCCAACGATCCATCACGATCCGATAGTTGCATTCTGGCCTCCGCTCGCATGATGTAGAGGGAAGGTTCATCCGGGGCCAGCTTCAACGCTTCGGAGTAATCCTTCACGGCCCCGTTGAAATCCGCCGTCTTCGAACGCGCCAACCCCCGGTTCTGATAATAGAGCGGATTAGCGGGAGCCAAGCGGATCGCTTCTGTCGAATCAGCGATGACACTGGGCCAGTCATGAAGCATCGCTTCAGCCACCGCGCGGTCGCCGTAGCCTTTCGCAAGTTTTGAATCAATCGCGATCACTTTCGTGAAATCCTTGATCGCTCCCTGGTAATTCTGCAACTGTCCCTTGACCACTCCACGCTTCCAATAGATTTCCGGATCATCCGACTTGAGCTTCACGGCATGATCCAGGGCCTCCAGTGCTGCTTGGTAGTGCTCCAACTGAAACTGTGCCCAGCCGAGATTCTCATAATACCCCGGCTCTTCAGGGTCTCGCTTGACGGCCTCCGTGAAATCCTCCACAGCCCCACGAAGATCCCCACGGAGCATTCTCGTCACGCCCCGGTTGTTATATTCACCCGCCTCCGTTCCAGAATAATCGTCGACGATCACATAATTCTCGGTCGTCAGCCGTTTGCGTTCCTTAGGCTTAGGCGCACAGCCAGGCAGGCTCGTGAGGAGCAGACTGGAGAACATGAAGCCGAACAGGAAGGAACGAGAAATAACTGATGCAACGCAGTCCGCGTCACGCTCGTGTTGATGCTTTGAAACCCACCTCAGCTTCATTTTCGCCACCTTTCTGGATGCAGCTTCTCCAAGACGGCAACCCAGAGGAGCCCCCGAGCAAGCATACCGTTAGGCCTTCGAAAAATCGACCCTCGCCTACCCGGCACGCATCCGATGCCAAAAAAACCCTTGACACGAATTTGCTGCTTAGGATATTAATAATTGTTCTCAATTTCAATTGAGGTTCTTAAAAGCAGAAACGATGTTGAACCAGAAATCGCCAATGCACGCTTCTACTGCCAAGAGCGAAACACGATGCGAATGCGGCCAGTTGATCGCCAAGGTTCTTAGCCAAGGTCTTGAACTGAAGTGCAAGCGGTGTAAGAGGATCGTTGTCATTCCATTCGCCTTGATTGAAGACTGGACAGCGTCGGGGTAATGGAACTGTTACCAAAGGAGGTCGACCAGCAAGCGGTCAGATTCTGACATAGAGCTTTACGTAGGCCAGAGACCCCAGAGTCCCGAGTCAGACCATTCCATCTACATAACATGGGAGGTTTGCCATGAGGATGCAATCACTCTTCTGGGCTCTGGCGCTCTGTCCGGTGCTGGTATGGCCGGCGTTGGCCCAGGACAAGACCCTGGAAGAACGAATCAAGAGATTGGAAGAGCAGTTGCAGCAACGTGAAACGGAAGAGAAGCGTATGCCTCCGGGCGTGGAAAGACCAGAAGTGATGAGACCAGAGGAACCATCTACAGAGCCTGGTATTGGGCCACTTCCCGAGGTTGGACGAGAACGGCGGGCGGAAAAGCAGCCGGCTTTGTCTTTCGGTTCCACCGGGTCCGGTCGTCTGGTCTACGCCAAGCCATTTGTGGCGGCACCGAAGGCGATCGTCGGCGGCTATATGGACATCCAGTTTCGAAGCGAACAGCAGGCGAACATTGAGAATGGATTCGGAGGCATTACGAACAATTTTGATCAGCAACGCTTCGTGCCGTTCATCTACGCCGACATCACGGAGCATGTGAAAATGGCGGCCGAGATTGAAATCGAGCACGGGATCCGGGAAGAAGGTGGCCCAGATCGAGAATTGGAGTTCGGCCTCGAATTCGCTTTTATCGATTATCTGGTCAAAGAACCCTTCAATCTCCGCGCCGGCATCCTCTTGCTCCCGATCGGCAAGTTCAACCTGCTCCACGACTCCCCGCTCAACGATCTAACGGATCGGCCATTGGTCAGTCAATTCGTCATCCCCACCACGGTTGCAGAAACCGGCGCGGGCTTCTATGGAACCTTTTACCCGACGCAGTTGTCCAAGTTGGACTATGAATTCTACTTCACGAACGGACCATGCGGATATGAAACGGACGGAACCCCCACCATCAACGAGGAGAGCGGAACCCGGGGGGCCAGGCAACGAAAATGCGCCACGGATGACGGATTCGATATCAACAACGGCAAAGCGGTTGTCGGCCGATTGGCATTCAGTCCGTTGCTCGGCGTGGAAGTGGCCGGATCAGGTTATTACGGCAACATGGCCCCTAATGTGGCCTACAACCCTTTGAGCATCATTGCCGTCGATTGGACGCTTGAACGAGGTCCGTTTGAACTGATTGGTGAGGCGGCCTGGTCCTACGCCAGAAATAATTCCCTGGCGATTCCGGGAAATACGATCGGCTTTGACCCTGGTACACTGCTGACCGGACAACCCGGAGACAGCGGGGCCGGCATTCCTCCTGAACGCTCGAGCGGCTTCTACATCCAAGGCAATTACCATTTCATGCCAGAGTTCTTGACCAGGTTTTCCCCCAAGCGTTTTGGAGAAGGCTCAACCTTTACGGCAGTCATTCGCTACGACCGTGTCAACACGAACCTAGATAATAAGGGTGGGTTCGGCGATCTGGAACAGATCTCCTTCGGTCTGAACTATCGACCTGTCGAAGACACGGTCTTTAAGATCAGCTATCAGTACCAGCCCATGTGGTTCAATCCCAATACTCAAGAGCGTACCCATGGCAATGCCTTTGTCATCTCGGCAGCGACATATTTCTAGCCGAATGGCCCGAACCCTTTCTTTCAAGAGAGAGGGTTCGCAGGCCTCGGCAGAAGGACCATAGGGTGAGGTGCGGGCTGTGAAATCCTTCTTGGCCTTAGCCTTCATTATCTTGGCCGGCTGTGCCTCGTTGAGCGGTATTCGGGATCAATACCTCGTGTGTCCTTACGACACGGTCTGGGAGGCGGCGGTTGACACGATGAAGGCCCGTCCCCTTTCGATGCAAGACAAGGTCTCTGGCGTCATTGAAACACCTTGGACCGAGATGGCGGCCGAGGGTCGCCCTTATGGGATGTTTGGACGTGACCCGTGGAACAACAGGGAGCGCGCCCGCATGATCGTCACGGTGAAGCAACTTCATGACGTCACTTCCGTGACGATCGTCGAAAACCGGCAGCGTTGGCATAACAAGGGCGGCGTGACACAGGAGGCCACCAAATGGTGGCCGGTGGAGCCGTCCCAAGAAGCGATCGCTGCCGTTCAAGAAAAGCTGGATGCGAACCTCAAGAAGCGAGATTGTCCACAGACGTGAAGTCGAAGTATTTCATCGCAGCCATTCTTGCTTTCGGTCTGTCTACCTCGGCCAATTCCCGGGCCGAGCGTATCTGGGATAGCGAGCTCAAGCGTTATTTGACCGAGCAGGAGATGACGCTCGCGGAGGTCTTCCTGACCGAAGAGGACGCATTGGCCCTAATGTTCCCGAATTCCGAACGATTTCGGAAGGAGACTCTCCAGATCAGTCCCGACCAGAAAGTTCAGGTTGAATCCCGGATCGGCTGGAAGTTCCCCGAGGACTCGTTTGAAGTCTACATCTTTGAGTCCGGGGCAACCGTGGATGGCTATGCCATGATTCATAACACGATCGGAAAGCATAAGCCGATGACCTACATGGTCGGGGTGGATAACAAGGGCCGTGTGACGAATGTGGAACTTCTGGTTTTTCGGGAAGCGCGAGGCAGTGAAGTCCGCAAGAAGCGGTTCAGCTACCAGTATCAAGGCAAGACAGTCTTGGACCCGGTCCGCATCAACAAGGACATTATTAATATCAGCGGCGCGACCATGTCGGTCCGGTCCATGAGTGCGGGTGTGAAACGGGTGCTGGTTCTCGTGGACGAGTTTTACCTGAAGCCACAGGGAATCGGCAGCGATACGTCCGAAGGGCGAAGGGCGGCCAAAGGATTTTGGGGATCCCTCTTCGGCGATTGACGACCAGGCTTTTAATGGATGCGTAACTTCAACGCCCGATTCCGGCTGCGTGACGCGGATCGTCACATTCGGCTGGTGTATACCCTGTTTTTGATCTTGATGTTTGTTGGATTTGCATTCAGTTTCTTTTGGGCGCACAGCATGACAGGTCTGTCACCACAAGGCATCGCGGATCACTACCGTGGCTCGGATGCGACCTATGGGGAGCCGATGTCCTTCCGGGAACTGGCCGAGATCACCCACTTCCACCTGTTTACGATGCCCGTTGTGTTCATCATCCTCATCCATGTGCTCTATCTCACCATGGCGAGCAACGGACTGAAGGTGTCATTGACTTGGATCGCATTCGGCGGCGTCGGCCTGGATCTGATCTCGCCATGGCTGATCACGTACGTCTCGCCGTTTTTCGTCCTGACGATGCTGGTCGGCGATCTTTTGATGGTAATCAGTTTTTTCGTAATGATGGCCATTCCGATGTATGAAATGTGGCTGGTAAAACGACCTTTAATGGCCCAGACAAGTGAAGACTAGTGATGGCCTGATCCAATAATTCGCGCCCAAGGCCAGAGACGGCGAGTCCAGAGCCCAATGCTGCATATGCGGTGTTGGGCTTTTGTTTCTGGGCCTGTAGAGACCAAGAAATAGACGACGTGTGAAGAGAGAATAAATAAATCCGTTGTCCCAGACAGGGAAGGAGATCCGGTGCACTTGTGGCCTGCTGATCGCCCAATGGTACCTGCATGGGATCCAGCTCAAGTGCAAGCGGTGCCGGCGGATCGTAACCATTCCTTTGTCGGAGAATCAGGGTTCGTCGCCGGCTTCACCTTCTAAGGAAAAGGCAAGATGATTCTGTTTTGAAAAAACATCGGTGCGAGAGGCCACAGGACCCAGAGCCCAAGTCCGTGACCACAGTCTTGGGCTCTTCTCTTATATGCGCACACGATTCAAGGAGGATACGCCATGCCCTTGCAAGTCGAAAAATGGGCTGACTTCCCATGTTCGTTCTCACTCAACCAACCTCTGTCGATCCCGGACATCGTGGACCTGATCGCTGAACATTGCCCCCGCTCCCGGAACGAGGTGGTCCGTGCACTGATCTTGCTGATGCGGGCGAGGGATCCGCAATCCCACACCCACGGTGAACGAACCGCCCAGTACGCGGTGGCCCTTGGAAGCGCCGTGGGCCTTACCAAAGACGACCTGGTAAACCTACATATCGCCGCTTTGCTGCATGATATCGGGAGGTTGACCTTGCCTGCCGCGATCCTGCGGAAGCGCGGCCCGCTCTCCGGCGAAGAGTATGAACTGGTCCAATGTCACCCACGCGCCGGCGCGGAGATCCTGGCGGCACTGCCCCTGCTCGACTTTCCAACCGTGTGGATCGCTCATCACCACGAACATTGGGACGGCTCCGGATATCCCTATGGTTTGCGAGGGTCCTTCATTCCCCTTGGCTCGCGTGTGCTCGCGGTGGCCGATACGTTTGATGTCGTCCTGACGCAACAGTCGTCCTCCGATCCGGCAAAGAATTTTCAATCGGCGAGGCGGCGGCTCCAAGGAGGCAGTGGCACTCAACTGGATCCCGATCTAGTGCGAAACTTTCTGGCAATGACACGGGAGCCGTTCGAACTGCTCGCACGCTGCTTCACCGCACTGGCAAAAAACTAAGGAATCGGGCGGGACTGTGACCACCCGCCCGCGAGGAGGGGCGCTTCCGCTCTCGGACCGTCTCCTCCTTGCGTCTCTTGGATAAATCATGTGCCCCCAAACGCTCACACATGGCCAACCCGCAGCACTAGACGGACTCATTGAGCAGGTTCGCGACCACGCTCGTCGATGGGCCGAACAACTGGCGGGAGCCGAGACCAGAGGTGAACTTGAAGGTTTCCTCTCTCACCTCTTCCACGAAGTGCGATTGTTCAAGGAATTAATCGATCAAACCGATGACGCCACGGGACCAGTTGACGACCTAGCGAAACAAATTCATCACTTCATGCTGACCAATCTCCACCGAGGACTGACCTTGAAGGATCTGGCCAAGTTTCTCGGCTATTCGGAAAAATACTGCTCCGAACTGTTTCAAATTCACCTGGGTGAGCCATTTTCACTCTATTTGAAACGCCTCCGCCTCGAGGAAGCGAAGCATCTCCTGGGAATTGGCCAACTGCCACTGGCCCAGGTCGCGCAAAGGTTGGGGTTCAGTGATCAGTTCGCCTTTAGTCATTTTTTCAAACGGGCCCTGGGCTATTCCCCGAAGCAATTCAGAAGAGAGAGCCATGGCGAACGGCCCTAGGAGTTACCAGACAAGGCACCCATACCATGCAGGTTATCCTAACGTATACGGTATTGTCCGGCTTACTCTCCTGGCCTGTGAACATGCTCGAGCCGGTCGAAAAGCATTCTCTCTTGCCTTCTTGTCGGATATAACCTGACTCACTCATATTAACTACCTACGAAGGAGCCCGCTGACCATACATCCGTGAATGCTGGTAATCAATAGCCCGGCAGATGTATGACATCGGCTGTACTACGAGGAGGTCGACATGCAATCAGCGTGGACAAACATGGTCAGAGGTTTTGTCGCCGCTGCCACGATCGCAGGCTCGGTCAGCCCGGCCATCGGCGAGGGGTACGTGCAGACCAACCTCGTCTCAAACAGCCCGGACTTTCATCCGCAAATTCTCGATCCCTTGGTTGTGAATGCTTGGGGCATCGCCCTTCGCCCAGCCGGCGCCGGCGGCCATTTCTGGGTCAACAATGCGGACAGTGGGACGGTTACGGAATACGTCGGTGACGTCCACGGCACACCGCTGTTCCAAGACGAACTGAAGGTAGTGCACCGTTGCTCCACCGCCGGGCAGCCCTCCAGAAACCACCTGCCACCCCACGGGACAGGTATTTAGCGGCCATCCTTCGGACTTCACGGTCAGCGGCGAGGGAATCACAGGTCCCAGCCGGTTTCTCTTCGTGACGGAAGACGGCACGCTGTCGGGATGGACGGAGCGCAGTGTGAACGGGGGATTCGAGCGCCAAACAATGTCGGTCATCGCTGTCGATAACTCGGCGCAGGGAGCGATCTACAAAGGCTTAGCGGTCACGGACGGTTCCTCGAACAACCGTCTGTTCGCCGCCAATTTCAGTCAGAACCGCATCGATGTGTGGGATAACCGATTTCAATCGATCACCCCACCGGGGCTTTTCTCGGTTCCAGATGGGACGATTCCTAAGAACTATGCGCCCTTTAATATTCAGAATCTGAACGGGACATTGTACGTAGCCTATGCACAATTGAGCGGTATTCCCGGTGAAGAGTTGAGTGGCCCAGGCCTCGGATACCTGGCGAGTTTCGATCTGAACGGCAAGCTTCTCAACGTGTGGGAAGGCAAAGGGCTGCTCAACGCGCCGTGGGGACTGGCGATTGCGCCATCGGATTTCGGTGAATTCAGCGATGCCCTTTTGGTCGCAAATTTCGGCGACGGGACGATCGTGGGATACGACCGGACGACCCGTACCCAACTCGGCTATCTCCTTGACCCGTCTGGCAACCCGATCAAGATCGACGGATTGTGGGGACTGACGTTCGGCAATGGAGTCAGCCTAGGAGAGGCCAACCATCTCTACTTCACGGCAGGGCCCAACGAGGAAAGTGACGGACTGTTCGGGAAACTCCAAGGCGTACCGGTGCCGGAACCGTCTCCCCTCACATTGCTTGCGGTCGGTCTGGCCACTTTAGGGCTCCTAGGTCGGTTTCGGGTCGTGCGGACACCATGACGCCACCTGGAGGAACCATGAGGATCGCTCTATTGGACCTCGGTATCTGAAATACCTATTCCGGGGCAGCGACAGATGAACCGGGCGCTGGGAGCCCAAAATATCCGCGTACGAAGTGCTGGCTCGAAGCCTTTTTGATTCAGATCCAGCAGCCTACTGCAGAAGCCTCTCCTAACCTCGTATTCTCGCCCATGCCGCTTTGCATACGCTCCCATGTAGCGCAGAAAGGACAGTCTGACCCACCACTGAAGACCGACTGGAGGAGCCTGGATCATGTTGTGATCGGTTCCGTCGAATAGGCGAAGCTTGTATCCCTAAGAGTCGAAGCGCTTCGGGGTTCAGAGAGCAGAACACGCGGTCTAGCTCCCTTCCTTCTACCCTGCCTGCACGTTCCGTCGGATACCTTCCACCCAATGAACATGACCTTTCAGGCAGACAAACATTCTCTGGAAAGGAGCTTTTCGGTATTATTTGATCGATACTGAGAACTAGTATCACTTATAGGTTAGGACAGCGTTCCTCGTTGGCAGTCTTGCTGCTCATGTTGACGTGGTCTTCGACCTCGTGGTGTTCGGAATCTCAAACAGGGTTCTTGCTCGTGGCGCCGGATCGAGGCTTCATAGGCAACCAGGAAATCCGCTCTGTGTTCGACGACTTTAAGAAAAGTTACGCCGCTTCTCTAGTACTGATCGGCCGGGACGACAACGGAGTCGGTGGCGAGTATTCCGGCTACCTCAGTCGCGCATTGGTCGAGACTCAGGACAGGGCAGGGGCAACCCACATCGTGGCCATTCCGCTCTTTCGGTCCATGTCGGATCCGATATTGCAGAAAGTGATCGCTTATCTTCCGACCTATCCTGACGCCGGAAATATTGAATGGACCGCGCCTATGCCGGAGAGTTACCTCGTCGGCCAGATTCTCCTGGACCGAGTGGAAGCCGGGGTTCAGCCAGGATTCGGAGCAGGAACGCCTCATCGTCATCGGCACAGGCGCGATGGATGACGCAAGCGAAACCGCCTTGAAAGCCGATTTGGACAAGTTGCTCGCTCATGTCACGCGGCGAAAACGGTTCAGAGAAGTACGTGCTGTCGTCTATTACGATCGAGAGGCGAGGAGCGCAGAAGACAAGAACAAGGCGGTAGATACGGAAATTATGCGAATCATCGCCAAAGAAGGCCGAACGATTGCCGTGCCAGCCACGATTGGTCCTAAGTTCGATCAGCACATGGGTCTCGCTGCCTGGATCGGACGAAAGTTCAGCGAGCTGAATATCGTCTACCTAGGCGACGAACTGCTACCTCATCCGAACGTTCTACTCTGGGTCAAGAAAACGGCCAACGGTTATGTTCCGGCCGTGCGCAATGAAATCGGCGTCGTCATCATGCCGCACGGAGCCGCGCAACCGTGGAATGACGCGGTTGAGCGGGTCATCGCGCCACTGACATCACGGTACCGCATTGAGATGGCCCTACGGCATGGGAGATTCTTGGACCATCCAGCAGGCCGTATCGAGGTTGGAGTCGGAAGGCATCCGGCGTATCGTGTTTGTGCGAATGTATGCACTGACGCAGCACATGAAAGACCGGACCGACTATATCCTCGGCCTCTCCCCCGCCCCGCCAGCGCACGACCATGATCTTCCAGGCCAGATCCGCAGCGCCGCGCTGTTCTTGACCTTCGGTGGCTATGAAGAAAACCCGGCCATAGCAGAGATCCTCCACGAACGGATCATTGAAGTCAGCAAGGATCCCTTGAAAGAACGGGTCATCCTTCTTGCACACCGCGAAAAGACCGAGGAAGGCAATGCCAGATGGTTATCGATCATGAACGCCAATATCCAGCGACTTCGGCAAGATCCGCATTGCGCAACTTAAAGGGCTTCTAGCCGCCACGGCACGGGAAGACTGGCCGGAGCAACGTGAACTGGCAATCGCCGAAGTCCGGAAGATCATTGCGGAACGTGCGCAGGACGAGCGTGTCCTGGTCATCGCCGATCGATTGCACGGCTCGGGGCCGTCCAAGAAGTTACTGGCCGACTTGGACTACGTGCTGAACGAGAATGGACTCGTCCATCCATCATAACTCGATGGCTGGAAGACGGGATCGGGCGGGCAACCGCTTTGTTGTCCGGACCGCTAGATGGCGTGGACCGTGCCACCCAGCAGTGAGGGATCGTCGACGTTATCTGATGATCAGCCACTCAGTAAATATTTGGCAAGAGCCTAGCCACATTGGAGAGGGCCTATGAGACGCATCGGAGACCACGTGCCCTTTTGTCGAATCCCCGCCTTGGTTCAAGGAGCGTTACAGTATGTTGAGCTTGGGCAATTCAAGCCCAGGTGGGTCCTGCTTTGCTTTCTGCCGCGACTGACGCAGGTCGAAGCAGCCATTCTTCATCGGCAAGCCGATTTCGGATTCGTGGCTGAGAGCGAGGTCTCCCTCGTTGCCGTCGGTCCGGACACAACAATCCTGCACGAATCGTGGACTCGCCAGATAAGGCAGCGCCTTGTCATCCTAGCCGACCCTCTGTACCGACTTCACCGCGCTTTCGGTATCGAACCGGCGACGGAATCGCGACGCTGTCAGAGTTTTGTGATCGACCCGGAGGGTATCCTCCAGTTCCTGATGGTGCACGATCTCAACGGATGCGGAGTCAGCGCGCTCGCTGAAATTTTCAAGGCAGGGCTCACGCAGCCTGCGCGGTAATGCTGCCGCCTCTCCACAAGGAGGATTCATGCGGAAACCTGATCGAGTCAACGAATACCCGATGTTGAGCCTGTGCGGCTGCGGCAGGCTGCACTTCACCTATGGGCCGATGACGTTGCATTTTGACCGACATGAATTTCTATTGTTCGCGATTGATGTCAATCGTATGGCTGCCCAGGTCAGACAAATAACACCATTTCAGACCTCGGCCACCAGGAACGCAACGGTCTGTCATCGCATGAGGCGCGCGCGGCCTTTTTCGGACATGAATCATTGATGTTCCTTCGTGAACACAAACAAGGCAGAATTACCTATGAGAGGAGTATCCATGAAAGTTCTTGTTTGCGTACGCTGTCATCGACACAGCTTGATCGCGACCGGAGCATTCTGGACCTGCGCAATGTGCGGCTATGCCATTACGCAAGCGGCTCTCTTGGTCGAGGCCGGAGGGAAGGCTCCAGAACCCTCTGAGGCAGGCCGCTCGAAAGGAGGCCGGGCATGATCGACAGGCGGGATAAGACGGATCGAGCCACAATCGTCAGCTTGGCGTTTTCGGTAGGAATGGTCATCCTCGCGGTGATTGCCTGGTTGATGTGGAAGGCTCATCTGTAAGAACGGGATGAGCCTTGTCCCCTCGGGCAATCATAATCACTGCAGCGAGTCGATCCACCCCTATTGAGGAACGAGCGCTACGAAGCAAATGCGCACGAAAGGTTACGACCCCTCTTTCTTGATCTGCTCGGATAGATAATTTTCAAGACCCACTTGCTTAATGGTCTCAAGTTGAATTTCGACCCAATCGATATGTTTATCGACATCCTTGGCCATGTCTTCCAGCATGTGTCGGGTCGTATAATCTCCGACCTTGGCACAGTGCGTGATGCTTTCCGTCAGCATTTTTAGCATGTCCTGTTCCGCTTTCAAGTCCACCTTGAACTGCTCCGGCACGCTTTCACCCACCTGCACGGTGCTCAGTCGTTGCATGTTCGGGACGCCTTCGAGATAGAGGATGTGTTCGATCAATTCTTCCGCATCTTTCATTTCATCGAAGCTCCGCTCCCTGACCTTCTGATGAAGCCGTTCATATCCCCAATTCTCACACATCTTCGCATGGACGAAATACTGATTGATCGCGGTCAAATCCGCAGTCAGGATCTTGTTCAACAACTCAATCACGCCCTCTTTTGCTTTCATGACGCTTCCTCCTTGGAAGAAAGAATTGTGAAATGCTGGGGGCGCTCTGGGCGCTCACTGACACGAGCTGTGTCAGCCGATGCGTTGAGTCCGATAGAGGATTATTGGGCAGCTGGAGCAGCATCGTCAACGGTTTTTCTTCGCCAAGAATGAGTCTAACTTTCAAATTCCTTTACAACGGTTCTCAGTCTCTGTTCGAATTGGAGCTAAGCAAAGGAATCTCATCTTGATTTTCGACCACTTAGTGATAAGCGCTTGCGGCGTTTGAGAGAGTTGGATAATCGGCAGGTGGAGGAGATCTTACTGAAAATAATTTTTCATCTCAGAGAGCGGAGTACGTAGGAACGCGAATTGGATTAGCCCGCCTCTTTGTACCCGCATTCTTCATTCCGGCATTGAATGCTGGAGCCGACCTGCTTCGTGTATTTTTCAACCAGGAAGGGCGCCTTGCAATTGGGACAAGGCTTATTGACCGGACGGTCCCAAATGGCGAACTCGCAGGCAGGGTAGTTCGCGCAGGCGTAGAACGTCCGACCTTTCTTCGTTCGTTTCTGAGTCAGATCGCCGCCGTCTTGCGGGCACTTCACACCGAGAGGGATCGCCTTGGTCGTCTTGCATTCAGGATAGGCTGAACACGCGATAAATTTCCCAAACCGACCGGTCTTGATAACCATAGGCGAGCCGCATTTCTCACACTTTTCATCCGTGGTCATCTCTTGCTTGGCCACGATCTTGATGGTGCCATCCGGGAGCTTTTCAAAGTTTTGGGTGTTTTTGCAAGGCGGATCATCCTTGTAACCCGGGCAGGCGAGGAACTTTCCGTTCCGTCCCCATTTGATCTCCATCATGCGTCCACACTTATCGCAGGGAATATTTGTGGGAGGTTCGACAATGTCTTTGGGGCCGGCGAGGTCCTTGGCCTTTTCCATATCCTTCGTGAACGGCTCATAAAAATCCCGCACCGCCGCAACCCACGGCTTTTCACCTTCCTCTACCTCGTCCAGTTCCTTCTCCATCAAGGAGGTGAAATCGACGTTAAGGATGTCGGGAAAGCCTCGCACGACAAAATCGTTGACGGTCTTGCCGGTTTCGGTTGGGACGAATCGATTGTCTATCTTTTCCACATACTTTCGCTCTTGGATGGTCGAGATGATGCTTGCATACGTCGACGGACGGCCGATCCCCTTTTCCTCGAGTTCACGAATCAACAACGCCTCATTGTAGCGGGGAGGTGGTTGCGTGTAGTGCTGTTTCGGAGTGAGGCCCAGCGCCGCCTGTCCTTCGTGGGCCACCAATTGCAAGCGCTCGCCTTCGGTCAGTGCGGGCAATTGTCGATCCGTTTCGTCGTCACTTTCCTGATCGGCCTTTCTGCTCGGCGTCGAAGCCCCGGCATCGGTTCCTTCAAGATAGACCGCGGTGTGGCCGGGGAACTTGACCACGGTGCCGTTTGCCCGAAAGACATAGGGATCGGTTGTGCCCTGAGGCACGCAGTCGACCCGCGTGACTTCCACAATAGCCGCAGCCATCTGTGACGCGATGAAGCGGTTCCAGATCAGTTTGTAGAGCTGATAATGGTCGCGGTCCAGAAATTGCTTAATGGATTCTGGGTCGCGGAGCGCCGATGTCGGTCGGATGGCCTCGTGCGCCTCCTGCGCAGCCTTTTGCGTCTTGTAGATGTTGGGCGTGGCCGGCAAGTACTCAGTCCCGAAGCGTTCACGAACGACCTGCCGGGCCTCTCCACCGCTTCGCTGGAGATCCGTGTCGAGTCGGTCCGCATGTACGTAATCAAGCCCATCGGCCCCTCGGTACCGATATCGATACCTTCATAGAATTGCTGCGCGAGAGTCATCGTCTTCTTCGACGTGAACCGCAATTTCCGCGCGGCCTCCTGCTGGAGCCGGCTCGTGATAAACGGAGCGACCGGATTGCGCGTCTTCTCCTTGCGCTCAATGGACTCAACCGTGAAGTCCTTCCCCTGGACAGCGGCCACGAGACGCTCCGCGTCCTGGGCCGATGGAATGACCGCGTCCTGCCCGTTGATGCTGTGGAGCTTCGCCGTGAAGGGCGGCGGATTCTGACCGGCCAACAGTGCCGTGATCGACCAATACTCCTCCGAACGAAACTCCTCCCGTTCCCGTTCTCGGTCGCAGATCAGCTTGACGGCGACAGACTGCACCCGTCCCATACTGAGCCCGCGCCGGACCTTTTTCCACAACAGTTGGCTGCCCTGATAGCCAACGATGCGATCCAGCACTCGGCGAGCCTGCTGAGCGTTGACCAGCTTCATATCGATCTGCCCCGGAGACTGAAGCGCGCGCTTGATCGCCGACTCCGTGATCTCATTAAACCGAACGCGGAATACTTTCTGACCTTTCGTCTTGGTCTTGCCGGTAACCTCCTCTGCGATGTGCCAGGCAATCGCCTCTCCTTCCCGGTCCGGATCCGGTGCCAGAAAGACCTTATCCGCTTCGTGAGCCTTTTTCTTGATCTCCGCCAGGACCCGTGCTTTCCCCTTGATGGTCACATACTGCGGCTTAAAGCTATTTTCAACGTCCACGCCCAACTTGCTCGTCGGCAGATCCTTGACATGTCCAACGGACGCCATCACCGTATAGCCGCGTCCCAGGTATTTGGTTATCGTCCTCGCCTTCGCGGGTGACTCGACAATGATTAATGATTTCGCCATCGCCTCTCCGCTTCTCTCAACGTCCCGTCAGTGACGGGGCTTTCAAGACTGTCATTCCCTATTATAGCCGAACATAAGAATGGCCCGGCAATTGACGCAAAAGGCCTTTTAGTTCAAGAGAAAGGAGCAGGCCCGAAACCTCCGCTGCCGGAAGCCCCGTCTTCTCGATCAGATCATCGATGTGAGTGGCTTCCCAGGTCAGGAGGTCATAAATCACGGCCTCCTTCTCATCGAGACGGCCAGGCTCCGCTGCCCCTGCGGAGACACGGGTTGTCAGACGTTCCAGAAGCGAATCATTGAGTTGCGGCAGTAATTCCTCGATCACATCATCAACCGTTTCCACCAGTGTGGCTCCTTGTTTGATGAGACCGTTCGGACCCCGACTGGTCTCATTCTTCACGAACCCCGGCACAGCGAACACTTCGCGGCCCTGATCCGCGGCGAGACGGGCTGTAATCAAAGACCCACTCTCCATCCCCGCCTCTGTCACGATCACGCCCAGGCACATGCCGCTGATGATTCGGTTGCGCCTGGGAAAATGATAACCGTGTGGATAGGACCCGAGCGGAAGCTCACTGATGACGGCTCCGTCGGACTCGATCTGCTTTCTGAGCGACGCATGTTCCGGCGGATAGGTCCGATCGATGCCGCACCCCAGAACGGCGACCGTGCGACCTTTTCCGGCAAGTGCGCCACGGTGAGCAGCCGCATCGATTCCACGAGCCAAGCCACTGACGATCGTGAAGCCTAACGACGCAAGTTCCCGGCTTAGTTCCTCGGTCAGCAACCGACCGGCAGCCGTAGCTCTCCGAGAACCGACGATTGCCACAGCCTGATGATCCGTCTGCTCCAGACCCCCGCTCACGTACAACAGCGGCGGCGGGTCGGGGATGGTGGTCAATCGCGGCGGATACAGTTCATTCTGAAACGTGATGACCGACAGTCGGAGCTTCTCGAGCCGCTTCAGTTCCTCGTCAACGGCTTGCCTGGCAGCTTGATCGGGCCCCTGGCTGATCGCTTGCGCCAGAGACCGGCCGAGCGGACCAGCCGCCATCAACCGTTCAGGGGACGCCGAAAGGACCGCTTCCGGGGACTCCAAAGACTGCACGAGACGACAAAAGATGAGGTCCCCCACACCTCTGACGGCGCGAAGGAGCAGCCATGACCGAAGCGGGCTAGCGTGTCCCATAGACGAGGCGAAAAGCCGTCATTCGCCAACTACTCGCCGTAGCCTCGATGCACAACGGACGGCTGCTCCCGGTAGACTGGAGACATCATAGGACAATGAGGTCATATTGTTCCAAATGCAGCAAAGGATCGGCCTTGACGATCAGCTTCGTGTTGTAGGCGCGCTCCAGATCCTCCACCCCTTCCTGCTCATCATCGCACAGCATCGCGGCAACACCGGGGTGAACACCGATGACGATCTTCTGCTCTTGAGCCTCGCTTCCGATACGGCGGATTTCCCGGAAGATGTCGTAGACTACGGTGGTCGCAGACTTCGTATAGCCTCGCCCCTCGCAGTAATGGCAGGGTTCGGACATTGTGCGGAGAAGATCCTCCCGAACCCGTTCGCGCGACAGTTCAATGAGCCCTAGGTCTGAAATGCGAGAAATCCTGGTTCGCGCCTTATCGCTGGCCATGGCATCCACCAGCGCTTGATAGACCTTGTCGCGATTTTTTTCGCGCTCCATGTCGATAAAATCGATGATGATAATGCCGCCAATGCCCCGCAACTTGATCTGATAGGCGATTTCCTTCGCCGCCTCCAGATTATTCTTCAGAATCGTTTCTTCCTGATCGCGCTTACCGACGTACCGGCCGGTATTGACATCGATGACCGTCATCGCCTCGGTATGGTCCACAACGATATGTCCGCCTGACTTCAGCCAGACCTTACGACTCAAGGCCCGAGAGATCTCCGCCTCGATCCCGAGGTGATCGAACAGACTCTCTTCTTTATCATAGTATTGGATCCGTGAGGTCTGCTCCGGCAAGAAGCGGTGGACAAAATCCTTGATCGCCTCGTACTCCTGGCGCGAATCGATCAGCAGACGCTCAACCTTTTTCGTAAAGAGATCGCGCACTACGCGAAAGGCCAGGCTCAGGTCGGTGTGCAAGAGGGTTGGCGCGGGGAGCTGATCCCGCTTTCTCAGAACATCCTGCCACAGCACATTCAGAAATTCGACATCGGACTGCAGTTCATCCTCTTTGACGCCTTCGCTCACCGTGCGGACGATGTAGCCGTACCCGGGTCGGCGCAAGCGCTTCACGATCTCCTTCAATCGCGCGCGCTCTTCATCTTTGGGAATGCGGCGCGAGACCCCCACGTGCTCAACATTCGGCATGAACACAAGATACCGTCCTGGAAGCGAGACGTAGGTCGTCACACGGGGGCCCTTCGTTCCGATTGGACCCTTGGAGATCTGAACCATCAGCTCCTGGCCCTCTTGAAGAAGCTGCTCGATCGGCTGGCTCGATTGTCTCCGAGGCCTCGGCATATCGGGCCCCTTCTCGTCGTCGTCGGTATCAAGCAAGGTTTCACCCGGCTCTGTGTCTACGGAGAGATCGGAGACGTGCATGAACGCAGCTTTATCCAGGCCAATATCGACGAAGGCGGCCTGCATGCCCGGCAACACTTTGACGACCTTACCCTTATAGATGTTCCCGACGAAATCCTTGTTCTTCGCCCGGTCGACGTAGAGTTCCGTCACGACATTGTTGTCTAATACCGCCACCCGGGTTTCTTCCCGAGTCACATTGATCGCGATGTCTCGCCCCATATAGTCTCCCCGCGGTGCGCGAGGTCGGGGATGGCAGAATCGTGGCTCGAAAGAGCGTGAGCGTCGGACTCACCGCTCTTCGTCCGGTCATCAACCTTCCATAGACCATCGCAGACCGCTCGTTAGGTTCAATCTCTCACGATTTCGATTTCATCAGCTCGGGTTCAGCCGATCCAGTTGGCTCACGATAGCTGCGCAAGCTGCTAATAGAACAAAGTCAGGCGACGGCGCTTGACGTTTAACAGCAGGCCAAGAGCGGCCAGGGTCGTCACCGTCGCGCTACCACCGTAACTCATGAGCGGCAAGGGAATCCCGACGATCGGGACGATGCCGGCCGTCATCCCGATGTTGACGATAGCACAGAACCCGATCATCGCGATGACACCGGCGGCCAGTAGAGCCCCGAGCACATCCTTTGCTTTAGAGGCAATTTCCATCGACAGCACGATCAGACTGATGAACAGCGTGAGAAGAACCAGCACGCCGAGAAATCCCCATTCCTCGGAAAATACCGAAAAGACGAAATCCGTATGCCCCTCCGGCAAGAACTTCAACTGACTCTGCGTGCCCCCGTAGAGACCCTTGCCTGCCAACTCTCCCGCGCCGATCGCGATCCGGGATTGCAGGCCATGGTATCCCCTGCCCCCTGTATCATAATCCGGATTGACGAAGGTCATGATCCGCTCCCGTTGATAGCCATGGAGCGATCCCCACATCATTTCCCATGCGAAGGGAAACAGCATCAGCGAGAACAGCAACAAGATGCCGAGCGCTTTGGACCGGATTCCGACCACCAACAACATCGCGGCATAGATCGCCAGATAACTCAGGCCGCTGCCGAGATCCGGCTGCTTGATGATCAGCAGCAAGCCCGGCATCATGATGAGCCCCGGCAAGACCACGCGCTGCAGCCAGCCCTCTCGCGGACTGTTGGCGTAGTAGCTGGCCAAGACCAGAATCAACGCCAGCTTTGCAAATTCTGACGGCTGAAACGCAAACGGCCCGATGGGGATCCACCGCTGCGCGCCGCGACTAGTTTTTCCCGTGACCAAAACCACAACCAGCAGTACGAGCACAAGCGCATAGAGCGGATAGGCCAACCTGGAAATCTTATGATAGTCCACGGTGAAGGTGACCACGAACGCCACGGCGCCAATTCCGATCCAGACCAATTGCTTCAGATAGATCGGCAAGCCGCCTCCCTGCTGGGTATGCGTGACGCTGTAGATGGACAGGACGCCAAGCGCAAGGATCGCAAGAATGACCGTGAGGAATCGCCACTCGAAACGATCCAGCCCTCGGTTGTCCATAACGCGGTCAATCATGAGCCACTCCAGCAACGGTCACTTTCGGCTTCTGGTCCGGTCGGGATTCAGTCAAGACCGGAGTGTCGGATGTGAGCCGAACGAATTCTTCGATGACCTGTTTGGCGAGCGGCGCCGCGGCCGATCCCCCGTGCCCCATATTTTCGACGAGGACCGCCACCGCGATCCTCGGGTTTTCGACGGGAGCGTAGGAGACGAACCAAGCATGATCTCGAAGCTTCTTGGGAATGTCCTTCTCCGGCCCGGTCCGCAGCGCGGCGGTTTGCGCGGTGCCGGTCTTTCCGGCGATAGTGACGAGCGTGGATTTCGCCCGCGTCGCGGTGCCTTCATTTACCACGTCGGCAAGGCTGTCCCTAATTACATCCAGCGTCCCCGGCCTGAACGAAATCCGGTTCTCCGCCACCGCTTTCACTTCTTGCAGCTGACCGGTTGCCCGATCCATGATCGCCTGAACCAGGCGTGGACGATAGGAAAACCCGTCGTTGGCCACGATACCGGTTAAGTGAGCCATCTGGAGCGGAGTCACCGTAACATACCCCTGACCGATGGCGGCGGAGATCGTTTCTCCTGGGAACCACGGTTCATGACGAACTTTTTCTTTCCACGCTGTTGACGGCACGATCCCCGACCGTTCCGAGGGGAGCTCGATGCCCGTTTCACGGCCCAGGCCCAACCGTTTTGCGAAGGAGGCGATCGTATCGATCCCCATCCGCTGTCCGATCGTATAGAAGTAAACGTCACACGAATGCACGAGAGCCTGATGCAAATCGACATACCCGTGGCCCCCGGCTTTCCAGTCGTGGAAGAGGCGGCGGCCGAACTGATACCCCCCCGCGCAATGAATTTTGGTCGTCGGGTCAACCGTCCTTGTTTCCAACGCAGCGGCCGCCATCACAATCTTGAAGGTCGAGCCTGGGGGATATTGGCCTTGTGTTGCGCGATTGTTCAGTGGGCGGCCCTCATTTTGGACGATTTCGTCCCATTGCTTGGCGGTTAGCTCTCGGGACAGCGTGTTCGGATCAAACACCGGTCGGCTGGCCAACGCGAGAATCTCGCCGTTTCTGGGGTCCAACGCGACGATGGCCCCGGCCTCCTGTCCCAACAGATTTTCCGCGACCCTCTGCAGACGGACATCAATGGTGACGTAAAGATCATCACCGGCTTCCGGTTTCTGGATTTGAACGATCCGTTTCTCGTGCCCGGTCGCATCGACCTCGATGGTTTTCTGTCCGGCGCGGCCCCTCAGGAAGTGATCATAGGTCTTTTCAATGCCATACTGGCCCACGATACTGCCCTGATGCAGTTCCGCGTTCTCGGGTCGTTCCAACTGGTCCGCCGACACCTCACCGACGTACCCCGCCAGGTGCGCGGCGATGACCCCGGCCGGATAGTTCCGCTGAGATTCCGCCTGAATCTCGACGCCGGGGAAGTCCAGCCGGTGCGATTCGATCAGGGCCGCCTCTCGCAAAGTCAGCCCACCCTTGATCTTTCTCGGCACCAACTTGCCGCCCCGCTCGGCCAGCTTCCTCCGGACGAGGTCTGCATCCAGCCCGATCAGATCCCCCAACTTGGCGATCAATTGCTCACGATCTTTGACGTCTTCGAGGGTGATATACAGGGTGAAGCTCGGCACATTGTTGGCCAGCAATTCTCCATGACGGTCATAGATCAGCCCGCGCGCCGGTTCAATCAAGACGGAACGGGTCCGGTTGTTGTCGGACAAATTACGATAATATGCGCCTTCGCGAATTTGCAGGTGCCACAGGCGAATCCCCAACAACACCAGGCCCAGCAAGAGTCCCACCTTCAGGATCGTGAGACGACGCTGAACCTCACGCAGTTCACTATATCCAGGTTCAAATTCGGACATGGTGCCTTCAACAATCCGTGGCGGGCTCCGGCCGCCCGGACAGCCTCATTTCCCGAATCGGACCCGCCCTTGTTCAAACGCAGGGTGTTCTCCCCGGCGACCCACGATGAGCCAATAGAGCGCGGCACCGAGCCCAGCGTCATAGACGGCGTGCGGAAGGAGAACCGACTGGACAAAGGTCATGGCGTCTGACAACCCTTCTCCCGACCAGGCCCACAGGACGAAGACAAATCCCGAAACCAGGGAGGCGCTGAGCAACAGAGCAAGGACGGCCAAAGTGGTCGCATTTGCCAGATGTCGGCCGGCCAACCCTGCCAGCAGCCCGATGAGGCCTTTCGTGATAAGGTTCAATCCCGAATCGCCGCCTGAGAAAAGATCCTGGACGAATCCCAACGCAAGCCCCATCATGACCCCGTCGAATTCGCCGACCAGGAAGCCTACGAGGAAGGAAGCGATCAGGCAGAGGTCCGGTCGCACACCGCCCAGGCTCAAGTACTGAAGCGCCGTGGCCTGAATCGGGACAAGACCGATGACCAGTGTGATGTAGAGTGCCTGTCTTACGGATGTATCTCCTTTGGTCCCGACTCGTTATCGAGCGATCGAGGCGACGTGATGACCAGCACCTCTTCCAATTTCGACAGGTCCGCTTCAGGAGCAATTTCCGCAGCTTGAAAAAGCGCGCCTTCCTCTTTTTCAATGCTCGTTATCGTCCCTACCACCAAGCCGCGCGGGAAGCCGCCGGTGAGACCGGATGTCACCACAACGTCACTGATCCGCACGCTGGATAGCAACGGAAGATATTTGATTCGGGCCCTGCCGCTCGGGGTCCCTTCGATGATGCCTTCGTCGCGGCTGCGTTGCACGATGCCGGCGATGGCATTATGAGGATCCGTGACGAGTAGAACCACCGACGAGGATGGGCCGGTCTTGATCACTCGCCCTACCACGCCAGCCGGTGTCATTACGCCCAGGTCCACCCGAATGCCGTCGCGTTCCCCCTTGTTGAGCACGACCCCACGATACAGATTGCTCGCATCCTGTCCGATTACTTGGGCCGCGACGGTCCTGTGCGGAATGCGTTGTTTGAATTCGAGCAGCGCCGCTAAGCGAGCCTGCGAGGTGGCCGTCTCTCGCAATCCACCGTTCTCTTCACGTAGGGCGAGGATTTCCTGACGAAGCCGGAGATTTTCTTCATGCACCCGTCGTAGGGCCACATAGCTCTCCCACACGTCCCTGACACTTCGATCGACGGCAGTCAAGGCTTCGAGCGGGAGGGAAACGACAAGAGTAACCGGCTGACCGAGGCTCTGCATCAGATCCCGGCTCTGCTTAGGAAGCAGGAACATGATGGAGAGCAGGAGCGCAAACAACAGGAGGAGCAGTCGCGTTGTGCCCGACAGAGAGCGAAGCATGAACCATTCCTATGCAGGAGGGCCCTCCTTCAACGGGCGCTGCTGCATTGCGACATCACCGACACTTTACGAAGCAGATCCAGTTCGTCAAGGATCTTTCCGACTCCCAAGACCACCGACGTCAAAGGATCGTCGACGGTGATGATCGGCAGGTTGGTTTCCTCACGAAAACGCGTGTCCATCCCTTTGAGCAACGATCCACCACCGGTCAACACAATCCCACGATCGATGATATCGCCGGCCAATTCCGGCGGGGTATTCTCCAATGCGACTTTGATGGCATTGACGATCGTCCCGATCGGTTCCTGGAGCGCTTCTCGAATTTCGGCATCATCCACCACCAGCGTCCGGGGAATGCCGGAAATCAGGTCCCGTCCCTTGATCATCATCGTTTTCTTTTCTTCAAACGGATAGGCGGAGCCGATCTCGACCTTCACCCGCTCGGCCATGTGTTCCCCGATCAATAAATTATATTTCTTCTTGACGTAGTTCATGATCGCATCGTCCATGCGATCGCCAGCCACTTTCACAGATTCGCTGTACACAATCCCTCCCAGCGAAATGACGGCGATGTCGGTTGTCCCGCCGCCGACGTCCACCACCATATTGCCAGAGGGTTCCGTAATCGGAAGTCCGGCCCCGATCGCCGCCGCCACCGGCTCTTCAATAAGGTACACCTCGCGCGCGCCGGCCAGTTCGGCTGAGTCTCGAACCGCCCGTTGTTCCACCTGTGTAATGCGGGAAGGCACGCCGATAATGATCCGTGGCCGGACAAAGGTGCTCCGATTATGCGCCTTCGTAATGAAGTACTTTAGCATGCGTTCGGCCATTTCGAAGTCGGCGATCACCCCTTCTTTCATCGGCCGGACCGCAGTGATGTTCCCTGGGGTCCGACCGAGCATCTTTTTGGCTTCCGACCCGACTGCCAACACTTTCTCGCTTTTCTTTTCAACCGCCACGACGGAGGGCTCGTTCAAGACGATGCCCTTACCGTGAACATACACCAACGTGGTGGCGGTCCCGAGATCGATCGCCAGATCATTCGAGAACCAGCCTAATACGTCACCCGTGAGCCCCACGTGTCCCCCTTCCTAGGCTGAACCTTCAGCACTGTCGTCGCTTCTGCCCATCCGGTTCAGTCTCGTAGATCGAGTTGGCCGCCGTCCAGGACCTGCGTCTTGGCGAAATCGTCACCGAGTCGGAGACCCTGGTCATTTCCAATAATTAACAGACCTTCGAGCGTCAGGATGGCGATCCCCGCTAACCAGCCGATAAATGGTATCGGAAAAAGAAGATAGGCCAATGCGAGCGGCAGATTACGAATGATGGATTCCTTGAACCCGGAAACCCCTTGGGTGCGAGGGACCACCGTCTGGAGCCCAATCAAGCGTTTCCCGATACTCCGCCCTCCTGAAAACCCGTCTGCAATAAGGATGTAGGTCAATCCTGCCAGCCAGCCGACCGGAGACACCACCTTACTGGCCGATATCACAATGATGACATCAACGAATTTCGCGATAAAGCGGTTTAGAATCTGTGCCTTGGGATACACCCCTATGCTCAAAGGGCTGGTTCCCAACCGCTGTTCCGCCAAGGCACGATTCCTCGCAATAGGTGGACAAGTATAACAAATCTGGCCGGATTGCACAAACCACTCCCCCTGGAGGGGTCAGGCAACCGAAGCCGCTGATTGATTCGCCATCCTCACTGTACCATGGTACCACTCGGCCCGGTTTCCCGGCTTCACTCCCCTTGCCTTTGCCCAGGCCTCTCGGTAAGATTCATTTCTCACATCTTGGGGACTGACATGATCAAGTTGATGCGCGAAGGCGCCCGCAAGTACCCGTGGTTGTTGAAATCGATAATGGGACTTTTGGCGATTGCGTTCATTATCACCATGGGTTGGTGGGGGTTCGGGGAGACGCAGAGCAACGGGATCGCTTCGGTCGGAGACCTGACAGTCACAAGGGATGAGTATCGTCGAACCTACGAGAACACGTATCGATTTTACAAGGACAACGTGCAAGGCGATTTCAAGGAAGAGACGCTCAAGCAATTCGTAATAGACGGGTTGATCGAGAACAAGCTGTGGACCCTTGCCGCGCGGGAGATGGGCCTGACTGTGACGCCCGATGAGTTACGAGACGACATCATGCGGCGTCCGGATTTTCAGCAGAAGGGTCACTTCGACCCCGATTTGTATCGCCGCCTGCTTGCAGCCAACCGGCTCACGCCGGCGCTGTTCGAAGCGTTGCACACCACGGAACTCCTTCGGGAGAAAGTCCGCACGATCATCCGAGATTCCGTCGCGCTAACACCTGCCGAAATTGCCGAGGCGCAGGGGCTTATGCCTCGCCAATCCCAACCGGAGTCATCAGACGGTCGCTCAGCCAACGAACGGCTCTTGCAAGACTTTCTCTTCCAGAAACAACAACGCGCGCTGATGGCCTACAAAGAGGCCATGAAAGCGAGAGTTTCGATTAAGGTCCACAAAGAACTCCTCTAGCCGGACGCTGAAAAGGTTCCCAGCTTCGTTCTCGGCTCAAAAAAACCCTCAACTTGCCCAGAGACGGGATGACCTTGTTGAGCATCCTGAAATTTTGCCGCTCATAGTATCAGCATGGCATCTCCGTAGCTGTAGAATCTGTAGCGCTCCCGGATCGCCTCGCTATACGCCGCCCGCAGCCAACCCGCTCCGGTGAAGGCGGAGACCAGCATCAGCAGCGTTGTGCGGGGCAGGTGAAAATTCGTGAGCAGGCCATCAACGACACGGAATCGATAGCCGGGGAGGATAAAAAGGCTTGATTCGCCTTTGATTGGATGAACTACTCCGTCAGCCCCGGTTGCGGCTTCCAACGTTCGGACTACGGTCGTTCCGACAGCCACAACCCTCCCTCCATTGGACTTTACCCGCGCGATCTCATCGGCTGTATCTTGCGACACGTCAATTCGTTCGGGCGGCATGGGATGATCCTCAACGCGACTGACTTTTACCGGTCGGAATGTTGCCGGTCCGACATGGAGGGTGATGGCCGCCATTCGAATTCCTTTTTCCCGGAGCGCGCGAACCAACTCGTCTGTAAAATGGAGGCCCGCTGTTGGCGCCGCGAGTGCCCCTTCCCTTCGAGCAAAGATGGTCTGATACCATACTCGATCAGTGTCATGTGGAGGTCGTTTGATATACGGCGGCAACGGCATATGCCCGATCAGTTCCCACAGCTCGTGGATGGGCCGAGGGCTCGCCACCTTCACCACTGTCCCGGTCTCGCCGCATTGGATCACGGTCGCTGAGGTACCCGGCGCAAAATGAAGAATCTGGCCAGGCTTACCCCCGCCTTTCAACAGAACCTCCCAGGTGTCCGCCTCTAACGGCTTCACAAAGAGCAAGTCCACCTTGCCGCCCCCGGGAGATTTCCGCGCAGTGAGCCGAACCGGCATCACTTTCGTATCATTAACCACCACCAGGTCACCGGAACGCAGAAGCCCCGGCAGGTCCGCCACATGATGGTGAGCAAACCGGCCACCCTGTCGTGGGAGAACGAGGAGACGAGCTCGGTGTCTCGGTTGAATGGGGTGATCAGCAATTAGGGTCGGATCGAACGGAAAATCAAAGTCGGACAGTCGCATTAGGGCGTTGGTGTCGGCATGGGAGGACGCTCGAGGCCTCGGATGGGCCTCAGCTCGGTTGCGGGAAAGTAATAGCGCAGGATAGAGGCGTAGGAATGCCCCCGCTCCGCCATTTCCTTTGCTCCCCATTGGCACAGTCCTACGGCATGACCGGAGCCTCGTCCCGAGAGGATGACATCGTGCCCTAGAGCTTCGATCTCAAACTGAGTGCTCGGAATAATGCCGTACCCCACCGCCTTGCGAAGATCCTGGCCGCGCAGAACCAACTCCCCCTGCGAATGCAGTATGCGAACTCTGTCAACCCGTCCCGCGCGGGTGTAAGAGAATGGCGTGACCGTCGCGATCGTTCCCACCGTCATGCCTTGTTTCCGCAGAGATTGTTCCAGTGCGTCGATCGTGAATTGCGCCCTCCACTGATAATAGGGTGAATTTTCGTCGAACGGACAATCAACGCCTTTCAGGTACGGCAGATCCTTGGCCCAGACATTCATCGCGTCTTCGGTCGGTCCGCCCGCCGTGGACGAAAACGCGGCCAGAATCGGAGCATTCCGGTATGCGACGACCAAGCCCCGTGTGGTCTCGACAGCATCATGTACGCGCTGATCCACCCCGTCACGGCCACGATAGACCTGATCCTGCGTTCCGGCCACCACATCGTAATCGCGCCCGTCGTTCAGCATTTTCTGATAGAGGCCGTACGTACGCGCCGCAATGGCCTGAACTTTCAATGCTTCAGAATGCCAGGCCGCGTTCATCTCAGACGGGACAACTCCCTTCACGTATTCTTCCAGGTCCAGTTCGTTGATCACCGACAAACCGCCTCCGCGATACACCACATCCACCGCCCCACTGACGACCAGCGACGCTGAACCGCCAGTCTTAGTCGACCCCACAATAGGCGACATCATGCTGTCGGCGGGCGATCGGTTTCCCGTGATCGATTTCTGGCCCACGAGACGGTCTTGGCCGCCGGCCGACCCGTTGAACGTCTTGATGATCAGGTCTCCCTTCCGGGCCCGAATCCGTAACAGTCCCGATCTGACACGTACCCCATTGACCGTCATGACGGCGGACCCCGCTGTCACCTGGAGCGGAGCCCTCACGATTCGTTCGTCGGTCTTGGACAACCGGACCACCACGCCCCGCTCCGCACGCACGGTTATGCGAGGAGTGAGCTGGACAAGAAGGACACGAATCTGCTCGGCGGCGCACGCTTCGTACGCAAACAGGACGACCAGCAGCGTCGTGCAGATTCCCACCGAGATTCGCATGGTTCTTACCGTTTGAGCAGCGACAGGAGATACGCCAAGACGCTGATGATCACGCTGATCAGGATGCTGGTCGTGAGCGGAAAGTAGAAACTAAAGGAGTCTCTTTTGATAAAGATATCACCGGGAAGCTTCCCGAGCCAGCCCAAACCGCCCCCTGCCCCGGACAACTTACCCACGGACGTCATGATGACGCCGATAAGCACAAGCAAGATGCCGATGCCGACGACCATCTTCCCTGCTCCGCTCCAATCAGGCATGACCTATCTCACGAGCAATTCCGCAATCTGAACGGCGTTCAGCGCGGCTCCCTTCCTGAGATTGTCCGCCACGACCCAGAGATTCAGACCATTGGGAATTGACTCGTCTTCCCGAACGCGGCCGACGTAGACCTCGTCTTTTCCCGCCACATCCAACGGCATCGGATAGATCTTGTGTGCGGGGTCGTCGTAAAGGTGCACTCCGGGAGCCGTCGAGAGAATAGCCCGAGCCTCGCTCGCACTCAGCTTTCGAGCCGTTTCAATATTGACGGATTCCGAATGCCCGATATAGACCGGCACCCGCACGCTGGTGGCGGTAATCTGAATGGAAGAGTCACCGAGGATTTTTCTCGTTTCCTGAACCAGTTTCATTTCTTCTTTCGTATAGCCGGACGGGAGAAATTCATCGATGTGCGGCAAACAATTGAAGGCGATCTGGTACGGATAGACCGTGGGGTTCGGCGATCGGAAGCTCAACAGATCCTTGCACTCATCCATCAGCTCATCCATCGCTTCTTTTCCGGTTCCGGAAACCGATTGAAATGTGGTCACGACGATCCGCTTGATCTGGGCCTCGTCGTGCAAGGGCTTCACCGCCACGACCATTTGAATCGTCGAGCAATTCGGATTGGCGATGATCCCCTGGTGCCCGGCAATGTCATGAGAGTTGACCTCGGGCACCACGAGCGGCACATCTTTCTGCATCCGCCACGCTGCGCTATTATCGATGACGATCGCGCCGGCTTGTACGGCGATCGGCGCGAATTCCTTGCTCACATCGCTTCCCGCCGAGAACAGGGCCAGGTCGATCCTCTCGAAGGATTCCTTGGTAAGCTGCTGCACGGTCAACTCTTCGCCACGAAACGACACGGTCCCTCCGGCCGAGCGCGCAGAGGCTAACGGCGACAGCATCTCAATCGGAAATTTTCGCTCTTCCAGGATGTCGATCATGTGTGCGCCGACCGCGCCGGTGGCCCCCACGACGGCAACTCGATAAGTTGATTTCTTTTTCAGCATGTGTTTTCCAAGGTACAAGGCAAAAGCAAAGACTTAAGAATGAAGACGTGTCGGAATATTTTTCCTTTTGCCTTACTTCTCGCTTACTATGACGCGAATACGATGATTGAACGTATCGGCAATGTAGATGGTGCCGATGGCGTCAACGGCCACACCGAACGGATAGTTCAGGCTACTGTCGATCGGCAGCCCGCCATCCCCTCCGAACCCGGCGGTTCCATTTCCCGCGAGTCGGGTAATGACCTTCTTGCTTCGATGCCATTTTCGAATCAGGTGGCTGTCGGAGTCGGTGACAAGAAGATCCCCCTCGCGATCAAGCGCAATCCCATAGGGCCGCGACAGGCTTGTAGAAACATCATTGGCGACTCCCTGGTAGCGATAGTCCCGGCCGTCCCCGACCACCGTGCGAATGCCTCCCGTCTCCGGGTCAACCACGCGGATCCGCCCGTTAAAGGTATCCGCGATATACAAGGTGCCATCGGCTCCGAAAGCGAGGCCGCTCGGTCCCCAGAGAGCCGCTTCAATTGCAGCCATCCCGTCGCCTGAGTAGTCCGCTGCGCCGGTTCCCACAAGCGTGGTGATGACACCCGTCGCCAGGCTCACCTTTCGCACGCGGTTATTGCTTTGATCGGCGATATACAGGTGTCCCGCGTGGTCGACGGCCAAGGCCGCCGGTTCGTTGAGCGCCGCTGCGACCGCCGGTCCACCGTCTCCCGAAAAACGATGTTGGCCGGTCCCTGCGATGGTCGTAATCACCCCGCTTACTGCATCCACCTTCCGCACTCGATGGTTCCTGGTATCGGCGATGTACAGATGACCCGCGCCATCCACGGCCACCGCAGAAGGGAAGTTCAACACGGCTTTGGTTGCCGGCCCGCCATCGCCCTGAAAGCGCCCCGTCCCGGACGACGTACTCACCACGAATCGTACAGTTCCGCTAAGATCCGCCAACTGCGCGAATTTCTCAGGCGTCAGGGCACCGGAGTCGCCAAAGACATCCTCATCTCGTGAAGGGTTCACACTGTTGATCGTCCCGCCTGTCGCACGATGGTCAGGAGTCGGGTCCGTGGGACGACCGGCGACGGTGGTGATGACACCGGTGGCGAGTTCCACTTTTCTGATCACATGGTTTTCCGAATCCGCGATGTACAGATTCCCCGCTCGGTCCAGCGCCACGTTTTTCGGCTCGTTCAGACTGGCGGCCAGCGCGATCCCTCCATCCCCACCATACGCCGGTTCTCCGTTCCCGGCGATGGTTCCGATCGTCCCCGGTTTGGCGCACGTCAGCATGGATTCGCTCCTCCGCGTCTATCCCTGTAAGAAATTCTTGACGATGGTCTCTCCCATTTCCACCGTCCCGACGAGTTGACGACCCTGACCAAAAATATCCTTGGTGCGATACCCCTGTTCGAGGGTTTTCAGGATCGCCTGATCGACCGCCTCCGCCTCCTTCTCCAGATGGAAGGAATAGGCGAGCATCATCGCGACCGACGCGATCGTCGCAATCGGATTCGCGATATGTTTTCCCGCAATGTCCGGGGCGCTCCCGTGGATGGGCTCATAGAGACCGGCATGCGCGCCGAGACTGGCCGACGGCAGCATGCCGATAGACCCGGTCAACATCGCGGCCTCATCGCTCAAGATATCGCCGAACAGGTTCGTCGTGACCAGCACGTCGAACTGCTTGGGATTTCTGATCAACTGCATGGCGCAGTTATCGACGTACATGTGGTTCAACTCGACATCGGGGTACTCTTTGTGCACCTCGGTGACCACTCGCCGCCAGAGTTCCGAGGACTCGAGCACGTTGGCTTTGTCGACGGAGGTGACACGGCGTCGCCGTTTGCGCGCCGCCTCGAAGGCTACTTCGGCGATCCGCCTGATTTCTTCGGTGGTGTACACCTCCGTGTTGACGCCCCTTTCGCCGCCGGCCGTCTTTTCAATCCCCCTGGGTTTGCCGAAATAAATCCCACCCGTCAGCTCACGCACCACCAGCAGATCGATCCCCTCGATGACCTCCCGCTTTAGGGTGGACGCATCGGTCAACATCGGATACAACTTGGCGGGACGCAAATTAGCGAATAGCCCGAGCTCTTCCCGCAGCCCCAGCAGCGCGCGCTCAGGTCGGAGACTGTAGTCCAGTCCTTCCCATTTCGGGCCGCCCACTGCGCCCAGGAGCACTGCGCCGCTCTGCTTCGCTAGCGAGAGCGTCCCTTTCGGCAAAGGAACCCCAACCTTATCAAGGGCGTGTCCACCGACATCTCCGGTGACACACTCAAACGTATGATGAAATCGGTCCCCGACAGCCTTCAGAACCTTCACGGCTTCGGGAATAATCTCCCGCCCGACGCCATCACCGGCCAGCACTGCAATTTGCACTTTCACAACGACCCTCTCTGTTAAAGCCCCGACGGACCCCTACTCAAGCACCTCTTCATCTTCTGGCCGCCAGGCCGGATCCACAAGACATAAGAACTCGATCATCTCGTCTCCGGTGTTCTCAAGCCATTGATCACTTCCCGGCGGCACGTACACGACGGTACCGGTCTCGACCGTCGACGTTTGATCTCCACTATGAAAGAGACCTTGACCAGCTAGGAAATAATAAACCTCCGCTGAAGCCAGACGATGCCGCCTCGAGCAGCCGCCCCGCTCAAGCTTCCCATGGGCAAGGCTGTACCCGATCTTCACAGGCCAGCGATCGCGATGCAACAGTTCCCGTAGGACCGTGTGATCGCCCGCGAGAAACTCCTTGCACTCACGCAACCGTGTGACCACCATGGTCGAAGGGTTCTTCTCACGAAATGGCACTCTAGCCCGGCCACTTCCCTAAATCAAGCCGACCTTCTGCGACGGATCTTGGTGCTTCGACGCCCAGTACGCCAGTTTATTGAGCGCATTGAGATAGGCATGCGCCGACGCCACGATGATATCCGTATCAGCCCCGTGGCCGGACGCGGTTTTTCCGCCTTCCACGAGTCGGACCGACACCTCACCTTGCGCGTCAGTTCCGCCGGTAATCGCTTTGACCGCATACGACAGCAAGCGGCTCTTCGTCTCTGTCATCGCGGCAATAGTGCGGTAGGCGGCGTCGACCGGCCCGTCGCCCGTCCCCGTCCGCTTCACCAGCTCACCGTCGATCTCCAGCTCCACGGCGGCCGTTGGGACCTTGTTGGTCCCGCTCTCTGTCTGGAGACTTTTCAGGACGAAGCGCTCGGAGATTTTGGCGATCTCATCGGAGATGATGACTTCGAGATCCTCCGCGTAGATCTCCTTTTTCTGATCGGCCAACCGCTTGAATCGATCGAATGCATGATTGATCTCCTCATCGGAGAGCCGATAGCCCAACTCCTCGAGCCGTTGCCTGAAGGCATGGCGGCCCGACAGTTTTCCCATAACCATCTTGCTCTGAACCAGCCCGATCGATTCCGGCCGCATGATTTCATAGGTGCTCTTGTCCTTCAGCAGGCCATCCTGATGAATGCCGGACGTATGGGCAAAGGCATTGGCCCCGACGATCGCCTTATTGGGCTGGACCATCATGCCAGTGATCTTACTGACCAGACGGCTGGCCTTGGACAATTCTTCCGTATGCACTTGCGTATCGGCGCCGTAGAAATCCTTCCGAGTGCGAAGGCCCATGACGATTTCTTCCAGCGACGCGTTGCCCGCTCGTTCTCCGATCCCGTTGATCGTGCATTCTACCTGCCCGGCCCCTTCGACGATGGCGGCAAGCGAGTTCGCAACTGCCAACCCCAGGTCGTTATGGCAATGCACCGAGACGACCGCTTTCTGGCTGTTTCGGACACGCTTGCGGATGTTCCGAATCAGCTGGCCGAACTCCTGAGCCGTCGCATAACCCACCGTATCCGGAATATTGACGGTGCCGGCTCCCGCCTCGATCACGGCTTCCAAGACCTCGCACAAATAGGAGAGATCCGAACGGCTCGCATCCATGGGGGAGAATTCGACGTCCTCCACGTAGTCGCGAGCGCGCTGCACCATCTCAACCGCCCGCTTCCGCGCTTCCTCCCGGCTCATGCGAAATTGATGTTTGAGGTGAATGTCGGACGTGGAAAGGAAGGTGTGAATCCGAACCTTCGGCGCGCCCTTCAACGCCTCCCACGCCCGATCAATGTCTTCTGGTCTCGCCCTGGCCAGACTGCAGATCGTCGGCCCTTCGACTTCCTGTGCGATTCGCCGCACCGCCTCGAAGTCGCCGGGCGAGCTATAGGCGAACCCGGCCTCGATAATGTCGACGTTGAGTCGCGCCAGATGCTTCGCAATCATGAATTTTTCTTCGACATTCATGCTCGCGCCCGGTGACTGCTCGCCGTCGCGCAACGTCGTATCAAAGATCCGAATCATCCGCGTCATAACCTATTCCTCCCTTCAGGATGGTTAGTGCGTGCATCGGCGGGATGCTCAAAACGGTCATCCAACGAGGCCGCAGGTGAAGTCAAAGCCGGAGGCGTAGCCTCTGGGCTACGGTGAGGACTTTGACGAGCCGAGAACGAAGCTGGGGACCGTTTTCAGCATCTCGTAAAAAGAAAAAGCCTTCCTCCCTACACTCAGGGACGAAGGCTCGTCGCGCTCCGTGGTACCACCCTGATTCAGTGACCGGCTTCTTCCCAAAGCTCGGACACCCTCATTACGACCCATTTCGGGGGTCAGGCGGGGGCCCATGACCGTCCACCCGCTTCACGGGCCCGGCTCAGAGGCGAGTTCCGCGACCGACGGGCTGGTTCGCACCATATCCGTTAGATGGGACGGACACCACCAGCTCTCTCCATTCCGGTCGGAATCGCGTACTACTCCTCGTCGTTGCCGCTCTACTGCTTCGTCTCCAAAACCGGTCGATCGGAATCGGCTCCTCCTCGTTTTCCGACCGCCTTCAGAACCATTCCGACGGCTTTTTCAATGAGACCCGATACCGCATAGCTGGCAAAAAGTACAAACAGCATCAATTGAGGCCACGCGACCACCAGCATGATGGCCAGGATGAACCAAACCAGGTAATTGAAGGCGTGACCGTTCTTCAATCTCAGGTCCTTGAAGCTGCGATATTTGATTGTACTGACCATCAGAAATGCGAGCGCGAGGGTCATGATCAGAATCAACACCGGCTTGACCTCCGCTCCCATCCGCACGATGTGATGGTCGAACACGACCAGCGTGGAAATGACGCTGGCGGCCGCCGGAATCGGAAGGCCGGTAAAATACTTGCTTTCGGACGGGACCGTCATGACGTTATAGCGGGCTAGACGCAGCGCGCCGCATGCGACAAACGCGAACATCACCGCCGAGCCGACCATGCCGTGCCCGCTCAAGGCCCATGAATAAATGAGCAACCCCGGCGCGACGCCAAAGGACACCAGGTCGGCTAGGGAATCATACTCCACCCCGAACCGGCTGGTGCTGTTCATCAGCCGAGCCGACTTTCCGTCCAGCATGTCAAAGACCACGGCGACCAGAATCGCAATCGACGCGGCCACATAATTCGCATTGAACACGGCGAGAATGGAAAATAACCCGCTGAACAGATTGCCCGTTGTCAACAGATTGGGGATCAAGTAAATCCCGCCTTTTCTCCCTCGCTCCTTCATAAAGCTCTTGGTCTGTTTCATAAGGGTTCCGCGCATCACGCCCTCCTATCCGGCAATACCGCGAGCAGGTGGTGTCCGCCTTTGACGTGGTCGCCGAGGGCCACTCGCAGCGACGCATCCTTGGGAAGAAAAAGGTCGACGCGCGACCCGAATCTGATGAGGCCGAATCGCTCCCCGCAACCGACCGACTCTCCGGCCGAGGCCCAACAGACGATCCGGCGAGCCAGCAATCCGGCGACCTGCACGCACAGTACCTTGGCCCCCCCGATGGTCCGAATCATGAGCGCATTCTGCTCATTTCTGAGGGTCGCCTCAGGGCGATTCGCCGCCAAGAAGCGACCGGGCTGATAAGCGATATCTTCAATGACCCCCTCACAGGGAATCCGGTTGATATGCACATCGAAGATATTCAGGAAGATGCTGATCCTGGTCGCGTGGTCTTTGAGAAATCGTGGCTCGAAGTCCTCTTCGATCGCAATGATTTTTCCATCCCCCGGGGCGACGACGGCCCCCTTCTCAGCGGGAACGACTCGCCGCGGATTTCGAAAAAACCAGCCTGTGAAGAGCGTGACCCCGCCAAACACAATGCTGGGAATGGGCCATCCCAGAGCTGCGGACAGCGCCGTGCAGCCGGCGAAGGCTCCGACAAATGGTAGCCCCTCACGAACAATTGGTATTCCGATGGCTCGATCCGCCATTTATCGACCCGCTGACCCCAATCCCTCAGTTCTTACTCTTATCGACCAGTTTACCTTTTTTCAACCACGGCATCATGGCCCGCAGCCGCCCGCCCACGTCTTCAATCGGATGCGCTTCTCCCTTCGCGAGCAAGGCATTGTAGACGGGCCGATTCGCCTGATTCTCCAGGACCCACTCCTTGGCAAACCGGCCGCTTTGAATCTCTTCCAGAATCGTTCTCATTTCCTTCTTGGTCTCATCGGTAATGATTCGAGGCCCTCTGGTGACATCACCATATTTGGCAGTCGTGCTGATCGAGTACCGCATATTTGCAATCCCGCCTTCATAAATCAGGTCCACGATCAGTTTGACTTCATGCAAGCACTCAAAGTAGGCCATTTCCGGTGAGTAACCTGCATTCACGAGCGTTTCGTATCCGGCCTGAATCAGCGCAGTAAGACCCCCGCAGAGCACCACCTGCTCGCCGAACAAATCGGTTTCGGTTTCTTCGCGAAAGCTGGTTTCAATGACCCCGGCTCGTCCGCCGCCGATCGCACTCGCGTAGGCTAATCCCACCTGCCGAGTACTGCCGCCGGGATCCTGATGGATCGCCAGTAGCATCGGCACGCCGCTGCCCTTCGTAAACTCGGATCGAACGAGATGGCCCGGCCCCTTCGGCGCCACCATAAACACGTTGATGTTGGAAGGCGGCACGATCTGCCCGAAGTGGATGTTGAACCCATGGCCGAACGCCAAATAGGCGCCGTTCCTTAGATGAGGCGCTATGTCGGCTCGATAGATCGAGGCTTGGGCTTCGTCGGGTGCGAGCACCATGACTACATCGGCGCTCTTGACCGCATCGGCGGTCGGCATGACTTTCAGCCCGCTCTGTTCGGCCTTGCGCCACGACGCTCCCTCCCGCAGTCCAACGACGACGTTCATGCCGCTGTCATTCAGATTCTGAGCATGCGCATGTCCTTGGCTGCCATATCCAATAATCGCCACCCTCTTGCTGCGAATCTCTTGGAGATTGGCGTCTTGATCGTAATAAATCTTCATGGGTCTCTCCTGATAAAGAGAACAGAGGCCTGTGTCCAGTTGTCAATGATTCGCAGTGGAGCGTTGTCAGTCTTTGGCAACCCGTTTCGGCTGCGCTGTGGCCGTCCGGACCACTTCCCGCGCAATGGCCACCCGGCCGGTTCTGATCAGTTCTTTGATCCCCAGCGGCTGAAGCAGGTTGATCATCGCCTCAACCTTCCTGACATCGCCCGTCACCTCGATGGTATAGGTTGTCGGAGTGGAATCGATAACATTGGCCCGAAAGATATCGGTGATCCGTAAGGCTTCCGCGCGATCTTCGGGTTTCGTGTGGACCTTGATCAGCGCGGTCTCCCGTTCCACGAACTCGCTCTCGTTCAGATCCACCACCTTGATAACGTCGATCAACTTATTGAGCTGTTTTACAATCTGCTCGATGATTCGATCATCACCCGAGGTCACGATCGTCATCATGGACATCGACGAATCCAGGGTCGGAGCCACCGACAGACTTTCAATGTTGAACCCGCGCCCGCTGAACAACCCAGCGACTCTCGAGAGGACGCCGAACTTGTTCTCCACGGTGACGGAAATAATGTGTTCCATACGCGTATGGTCGTGAGTGTTGACTCATGAGTCTGAGTCGAGCCCACAATTCATTTAGACTGCGCCGCAGGCCGCACGCACTAGGCGGTCAATACCGTATCTTTGTCCTCAGGCGTGACCTGGCCGCCGGCTCCCTTTTTCTTGACTCCAGGTGGATCGCTCAGAATCATCTCGTGGTTGCAGCCACCCGCCGGAATCATTGGATAGCAATTCTCGTACTGGTCAACCGGCACGTCCACAAGAACCGGTTTATCCACCGCAACCGCCTCCTTGATCGCATCATCAAGCTCCGAGACCTTCGTCGCTCGAAGCCCCACGGCGCCATACGCCTCCGCGAGTTTGACGAAGTCGGGCGTGACGTCCAAGTAGCTCGACGCGTACCGACCTTCATAGAAGAGATCCTGCCACTGACGGACCATCCCGTGGAATCGGTTATTGACGATCACCACCTTCACCGGCAGCTTATTGACGACCGCCGTGGCCAACTCTTGAGTATTCATCTGTACGCTGCCGTCTCCTGAGACACACAGGACGAGCTTGTCCGGATATGCGGCCTGTGCACCCATTGCGGCGGGAAACCCGAAGCCCATGGTCCCCAACCCTCCGGATGTCAACCACCGACGAGGCTTGGCCAATTTGTAGTATTGCGCGGCCCACATCTGATGCTGGCCGACATCGGTCGCCACGATCGGGTCGCGATCTTTGGTGAGATCATATAACCGCTTGATCAGGTGTTGCGGCTTGATGGGTCCGTCCGGATCCTGCTGATAGGTCAGCGGGTTCGCCCGCCTCCATTCATTGATTTGATCCCACCAAGGTTTCCTGAGGTCCTTCTGATCACCGTTCACGGTGGCGCGGAGGACTTGAATCAATTCTCTCAGCACCCGCTTGCAATCGCCGACGATCGGAATGTCCACATTGACGTTTTTTCGAATCGAGGTGGGATCGATATCAATATGAATGACTTTCGCATAGGGGCAAAATTCAGACACCTTCCCGGTCACTCGGTCATCGAAACGAGCCCCCACTGCGATCACGAGATCGGAGTAGTGCACGGCCATATTCGCCCAGTAGGTCCCGTGCATCCCCATCATGCCCATTGAGAGCGGATGATCGCCCGGAAATCCCCCGAGAGCCATCAGCGTCATGTCGACGGGGATCTGCGTCATCTCCGCCAACTCGATCAATTCCTCGGACGCGCCGGAAAAAATCACCCCCCCGCCCACGTAGAAGATCGGTTTTTTGGCTTTGGTGATCGCCTCAGCCGCCTGTTTGATCTGCCACTTGTTCCCGTCATAGGTCGGGTTATACCCTCGGATCGAGACCGACCCAGGATACGTAAAATCCGCCTTGTTCATCGACACGTCTTTTGGAATATCGACAAGGACAGGACCTGGACGGCCGGTGGTCGCCACGTAGAAAGCTTCCTTGATGGTCACGGCGAGATCATTCACATCTTTGACAAGAAAGTTATACTTCGTGCAGGGTCGACTCAGCCCGATGTTATCGGCCTCCTGAAAGGCATCGTTCCCAATCATGCTGGTCGGCACTTGACCGGAAAAGCAGACGAACGGGACCGAATCCATGTAGGCGTCCACCAACGCCGTAACCACATTGCTCATCCCGGGCCCGGACGTCACGAGGGCCACGCCAGGCTTTCCCGTCGCCTTGGCATAGCCTTCAGCCATATGTCCGGCACCCTGTTCATGGCGGGTGAGAATGACATCGATATCCTTCTGCTGGTGTAGAACATCGAAGATCTTGAGGACAACCCCTCCCGGAAGCGCAAAAAGGGTCTTGACCCCCTCACGCTTGAGGGCCTCCAGAAATATTTCCGCGCCGGTGAGTTTCATCGATTGCCTCGCAGTAATCTAAGGGAAAGGTGCTGAAAAACAAAAGGAAAGAGTCTTTCATGATAGCAGCAGCCTCACAACGAAGTCAATGCGGATCATGCACCCGAGACCTGTCACGCTTTCGTGTGGTCCGTCTGCCTTGGAGTTCCATGTCATATGCGGTACGCTTTCGGTTCACATTGGGTAGACTGCGAACACTACATTCACAGCATTCAGCATGACCGACGTCACCATATTCTCCAGACAGGACTGCCATCTGTGCGAGGTGGTTCTACGGATGGCCCGACGAATACAGATCGACATCCCGTTCCGTCTTGAGCACATCGACATTTCGGGCGACCCCGATCTGTCGTATCGGCATGGGACGCGTATTCCCGTGGTCCTCATTGATCGCGTGGAGCGTTTTGCCGGCCAGGTGACTGAGCGGGAATTGCGAGCAGCTATTAAAAAGGCGCGCTGGAGAGGACCTATAAGCCGGATTCTGTCCCGCTTCAGATCAGCTCTGAGACGGGGGTGATCATTTCTCTTGAGCTCGGGTCACCCCAAGCTTCCAGCGACCTACCCGAGGACTTCGGTCGGGCCAACCGATTCCTGGCTGCTGATGGCAGCTTGGAACGTCCTCCTATTTGGCCTTGCTCCGGGCGACGCTTGCCGTGCCATCTGTGTTGCAACAGATGCGGTGGGCTCTTACCCCGCCGTTTCACCCTTGCCTGATCCCTCGCGGGCCATCGGCGGTCTGTTCTCTGTGGCGCCGGTGTCGGATCACCCCGCCTGGGCGTTACCCAGCACCCTGCCCTATGGAGTCCGGACTTTCCTCCCGCAGTTTCCCACGAGCGACCACCCGGTCCACTCCAGTGCGCGTGAAAGTATACGCGCCGTCCGCGTGCGGTTTCAAGGTGAATTGACCGCGCGAAAGCGGTCTGTTAGATTACGCCCCCCAACCAAGCCTGCTGCTCCACCGTCGGCCATGAGATGACTCACGCCACTTGTCCGGACGAGCGAATCGGGATCGATGAATCCGGAAAGGGCGACTACTTCGGCCCGCTGGTCATTGCCGCGGTCTTGGTGACGCCGCAGTCCGAACAGGACCTCAAGCTGATGCAGGTTCGGGACAGTAAGCGGATCTCCGACGGGCGAGTTCTGGAGATGGCTCCCGACATTCGCCAGGTGTGCAAGCACAGTGTCGTCGCAATCGGCCCCCAACGCTATAACGACCTCTACGCGAAAATTCGCAACCTGAATCGGCTTCTCGCCTGGGGACATGCCCGCGCACTGGAAAATATCCTGGAGAACACGGACTGCGCCTTGGCGATCTCAGACCAGTTCGGCGATGAGCGGTTCATCCTCAACGCCCTCTTGGAAAAGGGAAAGCGAATTCGGTTGATTCAGCGGCCGAAAGCGGAAGACGATCTGGCGGTCGCCGCTGCCTCAATCCTCGCAAGAGCCGAGTTTCTGATCAGGCTTGCGCGCCTTTCGAACGAGGTCGGAACCACGTTACCCAAAGGAGCCTCACCAGCCGTCGAGCTGGCGGCGCGAATGATCATCAAGAAACACGGGCGGGAGCGGCTGGCGACTGTTGCCAAGCTGCACTTCAAGACGACTCAGACCGTGATGGCCGGGAGCACAGGCGTTTAGATCGTCTCCTGAAGATCTTCTTCATCGCGCCGGGAAGTGGGGGCCGTCGGAGCACTCATCGGCTCGACTTCCCAATAAAGGATGCGGTGGCAATACGTGCAGGTCTGTAATTCATCGGAACGTTTGACTTCCGCCACCAATTGGGGCGGAAGCTGCAGGCGACACCCGGCGCAAATGCCGTTTCTGATCGGGGCGAGCGCCAGATCCTTTCGTCCCGCCTTCAGCCTGGTGTATCGAGCGAACAAGCTCTTGTCCACCAGCGCAACCACCTCGTTTTGTTTCTGATCCAGTTGGGCAAGCTCTAGCCCCAAGCCAGCCGCAAGGGTCTCCAGCCGAACTTTCTCCTGGGCGAACATGCGTTCGGCCTCACTAGCCCTTGCCTTGGCCTGCTGGGCTTCCTCCTGCTGCTTCTCGACACGCTCCATCAGGGTCAGAATCTGTTCTTCGATTTCCCCCTTCTTCTTATTCGCCATTTCAATCTCGAATAGGTGGGCTTGGTATTCCTTGTTCGTCTTCAGTTCCATGAGGCGGGCCCTCAGCTTTCCGACCTGGGCTTCGTGGGCCTCCAGATCACGCTCGCGATCGCGGCGTTCCTTCGCCAGCGTTTCCACTGAGGCCGTAGCCTTTTGAAGATGCTGTCGGGCTTCCTGAAGAGGGGTTTCGGCGGCTTGAAGAAGGGTGGGAATCTTTCTGTCTTGTTCCTTGATCTCGAGGATTCTGAGATCAAGAGCTTGAAGCTCAATCAGCGACGAAAGTTGCGGATTCAACGTGGCCTCGATGGTCGTTGGGATGCATGGGGTCGTTTGTGTTCACACTCTTTGGTGGGCCCACCAGGACTCGAACCTGGGACCAACGGATTATGAGTCCGCCGCTCTGACCAACTGAGCTATGGGCCCCGTCGGTTCGCATCACCTTCGGACTCGATGCGCGATTCTAATCTTGCGCCCGAGACCTGTCAATCCAAGAGTACCGTTCCCGCTACAAGCTTTCCACAAAGCTTTTCAGTTTCTTGCTCCGACTCGGATGGCGGAGCTTTCGAAGCGCCTTCGCCTCGATCTGCCGAATCCGCTCGCGGGTCACCTCGAAATCCTGTCCCACTTCTTCAAGCGTATGATCGGTGTTTTCTCCGATGCCGAAGCGCTTGCGCAGCACCCGCTCCTCTCGCGGCGTCAGCGTCTTCGAGCACATTCGTGATCTGCCGCTGAAGATCGTATCGAATGGCGGCTTCGAGCGGTGAAACCGCCTTTCTTGTCCTCGATGAAGTCGCCGAGATGGCTGTCTTCCTCTTCACCGATCGGCGTCTCGAGAGAGATCGGTTCCTTGGCGATTTTCAAGAATCTTCCGGACCTTGTCGAGCGGGAGATCCATCTTCTCGGCGATCTCTTCCGGCATCGGCTCGCGGCCCAGCTCCTGGACGAGATGGCGAGACGTTCGGATCAGCTTGTTGATCGTCTCGATCATGTGCACCGGAATCCGGATGGTCCGGGCTTGGTCGGCGATGGCGCGCGTGATCGCCTGGCGAATCCACCAGGTGGCATAGGTGCTGAACTTGTACCCGCGTTTATACTCGAATTTGTCGACCGCCTTCATCAGACCGATATTGCCTTCCTGAATCAGATCGAGAAACTGCAGGCCGCGGTTCGTGTATTTCTTGGCGATGCTGACCACCAGGCGCAGATTGGCCTCGACGAGTTCGGCCTTTCCGCGCTTGACCTTTTCGTCCGCCAGATCAAGATGGCGAACCGCTTCTTTGATCTCCTCGGCGGTCACCAAAGCTTCTTCCGCTTCCAGATGGCGGATCTTTGCGCGGGCGCCCAGGAACGCCTTCTTGATGTCATGCAAGGTGTCGTCGGAAAGACTGGTCTTCCGGCGCACGGCGAGAAATTCGCGGCGACCGCGTCCCAGCTTCCGAAGGAGCTCCATGCCGGCTTCCCCGGATGCGCCCAGCTTGCGCTGGCATTGCCCAATTTCCCGTTCCGCTGAACGGATCTCCTGGGCCAAGTCCCTGACTCGCTGTACGAGACGGTCCTTGAGCACAGCGTGCAGATTGATTGATTCCATCTTTCCGACCAACTGCGGCCGGACCTCCCGAATTTGATCTTGATCCTGCGCTGCCTGACCGGATCCTGCCCGGCATGCCGGCTCTTCTGGTACAGCATCATTAAGGTCTTGGACAGACGGCGGACCTTGGTGAGCGCTTCCAGGGTTCTTTGCCGCAGTTCTTTGTCATCGTGTTCGACCGCTTCTTCCTCCTCGAACTCTTCCTCGTGAACTGGAACAATCTCACGGACGTTGATCTTTCCGGTTTTCAGCTTTTCTCGAAGTGACAGTACGAATTCATATGGTCATCGGCATGCCGAAGACAACCGACGCGATGTCTTTCTTTCCTTCCTCGATACGCTTGGCGATTTCGATTTCGCCCTCGCGACTCAACAAGGCGACGCTTCCCATTTCCTTCAGGTAGAGACGGACAGGATCATCGGTTCGGCTGAGGACGCCAGGCGTCAGGTCTATTTCTTTTTCCTCTTCTTCGAGTTCCTCTTTCTCTTCGACCTCCTCGACCGCTTCCTCTCCATCGGTCATTTTCTGAAAGCGGTCCCCCTCGGAAGCATCGACAATCTCAATGTCCATCTCACCGAAAATGGTCATGAGATTACTGAGTTGTTCGGACGACACCATTTCGGCCGGGAGCGTGCTGTTCAGCTCGTCATAGGTCAAATAGCCCTTCTCCTTTCCGAGGGAGATCAGCTTCTTGACTTCGCCGAGCAGTTCTTCTTTCGGCATAAACCTCCTCCACACTGCTGAGAAAGCCCTCCGGCAGTCTTCTCAGTCGAACGAACCGCTCATCACCTCACGCCGTTCGCTCCGAGCATGAACATCTTACGCATTGATGGTCCTCTCAAGCAGCCTGTCGTTCACCGTGTCTTTTATCATCACATGGCTTCGTTCGGCTGTTATGCGGCTAGAAACTAGGTAGCCGGCAATAACGGCACTGCTGCCTTCTTTACGCGCAGGTCATTGACCTGCGCATTCAGTCGGCGGGCTTCTTCTGTCCGGCCTTCCTGCTCCGCCGTTCGGAGCCGGATAATGAGCTCCTCAAGCGCCTGCTCACGCCGTTTCCGCTCCAAGGTCTCAAGACATCCGTTCACGTACGCCGCAACATCGTCGAAGTGCCGCTCTGACATCGAGAGCTCCGTCACCGCCGATCCGCAGTCTGGCTCAGTCATCGCCTCGTCCAAGAGAGAGCGAATCTGGACACGTCCGTCCGGATCCAGATGGCTCAGGGCAATCTGCACAATCCTGCGGCAGGTCGGGACCGCAAAAGCCTCAACCTGAAGCGCGCGAATCTGGGCAGCGCTCAACTGACCCTGGAGCAGAAGGTGGACAAGGTCCCACTCTTCCGGATTGCGCTTCATGCGGGGCTCGCTTGCCGAAGTCACAGGCCCTCTCCGACCCGGCTGCTTAGGCTTTGGCAAGAGCTCCGGGTATCGTTCGATCAGCCGTTGCTGGCTGATCCCCAGCCGTTCCGCCACCCGTCGAAGGCATTCCTCCTTTTCGATCCGATGACCGGTCTTCTGCAGAATCCGAAGAATGTCATCGACGCTCCTGATACGATCATCGATCGTTCCAGATGCCGCGCTCTGCAAACTGTGCTCGACGGCAAAGTCTAACAGGCTTTGGGCGCGCTCCTGGAGTCTTGCGAAGGTCTCCGCGCCGTTTTTCCTGACATAGGCGTCCGGGTCCTGGCCGTCCGGAAGAGACATCACCGTCACTCCAATCCCGCTGTCCACAAAGAGATCCAATGTTCGTAGCGACGCCCTCACGCCAGCCAAATCAGGATCGAACAGGAGAACCACCTTGCTTGCAAAGCGCCGAATGGTTCGGAGGTGGTCAGGGGTTAAGGCGGTCCCCAGCGTGGCGACCACATTGGAGATGCCCGCTTGATGCAGCGCGATGGCATCGAAATACCCTTCCACGACGATCAATTGATTCGTCCGAGCGGCGGCCTCCCGGGCCCGCTCCAATCCATACAAGGTACGGCCCTTGTTGAAGAGCGGGGTTTCCGGCGAATTGAGGTACTTGGGTTCCCCGTCTCCCAGGATTCGACCTCCAAACGCAACCACGCACTTCTGGAGATCTGAAATGGGGATCATCAATCGGCCGCGGAATCGATCATAATATCCACCGGCGTCCTGTGGCCGACGCCCCGCCTGATCCTTCACCACGACAAGCCCAGCCGTGGCGAGTTCCGATGGCGAGTAGCCTTCCTTGGAAAGGCAGCCGAGCAGGCCATCCCACGCCGCCGGCGCTACTCCTAACCTAAACACCTCGATAGTCTGCCGCCGAATGCCGCGGTGTTCGAGGTACATCAGGGCATCCTGGCCAACAGTTGCGTCCAGAAGGTTCCGCTGAAACCACAAGGCGGCGGCCCCAACCACCTGCTCAAGACGCGCCCGTTGACGAAGGTCGGCGCATGGCGGCTCGATGGCCATTGGCACCGCAATTCCGGCGCGCCGACCACACTCACGGACCGTCTCTGGAAAGCTCGTCCCTCCGATCTTCATCAGAAAGGTGAAGACGTTGCCGCCGGCCCCGCAGCCGAAGCAATGAAAGATCTGCCGGGAAGGACTGACGGTAAAGGACGGTGTTTTTTCAGCGTGGAACGGACAGAGGCCTTTCAGATTCTGGCCCGTTCGGGACAGAGTGACATAGCCGGAGATCACTTCTGCAATGTCGATGCGTTCGCGAACTTGATCAACGACGTCCTGCGGAATCAGGCCCTGGCTCATCACCGATTGCGCTCCTGGTTGCCCACGGCCCTCTCTTACCGAGCTTGTCGAGGTTACTCATCGGAATAAGAACGACCGACTAGTCTAACAAACCTATTCATGCCGCGTCAAAGACAGACGAGATCATCTATCCTGGTGGCCACCGCATCGGACGGCCGCCCAGAACGTGCATATGCAGGTGAAAGACCGTCTGACCTCCATTCGCCCCCGTGTTGGTGACAAGTCGATAGCCCGACTGGGCAATGCCCTGCAGATTCGCGATCTTCACACAGGTCAGCAAGAGATGGCTCAACAGCCCGGCTGCTACGCCTTCCAATTCATCGACAGATCGGACGTGACGCTTGGGGATGACCAGTGCATGAACCGGTGCCTGGGGATTGATGTCCTCAAACGCCAAGGCCACATCGTCTTCAAAGAGAATCTTGGAAGGAATCGTCCGCTCTACGATGCGACAAAACAGACAATTACTCACTGGGGATTCTCCCTTTGGTTTTCTCCGGCCGAAGGCCGGATTTTCCTAGGCGGTTGGCTAATTCCCGATAGACTTCCTGTGGAGTAATGTCATGGTAACCAAGTACGATAAGCGTGTGAAAGAAGAGATCGGCCACTTCGTGGACCACTTCCTCTCGCTTCGCGTTTTTGGATCCGAGGACCACTTCTCCGGCCTCCTCGACCACCTTTTTCAAGATGCGGTCGATCCCGCCCTCGAACAGCGAAGTCACATAGGAGCCGTGTTGAGGCACCTGCTTTCGATCCAGAATCGTCCGATAGATCCGCTCAAGGACCCCACCCAACGCATCACCCGTTTTGCCGGCATCCGGCGCTCCATCGTCCGCGAGCCGTGTAAAGAAACAGGAAGGCTCACCGGTGTGACAGGTCGGGCCGACCGGCTCCGCTTTCACGAGGACGGTATCGAGGTCGCAGTCGAGAAAAAGATCTTTGAGGACAAGGTAATGCCCGGAAGTTTCTCCCTTTTTCCAGAGTGCCTTTCGGGAACGACTCCAGAAATGCACGTGCTTCGTTTTCACCGTTCGATCCAGGGCTTCCTGGTTCATGAATCCCAGCATGAGGACGGTCCCATCCCGCCAGTCCTGGACCACAGCGGGGGCCAACCCCTCATCATCGAATCGGATACGGCGAACGTCAGTCATCGTCAACTCAGCAATCGGCATTCCGCATTCAGGAATCCTTCGTAAACCTCACCGGAATTCCTCGATCCTTCAGATACGCCTTAGCTTCCTGTATCGTGTAGGTTCGATAATGAAAGATCGAGGCGGCCAAGACCGCATCGGCCTTTCCGAGAACGAACCCATTGCAGAGGTGCTCAAGAGTGCCCGCGCCGCCTGACGCAATGACTGGAATGGAGACGGCTTCAGACACCGCGGCAGTCAATTCCAGATCGTACCCATCCTGCGTGCCATCCCGGTCCATGCTGGTCAACAAGATTTCTCCGGCGCCGAGCTGTTCCATTTGACGCGCCCACTCGACCGCATCATGATCCGTTGATCGACGGCCACCATGGGTGTAGACCTTCCAGCGCAAAGGTTGCGCGGGCGAGGAAACCCGCTTCGCGTCAATCGCCACGACAATACACTGCGTGCCGAAGCGACCGGCGGCTTCCTCGACAAAGCGAGGATTCTCCACCGCGGCGGTATTAATGCTGACCTTGTCGGAGCCAGCATTGAGCAGAGATCGTATATCTTCCAGCGTTCGAACCCCGCCTCCTACCGTCAGCGGCATGAATACCTGCTCCGCGGTGCGGGCCACCACGTCCAAAATAGGCTTTCTGTTCTCATGGGACGCCGTAATGTCCAGAAAACACAGCTCATCCGCCCCATCTCGATCATAAGCTTGCGCGACCTCCACCGGGTCGCCAGCGTCGCGGAGGTTCACAAACCCCACACCTTTCACCACACGGCCGTCCTTCACATCCAGGCAGGGGATGATGCGTTTGGTCAACACGTCGGTGTCGGCTCCTTAAGAAGCCGCCTCGACGGCCGTTCTCAGATCCAGTTTTCCATCATAGAGGGCCTTCCCCACGATGGCTCCTTCAATGCGAGCGCCCAAGGATTTTATCGCCCGTATATCTTCGACCCGAGAGATGCCTCCGGACGCAATCACCGGCACGTGAGAACAGGTCACGATTTCCCTAAGCGCGGACAGGTTTGGTCCCTCCAACATGCCGTCTCTGGTGATATCGGTGTAAATGATACCTGCCAGGGGATAGCCGAAGAGCCGCGGTATGAGATCGGAGGCTAACGTTCCTGAAACGCTGGTCCAACCCCGCACGGCCACTTTTCCGCCCTTGGCATCCAGACCGACCAGAACGCGACCAGGAAATTTCTCACAGGCCCGTTCAAGAAGCGTAGGATTCTCCAGCATCGCGGTGCCCAAGACCACCCGCGAAGCCCCTTGTGACAGATACTGACGGATCGCCTCCATCGTGCGAATGCCTCCGCCGATTTGAACCGGGATCGATACCGCCTTCAGAATGGACTCAATCTGGCTGACGTTTTGTGGTCGGCCGTCGATCGCCCCATTCAGATCCACGATGTGAAGCAGCCCCGCGCCTAGCCCCTCCCAATGCAAGGCCATTGCCGGGGGATCATTCGAGTAGGTCGTCTCTTGCCGCATGTCCCCCTGACGAAGACGGACACAGCGGCCGTCCTTGAGGTCAACCGCAGGTATAACAAGCATAAGCTCAGTGTCCGATAGACTCGACTTCAACCAAAAACTCAGAACTATTTCGAAACTCAATAGGGTTTACGGACGACCGAACGGAAACTTCCGGACCATATGTTCGGCTCCGTACTTCGCCAGTTCCTCCGCAGTCACGAACACACCACCTCGCTCAAAAAAGCCTTTTGCGTCCTCTACGAACGGTCGCTGTTTCTCATAATAATTAGCGGTCCACAAGGTTTCGCCGTCCGTCCCGATCAATTTCACCTCGAACCCAACCACGGCGGGATTGGCGCCCCACTTGCTCCCCACCCGCTCTCGATAGACCAGCACGCGGCCCAGCATGGCCGCATCGGTTCCCAGCCGACCGGCCACCTCGCGAGCCGCCAATTCGGGCGAGAGCGTACCGGTCTCTTTTTCCAATGATTTCACCGCCGCCCGGGCTTCATCAGGTGAGAGCACCCGTAGGCCCTCCCGTCTCCGGAGCTGTTCATACATAATGTGCGCAACCTGTTCGGGGGCGGAATCAGGAACAGTCGTCGTTCCCAAATTGAGCCTTTCCTGAGAGGAAGGTGGGACCGCCATCGAGATATCGGATCGCCTGGCTCCTCGCGGCGCGGAAAATTCCGATGAAGAGGAATCGAGGATCTGCGGGGTCTCCAGCCGCTCAAACGGCATCACGACCACCGTCTGAACCTTGTATCGTTCGATCGCAGGGGACTCCGCCGTCCTCACTTTCGCCGGAACACACCCAGCATATAAGGCCACGGCTGCCGCGAAGACGAACACCAGGGGCAAGTCCGTGTCTCTCATGACCACGCCCCGAAGTTGCGGATCATGCGCAGCCCGACCGATTGACTCTTCTCCGGATGAAACTGGCACGCGATGATGTTGTCCCGCCAGATACTAGAGACAAACGTGAGCCCGTACTCCGTCACGGTGCTGATGACAGAAGGATCACTCGGCTGCACATAGTAGGAGTGGACAAAATACACTTGGGTCCCGCTCTCGATCCCCTTGAAGAGCGGCGCCTCGCGTTTCAACGTGATGGCGTTCCAGCCGATGTGCGGAACCTTGAGGGCGTCGTTCGTCTCCGGCGACCGGGCCACCGCAGAATGATCTCCGAACGAAAAGCGCGTGACCGCGCCGGGAATTACACCCAATCCCTGATGGACGCCGAATTCCTCGCTTTGCGTGAAGAGAAGTTGCAGTCCCAAACAGATCCCAAGGAAAGGCTTGCCTTTCCCGATGGCTTGCCTGATGGGATCGATCAACCCATAGCGGGTTACGTTGGTCATGCAGTCGGCAAACGCCCCCACACCGGGCAATACGACATGGCTGGCATCGTCAATCACGCGACGATCTCGCGTTACCACCGCGTGATGTCCCACCGCCGCAAAGGCTTTCTCGACGCTTCTCAGATTACCCATCCCATAGTCAATGATGGCGATCATTGAACACCCATGATCCGACTGTCACATCGCCGGGATGGAGAGGACGAGGAAGATTACAGCTTGCCCTTAGTCGAGAGCACCCCGGACACCCGCTCGTCGATCGATGTGGCCTGATCCAACGCCTTTGCCAATGCCTTGAACACGGCCTCCATGATGTGATGGGGATTGCGGCCATACAGCACGTTGACGTGCAGATTCAGGGCCGCATGCGTGACGAACGCCTGGAAAAAATCCTCGAACAAGCCGAGATCGAATGATTTGATCCGGCGCTGGGGAAGCTCCAATTGATAGACCAAGTAGGGCCGCCCGCTGAGGTCCACCGTTACCTGCGCAAGGGCCTCGTCTAGTGGAACCGATGCCCATCCGAATCGACGCACGCCTTCTTTCTTTCCCAATGCCTGTTTGAGCGCGTCACCAAGCACGATTCCCACATCTTCTAACGTGTGATGCTCGTCGATCTCGGTATCCCCTTTGGCTTCCACTGTGAGGTCAAAAAAGCCGTGTTTGGTCAACAACTCGAGCATGTGGTCGAGGAACGGAATGGTCGTTCGAATGCGACCCTGACCACTCCCGTCAAGGACCCAATCGACATTGACATGGGTTTCGCTGGTCTGTCGTTCGACGGTAGCACGACGAATCGGCATGGTCTTCATGGTTGCCTGCTCTCCAGGGATTTCGCATGCGCATCAAGCCCTTCCATCTGGGCGATGCGAATCAGATGATCCTTCACTTTCGCCAATTCCTCTTTGCTGTAGGAGATGATATTGCTCGTTTTCACATAATCCTCGATGGAAAGGGGTGAGAAGAATCTCGCCGTGCCTCCGGTCGGCAGCACGTGATTAGGACCCGCTACGTAATCCGCCACCGCCGGGGGAGTATACCGTCCTAGAAATAGCGCCCCGGCATGCCGAACCTTTTCCAGATAGTCGAATGGTCGGTCCACGGAGAGCGTAATGTGCTCCGGCGCGATCTCGTTCGCAAGATCGATGGCTTCTTCGAGACTGTCCACGACGAATGCCACTGCGTGACGGCCGATCGACTTCGCAATGATTTTTTCTCTGCTCAACTTCGTCAGCTGCTCTGATATGCGGCGCGACACCTCCTGCGCCAAACGCGCCGAGGTCGTCACCAAATAGACCTTGGCATCCTCGTCGTGTTCTGCTTCACAGAGGAGGTCGGCCGCCACGTGCGAGGGATTCGCGGCCTCATCCGCGACCACCAGCAACTCGCTGGGACCCGCGACCATATCGATGCCTACCGTCCCGTACATCAAGCGTTTGGCCGTCGCCACGTAGATATTTCCGGGGCCGACGATCTTGTCGACGCGGTCCAGAGTTTTCGTGCCGTACGCCATCGCCGCAATCGCCTGCACTCCGCCGATCCGGTACACCTCATCCACGCCCGCGATATCTGCCGCAACGAGCAGATACGGGCTTATTCCGATCTTTTGAGCCGGCGTGCACATGACCACACGCTTCACGCCGGCTACCTTTGCCGGGATCGCGCTCATCAGCACGGAGGACGGGTACACCGCTTTTCCACCGGGCACATAAAGCCCAACGGCGTCGAGCGGCAGGATCATCTGCCCCAACGTTGCTCCGCTGTCTTGATACATCCAGGTCTTGGGTCGTTGCCGCTCATGAAAGGCCGTGATGCGTTGAGCGGCAAATCGCAGGGCGTCTCCTTCTTCCTTGCGAATTTGATAGTAGGCTTCTTTCACGTGCTCCGGACTGACACGGAGTTGTGAGAGCTTGAGCGTGATTCGGTCAAACTTCTTCGTATAACGAATGACCGCCTGATCGCCTCCCCGCTCAACCCCCTTCAGAATGGATTTGACTGCCGTCTCGACCTTCCCGGCGTTAAGGTTGGATCGAGAAGTGATCCGTGCTACTGCGGCCGTGAATGTCCGATCCTTGCTCACGACTACTTTCATGGCCGCTCTCCAGCCGCGCCTCGGTTCACACGGCGTTTCCGGCCGTCTCGCCTTCGGCTGTGCTTCAACTTCTCAATCAGGTTGGTGATGCTCTGATGCTTCATCTTGAGGCTGGCCCGGTTGACAATCAGCCGAGCCGTGGACTCCGCGATCACCTCCACCTCGACCAGATTATGGGCTTTCAAGGTCTGCCCGCTTGACACGAGGTCGACAATTCGATCGGCCAACCCGACGAGCGGAGCCAGTTCGATCGACCCGTACAGCTTAATGACCTCGACGGGAATACCTTTCTGATTGAAATACCGCTCAGTTATGTTCGGATATTTCGTAGCGACTCGAATCTTGGAGGACAACCGGTCAGGAACTTCCTGGCCTCGAAGGGCGGCCACTGAAATTCGGCAGGCCCCGAACTTCAGGTCCAACGGCTCATACACATCTCGATCCTGCTCCAACAGCATATCCTTCCCGACGACGCCGACATCGGCGGCTCCATACTCCACATATGTCGCAACATCGCTGGGCCTCACGATCAGCAGCGTCGTATCGGTCTGAGCGCAAGGAAACACCAGACGTCGGCTTTCTTCGGAGAGGTGCCCGTTCGCAACCCCGGCTTTCTTAAACAAGGCAAGAGTGGGACCAAGCAATTTTCCTTTTGACAACGCCACCGTGACCATGGTTTACGTGCTCGCCGCGGCGACGGAACCCGACGGAACTCGACGAACCGCTGCGCCGAGATCGCGAAGTTTATCCTCGATTCGTTCGTATCCCCGGTCCAAGTGGTAAACGCGTGAGATCTCCGTCTGCCCCTCCGCAGCCAGTCCGGCGAGAATCAACCCGGCGCTGGCGCGGAGATCTGAGGCCATGACCGGCGCGCCCGCAAGGTGATTGCTCCCGTGGACGACCGCATGGTTCCCATCAACTTTGATGTCGGCTCCCATACGACGCAACTCGGGGACATGAATGAATCGGCTTTCGAAGATCGTCTCCGTGATGACGCTCGTTCCCATCGCGATGCACATGAGCGCCATCATCTGTGCCTGCATATCGGTCGGGAATCCAGGGTATGTGAAGGTCTTGACGTCCACACCCTTAAGTCGTCCAGAAACTTTCACGCGGACCGTCTCCTTGCCTTCGGTGACCTCAGCCCCGGTTTCACGCAACTTCATGATCACAGCTTCCAACTGCGTGGGCTGACAATGATCGACGCACACGTCACCAGCGGTGATCGCCCCTGCGGTCAGATACGTACCGGCTTCAATGCGATCCGGAATAACCTCGTGATCCGCGCCTCGAAGCTCCCGGACTCCCTCGATTGTAATCAGGTCGGAGCCCGCGCCAGCAATTCTGGCGCCCCGTTTGACCAAACAATCAGCGAGGTCCACGATCTCAGGCTCTTTGGCGGCATTTTCGATGATGGTAGTTCCATCTGCCAGACAAGCCGCCATCATCAAGTTTTCCGTCCCTGTCACGGTCGGCACATCAAGGTACAGGCGTGCGCCCCGAAGGCGACCCGCTTTCGCCCTAACATACCCGTGTTCAACGCTGACCTCCGCGCCAAGTTTAGTCAAGCCTAAGAGATGCAAATCTACCGGCCTGGTTCCGATCGCACAGCCACCCGGAAGCGACACCGTCGCCTCCCCCCAGCGCGCCAAGAGGGGACCCAGCACGAGAATGGAGGCACGCATGGTCCGCACGAGATCATACGGGGCTTGGGTCGATCGAAGTTTGCCGGTACTGGTCGCAACTCGGTTATCCTCAAAAGTCAGCGTGGCGCCCAGCATACCCAGCAACTTGCACATGGTGACGACATCCGCAACCCGAGGCACATTGGTGATGACGCAGTCTCCTCCCAAGATCGTGGAGGCGAGAATAGGCAGCGCTGCGTTTTTTGAGCCGCTGATCCTGACCGTTCCCCGGAGAGTATGGCCGCCGGTAATAAGGATTTGATCCATGGATGTCAGCGCCGAGTCGTCACCGATGTGCGCTCGCTCCGCAAGCTATTCAACGCAGCGCCTTTCTTTCGAGGCACATAACTCGTTCAATGCCTGCTTGGTCGATCACGGTTCGGATTGAGCCATACTGATTCAAGTCCAAGGCCATCCGACGAACCTGCTCCGACTGCCCATGTCCCAGCTCAAGAACCAGCAATCCGTCGGGCTCGAGAAATTCGAGCGCCCCTGGCAGAAGTCTTCGGTAGAACGTGAGGCCGTCCAGTCCACCGGTCAAGGCGAGCCGCGGTTCATAGTCCCTGACTTCCGGGGAAAGACCAGAGACATCACCACTAGTGATATAAGGAGGATTGGACACCGCCACCGCAAGCTTTCCTTCTAAGCCAAGTCCCCTGAGGGGTTGGAAGAGGTCTCCTTCCAGGTAGGTCACCCGCTCGCTCACGGCGTGCCGGATCGCGTTGCGTCGGGCATATCTGAGCGCCCGCTTCGAAAGGTCCACGGCATAGACCTTCGCCGTGGACAAGGTCTGCGCCAAGGCAACAGCGATGCACCCCGATCCTGTCCCGATATCAGCAATGAGAGAATACGACCGTGAGAGACAGTGGCGCCGGACTTCTTCAACCACCAACTCGGTCTCCGGTCGAGGGATGAAGACCTCGGGCCCGACTTCAAACTCCAAACCGCAGAATTCTTGGGTGCCTAGGATATGTTGGAGCGGTTCCCGATCCGCTCGACGCTCAAGGAGCGTCATCGCCCGGCTCCACTCTTCCGGCGTCACCTTGCGTCGGCCATCAAGGTGAAAGAGCAGGCGACTCGTATCGAAGGCGAACTCCAGGATCCAGAACGTCTCCTGCTCCGCATGGTCGACGCCGGCCGCGGACAAGAGCTTCACCCCCTTACGGATTAACCGAGCCAGAGTCATCGATCCAGTGCTCACCGGCTCGCAGGATGTATCATCTCTCGAGCCGCGCATTTGCCCAAGCGGCTCCTCAGTCAGCACGTCGTTCATGGAGACTCCGGAGCCGCGGCGCGAGGCTGGGCTGCTCGGAGCCCATCGACAACCTCATCCAGGTCGCCGGCAAGCACCTGTTCGAGTTTGTGGAGAGTCAGTCCGATACGATGATCCGTCACACGGTTCTGCGGGAAATTATAGGTTCGAATCTTTTCACTCCGGTCACCGGTCCCAACTTGATTTCTTCGATTCTGCGCGATTTCCGCTTCTCGTTTGGCTCGCTCCGCTTCGACAATACGGGCCCGCAGGGTCCGCATCGCCTTCATTCGGTTCTTCAACTGGGAACGCTCATCTTGGCAGCTCACGACAACACCTGTCGGGATATGGGTAATCCGAACCGCCGAATAGGTCGTGTTCACGCTTTGCCCGCCGGCACCTGAGGAACAGAAGGTATCGATCCTGAGATCCTTGGGATCGATCTGGACGTCGATTTCTTCCACTTCAGGCATGACGGCCACCGTCGCGGTCGACGTATGAATGCGCCCGCTGGCTTCGGTCGCGGGAATTCGCTGAACACGATGGACGCCGCTCTCATACTTCAGGAATCCGTATGCACCCTTCCCCTCGACCAGCATGACCAGGTCCTTATATCCACCGATTCCTGTTTCGTGGGACTCGACCACCTCAACCCGGAGGCGTTTTTTTTCGGCGTACTTGGCGTACATCCGGAACAGATCTCCGGCAAAAAGGGCCGCTTCGTCTCCACCCGTCCCGGCGCGAATCTCGACAAATGTACTTTTCTCGTCCCGCGGGTCCTTCGGCTCAAGAAGCTCGATGGCCATGCGCTCCAGTTCCCGCCGTCGCTCTTGGAGTCGGCGAGCCTCGTCGGCAGCGAGTCCCTTCAAATCGGACCCAACGGTGGGATCAGTGAGCAGTTGGTCTGTCTCCGCAAGTTGCTTCAACAGCTCCTGGTAGGAGGAATAGAGTACGGCGATCTGCTCTATTTCAGTTCGCTCTTTATTCAACTTGTGAATGAGGGTCGGCTGGCTGAGAACGGACGGATCCGTGAGCTGGTGGTTCAGCTCTTCATAACGAGTCACCACATGCTCCCATTTTGCGAGCAACGGTACGTCCCTCGCGTCCGCGGTCTGAATATAAGCCATGATTCTACCGGTTAAAACGAAAAACCCTGCCTCGCCTTGAGACAGGATCTTTTGAAGCGGTCATTGCGCGGGGTTATTTCTTGGCATACTTCTTCTTGAATCGTTCCACCCGCCCTTCGGTGTCCACGATTTTTTGCGTTCCGGTAAAGAACGGATGGCAATTGGAACAGATATCAACGTTCAGGTTACCGGCCGTGGATCGTGTCTTAAAGGTCGCCCCACACGCGCAATGAACCGTCGCTTCTTTGTACGCCGGATGGATGCCCCTTTTCATTCTGTCCCCCTATCTTTCGGGTGTCTAAAGTGCGGGCTGATCGACTCGTCCTGCACGTCCACAGCCAGCACCTGCTGCTCGGGAATGGACGCGTCTTGGGAGGGTGGGCTAAAAGCCCGCGCTGCTCAAGCACCAAGGATCGCTCAGCCCATCCCTTTCCTTCCTACCGATTCATCGATTGCAGGAACTCCTGATTGGTCTTGGTCCCTCCAATCTTATCCATCAAGAACTCCATGGCTTCCATGGTTCCGAGCGGGCTGAGCACCTTCCTCAAAATCCACATCTTGTTCAGTCTGTCACGATCGACCAACAGCTCTTCTTTGCGAGTACCAGACTGGCTGATATCGATGGCCGGGAAGATGCGCTTGTCAGCCAACCGTCGATCGAGGTGGACCTCCATATTACCGGTCCCCTTGAACTCTTCAAAAATGACGTCGTCCATACGGCTCCCCGTATCCACCAATGCGGTGGCCATGATCGTCAAGCTTCCGCCATTCTCGATATTGCGAGCGGCACCGAAGAATCGCTTCGGGCGTTGGAGCGCGTTTGAATCCAGACCTCCGGAGAGCACCTTCCCGCTCGGGGGAGCAATAGTGTTATAGGCGCGAGCCAACCGCGTAATACTGTCCAACAGGATGACGACATCGCGCTTATGTTCCACCAAGCGCTTCGCCTTTTCCAGCACCATCTCGGCTACCTGCGCGTGTCGCTGAGCCGGTTCGTCGAACGTGGAACTGATAACTTCCGCTGCCTTCACTTGCCGCTGCCAGTCGGTGACTTCCTCAGGACGCTCATCGATCAATAGTACAATCAGCATGACCTCGGGATGGTTTTTCAAAACCGCCCGGGCGATTGCCTGAAGCAGCATCGTCTTGCCGGTCCTCGGCGCGGCGACAATAAGGCCCCGCTGCCCCTTCCCGATTGGCGTCGTCAGGTCCATGACCCGAGTGCAATACTCTTCCGTATCGAATTCCAAGTTGATCCGCTCTTCGGGATAGAGGGGAGTCAGGTTGTCGAACAAGATCTTGTCTCGAGCGACCTCGGGGTCCTCAAAGTTCACCTTCTCGACCTTGAGAAGCGCGAAGTACCGCTCGCTCTCTTTGGGTGGGCGGATCTGCCCTGACACGATGTCACCGGTTCTGAGGTTGAAGCGACGTATTTGGGAAGGAGAAATATAGATGTCGTCCGGCCCAGGCAGATAGTTCGAATCCGGGGCGCGGAGGAAACCAAAACCATCTGGTAAGGTTTCCAACACGCCCTCCCCGAAGATCACACCGTTTTTCTCGGTTTGAGCCTGAAGAATGGCAAAGATCAATTCTTGTTTTCTGAAGTTGGCCGCGCCCTCAATCTTGAGGTCTCGCGCCACATCATTGAGATCCGCGATAGTTTTCTGCTTGAGCTCGGCAAGATGCATGGTCTTCTCCCTTAACATGTGGGCTCACCGACTTGTAACCGCTGAGGGTTGAAGTCAGAAACAAGCCAAAAATGGTATCTTCTGCCTGCACTGAACAAGAGATGTGTCTGTCTGCTTACGAAGAGGGTGGCCAGCGAAGAAACACTCTGTGGCGCCCTAAGTCTCCATGGTTGATGGTTGGTGCTCCCGCACAGGGACCGCACCACGCTTCGCCTTTATCGGCCCTTCAGTGGTTTGTTTCGAGATCTGCCCCGGGAAGCTGCACTGGGATGGAAGTAACTTCGGGTCGTTTCAATGGGAAGTCTATAAAACATAGTATCGACGGCTCTTCTCTTTGTCAATAGTCATTTCTATCGGTTTTTCTGGTACAAGAGACATGCCTCCAAGGGGACGTCTGCCCCCAAGGCAGCAGAACTTGGAAAGGGTCGCTCTTTCATGCCTAATCGTTGCGAAGGGACAGCGTTTATGCTAAAGACAACCTCATGGGACATCGAGAAGAGGGCCAAAACCTGGAACGCCTGTTCACGCTTTCCGAAGCCAATCAATTGATCCCTCAACTCGAGGACCATCTCTCCGCTATTCGACAAGCCAAGGCTGTTCTCATTCGAACGAAGGACGAGATTAAGAAGGCAAGTTCCAAGTCTCAGTTTGGGGGGGGGAGTTTTGCCGGACATCATTATATTTCCGCCCTTGAACATATCAGTGAACACCTTCGCGCCATCCAAGAAATAGGCGTGTTGGTCAAAGATCTGGATATTGGACTGTGTGATTTTCCACATCAGATGGAGGGCCGCATTGTTTATCTTTGTTGGAAGTGTGGAGAGACGGAAATTCGCTGGTGGCATGAAATCCACAGCGGCTATACCGATCGCCAGCCACTCGAACCATGAGGCTCCCGTTAGATGACGTTTGTAATCCTTGGATTCGACGGACCAGATGGGGCGGCTAAGCGAAAGATCCACCGTCCGGCCCACTTAGAGAAAATGGAAGCCCTGGATGCCAAACGACGGGTCGTCCTTGCCGGTCCTCTCACCGATGGCGCGGGAAGCCTTATCGTTATAACCGCAGAGTCTCTGGTTGAAGCGGAAGCCCTCGCAAGAACCGATCCCTACACAATCAATGGGGTATTCGAGCGAGTGGAGGTCCACCCGTTTCAGCAGGTCTTTCCCAAACAGGCTGAAGGGAGTTGCGACCCCTAGTTCAAGGTTTTTCTTCCTGGGAGTGCATCTCTCGAATCCTACTTATCCGGGTAACAGATGGCGCTCGGGCGAATTCCCTCACCTGCAAGCGGGACAACGTGAACACACTTCGTGTAGGAGCGAGTCATCCCCTCCCGTTCCTGTTAACTTCCTGTCACCTCCCCCACGTTATCTCTACTCGTGTTATTTCACTCCTGGCGGCTCTGTTTTCAGGTACCCCGGTTTTGCGCAGAATGTCAAGATCGTTGATGCAGAGAGGCCTCCCAAACGATGCCTGACTCCGACGCTTAGCCTCCGAAGAAGACCAGGTGTTGTGGCCGCGGAGTTCGATCGAGCGCTCGTTCTCGATCCTCAAAGTACATAAGCACTGCTCGGGACGATGACTTCATTCTGGTAGCGGAGGTTGAAGGATGCGGCGAATTCCTACGAGCGTATGCTCCGCATCGATCCGCTTTTCGATCTCGCACATCATAGGCCCCCAGCTTGCACACGAGCGCAGCGAGGCGTGATGCTGTCGCAACTTCGGAAGAGTTCCAACAAGGCGAACGCACCGGATTGTCCATCCGAAGCAAGTCTATCTGTTAAGAAGCCAGGCGTATCTCGAACTGCGGAATCGGAACACGCACCAAGCGATTAAACAAGGGTCGTAGGGGTGGATCCAACAAACGCTCGGGCTTTCTTGCTGAAGGCCAGAACTTATCCGCATCTTCAGCCAGACACACTTGCTAGGGAAGATTTCAAGCGAGCCTGTTTGGCTTAGAAGAAGCTTGTACCAGTATCCCCGGCCTAACAAGTCCCATTTTGTTTTTCGTTCCATCATTGCTTAGAAGAATAGGCTGTAGTGCTCCCCATTTGTCAAGCGCCCACAAACTGAGTGCTGTGGCTGGTGAGCTGTTGTTGTTCGGTCTGGCACGGTGTTCGATAACCAAGAGCTGAATGCAAGTACCGCGTGTTGTACCACTCAATCCAGGCAGGAAACGCCTGTTCCAGCTCCAGCGGGCTGGTCCACTCCCGAAGCCAGAGCAATTCTTCTTTGAGCGTTCGCATGAGGCGTTCCGTATCCGCGTTCCCCTTCGGGTTGTTGTAACTGGTGAAGGCCTGCGTGATGCCGAGGGTCGCCGAGGCCTTCATGAAGGCGACCGAGGTCGGCTGACACCCGTTGTCACTCATCAGATGCAGGCCGTGGTCGCGGCTCCCATGCGGGAACTGGCGCTGCACCGCTCGGTCTAGCGCAGCCAACCAATGCTGCGTGTTGGCCTGGAGGCCAGCATAGTGGCCGACGATCTTCTTCGTGTACCAGTCCAGCACCACGACCAGATACATCCAGCCGACCGGCTCGACCATCACCTTGGTCATATCGATACCCCACCACTGATTCGGCGCGATCGGCCGTGGCTTGTTCCGCGTCGGGGTGCGCATGGCCTTCAGCCGGGGATTGCCCTTCACCACCAAGCCGTGCTCCCGCATCAACCGCAGAACACGCTTCTTGTTGACGACCCGCTCCTCTGCGAAGCGCAGGTGGGCCCAGATGCGCCGATAGCCCCAGAACGGATGCTCGGCTTTCAGCGCCTGGATCAGCGCCACCAGTGGCGCGTTGCGCTGGTCCACGGTTGGCGACCGGCGGCGGTTCATGGCCACACCTCCTCGTCGCTTTTTTTGAGCTCCAAGGTGAGTTCGCCGACCAGCTTCTTGAGCCGGATGTTCTCGTGCTGGAGCCGGGCTTCCCGCTCGGTGTGCTTGGCCACGTCAAACGCCTTGGGGGCGTGCGCGAGAAACTGGTCGCGCCATTGATAGTACTGAGCCTGACTGATCTGGTAGTCCTGACAGATGGTCGCCACTGGCTTACCCTTGAGCGCTTCCAGCACGATAGTAGCCTTGGTCCTGGCATCCCATTTCCGTCGCTTCATGGCTGACCCCTCCTGTGTGGATCAGCCACAGTCTACTCAGTTCCACCGCCTCTGTCTTAATCGGGAGCAGTATAAGGCCTCCTGAAAGAAGGGCGAATTGTTCGTTGACAATGCACCACACCGGTCGTTATACTAACACGTTCGAACTTGGCGCGAGTATTAAGGAATGCGGACAGAATGAGGTGGGACAAAAGGCCTAGGATATCCTACGTTTTATGGCCCATAATCTCTTCGGGATGGGTCTTCTGCTGGCTTGCAAGGCGTCATGATGAAAGCATACAGTGAACCTCATACTTACCTCCCTCTAACTCTAATAGGCGGGGAACCATGCTTAACACGGTTCAGGAGTCAATTCGAATGAGCCAGTATCGTGTACTACCGGGGCCCGAGCACTTTTTACCGCCAGCAGCCGCTTCCATGGGCATTCGATTGCCCAATCCGGGTGAAGGGCACATCCATGGTGTCATAGTTCCCGAAGAGCAGGCCATGGAAGAAGCTGCGCGCCAATTCTTGATGGCCAAGGTCCCAACCATCTTTCCCGGTCCACTGGTCCTTTGGGCGTGGAATGAAAAAGCGGCAAAGAAAGCGACGGCCATTCGGCATCTCTATGAAACGATTAAAGAATGTGTGACGCCAGCCCAAAAGGCGATGTTGATTCCCATGCCGGATTACCGGCCCAAGTATCCGAAGATCAACCCCGAAATTGAGATCAATCCTAATCATCCGAATCTCACGATCTGGCATAATAAGATAGATTGTTGCATGTTTGTGGGAGTCCACTGCCACCAAGCGAATTTGTCCTTGAAGATCATCAGAGGTGGAACGTCCTGCTATACCGTTGCCATGTGTGCCCAAGCCGGCCATGAGGACGCCATGCTGTCCTTCCGTGACGCATCCGTCGAAAAGATCATGCGCCTCGCCGAATGGGTACGTAAGTTGAAAGGGTCTGTCCAACCAAGGCTGACATCGGCCAAGAGCACCGCCTCAAACTGATTGTTTGGGCGCGCCGCACAACGAAGTGAGAAGTGAAAGGAGGTTGGGTCCATGGCGGATACACACTCGATCATCGGGACCAAAAATAGCAAAGGGCAAGCGATCACAGATCCTTGGTATCTACTCAATGAGGCTCCCCGCAGCCCATCCTTTTTCACGGGCAGTGAAGTCATCAAGGAGGCCATCCGGAGGGCCAATGTGGATGTGATGATCGCCTATCCGATCACACCCCAGAGCGAGGCCGCCGCATTGATCGGGGAACTGTTTGCGGAAGGATACGTCAAGGAATACTTCCGTGGAGAGAGTGAATTTGCTGTGATGTCTGAATGTGCCGGCGCCGCGTTCGGCGGTGCCCGCGTGTTCACCACGACGGCTGGTCCCGGCACAATGCGGGCCATGGAAAATTTCCCGATGTGGGCCGGCGCCAGGTTGCCGATCCAGGTGATCGTGACCTGCCGCGGTATCAACTCGCCGCTCTCCATTCAGCCGGACACGTTGGAAATCTCCTACCTACTCAATACCGGCATGCTGGTCTGGCACGCCGAGTCGGCGCAGGATTTTTATGACTGGATTCTCAAGGGCTACATCGTCTCAGAAGAGCCCGATGTCCACCTGCCGCTGGCGCTTTGCTGTGACGGGTTCTTCGTGACCCACACGAAAGACGTCGTACAGCTCACTCCGGCGGACATGTGCTTGCCGCCTTACGATCCCTACCGGTCACCGGTTCCGTGCATGGATATGGAATGTCCGCCGGTCCGGATGATGCGGGATCCCTTTGTGATGAAGAGTAACTACATCAGTTACGCAACCCATGCCAGTTGGCAGCAGGAGGTGTGGGCCGCAATCGAGCGTTCGCGTAAGCATTCGATCAATTGGTTGAATGGACTTATCGACACCGAGAACACGGATGCTGACGTCCTCATCGTGGCATCGGGAACGGCCGTATCGCAGGGCCGTGAGGCGATCCGCCTGCTGGAGGACGAAGGGATTCGATGCGGGCTCGTGAAAATCAAGACCTTGCGTCCTTGGCCGGGGCGAGAAATCCGCGAAGCGACCAAGAATGCCAAGCACATCATCGTGCCGGAGTTTAACGTGACGGGATGGCTTGCCAAAGAAATTAGGGCGAGCATTCCAAACAGTGACCGTGTCGTTGCCGCGCCGCATGTCTGCGGCGGGATGACGATGCCTCCTGAGATTATCGTCTCCGAAATCAAGACGGCCTTGGGGATGCGAACGGTTTCACTGGCTGGTCGTGGCAGTTGATCGCTGTCGAGCCGGAACAAGATCGGTTCTCTGACTATCGGTTCTCTAACTAAGGGGAAAAGGTGTTTTAACAGGAGGCATCCATGAGCAAAGAGCGAATCAAGATCGCGCCGGAGTTCTTCGATATCATGCCGTCCGAGTATCAGGATCTCGTCAAGCGGGCGACATACGGCAAAGAAGACCGGGGCTGGAAGGATATTGGAAGCTCCAAGGAGCTCATCGAGGAGCACTCGCTCTGCGCCGGGTGCCCAGAGTCCATGGCATTCCGCTATATCCTTGCTTCGCTGCCGAACCCGGAAGATACGGTCATGGTGGGATCGACGGGCTGCACCAGCTTGGTGTTCCCGCACGTCGGGGTCCATAACATCCACTCGCTCTTCGGCAACCAGAACGCGATCGCCTCTGGTCTGAAACGCGCGCTCACCGTGCGCTTCCCTGGCCGCGTCAAAGATGTCGTGGTGCTGGCCGGCGACGGCGCGACCGTGGACATCGGGCTGGATATGACACTGCAGGCCTGGTTCCGTCAGGAGAAATTCACCACGATCTGCTTCGATAACGAGCTATATGCCAACACAGGGGGCCAGGAGAGCGGACTGATGCAGAAGGGCTTCGTCGCCAAGATGGCGCCCGTCGGTAAGACCTTCGAGAAGGTGCGGCTGCCAGAGATTGCCCGCGAATCCGGTTGTCACTATGTGGTGAATTGCACCGTCAGCAAACCTTCACTGGTCGAGAAGGTGATCAGAAATGCCGTGCTCATCGCTCGTGAAATCGGGCCGACGTATCTCCAGCTCTACACACCCTGCATCCTGGAGATCGGCAAGAACAGCATGGAAGGATTGCAGGAAATGCGTGACTCGGAGAAACCAACTGAGCGGTTTGCGTATAAAGAGTATGTGAGTGAGCCGGCCAAGCAACTCTTGGCTGAGGTGGCCGCGAAGGAAAAGGAAAAGAAAGCGGCAGCCAAGCAGTTGACCGCGCAGGAAGCGTAACCAGACAGAAGCGGTTTCAATCGAGTCGGAGGATAACCCATGATCAAGAAGAGACTAAATATCCGGATGTCTGGCCTGGGGGGGCAGGGGGCGGTGACCGCTGCGCACGTCATGGCCATGGCCGCCTCGAAAGACGGGAGGTTTGCGATCTCGAACCCGTTCTTCGGAGCCGAAAAGCGAATGGCTCCTGCCGAAAGTTATTGCCGCATCGGCATCGAACGCATCTATGACCGAGGCGAATTGGTATTCCCCGATGTCATCGAGGTCTTCCACCCTCAGGTCATCACGATGGGGAAAAGCTATACCATGCCGTTCTATTCCGGTATCAAAGAAGGCGGAGTGGTCATCATCAACTCGGACGTCCCTCTGCTGCCGGATGAGGACATTGAACGGCTCAATGACCTCAATGTGGCGATCTTTTACATCGCGGGCACGCAGATCGCGCTGGAGGTCGCAGGAACCGAGTTGTCCACCAATATGACCATGATCGGGTCGGTAGCCGGCATCACGAAGTGCGTGTCGATGGAAGCTCTCGACCTGGCGCTCCAAGAGCGGTTCGGAAAGAAATTTGTCGCATCAGGCGGAACCGCCACACTGGATGAAGCGATCAAGAAGAAGTTTGCCAAGAAGGAAATGCTCCTGGCGAAGAACTTGGCGACCGTCAAGCGCGCCTATGAAATCGCCTCGGAATGGGCTGATACGAATAACGTCGAACTGAAAGTTGCGGCGATGGCTGCCGCCTAACGAACAAGGACATGAAGACGCATGTATAACGTCGCGCAAGTCATCGAAGAAAAGTGTGTGGCCAAGAAGGGATGCCGCCTGTGCATCATGTATTGCCCGGAGGCCAATTGCCTGGACCTGAACATCACCAAGATGGTGGCCGAGGTGACCATTAACCGGTGTAAGGGATGCGAGCTCTGCGTGGTTGTCTGCAACGCGGCCAAGCACCAAGCCATCGAGATGCAAGCCGTGAGCGCGAGCGGAAAGCTGATGACGCATAAAGGGGAATCCGCGGCGCTCGGACAGGCATATCAGGGCTGACCCGGTTCAGCGGACCGTTTCAGAAACCCCATGGCGTTTACCGCTATGGGGTTTTTTTTGTTGAACGAAAAGCGGCGGTAGGAGGTTAAGATGCAGCAAAGTGAAGACAATGTGGTGGGCTCACTCCTCGTGGACATTTTGGCCTTGCTCAAGGAGTTTCCGGAGGCCCTGGAACGTCGGGCGGCGGAAATCGAGGCAACAGGCAAAGACCCTGAGCTGGCGGGCAAGCTGGCCAAGGGCGCCGATGCGATGCGGGACAGCGGTAATATATACCTCTCCTGGGCCCGCCATTTCGCCGCTCTGTCGGAAGGCAGATCCGACGCTTCGACCGGCGAGGACGAGTCGGTGGATTTCGACGGGTAGCGGTCCTGTCTTTCTCAAAAGAAATCTTCCAGATGCCTTTACCTTGTGCTAGAATCCGCGCGGCTTATGAGAGCGTTCCCCGGTAGCTCAGTTGGTAGAGCGATCGGCTGTAGATGCGTGACCAACAAAGTCACGCAGGACTGCAGCTTCCACAGGAAACTGTGGTTGCAACATCGGGTGAATTCAGGGAAGCCTGCCCCGAATCTCTGGAGCTTCGGAATGGTAACCCTGAGCGAAGCCTGCCGAAGGGCCCACGCGTAGGCAGGAACGTGCAGAGACTAGAGGCTGAGGAGCCTTCCCAATAACGCCTCACCAGCGCCCGACACCCTCCCCTGCAGGACAGGCGGGTGATGAGATAGTCCGAGCCCAGTAGAAATGCTGGGAACACTCGTAACCGATTGGTCGCAGGTTCGAGTCCTGCCCGGGGAGCCACTATCACTATGAAGGGCTGCTGTTTGAAGCGGAACAGGAGCCCTTTCCATTTGAGTCCGAGGGCCGTATCTACATCCTCCAGCCAGAACAGCTCATCGCAACCATCGGAAGTTACCATGTCCGACTAGTTGATAGAGTATAATGCGTAATCTTCAGTCCTACATTTTTCTCTCCTCATGGAGGACATCTTGTCGGTCACCGTCGCGCTATACGTATAAACGTACCTTTACTAGTGTGATAAACACTTTGCCAGGGGGGAAACTATGAAACGACCATCACAAATGGTATTTGTCGTTCTGCTCGCTCTGATGACGGCCGCGTGTGCAACGAAAGCTCCTTCACAGCAACCTTCGCCTGCAGCGAAAGCTCCTTCACAGCAACCTTCGCCAATGGCCGCCAGCACGGAGAAGCAAGTCGCTCCCACGCCCGATGCTCCGATCGTCCGGTCCAAGACGACGGAGGACCGCAACCTATCGGCCGCTGTAAAAAGTCGAATCGCGCAGGATAAAAGCATCAATTCTCAGGGAATTAACGTCGAAGCCGATCGGGGAACCGTCTATCTCACCGGCCCGATCGATAACGCCGATCAGAGAGCGCGGGCTGAACGGCGAGCCATGGAGGTCGCCGGGGTATCGTCCGTCGTGAATCGGTTGGGTGATCAAAGGGTAAGCCAGGCGGAACCGAACCGGACCTGCAAGCTGACGGTAGCCAATGCCGCCGCGCGAACCGAGGGCGGCTTCGTCCCGCTTCAACTTCGCGTCTATGACGACGTCGGATCGCCTCTCTACGCAGCCCCCAGGCCAGTGCGTTACGACGAGCGAACCGGCAAAGTCCACGACAAGCGAGCGGGTAAGGTCTATGATGAGCGGACTGGCAAGGTCTATGATGAACGAACCGGTGAGATCTACGATGAGCGAACCGGCAGGGTTTATGAAGAACGCACCAGCAAGACCGGCAAAGTAGAAGAAGCCGGCAAGACCGGCAGAGTCGAAGAGACCCGGGTCGCCTCTGAGGAAAAAGCGGCTGCTCCTGAAGCGACTCCGCCGATCGGGGAGACCGCAGCGGTGACCACGGAGAGAACGATGCAGGAGACCACCAGCGCGCAGCAGGGTAAGACGTTACCTCAGACCGAAAAATCTCGACTCGGCGAAACAAGCGAGAAGATTGTCGCGGAGGACCGCTTGGCCCACTACGACGAGCAGGCCCGGTTGTACCGTGACGAGGCAAGGTCAGCGGATCGACGTGGCAATCTGATCTGGAGTGGATGGGTTCGACAAGGTGAAGCGCGCCAAATTACGAGCACCAGCGGACCAATCCGATATGAGTATCGATATGCCGCCGATGAGCGCTTCCATGGAGACCAAGGGGCCTGGTGCACCGAAGGTCGCTCGGTGATCGTGCCCTAACCTGGTGTACTATTTGCGGGGACCGACGCAAGGTCGGTCCCCGTGCTCTTCCCGTTCTCATTCCATATTGCCGAATCAAGGATCCCGCCGTAGCGACACAGGTCTATTGAATATCCCACAGACGAGAAAGGATCTTTCGTCCTTCAAGCAGGGCTGATGTCTAAACAACGCCACGGGCGTACGGTACGCGTCATTGCATGCACGCAGTATCGTGATGCTCCAGCTTTTTGGCTTCGAGGGAGGCTTCTCTTACGTCTGCCGATTGCGGATACCAAAGACCTGTGTGATAGGCTTGATCAGCGGAAGCTCGGAAACAAGATGCCGGTGGGAGATCGGCACCACCGTTCGTCCTTCCTTCAAACTGTTTAGAAAGCTCAGCGACACGACCAGGCGCAAGAGTCCGGAGAGGAAGAACACTGCCGGCAAATTGGAAATCAATCGCAGTTCAAAGCCGGGCAGAACGATCCGTGCAGGCGCCGCTGAGGCGAGCCAGCTTCCGAGCATGGCGCCGGCAAACCATCCTATGGCATTGACGTTGTTCCAGATGGCCACTCCCTTGGCGCGATCCTCCGCGCGTACCATATCGAACACATAGTTCTGCAAGCTCAATGAGAGTCCAGCCCAAGTCACCCCTCCGACGAAGCTGATCATGACCAAGTGGACAAAGTCGTCGCTGAACAGATACAGCATCGGTATGAACGAAACGAAGAATCCGGTCACCAGGAGGACCTTCTTGTTCCCGAACGTATCGATCATCCAGCCCCACCTGTGTAACGACATGAATTGACCAAGAACCTGGGCAGACAGCCACGAGGCATATTGCAAATAGCTGAACTGCAGATCCCGAAGCAGATAGAGCACGAAGTATGGCCCGGCGATACACACGCTCACATGCATCAGACCGGAGAACGCCAAAAAGCGAACAAATCCCCTGTTGCCTCGGTCTCGAAGAAACTCGCCAAGACGGCCTGCCGCTTCTCGCGTCACGGGAACCACGGTTTCATCAATACAGGCGAAATAGCGCGTCGAGATGACCCGCGCCGCTGCCGCGAGCAAAAAGATCGCCGCGAACCCTGCCCACGGAGCGCCGCGGGCCTCGGTCCAGTGGAGAATGAATCCGGCGGCGCATAGAGCGGCGAACCCGGTCACGGCAATGATCTTGGCTCGACTCGCAAAATAAGCCCCCCGTCTGTCCGGCATGACCAGATCCGTAATCAAGCTGTTCCACGCGGGTACCGAAAAATGGCCCATCGCAAAATAGGCCACGGCCGCGGCGATCAGAAGCCAGGGGGCTTGCGCCGGAAAGAGCAGGGGCAGCGCCAGCAGGGGAAGCCACATGGCGGCCTGCCCTGCGGCCCCCACCAGAATAATGGCCTTGCGGGAATCAAAGCGGGTCATCGCTTTGACGGACAGGAGTTGGAACCAAGCTCCCAGGAGTTGAGGGAGAGCGGACAAGAGACCAATCTGGAAGGCATTGGCGTGGAGCAGTAAAGCGAAGGCGGAGAGATAGTTTTCTCCACCTCCCTGCATCACAGCATACGCGGCGCCTTCGCGAATGCCGTACCGCCGGCTCTGCTCACCGGCCTCCATCTGTCGTGCCTGTTCCTGCAAGCGGGGAGTCACTCGGGCAATCCCATCTGTGGAGGAGATCTTGACCGCGACGAGAAACGATCTACTCTCCGATGACCTGAATGATCAGAGTCCGCGTTCTCGCGCGCGTATCAAAGTCTACCACAACAACCTGCTGCCACGTTCCCAGCATCAGCATGCCGTCGTGAAACGGAATCGTGACAGAAGGCCCCTGGAGTTGCCCGCGCAGATGACTGTGCCCATTATCCTCACCGGGATTCCGGGTATTGTGCTGCCAGGCGCGGCTTGATGGAATGAGTTTTTCCCAGAACGTCTTGGTATCCTCGCGGATGCCCGGTTCATCCTCGATGATCATCACGGAGGCCGTGGTGTGCTGAATGAAGACCGTCACGATCCCCGCTGTGAGTCCCGTGCCCGCCAGCGCGTTCCGGACCTCCGCGGTGACGTTCTCAACATGCGTGTCCCCTTTCATAGTGAGTCGGAGAGGCACACTTCTTACCGGCATCGCGAGGCTCCCGACGCCATCTTTCGGAGGTAGCGCACCTCTTGCGTGGACAATGGCATACCCCGGGCCTCGCTCAGGATACCGTCAAACGTCCCGTCGGCAGCCAAGGCGTGAAGCGCGTGAATCACATCAACACTCACCATGCCCTCCCCGCGTAGTTTTTCCAGATAATTGAAGGCATCCACCAAGGTTTCCTTCTTCCGCGCGTAGTAATCCCCTCCCCGCCTCCGATTGCTGTACGCCTCGAATTGTTCACAGGCGACCAAGACCTCGGCCAACTGATGGACCCATCGCGGAGCCCTCGTCAGCTTTTCCGGGTAATAATAGTACAGCACCACCAGGCCCATCCATGACGACCACCGCACGCCCAAGGCCACCAGCGTAGATTTCACCGTCCGCAACCGGCGCTTGAGCCGGCGCGCATAGCCCAAGCGCATCTCGACCTGCTCGCGGGTCCAGCTGTCTATGGGGACGCCGGCCTTCTTGAGGTCTCCGGAATAGAGCTTAAGAAAGGCCTCGGTTTCATACCCATAGCGGGTACCCGGATGGACTGCGCGCCATTCGCGAGGCCGCGTAGGGATCCCATGCCGTTTCGCCCAGGACCAGATCAGACCGAACAACTGCCGATCGAGCCCTGCCCTGCCGAGGTCATGCAACAGGCACGCGATCTGATAGCGCCTCACCCGCGCCGGTGGATGATCCAAACGCAAGGCCACCGCCGCGCACATGCGTGCGGTCCTGAGCGCGTGAGGCCGATCATAGCCGCGGATCATCCGGTCGGGCCGGCGTGGATCGGGATAGTCATACAATCGCATGAGCGCGTTGACCAGTGGTCGAGGCACCAGGAGCGGAGCAGAACGGGTGGCCGTCTTTTTCCTCACAGGTGGTCGCACAGGTCAGCGGAGCATAGGACAGGGGAGTTGGGGAGTCAAGCAGCGTTCGGTATAGACATCAACGAGAAGAGGATTCACTCATCACGCACCACGCGCGACGAGTCTGCGATTTCTGATCGGTGGCGACTTCGCCGGACAGGAAGCTCACGTGCCATGCCACGATTTCATCCGTCAACGAAGGCGTCGCCGACCAAAAAATCGCCGATTTCACATTCGAAAAAGGATGACCCGCAGGCAGGGCCGGATCTCGTTGCTCGGGATCGGTCAAACTGGCTAGCTCCTTGACCGTCGGAAGGCGCCAGCCCTTCTGTCCACCGACCGTCTTTTCAGGGCAATGGGCGATCGATTCATTCCACACGCCGTGAAACGCATCCGGTGCTTGTTCCCACGTCAGCCCGGTCTTGTTGTCTTTCACCGCCTCACCGCCCATGACCGCAATAAACCGCTCGGCGGAAGAGAGCCTCGAGGAATCCGCTGCGTCGGCCACGCACAGGCAGGCTCCCTGGACTCCTCCGGCAACCAACGCTGCAACAATCAATCGTAGAGCATCGCCGAGCCGAGCGTTGTTCCCACGCATGTTGCCGATCCCCCCGAATGACCCTACCGAAGCCAAGGCGTAGAATCAAGCAAAGAGTGCGGACATGAGAAACTTACAAAGATAATTGACCGGAAGCCACTCTCCGTCACCCGCTCACAACCTGGCATGTTGCCCTAGAATCCTCCGATAACCGGTCCGTCTTGGAGAAACCTAGTCAGTCACAATTAACAGTTGTTTTCCCGGGGGGTGCCTGGGTAACATAGATGCCAGTCTGAAGGGCACCGTTTCTTGCCACGGTAAGTCGAATCAGCCCATACATAACATTCACAGGAGGCATGCTATGCATCGTCTATCACTTCTTACACGACCGGTTGTGCTGGTCGCGTTTCTGTTCTCGGGTTGCGCGACAATGGGGGCCATAGGGAGCGCCGATTCACTCGTGAACATGCTCACCAGCCAGCTCGGCGTGACAGCAAACCAAGCGAACGGAGGCGTCGGGTCCACTCTCAATTACGCCCAGAACAAGCTCAGCGGCACCGACTTCAACTCCCTGGCGAAGGTTATTCCGGGATCGGACGAGTTCATGCAATCAGCGAAAGATCTCGGCGCGGTCAAAGGCCCCATTACGGATAAGGCGGGCCTGGAAACGGCATACTCACGATTAGGCATGGGCTCCGAGATGACCGGCAAATTCAACAAGACGCTCGGTGACATTGTCGGAAAGGCTGGAGGCGATTCCGTCAAGAACCTGTTTGGATCGCTATTTAAGTAAATCAGCGATAGGTTTAGATGGTGCAGCGAAGGGTCGTTGCGTTTGCCCGTGCACGCCGCTTGGGAACTCCCGATCCTTCATAGTCGCGGCGATCGGGCCTGAATGAGTCATCTTCCCGCAGCATCGAGCCTGGCAGATGCTGCGGGGTCCGTCAATCCCTGCAACGGCTTTATTCCCAGCCTACCCTTGCTCCATGCGCGTGCTGGGGTCTTGACCAGTCGGTCCATCGAAAACCCGTTTTGACCCGCAGGAGAAACAAGCAACGCACCCTCCTTCGACGTCCGGCTGAGAAGCCAGACTGCTCACGATCCGGGAAGCCAGGGAACGGGACGGTTGTCCGGAGCCCTGAGATCCGATCAGTACGGATAATAGATGCCCGCAAAGACTGCCCCCCCTTCTTTGCCGTATCCGACATCCACGCGTGCGACGATATAGGGTCGGGCCACCACGCGGACACCGATTCCCGGGTTGACCGCATAGCCCTGAAAGAAATCTCGATAAGACCCCATGACACGGCCCATGTCCACGAACGGGGCAACTTCCAGGTCCTCAACGGCCTTGAACAGGCGGGCTGTGAATACGCGAATGCGTGCTTCCACGTTCAGCGCGACCGCCGTGTCGTCGATAAACCGGTCACGTCCAAACCCCCTGAGGGTGTTCTCGCCCCCGAGGCGGGATCGGTCGAAGAACGGGATGTCCGGCCCACCGACCGATTGAAGCAGGCCTCGTGCCGCCACGATCACTCGCTGTTCCCAAAGCGGAAACAGGTGTCGAGCATCAATTCCATAACGCGTATAAAAGGCGCCGGCCCCCCGGATGCCCTGGGTGCCTTCGCCGATCAGCGATACGTAGGTTCCATGCGTAGGCGAAAACCAGCTATCGCGGGTGTCATAAAGGGCCCAGACCCGGTGACTGAGCAGCGTCGCGCCATCGACGCCCGGCACGGTGGGAAAGAACGATGCGGTGAAGGGAAACTCGTCGTTAAAGGCGCCGGGTTGCACGGCATCATCGCGAAAGAGCTCCTGCAACCCGACGATCCAGAGCGAAGGGAATTTCCAGCCGAATGCGACACGAGCCCGGATCTCACGCAAGGTGTAGTTCGTTTGGTCGGACAGAAGGCTCTGTTGGGTGAATCCAAAAAAGCGCTCCGAGGCGGTCTTATCCATCTCAAGGTTGATGTCCAGCACGTGGCGGCCTCCGGAGAAGTTCCGATCGAGATAGTCCAGACGGAGCCGCCGCTCGATCTTCGTCCCATACGTGCCCGTCAATTTGAGGACACGCTCGTTCGGCCAATACTTGAAATAGTTCATGCCCACTTTGACTCCGAAAAGGTCTTGGTTGTAGAGCAGCAGCGGCATGATCAAATCCTGGATCTGACCTTCCGAATCGGTTCTGAAGATCGGAACAAAGGTGCCGAAGCTGGCGCCTTCATTCTTCGAAGCGGGAATCACGGGAATCGGGATCACGGTGGTCTTGCTCTCTGCGGCGAGAGACTCCGATTCGGGCCAGTTCAGCAGAAGCGCGGCGAGAGAAGCGAGAAGAACTAGCTGAGCACGGCGCATCGGTCAACGCGAAGGAGACGGCGCAGAAAGCTCAGACCTACCGCAACCCACACGATCTGTCGCAGGCGGCGCAGGAGCGCGAAGGTGATCGCAGTCTCCGCGGGATAACCGAGCCACGCGAAGATCGCCATCGTGCCCGCTTCGAGCACTCCCAGATTCGCCGGAATAAATCCGGTCGTTCCCTGTACGATCAGAACAAGCACCTCGATGACAAACGCGGTCAGGAGGTCGACAGGCACATTGAGCAAGACGAGGATGATCCACCCTTCTAGAGCTCCCGCCACCCATCCGAGAAAATGCCATGCACAGGAGCGCCAGAAATCTCTCGACTGCTCGCGCAGAAATTTCGCGAGCATGTCGTCGGCGGCTCGGAGTCGGCCTTCGTACCGAGACAAGATCGGAGTGAGAAGCCTCGCGCTGCGACCCAGCCTGATCAACGGCTGAAAGAACCCGAATCGCTGCCATACCAGGACACCGATGAGCAGCAATCCTACCACCAGCAATCCGCTCCAGGCTTCAGGCAAAAGCTCTCGGGCTTCCGGTACCAGTCGAGGAACAAGGAGCAGGCCGGCGAAGATAAACATGAGTTGGGCGACGCTGATCGAGGTCTTCGCCGCGATGACCGAGGCCACGGCCATGGGCCAAGCGGCACGCGTGACTCTGAGCAGATATATCTTGACCACTTCACCGATTTGCGCGAGCGCCGGAGTCGTTTCCTGAATGGCTTTGGCCGCGAGCCGGAGCTGAAACAGTTCGTTGTAGCGCAACGGACAGCCGGGATGAGGAAACGAGTACCACCAGCCGAGCGTATCGAACGCGGCTCCGAGCGCATAAGGCAGAACGACCAAGGGAAGTCGCCAGCTCATAGCATCCAACTGCGCGGCGATCGAGGCGACCCCTGTCTTCCATATGACGAGGGCAAACAGCGCCGTTCCGCCGAGAAGAAGCATTCGGGCGACCGGCGTGTCACCGAACAGCGTCCGCCAGTGCCCCTCCGGCGCGCCGACCGCTTCTAAGACAGCGTTTCTTTGATCATTCATCACGGTAGAGGAATGGCGCGTTCGATCCGATGAGGCCGGACGTCGGCCTCGCGCAGCCGATCACGACAGCCGCCAAGATTGTCATCACCTGGGATGTCACGAGATTCCCTGTTGAAAAATCGGTCTCTGCTTAGGCTTCATATGGATGGTGTCCAGGACTCTTTGGTAGCGGCAGTGCGAAGATAGTTCCCCATGGCCAGCCTCTCGAGAATGAGTTGGAGGCAGTCCTGAACCGATTGCCGATCAGTGTCCACGATAACCTCCGGTCTTGCCGGAGGCTCATACGAATCGCTGACGCCGGTAAAATTGGACAATTCCCCGGAAAGCGCTTTTAAGTACATGCCCTTGACATCTCGTTCCATGCAGACCTTCACTGGACACCTCACGTAGACCTCGACGAACTGTCCGGTAATGGTCCGGGCTTCCTCTCGCGCGTCACGATACGGGGAAATCGCAGCGACGATCGCCACCGCTCCGGCCCGCGTCAATAGCTTGGCGACGTGAGCAATCCTCCTATTATTCTCTCGCCGGTCTTCTCTTGAAAATCCCAACCCCTTGGTCAGCCACTGTCGGACCTCGTCCCCATCCAGAATCGCCGCCGTGACGCCGAAGGCTTGTAATTCGGCTCGTAGAAACTTGGCAAGCGTACTCTTTCCCGAGCAGGGAAGCCCGGTCAGCCAAATGGTGTAGCCTTCGGACTCCATACCGACATTCATGAAAACCTCCTTGTTCGGCGGCTAGCCATGAGACCTCGGTTCAGCCGCCGTTGCCATTTGGAATCAACTTGAACCGCCGATAATAATGATGAAAGCGGTCTGAAATCATTTCAGGGGTCAATCCGAATTGAGCGAGAGAGTACCGGTGCACCCCGTTGCCGTCTTGTTGATGTTCGACGAGAAACCGTCCCATCCGTGTTTCGACCTCCTCCGACCACGCGAAGCCGAGACGGGCATAGAGTCGTCGAACCGTCTCGATCGGCTCCCGAACGAGGTCGGAATAGTACACATCATGAAAGCGGCTCTCTAGGTCGTGATCGCGGGCTGCGATCACGCGGGATGCGGCTTCAGTCCATTGCTCAACGGCCTCAGAGCCGATGCGCTCGAGATGGATGTCATCACTGAAGGCGCCTCGTAGGATCGCATCCAAGCTGCTGACGGATCCGATCACCTGTATCGGGTCGCGGTGAGTTTGAATGAAGCGAGCATCGGGATAGCAAGCGATCAGCGCCTCCAGCTCGAACGTGTGGGCAGGCGCCTTCAGAACCCATCGTTCTCCACGACAACGCCATTGCAAATGCTGCAAGACCTCCCGGTGACACTCATACGCCGGCCTCAGATCCGCATGGGCAAGCCATTGTTGATACGAGGGGATGTGGCACGGGGTTTGGAACTGATAGCTCGCAAAGGCATGGGTCATGATCGAGACGCATTCGGTCGGCAAGTCCGCCCTCATCGGGTGAACGCGTTTGAACTCCGGCACCAGGCGATCGAACGCGTCCAAGAGCTTCCGGGTCGCGCCGATGCGCGGAGAATCATGATTTCGGTCACTCAGCGGAGGCGGTGACGGAAACATGACCTCCCAGGTAAAAGGGACACGATTCCGAGGATCTTGACCCAGGAGATTGTGCAGAAGCGTCGACCCCGTCCGTGGCAACCCCACGATGAAAATCGGTTGCCTGATCGGCTGGGCCGCGATTTCCGGATAGCGACGACGATCCTCAACGAGCCGCAGTCGGTTGCTCAGCAAACGCAGCACGTCATGGCGCATCGCCAGACGACCGATAAACGTCAAGTTCGCTTCGGTGTCGAAAGCGTTCAAGAGAATGCGAAGGGGTTCATAGAACCGGGGATCACCGAATTCTCTGAGTCCGGTCTGCCGACACGCCGTTTCCAGGACCTGCTCGAAACCCATCCGGACCAACGGGCCCCTCACGCGACTCCACCTCGCGGCAATCGCGTTGACCCCTCGAAGGAGGCTCAGGGGATACGGCCGTTTGGACCCCGTTCCGCGTTCTCGTGGATGTTCTCTCGCGAAGCCTCGTTTCACGTTATCCTGTACCAATCCATCACTCATTTGTGCGCTCGCGGGAGTGTAAAGATACTGCTTCAGATTAGCAAGATGTGAACAAGGCTAAATATTAGGTTGCCCAATTGCTTGGGCACAACGGAAGAAGCGCGACAACGTCCGTGCGCGGTTATGGAAGTCGGAAAGCCGATGCGCATTAACATTGCCCGGGGTCGAGGATGTAGGTGTCGAGGACCCCGTAATGGTCCGACCCCGTATGGACAGGGACCGCACTCGGCTGTCCGAAAAGCTCTTGCTTAACGCAAGTCTTCAGCTGCGCCGACATCGCGAACAGAAAATCGATTCGTCTCGCCTGGCTGATGCCTTTACGGTAGGCCTCGATGACCTTCTGCTGTTCGCTTGGGGGCATATTCCGAATGGCTCGGGTCAGAGCGGCGGGTATTGTGACCTCCTCATGGATGGCGATTGGATTTTGCTGTGGATCATAGGTGTACAGCTGGCTGCTGGAGCGGGCGATCACATAGGTATCCCTCAATCCGGCCCGTTCCAATTCTCGATATTCAGGCGAACCTGGTTCGAAGTTGAAATCACCCCCGATGATCACGCCGGCATAACGTTCTTCAGCATGGAGCCTGTGTAATTCATCGACCAGCATGCGCAATTCCCCGAGCCTCCGCTCTTGGTCTTCTGTCAAAGCGGCCAGAATTTCTTGATAGTCGTCATGCTGAATTCGTCCCTCCTTCTCGGCCTCAGTCATTCTTTGGATGAAGTATTGATCCCGCTCGATCCCAGAGTGCAAATGCAAGCTGACCGCCAGAAGCTTCTTCTTGGTCGCAGGATTTTCGACCTCCGCAATCAGCGCATAGCGCATTTCGCCAGTTTGCATGCCCATGAAATCGTAGCATCCGCCGAACCCGCCGCTGAGCTTGAGACCCTCCAGCTTGCGAAGTTGCAGAGGGGCTTTCGCGACGACGGCAAGCCCATTGTTTAATCCGGGGACCACAGCGAAACCTGGGGCCAGACGCACGCCGCACGCATCCACTTGATGAACTTGGGCGTACTCAAGACCATGGTTTCTCAGGCCCTCCACATAAGCCTCAGCCATCTCCGGTAACGGATTGACCTCTTGGAGCAGAATCACTTCAGGTTGCGCGCGGGCCAACTGCTCGAATTGCACCTTGAATCGCGCCGCCCGCTCATCTTTCGATTCGCCTGGCGTCACCCAAAAGCGGCTTGCCGCCAACCCATGGAGCGTGTTGTACGTCAGGACACTGAACCGCTTAAATGGTTCGGCTGTCGGGTCAGGACCCGTGCTCTGGACAGAGGCACTCGTGCATCCACTAAGGAAACAGGACACTGCCAGCAACGTGACCCCGACACGCGGGAGTTTCATCACTCTCGTTCCTTCAGAAATCTCGCCGCAGGGAATAGACTCGACAGACATTTTCTTCGGTGGTACCTTGAGGCCACCAAAATACCTAACGAGTTGAGAAGTTTCAAGAGATAAGGTTTCCCTTGAACGACCGTTATTCCACTTGTTTGTCGCTCGCGCTACTCCCATTCCTTCTGGTCTTGTCCGGCTGCCCCCGGATCCTCAGCCTTGACTACCAGCCCACCAATGTCTTGAGGGGGCAGGGAACGATTCAGATCGAGAGCTTCAGCTATACCCCTTTTGAAAAAGGGGAAGTGCGCGCGAAGCAGGTACAGCTCAACCCTCGTGCGGCCGGATCAGTCTATCTTTCGCAGGAGGTGGCTTCGTTTTTCACCGACGCGTTGAAACGCGAATTGGTTCATTCGGGGTATCAGATTACCCCTCAAACAGAACGCTCACTTACAGGTCGGATTGATCGCTTCTACCTCGATTGGGTTGATGTTGGTGATATCACGTTTGACATGAGCGTGACCTATGTCATACGCGATGGCAACCGCGTGGTGGACACCCGTACAGTGTCCTGCCGCTCCACGAAGCCCAAGGACTTGATGAATAACACAGTGATCATTCAGGAAGCGACCAAGACATGCATCTCACAACTCCTTCAGGGCGCGCAAGAGGCGAAGGCGCTCTAACCTTGACGATCTCTCATAGCGCGCCCTCGGGATAAGACAATGCTGAACTGCCCGATCAGACGAAGCCATATATCACGATGTTGTACAGTCCGAGGAGGCACAGGATTGCGGCCAGGACTAATATCGTGACCCGGGGGGGGAGCCATTTGATCTGCTGGGCGATGCCGACAAAGAACAGCACGCTGGCGAGGATAACGTCATTGAGCATGTAATCATCGCTCTGTTGGGCGGCTGCCCGTGCTTCTTGGGAGATCTGTGCGGCTTCCTCTTCGAGTTGCGCCGCCTTGTCGTTGAGGGCCAACCGGTATTCGGGCAAGTGGAATGGGCTGGGGGCAGCGTGAGGATTCCTCCGGGGTTGAGTCTTGAGCCACGCCTCGAAGGCCGGCTTGAACTCGGCGCGAAACCGTTCGCGGTAGAATGTCTCGAGTTCCGTGCTGCCGGCGGCATAGGCATTGAGCCAGTTCGTGAACAGACCGACGTCGATCCCTTGCATCTGGCTGGCCGTCATCAATGTGCGCGTCGCTTCAAGGCGCAGCCCACCCACCTGGCCGTTTTTTGCTGAACTGGACGCGGTACCAACGTGTCGCCTGATGGCTGCTCCAAGCGATCGCCAGCGCTGTCACCGCGAGCAGGACGGTAGAGATCGTCTCGATCCAGCGCTGGAGCGCCTCGCTTCTCGAGAGTATGGCTGGGCCTTCCGTGGTCGGCACCGGCCGTGCTGGCTTTTCCTCCGTGCGCTCCATTCTCATCTCCTTTCGCTCGGCAAACCGCATCTTCTGTCGGCGCTCGCAGGCGCGGGTGAAGACCCCTGTCGAGCGTGGCGCACAATGATTGCAGCTTGCACAAAAAGCGCGTGCAGCCCCAGTGCTACGGCGCGCTCTTGGTCGGCGGGTACTCCTTAAATGCCTTGGTAATGGCTTTGTTGACCAATTCCATGTTGTCCTGGGTAGAATCTTCCAGGTCCGCGACCATCGTCGCGCGCCAGGCCGATTCCTTCTTGCGGGTCTCGACGAGATCAACGACGAGAGTCCCTTCCTTATAATCGGAGGTGGTCATGCCGCCATATCCACCTCCCCATCGACAGGCCCGTGGGTCCAGCCGGCCCGAAACTCTGGATCTGCTGCTTCTCTTCGATGCCGACCCAATAGTGGACCAAGAGGTCTGGATTTTGATCAATTCCGACTTGCTGGAGTCCCTTACTTTCGAGCTCGCGTCCCACGATCGACTCCATCCGTTTACGCATCACGGAATGATCGAGGATGCCGCCTCTGTTAATGTCCGTCAGCCCTGCGAACGCAAAGGTGTGGAACTTGCTGAAATCCGCCGAGGGATCGAAGTCCGTCTTCACATCGATGCTCGTGCAAGCTTGTAGCGTGAAGAGCGTCGTCGCGACGAATGGGACGATGTGTCGCATAATCATAGAATCTCCATTGGTTGTGGAGGCGAACCGTACGAGATCACCTCTGCCGCCAGGGCGTCATGACGTTCATCAATGCCACTAGAGGAGAGTCAGGCTCTCCTGAGGAGAGCCGCACTCTACATCGGTCAGTAAGAAAAGGTCAACGGCGGCCGTGACTATGCCTCGTTGCCTGTTTCACTCCACTATTTCTTGACCGGCTTGCTCGTTTCCCCTTTGCTGGGCTTCTCTTGCGGCATGGCTTCTTGGATCAGGTTATTGAGGAATTTATTCACCGGCGTATATTTCGATACCGTTGTTTCATTCAAGAAATCCGTGATCATGCTGGCCAATGTGGCGCGGGAAACATCCTCCAAATACACCGGATCTTGTGACACAGCCTCGTTCTGCATGCTCGTTTCGGCGACGGAGCCCCACACCAGTTCGCCTGTCTCCGTATCCCACAGTTGCAACGCGAGCCGCATATCACTTGAACGAGTCTGCGATATCCGGAGGTCGAACCCGGGGACCTGCCATCGATCCGTCATGGACTGGGTGAACGCAGCCAGGCGGGGCTGGAACACGTAGCGCGCGCCGACGGCGGCCCCTATTTTGCGCAGCGAGTCCCGCTCAAGGATGTTGCTTTCTTCGTAATCCAATCGCATCCGCGTATACTCTGTGGCCAATCCTTGGCCATTGATGCGTGCCATTGTCTCTTGCGGAGACACCACCTTCCAGTCCGGAACAACTTTATGAAGAATCTCGGCGAGATAATATACCAGCGCGACCTCATTTCCTCGTAGAGCGGGAAGTGCCACGGCGGAGAATAGCGCGACGGTGGATTGTTGCAAGGTGTCCGGATGAAGCGTTGGCGGCAACGGTGTCGAATTGGTCCGAACTTGCCAGCCATAGATCGAACTGGCGCAGCCCGTCACAAAGAGGAAGAGGAGAAGCACCCCCGCCCAGGCCGCAGATCTCACACATTCCTGTCCCACTTCACCGCCTCCATCGCACGACTTCTCGCTTACATGCCGTTCATTGCTCAACGGCTCGGGGGCTCGCACATGCCCAATGTCCCTCCCTTCACCTGAGCCACCTACCACAACCAGGTCGCTTTCCCGTTGAACGTGAACGGCGAACGGTCGAAAGAGACCGCTGACACGTCTTAAGTAGGTGAGCGTTTGAGCGTCAAGACGTAACTCGTCAGGTCGTTCAACTCCGGCTCGGTGAGCGGAAATTTCGGCATGATGGACCCCGGAGATGTGGATTGGGGATCGCGGAAGTGCTTAAGATGCCACTGGCGATCGGGACGAGCGTCTCCCACGTAGGAGAGGTCGGGTCCGACCGCACCTCCTTCGCCGTGAACCCGATGACAGCCGGCGCAACCGAATCGCGCAAACACGGCTTTTCCGCGCGCGATGGCCGGATCCACCCGCTTCACCGCATGAAGTTGCTTGACCGAGATCCCCAGCAAGGAGAACACGATCACTAAGAAGAGGGCGCCCAAGGTCATACCGATGGGCCTGGAGGCCGGATTGCGGACCGTCTTCTTCCAATCCAGGAAAGGCCAAAACAATAGGACCAGAATAAACAGGCCCGGGAGCACCCACGTCGCGAGCGGTTCCAGCGGACCGTGCACGTACTTGAGTAGTTCGTAGTAGAACAGAAAGTACCATTCCGGGACCGGCA
>CAVPGK010000019.1:0-46599 GCA_963703955.1 Nitrospirota bacterium | reverse complement strand
ACCTTTGCGGAACAGCTCCTCATCACGCAAGGAAGGATTGTGCCGATAATGAACCTTGCCGACTGATTCACTCAATCCATGCGCAATCAGAGCGCCGGTTGAGACGATGGCTTGCACCATACCATGATCTATCTCATGCAACTCATAATTTTCCCCATCTTGGCGATCGTCATTGCTCCAGAGAGTGTCAACACAACAAGACAATCAGATCTTTCAATCATGGCGGTCAACACGTCGAACGCCTCGCCCAGCCGTCGGCCACCGAAAGCCGTCTTCCGCATCGCCACTAGCAGGTCAGAAAAGGACGAATCTTTTCAGGATCAAGCGGCTCTAATGCTTCAAGTCCATCTTGGGCTCCATCGTGAAATTCGCGTCCCTGCATAACCATCGCTCCTGACAAATCTTCCCTCACCAAGACTGTGCTACTTATTGCATAACGCGCCCACAGGCGTCAATCAAACCGTGGTGAGAGTCGCCTCAGCCGTTGCTCCTTCGATAACGATCAAGCTCGACACGATTAGAGAGGAGAGCGTTCACACAGCGACAGGAAGAGTCATTTTGATTGACACAGTTAATGGGTGAGCGTTGTCGAAGTGGCAGGATCGGTCCGCCACCGTATTATAGGAATGTCAAGGATGGTGACGGGAAGATCAGGAGGGCAAAATTTGCTCATTCCTCACGGAAAAGCAGGCCCCGGGCCCAGCGAGGTACGAGTCTTGAAACTTTCTATCAACGCCAGTATCTCATCACCCTGCCACGTCATTGCAGCCATTGCCCTGAACAGGCATGCCGCCCTTAATATCGTTAATAGTCCAATGGTCGATGGTTGCATCGCTGTCAAGATTCGCCACGGCCGTTGCAGTAAAGGCTGTCGCCACCGCGCCGGGAGGAAGTGCGGGTCCCATGGCGGCCGGGAAGCTCGCCGCATTCTCACCGGTTGCCCGCGCCGACACCATCATCTGGTCCCCAGAGTGCCCCTGAATGATAAGTTACCGGTTCGATCCCCCCGACAACACGAACCCAACGTTTGCCAGTGCGTCTAGTGCCTCTGTGAGCGAAAGAAGCTGTCTCTGAGAGGTAAATTCCTGACAAATTGGTCTTTGCCTCAGCCTGTCGGGATGTTGCCTGATAGCGAAGGTAGTTTGGGATGGCGATGGCCGCCAAGATTCCGATGATCGCCACCACGATCATCAACTCAATAAAGGTAAACCCCCTTTCGTGGCACAATGATCGAGACATTCTTCCCTCCTGGTTACGCCGACTGGTTTGTCCCTCCATCGACTGAGCCCCGCTGATAATGGCTGTTCTACCTGCACATCTTCGTATGAAATAAAGGATACCTCATTCCAGACCAGAAGGCTAATCGGGGCCTCCCTGCCGAGCCCTCAGGTCCTGAGACGGGTGCTGAAACGTTACCAGGCAACAACCCCCGTCTCAGGGCATCAATGCGGACAAGATCACCTTGATTTTTTCAGTCCTTTCACATGGCACGCCTCATGTAGATGGACAGGCTGGGTGTGAGGGCTCCCCCGTAAGGAACCCGGCTTCCACTGACCTCACCACACGTGATGAGCGCGAGGAGGCGATGAACTCGAACGTACACGTTGTCATGGAATTATGGTCACTGAAACCCTGCGCGACTATGGAGAGCACCTTTGCCAAGGTGGTGGCCTGGCGATGCCCCAGTTGTGGCGATATACTCGATCCGGTCATCTTGCGCAATCGAATCTCACGTTATTCCCAAAAGCACAAGACGGCTGGTCGGAACGAGGACGATAGACTTCTCGCCTGAGGCCCGACCAGCCGTCGCTTCGCTTTCCCAGTCGGGCGACGGCATCCGCTGTGGTGGATTTCCACTCCGTCATTGGGGACGCCCGGCTCTTCGTGGTGATCGGCTGTGCCACGCTCGCTGCGCCGCAGGCCTGTCAATGCGCACTTGTCACAGGAATGAGGCATCCAATGGGCGTTGAGTGGAGGGGATGGCGGGTACGGTCTGGACACATAGGTAACAGTTTAGTCTTGGGACATAGGTAACAGTTTGCGCACACTCACGGGCACCAAGGAGGTGCCCATGCCGTGGAGTCAGACGTCACCTATGGACCAGAGAACACAATTGATCGCCGATTACCTGCGCGAGACGCTGAGCGTCACGGAACTGTGCGCCCTGTATAGCGTGTCGCGCAAGACCGCCTATAAGTGGATCGACCGCTACCTCCGACACGGACCGGCCGGGCTTCAGGACCACTCGCGTCGGCCACAGCATTCGCCCAATCAGACGGCGGAGGACATCGTTGAGGCGCTCCTCCAGGCGCGACGCCGTCACCCGTCCTGGGGTGGCAAGAAACTCTTGGCGCTGCTACACAAGCGCGACCCGAGCTGGGATCTGCCTCACCGATCCACCGTGGGTGACATCCTCAAGCGACACGGCATGGTGCCTCACACGCGCCACCGTCGGCGCATCGGCCATCCAGGCAAGCCGACCGGCTCGATCCTGGCTCCCAATGACCTCTGGAGCGCGGACTTCAAAGGCCAGTTCAAGACCGGCAATGGCCGCTACTGCTACCCGCTGACCGTGGCCGACAGCTTCAGCCGCTATCTACTGGGGTGCCAGGGGCTGAACTCAACCGCCGTCGACGAAGCCGAACCGGTGTTCACCCGGCTGTTCCAGGAATACGGTCTGCCCAAGCGCATCCGCACCGACAACGGCGTGCCGTTCGCCACCAACACCCTGGCGCGGCTCTCGCAGCTCTCCGCCTGGTGGGTACGGCTCGGGCTCCTGCCGGAGTTCATCGAACCGGGCAAACCGCAACAGAACGGCCGCCACGAGCGCATGCATCGCACCCTCAAAGCCGACACGACCCGTCCGGCCGCCGGCAGTCTGGCCGCACAACAACGCCGATTCAATGCCTTTCGAGATGAGTTCAATCACGAGCGCCCACACGAAGCGCTCGACCAGCACACGCCCGCGTCCTGTTACCGCGCGTCAACGCGCAAGATGCCCAGCACATTGCCACCCCTGGAATACCCCGACAGATTCGAAGTGCGCTACGTCAGCGCCAATGGTGGCATCCGCTGGAACCGCGAGTGGGTCAACGTCTCGATCGTCTGCGTCGGCGAATACGTCGGGCTCGAGGAGATCGACAACGGGGTTTGGAATGTCTACTTCGGGCCGCTCAAGCTTGGACGCCTCATCGAGCGACACATGCGTATCGAGGACGAATATGGCAGACTTAACCGCAAACCCGTGTAACCCATGTCCCTCGACAACTTTGTTACCTATCTCCCCGGCCGGTCAGCGTACCAAGAGGCAACCGCGTCAAGAACCCTTCAGCAAGAGTATGTCCTTAACAGGATTTCCACAAGGTGCTTGGCCACAAGAAGGTCAACCTTCTGGATGGTCGGCAGCTGCGTAAGTTACTCGGAAACTTCTTCAGCCCCACAGCAACTCTAACCTGAGAGGCGTATCTGCCGACCCATTCTCCCCCCCCCGGAAGGTGGCCTTGGCTCCAGATGGTATAGAACCTGATTCCAGACGAAACGCCGCTCTCCCGTGAATCTCCCAGGCTTCTTCAAGGTCTGACCATCGAAGTTCTCTCCCCTAGAAGAGAATCTTCCCCTCCCGCTCAAGCTGAAGAACCCTTGCATACCAGAAAGACCTCATCAGGTCGCCGCACGATCGCCTCGCCAACCAAATCCTCGACAGCCCCGTACATTTTCGCACTATCGATGTGAATTATGCTCAGATTAGAGGCCTTGGCGCAGAGCGGTGAGCGTAATACGTGATCCCACTATCGGTGTATCAGGAGTGACCGGACAAACGACGCCGAAAGTGATCAGGGTGAAGGGATATGTACCAGGCTAAGCCAATAGGAAAAGGGCAATTGGTAGGAGCACCGCTGACCAGAGCATGATGGCGAGGAGAAGGCCTATGAGAATTCCGCGTGCGGGGGCGAGGACGTCTGAATATAAGAACTGAGATGCCAACGTATCATTGTGGGAGGTCATGATCTGCCCCGCATGATCCACCCGATTAGGTAGAGCACAGTATAGTATACGTACCTCATTCCACTTTCTCCTCCGTCGAGTGTGACGTGAGTCGCTTCGTTGACTTGATCTGAAGGAACCCTCGGTAACGTGGCCACCGTCAGAGTGCCCCGGACTTGGGGAGAAGGTTAGACCGGAGCCTCTCGCATGACGTGGGAAAGATACAGGCATTGCGCGTAAGCCGATAGGTGGCAAAATAGGTCTGGTTGTTACTACTTACCATGTAACCCGCACTGCGATGTCCACTCAAGTATGCCACACCTAACCCCTTGCTAACCGATTCAACGGAGTTTTCTGCGGGTTATTTCTGTACCCAGTTCTCGCCTTCGAGTGGATCGTATTTCGGGCGATGCGCGGCGCGGCGGGTTCAATAAATTAGAGCTGTATGGCCGACATGCTGCAGGTAAGGCGGAACTAGAGTCGAATCGTCTTGAAACGAAGGCGTCTTCGAGATCGATCGCATGTCGCTGGGAATCTTGTCATCCTCCTTCAGCCGTTGATTACTCCCCGTGCAACCGGCTATGGAAACGGGAACAAAGCTACCGCTGAGGATGGTTAGGACCCTTTCGTATGTGGTTCCGCCTTCTTCGTGAAGGCGGCTCAGCGGTTCCGTCCGTGCGTCGCCTTCCAGACATCGGCGAAGGTAGCGAGCTTGGCCCGCCACGAACGACGCTCGTCGGCCAGCGTCTCCAGAAAATCCGAGAGACGCCGTGATTTCACCACCGTATAGATGGTCACGGCCGTGGTGGGAACCAGGACGAGAAAAAAGTAGAGGAGCTTTGTCGACAGCGGGCTCGCTGCCATATCGATCAAGTTCATGCCCAGAAAGCCGGTCGTCGCCACTCCAATGAGTCCGAATGTCGTGACCACGGTGAGACGCACCATCGTCTCCCCCTGCCGGCGCAGGGCATCGCTGTCCAAATACTGACTCATGTCCTCGATGGCATTTCTGACCTCCGCGTACATCCGCTCCGTGCCCAGGTGCGCACTCATCATGCGGAATAGTTCCTTGGCTTGCACATGGTCCGAGACCTCGTGGAACCAGTAGCGATGGGTGAAGCGAAGAAAGATGCCCAGCGTCTGTCGAATGACGCGCCGAAACTGCCGCACTGACTCCGGGTTGCCGATATCCAGCCGGTTCATCGCATCGACCAGGCGGTTCGCGAGCATGAGGAGCGCTGCCTTATGAAAATGCGCGATCAGGAATAACAGGAAGTATTCGTGCCGGAACTGCTCGAGGTCGGTCTTGCGGTCGATAAAGACCCGTTCGCGACGGTCGCCCACCATCGTCAACACGCGCCCGGTACACATAAAGCGCGTCCCCGGACGCTCCCGGTCCTGTCCGTTCCAATAGCGGTCGTAACAATAGCGATCTTCGAAATCGCGCAAGTGAGGCTCCGAGTAAGGCAGCGACTCGGACGTGCCCGGCGCCGCGGCCAGCCCCAATCGAACAAACTCCGCACGGGTTAACGCGCTTGGATCGTCCACCACGAGATAAGCCATCAGCGGCATGAGGTGGTATTCGATCTGCCGATAGCGGATGAGGCCTTTCTCCCCCGAATGGTGGAGCACCAGCGGCTCGAGCAGCCATTCCCAATGCGACGCGATGCACGGTGCCCGGTACCGGCACACGAATGACAGATATTTTTCGCGTTTCTCGTAATCTGAGACGGCCAGCACCTTGCCGTCAGCGGCGAGCCACTCGACGTACTTCGGGCAGTGACCTCCTCGCCCCTCGGGCTCCCAATACGTGGGATAGCCCGTCCAGAAACGGAAGAGCGTGTCCTGCGCTCGGGGCAGTGAGAGGTCATCGGCGTAGACTTCCACGATCAGGATGACCACATCGATATCATGAAAAAATACAGGTCCACATGCGCCACCTCGAAGGTCACCGGCTCGGCGCGGGGGTCGGGGTACGTCATGCGCACCTTGGCGACATCGCTCCGGCGAAATACGCGGATAGGCGACTCCTGAACGATGTCGGGACTGTTGCCTTTTCCCTCACCGTAGAGGAAGTGCTGCACGTACGGCAGAAACGTCACGAACTCGCTGTAATGGCGTTCCTGAAACAGGCTCGGGTCGCCTGTGAATTCGTCCGCCACCTCTCGCCAGGGATTGTCTGACGCGACCGTCTCCAGCAGTTCCCAGTGCTTCTGGATCTGCGCGCCTTCACGGATAGGCATGAGCTGCAAGGGCCAGAGCAGGATTTGCCTGAAGTGTCGAATAACCTTGCTGGCCTGAGGAGTGGTAGGGTCAGACATAGTCGATCCTCCGAAGTCGGCCTCTAGGCTATGTCGGAGTGAGTCTAAAAGCAAGACTGGATCCTGCACTCGTTCCCATCGTCGCCACCGACGGCCACCAGCGCCATCAGTGGCCAGAGGCGCCCGTCATGAACCCAATCGAGACGGAAGGTTCATGCGGTTCCGATGAAGTGGAAGGGAAGGAGATCGATAGGGCCATGACCGGAGACCACAGGTCATCCTGCCTGACGTTGGCGGCACAAAGTCGGGACAGAATTCCGGCAATCGGCTGCGTGCCTCGTAAGATGGAGCATGCCATTCAACTGGCTTCCTCAAGAATCGCAGAAGCGGACATTTTGACATTCCTTGCATGCCTGACGAGCATCGGATGAGAATCAAGGACCGGGGGAGATCAGGGGAAGTGCTGGTGGTCCCAACGGGATTTGAACCCGTGTTTGAGCCTTGAGAGGGCTCCGTCCTAGGCCAGGCTAGACGATGGGACCAGCCGGTCTTCTAGCGGAAGTAGAGATAAAAGAGCCGACCCCGTGCGAGTCGGCTCTTGGGCAGAAAGTCAAATGAATAATTGGCTGGGGGACTAGGATTCGAACCTAGGTAGTCAGATCCAGAGTCTGACGTCCTACCACTAGACGATCCCCCAACCGGACTGCAGCGTAATATAACACCGACGGAGAGTCAAGAATGGGGCTGGATGGCCATGGCTACCCCGCGTCGCAGCCGGGTGACTGTCTTCTGCTGTCCAAGCAACTCAATGACTTCGAAGATGCCGGGACTTGCCGTGCGGCCAGTGAGCGCGACCCGGACCGGCTGCGCCAGTTGTCCCATGCTCAAGCCTGCCTCTTCGAGCAAGTCTTTGAACACCTTCTCAGCAGCATCTTTCGACGAAACTCGGCAGGGCCTCCAGACGATCGGCCAACTTGGTCAACGTCGAGGCGACTGCCGGGGGTCAGATACTTATCCGCCGCCGCACGTTCGACTTCCACTTCGTCGACCAAGTAGGGGACGGCTGCAGTGGCCATTTCCGCCAAGGTTCTCGCCCGCTCGCGCAGAGCCAGCACAAGCTTCTCGCCCCACCCCTCTGGGGCAGCTTTAGCGGCTAGCCCAACCCCGGCTTGCTCAAGAAACGGCTGAAGCAGTTCAGCTATGCGCTTCGGCTCGCCACGCTGCATGTGCTGGGCGTTCACCCACAGCAGTTTGTCCGGGTTAAACACGGCCGACGATTTCTGTACCTGTTCGAACGAAAACTTCTCGATGAGCTCCGGAATCGCGAAGATCTCCTGGTCCCCGTGAGACCAGCCCAACCGGACGAGATAGTTCACCATCGCTTCCGGCAGGTAGCCCATCTCGCGATAGGAGAGGATCGATGTCGCCCCATGACGTTTCGACAGCCGTGCCTTATCCTCTCCGAGGATCATCGGCAGGTGGCCAAATCGAGGAGCCTCAAAGCCCAATGCGCGGAACATCGGAATTTGGCGGGGCGTATTGGTCAAATGGTCGTCACCTCGGACGACATGGGTGATGCCCATGAGCGCGTCATCCACCACAACCGAGAAGTTGTAGGTGGGGTATCCGTTCGAGCGCAGGATAATCAAATCGTCCAAGACACTATTATCAAACGTGACTCGTCCCTTAATCAGATCTTCGATAACCGTCTGGCCATCCTGTGGAGCAATGAAGCGCAGCGCGGCCTCTCCGCTGGGATTTTTGATGCCACGGCCGCGACACCGTCCATCATATTTGACAGGTAAGCCCTTGGCCTGAGCGTCCTTTCGTCGGGCTTCCAACTCCTCCGCGGTACATACACACCAATACACCTGGCCCTGATCGAGAAGCTTGAAGGCATACTGCCGGTACAGGTCCATTCGCTCAGTTTGTCGAAAGGGACCCTCATCCCAATCCAAGCCAACCCATTGCATACCCTCAACAATGGCTTGAATGGCTTCATCGGTTGACCGGCTTTGGTCGGTATCCTCAATACGGAGAAGGAACGTGCCGCCCTCTCGTCTGGCGAACAGCCAATTAAATAGAGCGGTGCGGACACCACCGATATGAAGGTAACCGGTCGGACTTGGGGCGAATCGAACTCTAACTTTGTTCATGAGCTGCTTTTCGAGTGAAAAGTGCGCGCTTATGAGCTTCTTTCAGAATCGGACGTGGACCTATAACACGCCGCATCTGGGTTGTAAAGAATCGTAGGAATCTGCTACACCTCACCCCTGAATCAGGACCTTGAGCCGAATGGCCTATGCACTCAGCAACTGATTCATTATAATTTTCAAGTTCTGATTCAACCGACAAACGAGCGCTATTTTTATGGGCGGACCTACGCAACCCGCAACCGTCCTGCGTACGCGGTCTCTCAGTCCACATGTCAGGGAATTGGTGCTCACCCCCACGGTCACACCCTTTTCCTATAAGCCCGGACAGTGGATATCTCTCCAGTTGCCGGTTGGGAACCATCCGCCACTGGTACGGGCGTACTCCATGGCCGATCCGGAGTCCTCGTCAGGTCAGTTGGTGCTGGCGTTCGACCGAGTCCCGCAGGGAGCAGCCACAGAGTACCTATTTGGGCTGAAAGAGGGCGACCAGGTCATCTTCTCAGGCCCTCATGGTCGGTTTGTCCTGCCGGAGTCAAGCCAAGAGGATTTGGTATTTATCGCTCGATACACAGGAATAGTCCCGGTCCGCTGTATGCTTACCCATCTGTTTTCCACCGCACCCGCCGGCCAGGTCATACTCAGCTATAGCGCGCCCACTCATGACGAATTGATCTACCATCACGAGTTTACCGAATGGGCATCCCGCAGTGGTTTTCACTATCTGCCCCTGATTTCTAACTCGGCGGAGGAGGACTTGAAGAGACCCGTTCATGATTGGCCTGCGGTACAAAGTCTTGCTCCGTACATCGCCGGGCGAAAAGACTTCATTCCTCTGATCAGTGGGATCAAAGCCTTTGTCCGTCCCTTGCGAGCGTACCTTACAGATCTAGGATTTGAGCGGCGGGAAATACGGGTCGAGACGTATGACTAGACTCAAGATTCAGTGACCTTCTTTGACAAGATTCTTGTTCACTGCCGGGATTTCGACGACCACGTCCGTGGTCCCGTTCGGGACGCATTGGCAGCCTAGTCGAGACTTCAGAGTGGTAGCCGGCGCTTCTTCAAGCTGATCAAATTCGTCATCTGTGCCTTCGTTGCATGACTCAAGCCCCTGCTTCACAATGACGTGACAGGTTGAGCAAGCGCACACCCCCCCGCACGCATGTTCCAAATCAATTCCCGCTCCCAGTGCGATATCCAGAATGCTGCCAGGGAGCCCGGTCCCCCCATAAGGAATCTTGTTTGGGTCAACATGAATGACATGCTCGGTCTTGTCCGGCGCTACAAAGGTTACCGTATATGACTTTGTCGGTAACTCAAATTCGGCTTTTTCAATGTAAGGGTTACTGCCACCCATAGTGACGACCTTTTCCTCACCGGGTTACAGACGTACTCTAACACAGGAAGAAAGTTCGATGCACGACCTATTTATATTTATAAGCATATGTTAATGCTAAGTTATTATTTGTTGACATCGAGGGGGTGGCGATGCTAGATTGTATCCGACCATTTAAATCGGCGATCGTCTTGATCCCCGACAAATATGATCGGAGGTTCTGTGCTGAAGTTCTCCAAGAAGGCGGACTACGGGTTGATGGCTCTCCAATATATCGCATCTGTCCAGTTCGGCGATGTGACCCGGGCCCGGATCGTGAATACAAAAGAAATTGCCGAGGAATATCATATTCCCGTGGAACTACTGGCCAAGGTCTTGCAGACGCTCGCAAAACATGGACTTATTGAGAGTCAAAACGGACCCAAAGGTGGTTATCTGCTGGCACGAAACGCAAGCGCGATCACGATCGGCCAGGTTCTGGAGGCCATTGAAGGACCATTGGGAATTACCGAATGCTATCACGATAAGGACGCAGTCTGTTTGCAGCATGAACGTTGTAACATTCGAACCCCGCTCTTGAAGGTACAAGACAGTATTTATCAACTGTTGAACAGCATGACTGTCGAAGACATGATGGGTGGCCCGCCCTTGATTACGGTTCGGTCACTCACAACAGAAGGAGCTGAGCGATGAAGTTCCCGATTTTCATGGATAATCACTCCACCACCCCGATGGACCCTCGGGTCTTGGCGGCTATGCTGCCCTATTTCGTGGAGAAGTTCGGCAATGCCGCCAGCCGTAATCACGCGTTCGGGTGGGAAGCGGAAGAGGCGGTGGAGAATGCGCGCAAGCAAATCGCACGGTTGATCCATGCGGACTCCAAGGAGTTGGTCTTTACCAGCGGAGCGACGGAGTCCGATAACCTAGCGATCAAGGGCGTTGTCGAGATGTACCATGAAAAAGGGGATCACATTATCACCAGCATGACCGAGCACCGCGCAGTGCTGGACACCTGTAAAGCCCTGGAGTCAAAAAAGGGACTCAAGGTGACGTACCTTCCTGTCGACAAGGCCGGGATGGTCAGCCCGGAGGATGTTCGGAATGCGATTACCGAGAAGACCATTCTGATCACGATCATGCTTGCGAACAATGAAATCGGTACGATTAATCCGATCAAGGAGATCGGAGCTATCGCCAAAGAGAAGGGAATCCTGTTTCATTGTGACGCGACCCAAGGTGTCGGTAAAGTTCCGGTTGATGTGCAGGCAATGGGCATCGACTTGATGTCATTCACCGCTCATAAGATCTATGGTCCGAAAGGTGTGGGTGCGCTCTACGTTCGGAAAAAGGGACCCCGTGTCCGAATCGTCCCGATGATTGACGGCGGAGGTCATGAGCGCGGCATGCGTTCCGGCACGCTTCCTGTACCGCTGATCGTGGGCTTCGGGAGGGCGATCGAGTTGTGTGAGCAGGAGATGCCGACTGAGTCTCAGCGGCTCGTCGCGATGCGTGATCGCCTCCAGACGGGGATCATGTCCGGACTGGAGGAGGTGTATCTGAACGGTCACCCGACGCAGCGACTCCCCCACAATCTGAATATTTCATTTGCATATGTCGAGGGCGAATCGCTGCTGATGGGCGTCAAAGAAATCGCCCTGTCTTCGGGGTCGGCCTGTACCTCGGCCACGCTCGAACCATCCTATGTGTTGCGCGCGCTCGGTGTCGGGTCCGACTTGGCCCATTCGTCAATCCGGTTCGGACTGGGACGATTCAACACGGATGAAGAAGTTGACTACACTGTGAAACGAATTATAGAGATAGTGACAAAGCTGAGGGAAATGTCCCCTCTCTACGAAATGGCGAAAGAAGGGATCGATCTGAAATCGGTTCAATGGGCTGCTCACTGAGGCACTCGATCTAGAGGGAGGAGGATTACAACATGGCATACAGCGAGAAGGTGGTCGACCATTTCAACAACCCACGCAATGTGGGAAGTTTCAGAAAGGACGAAGACGGCGTGGGCACAGGCACTGTGGGAGCGCCCGAATGCGGCGACGTCATGAAGCTCCAGATCAAGGTGCAAGATGAAAAGATCGTAGACGCCAAGTTCAAGACGTTCGGGTGCGGATCGGCAATTGCCAGCTCGAGCTTGGCCACCGAATGGCTCAAGGGCAAGACCATTGAGGAGGCCGGTCAGATTAAGAATACCGACATCGTCCAGGAACTCAATCTTCCGCCGGTCAAGATCCATTGCTCCGTGTTGGCGGAGGATGCCATCAAAGCCGCGCTGGCTGATTACAAGAAGAAAGCCCAGCAATAACGACGACCGGGATTTGTCAACCCTAAGGAGTTACTATGGATTTAACGGATACGCAAGCGAGCCCTACTATCACACTCAGTGAGGCCGCAGTCAAGGAAGTCAAACGGCTGATAAACGTGCAAGGTATTACCGAGGGAGGTCTCCGTCTGGGCGTCAAAGGAGGCGGCTGCTCAGGTCTGAGCTACACGATCAATTTTGACGACAAGATCGGTCAATACGATACCGTGTATGAGATTGACGGCATCAAAGTGCTCGTGGATGCCAAAAGCGCGATTTACCTGCAAGGCACGCAGTTGGATTTCCAGAAGGATCTGATGGGCGGGGCGTTCAAGTTCGTCAATCCCAACGCAGAGAAGACCTGCGGCTGCGGAGAATCTTTCTCGGCCTGATTCCTCAGTGATCATTCCCGGATTTAAGGTGAGGATGGGCATGGTGGCCGATCACAAACGGCGCCATGCCCTTTGTGTCTAGTGGCCATGGATCAGACGCAAAAAACATTCCCCAAGCGCACTGAGCTTCAAATGGCCCGGAGTATGTGCTGGCACTGCCAGTCCGAGGTCACGGGGGAGTATTTTTGCGAGCAATGCGTGAAGGTCCAGCCGCTCTCGAAAGAACTTGATTACTTTTCCTGCCTGGGACTGCCGCGTTTACTGAGCATTGACACCGAGAAACTGGAAGCGAAGTTCTACGAACTGAGCCGCTCGTTCCACCCTGACTTTTATCAAAGTAAGACCCCGACTGAACAAGCCATCAGTCTGAAGAACTCCGCCTGGCTCAACACGGCCTACCGCACGCTTAAAGACCCGATTCGACGAGCGGAGTACCTCCTTCGGTTGGAAGCCGGCTCGGCTAAAGACATTCGCACGTCACCGCCCGCTGATCTCTTCGACGAGATCCTGGAGCTGCAGGAAGATTTAGAGGAATTTCGGTCGACATCCGCCGATCAGGACCCAAAGAACCTGGAGCGGCTGCGGGCTAAGCTGACAACAGATCGCGACTCATTGGAACAGCGCCAACGAGAGATGGAAGCTCAGCTTTCGCGCTTATTTACGAAGTGGGATGCCTTGCAGAATCAGACGGCTCAGACTAACCCGGCTCATCATGAGAGAGAAAGCATTTTGAAGGAGATGCGGGAAATCATCTCGAACAGGACTTATTTGCGCCATATCATCGACGACCTGATTGCGACCACCGGCTGATAGGAAGTTCTATGGCACGTATTCTCGGCATCGACCTCGGCACGACCAATTCTCTGATCGCTTACATGGACGGTGACACGCCCAGTGTCATTCCCGGGCGCAATGGACGAACCATGGTTCCATCGGTCGTAGCCATGACCGATAACGGCCTCATCGTCGGTGATCCGGCCAAAGAATACCTGGTTCGAAATCCGGAGCGGACGATCTACTCTGTCAAGCGGTTTATGGGCAAAAGCTTGACCGATGTCTCGGAAGAACTCAGATATTTCCCCTATCGACTGACCGAACAGGGAGGCGTCATCCGCATTCAGCTTGGAGAGAAAACCTACTCCCCGCCGCAGATCTCGGCGATGATTCTCAAGGAGCTGAAGCTTCGGGCCGAAGCGCATCTCGGTGAGGAATGCTCCAAAGTGGTGATTACGGTTCCAGCCTACTTCAATGACAGTCAGCGACAAGCGACGAAAGACGCCGGGATGATCGCCGGGCTCGAAGTGCTTCGCATCATTAATGAACCCACGGCCGCGTCTTTGGCCTACGGCCTTCAGAAACGTACCCAGGGAGTGATCGCCGTGTACGATCTCGGGGGTGGCACCTTCGATCTTTCAATCCTCAAGCTCAAGGACGGCATCTTCGAGGTACTGGCCACAAACGGGAACACGCATCTCGGGGGGGATGATTTTGACCGGCAGGTGGTGAACTTCCTTCTTCAGGAGATCCGGAGCCGGCATGGTCTTGATCTGGAGCCCTATCCCGATGCCATGCAAACGATTCGCCTGGAAGCCGAGAGGTCCAAGATCCGCTTGTCCGACGAACAGAAGACCGCCGTGTCGATTGAGTTGCCTGACAGCAAAGGCGAGTTTCACTGTGAACTGACCCGCGATCAGCTCGAGACGCTCACCACGGATTTAGTCGAGCAAACCATGGGCCCGTGTCGGCTGGCGCTCAAAGACGCCGAACTCCAGCCATCGGACATCGATGAAGTCATCCTGGTGGGCGGGGCGACGCGGATGCCGCTCGTGCGCCGACGAGTTCAGGAATTGTTCGGCAAGGTGCCGCACAGCAACCTCAATCCGGATGAAGTGGTCGCCTTGGGCGCCGCTGTACAGGCCGATATTCTCAGTGGGGGCATCCAGAACATGCTTCTGCTCGACGTCACGCCCCTCTCGTTAGGGATCGAAACGATGGGCGGCGTCATGAGCACGTTGATCCGCCGTAATACCACTATCCCTGCCAGCGCCAAGGAGATGTTCACGACCTATGTCGATGGCCAGACTTCGGTTGACATTCATATTCTGCAGGGCGAACGTGAGCTGGCGAAGGACAATCGAAGCCTCGCTCGTTTTCAGTTGAAGGTTCCTCCGCTTCCGGCGGGAGTTCCGCGCATCGAAGTCACCTTTCTGATCGATGCCAACGGGATCCTCAGCGTCACGGCGAAAGATATCCGCACCGGACAGCTCCAGTCGATTCAAGTCAAGCCCTCCTACGGCTTGGGTGATGAAGAGGTGGAGCGGATGATCAGCGAATCATTCCAGTTCGCGGCGGATGATCTCAAGGCTCGCCAACTGATTGAAGCCAGAACGGAAGCCGAGGCCATTCTGAGAGCAACGGAAAAGGCCTTGGGTCACGGAAAACACTTGATCGCCGCGGAAGAGGTGGCAGCCATTCAATCATCCTTACAGGCCCTTGAGGCTGCGCGAACCCGAGAGGATCACAAAGCAATCCGCGCACGGATCGCCGACGTGGAAAAGACCACCCACCATCTGGCGGAAGAACTCATGGATCATTCGCTGAAGCAAGCGCTTCAGAACAAGAAGCTTTCTGAGCTTCCATAAGATCGCCGTGTCGCGGGAGAGAAAAAGGAGATGTCGATGAATCTGACGTGGCAGGATGCAGAAGAAATCGCCCTCCGACTGGTTGAAGCCCATCCGGACACAGACCCTTTGACCGTTCGGTTCGCCGACATGCACAAATGGATTACGTCGCTCCCTGAATTTAAAGATGACCCCATGAAGTCGAACGAAAAAATCCTCGAATCCATTCAAATGGCCTGGCACGAGGAGTACCAGGACGCCAAATCCTAAACCCTCGCTCCTCCGCCCTTCACGCCGATAGACTGAGAAAAAAGGAAAGTTACTGCGTTTGAGGAACGGTTGGACTGTCGGTCAATTGGTCGAGTTTGTAGAAGCTGGCGGGACCCAGTTGCTGGGGCGCAGGTTCTGTCGGTTCGGTGCCCTTCAAGAAGATTTCTACCGTCCCTTGATCACTCTGCTCTGGCGCCAAGAGACCGGTTTCGGAATCGACCTTCGCGAACACGATGTTTTCCGGAATCTCAAAGGGAACGACCGGGAGTTGCGTCAATGCCTCCTGCATGAATTCGAGCCAGATCGGCAATGCTGCGTGCGCTCCTGATTCCGTCTCTCCGAGCGATCTGAGATCATCGAATCCCACCCAGACACCTGTAACCAGATTCGGCGCGTAACCGATAAACCAGGCATCCGTGTAATCGTTCGTGGTCCCTGTCTTCCCGGCGATCGGCCGATCGATCGACTTGGCAAGTTGCCCGGTCCCTCGCTGAATGACATCTTGCAACACATTCGTGATCAAGTAGGCCGTCTCCTGCGATAGAACCGGTTTCGGCTGAAAAAGGGTTTGGTCGAGCATTTGACCACCGGAACTTTGCACCATGGCGACGGCATATGGCTCAAGCTTGAGTCCCTGATTCGCAAACACACCGTAGGCCGACGTGAGTTCAAGCAAGGTCATGCTGGACGATCCCAAAGCCAGCGAGAGATCGTGATTGAGCGGACTCGCAATGCCGAGACCTCTCGAAAAGTCGACGACGGGGCGCACCCCAATTTTCTCAAGGAGCCTCACGGTGGCCACATTCCGCGAATGAATCAAGGCCTCCCGGAGATTCGTGACCCCGAAAAACTTCTTTTCGTAGTTTTCCGGTTTCCAAGTCTTCTCCTTATCCTCCTGTTCGTAGACCACCGGAGCATCGACCACAACTGTCGCCGGACCCAAGCCCGCATGAAACGCGGTGGCATAGATGATCGGTTTGAATGCTGATCCTGCCTGGCGATGGGCAAGCACGGTCCGATTGAATTCGCTCCGACTGAAGTCATACCCTCCGACCATGGCGCGAATGCCACCGGTCCGTGGATCGATGGCAAGCAAACCACCTTCCACGATCGGCGTCTGCTCCAGCATGAAATGGATCGTGTCCTTCTCAACCTTTTTCACGGCGACTTCGATAACGTCACCTGTCTTCAGCAACCCTTTGACCGTCGGCAACATCGTCGCATCCTTGACGAGGTCACGGCCGTGCAGTCGACGGCGAGCCCACACCATGTCATCGAACGCCAGCCTCCCTATCGCGCCCCCAACATGGACGAGCACATAGTCCTTGCCGATTTTCGTGACGACGCCCTCCATGAGATCGCCTTCTTTCGGCTTACCGGCGGGGGGGACAGCCTGCACGTCGGGGAGTTTCGAGATATCTTGAGTCCGAAGGGGTCCGCGCCAGCCCTGCCGTTTATCCAACTGTCGAAGTCCGTTCCGAACCGCCCTCTCCGCGGCCTTCTGCATTGACAGATTCAGCGTGGTGAAGATTTCCAGCCCTCCCTTGTAGACAGTGGTCTCACCGAATTTCGCGACCAGTTGTTGACGGACGTACTCCATAAAATGTGGCGCCACTTGCTCAGCGCTGCCATGACGAAAGATGAGTGGTTGAGCGACGGCCTCGAGGCGTTCCGTCGACTTGATAAACCCCGCCTCTTCCATCCTGGAGAGGACATGTTCTTGGCGTTTCTTGGCTCGATCGATATTCTTGAAAGGAGAATAGTTGTTGGGAGATTTGGGAAGTCCTGCGAGCAGCGCGGCCTCCCCGAGAGTCAGGTCCGAGAGATCTTTTCCGAAGTAGGTCTGGGTTGCGGCTCGGACTCCATACGCGCCTTGCCCAAAGTAGATCTGATTGAGATACATCTCCAGGATCTGTTCCTTGCTCAAGATCAATTCGATCTTATAGGCAAGGATCAGTTCCTTGAACTTTCGTCCGTACGTTCGTTCGGACGACAGAAACAGCGAGCGCGCCAATTGCTGGGTGATCGTGCTGGCCCCTTCCACCCTTCCACCGCGGCGCAGGTTGGTCCAAACCGCGCGCAGGATGCCGATCACATCCAGCCCCGGATGTTCGAAGAACCGCGCGTCCTCCACAGCCACCACGGCTTGGGTCAGATGCTGGGGAACCTCGGAGATCGGCGTCAGAATGCGGCGCTCGACATAAAACTGACCGACCACCTGTCGATCGTCTGAATAGACGCGGCTCACGAGACTCGGCTGGTACGCGGTCAGGGAGTCAAGCGACGGCAGGTCTTGCGACACATACCACAAAAGACCGGCTGCGGCGCTCACCAAGAGCACGAGAACTACCGCCAATGTGAGAAGGACAGTGCCCCACCAGGGCCACCGTCTCGAGCGCGGAGGTGGCTCGATAAATCGATCAATCAACGGCATCTCGAAAGAACTCCGGCGAGGATTTTTACCGGGGAGGGCACTCAAAATACCTTACAATGCCATCCCTCAAAACTCAAGGAAAAGCCGTCCTCCTCGTCCGTCGCCGCGCCTTGTAATTTACGCCCGGTGTCGGCTATACTTTCCCATGCGCCGCGCAAGACCGGCGCTTTTTTTGTCTCCAGGGAACCCTCTATGACTTCACACTCGACTACCGAAACGCCCCATACATTCCGGCGCCTTCCGGTCGGCAGCCGGACGGACATTCGAAATATCGCCATTATCGCCCACGTGGACCACGGCAAGACCACCTTGGTGGATGCGGTGCTCAGACAGACTCATGCGCATCGGAAGATTGACGACATGGGCGAGCGCATTCTGGATTCCATGGACCAAGAGCGTGAGCGGGGCATCACCATCCGAGCCAAAAATGCGAGCGTCACCTACCAGGGGGTGAAGATCAACATTGTGGACACGCCGGGGCACGCCGATTTCGGAGGCGAAGTGGAACGCACGCTGAGAATGGTCGATGGAGTGCTCCTCCTCGTGGATGCGAAAGAAGGCCCGATGCCGCAGACCCTCTTCGTCCTACGGAAAGCGCTGGCTCTCGGCCATCGGGCCATTGTGGTGATCAACAAGATCGATCGGGCTGATGCTATCGTGGATGAGGTCCTGAACCGGACCTTCGATCTCTTCGTGCACCTGGGCGCCACGAACGAGCAGTTGGATTTTCCCATCGTCTATACCTCCGCCATACGAGGCACCGCCACCCTGGACCTGAACAAGCCTGGAACGGACATTCATCCTTTATTGGACACCATCTTGGCGCAGATCCCCTCGCCGATGATCTATACCGATGCACCGCTGCAGATGCTCGTGCTCGCGCTGGCGTACGACTCGTACAAGGGGAAGATGGGGATCGGCAAGATTCAGTCCGGGTCGATCACGAAACGACAAAACGTCGTGTTGATCAAGCGCGACGGCTCTCACGTTGCCGGCAAAGTCACCGACCTCTCTGTGTTTGCCGGCCTGGAGCGTCTTGAGGTGGAGAAGGCCGAAGCGGGGGAGATCGTCGCGGTGGCAGGCTTGCCGGAAGTTGGGATCGGCGAAACCATCGCAGACCCCAACGAGCCACTTGCATTACCGCCTGTCGCGATTGATGAGCCAACCGTGCAGATGACCTTCGGGGTCAACACGAGCCCATTCGCCGGCCGGGAAGGGAAGTACCTCACGTCTCGCCATCTGCGGGAGCGGCTGTTCAAGGAGCTGGAAACAAACGTGTCGCTTCGAGTTCATCCAACCGATAGCCCCGACCGTTTTCTCGTGGCCGGTCGCGGTGAGCTGCACTTGGCCGTGTTGATCGAGCAGATGCGTCGCGAAGGGTATGAACTGCAGGTCTCCCAGCCAGAGGTCATTCTCCACACGGAAGACGGAGTGGTCTCCGAACCGTATGAAGAACTCACCATCGAGGTGCCGTCCGAATATCAGGGGGCGGTGATTGAAGAAGTCGGCCCGCGGCGGGGCGAATTGCGGCATATGAAGGTCGTGCATTCGGAGGGAAGCGCCAGTGACACACATCTGGAATTCTACATTCCAACGCGCGGAGTCATCGGGCTCAAGAACATCCTCCTTGCCAAGACCCGAGGCACGATTATCATGCACCACGTCTTTCAGCGCTATGAACCCGTCGATGAACGAACGGCGACGACCACACCCCATGGCTCCTTGGTGGCCTTCGAGGACGGAACCAGCAACGCATACGGGCTGTACATGATTCAGGAACGAGGGAGTCTCTTCGTCGGACCCGGCGTGGAGGTGTATCAGGGCATGGTGGTCGGACAAAATAACCGGGATGAGGATCTGGACGTCAATGTCTGCAAGGCCAAGCACCTCACCAACATGCGTGCATCCGGATCGGATGAAGCGCTGACGCTGACGCCTCCCCGGCTGGTCTCTCTCGAGTTTACGTTGGAGTACATCGGCGCCGATGAATTGATTGAGGTCACGCCCGGCAGCTTGCGGATTCGGAAGCGTCTGCTCAATCCCGAAGATCGCCGAAAGGCGCGCAAGGATCGCCGGGGGTGACCCTGCCACCAGCCTCCTCTGGTCGAGCTCGCCGATGACACCTAGTTCATCGTTTGAATGAAAATTCGTCGTAAGCTCCCCAAGTCGCCTCGCTCTGGACGTCCACTCTACGTGGTCGGCTATTCCTCCGACGCGCCCAGCCTTGCGGACCTCCAAAGTTGGTTTGACCTGGAATACGGAGGGCCGATCAAGGCCAAGGACGAAGTGTGGGATGTTGGTAGGGTTAATTCCCATCACTCACCCATACTCATGACTCACGGCCCATGGAGCGCATGGGTGCACCTGTCTGTGCCTTCGCTTGAAGCCGAGACATGGAAAACTCGGCTGGCCTGGCGTCATGATCGGGCCGGCGCCATCATGGGGACCCCTTTGATTCCACGCCAAGCGAGCGATGCTATTCTACACGCGGCTCGCTTGGCGAGAGGCCTCACGCTCTTGACGCAAGGGACCGCTTATGACGTCACCACCCAGGCTTATCTGAACCCTGCGGACTGGAAAGATCGCTCACTCTATCTGTTTCGCGCCGGGGACCATGTGATAGTTGTCCAATCCGAAGTCGCAGAGCCAAACCGCGATTGGTTCTACACGCGTGGTCTTAGCAAGTTCGGCCTCGATGAGATCGAAACGTTTCAACCTGTGGGTCTGCCAAGTCGCGAAATCATGGAAAGGCTTGCCGACATCGCGGACGAACTCCTTCGTCTCGGCCATTCGCCGAATGTCGGCCTCACTCTCTCCTTCCCCGGCATCGGGTTATCCATACAGGTTATCCGGCACCGCACCGCGTTTCCCAATGAATCGCCGCTCGGCCTCCGTGAGATCGCCTGGTCGCTCTTCACATAGCGTAACAGAACAAGGTGCGACGCGGGGTTTTCCAGCCGTATTGGGCCTCTAGGCCTTTTGACCCGTTGACAAACTTTCAGATGCCGTGTTACCAAACTGGCCTGCAGAATTGTGTTATCTCTAACCGAGGGGGATTCGATGGCAACGGATGTCGCAGCAGAAGTGAAAGTAGGAGACACGGCGCCCGATTTTACGCTGAAGGATCAGGATCAAAAGGACGTCAAGCTGAGCGAGTATCGGGGAAAAAAGAATGTCGTGCTGGCATTCTATCCTCTGGATTGGAGTCCGGTGTGCACGGGAGAAAACAAGTGCCTCACCGACGATTTCCCCAGCTTCCAATCGTCGAACGCCGAAGTCTTTGGGATCAGTGCGGACAGCTTCTTCTCTCACAAAGCGTGGGCGGACTCTCTGGAGCTCAAACACCGCCTGCTTGCCGACATGCATCGTACAGTCTCAAAGGCCTATGGTCTGTATTTTGAGCCACTGAACTGTGCCAAGCGCGCCACCGTAATCGTCGATAAGAACGGGAAGGTGGCATACGTGAAGGTTCAGGAGATCAAGACCGCCCGCGATGACAAGGAAATTCTTGGCGCCCTGAAAAAGCTGGGCTAAGCGGCTGTTCGGGGAGCTTCCGTTTGAAGGGAAGCTCCCCATTTTGTTCTCTACCCATGAGGGGTAAATGAGCGGGCACGTTGAAGATGTCAGCGACGCCAATTACGAAGAGTTTATGCAGGCTCAGGCCTCGGTCGTCGCCTACGGGATCGCCTCATGTGAACCCTGTAACGAGTACGATCCGATTCTGGCTGAAACGGCCTCGCGATTTCCCAAGGTCCGCGTCGGCAAGGCCAAAATGCACGTGCCGGGCCGGTGCCGCGGGATCAAGAAAGGACACCAGTTCGAAACCTACCCCACCACCCATCTCTTTTCAAAGGGGAAACTCCTACTCACGCGGGAAGGAAAAGTCGAAGCGGAAGAACTCGCGGCTTTGATCAACGACCATCTGCTCAACCACTAGCACCGGTCATAACGCGGTCTGACCTCCATCCGGGCTATGCTCCTGCATACTCGTACGACGTATTTGCGGTTTCGATAAGGCCGATCCGCTCCAACCGACCGCCGGGTATCAAATTCACCAGGACATTCCACACGAATCGGGCGATGTTTGTGCCTGTCGTCACGGTTCCCACCAAGCCGGGGTCTTCATTCAGATTTCGATGGTCGAACCGTCGGATCACTTGATCGTGCACGGTCCGATCCAACTTCGATAGATCAGTCACCATGCCCGTTTCCGGGCTGATGGCCCCGGCGATGGTCACCTGGAGGACATAGTTGTGACCATGCAGGTGAGGGCTCTGACACTTGCCGAGCACTGGCTCACGGTCTGCGCCAGGCAACTGAAACCCGTCCAGACGATGCGCGGCGGAAAAATGATACCGTCGGGTCAGCCTGGCCTGCATCAATTCATTCCGCTCTGAAAACGACGCCGCGGTTACCTCCGCGTAGAGATCCTCATCCTCAAACAATTTGATCTTCTTCAGATGTCCGATCTCCGAATGCGTCGCCAACATACGCCACAGCACACCGGCAATGTTTTCGGTCGTAGGTATCATAGTCTTGAAATAGGAGGTGTCAAGGTTGAGGTGTTTGTGGTCGAATTCTTCCAGGACCTGTTTCAACACCTGCTTCAAGTCGTACAGATTGACGACCATCCCACTCTCCTCAGCGATATGGCCTTCAACGGTGACCTCCAGCAGGTAATTGTGCCCATGACCCGATGGGTTATTGCATGCGCCGAAGACGGCGCGGTTTTTGGGGACGTCCCACGCCTCATTATGATACCGATGCGAGGCGGAAAATTCGATCTTCTTAGTCAACTGGACGGTAGACATGGCAGCAGAAGTGAAAAAGGGCCGGGGTTCTCTCACCGAGTCGTGAGAGCCCACAGCCCTTTGTAACACCCTCGTCCCGGGTTATGCGCTGAACGAACTCCCGCATCCGCAGGTGGTCTTGGCTTGCGGATTCTTGATCGCAAACCCCGAGCCTTGCAGGCTGTCCACATAGTCCACTTCCGCCCCGCTCAACAACGGCGCGCTCTGCGAATCCATGATCACCTTGACGTCCCCTTTTTCGATCACCGTGTCGTCCTCCTCCATCTTCGATTCGAACGACATCCCGTATTGATAGCCGTGGCAGCCGCCCCCCCGCACGTATATCCGCAGCCCCACCGTCTCCTTCTCTTCCTGCATCAGTTCTCGGATCTTCTCTTCCGCCGTCGCCGTAATCGTGACCATTCCAGCCTCCTTTGATCTGCTTCGCTCCCTGGCTCACTGACCTCTCTTCTTACTATAAGTCCGCATCCGACCTGAGTCAATCCGGCTCCTCAGAAAAAAGTCGTCGCATTGTCGACCTCGACAGGTTCAAGGTCGGCCAGCCACTCTTGCCGCATTTCTTCGGGAACGGCAGCCTCAACCGTATACCCGGGATGGTTGATGACGATCGAGCTGCGAATCCCTGTCTCTTTCAACGCTTGCACAAAATCGGGAGCAGGACGGAATGTTACAAAATGCACCGCGCTGATCTTGTCCTCCTTGCTGTGGCCTCCTTCGAACTCGCCGTACACCGTGTGCCGACCGGCCGTGAGCGCGAGGGTGCTGCCGCGGTCAATGCCTTGAAACGCATCGAGGTCCTGTTTGATCCGCTCACCGTCCGTAATCTCGATAAACAGGGTGGCGCTCAACTCACCGTCGGCGGGAAGCTGGGCATTGTAAACATCCAGTTCATCCTGAACCTTGACCGGATCAACGATGCGCTCGACGCGAATCATTTCTTGAATTTGAAACTGGATCGTCTGACGATTCTCGAACACCAGCGTGATTCGGTCGCCGACCGCAATACGGCGACGCTGTTTCAGCCGGATAATCTCCTGCCGAAACGAGTCGCGAGCCCGTTCATACTCCTCATAGGGAATGAGATCGGCTTTTCTCAGAGGTTTCATGCCGGCAACCCGTAGGCGTCTCGAACGATTTGGATGGGATGGACCGTCTGCCGACCACCGGCATGCGCGGTCGAACCGGCCTGGTCAAGTTGAAGCGCCGCCAACGGGCAATCGGAGGCGATGCGGTCGGCCGGCGCTTTCTGGATTTCTCGCATCGTCTTCGCCGCAATCCCGATCGACAGGTTAAAAAACTCCGTTTTGGCCCCCCAAGTCCCGTCGTGGCCGGAACACCGTTCCACGACTTCCACCGTGGCTCCCGTCAATTCCATCAGCTCCTTGGATTTGAATCCGATGTTCTGATCGCGCAAGTGACAGGGAATCTGATACACGATTCGCCCCGGCTTGTGAACGAAATCCGTCGATAGGGCCCCGGCCTTTTTCAGGCGCATAAGATATTCGCACACATCGAACGTCCGCTGTGCGAGGCGTAAGGCGTCTTCACCAGGCAATAGATAGGGATACTCTCGTTTGAGCATGAGACTGCAACTCGGCACTGGTGCGATGATGTCATAGCCTTGGTCCAACCAGACCCTGAGCGACTGTAGGTTAGCCTTGGCGGCACTGATCATGGCCTCAGTGTCCCCCAGGTCGAAGGACGGCATCCCGCAACATCGCTGCGTGGGCAGCACCACCTCGATGCCGTTCTTTTCCAGCACCTGAACCGTCGCTTTGCCGACATCCGTCGCTTGATAGTTGACCATGCAGCCCGCAAAGAGAGCTACCCTCCCGCGACTGGTGCCACCCGGTCGCGTCCGCCTTCGCCGGTTCCACCATTGCGGGAAGGGCTCAGACGCGAACGACATCACCTGGCGATGGCGATGAACACCCACGATCCGTTCGAGGAGGATGCGGAGCCCTTTGACCCGCATGCCCCAATTGGCCAGCGGCGCAACCAAGCTGCCAATCTTGCCGATCAGATCGGTCTGAATGAGAAGCCGGTCACGCCAGCGCGCCCCTTTCTCCGTAACGATCTGCTTCTTCCACGCGATCATCAGGCGCGGAAAGTCGATTTCGTATTGGTGCGGCGGCGTGTAGGGGCAGTGGTTGTAGCACAGCTTACAGTAGTAGCACTCATTCGCGACCCGTTCGAGATCCTCGGACGTCAGCTTCGCGACATCGCTCTCATACTGATCAATACGGTCGAACAGGGTATTGAACGAGGGACAGAGGTTGAAGCAGCGCCGGCACCCATCACAGACATCGTAGACACGGCGTGTCTCCTGTTCGACCTGAGGCCGGCCCCACCCCGGCGTGATGAGATCAAAGCCCTTCACGCGATGTCCATCCCCTGTTCCTACTCCTGTGAGATCTTATCCCTGCTTGAGACTATCGAGTCCCTTGGTAAAGCGGTTGGCATGCGAGCGCTCAGCCTTGGCAAGGGTCTCGAACCACTCGGCCAACTCCTGGAATCCCTCATCGCGCGCCGTTTTGGCCATCCCCGGATACATCTGGGTGTATTCGTACGTTTCCCCCTCGATCGCCGACTTCAAATTCGCGTCGGTATTACCGATCGGCACGCCTGTCGCCGGGTCTCCGACTTCCTTGAGGAAGTCCAGGTGGCCGAACGCGTGACCGGTCTCGGCCTCAGACGTATCCCGGAACAGTCCGCCGATATCCGGATAGCCCTCGATATCGGCTCGCCGGGCGAAATACAGATAGCGCCGGTTCGCCTGGGATTCTCCTGCGAAGGCGTTCTTGAGATTGTCGTGACTCTTGGTTCCTTTCAGGCTCTTGCTCATGGCTCCCTCCTTTATGACTTTATGACGGACGTAATGAATGATGCGAGTTCTTCCGAGACGCACGAGGGCGGGCGCGCTTGGACTTACCATGGCAGTTCGCGCAATAGCCATGGAACTCCACACGGTGCCCCAAGACGGTAAAGCCGGCGGTTTCCCGCTTCGAGACCATCAACTGATCCAGCGAGGAATCAGTGAGGTCCTGAATTTTCCGGCATCCCAGACAGATCAAATGGTGATGCAATTCCATATTGGCATCGAACCGAGAACCGTCGTGCCAATAATTGACCTCGCAAACAAGCCCGGCGGTCTGCAGCGCTCCGAGCGTGTAGTACACCGTGTTCCGCGAAATCATCGGGTGGAGCCGGGTCACCTGCCGGTACAGATCCTCCGCGGTGGGGTGGCTGCTCGTCTCCGCCAACGCCTGGTAGATCGCCGCCCGTTGCGGGGTCAGCTTCAACCCTCGTTCGTGAAACCGTCGGCGCAACTCGTCTGACGCCAATTTCATTTTATTCCTTCTTAGGAATCGTTCCTATTCATAACATATATGGCCTCGCCCGGTCAAACGATGAGCTGAGCGCGTCGGTGCGCCGGGTCGCGCCTTCGGGGACACCCGTTCCGTATCTCATTTTTGAACAGCGGCTAGCCGCGGAAGGTGGGTAGCCGATCGGCCGGCAGGTCGGAGAGGCGTTGATAGGCCTGATCTTTGACGGACAACAGGGGCTGGGTGATCGGCCACGTGATGCCGATCGATGGGTCATTCCAGACAATCCCCCCCTCGTCCTCAGGGATATAAAAGTCCGTGCACTTGTAGGTCACTCCTGCAATCCCGCTCACGACGCAGAACCCATGCGCGAATCCGGGCGGAATATAGAGCTGCCGCTTATTTTCGGCTGAGAGCTCGATACCGACCCACCGGCCGAAGGTCGGCGACCCGCGTCGGATATCTACCGCGACATCGAACACAGTGCCTTCGACGACAGTCATGAGCTTCCCTTGTCCGTGCTTCAATTGATAATGAAGGCCTCGGAGGGTGTCCCGCACGGAGCGTGAAAAATTGTCTTGTACGAACGGGCCGTGGATTCCCGTCTGGGCGTATTTCTTGGCATGATACGTTTCGAAAAACAGCCCTCGCGGATCTTGAAAGACATCGGGTTCGATGAGAATGACTCCCTTCAATTCGGTTTCAACAAATCGCACCGCACTCCCCCCCTGCTTCTCCCGCCACCTTATCTGGTTTCCGCTGCCCAAAATCAATAGAATTGTTTCGCCGTGAGGAACCTGGTAAGGTCGAACCGACTTAGGAGCAAGACCCCATGACGTGCAGCATCCCCTCGAGAACGGTTCTTTGCTTGTTCGGAGTCGCGGTCTTCTCGCTTAGTTCCGCGTGCGGACCGCCGCGCCCTTACACCCTCGTGGATATGACTCATTCGTTCGGGGAGGACACCATCTATTGGCCTACGAACAAAGCGTTTCAATGGGAACGCACGGATTGGGGGACCACCCCTTCCGGGTATTGGTATGCCTCCGCCAATTTTTCAGCATCCGAACACGGCGGCACGCACCTGGACGCGCCCATCCATTTCGCACAGAATCGACGCACGATTGACCAGATCCAGGTCGAACGACTGAGGGGTCCTGCCGTCGTGATCGACATGCGAGCTCAATGCGAGACCAACCCCGATTACGTGCTGGCGGTTCGAGACATCGAAGCATGGGAGTCACGCCATGGCCGGATCCCCGATGGCGCGCTTGTCTTTCTCTGGTCAGGATGGGACAAGCGGTGGCCGAACAAGACCCGCTATTTGGGCACGGCGACGCCGGATGACCCTCGCACACTCCATTTCCCCGGGCTCTCCCCGGAAGCGGCCGAATTCTTGGTCGTTCGACGCGCGATCCATGGGGTCGGGATCGATACCGCCAGTATTGACCCGGGTCCTTCCCGAGATTTTCTCACACACCGGCTGCTGAGCCGCGCCGAGGTCTATGCGTTGGAAAACGTCACGGCTCTGGATCGCGTGCCTCCAACGGGCGCGACCGCGTGGGCCTTGCCGATGAAAATCAAAGGCGGAACGGGCGGGCCGGTCCGAATTATTGCCGTCCTTCCCGATTGAGCCGTTGGGCCGACGGACATCAGACCCATGATACCCGCCCTCTGAAGGCGACCGTGGGGAACGATCAAGGAGTGTCTATGCCGGGTCGGAAACGATATCTCAAGCTCGTCAAACCTCAATACACCCTCTGCTATGGGATGCGACTGGATAAGGGCACCTCTCCTGACCGGGGACATCCCCATGTGCCCGTGACCCTCCCTGATGGATCGCAAGCGACGATGGCTCTGCATCTCATTCATGGAACGGAGGCTGAGATCAAAGCCCAGTTGCTGGAGAGCGTTGACGCGTTCTTTGAGATCTACGGAGAGACCTGAGACCTACGGAGACTCCAATTACGTGGGCTTCTCTTCGTCGCCAAGGTCGGACGAAGCCGGATAGAGTTTCTGAAGCCGTTCGATAAGCGGCAGGGCTTCCGGAGTGCTGGTCCGCATCGGCTCACTGGGAGGATGATCCCAATAAAGGGTGGAGATACCGGCTTCGGCCAGCAGGCTTCGGATGGTTTCGATCATGGCCTCAAGGGTTACCTCGGTTCCGCCACGCAAATCCAGCACCCGGTCCTCCGCCTTCGTGGGGGGTGGCCCATCATGAGTCAGGGCCCAACACCGGTCGAAGATTTTCGCCCGCAACTCCGGCGGCACATTCAGCGAGCTGAGGTCCGACGTGCAGAGCGCCACCACCATCAGAACGAACTGAAGATCGGGCATGTTGGGACGGTAGATATCAAGGGCTTGCATAGCCTGTCGTAGCAGACTCCATAGGTGGAGTCAACCAGAGGGACCCATCCTACAAAGAAGGGAAAGACCACAGTATGGTCACCATCACCCTGATGGGGCAGCTTCAGACCACCGACGGCGAACGAGACTTCGCGTGCGATCTCGTCGGACCTATGACCGTGCGCCAATTGATACAACGGCAAGGTGAGGCTCTGAAACCCGTGCTTCAGCTCATGAGGGAAAAGAAGGTTTTGGTCACCGTCAACAAGCGGATTGCCAGCGAAGACACGCGCGTTCAGGACGGGGACAACATTAAACTCGTGGCCCACGACGGCATGGGGGGTACCGGCTTGGCCCCGTCGCTGTAAATTCAGGATTGTCCCCATGGCGCAAGGACCGGGGGCAAGAGCCGGCTCCAGGAAAGAGCCGGCCCTTGCGCCAACGGTAAATGGATGAGGCCCTGTTGGGTGAAACAATCGACGGGAAGGGATTGAGATTACCGCTTGCCGAGGATGGCGTCCTTAGCCGCCTTCGCAACGCGGAACTTGACCACGCGCTTGGCCGGAATCTTGATGGCTTCTCCAGTCTGAGGATTGCGGCCCATGCGCGCCTTCCGGTTTGCCAAGACCAACTTGCCAACACCTGGAACCACAAAGGTATTCTTCGCTTCCTTGTGCGCGAGCGCGGCGAGATCGTCCAACAGTTGGGCCGCCGTCTTCTTCGTGATACCAGCTTTTCCCGCCAGATGATCGGCGATCTGAGACTTTGTCATTGTTTTTGCCATCGGAACCTCCTCAACACAATTAAGGTGAATTGCCGGATTTTGACCTGAGGACGAACTAGACTTACGCAACGGCGCGGCTGAAACCGAGCACAATCGCCAAAAGCCGGACGCGAGTGTAACGAAAGTGTCCTACCCTGTCAACCACAAAAAGCAAGCCTGACGTGGAGAATCGCGTGCTTCATAGAATCTTGAACGAGAACGACAGAAGAGAGTAGAGTAAGCCGTAGATGTGAAACACGATTGGACCTCTAAGAGGAATCCGCATGGGTAAAGAGCTTCCGATTCTTCCCACTCCCTCCCAAGGGGAACAACCCGGCGATCAGGAGGCATTCCTGTACTCGCGTGTCTTTTGCACCCGTGAGAATTCGCCGCCACTGCGCTTGTTGCTGGATTTTCTGAAGTCCCGTGGACAAATCCCGCTCATCCCCAAAATGGATCCGGCCGCCTTAGACGAATGGGCGTGGGTGCAGGTCTCGCTTGGTTATCATCGTGAGCGAAAGCCGGTACAGCTCATGTGTGTGCGCGATCACGGAAGCTACCAGGATGTGTATGAAAAGGAGAAGGCCGATTTTCTCGAACGCTTGTCCGTGCATGATGACATCGAAGCCCAACTCGTCCGCGAGTATGTGTCCAAGGCCAGATTCATTGCGACCACTCGCCTCGTTCAAGCTGATATCACCGAGGAAGGCTATGACTTTAATGGGTGGATCCTTGAATTCTTCCAGGAAAACTGTAACGGCGTCGTCCAGGTGGATGGTCAAGGCTTCTTCTCACCGAAAGGCGACCTCGTTGTCGAGATGGGAGAAATCGACTCCGAGATAGACACCGTTTGACCGGCGTGTCCCATGGCCCATCCCCACGAGGAGCAGAGACGCCTGTTCGACCAAGCCGAACGCTGGTTTGATCGAAGCCGGGCAGCCCTCTTGGGTCAAGTGCCGTGTCACCGCGGGAGCGACCGTTGCTGCATCGGTCCGTTCGCCATCACCATCATAGACTGCGCCCTGTTACAGAAGGGGCTGGCCGAGCTGGATCGGATGACCCGGTACGAGATCAACGAGCGAGCGAAGCGCCAAACCGCGACCATCGAGCAGGAATTTCCCCGCCTCGCCAAGTCTGCTTTCCTTGATGACTGGCCTGACCCCGACGTCGATAGGCTGGTCAGTCGATTCGCCGATCTCCCGTGTCCCGCATTGGATTCGGATGGTAGTTGCCTGGTCTATCGGTTTCGGCCGGTGACGTGTCGCACCATGGGGCTTCCGGTCCAAACGGGTGGTCGGGTACACGGCGCCTGCGAAGTGCAGACCGCCGTGCCGATCATCCCCCTGTCTCGTAGCCCACGTATGGAAGAAGACCGCTTGGGCGCTTTGGAGTCAGCGGCGATTGCCTCGCGTCGCCGGCGAGAGAAGATGGCCGGGGAAGAAATGCTCTTACCGTATGGGTTTCTTTCTGGCGCGCCTGTCCATCGTTCCCTCGATCAGGCGGAATCCTAGACAGAGACGGAAGCGCTATGATAAGGTGTTCATCGTTTTGCCGGACGGATGATGCGCCTGTAGCTCAGCGGATAGAGCACTAGCCTCCGGAGCTAGGGGCCACAGGTTCAAATCCTGTCAGGCGCACCATTGACCTGAGAAGTCGATCTCGCCTCTAAACGTGACTCTCATTCAGACTCGGTGGGCCGTTAGCTCAGCTGGTAGAGCAGCTGACTCTTAATCAGCGGGCCGCAGGTTCGATCCCTGCACGGCCCACCATTTTTCAAGCACTTGCGTGGGCGGAGGATTGCGGAGAACTGGCAGGTGTTATTAGGGTGTTAGAAAGATAGGTATTGAGCCTCGCTGCCGCCACGGTTAGGTCAGCTTCCGATACCGAATTGTACCGGCGATGCATCTTCTCCGACTTGTGTCCTACAATCCGCATAGCCGTCACTGTATCGACACCAGCACGCCTCAAGTTCGTTGCAGCACAGTGCCGCAGGTCATGGAAGCGGAGATCGACTATCCCAGCATTCCTTAGGGCTGTGTGAAACGCCCGTTTGATCCCCTTAATCGGCTCGCCCTGGTAAAGAAATACTTGCTTGGTACCAATCCGCCGCACCTTGGACAGGTCCAAAAGCATGGCTCTCACTGGGCTGCTGCCGGTTTCAAAGACACCGAGTTAGGTGTATGGATGAAACCGGAGGTGAGCCATGGAGCGACGGAAGTTTACGCGGGAGTTCAAAGTTGAGGCCGTCAAGCTGATTAGGGAACGCGGAGTGACGGTGGCGCAAGCCGCACGCGATTTGGGCGTGCATAGCACGGTGTTGAGGCGCTGGGTGCAGGAGTATGCAGCCGATCTGCAGCAGGCCTTTCCGGGCCAAGGACAGATGAAACCCGAGCAGGAGGAGCTCGCGCGGCTCCGCCGTGAAGTTCTGAAACTGAAGGCGGAGCGGGACATCTTAAAAAAAGCCGCGGCCTACTTTGCGAAGGAGTCACTGTGAAGTTCGCCTTCATCGCGAAGCACCGGGGGATCTGGCCGACCGGTTGGTTATGCGAGGCGCTCGGTGTCTCGCGGGGAGGGTTTTATGTCTGGCTGACCCGGCCGCTGAGTGGACGGGCGCGGGCCGATGAGCAGCTACTGGCCAGAGTGCGGACCAGCTTCCTCACCAGCGATCGCACGTACGGGGCTCGGCGTGTCTGGCACGACCTGCTCGCGGAGGGAATCGCCTGCGGCCTCCATCGGATTGAGCGGCTGATGCGACAAGCGGCCTTACGAGCACGTCCTAGGCGGCGACGGGTACCGCTCGACACGGGCGTGCACTCGACGAACGCCCTGGCCCCGAATGTGCTCAACCGGTCCTTCGACGCCTCGTCTGCGAATCGCAAATGGGTTGCGGACTTCACCTATATCTGGACCGCCGAAGGCTGGCTCTACGTCGCCGCGGTCATCGATCTCTTTTCGCGACGGGTGGTCGGCTGGTCCATGAGTGCGACAATGACCGCGCAACTCGTCACCGATGCGCTCGTGATGGCGCTCTGGCGGCGGGGGAAGCCCGAGACCGGGCTGCATCACTCTGATCGAGGCAGCCAGTACACGAGTGAGCCTTTCCAGCGGCTCTTGGCCGACCACGGCGTCACCTGTAGCATGAGCCGGGCCGGCAACGTCTGGGACAATGCGGCAATGGAGAGCTTCTTCTCCTCACTAAAAACCGAACGCACGGCAGCTAAGACATACCGCACGCGAGCCCAGGCTAGGGCCGACGTGTTCGATTACATCGAACGTTTCTACAATCCGACGCGGCGGCACTCCACGCTCGGGTATCTCAGCCCGATGGAGTTCGAAATGAAGGCCGGAGTAGCGTAAGCGGGTGTCAACCACACCGGCAGCAGCCCAGATGAGAGTCCGGAGGATTACGGGGTAGCGTGGATCTGCACTACAGGGGATAAGAGCTTAAGTGAGGGATTTAGGAAGCTGAGAGACGCGGAGAAATGTATTAATGATAATCCGAATGATCGGCTAGCTGGGGTGGTTTGTGCAACAGGGGGTCAGAAGTTAAAAGAGGATTTCAAGAAACTGCAAAATGCAAGGAAATGTTTAACGAATAGCTCAAATTCTTCGGCCCTGATGTGTATGGGGAAGGAGCTCCGGACCTCAAGAGCAGTATTACCTTGGTTGCATAACGGGAGGGAAAGGGAAATTTTGCTAGTGCGGCAGTCTGCGGCCTTGCAAAGGATCTGACTCCCGAGCAGCAGATCGCCTTGTCTTGCGCGGTCGAGAGTGGTGGGGTACCAAAAGCCTATATTGTCTGTACGGGCGGAAAATTGCTCATACGTGAACTAACGAAATGTTGGGAGCATGGCTTTGCGACGGAAAACGGGTGTTTCGGTCCCTCCAACGAGATTCGAACTTGCTTACTGGAATCAACTTGATGGCGAGATCAAGACGGCGTTTGGTGAGACAGGTGAAGGGTACAAGTTGTTTCACGCCATAAAAGACAACTTGTACACTCCTGGCCCGAATCATGAGTTCGTACGCCACTTGAATAATGGACTGAATGATATTCGACAGGGGCCAGGGCCGAAACAATCGAAGCTAGAAAAGTTGCTGATGGGTTAGGAAAGGTTCTCAATTCAGTTCGGATCTCTTTACCCTCGATAAGGTGGTGAAAGTAGCTAGCGGAGTAGGAGGCGATATCCTTCCTGTGGCGCTTGTGTTGGGTTCTGGCGACTTAGTGAAAATGCAGGCGTCGAATGACCTCGCTTGTTGATTAATAACAGCAGTAAACTAACAAACCGCAAGTCACAAGTGCCAGTTATCTTTTTTTGATTCCGCAAAAATTTTTCATCATGCCTTTACCGTGACACTGTCTATCTCTGTACCCTACCTGTGCCTGCCGACCACCTTTCACGCAAAACAAGGGTGCCCCCAGTATGCATGAAAACATACAGCTCGGAACGGTGCGCCTGGGGCAAATCAACCAACGCATTCCATCTTTTCTCCACTGGAGATGGTCTTTACCTCATTCTTCAGTGGAGTCTTGTAAGGTGACGGTTTGAGTTCAATGCCAATGTGTCTAAACCAATTCGCTATGCGTTCTAAACCATCCGGATCGTCATGAACTAAGATATGGGCAGCGTCCAAAAGATACGCTTGCAATTGTTCAGAACTGCACTTCTTAGGCCCGACCAACTTATAATGCGTCTGCATTCGGGAAATGATAGCTTCCAGTTTATGATGATAATTTCTAAGCGTAAATTTTCCATTCGATCGTAAATCAGTCCATAGCGACGATAGTCGGTCAAAACTGATATGCCATAGCGTACATGTTGGGCCATCGACCCAGAGTGGCGGCACGAGTTTGAAATCCGTTACTGGATTTATCCACTGTATATCTTTACCTCGCGAAGTACATCGACTCGTCGTAATGTGAGTAACATATCCGTCGCCGCAATCGCATTTGGGTCGAAGCCGAAAGAAAAATGTCTTCTCGTGTCGGTTTGAAATCGTTCAATCTTAGTGGCAAGTTGCGGGTCGACGTGAGCATCAATACTGATAAATAAGCACGGGAGTTCCTCTCGCTTAGCTCCATAGTACCTTTCCGCTTCATATATATACTGATAAGTAGCGGTTTTGAGAGATTCTATTCCTAAGTTATCCGATGGCCCACCATCGAAGACATGTACATATTGTTTCCGCGGTGCCTTCCTTAGTTCTTCTGAGTATGCGTTCGCGAGCAGCAGGCGATTCAGTGTAGGAAGAGAAATCGGATTTTCTTGCCCGTTTGTTGGCTGGTTCTCCTCCATTAAAGTTCTTACTTCTTTCGAAAGAGCAACTGATGCAAAAGCTTTCCTGTCGTACAGTGCTTTTTCGGTACCTTTTGTTTGGAACGTTGGCCTATCTACGAGATCATTTAGGACCGCAGCAAGGAATCTTTTCTCTCCGCCTGCCCCGCGAAAACCTTCCAGCCTATAAAGATACTTCGGCGTGCTGAGCGACCGAAGATGTGAAGAGAGTGCGTCGCCTCCGTCAAGCAATTTCGTGGTGAGGGCCGGTGAATCCAGAATGCTACTTCAACGAAAACGGACGATTTAGGACGGTAGTCTCGGAGAGTTACATTGTTAAATATGAAAGGAAACGCCCCTGACGCGGCGACTGCATCGGCGATTGGAAACGTATCGAGTCGCGATTCCAGTCCACGGAAGGTGTCGTCTGAAGAAAAGTAAAACTCTTTCGCCAGCCTGTTCCTAGAATAAGATCGGTGGCGTTGAGATAAAGCCGAGGACCTACGTCTTTCAGATCGGCGAAGGTCTTTCCATGAAATACTGTGTCGTCGAAGACAGAAGCAAGTACGTCCGTCCGATCATACGCTGTATAAACTCTGCGAAGAACGTTATGAGGCAAGAACAGGCGCCAGAACCAGATTCGGAAGAAATTGGCACTAAAAGGTCTTCTGAGCTGCGTCCCAGTCAGCCTCAGAAGACGGCCGAAACAGAGCGTAGTAGGCAGCTGGTAATGATCCTCCTGAGACAGAAGATATTGCGGACGTGTGGTCCAAGATGCCAAGTCTGTCTAATTCACGTAATGTTGCTAAGCCAAAAGTGGCCGCGCGACTGCCTCCTCCAGAAATCGCGATGCCAATGAAGGCTCTGGGCTTGTCTTGAGCTGTAATTTCCGCATGCCAGTTTTTCAGTTGTGCTCGTTTGACGTGAGGCGGAGTAGGGGAATTGGGACTTGGCAGTACCTTGCCCGCTGGTAATTCGGGCTCCAGAGGTTCATTCTTATAGACCCAGACCGGCAGGGGGCCAAATTGTGCGACTGCGAGGATGGATATGGTAATAATAAACGTAACGACTGCAACGGCGAACGTAATCCTGATCAGTACTCGTTTAGACATGTCCTAATCCTATGGGCTCTATCCCAAAGTTGGTTTAGAAGCCTGTCCTTATTGACCCCACTACCACTTCGAGCATTGAAGATGTAACAAGCCCCGTACCTCAATCGTGTGCCTGCATGGTTGAAAAACGTGGATAGCCGAAGTTGGACGACGCGGTGGCGCACAAAGAGTAAGCGCGAAGGACAGAAGGGACAGGAGGTCACCTGAGCTGCCCTGCCCGAGCTTTTGATGACAAGTAAGTGTTTTATACTACTCAACATGAGAACACACCATGTCACGGGAGAGCAAGGCTGGTCAAGGCTTTTCCTGCCACGGATGTTACGACCCCCCATAGGCTCCAATACCACGACCTCTCGCGTGTCAAGGTGCCACAACAACCGTCCTATCTTCATACTCGGCGTATGCAAGAATCCTACTGCCGGGGCTAAACGCGACTTCGGGTGATGCGCCATGCGCTTTCTCTCGTGCCGCTTGCATAGAGCACCTCACGCTCCCAATAGCGGGTATGTCCGTGATCTTCACACTTGATCGGGCCAGCCTGTGGCATGTGCATGAATGCCCGGACCATAGGCATTCGGTTTATTTGGTTCTACAATACGACTTCGGTCTTATGACTACCGTCCAGATGAAAAGGCTTTTCTAATTTCCAAAAAATTTCCCTTCATGCCTTTGCTGTGACACTGTATGCCTCTGTACCCTACCGGTACCAGCCGACCACCTTGCTAACAAAACAAGGGTGCCACCGGGTAGTGTTAATACGGTGTTAGCGAGAGAGGCAAATTAAGGAAAGGAGGGACAGAATCAGGCAAATAGAGGAAGACAAGCCATCGCTTTATTTGCTTGAAGAGTAAGGGGATGGCCAATATTTACTAGTATTTCGGCCATCCCCGGCAGTTCACTCTTAATCAGCGGGCCGCAGGTTCGATCCCTGCACGGCCCACCATTTTTCCAAGGGTTATGAATTGACGCGGAAGGGGCTGAGGGGAATGTAGACGCGGTGTAGACAAAAGAATGGACGAAGGCTAACCCCCGCATCGCAAAAAACCGGATTTAGATAATCTTTGTAAAGCAGTTCTGTCCCCGTGATGCCGTGGTGCTGGACCTTGAGAGGGCTCCTCGACGATGCGGAAAAAGAGTTACGACGTCGAAGGCCGTCAGCCTGAGATTCGCTTCCGAAGGATCCGAAGGATCCAATGTGTGGCTACAGGGAATTAGAACAAGAAGGTCACGAGAACGAAGAATCGTCCGCCTTCTTCATAAGGTGTGAGAATGTGTCCGTCGGAGGCCTCCCTGATTTGCCGCAGACGCCAGAACCCCCCGAGACGAACGGTGATAATGCAGGTCGCTAGGATCGCGCCCGCCAGGGTGGAGCGACTGGCAAGCTGGCCGATGCCCACCGCATAACAGACATAGAGCAGCCCCCACAGCACCCCGTCGGCCTCCCTGTCGAAGTCTGGGACGTCGATCCACAGGCCATAGAAAACATAGAAAACGACGTAGGTCGAAATGGCGAGTAAACACGCGGCCGAAGGATGGGTAATCATCCGTAGGCCGATACACTTGAGGCGGAAAAGCATAGATGAAGTGTAGATGAGCGGCCGGAGGCTGACAAGATAACTCGAGGGAAGCTGGAATTGATCTCATTGTTGGCAAAAGCGTAAGGTGAGGGCGGAGACTACTTGGTGAGAGAGAAATCGCTGGGTTTCGGAACGTCTGCGCGTACTATGCCAGTCGGTACCACATAAAACTTGACGATGCCCGTCCAGAGCACAAATGTCTTCGTCTCCTACAGTCATGCTGACGCATCGCTGGTTGCTCCGGTAGTGAAACTGCTCCGCGTTAACAAATCATTCGTTTTCCAGGACATCGATGGCATTCAGTCGGGCAAGAGGTGGCGGAGCGAAATTGCAACAGGCTTGGCTGAATCTCATTTGGTCGTCGTATTTTGGTGCGATCACGCGAGTCGATCTGACGAGGTGTCAAAGGAGTGGAAAGCGGCCATCGAGCAAGAAAAGGATCTCTTGCCCCTTCTGCTGGATGCAACTCCCCTGCCCCCAGAGTTGGATCAGTTTCAGCGGATCGACTTTCGAGGAACGGTCGGTCCGAATCACAGTTCGATCGATTCGTGGTTACTCATTGCTAGACTCACGGCGATTTTCGTAACCCTTGTGCTCCTGAGCTTCTTGTTCGTTTGGCTGGAAAAGCGTCCACAAAGCCCACCACGTGGCCGACACTCATCCTCAGCATCCTATTTTCTGCTAGGCGTTAGTTTCGTAATGGCATGCATTATTGCTTCGTTCTTGCCAAAGTGGCTCGACCTTGGGAGCAAGTTGCAATCAATCGCCAGATCACATCCCGGCGAAGTTGAACGACGTATCGCGAGTGAGCTTGAGGCGGAGATACTTCGACGCACAGCATTGCGGGGAGATAGCGGGGCATAACAATTCCGTCCTTCGAGGGGGCTCCCAAAAAGTTGCGCTTTTTCTCTGTCCCTCACGGCCAAACGTTAAGCTGCGGCGAGAACAACGTTGCAGCGTCCACACGCGTTATTCATCTGGGAAGGACGAGAAGGTGTCGGCTTATCGCCGTCAAGGGACCAGGCTTCCAAAATCCGCGCACCATCGCACGCCGGTCTATCAGTGTACCCCAAGACTACCAAGAAGCGGTCCGATGATATCGCTTGTCCGCTGACCAGTACAACTCCGACGCACTTGAATCAAATCCTATGAACACCCTGCTCAAAGAAATCCGTCACAATCCGCTGCTCTGGCTGCTGGCATTGGTACCCACGGTGCTTGCAGCCGCGAAGCTCACGCCCGAAGCGCACACGCTGCTCTTCGTGCTGTCCGTGCTGGCCATCGTGCCACTGGCGGCGCTGCTGAGTCACGCCACAGAATCCGTAGCGGCCAAGACGGGCGATACGGTTGGTGGCCTACTCAACGCCACGCTGGGAAACTTGACTGAACTGGTCATCGCTCTCGCCGCCTTGCGTGCGGGGCAATACATGTTGGTGAAGGCGTCCATTGCCGGCGCGATCGTCACCAACACACTTTTCGTGCTGGGGGCGTCGTTTCTGCTGGGTGGACTCAAACATCGTGTTCAGGAATACAACCGGGTCAACGCCCGCCTTCAAGCGGGCCTGCTTTTCCTGGCTACGATCGCGCTGCTGGTTCCTTCGGCGGTCTCTCACACCGACTCCGCGGCGGGGGCGGCGTTCACCCAGAAGCTGAGCGTAGGGCTGGCGGTGCTGCTCATCGTCACTTACGGACTGGGCATGGTCTTTTCGCTCAAGACACACCGCGAATTCTTTGCCGGTGTGGAATCCGGCGAGGCCGGTGAAGTGCCGTGGCCAATCAGTCTGGCTCTGGCCACGCTGGCCGGCGTCACCGTGCTGGTCGCGCTGGTGAGCGAGATCTTTGTCGAGTCAGTGCAGGAGGCGGCGGAGTCGTTCGGGATGACCCCGGCGTTCGTGGGTTTCATCGTCGTGGCGCTGGTGGGCGGTGCGGCGGAGATGGGCTCGGCGTTTTCCGGCGCACTTAAGAACCGGTTGGACCTGAGCGTGGGCATCGCCCTTGGGAGCGCCTCCCAAATCGCGCTCTTTGTCGCCCCGGTGCTGGTCCTGCTCAGTTACGTCCTCGGCCCCGCGCCAATGGACCTGCAATTTTGGCCGGGCGCCGTGTTGATGATACTGATCGCGACGATGACCGTATCGTTTGTTACCAACAGCGGACGCTCGGCATGGTTCATCGGGGTGTTCGTGCTGATGGTCTATCTGATCTTCGCCATGACGCTTTACCTCTTGCCGCCCCGATCTCAGTGAAGGAGCCACACTCGGATTTCGACGTGCAGCGCCAGAGCCCAAGAGCGCATCAAAAAGGAGTTAATGAGTTCATTTGAGGAAGGTCAGCCCCATCATCGCTGCACGACATTATTAATGGGCTAACGGGCGCCAGGGCGATGAATTTCCTAAATCGCGGTCAAGGTTCTAATCGCGCTCAATGTCCTTGGCGCTGGTGCCAACCCGGTGCCAAAACACACACCGTTATCCTACACAATAAGCTTTTTCTTTTTTTCAAGGAAATTCTGCAAACGAAACACTGCATGCCTCTGTACCTTACCTGTGCCTGCCGACCACCTCTCCAGTGAAACAAGGGTGGCACCGGATAGTGTTAATACAGTGTTAGCGAGAGAGGCAAAACAAGGAAAGAAGGGGCGAAGAGAGGTAAAGAGAGGTTAGAGTGTTGAAGCGTGGTGAACAATGCGTTCGACGGGGGGTGTCCTGTCACAAAACGAGGTTGGTCAGATCCTTGCCGATGTAAATTTTTCCATTTGGATAGGTGATTTTCGGAACTAGACTCTTCACCAGATAGAGATCACGTGCTGCTCGACGGACTTCTTCATCACCGTCAGCAATTTATCCTTGGACACCGGTTTCACCAGATAGTCCCGTACACCTTTCCGCATCAAGGACACGGCGAGTTCTGCGTCCGGATAGCCCGTCAGCACCACAATCGGGACGGACGGAAAGTGACCTCTGAAATACGCAATGGCCTCGTCTCCATTGATCTTGGGCATCCGAATATCGCAAAGGATCGTGTCCACCATTAAGGCGTTGTCTCCATCGCCGATTTTCTGAATCGCCTGCTCCCCGTCTTCCGCCTCCACGACTTCATACCCTTCCTTCTTGAGCATCAGAGAAATCGGCTTTCTCACCTGCGGCTCATCCTCCACGATGAGGATTCGTCCTCGTCGCCCGTTGACCGCGTGATGGGTTTGCATACACACTCCTTCCTACGTTTTTGGTTGAGACAAATCCGCTCAGTTATCCCATAACTCTCGCTCGATGACATGCTGTCAAAAGATGAGGGCTCCGCTTGCGGCATAAAGCGCGTCATGAGGATCGCCGCGTAAGGCGGGTCTAGGCGCTTATCATCCTGTTTGGGTAGGATCATTCATCCTGAGCTAACTGCGTGCGACGGGGCGGTGGTCTGCATTGGAGATCAACGACGCAATCTCAGCGCCAGAGGACCTCGCGTATCTTATCGCCATTGCCAATGTAGCCTTATTCCCCTCTGCCTCGGAGTTTGAATTAATCCATTCTATGGCCATGGCCAATGCAGCCTTATTCGCGTCTGCCTCGGAAGCAAAAGGCTTAATAGCGTCGCCATAAATCGGCGTTATGGTTTCCGTGCCTTCAGTGGATTCCCCAATCCGTGCCGCAGGAATCCAGCCAGCTCCAAGGCTTGGATAAGAAACAAGGCGAAATTGACGATTGTTATGAGTGCGCCTTTCATGCATTTTAAGAATCTCCCGTCAACTTCATGGTGGCCTTGGCAGTGGCGACGCGCCGCTGCCAGTTATGCTCAGCACAACGTTCGGGCATTGTTACGAACGGGCACATGGCCAAGAGCTCCGACAGCGAATCCCGTAGCCGCTGGACCTTCTCGCGTTCATCTAATTCGAATACACGCATTCATCGACCTCCTCCGGGTGGTGGCGGCAAACGCTGTTCATGACTTCGCCTTCCCCTTTTGTGTGTGGTTGCTCTCAGCAGCCAAATTCAAAACCGGCCCATCGACAATCATTTGTACCTCGCCCAGGCGCTCGTAAATCTTCACCAGCTTGCGGTAGTAGTACGCGTGCAGGTTGACCAAATGCTCTCGCGTCGGTACTTGCTCCGACTTGTTGTCGATAATGGCAAAGGTTTCCTGCAAAGGATCCACCATCTCCTGATGAGCCACATCATTCAACATTCTTCCCCTCCTAGTGATTGTGAAAATCCTACCCCACGAGACAAGCTGACCCGCCATCTCGTTCCACTGATTCATTGTTGAGTTGGTCGTGGAAGTCGAACTTCGCCAGATGTCGAACCAACGAAACTTCCCCAACGCCATACGGAATCGGACAAGTGGTCGCACAGCAGATGTAGATGGTAAGGACGGTGTTGGTCCTTAGTGGGAGTAGGACTGTTAAGTCTTCATCAAATCTTCGTCAGCAACGCCGAGAGACCGACTATGCAGACAACAAAGAAGTACTCCAAACTAACCTCCTCTCGTTGATATATACGCAAGATGTATCCCTACTGGCTTATATTAAGGGTATAACGTAGGAAAGCCGCTTGCGCAGAGACTTGCCAAAATAGGATCCCATTAGGAGTACTTAGTTTGTGGCATACAGAACTGGGCGTGATGGTGTTGTCCATTGCCTCGTGTCCGCGTCGGTCGCGTTGGCGGGGTGAGGCTGCGCGTCGTCTTCAGACACCACCGGGACAGTTCCTCACAGGCTTGGTGGACGCCCCATTGCAAGCGAGGCCTCCGAGTGGGGGTGAACCCCTGTGAGGTGCAGAATGATCCAGCGCATCGGTCGTACGGTTGCGCCTGGGGTGCAAGGGGTGAACACAGCTGCAGCGGCGTAGTCTAGAAACCAGTTCGTCTCGAATTTAATACTGTTGACTTTACTTATTTTCTGATCCATGCAAAGATTCGTCAAACTTAGACGCCTATCTGCCCGGAATGGCATGGCGGTTGCCACAACCTAGTGACAACGAACGAAAGAATTCCAGCCCAGGAGATATATGCTGCTGAACATTGTGATCGCATGGCTGTTCTTGGACATGGTCGCTCTATTGATCGTGTGGCACGATTACCATCAGTGGTACCGCATTGTTGAACCGATCAACGATGAGGAGAATATCCCTGAGACCTCGATAGATAGTATCTCCGCCGCTTAGCCCTCAGTTCTTTAAGCCACAGTTCCCCTTTTTGCCTATCCAGCTAACAGTGATCCATTTCTAGGACCCTGCGATATCAAGCCAGGGCCTCGATCCACATTTGGTCATGAGCGCTCGACGGTGCGTCTCGATTTGCCAACGTCAGCGGCTCGATACGCTCTCACTCTGCCAGCGCCACTCCTTCCATGTCTGATCAAGCATCCCGCTTTGCACTGCAATCACGACGGCATTCACCAGGTCATCGGTGTACAGCTTCTTCTTGATGCGCTGCAAGTGCATCCTGACTGTGCGGTCGCTGATCCCCTGCGCCGCGGCGATCTGCTTGATGAGCTCTCCCATTGAGCGACGTTCCAGGATGGCGGTTTCCCGCTTGGTGAGGAGTGGTCGAGGGCAGGCACGCGTGAGGGCCTGGTGATCTTTCCCGATTTAGTGGACAGCCTGTATGACTAGCCCGCCCTGCCGTTCAAACTCCGCCGGGCTGAGATAGCCCAAGGTGGAATGCCGCCGCCGATTATAGAACCCTTCCAGATACTCAAAGATCTCGGTCTTGGCCTCCTGCCGTGTCTGAAACTGTCGGTGATGGACCAGTTCGGTCTTCAGCGTGGCAAAGAAGCTTTCCACCACCGCATTGTCCCAACAATTGCCGGGTCGACTCATCGAGCCGTGAATCCCCAGGGCAGTCAGCCGTTGCTGGTAGGTGAGGGCGGCATACTGACAGCCTCGGTCCGAATGATGGAGCAACCCTGACACGGCCGGACGCTGGTGCAGGGCCATCTCCAAGGCCTGCATGGTCAGGGCCGTGGTCATCTGCGTCCCCGTGGCCCATCCCACAATGCGCCGAGAATAAAGATCCAACAACACGGCGAGATACAGCCAGCCCTCGCGGGTCGCAATGTACGTGATGTCGCCCACCCATTTGTGATTCGGGCGGGTGGCCGTGAAGTTCCGCTGCAAGTCGTTGGCGGCCATCATCTCTGGAGGATCAGCCGGGCCACGCGATGACGGCCGACGCGAATCCCTCGGGCCTGGAGTTCCCGATGCAGACGCGGACTCCCATACCGTCCTCGAAATTCCTGATAACATGCCCGCAGGTGTGCCCCCAGCCAGTGATTCGCTCGATCGCGCGCCCTCTCGGGGTGCCGACGCAAGCATAGAACCCACTACGAGCGACGGCCATGACCCGACACAACATCTCGACGGGGTACTTTGCCTCTCCGCCTGAACGAAGCCATACCTCATGCCGACTCCTTGGCGAAGAAGGCTGCCGCCTTTTTTAGGATGTCCCGCTCCATGCGAAGCCGTTCAACTTCACGGCGTCGCCAGTTGTTTGAGTTCCTCCGCCGCCTGAAATCCATTCGTCCCCGGCAGCGTGCTATTGGCCTCACGCTGCCATCGGCTCAACGTGGTTTGATTGATCCCCAGTTCCTTTGCCACCTGATTGGCACTCTGGCCACTGCGGCGCACCAGCGCGATGGCCTCTGCTTGAACTCCGAACTAAATATTCGTCGGTCTCTCTTCATCGGATACACCTCCTTCTTGGCATTATGCCTAAGAGGTGTCCACAAAATCAGGGGAGGTTCATGGCACAGCATCGGAACGAGCACCTGAAATCGTTTCAGGTAGGTGCGGCAGCTCTGCTCGGAGTCCATGTTCACCGCAAAAAAGACCCAGTGGTCTTGGGTGAGCAGGCCTCCCCCGAGTGTATATTGCAGATTCAGTCGTTCGACTCGCTCTAGAAGTTCGGGATCAAATTGGATGGCCATGTGCCTCATGACATCGACCGTGACTTGGGCTTTGTTCGTCCGTAGCCATTCGTGAAAGACCGGACCATCCCTAAGCATGCCTTTCGTGAGATACCAGCGCATAAACTCACGGGGATAGCTGTGGTTATAGAAAAAGCCGATCGCCGCATTCGCTGGGTACCCCCATCCACAGAAGAGGTTCTGGTAAGGGAGAACCGTCTGCAGCGAATTGAGGAGTGTTCGAAATTGCTTCGGAGTCCGACAGCGAAACGCAGAGGCCTTCAGCTCCTGAAGGGATACCGCGTCCTGAGAGGAAAGGACACGCCCCATTCGATCATCATTCGATCGAGAGGCAGGTTGAGCGCCTCGCTTCGCTCTTGAAACCCGTGAGAAGGAGTTGGAGTCCACCTGAGTTGTCCTTAGTTATCATTATGCCGGAAGAGGATACATCATTTTTTGACAGATTGTCACCCTACTAAATCGCCCTGTATAGTGAGGTTTAGTGACTGACCGGCCGGGGAGATAGGTAACAAAGTTGTCGAGGGACATGGGTTACACGGGTTTGCGGTTAAGTCTGCCATATTCGTCCTCGATACGCATGTGTCGCTCGATGAGGCGTCCAAGCTTCAGCGGCCCGAAGTAGACGTTCCAGATCCCGTCGTCGATCTCTTCGAGTCCGACGTATTCGCCGACGCAGACGATCGAGACGTTGACCCACTCGCGGTTCCAGCGGATGCCACCATTGGCGCTGACGTAGCGCACTTCGAATCGATCGGGGTATTCCAGTGGCGGCAGTTTGCTGGGCATCTTGCGCGTTGACGCGCGGTAACAGGACGCAGGCGTTTGCTGGTCGAGCGCTTCGTGCGGGCGCTCGTTATTGAACTCATCTCGAAAGACATTGAATCGGCGTTGCTGTGCGGCGAGACTGCCGGCGGCCGGACGGGTCGTGTCGGCTTTGAGCGTACGATGCATGCGCTCATGGCGGCCGTTCTGTTGCGGTTTGCCCGGCTCGATGAACTCCGGCAGGACCCCGAGCCGCACCCACCAGGCCGAGAGCCTCGAGAGCCGCGCCAGGGTGTTGGTGGCGAAGGGCACGCCGTTGTCGGTGCGGATGCGCTTGGGCAGTCCGTATTCCTGGAACAGCCGGGTGAACACCGGCTTGGCTTCGTCGACGGCGGTTGAGTTCAGGCCCTGGCACCCCAGTAGATAGCGGCTGAAGCCGTCGGTGACGGTCAGCGGGTAGCAGTAGCGGCCATTGCCGGTCTTGAACTGGCCTTTGAAGTCCGCGCTCCAGAGATCATTCGGCGCCAGGATCGGGCTGGTCGGCTTGCCTGGATGCCCGATGTGCCGACGGTGGCGCTTCTTGGGCACCATGCCGTGGCGCTTGAGGATGTCGCACACGGTGGATCGGTGCGGCAGATCCCAGTTCGGGTGGCGCTTGTGTACCAGCGTCAAGAGCTTCTTGCCGCCCCAGGACGGGTGACGGCGTCGCGCCTGGAGGAGCGCCTCAACGATCTCATCCGCGGTGCTGATTGGGCGAATGCTGCGGCCGTCGCGAGTGCTCCTCGAGCCCCGCCGGTCCGTGTCGAAGATAGCGGTCGATCCACTTATAGGCGGTCTTGCGCGACATGCCATACAGGTCGCACAGCTCCGTGACGCTCAGCGTCTCGCGCAGGTAATCGGCGATGAATTGCGTTCTCTGGTCCATAGGTGACGTTTGACTCCACGGCATGGGCACCTCCTTTGGTGCCCGTGAGTGTGCGCAAACTGTTACCTATGTCCCGAGACTAAACTGTTACCTATGTCTCCAGACCGTACCGACCGGCGAATTTGATAAACACTAACAGCGTGGGTACTAAGGGGAACACACTATGACATTAGTTCTAGGTATTACGGTAATCGCGTGGATAACGGCATTAGTTTCCGACACTCTAACACGTAGGTGATATATGCCAGAAGTAACTTTTGAGAGTTTTGATAATGTGGATGGTCGGGCACTAACCTCTCCACCACTTGGGCAATGGGGTGGTATAGGCATGGCGGTCTTTGAGCCGCACACGCCACATGAACAGGAAAGAGAGGTTTTTATGATGCCGTCTGAAACGTCCGCGCCGCGTCAACGTATCCTCGTGATCGACGATGAATTCGATATTCGGGAAGTGTTGCGCGATCGTCACAACGCAATGACCGAATCCGCTTCGAAAATCATCCGCAACCGGTTGCAGGCCTTGGTGTTTGATGTGGTCGTAGCCGGCAGCGGCCATCATCGCCTGGCTCTCATCGAAGACCACGCGTCGAAGGGATGTCAGATTGACGGCATCCTTCTGAATTGGAAGATGCCCGGGTCCGACTACAGCATGGCGGCACTTCAGAAATTACAGGAAGAGCAGGCCGAGATCCCTGTGATCGTCATGGCCGCCTTGTCGCAGATCGAGCGGTTAGACTGGTTTGAAGACATGATGAGAAAGGGCGCGCGCGACTGCATCCTGAAGCCGTTGGACAACGATCTCTTATTGGGAGAAATGTTCTCGGCATTTCATGCCACTCTCACAACGTCGAGAGCGGGCGGTTTGCCCCTTGAAGAAACACGTAGCTGGTCGTTCGTCACATAGGGTTTGTGACGCCGACTAACCGGAGTCCTTTTTGCCTTAAAGTGAGAGCCGCAAATGGGACCCACGCTCATGCCGGGGGAGGGGTGTGCCCATCACCGAGTGGTAACTACAGC
>CAVPGK010000018.1:102500-104016 GCA_963703955.1 Nitrospirota bacterium | reverse complement strand
CTTTTCTTCCCTGAAGCGGTGCAGCCATCTGCATGCGTTCAACTATCCGACGAATAGTTGGTGCAAGGATGGCTCGTATATCAGTTGGAACCTGGTAGGACTGGACCACATCTCGATAATCGATTGGTTGCTGTACGGACTCCTCCTGGATCATCGCGACAACCTTTTCCTCAGCCATAGCAATGCCGCATATCAATGCGCATAAAGCATTGTGCCTTGTACTGCCCTGCCGCTGCGGGCTCAGGAGGTGAGCTATTACGCCTACAGAACCGCTTATTTGCTTCCGAGCCTCATGTAATGTGAGCCGCGGCGTCTCCACTGGATCGTATGTCCTAAACTTAATGCCAGATTTCTTGAGAGTCGACATCAACTGGACTGCACCTTCCGTATCGATGTGACCCTTCAGAACATACAGAGGAGTTTCTGAATACATCTTTACGGGCGGCATAGGGAAGGCGGAGCCCGGCAATCGGCTGGGCAGACTAGTTGCCAGGTCATCTGCATTTTTGAAGTCAAGATATCCAAGTGTGTCCAAAAGACCGAGCTCGTCGAAGTCTCGTTTGCTTGCTATATAAGAAGTATCACGGACCGGGATAACAGGTATCCCTAGTCCAATTGCAAAACCAATTTCGAACAGAAGATTGAAGTTGAGAGTTGTGACATCCGCAACAATAGTGGTTGCGAAGCGGCTTGATTTACACACCTCGCAGAATATCAGGCGTCCAGCAATTGGCAACTGACGCCAGGACTTCCAAGTCTTCCCGCTAACTACTCTTTCGAGCCGCTGGGCAGAAGCTTCAACTGTTGCGGCAATCTGAGGCGGAGTTGATGGAAAAAGAAATAGCGCGTCACACCCCGCGGTTGTCCTAAACTCTTGGTCGCATGGTCCGTCGGCGTATTGACAATACTCAGGAGGTGTACGCACATCGTGTTGTTCCATGAACGTCTCCTCTGCACTATCTGAGGTCGGCGTCAGGCTATCTTTTGCTGGCAACAGTGTCAACTGAACTACTCGGCTGGAAGGCCTGGATTGGAGTGCTAAGCCATGGCGCCCCGCGAGCGCTGCAGTCCATTAGCGACGGCACTCCACTTCTCTTCAATAGCGCCGGGAGCCTTTCTGGCGGGATGGCGGACATGCAGTCGCGAATTGCGGAGATTCCGGGACCCGACTTGGCGAAGAGCTGCGTGCCGGAGGTCGGCGAGGATGTTTGAGCTGCGTCGCGCGCAGCGAAGGATGCAGCGAGTTCCGCAGCCGAGCAGATCGAGCCTTAGTCGGGTGGAAGCGAAGCAGCTGAGCAGGTAAGGTCCGCCATCCCGCCAATCTTTCCTTGGGTCGATCTTCTCTTTGTCCGAAATAAAAAAGCCCGCTGGAAAAACCCAGCGGGCTTTTTTATACCCCGGCAGCGTCCTACTTTCCCACTGCCTCGCGGCGGCAGTATCATCGGCCCTGGAGGGCTTAACTTCCGTGTTCGGGATGGGAACGGGTGGGACCCCTCCGGTATGGCCACCGGGAACT
>CAVPGK010000018.1:0-97500 GCA_963703955.1 Nitrospirota bacterium | reverse complement strand
AGGTTCCTACTACCTGCATGTCAAGCCTGGGTAAGGTTCTTCGCGTTGCGTCGAATTGAACCACATGCTCCACCGCTTGTGCGGGCCCCCGTCAATTCCTTTGAGTTTCAACCTTGCGGCCGTACTCCCCAGGCGGGACACTTACTGCGTTAGCTGCGGCACCGGCGGTCAACCCGCCGACACTTAGTGTCCATCGTTTAGGGCGTGGACTACCAGGGTATCTAATCCTGTTTGCTCCCCACGCTTTCGTGCCTCAGCGTCAGGAACGTTCCAGAGAGCCGCCTTCGCCACCGGTCTTCCTCCCGATCTCTACGCATTTCACCGCTACACCGGGAATTCCGCTCTCCTCTCCCGTCCTCTAGCCAGGCAGTCTCCCATGACCTTCCCCGGTTAAGCCGGGGGATTTCACATCGGACTTACCCAACCGCCTACGCGCTCTTTACGCCCAGTAAATCCGAACAACGCTTGCCACCTCTGTCTTACCGCGGCTGCTGGCACAGAGTTAGCCGTGGCTTCTTCTGGAGGTACCGTCAGGCCGACACGCTGTTACACCGATCGACTTTCTTCCCTCCCGAAAGGGGTTTACAACCCGAAGGCCTTCATCCCCCACGCGGCGTCGCTGCGTCAGACTTTCGTCCATTGCGCAATATTCCTCACTGCTGCCTCCCGTAGGAGTCTGGCCCGTGTCTCAGTGCCAGTGTGGCTGGTCGTCCTCTCAGACCAGCTACCCGTCATAGCCTTGGTAGGCCGTTACCCTACCAACTAGCTGATAGGACGTGAGCCCATCCTCTGGAAGCGCCGTACCCACGGCTACGCTTTCATCCCTTCCTTGTAAGAGTGGGGTCGTATTCGGTATTAGCCCCCCTTTCGGGGGGTTATTCCCCACCTGAGGGTAGGTTACCCATGTATTACTCACCCGTTCGCCACTTTACCGCTCGTATTGCTACGAGCTTCTCGTGCGACTTGCATGTGTTAGGCGCGCCGCCAGCGTTCGTTCTGAGCCAGGATCAAACTCTCATTAGGTATCTCTTGAATTGGATCCAAGGGCCACCACTTCAATACACCTTACCTTTGCTTGCTCACTCTATTGAGTTGTCAAAGAACGGACCACCGGAGCCGTTCAGGCTACTACGTCGACGATACGCTGTCAAGGGGGCTACCGGAGCTGCGCGAGCATTCGTGCAGGACTTGTTTTATATAATGCCATCACCCATCTTGTCAAGGGAGCCACCACGTTTTCTCGAAAAACAATCCTTCTCCGCCAGAACTTCCCACGACCGGTGCGTTCACTTGCAGAAACTGGAATCGCTGCACCATAATGGAGAAACGTGAGGGTGTTGTGCAATTGAAGCGCCGGACGTTCTTACAATTGATGGGGCTGGGTGCATCGGCCGGGTTGCTCGGAGGCTGTGATTCCGTCGGCAGCGTCTTCGGTCGGATGTTTGCTGTTCCCCCGAGAGACACCATTTACTTCACGCCCAACGACAAATTCTACGTCGTGAACTACGCCGATTCAGCAGTCGGCTTCTCACGCGAAGTCAACATCGAGCAGTGGAAGGTTTCCCTCACCGGCGAAGTCAAGACGCCGATGAAACTCGGCTGGCGCGACATCCTCAACCGGGATGCCTTCGATCAGGTTGCCACGCTCGAGTGTATCGACACCCTGCCCGGCGGCGACAGTCTGGGCAACGCCATGTGGCGAGGTATTTCCCTCAAGAAGCTCTTGCAAGAAGCCGGCGTCGACGAAGAGACCGCACGCGATGTGATCTTTCGCGCCGTCGACGGATACGACGACAGCATTCCGTTTGCCCGGGCGATGCAGGACGATGTCATGTTGGCGTATCTGATGAACGGCGAGAAGTTACCGAAGGCCCACGGCTTCCCGCTTCGACTGATTGTGCCGGGCCTGTACGGGATCAAGAATGTGAAGTGGATCACGGAAATCGAAGTGTACAACGGCGACTACCTCGGCTACTGGCAGCGCAAAGGCTGGACCGATGACGGGACGATCAAGATATTTTCACGGATCGACAGCCCCGGGCACTACCAAACCCTCCGCGGACCAGAACAGCCCTTCCGCGGCATCGCCTTCGGCGGACCACAGACCATCACTAAAGTCGAACTGAGTTTCGACGCAGGGAAAACGTGGAATGAGGCCGAATTGGAACCGACTCTCTCGCCCTATAGCTGGGTCATCTGGAACTACCGCTGGCAACCGCCCAAACCGGGCAAATATCAAGTCGCCGTCCGCGCGACCGATGTGAAAGGTCAACTCCAGATCGCGGAGCTGGTCAGGCCGCAGCCGGCCGGGGCTTCCGGCCTCCATACCATTATTGCCGATGTGGAGGAAATCTAGCCTTTTCGCTTACCCCCTTCTTACGCGGAAGACTATTTGATGACCGCGTTCAAGGGGCCGTTCTGAGATTCCCACCTGACCTGTTCCGAGCGGCAAAATGAAGAAAGCTTCTCTACCTGCGTGATGCGCGAAACGCCATGAACCTGAGAATCTTCTGAAAGGGCCAAGGGAGACCGGAAGGGTTTCTATTCGATCCGAATGTGCCCTGGAACCACCTCCCTTCACTGGCCCTTGCCCAAAGTTGGCGGTTCCGGTTGAGGATCCCATGCATTTAGGTGACATGCTCAGAACTACGGCGGCTCGCCATCCAATCAAGGCTGCCTTCATCTTCGGTGACCGCGAATGGACCTATACGCAACTCGACAGGCAGACAGAACAGATCGCCACATCACTCCAGCGCGCAGGCGTTAATCATGGAGATCGCGTGGGACTGTCTATGAAGAACTGCCCGGAGCTCATCCTCAGTTACTATGCCTGCTTCAAACTCGGCGCTATCGCGGTCCCGCTCAACACTCGGTATAAGGCGCCGGAAGTGGCCTATGCCATCCAGCATGCCGGCGTGAGAATCCTGATTGTCCAAGACGAGCTGTGCCGTGAATATGGCAAGGCGCAGATCAAGAAGATCGAGCGGTGCTACGTGGTCGGGGAGGCGAGCGCCGGTGCCCTCCCGCTGGCGCATAACTTTACCGAACTGCTGGAGGACACGGGTCACAAGGACCGCTTACGGGATGTCCGTGAAGAGGACCGTGCTGTGATCCTGTACACCTCCGGGACGACGTCCAAGCCGAAAGGCGTGGTTCACACTCACTTCAGCTTGTGGCATACCGTGTTGAACCAGATCGACACGATGCGCATCGACGCTGAGGAGATTAGCCTGGTTTCACTCGCCATCTGTCACATAGCAGGGTTCGCGGGCCAGATCTTGACGACAGGCTGCGTCGGCGGAACGGTAATCTTGCTCCCCAGCTTCGAGCCGTCGTCGCTTTTACACACGATCAACACGTACCGACCGACCAAGATTCAGCTCTTGCCGACCTCGTTAGCCGACCTCCTACAACACCCCGATGCGGCTACCTGCAACCTCAGTTCGGTCAAGTGTTGCCTCGTCGGCGGGGACAAAGTGCCGGGTGAGCTGCACCAGCAATACCGGCGCATTACTGGTGGAGAGGTCACGGAAACCTGCGGTATGACGGAATCCTATAGCTATGCCACGAACCCCCCGTTCGGCGCAAAGCGGCCAGGATCGATCGGCAAACCTGTGCACGGAACCAGCTTGCGCCTGGTGGATGCCGACGGCCGCGATGTTCCGACAGGCGAAGTCGGGGAGATTCTCGTGAAAAGCGACGCGAACATGCTGGAATATTGGAACGATGCGGAGGAGACGCGTAGGGTATTGAACGATGGCTGGCTCCGAACTGGGGACCTTGCACGAATGGACACAGATGGATACTACTGGTTTGAGGGACGCAGTAAGGAGATCATCATCCGTGGAGGGTCAAACATCTCGCCGCTGGAAGTCGAAGACGTCCTTCGCGATCATCCGGCCGTGAAATCCGTCTGCGTCGTCGGAAAACCAGATCCGCATGTCGGCCAAGTTCCCATGGCCTACGTGTCGCTCAAACAGATGTGCTCGCTCCGAGCCGGGCAGAGCTCAAGGCATTTACCGCCACGCGTCTCGCCGCTTATAAAGTACCTGAAGCTATCGAGCTGTTGCCGGAATTGCCGCTCAACTCGACAGGCAAAGTTGATCGGAAGCAATTGAAGGAGTGGGCGGCTACGAGTGCTGAGAGCGCCCTGGGTGTCACTACGGAGAAGAAGCCGCTTCGGTCACAGGTTCTTTGAGTCTGACGATATAGGCGCCCCACGCATCGAAATCCGGGAGTTCCACGCGAACGGTATTGTCCAACACCGGATAGTTCCTATTGATCGTCACCTTCGTGCGAGACAATTTGGCGAGGCCCGAGTCAGAGTTAGGGATCCGTTCTGCCTGCACAAGAACCGTTCCATTTTTCATCAGATATGGGACTTCAGAGATGTTTTGAAACACCACGGTCACACCACCTGATCCTGTTGCATCGGAGATCTCTCTGCGCCCTAGGAGCAGCTGCGCTGATCGGCGATCTGCATGCATTCCGGCAACACCGACAATCTTGGGCCCAATCGAGTGAGCCTGAGAATCGACCTGCACGAGAGTTCCTGTGATATCGACATAGCCCTTATGCGCGAACCAACCGGGGCGAGTCTCCTTGTCAATCGTCAGCAATCCGTCCAGGGTGGGCTCCCAGCAATTCGAGTGCCCCAGTGGATCATCCCAGCACGTATAGGCGGCGCTATCCGGCTTTTCTTCTTCCAGGTGAGTCAGCCACGCGACGACGAATCCTGGCTTGTGTCGCCCTTCGGCCTGTTGAAACTCATTGATGGAAACCGGCCTCTCGGCAATTCCATTGGCGGACATAAATAGCCGCACCGCCGCAGCATGGTTATGTTCAAGGTTACCGGGATACAGTTCATGCCAAGAGACGACGTCAGGCAACACATCTTTCTCCTTTGCATAGAGCAAGAATTCATGGAGGTAGTCCCACACGCCGGTGCTGGCGCTGGGACCGACGATCACCGCATCGGGATCTAACCGACGGATTTTAACGACTGCTCTCCTCCAGGTTTCAAAAAACTGCTGTTGGTTTCGCTTCCAGAATGTCTCGTCGTCCGGCTCGTTCCACACGTCCCAGAGCACCCGATTTCCCTTGGCTTTGGCGTCCAGCACGAGGCGCTCCACCAGGTTCTCCCACTTCGTCCAGTCGCCGCCGTCTCCCGGCCAAGCTTGTGACTGAGAATAGCCATAGAGATCGGACATGATGACTTGAACGTCCGCGCCATAACGCGCAAGGCGACGAAGCAGTTCCCCATTTGCTATTTCCTGTGGATTGAGTCGGAATAGGCGTGGCTTGACAGGATCCAGCAGGTCACCACCGGGTGCGGTGGGTGTGACACTATGCAAAAACCCGCTGGCACGCTGTGTTGCCGGTCCTTTCTGCGTCGCGAAATCTACGGTGACTGTGGCAAGCGGCGGGGAGTATTTCCCTCCGATGCCGATGCAGCCCGCTGCATTAAGGGCGACTGCCGTGCTTAGTAGGAGCCAAGTTCCCGTGAATCGAATCATCAACCCTTTCAGCCGTTTTTCAACGAGACGTTCAGCACAACATCCCCGATGCTGGTGTCGGAATGCCTTGTTGACGCACGCGATTCGTAAACACCAGCATGGGCCTGGTTCGGCGCGACCCTATCAGAACTTGAAGCCGAAATCGAGTTTGAACGTCGTGAACCCCGGCAGCCAGTGTACGAGAGATCGATCCATTGCTGTCTGACACCTCCACGCAAGAAGAAATAGCGGTTGACGTCCCATCGCAGACCTCCCCCCACCGCATAGGTGAGAAACGTGTCGGACTTGGTTGGCTGAACCGGTCCGCAAATGGTGCCAAACCAGGGATCCCAAAAACAGCCGGTGACGGGAGGGCCAGATGCAAGATCTGTGTTGACGTAGGTCCCACCAATATTTGCATCCACGTATGGCGTCAGAGGACCGGCGTAGCCTCGGACCGGTTGGCCTAGGTGGTGGTATTGGAATTGGCGGCATTGTGCTTGTTCTGGCGGTCAGTTTTTTGACTGGAACGAATCCGCTCCAGATTCTCAACATGATTGGCGGTATTCAGGACATCTCCGTTCCTTCCGAAGCCGATGCGCCCACGCCGACGGGCGCGCCGGGCGACCAGTTAGGCAAGTTTGCCTCAGTCATCCTAGCCGACACGGAAGATACCTGGCGCGCGCTCTTTCCCAAAATGGGCCGGAACTATCAGGAGCCGCGCCTGATCTTGTTTACCGGTTCGGTCCAATCAGGTTGCGGTTTAGGGTCCGCCGCCGTGGGTCCGTTTTATTGTCCCGAGGACGGGAGGGTCTATCTGGACCTGTCATTTTTCGACGAACTCAGCCATCGGTTGGGGGCGCCGGGAGATTTCGCCCAAGCGTATGTGATCGCACATGAGATTGGTCATCATGTTCAGAACCAGCTCGGTATCGCCGAACGAGTGAACCGGCTCCGGCATCAGACATCGACAACCGAGGCCAATGCGCTCTCCGTGCGAATGGAATTGCAAGCCGACTGTCTCGCCGGTGTATGGGGACACCATGCGAAACGGGATCGGAATCTGATTGAACCCGGAGACTTCGAGGAAGGATTGCGCGCCGCTGCAGCAATCGGTGACGACCGTCTCCAGCACAGATCGCAGGGCTACGTGCAGCCCGAAAGCTGGACCCACGGCTCGTCCGAGCAGCGCGTAACGTGGCTTCGTCGGGGACTACAGACAGGCGATCCCAGTGTCTGCGACACGTTCGGGGGAACACGCAGGTGATTCGGCTTGGGGTGAAGGCAGCACTGTCAACTTTGCAGTTCCCCCGGCTCGTCTTGCTCCTATGACCCCTCCGCTGTATGATGCCACCCTTCGAAACTCACACCTCAATTCTCCTAATCACCAAGGGTATCTGCCAAAGGAGGCAAAACTATGAACCTCGTTGACCTCGTAAAGGGCCAATTGAACAGCGATATGATCGGAAAATTTGCAGAGATGCTCGGAACCAGTCCGGATACCACCCGGGAGGCATCCAATGCCATCGTACCGGCCCTTCTGGCGGCGGTCGGGAAGCTCGCGTCCACCCAGGATGGCGCAACCAAGCTCGCCTCGACGCTGAAAGGGCTTGACGACAATGTGCTCGGTAACTTCGCTCAGTCCTTGACCGGCAAACAGTCCGTCCTGGACATGGGGACCACACTGCTCGGTTCATTATTCGGTAACGCCGCGTCCTCCGGCCTCGCCGGGGCGCTCAGCCGATTTACGGGAATGAGCAACACGTCAATGTCATCGCTGGTGGGCACGCTCGCTCCGCTTGCACTCGGTGTGGTGAAGCGCTATGCGCAAGATATGAGTCCTGGCGGCCTGACCAGGCTATTCGAGGGGCAGCAGCAGAATATTATGAATGCCATGCCCGCTGGGCTGAGCAATCTACTGTCCAACGTTCCTGGAATCGGCGCGCTGAGCGAATGGGCCACCGGCGCCGCTGGAGCGGCGTTGCGCGGTGGGCGAACCGCCGTGTCGGAGGCTGAAAAAGTCTCACGGACGGCTGTTGCCTCAGGCTCTTCCACCCTCCGCTGGCTGATTCCTGCACTCGCGATCCTCGGTCTGGTGGGTTTGCTGTGGTGGGGGGGGTCAGCAGCAAGAGTACCCCGCGCCAAACCAGTCCGGTCCCTAGCATGACCGACCAGGTCGCTGGTTTGACGACACAGGTGACTGACTTCTTCCGATCGGCGACCGATGTCTTTACTGACATGAAGGATGCCGCGTCCGCCCAGGCTGCCATGCCGAAACTGAAGGACCTCACGGTCAAGCTCGATTCCCTCCGTGGCTCGATTGATAAGTTGCCCGCTGACGCCAAGGAGAAGGTTTTGACCGTGTTCACGGGGCTGAGTTCAAAGTTGGTGCTGCTGATCGACAAGGTGATGGCAACGCCAGGTGTGGGCGAAAAGATCAAGCCGTTCGTTGACGACCTCCGAGCTAAACTGAACGCGCTGGCCGGTGCATAGACGGCGGCACAGTTGACGGCGCCGCGATAGGAAGAGGCTCGCCCGCTCTGGTTCGGTAGTGCCTCATTCGCCCCTGTTGCGACGGCGTCTGCGTGATTGAATCATGAACCGATTGAAAACCGTCATGCTGTTGGCCTCGCTTACGGCACTGCTGTTATGGGCCGGGGGGTCGCTGGGTGGCGGACAGGGCTTCCTCACCGCCTTGATCGTCGCCGGACTGATGAATATCGTGGCGTACTGGTGGTCGGACACGATCGCCCTGAAGATGCACCATGCGCAGCCGGTTACAGAAGAACAAGCCCCGGAGCTGTACGCCATAGTTCGGAGCCTTGCCCAGCGCGGCAACATTCCGATGCCCCGCGTCTATATCATTCCGGAGGAGACCCCCAATGCTTTTGCGACCGGACGGAATCCTCGGCACGCGGCCGTGGCCGTGACGGCCGGATTGATGCGATTGCTTGGGCGCGACGAGATCGAAGGTGTCCTTGGACACGAACTGGGCCACGTGCGCAACCGGGACACGTTGATCATGACCGTGGCTGCGACACTGGCCGGTGCGCTCACGATGATGGCGCGGTTCGGGATGATGACCGGCGGGTCGCGCTCCGCAGACGAACGCGGTAGGAGCAATCCGTTGCTCAGTTTGATCGCGGTCCTGCTGGCGCCTTTGGCTGCGGCGTTGATCCAGATGGCGATCTCACGCTCCCGCGAGTTCCTTGCCGATGACGCCGGCGCTGAGTTGACGAACAACCCGCTCGCATTGGCGGATGCGCTGCGGAAGATCTCTCGTGGGAGTCAGCAGATTCCGATGCGTTTCGCCTCTCCGGCGACGGCACACCTCTTCATTTTGAATCCATTTTCAGGGGGCGGCTTGACCACATTGTTCAGCACACACCCGCCGATCGGACAGCGCATTGCGAGGCTGGAAGCGATGGCGCGCAAGGTATAGGCCTGGAGGGGACGCTTTGCTGATCAGAGTCGATCTCACAAATGGTTGCTGACCTGCTTCGAGCCCTGGTCCATCCAATAGGACGTCAGCGATGGGTTGATACCGATGCGCCGTTTCGAGTAAGGTCTGACGCAAACGCCGAGCCATTACGCAGATTCCAACACACGGGGGAACCATGACAACTCTTTCAACCGCTACTCTGGCTCTCGTCGCCCTACTCGTGATCGGTTGCGAAAAGGCCTACTTCGCCACGATGGAAACGATGGGTTATGCAAAGCGCGACATCCTGAGCAGCCGTGTGAAGGCCGCACGCGACGCTCAGGAGGATGCGAAAAAGGAGATTCAAAGCACCCTGGACCAATTCGGCAAAGTCGTGAGCTACGAGGGCGGCGATCTCGAAGCCACCTACAAGAAACTCAGCGCCGAGCTCGAGGCCAGCGAAGACGCGGCGGAAGCGGTGCACAAGCGGATTGGCGATGTGGAGTCCGTGGGCGACGCTCTTTTCAAAGAGTGGAAGTCCGAGCTTGACCAATACACGAACAAAGACTTGCGAAAGCGCAGCGAGGCAAAGCTCGTGCAGACCAAGGGCCGCTACAACGACATGCTCGGCGCGATGAAGCGGGCGGAACAGCGTATTGATCCCGTCATGCGCCCCCTCCGTGACCAAGTCCTGTACCTAAAGCACAACCTCAACGCCCAGGCTTTAGCCGCTGTCAAGGGTGAGTTGGTCAAGGTGGACGCTCAGGTCGATCAGCTCGTCAAAGATATGAACCGATCGATCGCTGAGGCCGATAAGTTTATTCAGACCCTGGAAAAGGAACCGGCCTGACGTTCGCTTGACGCGCCCCGTCGGCGCACGCCTTCGAGCACCTGTTCGTTCCAAAGCATACGGATCGCCCCAACACGGCTCGGGCTGAGTGTTGTCCATGGCTACCAGGGCGAACAGGGCGACCTCGTTCCACGTTGCATTCAGGACGGGGCAATATCTCAAGGCTCAAGACGGAGGGTTGAATCCACCTGATACGCAATACGTCGGCATGAGCTCACCGCCGTGGCGTTGCGACCTATGTGTCCAGCGTCGCAGGATGCCTTGCCCATCGAATGTAAGCACATATTCGTCGCACCATGATCCTCCCGCGCACCATGTGCTTTGGCATCCAGGCTCAATGTCGTACACTTCATAGACCCACACTGATTCCCCGTCTTTCGTGGATGTCATCATTGCCGGCGCTCCCAGCCGTTGCCGGACCTCCTCTTGTGTCGCCTGATCTTGCGCTGTTTTCAAATAAAGGGTTTCTTTCGCGACGAACAGCGAACATCCTACCATTACGATCATGACACCCGGGAATAGGACCTGAAGAGCGGCTGTCATCGTGCGCCTCCCCTGTTTCGGAAGTGTTCTGTGCCCTTTGATTTTACACCGGGGCAGCGCACGATCGGGCACATTGATGCGGATCATGATTCTGAAGAATAGAAGCGATCGGGCACACAATAGGTCGGAAACGCCTCACCACCGTGGAAATAATTCTTATGAGTCCACCGGCGTAGAATGTCCTGATGGTCAAAGGTGAGGATATATTCGTCGCACCAGCCTCCAGGTGCAGTGAGCCGATTGCCGGGTTGCCAATCCCAGATCTGGTAAATCCAGATCGAGTCCCCTGACTCTGTCGCCTTCATTGATTTGGGAGGACCCAGTCGCTGTTTCACCTCTTCCTGCGTCGCGTGATTCTTAGCTCCACGGAGAAAGGTCGTTTCCTTTGCCTCGAAGATCGAACATCCACCAATCGTCAACAGGAGACCGACCACAATGAGACGCAGGAGCCTCATGTTCCATCTCGTTTGTGGCTAATCAATACACCAGCCTACCGATTCGGATAGCAACCAGTCTAAGGAACGGTCGGATACGCTCACATCCAAGGCGTCACGGCAAATCCAGCTTGATCGAGAGTTCGCGCAACTGCTCAGGCGAGACCGGCGACGGCGCTTCGGTCATTAGACACTGAGCTTTTTGGGTCTTGGGGAAGGCGATCACGTCGCGGATCGAGTCGGCGCCTCCCAGCAGCATGACCAAGCGGTCCAACCCGAACGCGATCCCACCATGAGGAGGCGCCCCGTACTCGAGCGCATCCAAAAGAAAGCCGAATTTCTCCTGCGCCTCCTCCTTCTTGATCCCCAGCAGATCGAGAATCCTCATTTGGGTGTCGCGGCGATGGTTTCGGATACTGCCGCCGCCGATTTCGTTTCCATTCACGACCAGGTCGTAGGCCTTGGCCCTGGCCTGCAATGGTTCGGAATCCAACAAGGCTGCGTCTTCATCCAAAGGAGCGGCGAACGGATTATGCATGAAGATATATCGCTTGGCGTCATCATCATAATCCAGGAGGGGAAATTCGAGCACCCAGAGCGGACGCCACTGCTTATGATCCACCAACTTCAGCTCATCGCCAAGCAACAAACGCAAGCGTCCTAAGACATCATGAACCACCTTCGGTTTGTCCGCGACAAAGAGCACCAGATCGCCGGGCTTGCCATCCGGCACGGCATTGAGTAGTTGTCTGGCATCCAAGAACTTTGCGATGACCGATTCAAGTTGGCCGTCTGAGGTGATCTTCACCCAGGCCAATCCCTTGGCTCCGAACCCCTTCGCGGTCTCGCCTAGCGCATCGATGCGGGTCCTGGAGATCGCCGCGCCGCCCGAGACGATGAGGGCTTTCACGATCCCGCCTGTTGCCACCGTGTCGCGGAACACCTTGAATTCCGTCTGCCCGGCAAATGCGCCGAGGTCGTACAACGGCATGCCGAAGCGGAGATCGGGCTTATCCGACCCATAACGCCCGACGGCCTCCGCATGCGTTATCCGAGGGAACGGTGTGTCTAGCGTAATGCCCGCGGTGTCCCGGAACACCGCGCTGATCATCTGTTCCATGAGGGAGATCACCTGCTCGCGATCGACGAAGGACATCTCCACGTCGATCTGAGTGAATTCCGGTTGGCGATCAAACCGGAGGTCCTCGTCTCGAAAGCAACGGGCGATCTGATAATAACGGTCGAGGCCGCTGACCATCAGGATCTGTTTGAACAGTTGCGGCGACTGCGGAAGCGCGAAGAAACTGCCGGGACTCACGCGACTGGGGACGAGGTAATCGCGAGCCCCTTCCGGCGTGCTCTTGGTGAGCATGGGCGTTTCCACTTCGAGGAACCCGTGACCGTTTAGAAAGGATCTGACTGTCTGAGTCACGTGGTGTCGAAGTCCCAGCAGCCGCTGCATTTGAGGTCGCCGAAGGTCGAGATATCGGAACTTCAATCGAAGTGCATCGGTCACATCGGCGTCATCTTCAATCAGAAATGGCGGGGTCCGAGCTTCGTTCAATACTTCCAGATTCTGGACCATGATCTCGATCTCACCGGTGGCCAGATCCGGGTTCGCCGCGCCTTCCGGTCTCAGCAAAACTTCACCGGAAATCGCGATCACATCTTCGCTGCCGAGCCGTTCAGCCCGCTCATGTACCTTGGGCGCCTTTTCCGAATTAAACACGATCTGGGTGATGCCCTGCCGATCACGTAGATCGATAAACAGGACGGTCCCGTGGTCGCGTCTTCGCTGCACCCACCCATTCAGCACGACCGTTTGGCCCGCGTGATGCCGGGTCAATTCTCCACACCGGTGCGTTCGGATCATCATCGCGCCAACGCCCTTTCGACAACCCGACCAACGGTGCGCCGTGTCGATCCTGTACCTCGACGAACCGGTGGACGGCCGACGTTCTCTCCAGTTTGGGCAAGGCGGTTGCGCAGCAATTCTCGTAGGGAGTTGGCCTCCCGATCCGAGAGATACCGATAGTGCCCCGGCGGCAGATCGCCGAGCGTCAACGGTCCGAATTTCACACGCTTCAATTTGAGAACCGGATGGCCGACGGCCTCCAGCATGCGCTTGATCTGATGTTTCCGTCCCTCGTGAATGGTGATTTCCAGCCACGAGTTTTCAGTCGCTTTCCGGACCTTTTGCACCGCCGCAGGACTGGTCACGCCGTCCTCCAATTGCACGCCTCGCTCGAGGCGTCGAATCTCCTCGTCGGTGAGCACGCCTTTGACCTTGATCAGATAGACCTTGGAGACATGGTAGCGGGGGTGCAGCAGCGCCTGCGCCAGCTCACCATGGTTCGTCAACAGCAGCATCCCTTCACTATCGAAGTCAAGCCGCCCAACGGGAAAGACTCGCAAGCGGACGCCGGGCAGCAGATCACTAATCGTCGGCCTCCCCTCGGGGTCGGTGAGAGACGATACATACCCCCTCGGCTTATTGAGGATGAGGTAGGCATACGGTTCCTTGACTTTGAGATGGCGTCCATCGACCTTCACATGATCGCGTTCGGGATCTACTCGCACACCTGGCTTACGTATCACCTGCCCATTGACGGTCACCCGTCCTTCCGCAATCATCGTTTCCGCCTTCCGTCGAGACGACACCCCCGCCCCCGCCATGACTTTCTGTAACCTGACCAGCATCTCTTCTTCTCTTTTACTCTCTTTTCCCGGGAGGAAGCGATCGTGTGTCCTCTATTGCGGGCGCTCCCTCCCTCTTTCTATTCCCACTCTATCGTACTCGGCGGCTTCGAACTGATATCGTACACCACACGATTGACGCCCCGCACCTCGTTGATGATCCGGTTCGATATTCGACTCAACAACAGGTGCGGGAGCTGGGCCCAGTCTGCCGTCATACCGTCCAAGCTGGTCACGGCGCGGACGGCAATCACGTGATCATAGGTTCGCTGATCCCCCATCACCCCTACCGTTCGAATCGGCAGGAGCACGGCGAAGGCTTGCCATGTCTCTCGGTAGAAATGCGCGCGTCGAATTTCTTCCTCAACGATGGCGTCGGCCGCACGAACCATCGCCAGTCGCTCACGGGTCACCGCTCCAAGCACCCGAACCGCCAGACCAGGCCCGGGAAATGGCTGCCGCCAGATAATGTCATCCGGGAGGCCGAGTTCCTTCCCCACTACCCGGACCTCATCCTTGAACAACTCCCGCAACGGTTCGATCAGACGAAGCCGCATTTTGGTCGGCAACCCGCCCACATTATGATGCGTTTTGATCGTCGCCGACGGACCCTTGAATGACACGCTTTCGATCACGTCGGGATACAAGGTGCCTTGAACTAGAAAATCCACCTTCCCCAGCCGGCGGGCTTCGGCTTCAAAGTTTTTGATGAACAGACGACCGATGATCTTTCGCTTGCGCTCAGGGTTGGTAACGGCCTGTAAGGCCCTGAGAAACTCCGCCGATCGATCAAGGGCATGCAAATTGAGATTGAGTTGCGCAAACGTCTTCTTAACGTGCGTCGCTTCCTCTTTTCGCAGCAACCCATTGTCGACAAAGATACACGTCAGGTGCTGCCCCACGGCCCGATGAGTCAGCGCCGCCGCGACCGATGAATCCACTCCACCGCTGAGCGCGCAAATGACCTTTCTCCCTTTGGCCTGCTCGCGGATGTTTTCTACGGCCGTATCGACATACGAACTCATGGTCCAGGTGGGCTTGCATCCGCAGATCTCACCCACGAAGTTCTGGAGAATTCGTGTGCCGTTGACGGTGTGCGCCACTTCGGGATGAAACTGCAGACAATAGACCCGGCGCCCCTCTCCCACCGACTTCATGGCCGCTATCGGCGAATTGGACGTGTGCGCTATCACGCGGAAGCCTTTCGGCATCCGTTCAATTCGGTCGCCATGGGACATCCATACCGTCGTTGACGACTCTGCGCCCACTCCTTTCAACAGATCAGTCGCATCATCGATCACTAGCTCAGCGCGCCCATATTCCCGATGCCCAGCCTTTGCGACCTCCCCATCAAGGACATGCGTCACGAGCTGCATACCATAGCAGATGCCAAGGATCGGAATGTCGACTTCCAGAAGCCTTCTTGGTACGAGCGGCGCTTTGCGGTCATAGACACTGGCGGGCCCTCCAGACAAAACGATCCCCTTCGGACGGGAGGCGAGAATAGTCGCGAGTGGAGTCGTACAGGGAAGGATCTGAGAGTAGACGTGCGATTCGCGAATGCGACGGGCAATAAGTTGCGTGTACTGCGAGCCGAAATCGAGGATCAGGACTCGGTCATGCCAGAATTCCATAGGCTCGCGTGTTGCGAATAGCCTGCAGCCCAGAGCAAATCGTCGTAGCACTTCGCTAGAGGTCGAACCTCGATGCTCCCCGCCCCGCGCGACTTTGCTGGTGCTGCTAAATCGACTCCCAATCCGTGCGGTAGTTCGGCGCCTCTTTGGTGATGATCACGTCGTGGACGTGGCTCTCTTTGAGACCGGCTAGCGTCTGCCGAATGAAGGTGGCCTTTTTTTGCAATTCCGGAATCGTCCGGCATCCGCAGTATCCCATCCCGGACTTGACGCCCCCAACAAGTTGGTAGATCACGCCCGAGAGCGTGCCTTTATAAGGCACGCGGCCTTCGATCCCTTCCGGAACGAGTTTCGATTCCACTCGACCAGTCTGAAAATATCGATCTTTTCCGCCCTTCTCCATCGCGCCAATGGACCCCATCCCGCGGTAAACCTTGTACGTGCGGGCCTGGAACAGGACCGTTTCACCTGGCGATTCTTCCGTGCCTGCGAGGAGACCTCCGATCATCACGGCCGAAGCCCCCGCGGCCAATGCCTTCGTAATGTCTCCCGAGTATTTGATGCCGCCGTCGGCAATGATCGGAATGCCGGTTCCGGTAAGGGCCGCCGTGCAATCCATGATGGCGGTCAACTGAGGCATGCCGGCTCCCGACACGATCCGTGTCGTACAGATGGAACCGGGGCCGACTCCCACTTTCACACCATCGGCGCCGGCCTTGGCCAAATCTTTCGCGGCTTGAGCCGTGGCGATATTTCCGGCCACGACGTCGAGCCGGGGATACCGCTGCTTAATGAACTTGACCATGTCCGGCACGCTGCGGGAATGACCATGGGCGGTGTCCACCACGACCATATCCACCCCCGCCTTAACCAACAGCTCCAACCGCTGCTCAGTGTCGGGCCCGACACCGACGGCTGCGCCGACTCGCAGGCGTCCATGGGCGTCCTTGCAGGCGTTGGGGTACTTGATCCGTTTCTCGATATCCTTGATGGTGATCAAGCCCTTCAGCCGGAACTGCTTATCCACGACCAAAAGTTTTTCGATCCGGTGCTCATGCAGAATCTCCCGCGCTTTTTCCAAACTGGTTCCTTCTGGAGCGGTCACGAGGTCGTCCTTCGTCATGACCTGTGACACCTTGAGGTCCATCCGGCTCTCAAACCGTAGATCGCGGTTTGTCAGAATACCGACCAGCTTTCCCTGCTTGGTCACCGGTACACCGGAGATCCGGTACTTGGCCATGATCAGTTGCGCATCCCGAATTGTCTGATCGGGCGAGATGGTGATGGGTTCGATGATCATGCCGCTTTCCGACTTCTTGACCTTATCCACTTCGGCCGCCTGATCGGCCGGCGCCAGCACTCGATGGATGACTCCCACTCCTCCTTCGCGCGCGAGGGCAATCGCGAGCCGGGCTTCGGTGACCGTATCCATGGCCGAGCTGACGATGGGAATATTAATAGTGAGATTTCGTGTGACGTTCGTCTGTGTGCTGGTTTCACCCGGTAGGACTTCGGACTTCGCCGGAACCAAGATCACGTCATCAAAGGTTAACCCAACGCGCATACTGTGTTTCATGGCGCTCCCATTGTGCGTGGTCGGTCCGATGCGGCACGGACGATGCGACGCAGAACGCTAACACAGGCCCCGGAGGGGGTCAAGATTACGAGATGGGTGGTTACCGACTTTGAGATTCCGCCGTTTTGTCGGAGAGAACCGCGGCCTCCGCTTCTTCCTGCAGTCGCTCTCCGCCTTCTTCAGCTGGCATGAACTGTTGCACTCGCGTATTGCCGCTGTCGACGGCGAATACGCTGCCCCGGGCATCGACGGCAATGCCGTACGGGAAATTGAACTGGCCGTCCCCGTTGCCGAAGCCACCCCATTGAGTCAAATAATTGCCTTCCCGGTCGAATTTCTGGATCCGATGGTTGCCGGTATCCGTAACATACACATCACCGTTCGCATCGACGGTGATACCCCACGGCGAGCGGAGCTGGCCCGCCTCCTGAGCCTGCGCGCTGCTCGCGTGGCCGGGCCCTAGTCCGCCGCCCCACTTCGTCAGCAATTGCGGTAAGACGTTGGTGCTCGTATCGAATTTCTGGACGCGGTGGTTGCCCATATCCACTACATAAACCGTCCCGTCGCTCTGATCCACGGCAACACCGCGCGCAAAATAGAACTGGCCGTCGTTGTTCCCAAAGCTGCCCCATTGCATGATAAACTCGCCTGTCTTATCGAACTTCTGCACCCTGAAATTGGCGCTGTCCACCACGTAGATGTAGCCCCGCACGCGATCGACGGCGATCCCCCAGGGTGAACTGAACTGGCCTTCGCCGTTGCCGCGAGAACCGAACTTCATCACATACTGGCCCAGTTTGCCGTCGAATTTCTGGACACGATGGTTATTCGTATCGACGACGTACACGTCACCTTTCGCATCGCAGGCGATTCCCGTTGGGTTGTGAAAGTTGGAGTTCGCGCCGCCGAAACTTCCCCACAGAATGATGAAGTTCCCGTTGTTGTCGAACTTCTGAATCCGGTTGTTACCGTTATCCACCACAAAGAGGGAGCCTTGTTGATCAATCGCCATCCCATAGATGGGGGCCATAAACTCGCCGCCGTGCAGGAGCGACGCTCCACGACCCGGCTTTCCCCACTTGGAGACGCAGAGATACCCGGACGTATTGACGAGAATGCTGGCGCTGGCCGGCACCGACACATTGTTGCCGACATCTTTGAACCAGACATAGATGGTTTTGTTGCCATCTCCAGGCGAAAGCGCAAAGGGGATCGTCCCGCCGAACTTATATATTGGATCGACCTCCACCCATCCCGGCACCCCGGCAGTTGGCGCAATCGGACTCTCTGAGATGTAATACGCCGCCACACCGGTGTCCAGATCGGTGGCTGAAATAGTGACGACCACATCGGGCGAGTTGGTCATGAATCCGCCGTGATTGACCACCGCGTACGGGTTTTGGGGAGCTGTCATGTCGATCAACACCGGCGTCGCGGTGACTTCTTCCGACAACGAACTTTCCGAGCCATCCTCGTAGACCGCGGTCACCGCATAGTAGTAGGGAATGTCGTTGGTCAGCCCCGAGTGGTTATACGGACTAGTCACTCCCTCGATGCGGGTTCCGGTTTGCAGTGTGACGCCGGGCGACGTATGGAAATAGAGGTTGTAGGAAACGGCGCTCGGGGCCTCGAGCCAACTGAGAATGGTTTCCGTATCTCCGGGTTTCACCACCACGCTGCGAGGAGCCGGCAGTGACGTCGTCGTCTGTGGCTTGGTCTGTTGGGTTTTCTGGATTTCCTCTTCCGTCGGGACATACTTCATGACCCGACCGTTTCCGCTGTCCACGACATAGACGTTTCCCTCTTTATCTACGGCAATACCCGATGGGAAATTGAACTGGCCCTCCGTGATCCCTCGGTTGCCCCAGGCGCAGAGAAACGTCCCGTTGCCGTCGAATTTCTGAACGCGGTGATTGCCGCTGTCTACCACATAGACGTTCCCGAGCGCGTCGCACGCCACCCCCCATGGGGATTTAAACTGTCCTGGCCCGTTGCCCTCCTTGCCCCATTTCGCCAGGAAGCTGCCTCGGGCGTCGAATTTTTGGATACGATGATTGCTCTCGTCTGCGACAAACACATTGCCGACAAAATCGATCGTCACCCCTCTCGGGAAGAAAAAGGCGCCGTCATAGCTTCCGTCACGACCCCATTTCATCAACGGAGTGCCGTCGTCCTGAAATTTTTGGATGCGCGCGTTACTGGTATCCGAGAGGTAGACGTTCCCTTGATGGTCAGTCGCCACCCCCCACGGCACGTCGAATTTTCCGATGTCGGCGCCTCGCCAAGCGAAGCCGAATTTCCCCCAGGCATGCATGCAGTTGCCTTCGGAGTCGAACTTCTGCACCCGATTGTTTCCGCTGTCGGCGATGTAGACCTCACCATCAGGGCCCGCGGCCAGCCCGCGCGGATAGTAAAACTGTCCTTCCTGCGAACTCGGCTCTCCTCCCCAACGGGCAAGAAATGTTCCGTCCTTGTCGAATTTCTGAATGGAATGATTGTCGGTATCCGCCACATAGATGTTGCCATCCTTATCGATGGCAATCCCTGTGGGTGAATTGAACTCTCCGTCGTCCACACCAGTCTGCCCGATGATCTTCGCCAGCAGGTACGGAGAAGGGATCGCCATAGTTTCGGTGGACTCGGGGCTTTCTCCCTTCGGGGTGACCACCGTCACCACATAGTGGTAGCACGTCCCGTTGGCCAAGTCGTCATGCACAAACGGCGACGTGGCCCCTTCGATCAGGTTTCCTTTTTCTTTGGTGACTCCGATGACGGGACTAAAGTCGGTTGCGCTGGCGATCGGGCGGGTCAGTACCGAGAACTTGATCTGCACGCCTTTGGTGGTTAGGAAATAGATGTTATAGTAGAGCGCGTCCGGAACGGGCTCCCATGTGACAGTATTGCGGCCATTGCCTGGTTTAACAACGAGCTGGCTTGGAGCCGAGGGCAGTTCGTCTTCTGCGACCGATTCCCCTGCACCCCATTCGTCGGAGCTTCCTTCAGCCGTCAGGATCAGCCGCTTTGACGGCCATGCTTCGCGATCCCACCACAGTGCCATGATGCTCCTCTTCTCGGCGCTCATCGACCCACGGTAAAAGGTTGCGATCGACCAATAAGTTGGATCGTTGATCCTAGCAAAGGGCTAACAGACTCGTCAAGGTAGCCCAGCCAAATCCTGCAAGGGGAGCCTGCTTTCCGGGTATGATGATCTCGATGAAGAAAGCTAACCTATACGTCACGAGACGACTTCCCGAGCCGGTTATGGCTGACCTTGCAGCGCGCTTCTCTCTGATTGCCACGCCGACCTCGTCGCCTCCGGCGAAGGACGCCCTCTTGGCAGGTCTGGCTCATGCCGAGGCCATGATCTGTACCTTGACGGAGCGGATCGACGGCGACGTTTTCCGGCGCGCGCCGCACCTCCGAGTGGTCGCCAACTACGCGGTGGGCTACAACAACATCGACCTGAAGGCAGCCAAAGCCGGCGGGATTATCGTCACGAACACGCCTGACATTCTTACCGAGACGACCGCGGATCTCACGTGGGCGCTGCTGCTCGCCACGGCCAGGCGGGTAGCTGAGGGACATGATCTGGTGCAGAGAGGACTGTGGAAGGGATGGGAACCAACTCAACTACTCGGCGCGGAGGTGCACGGGAAAACGCTCGGAATTATCGGAATGGGACGAATCGGACAAGCCGTCGCGCGGCGAGCAAGCGGGTTTTCCATGCCCATTCTCTACTGCCGTCGCACACCTTCCATCCCCGAAGATGTCTCCTGGCGGTGCGTCCCGTTCGAGGACCTTCTGGCTCAGGCCGACTTCATCAGTCTTCATGTTCCGCTGACTCCCGACACACACCACTTACTCGGCAAGGCGGAGTTTCACCGCATGCGTCCAACGGCCTACCTCATCAACACGTCTCGTGGCCCCGTCGTTGACGAAGCCGCGCTGGCAGCCGCGCTCCACGAAGGACGTCTCGCCGGCGCCGGGCTCGATGTATATGAACAGGAACCGGTTCTTCATCCTGGTTTGCGCGAGCTCAAGCAGGTCGTGACCCTTCCTCATCTGGGTTCAGCGACGCTGATCACACGGGTTCGAATGGGCCAGACGTGCCTGGCGAACATCGTAGCGGTATTGGAAGGAAGGCCCGCGCCGAATCGAGTGATGTGAACCAGGACTGAGTGCTGAGGACTGAAGTGGAAAGAAAGTGCCCGGTTTTCCTGCAGTGGGTTACTCAGCGCTGATTAACGACTCAGTTTCAGATCTTCGGCAACCTCATGGACTAAGTTCATCTCAATCCGTTCCTGCTTTCTCAAATAGGCTTCCAGTAGGGCATTATCGCAGAGGGTATTGATCAGGCGGGGAATTCCCTTTGAATAGTGGCAGATAAGCGGAAAGGTGTCGGGCTTGAACAGACCTCCCTGGCACCCTGCGATGCGCAGACGATAATTGACATACGCTTCGGTCCCGGGACTATTTAACGCCGTCAGCTCGTAACGAACGGCGACCCGTTGGTGGAGCGGCCGGTCGAGCGCCAATACTTGATCCAGCTCCGGCAAACCGAATAGCACAAACGTCACCAGCTTATGACCGTTCATTTCAATGTTCAACAAGCCGCGAAAATCTTCCATGAGTTCTTGGCTGCGAAGCATCTGGGCTTCGTCGATCAGCACCACGGCTTTCTTTCCGGATTCCGCGACCTCTTCTAGCCGTTTCCCAAGCTGAGTCAACAGCTCCGTCTTGCTTTCCGCCGGAGCGGCAATCTCCATCTGGAGGGCAACCTTCCGCATCATCCACTCCGACGTCACGCCCGCGTGCAGGACGATCAGCAGTGCGGCTTCGTAAGCGCCCGTCTCCAATTCCTCGAGAAATCTGGTCGCCAACGTCGTTTTCCCGGTCCCGACGTCACCAACGACGACGGCAAGTCCCTTCACATTCTCCACCGCGTAGTTGAGCCGGACCAGCGCTTCCGCGTGTTGTTGGGAACTATAAAAAAACCGGCTGTCGATGGCGATCGAGAATGGGTTCTCTTTTAGCTGAAAGAACTCAAGAAGGGACATGGTGACTCAAGACATTAGAGGTAGGAGATCCGACGCTTCTTCCGTTCGGGCGCGGCCGTGTTCCCGGCGCCAACGCTCACCTGCTCACCAGCTCCAGGGGAAGCGGGGTCCGTCTCGACCCCCCCTCAGACTCAGACGACGGCTTTTTTCCGACCGAGCCTTGGACACGTTCCAGCCGGATCGGGACGTCGAGGAAATTTGAGATCGTCGCAAACACACCGGCGGCCTTGTCGAGCAAGCCGTTAGCCTCGTACATCACGCCCAGTTCATATCGCAGAGCGACCGACTTGTTGCCCCCGCACCGCGAGTCGGCCACCGCCTGCTCGAGACACTCGATCGCCGCAGTCATGTGCCCCTTGTCCTTCAGACAGGCGGCCAACATGCTGGAGGCATCCAAGAAACAGTCGTGAGAATACAGCGCTGTGCGAAACTCCTCCATCGCCTCGTCCAACAATCCCATGTCTTTATAGGCCATGCCCAGTTCGTAGTGAGTCTTATATTCCTGCTCGCTGGGCTGGCGGGGTTGTTCCGCTGGAGAGACCTGGGATGGGCTAGCCTGCCCCACCTGGACCGTTTCCCGGGCTGATGAGGTCTCCATCGGCGTCGAAGGTTCGGGCCCGGGTGCGCCCGGCGACCGCGCCTCACCGGCAGGCTGCGCCGGAGGCCTTTTCGACGGAGCAAAGGTCGACGCAAGCCGACTCGCGAGCGGGCTCGTAGGAGCGAGCTGAACGATTTTCTGATACAACTCGGCCGAACGCGTCGGCATTTCAGGGTCGGGCTCTTCTAAGAGTAGGTCTACGGCCTTGCCGTATTGAGTCATCGCCGCATCCTGATTGCCGTTCTGTTCATACATGTTTCCCAGCAATTCGAGAAGCGTGACGGATTTCGGATCGGCCCTGAGATATTCAAGGATCATGGACTCAGCCAACGCATAATCCTCCGCCCGAATGGCAGCCTCGGCCAGAAACCGAATCTCGCTCAAAGCGACCGCGAGGTCGCCGCGCTTGATATGCAACATGGCGAGGAGTCGGCATACTTCCGGATCCCCCGGATGTGAACTCAGGAGATCTGAGAGGAGCGCTTCCGCTTCACCGACCTGGCCTTCGTTCATCTGCCGATTCGCCTTATCCAGCGACTGCTGCCGGTCCAGCTCGCCGGAGGCCGGGGATGAGTCCGCCGACCTGGACGGTCGGTCTTCAACAAGCGCTTCCTGAGGATTGGCCAACAAGCGTTCGGCACTGGTGTTTCCGGGATCGATTTTCAAAACCTTCTGATACGCCTCGCGCGCTTCGACGGCGCGGTTCTGAGCAGAGCATTGTTTCCCAAGCTGCAACAACGTCTTGACGGCTTCTTCCCGCAAGCCTTCTTGCAGACACAGGTCGGCAAGGCGCCGCTTGATATCCAGGTTTGGCGGGTCCAGGTTGACGATTTTTCGGTAGACCGTCAGAGCTTCCCGAACCAACCCCTCTTTCAGATAGAGCTTGCTCAGGGTCAGATAATCGGACACGGCATTGTTGACTAGGCCGCGTTCCGCGTTGAGATCACCGAGGTTTTGGTACACCTTATATCGACTGGGATCGATCTTGATGATTTTCTTATAGACGGCGATGGCCTTCAGCGCCGAGCCGGACGCCTGAAAGGCGGTACCGGCTTGAAAATACGCCTCGACGGCTTCGCCGACGGCGTTGCGTTTGAGCTGAAGGTCTCCGATATTGTTGTGAATGGTTCCGTCTGCGGGAGAGTCAGCGAGGAGTTTTTTCCACTCGGCGATGGCTTTGTCGAACTGGCCACGCGCGGCCAAAAGATTGGCGCTTTGCTGGACCTTACTCTTGTCAGCCTCCATACACTCTGAAAGTATCATACTCTGCGATCTTGTCAAGAAATTGCATGATAAAATAACGAGATATGAAAACCAACAAGACCGCAACACAGACAGAAAAAGGGGTCCACCTCTCTTCGAGACGGACCCCCTCATGCGGGCAAGTATAGTGAGGGCGATCGTTAGGTCTTCATAACATTGGCTGCCTGAGGCCCTTTCGCTCCCTGCACAATATCAAACTCGACATTCTCACCTTCTTTGAGAGACTTGAAGCCCTCCCCCTGGAGAGCTGAGTAATGGACAAAGACATCTTCACCGCTCTCAAGGCGGATAAACCCAAAACCCTTCCTGTCATTGAACCATTTAACAGTGCCCTTGCTTTTCACACGATCCTCCTTTTTCTGAAACCACTACCCAAACCCAACTGGTGATCCGACTTGCCCTCATCACCCCGAGGGGGAGCGTCACAAAAAAATGCCGCAGGAAGGATTTCTTCCTACGGCACTGATAGACAGGTGAAAGAGTGCATGCCTAGCCTGCAAATCGGGGCAAGCATCTAGCATAATGCCCTAGGCTTGTCAATAATAACTTTTCATGCGAATTCGTCTAAAGAACCGGCGCGAGCTCCAATCCTCCTCAAGAATTTACAGGACCTCGACAATTGGCTATAGTGATGCGACTGCTTGGCCTGCGAGTACCATCGCTGAAAATTCTCGACCGCTATATTTTCGCCGAGCTGCTTCCCCCCTTCTATATCAGTGTCGGGGCGCTCTGCTTCGTTATGTTGACGAAGGAACTGCTGCGCCTGGTTGAGCTGTTTGTGTCCAAAGGCATCGGCCTGGCATCCATCTTCAAAGTCTTCGTTCACCTCCTACCCTCATTTCTAGTGTTGACGCTCCCGATCGCGGGGATCATCGCCTCCATTTCCGCCTTTAGCCGGTTGTCCTACGACAAAGAATTGGTAGCCATGCGAGCGGCGGGATTAAGCCTTCTGCGTCTATCGGTTCCCGTGTTCGTATTTTCCTGCCTGGTCTTTGGTTTGACGCTTATCCTCTCCCAATGGGGTCAACCGTGGACCAGCGTGTCCTTGAAAAGGCTGGCATTGAACCTGTTGCGCGATCAATTGACCCTCGCCTTGGACAAAGGCGTGTTTAACGAACCGGTCCCGCGCATGGTCATCTATGTGGCCGATACCTCGCAGGAAGGGGCCGGCAGCATCTTCATCTTCGACGAGCGCAATCCTGGAGAAGCTCGTGTCATTGTCGCCAGCGACTATACTCTGTTGAGCGAACCCGCCCGCAATCAGGTCGGTATTCGGCTGCTCCACGGAACCATTCACAGCCGTCCATACGACCTCGACCAGTATCATCAGGTCACTTTTTCGTCCTACGATCTCAAGCTGAGCCTCGATCAGAGCCTCTACGCCCCGCTCGATGAACGCCTCTCACGCGAGGCCGTGCTCGAACAATTGAACCGTTCGGACTGGAAAGATGCCGGCTATCTGCGGCGTTTGATGGAATACTACAAAGATCTCGCGTTTCCGACGGCAGCTCTGATCTTCGGCATATTGGGAGTCCCCGTCGGCATCGTGTCCAAACGGTCCGGCCGAATAGGCGGGTTCGCCGCCGGCGTGATGATCATCATTGTTTACTATGTGCTCAACGTCCTGTGCGAGTTCTTGGTTACGACTTTGTTCCTTCCACCATTCGCCGGCGCGTGGTTGCCGAACATCCTGTTCCTGGGAACAACGGTGGTACTATTTCACCGTGTCAGCCGACGGTAACAATCGATGACGATCCTGTTCCGGTATCTGTTGCGCGAATACGTCAAAGTGTTTCTGATGTGTTTCGCGGGCCTCATGACCGTGTATCTGGTCGTGGATTTTTTTGAGAAGGTCCGCCGCTTTATTCGGTTTGATGCCGAAGCCATTCATATCTTGGGGTACTTCCTTCTGAGAACTCCGGCCATCTCCTTTCAAATCGCGCCGCTGGCCATTCTCATGGCCACCCTGTTGACGCTCGGAATGTTCTCCAAGAATCACGAGATCACCGCCATGCGGAGCTGCGGGATCAGCCTGCTCCGCACGGCCATGCCGTTTCTCCTCTTCTCGTTGGCGGTGGCTTTGGGCCTGTTCGCCCTTAGTGCGGTCGTCATTCCTTTGTCCACAACCCGCGCCGAATACGTCAAGACGACCCTCATTGAGAAAAGGACCGCTCCGGCTGCCATCAAGACCATGCGCCCGTGGATTCAGATCGAAAACCAGACATTGATGAACATCGAGGCTATCGATCCGGACGGCACAACCCTGCGGGGGATTCGGCTGTACCGATTGGGGCCTGACTTCCGACTGACGGAGATCATTGAAGCTCAGGCGGCCCACTACACCGCTCAGGGCTGGGTATTGCAGAAAGGTCTGCGACGGATCTTGCTCAAGAACGGCGGCCTCACGACAGAAACCTTCGTGACGGAACCGCTTGGCCTGTCCCATCAGCCTGAGGATTTTACCGATTGGCTGTCGGTCGAAACGGAAGAACGCACCTTGGTAGATCTCCAGTCACGCATCAAGCGCCTCGAAAAGGACGGATATCAAGTCGCTCGATTGCTGACCGATTATTACGGACGGATTGCCTTCCCGTTCGTCAGTGTGGTGATGGCCGTCATCGGCATCGCCTTGAGCCTGCGCCGGACCGGAACCCGAGGAGGCGGGATGGCGATCGGTATTGGCCAGGCCCTTGTGGTAGGCTTTCTCTATTGGACTGCTCACTCGGTTGCTATCGCGTTCGGTCGGAGCGGAGTGCTCGAACCGATTCTTGCAGGATGGATTGCCAATTTGCTGTTTCTTTCGTTCGGCTCGTATCTGTTTTTGAAAGTCAGTCATTAGCGAACTCCGAGCCATTTGCTATTTGCTTTCCGCTGTTGCGCTCCGGGCCGAGTTGACTGGATAGCCACCTTGGAGTAAAAAGAACGTCCGATGCCCTGATGGAGCCCTTTCTCGACAGATGAAGAAGCGCGTTGTGATTACAGGCCTCGGCGTCATCTCACCGATAGGAATCGGGGTCGGCCAGTTTTGGAAGGCGGCACTCGAAGGACGAAGTGGAATCAGCGCCATTTCGTCTTTCGGCGACTTCCCCATGGAAACGTATCGATCTCGAGTCGCCGGCCAGATCGTCAACTTCAATCCCGCCCAATACCTCGACGGAGCACAGACAGACCGGGTCGACCGCTATGCCCAGTTTGCGCTTGTGGCCACGAAAGAAGCGCTGGCTGATTCAGAGCTGCGCATGGATCGGGAAGCCCCACATCGCGTCGGGGTGATCATCGGTGCGGGTATGGGCGGGATGGTGATGGGAGAACGTGAAATCACCCAGCTATATCGCGGGCAACGGCCCAATCGGGTCCACCCGAACTTCATTCCCATGATTACGCTGAATTCGGCCTCAGGCATTGTCGCCATGGTCCATGGAGCCAAAGGCCCGAATCTCACCATTTCGACCGCCTGCTCATCCAGCGCCCACGCCGTGGGCCAGGCATTGAATTGTATTCGTTACGGCCAAGCGGATGTCGTCATAGCCGCAGGGGCCGATGCCAGCATTACGCCATTGGTCTTTGCCGGGTTCTGCTCGCTGCGCGCCCTCTCCACCGGATTCAACGATGCTCCTGAGCGCGCCTCGCGGCCATTCGATCGCGGGCGAGACGGGTTTGTGATGGGCGAAGGGGCTGGAGCGCTAATTCTAGAGTCTCTGTCCCATGCTAAGAAGCGGAGAGCCCGCATATACGCCGAAGTGGCCGGCTATGCCGCCACCAGTGAGGCGCACCACATGGTGATTCCGCGTGAAGACGGGCTGGAGGTGGCGCGTACCATCAACCTCGCCCTCTGCGATGCAGGCGTTCCCGTGTCACAGGTCGACTACATCAATGCTCATGCGACCTCCACCCCGATCGGAGATACCGTCGAGGTCAAGGCGATTCGCCACGTCTTCAAACATCGATCCGAGCGAATCCTCATCAACGCAACGAAATCCATGATCGGCCACACCCTGGGAGCCGCTGGCGCAATAGGCTCGATCGCCTGCGCCTTGGCACTGGAAACAGGACAGGTCCACCCGACCGTCAATTATGACGATCCCGATCCGGCCTGCGCGCTGCCGGGAATTTCGTCCCGCGTGCAGCAGCGCCCTCTCCAAGTCGCGCTCCTGAACGCCTTCGGGTTCGGGAGCAACAATGCGACGGTGGTCTTCAAGAAATATCGATAATTCATCAGAGGCTGTTATCGACTATGGCAATCCCATCCATCATCGACGGACGAATCCGTACGGCACTGGCCGACTATCTGAAGCGATCGCCTAGCGCGATCCATCCGCGCCAGTCGTTACGCGATGATCTCGGCTTGGATTCAATGGCGACCATTGAGTTATTGTTTCGAATTGAGGAAGCGTTCGACCTTCAAATTCCGGATCAGGACTTGCACAAACTGGTGACCGTCTCCGATGTCATCGCCTATGTCGAAGAAAGGGTCCCTCCCCCGGTGCCCGCACGAACTCGCAAACCATCCGCTCAACCAATGCCTCGAAAAAAACCGACGGCCAAGAAAAAAAGATAGCCTGCGCATGTCCCCACACCCTTCATCGCAATCGATACGACTCCATGAGATCGCGCGCATGGTTTCTGGCAAGGTCTTTGGATCCGCCGAGACAATCGTGTCCGGTCTTTCGAGCCTTCACGAGGCGGAACGCGGCGATCTCGCCTACATAGCCAACGATCGCTTAATGAAGGATGCGCTGGCATCCCAAGCCGCTGCGTTTGTCGTGACCCACTTCAACCCGGACCTGAAACGTCCGCAGATTGTCGTCCCACATCCCGCGTATGCGTTCGCCTGCATCGCGAAACAATTCTTTACTCCCCCTTACACGGCTCGAGGCATCACCGAACCGGTGTCACGAGGACAGGGCGTTGAGATCGGACCGGATGTCTCGATCTGGCCATTTGTTACCTTAGGGAACGGAGCCAAGGTCGGTGCGCGAGTAACCCTCTACCCAAGCGTTTTTCTCGGAGAGAATACCGTGGTGGGTGATGACACCATTCTCTATTCCAACGTGACGGTGCGCGAGGGGTGCCTCATTGGAAACCGGGTAATCATCCACAGCGGAACCGTCATCGGCAGCGACGGTTTCGGCTATGTCCAGCACGAAGGGCGCCATCATAAGATTCCACAGCTGGGGATCGTGGTGATCGAAGACGATGTGGAGCTGGGAGCCAATGTGACGGTAGACCGAGCCACGTTCGGCCGGACCGTGATCAAACGAGGGTCGAAGGTCGATAACCTGGTCCAGGTCGCGCACAATGTCTCCGTCGGCGAGGACACCATTCTGGTCGCGCAGGTCGGCATCGCCGGAAGTACGACGCTCGGCCATCATGTGATGGTAGGGGGGCAGGCGGGACTGGCGGATCACCTCGAGGTCGGGGACCGGGTGATGATTGCGGCGCGCTCAGGGGTCAATCGAAGCTTGGCTCCCGATCAAATCGTGTCCGGCGCTCCGGTCATGCCTCACGAGATCGCCATCAAGGCCCAAGCCGTCATTCCGCGACTCCCCGAACTTAGACAACAGGTTCGTGACCTCGAAAGCCGAGTTCGATCGCTCGAAGCGCGCGATCGATCCCAAAATAAAAAGGTAAAAGGCAAAAGCAAGAAGTAACGCCCTCCGCTTTTTACTTCTTACCTTTCACTTCTCTCAAGACCCCTCGCCAAAAGAACGTCTTGGCCCAAAAGAAGCCTGCCCAGGGCATGAGGAACGCCGCTACATAATATGTGTTCCCGACGACTGCGGTCCAAGCCGAGGCTCCCACCAAGAGCCCCACCCCCAGCAGGTAATAGAGTGGTACGAATTGTTTTCCCCGATGTTCGACTGCCGGAGCGCTAAGCTCTCTTCGGTGACGCTTTGGCCCGGTCCTCGAGTAGACGCGCATTCTTTCGGCAAAGTAACCGGGGTCATCCCGCAGAACATATTGGTGATACCGTGTTTGCACCCACCCGAGGACAGCCCCCATCGCCAGTAACCCAACACTCTCAAGAAATGTTTTGCCGTCATAGGTCAACGCCATGAATTGGTAGGCCAAGGCAGACATTCCCGACACCATGAAAATAAGACCAAGCAAGCCGGAGGGGAACAGTATGTGACTCTTCACATATTCGAGCGCCTTGTCGTGCATGCCTTCGCGTCGCCTGGAGGTAATGATTTTGGGCATGTAGAAGGAGAGGGGCTTGGGTGAGAAAACCAGGAGCGGATTATAACAACAGTCGGTTGAAATTTGCACCTCAACCTTCCCTCGATCATGCCAGCCTGTATTCCGGCTGGAGAAAAGCAAACGGCGACCAACCCTTATGGACTGTCCACAAAAATTGTGGATGCCCTGGGGATAACCTTGTGCATCAAGCAGACCTTAGTACGCTATGAGCCGCTAATAGCAGACTGCTTAATTTTTGGGCTCAAGAATGAGTGCGATTTCATAAGCTTGCATGGCCTTGTGACTGTTAGGGGATCGCCCGCTATATACAGGATACAGGGTAGTGGTGAGGGGGGTGATTGATCAAACCCCAGCGAAAGGGATGACGAGAAACCCGGATGACTTGTGGATCAAGGATGGACGATCTTTTGGACGCTTGCTCGCTCGTCTCGTCCGAGCTCAACCCATTGTTGAGCCATCGGCAAAATGGATCTGAGGCGCGAGATGACCGCTTCGATACGCTGCGGCAGGACTGAAACTCCATGACGTGATATCACACCAAGAAACATCTGGAGACCGTGAAAGAACAGCATGATGGGCTTCGCTTCCAGGGTTCGAGCGGCTTCGTGGAGCAGATGAATTTCCTGCAACACGGTGTCGGTCCGAGGATTCGAACCCCACGCCTCTGAGATGCCGGCTTTCAGTTCGGACAGAGCACCCTCGATCGTCGGCAGTCGCTGGCCAAGTTCCTTAAGAAATTGTTCATCTCGCGCCTCTAATTCCTCAAGGATACGTAAGATGGTCGGGGCATCGAAGTGAGACCCATTACGTTCCTCACCATGCTCGGTCTTGGCTTTCCTAATCACCGCTTCGACGACATGTCTGGTTTGATCCATTGATTCGGACCGACTTCGCTCCAGGTCATGAAGGGCTCCCAGAAGAGAAGACTGCGACGGGGACGTGACCGGCATGTCCGCCACCGGCTGTGACGAAGAGGACGAAAGAGGCGGCTGCTCGGACGGATCGGGCACGCACGGCAAGTTGATGGAGTTGGCAAGCCTTTGGAGAACCGAGTCAAGCCCGCGCACAGTCCCGTTCTTGGTTTCTTCGAGCTGTTCGACCGCGAGGGTCATTTCATCCAAACCTTCCCGGAGCGCCGCTAGTTGCTCGACAGGAGAACGGCTGCCCCGCTCTCCCATGACTTGCAGTAGAGGCAGCAAAGCGAAGGCTAGCTTCTCCAGGGCCGGGAGCTCAACCGTAGCGGCTGACCCTCCCAAGTTCGTGACCCCGCAGATGATTGTTTCGTATAGTTTCTCTTGCCGATCTTCGGAAGGTCGGCGTTCGAGTTCGAGAAGCGCAGTCTTGCACTGCGCGATCCACTCTTGAGCCTCAAGGGCAAAGAGTCCGAAGACTTCCTCTAGAAACTGGTCTTCATGGGGATGATTGGACATCCGGATAGGCCCCAGTACTTCACTGCGTGCTTCGAGGCACGACTCAGGACGATGCGCTGTCCTGGGTCTCTTCCGGCTTGGAGGCGAGGCGGGCAATCTGCGCCAAGAGCCTGGTTATATCTTCCAACCTCATGGTGGCGCGCGCAGCGGCACGTTCCATATCCGCACATCGCTGCTCCATTTCATTCGCCCGACTTTGTTCATTAGCTAACGAGGTTTCCAAGGCTTTGACCTTCGTTTCCGATTCACTAAACCTGATGACCTGGTTGGCGAGATCCGACAGCCGTTGTTGCTGGTCCGTGATCATCGACTGGAGCTGCGGGACGCGATCTTCAGGTCCCTTCGAAGCCGACGCCTCTTGCTCCGCTTGAGACACTCGTGACTGCAGACTCTCCAACGCGGCTTCCAGGTCTTTGTTCCGTTTCTCCAATTCGCCAAACTGATGCAGTTGTTCGGTTAAGTCTGCAAGGCGTCGTTGCTGTTCTGCCAAGGAGGACGCCAATTCCTTGTTCCGGGTCTCGAGCTCATCGTTCCCCTCGGCCCGCTGCTGTCCCTCCGTCGCTCGTTGCTGATGTTCCGCAAGAGCGGTTTCTAGTTCACGTACACGGGACTCGCTTTGTTTGGCTCCTTCCATCTGCTCACTCAACCGCTCTGCACGGGCTTTTTCGCTCTCCACTTGCGCTTCTAATTCCTTGATCCGACTGGCGGATTGGCGGAAGGATTGCAGCTGTTCCTCTGTGATCCGGAAGACCTTTGGACTCGCGGAACTACCCGGAGCGGGCGGAACTGCCGGCGCTGCAACTTGCTCCTGCGTCGTCTCCTCCCCGACTGCCTGCGCTGGCGGGACCGGATCAAAAGACGTCGACGATGCCGGACTAGACTCTGGGGCGGCTTCCTCATGGATATCCGGAATTGATGCTTTCTCACTTCGCTTCGCAAGAAGTTCCAAGACACGATCCTGGAGAGAAGCCCCCTGGAACGGCTTCTTCAGGACCCCGTCAGCCCGGCAAGACTCCGCCTTGCGGGTCACGTCTTCATTGACGATGCCGGAAATCAGCAGGACCGGTGTATCCGATAGATCCGCATGCGCCTTCACATATTTACACACATCGTAGCCGCTCTTGTCCGGCATGATGACATCCGTGACGATGAAGTCCGGCCTTTCATTTGCGAGCCACGCCAAGGCTTCCTCTCCGCTGGCCGCTAAGGCCACCTCCAAGCCCGCATCCGTCAGCAACCTCTCGGCGACCTTTCGAACAGTGATACTATCGTCAGCAACCAGAATCTTCGGCATATGCCCTCCTGGACATTGGAAACTCGGTGTATGCTCTCCCTCTAAGTGTAGCCTACTGTGGAGAAAGTCCTAGCTGTGCCAATGAAAAAATCGGCACCTCATGGTCTCCAATCCGACAAGTTCCGACGACATCGGCATCCGCACTGCCCGCCGACCGAATGCCATCTGGGTCAAGAACGTGCAACGTAGGAATGTTTCCATCAATACAGACCGCCATCGGACCGTCTCGCCGCTTGGCAATCAGGCATAGGCGGTCAAATTCTTCTACTTTGAGCCGTAACCTGTCAGCCAGATCAAAGACCGGCAGGACCTCATCGCCACGACGCATGAGGGCATTGACAAAGGGGGTGCCGCTGGGAACGGGCATCGTAGGAGACCACGGCCAGATCCCTCCCACTTCCTCGGCTCTGGCGGCCAACCGTCGCCTTCCCACCGAAAAGACGACTACTGGGATGGTTTTCGGGGCCCTAGAGCTGCGCCCATGGGAGATCATCCGCATCGGTCGCTTCCTCCAATTCAATAGCATCAAACTGACCTAGACTGCCCGCCACATGGCCTCCGGTTATCCGCGATAGAACAGGGGCGGGGGGCGCTTGCTCGGGCTTTACGGTCAACTGCCTGCCCAATAGCTCACCACGCTGCCGGTCATCACTGAGTAACCAACTCGGCCGGACGACCAGCGCAATGGTCTCGCGGAACAGGAACATCCCGGAAAACCACTCCCGCTCCGGCCCGCCGAAGTGCGGCAACAGCGGTTTGATCCTCGTCGATTCGACGTCTTCAAGGCCGACGATGGTGTGTACTCGGAACGCGCGCCGCGCGTCGTGCGTCCCACAGACTAGGATCCTCGCCTCCGAGGAGAAGGATGAGCACGACACACCAAATCGGTCAGCGAGGTCGGTCACGTCGGCATGCGCACCCAACACTGCGAGAGCATCATCTTTTCCACCGTCATCTGGCTTCACGATGCCTCGGATAATGTCGGCAGGAATGGCCAAATGGGTATGGGTACAGGTTACAAGCAAAAACGATGCAACATCCACACCGCTCGCCGGCTGAGCCTTTTCTGTTCGGGTACGGAGGGTCATGGTGCCGCGTCATCCTCCCAATCATCACGCTGCTTCCGATACGGGATTCGCTTCCGCAAGGTGTATCGCCCCGCCACCTCGAAGACTCAGCGTTTGGCCCGGCTCACAGGCCCGGTCCATTGAGCCACCTCGAGGATTAAGGCTCGTTCTTCAACGGGTTTGGCAATATAGCCGGTGGCTCCGATGCTGAGCGCCATCTGCCGATGTTTTTCACCCGCTCGGGTGGTCATTACGAGAATCGGCGTGGATTTGGTTTGCGGTCGATCACGAAGCGCCTGAATGACCTCATAGCCGTTCAATTTCGGCATCTCCAGATCGGTGATGATCAAGCTGTAGGACCCGTCCAACGCTCTACGTAACCCTTCCTCCCCGTCTACCGCCGTATCGACTTCGTAGCCCGCTCCCTCCAACATCTTTCCCACGAACTTTCTGATACTCAATGAATCGTCGATGAGGAGCAAGCGCGAGCCGATTTCTCGGAAGTCCCGCGGCCCGGTCCCAATCAACTCCGGCTCAGGCTCCTCAGCTTCTAATGGCATCCGTCCAGGAAGCGTTAACGAATCCCCGAGTTGATTGCCGCTGAGCAGACGACCGACATCCAAAACCAGAATGACGTGGCCCTCAGGATCGATCGTTGCCCCCACAAAACACGATTCGAGGAACGGCCGCAAGTTGCTGAGGGTCTTGATGACGATTTCCTGGCGGCCCAATAGCTCATCCACGCCTAAGCCCTGCACCCCCGTCGCCGTCCGAACGATCACGACCGGCGTCGGGCCATTCGTGGCGGCTGACTCCAGTCCGAGCAACGGCCCGAGGGATTTGACTTCGATCGCCTCGTCGCCCACTTGCAGAACCGCTCGACCCCCCACATCTTGAATGTCTCCTGCCGACGGGAGAACCACCTCACGGATGCTCTGGAGCGGCAACGCATAGCGTTCGCTTCCGACTCTCACCAGAAGCGCCATCGAGATCAGCAGCGTCAGCGGTAGGCGCAGGGTAAACTTCGTGCCCGCTCCCAATTCCGTTTCGACCTCGATTTGCCCGTTCATTCCTTCCAGCGCGCGCTTGACGACATCCATGCCCACGCCGCGGCCGGCCTGATCCCCCACCTCATCCGCTGTCGAGAAACCCGGCATAAAGATGAACTTCATCGCTTCTGAATCGGACATCGCCGAAGCCTGTTCGGGACGAACAAACCCGAGCGACACCGCTTTGGTCTTGATTTTCCCGATATCGATTCCTCCACCGTCGTCTTCGACTTCGATCACGACGGAACTTCCGCGGTGGGCGGCGTGCAAATACACGGTGCCGGCTTCCGGCTTTCCATGGGCAACCCGAATAGCCATCGGTTCGATGCCGTGGTATACCGCATTGCGCACCAAATGAATGAGCGGATCGACGAGACGCTCGACGACTCCGGTATCCACTTCTGTGTGCTCACCGGAGATCATGAGCGTCACATTCTTCCCTGTTGCCCTGGCCATCTCACGGACCGCACGACGGAACCTCGTGAAGGGAGTCCCGATGGGGACCATGCGGGCGCGGGCGATTTCATCCCGCATGCCGAGGGTCAGTCGTTGCAGCTGACTCATGTCTTCACGAGCTTTGCGGATCGAGCCGCTGAGCTGTGACATGGACTCACCGACGTCGGCCGAGACTTCACCCATCCGCCGTGCGAGAATATTGAAATCATCGTACCGATCGAACTCGAGGCCGCCAAAATCCGTCAGTCCTTGAAACTCGGTCATGTTCGGTGAGGCCTGCGCCGGCGATGCCGCCGGCAAGGTGAATGCGTGCTTCTCTTCAAACATACGGACGGCGTCCAGCATGCGTCCCTTGAACATGAGCAGCTGATCCGATAGTTGCTCGAGAGCCAGAAGACGCTGCTCCAATCGACCTCGACTGATCACGAGCTCGCCCACGAGATTCAGCAGGCGCTCCAGGCGGTCTCGGCTGACCCGAATGACGGCGCTTTCTTCCCCGATCTTGGCCTCGGTGTTTTTGCGCCGCTCGCTTTCTGAGCGACGGTCCGCGTCGGATGCCTCGAGTCGTTGTGGCTGTGGAACACTCTGAGTCTCTCCAGCCCACGCCTTCACCGGAGCCGCGCCGGGGTCCGCTGGCTTGAGCTGAATCAACCGCTGCACCACGCTCCCAAACTCGGCCCTGGCCTTTTCGAGAAGACCCGGGTCACGCCTCATCAGGATCTTGACGACATCGACGGCCCGAAAGATGAGATCCGTCAACTCCGGAGTGATGCTCATCCGACCTTCACGGATCTCGCCCATGAAGTCCTCCACGTGATGGACCAGGTCACCGATGGATTTAAATCCCACCGTGTGCGCGGATCCTTTCAGCGTGTGAGCGCTCCGAAAGAGTTGCTGAATGATATCGGCGTTGTCGGGCTCTTTTTCGAGGCGAAGAACAGAGGCCTCCATCGCTTCCAGATATTCGTGAGCCTCGGGAGCGAAATACGAGAGCACCTCCGCATCCAACTCAGGATTGAGATAGTGGTCCGGATACGACTCGCAGGAAGGCGTCACGCCCTCCTGCGATGGTACGCTGGAGGCCGCTCCGCGATCCACTTGCGGCGCGAGGTCGCCTTGCCACTTCTCGCAACACTCGGGATCTTCAACGCCGTCCCGTCGAATCTTTTCAACCTGAGTCCGGAGAGCATCCGTGAGACTCCGCAGCATCCCAACCCTTAAATGCCACTGCTCAGGCATCTCCTCGTCTGTGCCTTCAAGCGCCGTCTCAAGGAGTTCCGCAAGGGCGCTGACTCCCGTAAAGCCGTAGAGCGAGGAGGCCCCTTTCAAAGTATGGGCCACAATGAATTGGTCGTGAACGGCGGCTCTGGTCACGTCATGACCGCCCTCCGGGTTGAGAGCGGCCCAAAGCTTCGCCAGTCCATCAGATGCCTCATTGACAAAGATGTTGACGAGTGCCTGTCGATCAAAGTCTGTGCTCATTAAGCCCTCTGAGTCCCCGGGCACGTTCCAACCCTTAAAGAACCTTAGGCAACCTTAAACTGAGCGACCGAGCCAGCCAGCCCTTCGGCAAGTTTGGCCATCTCTTCGACCGTGACCCGAGCTGAGTCCGTGGCCTTTTGTGTAGCAACGGCCCCACCGGTAAAGTCCTTAATCGATCGACCTACGGTTTCAGTCGAAGATGTCTGTTCGATCGCGGAGTTGGCGATCACCTGAGCAAGTTCGGCCGATCGCTCGGCGATCTGAGAAATTTCTTTGAACACGTCACCAGTCCGGAGAGCGGAAGCCGAGCCGGCTTCCACCGCTTGAGTTTCCTGCTCCATCGCAACGACGGCGTCCTGCGTTTCAGTCTGAATCATCTTCACAAGGTCTGCGATTTCGCGTGTGGCCTGTGTCGAGTTTTCAGCCAGCTTCCGGACCTGATCGGCGACGACCGCAAACCGAGCTCCGGCCTCGCCGGCGCCGGCCGCCTCGATGGCCGCGTTCAGAGCCAGCAGATTGGTTTGCGACGCGATATCTCGAATGGTCGACACGATCTGGGAAATTTCTAGGGAGCGATCGCCCAGACCTTTGACCTGCTTCGACATGCGCTGCACCGCGCTTCGAATGCTTTGCATGTCCTGCACCGTCTCTTGCACGGCCACGCGCCCTCGTTCCGTTGCCGTCAACACCTGTTTGGCGCTCTCGGATGAGGCGCCGGCTGTTTGAGCCACCTGACGCATGGAGACCGATAACCCTTCGACCGACGAGAGCGTCCGCACAGATTCTTCCGCCTGATGCCGGGCCGTTCCGGCCATCTGACCTGACGTCTCTCGCAAGGCTGCGGCCGACTGGTTCACTCGTTCGGCTGCGTCTTTCACCTGGCGTAACAATTTTCCGAAACGATCCAGCATCAAGTTGAACGCGTCGGCCAGGTTTCCGAACATGTCGGCGGTCACTTCCCCTCGTTTTGTCAGGTCTCCCTTACCGACATCCGACACGAGCGTAAGGAATTGCATGAGACGACGCTGCATCATGTCGCGCTCACCTTCGGTTTGAACAAGAGCCGTAATCCGGTCAAGCATGGTATTGAACGCAGTCGCCATCTGACCCAACTCGTCGCGCGACGCCAGTTTCGCGCGGGCCTGCAGGTGCCCCGATGCCGCCTGACTCGCGACGTCGGCAATGTGAATGATGCCTCGTGAAAAGAACCGAGCCATGAGATAACCGACCGCCAAGCCCATCGCCACAGCCACCAATCCACCCACAATCAGCAGCATTGTTCCGCGTCTAGCCAAGCCCTGGCCATCGTCGTTAATGTCTCCGGCGACAGCACGAACTGTCGCAAGCTGCTCACGATGTCGGTCAATGACTTTTTCGTAGTGAGGAATCAGATTATTGGTGACCGAGAGGATACCGAGCGCTCTCATTTGATGGGACTGTTCCGCTGTCAATTTCGGGTCGGTAAAACTGTCCATGAGGGCACTGCTCGCACCCTCCGCCTCCTTGAAATACGCCTGCAGGCTGCCTTTCAGAACGGCGAGATCTTTCGCCTCGTCACGGCCGGATTTGGATATGCGGAGCTGGGAGGATTCATATCTCGTGATGGGCTCATATGTCTCTTGCTTGATCTTTGAGAGACGGCCCAAGGCTTTCTCGAGATCTTCCTTTTTCCTGAGCTCTTCGGGGAGTTGAAGGACAAGGCGGTGATAATCCACGAATCGATTTCCGAAGGCCGCGAGGTCGGCCAACGTGACGTTGGAGTTATCGTTCATGACCCGAAATTGTTCTCGAAGCTGGCCCAGGGTGACCACGCCGACTGCGGTCATCGCCAAAATGATAATGCTCACCGCTCCGAATCCGATCATCAGCTTCGTCTGCGTATGGAGGTCTGTGAACCTCTGTTGAAGACCTGACTCGAACATGTCGTTCCTCCTTTTCCCCAATGCAACCGTTGGCCGGCCTCGGCCGCCAGTTCCGAGTCTCACGCTTTCTTCGGGACACCAACGAATTTGACTTATCAGGCCGTCTTCGCGGCGGGTGCTCCCCCTTCCACGTGCTCAAATACCATCGGCACTTCGAGCATGCCGCCCAATCGATCTTCGATGCGAAGGACGGTTGAAACAAAAGGACGTGACTCCGCTCGCGCGGAGTTCGCGGTCGGAAGAAATTGATCTGGCTGAAGGCTTCGGATTTCCGGCACGCGCTCGACCAGCACGCCCACCTGCCGCGAGCCATGCCGGATCACCACCGCAAATTGAGGCGGGGGACCACTCACGACAAGCCCCAGCATCAATCGGAGGTCCACCAGCGGAATGACGACGCCACGCAGATTCGCCACGCCCACCAGGGCGCTCGGCATCCCGGGAACGGGTGTCACCGACTCCACTTCGAAGACTTCGCGAACGCTCCGCAGCTCGATTGCGTAGAGTTCACCTCCCAAGGTGATCAGACATACCCGCCGCAGCGTATCCGTGCGCGCCAACGGGTTTGCACGTTCAACCTGCTGCGCAGAAGCGCTGACGCCTTCCATCACGATTCTTTGTGGCCTCCGTTGGTTTCGATCCAGCCCACGCTTACGCGAGGACCTTTTTCACGGTCGCGAGCAGGTCTTCGCCCTTGAAGGGCTTCGTGATGTATCCGTTGGCGCCTTGCTGCTGCCCCCAAAACTTGTCGCTGTCTTGCCCTTTCGAAGTACACAGGACGACCGGGATATTCTTGAACCGGTCATCGCTTTTCAAATCTCGGCACGCTTGAAACCCATTGCGGCCCGGCATGACGACATCCATGACGATCAAGTCGGGGCGCTCTACGGCAAGCTTTTCCTCCAACTTCTCCGTATTGGGATAGGACACGACCGTATGGTTGGCTCCCTTTAAAACCCCTTCAATGAGTTGAAGTTCTGCGTACGAATCATCGACTACGACAATCTTGCTCATCGATTCTGCCTCCTTGAATGATTGAATGCTGAGGTTCCTCTGCGAGGACTCTCTCCCTAATGCACCGGGATGATCAGGCTGATGGCTCCGGCAAGCCCTCCCTCTTTCAAACCCTCCTTCTTGTTTCCTGTGATATCGCGTTCCCCCCTCGGATCCCCATGGCATTTCAGACACGTCGCCCCGGCATATTCCGGCGCCATCATGCGAAAAGCCGGTTGGCCGTTGACCATCACCATGCGACTGTATTCTTTATTTTTTGGGTAATTTGGATCCGAAAAGAGCCTCAGCACCTCCGACTCAAATTCATCCGGTTTGTTGCCCGGAAACCGATAATCCACGGCGGTCAATTTCAATTTGATCCCGGTCTTTTGGGTGAAACGTTCCCCTGTTTTCCGTCCCCATACGGCTGGAATCAGCCCCTTAAATCCGACCCCCTGCTTATTGATGATCGGCTGCGCCTCAGCCACCACCTCTTTTCCGGATTCAAGCAAGGCCAGCAGTAATTTGGCCTGTGGAATGTTGGCCGGCCTGCTGAGGTCTAGCTTGGTGGTTTCCTTATACTTCTCAATCATCTTTTCAGCCAAATAGTCAGGGGTGAACCCCTTGTTCCCTTTCGATGGATCATTGATCAATTCCTGCTGAGATGAAATCACGCTCCGGCCGGCCTGCAAGAGTTTTACAAGAAGCTCGGCGACTTCCGCCTCATTCGCAGCACGCGCCGGCCCTGCCGACAGGAGCACACCTACCCACAGACTCACGCCGAATATCACCGCCGCGGCTCTCACCCTCATGATCGCCTCCTCTCCTGACAAAATGATGCCGGTCCCTTGATCAAGTGTATCGCCGGAACAGTATTCTAAGTATAGTAACTACAGATCATTCTGCACGATGCAAATTTGGTGCTGGGAACGACAGAATTTTGCGTCTTGTCATGAGCGAACGATAAGTACTTGTTTTCGAGCAGATTAGAGAGCGCATCCGAATTGAGACACGCTTGATGGACAGTTCGGAATCGACGAATTTCCGGCCAAAGAGCCGAATTTTGTAAGGCTGGCGCAGCTAGAGAAGCAGGAGAAAGCCGGTTAGCGAGGAGAGACCGAACCTCTATGCTGAAAGCGAGCCCACTCCTTCGAGCGAAGGAGCCCTTCACCAACACCACGCGCAACAAGCCGTCCGACCATCTCGCCGAACTTGGTGTGCGTCCCGCTATAGCGAAGGACTCGTCCTTTTCCGCTTGCGACCACAATCGCATCCGTGCCGGTTCCGGTTGCCCACGGACCTCCCGTCTGACTTGGGATGTGATGAGAAATCAGGACGGCCGTCTTACTTTCCGTCGCTACCTGCACAACACCAACCATAGCCGATGAGGTCAAACGACCATTGGTGACCAAAATAATATTAATCGTTCCCGGAGTCGACCGTACGCTGCTGTCCTCCGCGTGAAGATCGATCGGTTCACCTGCTCTGACCGCATTGGAGACGCCCACCGTAAAAAATCCCTCTACCCAGATACCCGCTGACTCTTCGCGCATAACGACAAGCTGTTTCAGCGACACGGCAGTCATGAGGGCAACCGACGGTGTTTCCACTCCATGCTGGCTTGCGATGCGTCCTAGATACCGACCCGGGTCTTCCCTGGAAACTCGGGAAGCCGGAACCGGATCGGCTAATGGGTTGGGCGCTACTTGGTGGTTCAAAATGTACCGAGCCCGTCCCAGCCCTCCACCGCGTGGCGCCGACGACAAGATGGGTCGCGGCTCGCCCAGATCAATGAGCAATGTATCGCTCTTGACAACGAAACTGGTCACCACGGAAGTCCGCTTATGGTTTGCCATATGAAAGTTCCTCGTCAGGTAATGAGATTCCGAAGAATTGTGATCAGACGATCATTCTGCGTGGGCGTGCGCACCGCGATCCTGATCGTCCAAGCGGTCAGGCCCTCGACAGAGGAGCAGTCACGGACCAACAGTCCTTGGCGGCGAAGCAGTCCCACAACGTGTCTCGCTGTGTGTGCATGAGGAAGTTCCACCAGGACGAAGTTCGCCTCGGACGGATACACCGTTACCCCGCGAAGTGACTCCAGGTTTTCGATCAGGCGCGGTCGCTCGTGGTCCATGAACGCGCGGCTTCTCCGGGCATGGCGGACATCATGGATCGACGCCAAGGCAGCGACCTGTGACATGGTGTTGACCGACCACGGAGGAATCAATCGCCGGATGCGCTTGATGGTTTGCTCGCCGCCGGCCAAATAGCCGATGCGCAAGCCCGGGATTGCGTAAAACTTGGTGAAGCTCCGCAACACGACCAACCGCGAAAGCCGGTTCAGTTCTCGCACCACTGATCGGTCCTCACAATATTCGACAAACGTCTCATCCACGACAGCCCAGACTTTGCGACGAGACGCTGCGCCAACCAACTCGAAGACGTCCTCCACACTCACCCCCTGTCCCGTCGGACTGTTGGGGTTGCAGAGAAACACCGCATCGATCTTGGCGCTATTCTTCCGAACACAATCGATCGCCCGTTCAACCGGCGGCCGGTACCGATCGATCCGCATCGCGTCGAGTCTGATGACGTGTCCTCCTTCCAGCAACACCGCGCGTGCATACTCCGAGAAGGTCGGCCCGACAATCAACGCGCAGCCGATCGACAGGGCGCGCGGCAACAAATGGATCAGCTCAATTGATCCGTTCCCGATGACTATCTGCTCGGGAATCAGATTGTGCCGTTTCGCGAGCCCGTCCCGAACGGCGACACAGTCAGGATCCGGATAGTAAACCGTCAGATGAAGAGACGAAAGAATCGCGCGAAGCGCCCGCGGAGAAGGACCAAGAGGGTTGATGCTGGCGCTGAAATCGATCAGGGTATTCAGGCGGCGGCCGCTCTCGCGAACGGCCGCATAGACATTGCCGCCATGTTCCACCCGCATGTTCACAGGCATAGGCCCAGCGCCGCCAACATCACGGCCATCAGCGATGCAACAGCCATGAGGTGAAGCGCGATCGGGATCTGGGCCGGTCTCAGCGACACCAAGCCATCACCTAGCCGTGGCCGCTCAGACGGTTGGCCGCCATAGAAGTTCGTTCCTCCAAGCTGCACTCCCAACGCTCCGGCCATAGCGGCTTCGGGCCGACCACTGTTTGGACTGGGGTGCTTTTCCCCGTCACGCCGGAAGATACGCCACGCCTGTCCCATCGTATGGGTTCGGATTCCCGCCGCAAGAACTAGAAGCACTCCCGTGATCCGCGCCGGCACCCAATTCGCCGCATCATCAAGCCGGGCTGAGGCCCACCCAAAGTCTCGATATGCGGCATTGCGATAGCCCACCATCGAGTCCAGCGTGTTGATCGCCTTATACGCCAACGCCAAGGGAGGTCCTCCCAATGTTAGATACAACAGAGGGGCAATGACCCCATCGGACGTGCTCTCCGCAATCGTCTCCACGGTGGCTCGCACGACCTCCGGTTCGGAGAGACGGTCGGTATCACGCCCAACAATCCTGGACACGGCCGCACGTGCCTCAACGAGCGAGTCGCCTTCGAGCGCGCGCCAGACCGCGAGGGAATGGTCAACGAGATCTCGCGCCGCCAGAGTGGTGAACGCAAGAAAGACAACCAGCGTCTTTCCTAGTGCCGCGTGCAGCGTCTCGGCCCGTTCAATGACCAGCCACGCGGCTGCATAGGAAATCGCCGGCAAGCCGAGCGCCAGCGCAACGCCAATTATTCTCAAGGCTTCAGGGCGACGAATACCACCTTTGATTCTTTTCTCATACCATGTGACTGCCAGACCCATCAGTCGAACCGGATGAGGGAGCCAGCGCGGATCGCCGACGATAACATCGAGCACGCAAGCCAGAACCAGCTCTTGGACCGTCATCGCAATAGGTGAAACGGCAGTCCCAGGTTCGCTACAGTCGGTGCGAGGATTAGAAAGACGATTTCAGCGATTTCATTCGTAGCGCCAAGCACATCGCCCGTAATACCGCCTAGGAGCCGACACGCCAGCGCGGTGACCGCTCGAGCGACGAGCGCGACAAGTCCACACGCAACAAGCGCACTCAGAGGACCGAGGGCCAAGATCACAATGCCGGATAGCAAGACCGTCGCGCTGATTAGTTCGCGTAGCGAGAGCTGTTGAAGAAACGGTTGAGCGAGCCCGCCATCGGCGCGGGCATTGGGGGCCGACATAGCGCCAACCACCATCGCCCAACGGCCGATCGCCGGCATAGAGATCAACCAGGAGAGCCGATCCGCAAGCGGTAATGCCGCCAGCCCAGCATAGCGGAGGCCCAGGGCCAGTATCAGGCCTGCGGCGCCTATGGCACCGATGCGCGCATCACGCATGATCGCCAGCCGCTCGGTCGGTGTTCGTCCGCCGGCAAGACCATCCAAGGAATCAGCCAGGCCATCGAGGTGTAGGCCGCGCGTCGCAATCGCCAAGACCACGATGAGGAGCACGTTCACAACGCCGTCGGTGAACATTGTTGAGAAGACGAGCGCGCTCCCAGCAAGAAGCCCGCCCAGGATGAGGCCGACCAGAGGAAACCAGGCCATTGACTGAGCGAGTTCGTGGGAGGTGGGATCGTGATGAACCGCCGTCAGCGGAATCGCCGTCAGGAAGTGCCAGGCAATGACAAATGAACGAATCACCAGGATCCTTTTTCACCCGCCCGCCCCGGGCGCGCCGAGACGCGGCCTTTCCCGGGCCGACCGTTCGGACACGCCGGCTTCATCGAAGGTCGCCATCTGCGTCAGGACTTTGATCGCGGCATGGACCAGCCCGATCCCGAGGCAAGCTCCCGTGCCTTCTCCAAGCCGAAGATCCAGATCCAGGAGCGGTGCGAGGCTAAGGCGATGCAAGACCGCTCGATGCCCGCGCTCAACCGAAAGGTGCGAGGCAATGAGGTACTCACCACACCGTGGCTCAAGCCCCGTCGCAAGTAGCGCGGCTGCTCCTGCAATGAATCCATCCAGCACGATCGGAATCCCGCACGCTGCGGCTCCGAGTATCAGTCCCGCAACCCCGGCAATTTCATAGCCTCCCACCTTGCTCAGCACGTCCAGCGGGTCTTCCGGGTTTGGATCATGCAAGGCGAGGGCGCGCTTGATCACCGAGACTTTCCGTCGATAGCCCGCATCGTCGATGCCGGTTCCGCTACCTGTCACCTGTTCTGTAGCGAGACCAGTCATCACCGCGGTGATCGCCGCGCTCGGGGTGGTATTGCCGATGCCCATGTCCCCTGTGCCAATCAGGCCGACCCCTTCGCGGGCGGATTGAACGGCAAGGTCCACGCCTACGAGTAACCCCTGTTCAGCTTGCTCGCGACTCATGGCTGGCTCCAATGCAAAATTATTCGTGCCGGCGCTGACTTTTCGACCGATCAACCCAGGCAAGGAACCAAACGCATGAGCCACACCGATATCCACGACCCGAACTTCGGCCCCGACATGGCGGGCCAGCACATTGACCGCTGCGCTTCCTCGAAGAAAGTTCAGGACCATCTGCGCGGTCACCTCACTGGGATAGGCGCTGACCCCTTCTGCCGTCACCCCATGATCGGCCGCGAACGTGAAGATGAGCGTTCGCGGCGGCTTTGGATGCTCCTCCCGGGTCATCCCCACATAGCGGACCGCCAATTCCTCGAGCCGCCCCAAACTTCCCATTGGCTTGGTGAGCCGGTCGAGGCGGGCTTGGGCTCGCTTCATTATTTCCCGGTCCACCGGTCGAATCTGCTCGATTGTTTCATGAAGGGTCATCGGGCTCCCCACTAAGAACGAATCCTTGCCGCCGGCTTGATCCGAACCGGCAGCCCGCTCAGTGCCAGGTAGACTTCATCGGCCTCTCTGGCCATCTGCTGGTTCACCTGCCCGGCCAAGTCTCGAAAGCGACGAGAGGCGGCATCTTCCGGTACTAATCCAAGTCCGAGTTCGTTCGTGACCATCACCACGCGGGCCATGGTTGCTCTGATCACCTTGAGCAAGGTCGAGACGAGCTTCGATATCTCAGACTCCGGTACACCGCGCCCCCGAAGATTCGTCAACCAAAGCGTAAGACAATCCACTACGACCGCGCGGAACGCCCAGCCTTCGGTCTGAAACCATTCGGCCAATTCCACCGGCACTTCCGCTGTTTTCCAACCCACACCCCGTGACGCTTTGTGACGCCGGATCCGCTCGGCCATTTCCTGGTCCAGGGCTTGGCCGGTCGCCAGAAAGGCTCGCTTACCGGATGTCCCGGCAAGGTCCAATGCCAGGTCGCTTTTTCCCGATGAAGCCCCACCGATCACGAGAATCAATCTTCCTCGCTTAGACCTCCTATCGCTCGATCTCACCCGACGCACTGGTTCATACTCCACGCTCGACGATCCCCTCGATCGCCTCCATATCAACGTGCTGCTCAACGAAATCAGCCAGCTCACCCAGTTCCCGATCCAGCGAGGCGCCGGTTTGCGGATATAGCGGAGCCCATCCTCTGGCCGTTCGCAGTCGATTGAGAAATGTGCGTCGGAAGCGCGGCGCATCAAAGAGACCATGGACGTATGTGCCGAAGACGCGACCATCCGGCGAGACCGCCCCTTCGCTCCATCGCACCGACTGACCGGGCTTTTCAAGGTCCAGCAGAGGAGCCACGCCGGCGCCCGCTCTCGTACGGCCCATGTGCACTTCGTAGCCCTCCACGGGGCAGCCAGTCTCCCGATGGGTCCCAACCACCCGGACCGTCACCTTGTTTCGTGCAAAGCTCGTCACCACGTCGAGCAGACCGAGCCCATCAAGTTCCGGCACATCCAATTCCACGCCGTGAGGATCACGAATCGATCGTCCCAAAATCTGGTAACCGCCGCAGAGTCCGATGACCGTCCCACCCTCAGCCGCAACGCACCGCGCCACCCGATCTATCCCTCGGTCCCGGACGAATCGCAACGCCTCGGCCGTGTTCTTCGTGCCCGGAAAGATCAGCGCATCGAGTCGCGTAGGCGCCGCCTCGCTGATCTTGATCAGGCGAACATCGGCCTCATGACGCAGCGCCTCAAAATCAGTAAAGTTTGAAATTGCCGGGACATCCGCGATGCCGATGGCCAGGGCATCAACCTCCTGAGATCGTACACCCGTCCAGGTCTCCCATCCCAACGAGTCTTCTTGGGGCACGCGAAGGTGTCCCCAGTGCGGGATCACGCCAAGGCAGGGAACTGACGTCCGTCCTTCCAGCATTGTTATTCCTGTGGTCAACAGGTCTCGGTCACCGCGGAATTTGTTGATGAGCAGGCCCTTCACGTGGCGCTGCTCATCGGGTTGAAGCAAGCTCATGGTGCCGAACAGGGCCGCAAACACCCCGCCCCGATCGATATCTCCAACCAACAGCACCGGCGCCTCTGCTTCCTGCGCCATGCGCATATTGACGATGTCCTGCTCCCGTAGATTGATCTCGGCCGGGCTGCCTGCGCCTTCAAGGATCACCAGATCAAATTCCGAGCGCAATCGACCAAACGCCTCGCACACCGTGTGAAAGTGTTCCCGCCGTACGCGGCCGAAATCCCGCGCCGACAACACTCCGGCGACGCGACCGCCGACGACGAGTTGCGCGCTGTGCTCGCCGGACGGCTTGATCAGCACCGGATTGAAGTCCGCGCGGGGAGCCAGCCGGCAGGCTGCCGCTTGCATCGCTTGGGCGCGCCCGATTTCCTTATCCTCCGGCGTGACGAACGAATTATTGGACATGTTCTGAGCCTTGAACGGGGCGACCCGGAGCCCGCGTCGCACGAAGATTCGGCAGACCGCAGCGGTGAGGACAGACTTCCCCACGTGCGACGCGGTCCCCTGGATCATCAACGTCCGTGCCGCCATATTTGCCGCTGCCGAGTCACGAGGACTGAGGGTCGCGGTCCGACGCAGTCTTCAACCCTCGGTTTTTTTGACGTTCCGTTCCCATTGAAATTCGGGTTCTCCCTGGGTTTTGGCGACCCAACGAGCCAAGACAAACAAGGCATCGCTGAGGCGGTTGAGAAGTTTGACGATGAGTGGGTCGACGACCTCGTCGCGGGCCAATTGCACGCACACGCGTTCCGCTCGTCGGCAAATCGTCCGTGCTTGATGGAGCAATCCAGAGACCTTGCCGCCGCCGGGAAGGATGAATTCCTTCAGTGGGGCCAATTCCTTCTGGCAATCATCGATGAGCCGTTCCAGGCGTGTCACATCCTGGGCTGTAAGTTGGGGCATATTCTTGAAGGTCTGGCCCGGAGCGGTCGCCAGAAGAGCGCCGACATCGAACAGCTTGTTCTGGATCCAGCGGAGCTCCTCCTCAAGACGAGCGGCCTGGGGATATGTTCCAACCTTGTCGGTGTTGAACACGCGCACGACCCCGATCGACGAATTCAGCTCGTCCACGGTTCCGTAGGCCTCGACCCGGAGACTGTCCTTCCAGACCTGCTGGCCGCCGGCCAGCCGCGTTTTCCCGGCATCGCCGGTGCGAGTGTAGACTTTGGTGATGCGCATCCCGGCTACCTCCTCTGTGATGGGCGCTCTCCGGAAGGCCCTAATTCCCCCGTGCTGACCTTGTGCAAGCAGTCGGGACAGAGGCAGTCTTGAAAACGACCGACAATCCAATCGAGTTGCGCATCCGTGATCGCCATGCGGCCGCACCAGCAGCCATACTGCCCACAGGTAAAGGCTTGGCCGCAGTGCTCGCAACACTTGTCAACCGGTCCTCTCATGTCGGCCCTCTCTCAGACCGTCAGAACTCTACGCCCTTCTGCGCTTGATTCCTTTGCGAAGCGGAAGCTTCACTGCCCCCGTCTGATCCGTTATGGTGCACGATTCCGATCAGCAGCAAGATGTGAACGGTTCCCGCGTGCGGAGGCCACCAGCGCGCGCGCCAGATGTGGCTGACTCGCAAAATGAATGTGCGCGTATAGGGCGATGGTGTTTCCCGCGATCAGACCGTCGTGCCCTCGGGATTCACCTTGCGCGCCGGTGACTGTGCAGGAGTAGTTCAGCGCGCCGGTCGGTACCAGCGAGGAGTAATGAAATTCGTGACCGCGTGCTTTCAGCCCGACGGCCCCTAAAGGACAAGGACGCGTGATCTCAATCTCTCGATAGCCCAGCGTCAAAGCCGGCTTTCGCATCACCGCTTCGGCGTCGAATAACCCGACCATCTCGTGAGGACGCCCGTCAAAATCCTGGATCGCCCGCGTCAGATACATCAGGCCTCCGCACTCGGCATAGATCGTCCCTCCTCGACTCGCGAACTCGCGAATCGCGTTCCGCATGCCGACATTGCTGGCCAGCGCCTCCCCATGGAGCTCCGGATAGCCTCCGCCCAGATAGAGCAGGTCAATTTCTGGCAGGGTCCGGTCTCGGAGGGGAGAAAATCTGATGATCTCCGCCCCCTCCGCCTCCAGCAACTCGAGATTCTCATGATAGTAGAAACAAAAGGCAGGATCGTGGGCAACGCCAACACGGACTAGATAATCAGGAGGCACGCGATCATTGTTCGGTACTGAGCCAATGTCCAAGTGGACCTCCAACTCGTCGCATGACCGGGCCAACGCCTCTACACGGTCCAGATCCACCGTTTGCCCCGCCGCCTGCGCCAACCGATCATAGAAATCGTGTGACCCGTGTTCAAGCGCGGTCACCAGACCCAGATGCCGGTCGGGAACAGTGAGAGCCGCATCAGGTCGCAGGTATCCTACGACGGTGAGATTCGCTTCTGCCTCTACCGCCTCTTTGAGCAGGAGGTAATGTCCCTCACCGCTCACGCGGTTGAATAAGACTCCGGCAACTTGCACAGCTTGATCAAAGCGCGCATACCCGGACGCCATCGCGGCGGCCGAGCGAGCCATGGCGCTGCCGTCGATCACCAGCAACACAGGAGCATCGAGTTGTTTCGCCAACTCAGCCGTGCTGCCGACTTCATTGGTGGGCGAACTGCCATCATAGAGGCCCATCATTCCCTCGATGATCGAGAGATCTGCATCGGCGGCAGCATGAGTGAAGATCTGTCGATTCTGTTCCGCTCCGAGCATCCAACCATCGAGATTACGAGAAGGACGGCCCGTGACGGCGGCGTGGTGACTTGGATCGATGAAATCAGGCCCTGCTTTGAAGGCCTGGACCTCTCGGCCGCGGACCTTCAGCGCCGCCAGCAGCGCCAGCGTCACCGTTGTTTTGCCGACGCCGCTATGAGTTCCGGCAATGACCAAACGCGGGTAGTTGGTCATGATCGGGTTCCTAGTGGAACGTCAAAATTCACCCTCACGCCCCCAAAGATCGAGCGAATCGGAGTTCCGAAGAAAAGAACCTCTTCATATTTCGCGTTGAAGATGTTGTCGGCACGCATATAGACCTGAACATTCTTGTTCACATCATAGGTCGCGGAAAGGTTCCAGACATAGAAGGACGGGATCGATTGCTGGTTGGAAACATTATTAAACCGTTGTCCGACATACCGACCCTCCAAATTGGCCCGCAGCCGCTCGATCGGTTGGTAGCTGAGTATGGCCGACCACTGGTTCAGCGGCCACTTCGGCAGGCGTGTGTCCTGGTTGTCTGTCAAATCGTGCGTGCTCGTGTACGTGTATTGAAACCGCAGATCCAAACTCTTGATCCACGCCTGATCCCGCGCGAGCCTGACCGTCGCGCTCGCTTCTACCCCATCGGCCGTGGAAAGGCCACGGTTCTGGGCGCAAAATCCAAACAGAGTGAACCCACATCCGACCGGATCGAAGACCGATACAATGAGGTTGCGATACCGCGTATAGAAATACCCGGCGCTGAGCGTCACGCGCTCGTTGAACAAGGTCTGGTCGATCGCCAGATCCCACCCTTGGCTCTTCTCCGGTTGCAGGTTGGGATTGCCGAAGTCGGGGAAGAACAATTGGTTGATCGTGGGGGCGCGGAATCCGGTCCCATAGCTGCCACGGAGCTTGGTGCCGGTTTCCTGGTGCAGGTAGCCTCCCGTCAGGCGATAGGTCGTGGCGCTCCCGAAGACATTGTAGTCGTCGTACCGGATGCCCGCCGTTCCGAACAGACGGTCCCAGAGATTGAGCTGAGCTTCGGCAAATCCCGCATTGCTGCTGACGATCTTGTTCGGAATGGTCGGTCGTGTTCGTGGTGAGATCGATATTCTCGCCCAGTTGTTCTCTAAACTGATAACCCGCCGTCAGAAGCAAGGGTTTCCCAATCTGAAAGTTATGCTGCCACTCGATCCGGTTGCTCGTCGTATTGATGTCGGTGTGAAACGGGAAGGGCACATCCTCCGTCACTCCGGTCACTATATTCCGCTGGACCGTTCCAGCAAACGAGACAAGATTGTCGGTCGCACGCGCCAAGGTCAGCTTTTGTGACCACCAGTCCGTGATCGGTTGCATGTAGTTGCCGGCGAAGACATATTGGTTGCTTTGGCTTCTCGCGCCGTAGACATCGGCGGGATCGGATTCGAACGTCACCGGATTGAACGCAAACCCATCGAAGTTCACGATCCCGTTCATCCACCGGAAATCAAACTCGAACCGTCCCTCTTTCGGAAGGTCGAACCCCAGCCGGGCAGATCCCTGCCAGTTGTGGTATCCATCACGCTCAGCCGCGCCTCGCCGATAATTGATGGTCGAGAAGCTCGCTGTATCCCAGCGGGAGAGCGAAAAAGCAAAGTCCATCGGTCCCTTCTTTCCGGTCAGATTGGCTCCCTCACGAAGCGTAACGAAGGAACCGTACTCAAAAAAGGCAGATAGGTTCGGGGTGTCACGTCCGCGCTTCGTGGTAATATTGATCACTCCGCCCATGGCGTCCGATCCCCACAACATGCTCTGGTTCCCTCGCAAGATTTCAATCCGCTCGATGTTGTCGGACGTCAGATTGGCGAAGTCATACGTGCCGACCGTGGCGCTATTGACGATCGCACCATCGATCAAGACGAGAGTCTGTTCCGGAGTTCCACCGCGCATCCGAACGTCGACGAGTGTGCCAGGGCCACCGCTTTGAAATACCGCCAGCCCCTGAGCGCAGGCGAAGCGCTTCCGCAACGGTTCTCACCTTCCGCTGCTGCAACTGCTCCCCCGTAATGACCTCCACGGCGCTGGTGACCTGCTTGACCGGAATCTCAGTTTTGGTCGCGCTGACCACGACCTCTTCGGTTTCAAGGACCTGCGCAACCGACGTTTCTTCCTCGGCGGCAGCTGTCGTGGGTTCGTCAATGAATGGAACGATCAAGCACCAGACGAGGACAAAACCGGGTCGGCTCCAACAGACTGGACGCATGTTCTCCTCCCTTTGGCTCGAAGGGTGAATAAACACATCCGTCAGTCGGGTCTCCTGACTCGTGGATCATCGCGACTCCGCGCCTTCCCGTCTGAAACGTTAATCAACTTTCAGCTATCGGTCTTCAGCTTCTTCCTGACCGCTGACGGCTCACTGCTTTCCAGACAGTGGCATTCGTGCAGAGTCACTCCCCACTTACAGTGGCGGCACCGTGATGGCTTTGCACCATCTTCCCCGTCGCTGACGACTTGTCCTCGCTACTCCCTCCTGGTGGTCCTGTACCCCTCGATAGCGAACAGATGGACCGGGTACGGATCCATCCATCCTGAGATCATCATGGCTACACGACTCGACTGCCGGGCCTTCCCTGCCGACCTTCTTGAGACACGCAGGGCACGAACAGTCCTGAAACCGATCCGCGATCCCTTCCATCTGCCGTTCGGTAATTCCCAACCCGCCGCACCAGCACTGGTAGCCACGCTCTCGAACGTCTGCCCGCAATGTTCGCAGGTTTTTTCAATCGCCCCTCACTCTGCGGGTTCACTTGTGGTCGGTGGTTCGTTCGTCGGCTCAGTGAAGATAATCAAATAGCCATCTTGATCTCGCACGGCAAATTCGCGGCGACGGTAGGAATAGACTTCCGGGCCCCATTCGATCGGCAATCGGGTTTTAAGCCAGTCGTGTAGTGTCTGGCAGTCTGTAAGTTCAATATAAAGCTCCGCGTAACCGATCACTACAGGCTGTTCAGTTGGCTCGAAAAAGCCGAGGCCCGCCCCATCACGACATAGCATCACGAATGTGGGGCGCTGACGTGGCCAAATGACACTTACTTCGAACCCGAAGTGGTCACGGTAAAAGGCAATGGTGCGGTTTAGGTCACTGACCGGAAGGCGCGGTATGACTTGTCTAAAGCTGGGCATGGATTCTCAATCGGGCGACTGCCTAATGGTCAATGATTGTTTCATCTCTGTGATAATTCAATCTCTACCTAACCAATCCGTTCCGCTCGCCAAATGTGGCACAAGGGATTCCCTGTCGCAACAAGGGCACCGCGTGGAGAAGTTACCAGCCGAGAAGTGCGTGGATGACACTGACGACTTGTCACTCGCTACCTCCTGGTCTGCGGTTCTGTACCCCTTTCTATAGCGAACAGATGGACCGGGTACGGATCCATCCTGCAGCCTGAGATCATCACGCTTTCGCAACGCGCCTTCCAGGCCTCCCCGGCAGTGTCACGCGAGGCAAGCCGGACAACGGATGTCGATCGATCAGCACCTCACAGTGATACACAACTTCCAGGACCTCTGGTCGAATGACCTGCTCCGGTGTCCCCACTCGATACACCCGGCCGCTCTCAAGCAACATGACGTGGTCACAATACTGGCTAGCCAGGTTGAGGTCGTGGGACACGAGGACAACGGTCAGTCTCCGTTCCTCATTCAGCCGGCGCAAGATGCCGCAGATTTCGACCTGATGATTGAGGTCCAGAAACGCCGTGGGTTCATCCAGCAACAGGACGCTCGGTTCCTGGGCCAGCGCTCTGGCGATGATCGCGCGCTGCCGTTCGCCTCCCGATACGGAATGAATGGAGCGTGCGGCTAAATGGGCAACATCCATATCACACATGGCCTGCTCGGCCACGCGACGATCGTTTTCGCTCTCCCACCCGATAAGGCTCAATCGGCCTGGCGGCTGATGAGGAAAGCGTCCCATCATCACGGTCTCAAGGATGGTGAACGGAAACATCGGCTGGTGGTCTTGCGGCACAAGCGCGACACCTCGGGCGACTTCCTGTTGCGGCAGCGTGCCCAGCAACCTCCCGAAGAGATGCACCTCCCCACGTTGCGGCCGCAGCACTTTAACGAGGAGCTTGAGCAATGAAGTCTTACCGGACCCGTTGGGACCGATGATGCCGAGAACCTCGCCTGCCTGAATCTCGAAAGACACGCCATCCACCGCCCACACGCCATCGGCCGCCCCTGTCGTACTACCGGGTCCGTAGCGGAACGCCAGGTCCCTAACCCTGTAGGCCGTGGCCCCTGGGGTACTCACTAGACAAACTCCCCCTTGCGCCGCATGAGCAGATAGAGGAAGAACGGACCTCCAGCCAAGGCCGTCACCACGCCTACCGGAATTTCTCCCGGCGCGAGCAGGGTGCGCGCGAGCGCGTCCGCCGCCGTCAGGAACATTCCACCGGCCAATGCCGATGCGGGCAATAGCAGCCGGTGGTCGGCGCCGACCACTATCCGCACCGCATGCGGGATCACCATCCCCACGAATCCGATGAGCCCGCTGACGGAGACGACCGCTCCGGTCAGCAGTGCCGAGGTCACGAATACCCGTTTCTTGACCGATTCGACTTCGATGCCGAGCGATCGCGCAGTCTGTTCGCCGAAAGCCAGCAGATTCAATGGCCTTGCCTGCGCAAACAGCACGATCCCACCAATCCCCAGGTACAACGCCAGCGCAAGCAGCGCCGGGTAATCCGGGGCCTGCAGCGTGCCCATAAGCCAGGACATCATCCCAAAGGAACGATTGGGGTCCATGATAGATGTCATGAACATGATGAGCGCGGAAAAGACCGCGTTCAGAATGACGCCGGCCAGGAGCAGCGTGTGCAACGGCAGATGCCCGTGCGATACGGCGATGCGATACACCAGCAGGATCGAGAGGAGACCGCCGCCGAATGCGCACAGGGGCAGCAGCGAGATCCCGATGGCCGTTACGCCCAGCCCGAACAGCATGGCGCACGCGGCGCCTAGCGCCGCTCCGCTCGAGATACCAAGCACGTACGGATCCGCCAAGGGATTCCGCAACAAGGCCTGAAGCCCAACCCCGACCGCGGCCAGCGACCCGCCCACCAGAAACGCGAGGATCACCCGCGGCAGGCGTACCTGCATCAGAATAACGCCCGACGAGCCGGAAGTTTCAACGCCCGCCTGGCCCTCTTGCATGAACCGCCACAGAATCCGCAGCGCCTCCGCGAACGGAATAGGTTCCGCCCCCGCGCGCAGGCTCAGCATGATGACGAGGATGCTCGCTGCAGCGAGGACCAGCATCACCCTGCGCCAGCGACCGTGGGTCAGAATCGACCCGTCGATGGATCGGTCTCTCGACCCCGCCGCGGCGGCCTGATGGCGGCATGGGGCACGTTCGGCGGCGCTGTGCTCACGGTTCGTTGGGGGGGTGACGGTCTGCATCACAGATTCAGGGAGTCAGGGAGTCGGTAAATGCTTCCGGGTGAATGATTCGTGCGAGACGTTCCAATCCTTGCACGATACGAGGCCCAGGTCGGTTCAGCAGATCGCTCGGCACTTCATGAAACCGCCGATGCCTGACCGCGGAGATCGTTGTCCATCGCTGCCAGAGTTGGCGCTCGGGCTCCGGGATGCCCTCGGCTCCGCCCCCCGGAAACACGATCAACTCCGGGTCTTCCTTGATGACCTCCTCCATGTTCAGACGTGGATAGGGCGCCTTCGCCCGGGCCGCCACGTTGGCGCCGCCGGCCAGTTCGATCAGGTGATGGAGAAAGCTGCCTGGTCCCACAGTGATAAGAGGCTGGCTGTTGAGCACATAGAGCACGCGAGGGCGCGGCAGCGCTTCAATTTTGGTCCGCAACTCCGCCAGACGCTGCCTGAGCGCCATAGCCGTCTGATTCGCCGGCCCGGTATGATCGAGCATCCGGCCGATCGTCTGGATGTGCGAGGGAATGTCTTCCGCTGTCTTCGCGTCCAGAATGAACGCGGGAATCTTCAATTGTTCGAGTTTGCCGAGGATGTCTGGGCGAATGAACTCCCGCGGCGCCAATACGAGGTCTGGTTGCAAGGCAACAATTGATTCAACATTTGGATGCATGTATCCAACCTTGGGCTTGGTCCGCGCCTCCGGTGGATAGTCGCAAAATTGCGTGACTCCGACCACTCGCTCACCGAGTCCGATCGCGAATAGGGTTTCGGTAATGCTTGGCGCCAAAGACACGACGCGGGTAGGGGGTTTCGACAGGTAGATCTTCCGGCCCAAATCGTCCACGAACGTCCGCGACGCCAGATTCGCCATGAACGGCATACCGGTGAGGATGCCTTGCTGTCGTCGCTTCATGGAAGGAGGTCCCGTGTCATCACCCTGCGCGGGGCACATCATCAGCACGTAGCCAACAGCGAATAGTGCATAGCGAATCACCACAGACGCTTTCCTGCGGTTCGCCGCTCGCTGTTCGCTCTGAGCTTTCAAAATAAAAAATCCTCAAGGCCAGACAGACCTTGAGGATTGCACCCGCTTCTTCACCCTCACCCTTTCTCCAGCCCACGAGAGAAAGATGGTCGTGGAGCCCGACCGAAGGATCGTTGGCCGGCTCCTTGCCCGGGCAGGTCTTCTGGCTTCTGGTTCGCCCTACTCCCCGCGCCTTCCCATCTCTCCCCCACCCTCCCTCCCCCTTCAAGGGGGAGGGAAGGGAGGGGGTAGAACAGTGGCGTCTGCGGGTTTCGTCCCAGTCACAGCGGCGGGACCGCGAGGGACTGACACCCTCTTCCCTACACCCGAGCGTATGTGTAGGCAACTCTAGGGGAGCGTTCGAAGTCTTGTCAAGGCGAAAGATGGCGTGAGCGCGCCGGGGATCTCAGTTCGAATGGGTTCGTGGGACGTCTATCCCAAGGCGAGTCCACCGTTTGGAAGACGGTAGGCTTCCTCCGCGCAGCGCCTCCATCTGCCGATCGCCTGACGGGTCATCAGGGTAGAGCCGATGGAGAAACCGGTCCAGCGGCTCCGCCGAAGGTGGACTCAGAAACTCATGAAACCGTTGAACCAGCGCCGCCCTCTCGGTTTCGAGTCCCTGCTCGAATGCCCGGTCCTCCGGGTCCAGGACAACCCAGAGCTTGGATAGATTCAGATTGCGAAGAGCCGCCACTTCGGTGCTGGCCTTTGTGAGGGCGTCTTCGTCGGCAGGCAGGCCACCCAGGCTGGAGCGAAACGCCTGCTCGAAATAATGAAGCAGCAGGTTTTGAAATTTTTCGTGCGCCGCGAGGTACTTGTGCGCCGCGTCCCGTTCACGACCTTCTTTCAACAGTCGATCGCCGTCTCGCGACAACCGTTGACCATCGGAAACGGTGTCCAGCCCGTAGGGTGACTCCTCCGATTCTCGATTCCCTGATTGCGCGGCTGTTGCCGCCGGTAGGACGATACTTGCGATACCGAGGAGGAGACAGACGCAAATGACCCCGAACGAGCGCCGGACGTCTGTCGAACGAGCAATGAAAAACCAGGCCGGCATTGTGAGCGGCTCGCGCGAGCGATTATACTGCATGGCGAGGAGGACACCGACCACCGCTCGTCATCATCCGCCATCATCTGTGCCCGGTCAAGGAGGACCATCATGAAGATTCTGATCGCGCTCCTCGGCATCTTGGTGATTCTGTCCGGCAGCGTTCTTGCCCTGCCTGAGATGTCCAAGGGAGAGGGCGCGACGCCGCCCTCTTCGGCAGAACAAGCCACGTTGCCGCTGTCCAAGGTTGTGCTCTATTCGAGCGGCGTGGGTTACTTCCAACACGAGGGCCTCGTTCATGGCCGCGCACGCATTGATCTCAGGTTCAAAACGGATCAGGTCAACGATCTTCTCAAGAGCATGGTCGTTCAGGATTTGAGCGGCGGCCAGGTCTCCACCGTCACCTATGGCTCCCGAGATCCGATCACAAAGACATTGGCCGGCTTCGGAATCAATCTTACCGGCAACCCCGGTCTCGGGCAGATGCTTGATCAAATTCGCGGTGAGCGGATTGAGGTCACCACTCCCAACACGGTCATTGGGATCATCGTCGGTGTGGAAAAGAAGGAAGAGGCCGTCGGGACCGTGGAGGATCTGCGCCGCCCGGTGGTCCAAGTGGAGTACCTGAACGTGCTGACTGAGGACGGCCTTCGATCCATTCCGTTAGCACAGATCCAGCGAATTAAATTGCTGAATGATCGACTTAACCAGGACCTGCAGCAGGCCCTCTCGGTGCTCGCCGCAGGTCACGATACCCAGAAGAAAGCCGTCTCCATTACCTTTAACGGCGACGGAATCAGAAACGTCCGGGTCGCCTACATCATCGAGACGCCGGTCTGGAAGACGGCGTACCGCCTAGTTCTGGAAGACGATTGTCCCTCATTTCTGCAAGGCTGGGCGATCGTGGAAAACAGCACGGAGGTCGATTGGTCCCAGGTGCATCTGTCCCTCGTCTCAGGCCGTCCCATTTCCTTCACCATGGATCTTTATCAGCCGCTCTATGCGACCCGTCCGGTGGTGACCCCGGAATTGTATGCCTCCTTACGGCCACGGGTATACGGCGAATCCATGGACGAGCGGGCCGTTGAGGAAGCGCGCGCCCCAGAGACCGAGAAACCTATGGCCGAGGCTGGGAAGGAAGCCCGTGGGCTGGCCAAGGCCAAACGAGAAACCATGCTGGGCAACCGGGCGGCTGCGGCCCCAGCCGCTCCCGAAGCAAAGGCCCAGATCAATCTCCAAGAGGGTGTCCTGTCCGACGCCCAAGGGCATGCGACCGGTGAGCTGTTTGAATACCTCATGCAGACACCCGTGACTCTGCGACGTGAGACGTCGGCGATGCTTCCCATCATCGGCCAAACAGTCGAAGGGGAGAAGGTTTCCATCTATAACCAGACCGGTCATGCCAAGCACCCGCTCAATGGCTTTCGCCTGAAGAACACGACCCCGTTCTACCTGATGCAGGGCCCCATGACGGTTTTTGACGACAGCGCCTATGCCGGCGACGCCCGCATCGAAGACCTGGCCCCGGGCCAGGATCGGCTGATCAGCTATGCCCTGGACCTGAAAACCGAAGTGGAGCCCAAGACTGAGGCCGCGCAGCAAGAACTCGTGTCCGTCAACCTTCGCAAGGGCGTGCTGACGGCGACGGAAAAAGTGATGGAGGAGAAAACCTATCAGATCAGAAATCGAGACCAACGGAATAAGGTCGTGCTGATTGAACACCCCTTCCGATCAGACTGGCAATTGACCGGACCCAGCCAACCGGCCGAGCGCACCCGCGACGTCTATCGCTTTTCCGTCCCGGTCGATGCAGGGAAATCCGTCTCACTTCGCGTTCGAGAAGAAAAGCAGATCCGCCAAACCGTTCAGCTCATCAGTTCCGGCTCGGACGTGATCGCCTATTATCTCCAAGCCAAACAGATCAGTCCGAAAGTCAAGGAAGCCTTGCAACGGGTCACCTCGCTGCGTGACCGCCTCGGACAGACCACCGGCCGCCGAACCGGTCTTGAACAACGCATTCGGGAGATCACGCAAGAGCAGACCCGCATTCGGGAGAACATGGGCAAGCTGCCTCAAAATTCTGACCTGTATGCCCGGTACGTCAAGAAACTCGATCAACAAGAAACCGAGATCGATAAGTGGCGAAAAGAGATTGAATCCTTGAAGACCACTGAAGAGGAGCAGAAACGAGAGCTGAACGACTACCTACTTGGATTGGATTTGACCTGACCCACGTGCCCCCGATCTTCACCAAGATTGTGTCGGGTGCTCAAACTGGCGTGGACCGAGCGGCGCTCGACGTCGCAATAGAACTCAAGTTGCCCTGTGGCGGCTGGTGTCCCAAAGGCCGGCTGGCCGAAGATGGCGTGATCGCGATTCGCTATCCGCTTCAGGAAACGCCGACCGAAGAGTATCCGCAGCGTACTGAATGGAATGTCCGCGACTCCGATGGCACCCTCATCCTTACGAAAGGCCAACCCACAGGAGGAACCGCATTCACAATCGAAGTCGCCTCCCGCCTGAAAAAACCCTGCTTGGTTCTCGACCTCGCAACTCACCCCCACACCGCCCCCGTACACTCCTGGGCAGACCACGAGGAAATCCATATTCTAAATGTCGCCGGGCCTCGCGAGTCCACCTACCCCGGAATTTATGCTGAGGCCAGGCAATTCCTCCTTGCCGTTCTCGCTCAATAACACTCGCGCCGTCATACGATTTTATCGGGACCTGCTATTCTTACTTCCAGCAATACTCTTTGTGATGAGCGACTTGGCCGGGTCAGGAACGGGGGAATCTTCTCGATGCACCCGCACCGGAATGAACGCGGTTCGATCCGAAATGTGATTTTTTTGCTCGTCTTTTTGGTTGCCCTGCTCGCCGGGTTTCCGATTTTCTCCAAGCCGAGAAAGGGCCTGGCTCCAACGGCACCCATCAATCAATCAAGTGGATCTCCCATTACGTCTATTGCGACGGAGCGAGCTCAACTCGCTTCCGATGTCACCGTGCCACAATCAGTACGGATTCCGAACTCGCCGTCCTCCTTCACTCTGAATGAGATTCATCAGTTGATCGGGCAAGGCAGATATACTGAGGCTGAAACAAAGCTACGCGCACTTTCGCCCAAAGCTCTGTCCGATCCGGCTGTACGGATGAATGCCGCGACGCTCTGGAATAACTTGGGAGTCGGACAAACCAAGACCTTCGGCGCGGTTGCCGGAGTCTCGGCCTACAAAACCGCGGTCGGCATGAATCCGCGCAACGCGCCTGCCTATCTAAACCTGGTGCTGGCCTATTGGGAACTGAAGGACCCGGCCTTGACCTCCTCCATGCTCGACGAAGTCATGCGGCTCGCACCACGGGATCCGATGCCTCATATCATTCTGGCGGAGCAGTCGATCGAGAAGGACGACCTCTCGAGCGCCACCACGCATCTCGAACACGCGAAAGAACGGATGTCGGAATCTCCGAAAGCCCAGGCCTACTTGAAGGAGTACATCGCATACATCGACAAAGCCAAACGAGCGGAGCAGACGTTCGTCGCTCGTGACAGCGCGCATTTTACGGTGAAGTACGACGGAGGCGAGGACCACGCCGTCTGGACCCGCGTGCTGGAGATCCTGGAAGAAGCGTATCGAGATGTCGGCAGGCAACTCGGCCATTTCCCCAGGAAACCGATTCTTGTCGTCTTGCATACCCGGGAGCAGTTTCGCGACGCGGCCGGAGGCCCCGTTTGGTCCGATGGGCTGTACGACCCGAGTTTGGGGCGTATTAGGATCCCGACCCAGGGCGCCCTCACAGATCAAGCCTGGTTGACTCGGGTGGTGCGTCACGAATACGTGCATGCTGTGCTGGACGAGTGGATGAGTGGGCGTCGGGCTATTCCTCAATGGCTGAACGAAGGTCTCGCCATGCAAGTCGCGGGCGACCCTCTGCCCGATATTCCAGCTTTGGTTCGAGGGGAAATCACCCTGGTCAATCTGACCCATTTGGAGGGAGCCTGGACTGGGCTATCAGAATCCCAGGCAATGGTTGCCTACCTTGAAGGCAATTCGGCGACGCGGTATTTCATCGATCGATTCGGCATGGACAGGGTTCGTGACGTCCTTGACAAGATGGCGACGGGCCAACCCTTCGCCCTCGCCTTTCAGGATCGTGTCTTCATTTCCTATGACGACTTCCAACGTCGTTGGGCGGAGAGCCTGAACCAAAAGATCATGTGACTCTTCATCCGTACTGGTCTTCTTCTCCTTCTCAGCGCGACGCACGACCATATCCGCGCTGATCCTGTCCCGCGGGCTGATCGCTTTTGGAGACCGACACCTGACCAAACCAGCGATAGCGGTAGCGGGCCACAAGACGATACGCCACATACCCCAACGGTTTGATAAATGGAAGCTTCATCAGTGCCTGGAGCGCACGCCCGCCCCGCAGGCCAGGAAGGAGCGGAAGAAAGGCCTCGAGCCCACGGCTGATCGTTCCGTCCTGATCAACCAGAAAGGCAACGGCAGGGCGGCCGGGTTGATAGTCCTCGCCAAGGCGGCAGGCGGCTTCCTCACTCTGATAGGGAACAAAGCGCACGCCCTCGTGATTTCCCGCGCGCTCCAACCCTTCCTTTGCGGTCACACAGAAGCGGCATTGACTATCGTAAATGAGGATACGGTCCGTTGGAATTTGGTTCGTGTCGTGTGCCATCAGTCTGGCGTACTCATTCGACGACAGCCTAACACCACCTCCGGGTCAGGCGCAATTGAAGGCCACCCTCCCATAACCGCACGACGCTGGCTGAGGAGCCCTCCTCGGTGCTAGACTCGCGATCATTGCGATAGCTTCATCAGGAGAGTGTATGGATATCACGGCCTTTCGTCAGATGGTGGCTAAGAATCCCAACGGGTTTCTTGGCCGGTACGGGCTCGGCAATAAGATCTTGCAGGAAGGCGGCGATCCGGCCGAAGCGGCGGAGCATTTGCGTGTGGCCGTCAAGCTCGATCCGACCCACGTAGCTTCCCATCTCGCGTTAGGCCGAGCCTTGCTGGCCCTTGGGCTCAAAGAGGAGGCCGGACCCGTTGTTCAGGCCGGCATCGACGCGGCTCTCTCGGGCCGGTCTTCAGGCGGTGTGGATCTTGTCCCGGAACTCAGAGCCCTCCTCCAAGCACTGAGATAGCAAGAGGGTGCATGACCTCTGAGCGAAAGATGATTCTGGTGTTGCTGATCCTCCTGGGAATGGCGGTCGTCGCGCGTATGATCGGCGAAGAAACTACCGGCGGGTCATGGATCAACCGCGTAGTCTGGCACGCGTTCCTATTCGCCGTTCCCATCGTGCTGGCTGGATTGCTTCTGGCGGGTAAGCGCTGGGCTCTGATGGTCGGAGTCATGTACGGCACGGTGGGCCTGGCGCTGGATATCGCAACGGTCGTTCAGGACCTGACGCGATCGGATGCGCGGCAAACCGTGATCATGAGCGGAATCACCGGGCTACTCAACTTCCTGCTCATCCTCATCGGCGGAAGTGGGTTCCTTGACGTTTCTTCGGCAGCGTCGCCTCAAGCAGGCCGCCCTCCCAGTCCCCCGTCCCATTCCGCAAGGTGATTCGTCTGACCCGTTGGAAGCCGGCATCGCGGAGCCATCGAGTCGCTTCATCAGCGCGGTACGTGTTGCCCTGCTCGGTGAACAACAACATTGTCATCGCAAACAGATTGGCTTCGTGCGGATACAGCCCCTGCTTATCCAGCAAGAAGGCATCCTGGATCAGCAGCCGGCCGCCTGGCGCGAGCGCCGAGGCTATCTTGCGAAACAAGGCCTTGTTCTCAGCCGTCGAGTAAATGTGCAGCACGTTGGAAAACCAAATGACATCATACTGCCCAGGAATAGATCGCTTAATGAAATCAAGATGGAAGATAGGACAACCTCAGGCCATGCTTTACCTTGGTGGCGATTTCTTTCGCTACCTCCAGAGCCGGCGCCCGGTCGGCAACGGTCGCGTGCAGCGCCGGATTCCGTTTCAGAAATTCAAGCGCATAGGTGCCCGGTCCACCTCCCAAATCCAATAGGGTTTGGGCGCCCTTCAGGTGAAGCTGGGCGGCCACCTGAGGCGCCACATCCAGCGACCGGTGGTGCATCGCCCAGCTAAATTGTTTCCGGTATTCCGGATCATTGGGATCATTGCTCCCGTTAACGGGACGACCGGATCGAACCGATGCCGTCAATTTCGCCCAATCAGTCCACTGATCGCGGATCAACGCGATGTAGCCCCCTCGGTAGTCCTCGCTCCGAGCGTTCAGCATCGTCGCCGCTACTGTTCCATTGCGATATCGATTGGCGCGCTTGATCAACACGCCGGCGCTTGCCAGATTCCGACAGAGAATGTCCAACCCACGCAGGTTGACGCGTAACTTCTTCGCCAGGGAGGCGACGGTCCAGGCCCGATGATCGAGAACCGTGAACAGATCCAGATCAAGAGCGGTCAAGAGAATACGCGGCAGCCGGTACGCGGCGATCATGTCCCGCAACTGATCAAAGCTACGGACCGCCGTGGGCTGTTGGGTGCGCCGCTGAGTCGGCATTACTTGAAGAGCTTCGCAAACTGCTCGGGGCGTAAGGGAGCCCGTGCGGCCACCGCGAGGTTGTCACGAACATGGTTCGCTTGTTTCATCCCGATGAGGGCCGTCCCCAACCCCGGAGTGGAGCGGACGAACTGGATCGAACGCTGGGCATCGGTCTTCTCGCCGAGCACCTGACGCAGGTCATCGGGCAAGTCGTCGCTGAGTTGCCCTTGAAGCATGGTCGCGCTGGCCATCACGTATACGTCGAGCGCCTTGGCCGCTTCCAACACGCTAACGTTCGCGCCGTTCAGTGTTTGGGTTTGCTGCGCCAACGCTTCCGGCATGCCAAGGTTATACGGTAACTGAATGACCTTGAAATGATGATCCTTCCCGGCGACTTCACCGGCCAGGGCGACAAGAGTATCCAACGAGAGATGATCACGGGAGCCGTGTTGAGCTCGGAACCCGTTCCACGTGGCGGTTCCGTACATGCGGAGTTTTCCTTGAGCCACCGCGTCCTCAAGAACCGTAAACGCCTCTCGCATTCGTTTGATAAACTCGGCCTCTGACACATGATCGAGCTGAGTCTCCGGGTTGTGCACGTAGTAGACGTCTAGACAGGACAGCCCGAGGTTGGCGAGACTGGCATCCAGCTGATGCCGCAGATAGGCTGGGGTCATACAGTGGCACTCCGCGACCACATCGTTGGTGGTAATGATCCCGGGCATGACGAAGGTCTTCTGAAAATAGGCATAGTTGTCGCGCGGAGGCGCGCCGTCGTAAGGAATGAATCCCCCTTTTGTGGCGATAAGAACTTCGTCGCGTGCGATGGTGCCCTCGCGCACCAGCTCGCCGATCGCGTGCCCGATCACGCGCTCGCTCCGCTGGCACCGATAGTTGATCGCGCTGTCGACCACGTTGCAGCCGGTCACGACCGCCTGCTTGATCGCCTCCAAGTACAAGGCGTCCGTCTTCGCATCGTGCCCGCCCAGGTACGTCCCCAGCCCGATCGACGACAGCGCCAATCCGCCCAGGTCTTCCCGGAAATGCTCCTCATGAGTGAGTCCCTTCGCGATCATCCGCTCGCGGTACCGCCGCGTCCCCTCAACCGTCGCATATCCCCCAATCGCCACCACTGCCCTCCCACTACCCAAAAGGTAGGCATCTCACAATATAGTGCGGCTCTTGCCGCTTTTCTTCGAGCGCTCCTGCGGGAGGCGATTGGGATGATTCCTATCGCGGCCGTCGAGCGGGCACATTCCGATCGTGCGCGCTCCGGGAGCACGGGAATCATCCCGATCGTCTCCCGCCTCTTTGTCGGCGTGCGCGCTGCGGAATATGGGAAGCATCCCTGCCATCCGTCTTCCTACTTAAATTGCTGCCGGCACCAGCTCACTGTTTGCTTCACTTCTTCAAGATTTCCAAAGTCAACCGCTCGTTGAAAGGTCACCGCCACATATTCATCGTTCATTTCAGTATTCTCTTCGAATCCGGCGCCGATCAGCGCTTTTCTGAATTTGGAGACGGTCGGTTGCAGGTAGTACTTGGCCTGCTTGGCCAGCTCATCGGTACCCAAATCTTCCGGCGTCCCATCCGACAACAGACTTTGGATATCGTCCATGTCCATGCCGGTCTGGCAGATCAGTCGCCCGTCAGGTGTGACCTCGAGCATCCAGCCTTCAGTCCCCAACGGCAGAGCCAGGGCCCCGCCTGGCTCAAGTTCATAAAACTCGGGGTCACTTTGACACAATTGCGAGCGGGTCTGCTCCCACGGAGGCGGGGTGAGGGAAGTCTGGCTCATGAGCCTGTCTCTTGTCCCGGTATATCCATCGATCCGTCCGCGTCCAGCCGAGCACGCAAGGTTTCCAGCCGCTTGGTATTTTCTTCCAATTTGGGCAGGCGATATTTCCGATCGACTCGAACCACGCGTTCGAGCAGGTCAGCCGCTTCACGAAGGCGACCGAGCTGTTCATAACACCCCGCCATGAGGTACCATGCCCCGCCGATTCGTAATTCATCGCGTTCGCGCTCCGCGATCGCGAGGCTCGTCCGGCAACACGCGAGCGCTTCGTCGGTTCGATCCTGCATCGCGTAGGTGCGGGCCATCATGCGCCAAGTATCCGCCATGCCGGCCTGGTTGTCGGTGCGACGCATCAGCGTCAACGATTGCTCGTAATACTGCATGGCTTCGTCATACTGACCGTTTTCACGCGAGACCAGGCCCAAGTCCGAAAACAGCACGGCTTTGCCGGCGTCGTCACCCGAGCGGGTCATCATGTCCAAGGCTTCTAGATAGTAGGCTCGGGCACGATCCCACTCACCGGCGTCCGCGCGCAGGTTGCCCAAATTCGCCAGCGTCGTGCCGATCCCACGTTCATCCCCCAAGATCTTTTGCAACTCGAGCACTTCCTGGTAATACGTTTGCGCCTGCTCCCGCCGCCCGCTCACCGCGCAGATATTGCCGAGGTTGCCCAATGTCGCCGCCAGGGCCCTCCGGTCCCCGCTCAAGCGGTCGCATTCAAGCGCCTGCGCGTAGCACACGTACGCCTGCGTGTAGTCGCCGCGTGAAAATTGCTCGTTGCCTTGCCGATTCAGTTGCCCAGACGGGGTGTTCATGGCTTGTTCGTCAGTACCTTTGCGACGACCTGTTTTGCGCCCGTCATGATGGAGGCTCCGTCGCCGACGAGTAGCGTATCGAAATTGTATTTCAGCAATCGCCGCAAGCCCTCCCGGGCCTTCCCCAAATCCGCGTACTTCTCTGCCGGCAGCAGGCTGAGCGACCCGGGCGGTTTCCCGATCAGCGCATCCCCGACGATCATGATGCCACTTTCCACCCGCCCACCAGCTATTTCACCCTCCCCACCCCGGCCTGCCAAGACAGGCCTTTCCCGGTCGCGCTCCCTAGCTGCGAGGTCTCGGCCGAGCGGCGTTCTAATAGACGCGCCCTGTCCCGGTATCTGCTGAAGAAAGAGCGCGCATTCCCCGGGAGATTTCTGATCCGTCAGATGAACGGCCCAAATGCCGCCGGACAGCAATTCACCGTCCTTGTAAGTCTTGTCGGCCTGGATGTCCATCTGGGACGCATCGACCTCCGGTACCCATACTTGGCAGTTGAACTCCTTTCGATAGGCGGCTGCTTCACGCGAATGGTCGCGGTTGGTGATCAGAACGTAGTCGATCTGACCGCCCCGCCGGGCTTGGGCCATCTCCTCGGGGTTCATCGGGGGCGGGTCCACGAGCACGCGGTGCTCGCCCACCGTGAGGAACAGCCCGTTGAAATCGATTTGCTTCTCTTGCGAGAACCACGACCATTGCCAGATACCTGGAAGGACTTGCTTCATCATCGTGGCTTGTTGTTTTCCCTTGCCCTAGCCTCTCGCCCCTCGCCCCTTGCCTGACGACCTATAGAGCCGCCACGGCATCCTTCACGATTTTGGTCACCTTCGCCTCGATATCCGATTCATTCGGCAGATCGATGATGTCATCCTCGGGCACGGTGATGAACTTGCGGTTAGGCCCTTTGGTCAGCGAGATGAGAAACATGCTGTTCGAAGGCGTGACGGGTATCACGACCTGCACCGAACCATCGACGCTCGTCACCAGGTCGAGAAATTTCTGTTTACCCTCATCCCATTCGCTCATGTGACCTCACTAGACCCATGACAGGTGACTGTTGACTTCAGTTACAGTCCGCTGCTGCCTTTCGTCGTGCCGTTCTCGCCGAGCAGCTTGTTGACTTCGCCAAGAATCACGTCCGCGCCGGCCAGGTCCATGTTGCCGACCCGTTGCCACCGGATGACGCCGTCCCGGTCGATGATGTAGACGTTGGGAATAAACTTGCCGCCACCGTACAGCTTATCGGTCGTCTTGTTGGGATCGATGAGATACGGGTAGGTGACCTTGACGGGAAATTGCGTGAGGAATTCCGTCACCGCCTTCTTGGAATCGCCTGAGGAGTTCACCCCCACTACCGCCACATCCTTGCCGCGCGTCGCCTCATGGACCTTTTGTAAGTTGGTCCCCTGCATCATGCACGGCTCGCAGATATGGAACAGGCCCAGCACGATCACCTTACCTTTGAGACTGTCTAACGCCACCGTCTCGCCAGTGATCGAGGTCAGCGTAAACGTCGGCGCCTTCTCGCCGATCTTAAAAAAACTCTTCGCCGATGCGACAACGGTAAGCACAACCAGCATAACGGGCAGCAATCCAATGATAATCCGTTTCATAATCCGCCTCCTCAAAACAACGGCGTCAGATTGATTCGTCACCGCCAGGTGAGGCTATCCTAACACGGGGAAATTTTGACGGGCAACAGAGGATTGGAGGAGACACCTGGATGCTGTACCTAGCACCTCAGGAGCAAAAGCAAAGCTAACAACTTCTTCCCCGGGCCAAACAAGCAGACTTGAATTTGACACATAACACGCCGAACATGAAAGAGCCAGCAAGGTCACAGACGTTCCGAACGAAGATACCCACGAACTTCCCAAGTCTCAAAACTGAGCAATGAAGGCTGACACATACCCAGCTCATAGACGGGTAATGTCTTGAGACGTTGCAGAGTCAGTTGGTATCAGAACCAATCGTCCGTCAGATGCTGTGATTGATATACCCGCCGTCTTTCATTCGATTCCGGATCTCCGCTATCGTACGTTTGATGTGGCCACTTCCGTCTGGAGTCGGTTCCGTATCCCTAATGTAGATCTCGACATCCCTTAAAGCCTCTTCCACTCTTTCTGCAACTCCTTCTACACCGTGTTCTGATCGCCCTTTCGCAATGGGTTCATCGGGAATCGATGAGCGTAGTGCAACAAGGGCATAGTGGACTGGCATCATACTCGCATTCTCTGTTCTGGAACGGAGCGTCTCCATTTCCATGGTGACGGCTCTGGTTGTCTCGTCAAGGCGTGACTCCGAAGCCTCTCCCAGATTTTCCTGAATGAGGTAGTAATAGATTCGGTCAAGGTCCCAAGAACTGGCGAGGTACTGTGAGAGTTCGGTGGGACCGACTAACCCCTTCCAACCGTTTGTGCCATAAATCTTTTCACCGTGCTCCTTCTCGAGTCTCTCCAGGTGTTGGTGAATCTGATGACAGGACGTGATCCCCGAATTCCAAGGCTGGTTCCAACGGAAGACGTTCAATGAGCCGCTGCAGCATTGTACTGCCCAAAACTGGGTGGACAGATATGATGGTGCACGGCTTACGCACGATAAGCTGCTCAACCATGCGTCCCTCGTGCGCGAGACCTCTCCGCGCTACCAGGCTCGATCAGACGAAAGGTGCTTTCCAACTCCAGCCAGCAAGATTAATGCGTGCCTTCGAACAGACCCAATTGAAGCTCCTCGGCCTTCGTGAACGGAATCGGGTACTGCTCGGTGAAGCAGGCGGTGCAGTAATGGCGAGGGTTGCCCGGCGAAGCATTGAGCATGCCTCCGAGGCTTAGATAGGCCAGGCTGTCGGCGGTGATGTATTTCCTGATCTCCTGCGCCGTGTGACTCGACCCGATCAATTCGCGTTTGGTCGGCGTATCGATCCCATAAAAGCACGGCGAGACGATCGGGGGCGAGCTGATGCGCATGTGGACCTCTTTCGCACCCGCATGGCGCAGCATCTTGACGATCTTGCGGCTGGTGGTGCCACGCACGATCGAGTCATCGACGACCACGACGCGCTTGCCCGCTAGTACATCCGGGACCGCGTTCAATTTGATCTTGACCCCGAAGTGACGGATGGACTGTTCGGGCTCGATGAAGGTGCGCCCGACGTAGTGGTTCCGGATCAACCCATTCTCAAACGGGATGCCCGATCCTTCTGAATAGCCCAGCGCCGCCGCCACGCCGGAATCCGGGACCGGGATCACGACATCGGCTTCGACGTACGCTTCCTTCGCCAATTGCCGGCCCAATGCCTTGCGCGTCATGTAGACCGTGTTGCCGCCGAAAATCTTGCTGTCGGGCCTGGAGAAGTAGACGTATTCGAACACGCACTGGGCCGGCGCGGTCTGGGTGAACGGCCTGTGAGAGGTCACGCCCGCTTTATCCAACACGACGAGTTCACCGGGCTCGATCTCTCGAACGTACTCCGCCCCGATCAGATCGAAGGCGCAGGTTTCGGAGGCCACCATCCAGCTATCCTTGAGCCGACCTAAGCACAGTGGGCGCAAGCCGTACGAATCCCGCGCGGCGATCACGTTGTCATCGGTCAACAGCACGACCGAGAAGGCGCCCCGCACTTGGCTCAATGCGTCGATGATCCTAGCGAGCAGGCTGTCGGCCCGCGAGTGCGCGATCAGATGGATGATCACTTCACTATCGGTCGTGGACTGGAAGATCGCCCCGTAGGCTTCCAATTCATGGCGCAGCATGGTGGCATTGATGAGATTGCCGTTGTGCGCCAGCGCGAGGTTCCCGAACGCAAAATTGACGGTCAGCGGCTGGACGTTCTTGAGGTTACTGCCGCCGGCGGTCGAGTAGCGGTTGTGGCCGATCGCCATGTACCCGGGAAGCCGCTTCAACACCGGCTTGGTGTAGATGTCGGCCACGAGCCCCATCGCCTTTTCCAAATAGAAATGCTGGCCGTCCGACGACACGATGCCGGAACCCTCCTGCCCCCGATGCTGCAGCGCGTACAGACCGAGGTAGGCCAGATTGGCGGCCTCCTTGTGGCCGTGGATGCCGAAGACCGCGCACTCATCGTGAAATTTGTCGGGTGTGATCAATTGCATAACAACCGTCGACGGGGGCGAGAGGCAATAGGACAATCCATCTTGTCCTTACTCATTTGCCTATTGTTCCTTCCCTTCCTCAAGTGCACGTTGCAGACTATTGGCCCAACGATCCTGAAGCGTCTTAACATCCACATCAATTCGGCAACCGGCGACCCGCTGATCACCCTCGACTTCGATCACCAATCGATCGCCGCCTACCCTGCCGATCGCCTCAGCAGGTACGTCCAGGTCTCGCGCAATGGCCAGAACCTCATCGACCCGGCCAGGGCTGACCGAGAGAATCACCCTCGACTGGCTCTCCCCGAACAGCAGCGCATCTCGCCGGAGTCCGTGAAGGGTCAATTTTAGCACAGCCCCGAGTGGTTGTGTGGGATGAGAGAGAGACATTCCGCAAGCGCCACCGCCAACCCGCCATCGGAGCAATCATGCGCGGACCGCACCAACCCTTCGCGGATGAGCTTCAGCACGGCTGCCTGCAGCACCTTCTCCGTCTCCACACTCAGATACGGCGGGCGCCCCTTGTTCGCGGTGATGAATCACTCGAACGTATTCCGTCCCGCCCAAATCTTCTTTTGTCGAGCCGAGAAGCATGACCGTGTCCCCCGCCTGCTTGAACCATTGCGTCATAGCCCGTTCGGCCGGCTCGATCAGCCCGACCATGCCGAGGATCGGTGTGGGATAGATCGATAGGCCATTCGTCTCGTTATAGAAGCTCACGTTGCCGCTGACCACGGGAATCTGCGAGCGCCTCGCATGCATCGGCGATGCCCTCGATGGACAAAACAAACTGCCACATGACGTCGGGCCGCTCGGGATTCCCGAAGTTCAGGCAATCGGTCAGCCCGATCGGTTCGGCGCCGGAGCACACCAGATTGCGCGCAGCTTCGGCCACGGCGATGCTGCCGCCGAGATAGGGATTCAACACGCAGTAGCGTCCGTTGCCGTCCGTGGTCATCGCCAGCGCTTTGTTAGTGCCTTTGATCCGAAGGACGGCCGCATCGGAACCCGGCCGCACGAGCGTGTTGGTGCGCACCATGTGATCGTACTGCTGATAGACCCACCGCTTGCTGGCGATGGTCGGCGACTCCAGCAAGCAGAGCAACGCGCTGGTGGCGTCCTTCACATCCGGTAGGGCATCCAAATTCATGGACTGGAGATATTCTTGGTACGCGGGGGGCGCGTTGGGACGCTCGTAGCGCGGGCCATCCTCGGCCAAGGCCTTCGCCGGAATTTCGGCGACGACCTTGCCGTTATCGTGCACCCGCAACATGCCGTCGCCGGTCACGCGACCTACCACCGCCACATCGAGATCCCACTTTCGGCAGATTCGCAACACCTCGTCCTGCTTGCCCTCCTGAGCGACCATCAGCATCCGCTCTTGCGATTCCGAGAGCATCAGCTCATAGGCAGTCATACCAGGCTCACGGCGCGGGACATGGGTCAAATCCAGATCGATGCCTGTTCCCGCCCGTGACGCCATTTCGCAGGATGAGCTCGTCAATCCGGCTGCGCCCATGTCCTGGATACCGACGAGAACATCACCGGACATCAATTCAAGGCAAGCCTCCAGCAACAGCTTTTCGGTAAACGGATCACCGACCTGCACGGTCGGGCGTTTCGATTCGGACGCTTCATCAAAGGCATCCGACGCCATCGTTGCCCCATGAATCCCATCGCGGCCAGTCTTCGACCCGACATAGATGACCGGGTTGCCGATTCCAACTGCCTTTCCTCTAAAGATCCGATCCTTCCTGGCAATCCCGAGACAGAAGACATTGACGAGCGGGTTGTGGCTATAAATGTCGTTGAAGACGACCTCGCCCCCGATCGTCGGCACCCCGGTACAATTCCCGTATCCAGAAATTCCAGCGACGACGCCCTTAAGGAGATGGCGATTGCGCGGATGTTCGAGCGACCCGAATCGCAGCGAGTCCAACAAGGCAACCGGCCGAGCACCCATGGTAAAGATATCCCTGAGAATTCCCCCCACGCCGGTCGCCGCCCCTTGGTACGGCTCAATAAAGGACGGGTGGTTGTGCGATTCCATCTTAAAGACGGCCGCCAATCCATCACCGATGTCCACCGCCCCCGCATTCTCCCCAGGCCCCTGCACCACCCGTGGCCCGGTCGTCGGCAAGCGTTTGAGATGTACGCGCGAGCTCTTATAGGAGCAATGCTCGCTCCACATGACGGAGAACATGCCGAGCTCGGTCAGATTCGGCTCCCGCCCGAGGATCTCGACAATCTTCTTGTATTCGTCGTCAGAGAGCCCGTGCTGCGCGATGAGGTCTTTGGTGGTCACAAGTCCGTCGGTTTTCATGCGTTCAACGCCAAATGCAACTCAGGCAATCTCAAATTGCATCTGTTTTAGATTGGCAAGGGGAACCCGGCTCTTCACTCTTAAAATTTCGATACCGACGACCTGATTGTGCTCGTTGAAGTCCAGTACGATACCCGGCTGGACCTCTTGTGACTCTATGATTTTGGAGTCGTCCAGCCGCAAATAGAGTGCGTCGGCTTTCTCGTCAAAATGCACCTTCATATGCGACCTCTTTGTGTTCGATCGAAATAGACGCTCACAACGAGCCATGGGTTAGTTGTGTGATTATAAATCACGCGAAGTACGCGGTTCCCAAATTCGGGGATAACAGCCAAAGCATGACGAAGTTCCGGATCACTTCTATCAGGATCAGTTTTTGCGGGATACGAGAGCACGGGCAATCCATTCCTTAGGAATTTCACGTTCAGTGATAACCTTGGTAGCATGTATCGTTAATCCATAGGGAAACTCTTCTAACATGCTCAGACGGTATCCGGCATGCTTCTTACCTTGAGCACCGAAAACCCGAGAATGTTGCCCGTTTCATCCACCTTTTCCATCACTTGATCGCTGACCGTCTCGCGGAAATAGCCTGGTTTTTGATCAAAGATGACTTCCAGATGATCGCCTTCAGGGTCGTACCAGATCTTTACTTTTTTTGGCCATGTTAGGTTGCAATTGCCATCTTCGGCTGCAGCTTCGCTTTCTTCAGGACATCCAACATCGAGAGAAAGACTAACCTCCCGTCGTCATTCCCCAAGACTTCCTCGGCGCAGCGTTCGGGGTGCGGCATCATGCCGAGGACGTTGCCCGCGGCGTTCTTGATACCGGCGATGTTGTCGAGGGAGCCATTCGGATTCGCGTCTGGTGACGCCTTGCCGTCAGGCGCGCAGTAGCGAAAGACGATCTGGGCATTGGCCTGTAACGCCGACAGGGTGACCGGGTCGGTGTAGTAATTGCCGTCCGCATGGGCAATGGGTAGTTTCAAGACCTGCCCGGACTCGCATCGGCCCGTGAATGGCGTCGCCGCATTCTCGACCCGAACATAGACATCGCGGCAAATAAATGAGAGGGACTGGTTCCGCAGCATGGCGCCGGGTAGCAGGCCGGCTTCGAGCAAGATCTGAAAGCCGTTACAGATGCCGAGAATCATCCCGCCGGCATCCGAGAATTGCTTGATGGCACTCATGACCGGTGAAAACCGCGCGATCGCGCCGGTGCGCAAATAATCACCGTAGGAGAATCCGCCCGGAAGAATCACCGCGTCCAGCCCGGCCAACGACTTCTCTTTGTGCCAAACCATCTGAACCGTCTGACCCAGCACATCCGCAAAGACATGCTCGCAATCGTGATCGCAGTTAGAACCGGGAAAGACAACGACGCCGATGTTCATCTCTTACTTCCTCACCGTCCACTCTTGGCGAATGGCCAAGCCACAAGGGGGCGCCGAGGGTCGCCTACACTGCGCGCATCCAACGAGCACCGCCCAGAATTTTAAAACTTCGAATCGATCTTCTGTGCCGACAACCCCTTCTTTAGATCACTGTAATTCGTACTGATATTCTTCGATGACCGTATTCGCCAAGAGCTTCTCGCACATCGCCTTGACTTGCGCTTCGGCCTTGTCTTTCGACGACTCGCTCAACTCCAACTCCATGTACTTCCCCACCCGCACATTGCCCACGGCGTTATAGCCCAACGTCGCCAAAGCATGCTCAATCGCCTTCCCCTGCGGATCCAAGATCCCCGCCTTCAGCGTCACATGAATCTTCGCCTTCACCTCTCTTCTCCCTCCCCCATTCCCTCTTTTTAGGGCGAGTCGATCTATCTTCGTGGGGTGGTTAGGCTAGTCTCTACTGCGCGCATTGAGCGGGCACACTCCGATCGTGCGCGCTCTGCGAGCGCGGAGACTAGCCTGACCATCCCGCGATCTTCGTCCTCACCCGCATACCCGACGCAATACTTCCTGATACGCTTCCTCAACCTTCCCCAAATCCTTCCTAAACCGATCTTTGTCCATCGACTCGCCCGTCCGCTCGTCCCAGAACCGACACGTATCCGGCGAAATCTCATCCGCCAAGACTAGCTTGCCGTTGTGCAGACCGAATTCCACCTTGAAATCCACCAGGGTCATATGCCGCTCTCTGAAAAACGGCATCAAAATCTTGTTAATCCTTAGCGCCCAGTGCTTGATCTCTGCCACCAAGTGTGGCTCGGCCAGTTTCAACAACCGAATATGATCCTCGGTGATTAACGGATCGCCCAGCGCGTCGTTCTTGTAGTAGAACTCCGCGATCGGTGGATCGATGATGTCTCCGTCTTTCAGGCCCAACCGCTTCACCAAGCTGCCGGCCACTCGATTGCGGACCACCACCTCGATAGGGACGATCGTCACCCGTTTCGTCAGCATCTCGCGATCGCTCAACCGCTGAACAAAATGAGTGGGCACCCCGCCATCCTCCAGGAGACGAAACAGCCGTTCTGACACCTTGTTGTTGACGACGCCTTTTTCAACGATCGTTCCCCGCTTCTGCGCGTTGAACGCGGTCGCGTCGTCTTTGAAATATTGGATCACGCGGTCCGGCTGGTCCGTCTCGAACAGCTTCTTGGCCTTGCCTTCGTAAAGCATCGCGCCTTTAGTCACCGGATCAAGTCCCTTTCGTCACGGGCACGGTGACGGGTGTCAGCTCGACATCGATCTGTTGATAATAGATTCCGGTGACCGACTCATACGCCGAGTCGGACCCGACCAGCAGCCAGAGTTCTCCCTTGCTGTTGGCTCGCACCGGCACCGGATGCTTGTGAGCCCGTTTGAGCGAGACGTAGGGTACCTGGAACTGGGAGGGAAAATCTTTGCACCGAAGGCCGTTCGCAATGTTCCCGACCAGCGATACGTCTTTGCCGCCGATATTCACTTCCCCTTTATCCACGTTCAACCGGTACATGCCGTCTTTCATGACCAACAGCGGCATCCGCGATGACGCCCCCGCCTTGAGAAACACGCTCTCGCCGGGCGCGCCGATCACGCTCAGACACTGACTCCCCGCATCGGATGCAAAGGTCAGCCGAAAGCCGACACGGTATGCTTGATTCACTTTGATGCCGTCCTCCGGACCGAGGCGGCGCTTGAGGTACATGAATAGATCATAGTTACGCTGATTGTTCCCTTGAAGGTAGTACCCTTTGGCGTCCGTCTTCAACTCCAACGGCAAGCGCCGGAGCTCGGCCACCAACCGTAGATCGGGCTGGGAGATCACATAGTCGGAAAAGTCCGCCTCCCATCCCAACTCGCCCTTACTGAAGTCAAAGTGGAATTTGATCGGAGGCCCGGTTTCGATCCCGGACCGAGCAGTCGCGGGGGACCCGGCTGCAGACCTCGTCGCCTTTGATGAACAACCGGGCGGAAGCACCATGATGAGCAGCGCCCCGGTGATCCACGCATGGCGCGCGTTGCTCAACCAAGCCATGCTCACTCGTAGGATGTTGAAAAAGGCGCCCAGCTTCGTTCTCGCATCGCTCGAAGCCTCAACGTACCGCCTCGGGAAGGAGCGCGTCTCGGCGCGCTCGGGGCAGGGGCGGGTGAAGACGACTACGCTTCGGCTTGAAGACACTGCCGGCTCACCAACTCGCCGGCGCGCACACACGTGGTGCTCCTTACTCGTCGCACCGTGCGCCTCGCTGCGGTCTTGCTGGGCGGCCTTTTTGAACATCCTAGAGAACGGTATGTTATCGCTTGCGGCATTGCCCGCAACGCTTTTACAGAGCCACCGCGCCGGTTTTTCAACAGCCCGTTAGGCCTTTCTCTTGCGCCCGGTCACCCTACCACGACTCAGACCCCGCGCTCCCTTTCCGGCAGACGACCCAAACACCCGGCGATAGATCGTGTCCAAATGGCGGAGATAGTACTTCGGATCGAAGCATGATTTGATCTCGGCATCGTTGAGATACCGCGTGATCAACGGATCTTTGCCGACCAATTCCTGAAAGCCGGCTCGGCCCTTCCACGCCTCCATCGCATGGCGCTGTACCGCTTCATAGGCCTGCTTGCGCTGCGCGCCATGCTCAACCAGTTCGAGCAGCAATCGCTGCGAATACACCAGGCCGCCGGTCATATCCAAATTGTGCTTCATGCGCGAGGGATAGACCAAGAGCGTCCGGATGAGTTCGGTGAACCGCACCAGCATATAATCCATCAGAATCGTGCTGTCCGGCATGATGACGCGTTCGACCGAAGAGTGGCTGATGTCCCGCTCGTGCCACAGCGCGACATCCTCCAGTGCGGCGAGGCTGTTGCTGCGCACGAGCCTCGCCAACCCGCACAGGTTCTCCGACGCAATCGGATTGCGCTTATGGGGCATCGCCGACGAGCCTTTCTGTCCTTCGGAGAAGTATTCTTCCGCCTCGAGCACCTCCGTCCGCTGAAGGTGGCGAATCTCCGTAGCAAACTTTTCAATGCTCGCCGCCAACAGCGCCAGCGCTGAACAATAGGCCGCGTGCCGGTCACGCTGCACGATTTGGCTGGAGACGGGGTCCGGTTTCAGTCCCAGCCGCTTGCACACGTAAGCCTCGACTTCCGGACCGAGATGCGCGAAGGTTCCCATCGCTCCGGACAGCTTGCCGACCGCGATCTCTTCCCGGACCGTCCGCAACCGGTCCCGGTGACGGCGCGCTTCCTCGTACCAGATCGCCAGCTTGAAGCCGAAGGAAACCGGTTCACCGTGAATACCGTGCGAGCGTCCTACCATCACCGTGTCCCGGTGCTCGAGCGCCCGCCGCTTGAGGACCTGCAGCAGGTCGTCGAGGTCCGCCAAAATCATGTCGAGCGCCTCCGCCATCTGCACGGCAAGCGACGTGTCCACAATATCGGAGGAGGTCAGACCTTTATGGAGAAAGCGACCCTCCGGGCCCACCAGCTCAGTCAGCGACTCCAAGAAGGCGATGACATCGTGCTTGACGACTTTTTCGATCGCCGCGATGCGATCCGGATCGATACGGGCCTTTCGACGAATACGGGCCGACACCCCACGAGGCGCTTCTCCAGCGCGTTCGAGCGCCTCGCACGCCAACAGCTCGACCTGCAGCCAGATCTCGTACTTGTGGCGGAGATCCCAAATGGCCTTCATGCGCGGCAACGTGTAGCGTTCAATCATTCGTATTGCCTCTGATCTGTTGATTTGATGATTTCTTAAGCTGTTGATTTCATGATTGTATGAATTGGGGGTCGGGAAATTCACCAGTTCATGAAATCAACAGATCATCAAATCATCAGATCCTCAATTCTTCACGGCCGCTTCGGCTCGCTTGGACTCCAGACGTAGATCGGTGGTCAGCACGTGGTCCAAGATACCGTTGACGAAGCGTTTCGTTTCATCATCGGCGAATTGCTTGGCCAGCTCGATCGCTTCGTTGACCGTGACCTTGGCCGGCACATCCGGCATCCAGAGCAGCTCATACAGCGCCGCGCGCAAGATATTCCGATCCACGATCGGCATCCGGTCAATGGTCCAATTTGTGGCAGAGGCGCTGATCAAGGCGTCCAATTCGACGCGATGCGCCATGACGCCGTCAACGAGGCGATCGGTGAATTCGCGAACGTCGGACGAGACTTGGTTCCGATTCCAAAATTCGGCCAACCAGTGGTCGGTGTTGCCGTGAATGTCCCATTGGAACAGAATCTGAAGCGCCCGTTCGCGCGAATGCCGCCGGCTGCCCATCTATCGCCCTTTTGTTTTCATGGACCTGGGAGATGACCGAGCCTTGCCTGTCTTGGTCAAGGGCAGCGCATTCATGAGAGCCGCCATCTCAATCGCCGTGCGAGCAGCCTCTGCACCCTTGTTGCGCTCGATGGCGCCGGCTCGATCCAGCGCCTGATTCGCATTGTCCGTCGTCAGGACGCCGAAAATGACGGGGATGTCGGACTCCCACGCGGCTCGCGCGACGCCGCGGCTGGCTTCCCGGCTGATGTATTCGAAATGCGGAGTCTCGCCGCGAATCACCGCTCCCAGACAGATTACGGCGTCAAACCGGCCCGCCCGAGCCAGGCGGCGGGCCACCAGCGGAATCTCAAACGCGCCGGGCACCTTTGCCACCTCGATGAAGTCCTCGCGGACGCCGGCCTTCTGCAGAACCTCAAGCGCGCCGACTAGCAACCGCTCAGTGACGAACTCGTTGAACCGACTCACTACGATGCCGATGCGAAGGCAGCGAGCGTCCTGGTTTCCTTCAAGCATGATCATGGCCGGCACAAGAATCTGTTGATCTGCTGATTGTGGCGACAAGAATCTGTTGACTTGCTGATCTATCGATTTGTTGACTGTAGACGAAGGGCGTCACTCATTCATCAGATCAGCAAAATCACCAGATCAACAAATCCCAACAATTGTTCGGAGGGTCAGACTTTCGACAAGATGTGTCCCAACTTGTGTTTCTTCGTGCGTAAGTATCGCTCGTTCGCGGCGCGCGGAGGGATCTCAATCGGCACCCGTTCCACGACCTTCAGACCATAACCCTCAATGCCCACGATCTTTCGTGGGTTATTGGTGATGAGTCGGATCTTTCGCAAGCCGAGGTTCACGAGGATCTGCGCGCCGATGCCGTAATCGCGCAGGTCCGCCTTGAATCCCAGTTGCCAGGTTGGCCTCCACCGTATCGCTGCCTTCATCCTGGAGACTTATAGGCTCGAATCTTATTGAGAAGCCCGATGCCGCGCCCTTCCTGGTTGAGATAGAACATCACACCCTCGCCCCTGCCTTTTCGATCATTTCCATCGCGCCGTGGAGTTGATCGCGGCAATCACACCGCAGCGAGCCGAACACATCCGCCGTCAAACATCCCGAATGGACACGCACAAGGATGGGCACCGCCCCATCCACCGCTCCCTTGACCAGAGCGATATGGGTCGCCACCGTCCACTTCATTTTCGAATACGACGGTGTCGAACTCGCCGAAGATCGTCGGCAGCTTGGCGTTGACCACCCGCTTGATGAACGTTTCCCGGTGCATGCGGTATTCGATCAGGGCCTTGATCGTCACCATTTTCAGCCGGTGCCGCTTGGCAAATTTCATCAACTCCGGTACCCGGGCCATTGTGCCATCTTCATTCATGATCTCGCACAGCACGCCGGCAGGATAGAGTCCCGGCGAGTCTCGCTAAATCGACGGAGCCTTCCGTCTGCCCTGCGCGTCTCAGCACGCCGCCCTTTTGCGCCTTGAGCGGAAAAATATGTCCAGGACGAGCGAGATCTGCCGGTTTGGATTTCGGGTCAATAGCCGTCCGAATCGTCGTCGCCCGATCGGCCGCGGAGATTCCGGTGGTAATATCACGCCTCGCATCGACCGACACCGTAAAGGCGGTGCCAAAGGTGGCCGTATTCTCGTGGGCCTGAGGTGGCAACTGCAGCTCCTCCACACGCTCGGGCGTGAGGGCCAAGCAAATCAATCCGCGCCCATACTTGGCCATAAAGTTAACGGTTTGGGGCGTGACATTTTCCGCAGCCATGACGAGATCGCCTTCGTTTTCGCGATCCTCGTCGTCGACGAGGATCACGAACTGTCCCCGTTTAATGTCCTTGATCGCGTGTTCGATGGAGTCAAATGTGGGTCCCATAGTATGCGGTTTCCCAGCCCCCGGCTGAGGAGTAATCTTCACAACTTAAGTCTTTCTCTCCCGACTGTCAATGAGGCACGCCGCCTTCTGCAAGCGTATTTAATAAACCTTGCGCGCGCCTGAGAACGAGATATGCGCTCACTCCCGCCGCCACAGAGACGGCCGCGAACAGCAGAAACCCGGTTTGGTATGTCCCGGTCACATCTTTGAGCCAACCGAGCCAAACCGGTAGCAGGAATCCTCCGATTCCACCAGCCGCACCAATCAATCCCGAAGCCATCCCTATTTGCTTTTGAAATCGATCAGAGACCACCTGAAACACAACCCCGTTTCCAAACCCCATTGCCGCGACAGCCGTCACCATCAGACCAACCGCCAACCCGGCCTGAGGAAGCTCCGCGACGACCGCCGTGAGGGCACCGATGGCAGGAAAGACAACCAATAGTACCTTAAGACCTCCCACTCGATCAGCCGCATAGCCGCCAACCGGCCGGGTCAGACTCCCAGCCAACCCGCACAGTGCCGTTAAGGAACCCGCCGTCACCAGACCCATTCCGTACTCATCATGAAAAAAGATGGGAAGGAAACTTGAGAACCCCACGAACCCGCCGAACGTGACGGCGTAGATGAAACAGAGCCAATACACGGACGGCTGCCGAAGCATCGTGATCATGCGTGTCAACCCATGCCGGTCGTCCTCAGTGGTGACCTGCCGCCCATTTCCACGAACCAGCGCCGCAAACAGAATGATCGCAAGGAGAATGGGCATGGCCATGATTCCGAAGACCCCGTGCCATCCCACGATCTCAGCTAATCGGGGACCGAAAAAGGCCGCGAGGACAGTGCCGCTATTGGCGGACGCAGCGACACCCATGGCCAATCCCTGATGAGTGAGAGGGTAGGCGCGGCTCGCCAATGGAAGCGCAACGGCGAAACTCGCCCCTGCTACCCCCAAGGCTAGACCGACGCCGAGGATCTGCCCATAAGTTGCCGCGCCTTTCCAGCCCCAGAGCACGGCGAAAAACTCACAGCCCAGGATCACGAGGCCGGTTGACTTTGGACCGAAGATATCACTGCTTGCCCCTACTGCCACCCGCAACAGGGCCCCACTGAGGAGCGGAACGGCAACCAGGAAGCCCTTCTGTGTCGCCGTGAGACCGAATTCTTCTCCAATGAACACCCCCAGGGCGCCGATCAAGAGCCACACCATGAAACTGACTTCAAAATGAAGCCACGCCCCAAGTAACGAAGGCCAGTGGCCGCTGTTGAGCGCTCGCGTCAGTGATCCCATCACGAGTCATCCATCCCGATACTTGATACTTGACCTGGCCGCTCTCCTCGAGGATCGCCACGTGAGCCTTCGAGAGCGCACGGTCACCATATTCTACGCGGATATGATGGCGTAATGTGGGCTCGCCTGGAATTATCGAGCGCCAGCTTTGTTATCAGTGTCAATGTGTTTATAATGATGATTTTGCGGCGATTGGGCTCATCACAGACAGGACGAGGCATGAAGGACCGACAGTCCAATTCAGCTCAGGGCTGGAAGGCCGTGGACGTTGACACGGACCCCGCATCCGAAGAGCACTCCGAACCATCTTCATCTCCAAAATCATTGGGCGAGGATAGGCTCGACCCTTCGACGGCGCTCGCGCCGGTCACGTCGTTGCAGCATTATCTCGCAGAGGTGCGCCGCTACCCGTTTTTGTCGAAGGAAGAAGAGCTGCGGCTGTTTTACGAATACCAAGTCCAGGGAAACCGCGAGGCCGCCGTGAAATTGATCCTGGCGAACCTTCGCGTCTCGGTCACAATTGCTTCCGAATACCTCCATACCGGCGCCGACCAGATGGATCTCATCCAAGAAGGCAATGTGGGCCTCATGCAGGCCATCAAGAAGTTCGACCCGAAGAAAAATGTTCGCTTCCATGCGTACGCCGCGTGGTGGGCTCGCGCCTACATTCTCCGTTACCTTCTGAACACCTATCGCTTGATCAAGGTAGGGACGACGCAGGATCAGCGCAAGCTCTTTTACAACCTGCGCAAAGAAAAGTCCAAACTGGAACGGGAGGGGTTTTCCCCCGACACGAAGCTGCTGGCGGATCGGCTCAACGTTCGCGAGCGTGATGTGATTGAGATGGACCAGCGGCTGGGAAGTTGGGAACTTTCCCTCGATCAGCCGCTCAACCAGGATACCGACGGCACCCTGCTGGACGTGCTGCCCGCTGATGACATTCCTGTTGACGAGCAACTGGCAACGAGGCAACTCCAAACGGTGTTTCGGGAAAAGTTGGCGGAGTTCATCAGAACGTTGGGCGAGCGAGAGGAAGATATTCTCCGGAACCGCATCCTCTCCGAGACCCCCGTAACCCTGGAGGATCTGGGACGAAAATACGGCATCACCAAGGAGCGGACCAGACAATTGGAAGCCCGCATCATTAAGCGCCTCCGGGAGTATCTCCAGAAGGAGGTCAAGGATTTCGATAGCTTGCGAACTTAGCTCAGACGCCTTTGGATGCCTCTACTCCCTTTAAGATCAATAATTTCCGCTGTGATGGCGCACCTCATGAGCGTCTGGAAAAGAAATTCTTGCCCTCCCCTTGACTTCATCGGCATCAGAGCTATCTACTGCCCGGTTATAGCCAACCGAGCTGCTCGGTTTCTTTCCTGTTTCTCAGGAAGGAGAGACACAGCACTCTGAATCATTTTAAGGAGGGATCAGCATGGCCACGGAGACGAAGGAGAAGAAGAATGCAGGGGCTAGCGCCGCGAAGGGATTTCAACCGCTAGGTGATCGGGTGTTTATCACGTATACGGAGGAAATGGAGCGCACGGCCGGCGGCATCTACGTGCCGGAGTCCGCTAAGGAGAAACCTCAGCGCGGGACCGTCCAGGCCATCGGGAAGGACGTGAAGAATTTGAAGGTCGGCGATCAAGTCCTGTTCGACAAATACTCCGGCAGCAAGTTGAAGATCGACGATGAAGATTGCCTGATCCTGAAGGAAGAAGACGTTCTCGGAGTCTTCACCACAAACTAACCCACACCATCATCCAAAAGACCACAGATTTACACGGGAGGAATCAAATGGCAAAGCAGATTTTGTACAGTGATGCGGCGAGGGCGGCGATCCTCAAGGGCGTCAACCAGCTAGCGGACGCCGTGAAAGCGACCCTCGGCCCGAAGGGTCGGAACGCGATCCTGGATAAGAAATTCGGCGCGCCGACGATCACCAAGGACGGCGTGACCGTGGCGAAGGAAATCGAGCTGAAAGAATCCCTACGAAAACATGGGCGCACAGTTGGTGCGGGAAGTCGCGAGCAAGACCAGCGACGTGGCCGGAGACGGCACGACGACCGCGACTGTGCTGGCGCAGGCGATTTACCGGGAGGGCGCGAAGAATATCACCGCGGGCGGCAACCCGATGGAAATCAAGCGGGGTATCGACACGCGCCGTCGAAGTCGTGGTCGCGGAACTCAAGAAGCTGAGCAAGCCCTGCCAGGCCAAGAAGGAAATCTCCCAGATCGGCACCATTTCTGCGAACAACGATTCCACCATCGGAGAGTTGATCGCCGAGGCGATGGAAAAGGTCGGGAAGGACGGGGTCATCACGGTCGAAGAAGCCAAGTCCATGTCCACGTCGCTGGACGTGGTCGAGGGCATGCAGTTCGACCGCGGCTACATCTCTCCGTATTTCGTTACCAACGCCGAGCGGATGGAAGCCTCGATCGAGGAGCCGTTCCTGCTCATCAATGAAAAGAAAATCAGCAGCATGAAGGACCTCCTGCCCTTGCTGGAGCAAGTCGCGAAGATGGGCAAGCCGCTGGTGATTATTGCCGAGGAAGTGGAAGGCGAAGCGCTGGCCACCCTCGTCGTCAACAAGCTCCGTGGCACGTTGAACGTCGCGGCGGTGAAGGCCCCCGGCTTTGGCGATCGCCGGAAAGCCATGCTCGAGGACATCGCGACTCTGACCGGCGGTCAGGTGATCTCCGAGGAATTGGGCCTGAAGCTCGAGAACATTAAGCTGACGGACTTGGGACGGGCCAAGCGAGTGACGATCGACAAGGACAACACCACAATCGTCGAAGGATACGGCGATCCCAAGAAGATCGAAGGCCGTGTGAAGCAGATCAAGGCACAGGTCGAGGAAACCACCTCGGACTACGACCGGGAGAAGCTCCAGGAGCGGCTGGCCAAGATCGTCGGCGGCGTGGCGGTGATCAATGTGGGGGCGGCGACCGAGACCGAGATGAAAGAAAAGAAAGCTCGGGTTGAGGACGCGCTCCATGCCACGAAAGCGGCGGTAGAGGAAGGAATCGTGCCGGGCGGCGGGGTCGCCTATCTGCGCTGCATCAAGGCGCTCGATGGATCTGAAGCTGGAGCCGGAGCAGCAGGTCGGCGTGAACATCGTGCGGCGCGCGCTCGAAGAGCCGATCCGCCAGATCGCCGAGAACGCCGGCGTCGAGGGATCCGTCGTGGTGGACAAGGTTCGAAAGGAATCGAGGGTCAACTACGGTCTCAACGCGCAGACTGAAGAGTACGTGGACATGCTGGAAGCCGGGATCATCGATCCGACCAAAGTGTCGCGCAGCGCCTTGCAGAACGCGGCCAGTGTGGCGGCCCTGATGCTCACCACCGAGGTCATGGTCACCGAGCTGCCCGAAGAGAAGAAGGAACCGGCCATGCCGGGCGGCGGCGGCCACATGCACGACATGTACTAACGAGCGGGAAGAGCTGACAGCTAATCGCTGTCAGCCGTCCGTTTTCAGCAGGAAGGCCGGGTGGCGTGAGCCATCCGGCCTTTTTCATTGGCCCGACCTTGCTTCTACCTCACCCTCCTGACCCCTTACCCTCGTGCCCTCAGGGCGGCCTTCAGCAAGGGTGATTGCTCGGGCGTATCGACGAGGCTGCGGAAGATCCGGTGGACCTCGGCCGTGTAGCGACGGTGATCTTCGGCGAACCGTGTCATCGCCGCATGTCGATCATGAGACGGATAACCGAGCCGGATGGCGCAGCGCGTCAATTCGTCCGGTCCCTCGGGCAGGGCATGGGTCTGGAGGTCGTGCACCATCTGGAGCTTATGCTCAACGTCGCGGAGGAAGACATAGGCCCGGGTCAAGGCCTCATGATCCTCAGTGGACAACAGACCCTGGCGCCGAAATCGACCCAGGGCGCCTATGGTATTCCGATCGAGAATATGAGGAAGACGCCCCCCGACGATCATCTGAACCGCTTGAACGAGAAACTCGATCTCCCTGATGCCGCCGATCCCGAGTTTGACATTGCGACGCTCATGACCCCGTCCCGCCATCTTGTCGTCGATTTCCGCCTTCATGCTCTTGACCTGCTCAATCACATCAAAGATGGGCCCAGCCTTCGCTCGCTCACCCCGTCCAAAGACAAACGGCCGGGCCATTTTGAGAAACGCCCGTCCGACCGCCGCATCGCCCGCGATCGGCCAGGCTTTCAGCAGGGCTTGCCGTTCCCAGCCCTGACCGCGGGCCTGGTAGTATTGTTCATACCCAGCCACCGACCTGGCCAATTGCCCGACAGACCCTTCAGCGCGCAGTCTGAGATCGACCCGAAAGACCGAGCCTTCATGGGTATGCTCCGTCAGCGCCCGCGTCAGCCCGCGCGCCAGGTACTCGAAGTACTCTTCATTGGGAATCGATCGGATCCTGGACGGGTGACCGCTGAGTCCCCGTGTCTGTCCCTCTCCCGAGGCGTACACATAGATCAGGTCGACATCCGAGCTGAAGTTCAATTCGCCACCGCCGAGTTTTCCCATCGCGACCACGGCGAATCCGGTCTCGACCCAGGCGCCTTTCCGATCACGGTGGGCCGGCGTTCCGTACTGCTTTGTCAAATCCTGCTTCACGATGTCATAACCGGCTTGGATGAGCACGGCGGCCAGATCAGAAAGCGCTGCGGTGGTTTGCGGAACATCGGCGAGACGGAGGAGATCGCGGATTCCGATACGCAGCATCTCCCGGCGCTTGAACCGGCGGAGCAGATCCAGCTTGAGCTCCGACATCCTGAGATTGCCGAGCATTACCCGGAGGGCACGGTCCAGATCGATGCGCGTCGGGCCTCTGGTCAGTATCTGTTCCTCAGCCAGCCAATAGAAGAGCAACGGATCGCGGATCAACGTCTGACTCAACGAGGGACTGTTTCCGAAAATAGCGCAGACGAGATGGAGCATACGCGGCGTCCCGGCGAGGTATTGAAAGACCTGGCTACGGCTCCCTCCCATCTGGAGAAAACGCTCCCAATGAGTCAGTGCCTGGTCAGGATCGGCACTCTGACCGACCGCATCAAGAAGTTCCCCGAGGATTTTCGCCAGCAACCGACGGGAATGCGGTTCACCGGCCATAGCCTGGAGATTGGCATCCGCACGTTTCACATCTTCAATGCCGTATGGCCTTAGAAACCCCGCGACCTCCTCGGACGAGAGACCGGCTGCCAACAGCAGGGGCGCGGGATCAGGGGGACGGGACGCGGGGTGTTGTTTCATCGATACGCATTATAGCGAGAGGGTTGTACGAAGGACAATGAAGCTCGAAGACGAAGCGGCGAGCCGACCGCCTGCTCGCGCATCGCGCGAGCAGGCGGTCGGCCTGGCCGCTTCGTGGTCGGTCATGTATACTCCTATGAGAGGACGTTCCATGCCCCCCGACCAGATTCTGACCACCATCACAGCTCTGTGTCCCGACGTGGATGAGGAGGTCATCCAAGACTTTTTGTTGCGGATGGACACGGACTATTTCACTGCGTTCGATGCGGCCCAGATTTCTCGCCACATCCACATGGTCGCCCGTCTCGATCCGGACAACCTTTGCCGGGTGTCCATTGATGAGCAACCCAACGGTCTGATCGACGTCGTCGTGGTGGCCTATGATTACTTTTCGGAATTCGCCATTCTCTGCGGGCTGCTCTCGGCGTTCGGCCTGGATATTCGAGAAGGGCGTATTCATACCTTTGCGGAGGCCATCACTCCCCCGCCTGCCCGTCGAGGCCCTGTTCCGGTACGAGGCCGGATCCGGCGCCGACCGGGGCTCAGCCGCAAGAAGATCGTCGATTTCTTCCGGGTCAAGCCAATGCCGGAAATGCCGTTTACCCGGCCCCAACAGCAACGATTCAGCGAAGAACTGGAGAGCATGATCCGCCTGCTCGATTCTCACCGGTTTCAAGATGCCCGCCATCGCGTGAACCGCCAGCTCGTCGAAACGCTCGGACGCGTGCGAGTCCGTTTCACCGGCTTGCTCCATCCCGTGCAGATTCACTTCGACAACCGACAATCCTCTGATGACACCGTTATGGACATCCGCTCGGCCGATACGCCGGCCTTTCTCTATGCGTTCGCCAATGCGCTGACCATGCGTGGCGTCTATATTCGTCAGGCAAAGTTCGGGCAGATGGGCACGGAGATCCATGACCGATTTTTCGTCCGTGGGCGGAACGGCCGCAAGATCGAAGACCCGGACGAGCAACAGGAACTCAAGCTGACGGCCACGCTCATCAAACAGTTCACTCATTTTCTGACATGGGCACCCGATCCGGCGAAAGCGCTCGATTACTTCGATCGTTTTCTCGATCAACTATTGGAAGGCGGTCGGGATGGACGCGCGCTGGATTTCTTGAAAGAAAAGAAAACCCTCACCACGCTGGCGCGTCTTCTGGGCACGAGCGACTTTCTCTGGGAAGACTTTCTTCGCCGACAGCACACGAATCTGTTACCCATGCTGGAATCTTACCAGCGGACACCGCTCATTCGGCCAAAGGCGGACATGACACGGGATCTGCGCAAGCGCGTGTCCTCCGCGCGGAGCGATGAGCAGCGCAGGCGAGTCCTGAATCAATACAAAGACGAGGAGATGTTTCGAATCGACATGAAACATCTCCTCGAACCCTCCTCCACGCTGACGGACTTCTCGCTGGCTCTGACCAATTTGGCCGATTTGGTCCTCGACCAGTCCGTTCGAGACTGCCAAAACAAGCTCTCCCATATGCACGGGATGCCGCGTTTGCCTGGTGGCGCACCCTGTCCGTTCGCGGTTTTCGGCATGGGCAAATTCGGAGGCCGGGAACTGGGGTATGCCTCGGACATCGAAGTCCTCTTCGTGTACGGCGGCGCCGGAAAGACCAGCGGTCGGAATCCGTTGGACAACAGCGAGTATTTCCAACGCCTGGCCCAAGAAATCTTGCAATGGATCGAAGCGAAGCGGGAGGGGATTTTCCACCTGGACGTCCGCTTACGGCCGCATGGAGGCAAAGGACTGCTCGCCAACCGACTAGATGAAATGCGCGCCTACTATAGCCCGCGCGGGCTCGCCGCGCCCTTTGAACGCCAGGCGTTGATTAAGTTGCGGCATATCGCGGGCGACAGTGACCTGGGGCGGCAGCTGGAGGCCCATCGGGATGCGTATGTGTATAGCCGACAGCCATGGGACCTCGATGGGGCGTTAGCTCTCCGCCGACAACAGGTCAAGGAATTGGTGGAACCGGGAACGATCAATATTAAGCACAGCCCGGGCGCCCTGATCGATATAGAGTATGGTGTCCAGTATCTCCAGATCATGTATGGCCACAGGTATCCGGCAATCCGGACGCCAAATACGCTCGAAGGCTTGACAGCATTAGGCAAGGCCGGCGTGCTCCCGCCGAAAGAGGCGGCCGACCTTCGTCACAGCTACCTATTCTTCCGCATGCTGATCGACGGCTTGCGGATCGTGAGGGGAAACGCGAAGGATTTGATTCTTCCATCGCGCGACTCCGAGGCATGGGTCTTCCTCGCGCGACGTGTGGGCTACACGACTGAAGCGTGGGAGGAAGGCGCCAAGAAACTGGAAGGCGACATCCAGCGCCACATGGCCCGGACGAATGCGTTTTTCACCGGGCACTTCGAGAAACCGAAGAGCAAAGGCCTCAAGCGAGCCTCGCGATAAGACCACCCCTACCCCGCGCTCTCTGACCCATCGGCCGGTAGTGTGTAGTGCTGTTCGATCGCCGCTCTGATCCGCGCGCGGCTTTCGACCGGCGATAAATCCGCCTGCCGTTCCAAGCGTCTGGCTTCATCAGCGAGCCCGTCGTCTTTGATCTTTTCGCGAAACCAGCGGGAATAATCCCCCTGCTTGAGATGATGCATCCACGTAGCATCATCCACGCCGTCGGCGATTTGCATGAACAGGACGAGATTCTGAGCGCGAAGGTTCAGCGCTCCATCAGGGCCACGGAAGTAAAAACTTCTGTCCGGCGGCAACTCCCCTTCCGCATACTTGCGCCGATGGCGGCGCCTCTCCATCTGACTGGGGGCGATCAAAAGTCTAAAGGGGGCGGCCAACTGGAACTTAGACCACATGAGCGCCTCCCCACTCTTCAGTTCTGTCAACTCGGTTGAGGGCGATGTCGTGCCAATGGCCTTGGTGAACATGCGCAGCGTGGCATCCGGGGTCGCTCCCAACGCAACCACGGAGTCCACAGTGGAAAGGACCGAACGAGCCACCTGGTCAGGATGGACTGTAATCAGAATCAATCCGGTCAGGTCCTGCGGCAGGGTCAATGCGGCAGGGGCCCGTTCAGACGGCAAGAGGTGATGGGCCTCGTCCACCACGAGCCAATGCGGACGACCGGTTCGGGCTCGCAACTCCTGAAGGCGCGGCAAAAGACCGCCAAAGAACTCCGGTCGATCTTTCAGCGGCAACCCCACAAGATTGACGACAACGTTCGCCCGCGGATTTTCTAAGACCTGAAGGATCTCGGCCATGCCGGGCGCTCCCTCATTGTTGCCTAAGGTGATCGCCCCCTCGAACGTTCCGTAGTCTCCTTCCGGGTCGACGATGCAGTATTCGATAGCCATGCTCCGACAGCCGCTCCAGCAGACCGGTGGCCAACGTGGATTTTCCGCTTCCGGATGATCCGGCTACCAATCAGATTTTCTCCATACGGACTGATACTGACGTCTGTTCCATCCTGACGTGTCCCCATGAGGATATGATGCCGCTTGACCTCCTGGTCCAGCTTGCGCAGGTCATCGGCCAGGATTCTTTCCAATAACTCAACGACTCCGGCGCCGTGATCTCTCTGAACCACAAGATCGGCGCGATCCTTCAGCGTCGGGACCGCATTTGGAGACCGCCACGGCAAACTCGCACAATTGGAGCAGAGAGCATGATCATTCTCAGCGTCACCGATCGCGGCCACGTTATGAGGCGAGAGGTTCAGTTCATCCAACGCCACCACCAACCCGGTGGCTTTGTTTACCCCGGCCGGCAACACCATGACGGCGCCCTTGTTGAAGATCACCTGTAGCTCGAGTCCTAGATCACGGATAACGTCCAACACCACGGTCTCGTGAGGCTGCCATGTGGCGACGATACTTCGGCCCACCGACACCGGGCGAACTCCGCGCGCCAATAATTCCTTGACAAATTCCTCGGGCGGCGGCGTGCCCAATAGTTTCTCTTCTTTCGTTGAAGGTCGATACAGAAGCGCGCCGTTCTCGGCGACCACCCGATCAAACAGGGTGATCTGAGGGAAAATAGCCAGAAGCTCATCCAGTTCCCGACCGGTGACCAGAATGAGCTTCCGGCCCGATGCGATGAATCGCTCCAGACCCGCTATAGTGGCGCTGTCCACTGCGCCGTCGGCAGCCAGCGTTCCGTCGTAATCCGCTGCGAGAGCGAGATATCTCATAGCAGTTTCTCGAGGCGTTATGATGAAAGGTCAATATGGACTGAAAAGCCGAAACGATTCAGGAATAATGTGTACAGGGGTGCAGCGACTCATTACCGCCCCGCCCCCGCATATGCGTCCGCTCCTACCCGAAGGCGCTCGTCAATCGTCTTCCAATCGAGGTTGGAAAAGAAAGCCTCAATGTAGGCAGCCCGCTCCGAGGGTTGATAGTCGAATAGGAAGGCATGTTCCCACACATCCATCACCAGCATGGGTCGAAACCCGGCAACGTTTCCTATCTCATGCAGCGATACCCAATGATTCGACAAGTGGCCGTTCACCGGGTTTTGATAGCAAATCGCCCAACCGACGCCGCGCATCTTGCCTACCCCCAAAAAATCCGCCTTCCAAACGTCATACCTGCCGAAGCTCTCTTCAGCCGCTCGCACAAACGCCGAGTGCTGTCCCGGCTCGGCCGAGCCGCCCTTCTTCAGGTTTCCGAAGTAGTACTCGTGCAGGACCATCCCGTTGTATTCGAAACCAAGCCGCCGCGTCAGCTCGGAATAGGCAGGCATCTCTTCCTGATCCACCCTCCCATCTCTCAGGAATTCGCGAATCTCCCCCGTCAGCTTATTGCTCTCCTTCACATAACCCTCGTATAGCTTGAGATGCATGTCTATTGTCTGATCGGAAATACCGTTCAATCCGTGCAGGTTGAATGATTTGGCTTGATAGGCTCCGGGACCCTTCATGGTCAATCTCCTTTCTGCGCCGATTGCTTTGGTGGCGCGCTTGTTGTCTGCTTGTTCGCATCCTTCCCGGATTGTCTTGGTGCCGCATGCTTCATCGGACCGACTATGATCTCCCGCCGCTACGGTGTAGGTTGCGGGGGAAGCGGCGGGGGAGGGCTCGTTGGATCGGTTGGGCCAGGAGAGGGAGTCGGTGGCTTTGGTACGGGATCGGTCGGTGGAGGAAGAGGATTGGTAGGCCCAGGAACCGGTTCGGCAGCTTTAAGCTCTGGAAGCCCCCATCCATGGAGTGCTATGACAAGCAGGGCCCACACAACTACCCTACCCATGTCGGACCTCCTGCACCAAAATTTCTCAGAACGAAACCTGTATTTAACTATGGGGCTATCGGAAGAGATCCGGTATCAGTGAATGTCTCTTTTCGCCATCAATCTTTGATGACGGGGATTCTACTGACGACCGGTCCTTGTTGCCATCCTCACCTGAAAGCCCTCACTGATGCCTTCCGGCTGGGTTCCGCCGGCTCGGACACATACTCCAGGACCACGCCGGTCAATCGGGTGTCCGGCGTATGAACGGCAAGATCCCCAAGGGACACGATCCCCACGAGCTGTTTGTTAGAATTCAGCACAGCACCACCAATCATGGTTAGGCCTTTGCTCATGGGTCCCTCTCAGATCATGGCCTGACTACGCTGCCTTTGCTTCTGCAACCATTTTTCTGCAGAAGTTCCGCGCAGCGGCGACATTCTCGCGCGCACGGCCCGCACAGGGCATGATGGGGCGCGTGGTGCTCGCAGCTCTCCGCACACATTTCGCACACTTCCGCGCAAAGGCGGCACAGTCGACCGGATAAGGGCGATACGCGGCTCATCCATTGGGCCGCCAAAGCGCAGAGATCGGCACCCTCTCGGCATAAGCGGATGCACCGTTCCATTAACTGGGTATTCCCTTCATGTTGCATTCCGATCATATCGTCACTGCAGGTGTTACAAATCTGCGAACATGCAAAGCATGCGGCAATACAATCTTTTGTTTGCTGCGTGAGAGATCCTTTGTCCTGATGCATATAGGCTCCTTTCGTCGTACACGATTGGTCGCTTGTCCCGAACTCAACTTAGAGTAAGATGCGCCTCCGTGTCGTGGTATCGGCAAGATGCTTACGCACTGTTGAGGGGCAATTAGATGGTAGAACAGGCTCGATCGATACTCGGTACGAGCCTATGTCGAGTACCTTTGTCCGAAACGTAAAGTGGGTCTTGTCTAGCCGCCCTCACCCAAGGGCCGACCTACGAGAGCGTGATACGCCTTGGCGACTGTCCCAACTGGAGACACCTGGAGCAGGAAAGGGGTTTGCCAATCACCATCGGCGATGTCATACACTTCAGGAACCAGGACACGATCCAGGCGTTCCTCATAGGCTGCCTGAAGCTTCAGGTGCACTCCGCCCACCGCACCGATTTGACCATCAAGTGTCACGGTGCCGGTGATCACCCGATCCTGCGGAACGAAATCACCTCGGGCCAAGGCGACCACAGTCAATCCAACCATCGCGGAAAGGCTCTCCCCATAGACCGTGGTACTAGGGTTGGGGACGGTGAGGTAGACGCTCCACGAGTCCGTATTCAGACTGACGGCTCTGGCCGTCCGAAGGATAGCCGATATCGGTGTGCGTATCGATGATCTCCTGCAGCCGCGCATTGAACTTGTCGCGCTCCGCCAGCAGCTCGTCGAGGTGCGCCTGTCCGCAGACGCTGCGCAGTGTCGTCTGCGCGATCTGCGAGGTCGCATAGAGAAAGTTCTGCAACCTCGACCGTCGCCCGATTCGGATCGACGACGCGAAAGTACAGCACCGCGTTCACCTTGATCGACACGTTGTCGCGGGTGATGACGTCCTGTGACGGGACATCGAGGGTGACGGTGCGGAGATCGAGACGGTACATCTGCTCGATCAACGGGATGACGTAGATGATGCCCGGGCCGCGCGATGCAGTCAGGCTGGCTCCAACCCGGAACACAACCCCACGCTCGTACTCTCTGAGAATCTTGACACCACTGACGAGCAGGACGATCGCCACAAGCAGGACGGTGGTCGCGGGCCCGATGAACATGCGCGCGAGCCTACCACAAGTGGTGCACAGACGGAACGTTTGAAGTCGCGGCGGCTTCCACCTAGTCTTCGGGCGATGCTCGGGTCGCTGCCGCCGCGCTGGCGCCGCTTGCTCAACTCGCTGGCGTACGGCGCGCTGGTCACGTTGGTCGCCGGGCTCGGCTACTTAACGCTCCAGGCGATCAACGAACGGCGTCACCGCACCAACGGCACCGAGCCGATGACGGAATCCGCCACCCTCCCGCTGGTGGATGTCGCCAACTTCTCGGCGCGCCGCGAGCGCTCCGCCGATGTCGAGCGCTTGAGCGTGTCGCTGCGCCTACGCCTGACGGCACCGGGCACCGTTGATTGCTTCGTCTATGTGCTAGCGCGCAACGACCGCGTCTCCCCCAAGCTGTGGGGCGTGTGGCCGACGCAGGGGCCCAGCGGTGCAGTCACCGCGGGCGGGCACTTCGGCCCGATCAATCCGGAGTCCGGGGCCGCGGTCAGCCTCACATCCAGTTGGACGCGCATCGCCGCCACCATCGATCATCCCCCCGGACGACCACCGTTCGAGACAGTCATGGTGTACGTCGTCAGTCCCAAGGGCGACATTCTGCTGGCGCGGCCGTTTGCCTTGTAGCCCCGAACCGCACCGGGGACGCCATCCACGTTGAGAGGGCATTGTATGGAGACCAAGGAAACGACCTTCACCCTGCGCTTTTCGCTGACCGCCGAGATCCCGGAGGCGCTATCGGAGGATGACGATTTCGACGAAGATCAATGGCTCAACGAGTGGGAGGTCGCGATCAAGCCGGGCTTGATTCGCGCGTGTGTTCTCGCATCTCCGGTCCTTTCCCAACTGGAAGCGCATGTGCGCAACCGTGGGGTCTCGCCGTTGGAAGAAATCGAGGTCGTCGTGCAACACACCTTCGAGGTGGCCGGCGACCCGCCGAAAGGGACCGTGCAATAGGACGCGGGCGTGCTGCGCGGGCCTGAGCCCGAGTGGTCCCTGTCCTACACTTGCGTCGAGCCCAGGAGGTTACCGCCCAGGCGTGGATGGCCGATGCGCTTGTCGCCGACGACGTTGACAAACGATGCCTTGCCCGATTTCAGCGCGCGTTCCAGCGCCGCCGCCAGCTGGCCGGGTTCGTCGACGTGTTCGGCGTGGCAACCCATCAAGGCGAAGATCTTGTCGTAGCGCACGTTCTCCATGCATGTTGAACGGGTCAGTGCGCCCCTTCAGCAACGGCATCTGCTCAAAGCTCGGCCCCCAGGAACTATTGTTCCACAGCACGGTCACGATCGGCAGGTCGTAGCGCCGGGCGGTCTCGATGTCCCAACCGCCGATGCCCAGGCCGCCGTCACCGATCACCAGCACGACCTGCTTCCCGGGCCGCGCCGAGCTGCGCCCCGATGGCCATGCCGACGCCGTGACCCACCGGGGCCAGCGGTCCGGCATCGACGACCTGACCGGGGAAGCGTGGCAGTGAACCACTGAGTCATCCACCCGCTCAACGTGAACGATCGATCACGACCGTGGCGTCTCGGTCGATCACCGCAGAGCGTACGCGCCAGGCGATCCGGATGGACGGGAGGCTGTCGCGTGTGCCGCGCCGCGGTCGTCGATGATGCGCTCGTAGTTCGCGCGCACTTCCGCCACCTCCTAGCCAGGGCGATTGCTCCTTGCGCGAAGTCGAGCTCATCCGCTTGCGCGCCTATCGATCATCTGGCGCAGTACCAGCTGCGGATCGCCGACGATGGCCGACTTCCGCCGGCACGTGCCACCCGATGCGGCTGGGGCACCGGATCCACCTGGATATACGATCGCCTTATCATTCCAGGTGGGCGGCTCGCCGAAATGTCTCGCCGCTCCAGAACTTGAATCCGACCGCCAGCACGACATCGGCGCGCCGCCGGTGAACGGCTTCTTCCACGCGCCGCGAACCGCCAGCGGATGGTCTTCGGCGACCGCGCCCTGTCCGGCAGCGACGAGCATACGCCGGGGTGTTGGTCAATTCGGCGAAGTCGCGCAGCTCGGCTGCGGCACCGACCAGAAGATGCCGTCGCCGGCGACGATCAGCGGTCGTCTGGCCTTGAGAGTAGTCGACGGCCCGTTCGATCTGGCGCGGGTCGCCCTGGGAGCGGATGGTCGTCGCGGTCCGTACACCTTGGCGCCTTTGCGCTGGCGGCTTGTCATCGTCCAGGTGGTAAAGAATGTTCTGGCGGGATCTCCACCAAAGCACGGCCTTGGGGTGGACATGGCTTCGCGAAACGCCTGGCGCAGGTCAACCTCGATCGTCGACCAATCGAGTACGCGTTTCACGAACTTGGAGAACGTGCGACACACCTCCGACGCCGTACGCTTCTTGGAAAGAGCCGAGGTAGTCTTCGGTCGTCGGATGCTGCCCGGCGAGCACACCACCGCACTATTGGTGAGCCCTGCCACGCACAGGCCGGTCACCGCGTTGGTAAGCCGCAACCCGCGGTCACGCAGCAAACGCCCGGGGTGCCGGTGGTACGCGCATAGCGCATCCGCGGCGTAGGCCGTGGCTTGTTCGTGCCGCATGTGGATAAGCTTCACGCCGTTGTCGCGCAGATTGGCGAGGATGGGGAACGTGTGTCCGCCGTTGACGGCGAACATGTACTTTACCCGTTGCTCCTTCAGGATGCGGCCCACCAATGCGCCGCCGTCGATCACAGCCATCGGCTCACTCCTTTGTTGCGTGCGATCACCGTACAGGGATTGCTCCCAGTCCATGTCTGGAGGCATGCAGTGCTCCCGAAAGCCGTAGCGTCCTTACGGGGCCGACTCCGAAAAGGGAAGAAGGTTGCCGCGCAGCGGCGCTACGGTGCGCACCGGGCTCAGCAAGCGTGGATCGATTCCGCCATCGGCGGCGCAGCCATCAGCAGCGTGCGTAACTGCAGGCGAATCGACGCCGGCGACCACCGGAAATGCTGGCAGATCGAGACGAAGCTGAAGGTGTGATCGTCTTGCTCATCGAGGAAGTAGACACGCGCCGTCCGGCGCCGGGCGGCGTCCGGGCTTTGCAAATCCCAATAGGCGGACTCCACCACCGCCAGCAGCAGCCGTTCCTCGGGCTTGAGGACCGGGCGAAAGTGCCCTTCAACCGGATCCTGCGTCAGGTACTTCATGGGTTGCCGTCTCCCTCTCCCTGCACCTCGCGGACTGTCGGTGACTCGATTGTGCTCGGACGCGGTCTCTCCCCCCGCTGAGCACACAGTCGTTTATCACGCACGCCAGCGCTGACGCAACGAAAATATCCGGGCGACAACTTGGCCCTTTATGGCACGAGCCCGGGGCTCCTTCCAAGCCAGCGCCTAGTCGTCGAGAATGCGCTTCGATCGGACCTGCAGGTCCGGGCCGATCGTCGTAGACGATCGGCACGCCGGTCGCGATGTTGAGCTCGAGCACCTGCTCCGGTCGCAGCTGGTCGAGGTGCATGACGATCGAGCGCAGCGAGTTGCCGTGCGCCGCGACGAGCACGTTCTCGCCGGCCTGCAGGCGGGGATGACGTCCGCTCGAAGTACGGCAAGGTGCGCGCCGCGGTATCCTTCAGGCTCTCGCCGCCGGGCGGCGCGACGTCGTAGCTGCGCCGCCAGATGTGCACCTGCTCGGCGCCGTACTTCTCCGCGGTCTCGGCTTTGTTGAGCCCCTGCAGGTCGCCGTAGTGGCGCTCGTTGAGAGCCGCGTCGCGTTCGATGGGAAGATCCGTCTGGCCGATGATCGCGCAGGATGATGTCGAGCGTCTCGGTGGCGCGCTGCAGCACCGAGGTATACGCCTTGT
>CAVPGK010000017.1:0-386857 GCA_963703955.1 Nitrospirota bacterium | reverse complement strand
GATAAAATGCGAGCGTGGCCAGGCTGTCGTGGAGACGACCTTTAGCTTTCTCCTTTTCATGATGGTGTTCTTTGGAATCGTCGAGTTCTCCCATCTTTTTTACACCAAGGTGAACATGCAACACGCTCTATCGGAAGCCGGCAGATACATGGTAACCGGCCAGGGGCTTGATCTTTCCGGCACCAATCCAAATGCAAGATTGGGAACAATACAAAATAAGTTCTGCGAAAATCTCATCGCCACCGGTCTTTCGTGCGCCAATCTAGCTTCCCACATGACCGTTACCTGCGCAGGAACAGGCGGATGTGCACAGCCCGCAGGAGGACCGGGGCAAACCGTCACGTTGACGGCTACCTATACAAAACCATGGTTCACTGGCCTTTTTAACCATTTGCTGCCGGTCCCGGTTACGCTCACGGCAAGCACGACCTGGGTAAACGAATTGTACATGTAGGGAGAGAAGGGGGAAGGTATGTCGGCAATAGGAACAGTTATCCGTTCGAAGCGTGCCCAAGCTTTGGTCGAGCTGACCTTAATGATACCCATGCTGATCGCCTTGGGGCTCGGGGTGGTTGAGGTCGGCAACATGATCAACTCCTATCTCGTCATGACCCACCTGACCCGTGAAGGGGCGAACCTGGCGTCGCGCCAACCGGGAATCAAGGGTAGTACGCAGTGGTCAACTAACATTAACAATGGTTTCAACCAGGCGATAACCGCAGCCAGCCCTACCATACACCTAACGGGAACAGGACCGACGGGGCCGAACCAGTTTAAAGTTTACTATTCGATCGTCGAATGGAATCCCGCTGCCGGTGCCTGTGGCGGTGGCCCAATTGCCAGCGGCGCAGCCGATAACTAGTAGGATCAGGCGAACCAGCGCGGGATGGCCTAGCAGCACTGTTACGTGGGAGTACGGCTCGCTGGGACAGGCGAGCCAAGTCGGCGCCGATGGCACCTGCGCCCATCTTACGCTGCCGGAGGTGAAGAATTTGTCGAACGTCTGGGATCGTCCTCCACATTGTTGAAGTCTTTTATGACTACGGCCCCGCCAAACTGACTCCAGTGCAAAACTTTATCGGCGTATTGGCGCCCGGAATCTTCCATCGGCAATCGGTTTTTATGGACGTAGTAGGATGATCGGGCATCAAATACAGGGATCCTGAAACAAGGAGCATGAGTATGAAAAAGAAATTGAATGAGAAAGGTCAAGTAATCATTTTTACCACGCTGGGCTTCGTTGTCTTGGGATTTTTCGTCGGTATGGCGACAGACGGAGGGCGCGGGTTTCTCCTAAAATCCGAACTTACCAGGACAGTTGATGCGGCGGCCATCGCCGCCGCATCGCGTATCACCACTGGCGGTCTCTCCGGTGCGGAAGATGCAGCCTGCGACTCCGCAAGAATGAACGGTGTAACTAACTGCTCTAACCTCGTGGTTACGCAGGTGACCGTCAACGACGCGGCTGGACATCCGAAAGATGCCGTGCAGGTTACCGGGACCGCTTCGACGCCGACGATTTTCATCCGCCTAGGAAATCTCATGGGCTGCGGGAATTGTGATGTCATAAATGTGCAGGCCACCGCCGTCGCGGCTACCGGGGGTCTCGTGGATCTCGCCGTAAACCTGGACAACACGGGCTCCATGGCTGGAGCCAAGATAGCTAATGCCAAGATCGGGGCTAATGCATTAGTCAACGCATTGCTTCCGGCCAGCGGTTCCTCCACGACACTTATGACTATGGTGCCTTTCCAAGGGTGTTATCACACCAGCACCTCTGGCGGCTGCGTGGACTTTGACGACTATCCAACTACTGGGGGAAGGGCAACGTAATTGTATCCCTTACTAATGACAGCACGAGGCTCCACAACGGAATAAATGCTCTGAGTGCGCCTGGCGGCTCCGGAACCATCAGGTCGGCGATGGTAATTTTCACCGCAGGCTCAGCCGCCGGCGTTTGGTCACTCTGCTCGTCGGATTTCTGTGAATGACCCGAAGGAGGGAATGCATGGACGGGCCGCAGCTTGTCGGGAATGAATGACGCCAATTCCTGGCTCTGCATAGTTTTTATCCTCAAATGGCCGATCCGGCATAGCGTTTTCGCAAGCGATTTCGAATCGTGATCGCGAGCAGGTTCAAACAGACGACGACGACAATGAGGGTCAGCGTGGTCATGTAGACCATGGGTTTGGCGGCCTCTACGTTGGGCGATTGAAAACCCACATCGTAAATGTGAAAGCCCAGATGCATAAACTTCCGCTCAAGGTGAAGAAATGGCACATGCCAATCCCAGGGAAGGGACGGGGCCAGCTTGACGACACCGGTAAGCATCAAGGGCGCGACCTCGCCGGCAGCGCGCGCTATCGCAAGAATCAATCCCGTCAGTATGCCGGGAAGCGCGCATGGTAGCACCACGTGCCAAATGGTCTCGAATTTCGTGGCGCCGAGCGCAATGGAGCCTTCTCTGAACTCTCGAGGCACGGCTGACAGCCCTTCTTCTGTGGCGACAATGACAACAGGGACGGTTAACAGAGCGAGTGTCAGGGACGTCCACAATATGCCCCCGGTGCCAAACGTGGGAGTGGGCAGGGCTTCAGAAAAAAACACCTTGTCGATCGCTCCGCCGGCGGCGTAGACAAAGAATCCCAACCCAAAGACGCCAAAGACAATGGACGGAACTCCGGCCAGATTATTGACGGCGATGCGGACCAGTCGAACCACAGACCCTTGTCGGGCATACTCGCGGAGATAAAGGGCCGCCATGACGCCGAACGGCATCACTGCCACGGTCATGATCAGCACCATCATCACGGTGCCGAAGATGGCCGGAAAGATTCCCCCCTCCGTGTTGGCTTCCCGGGGCTCGCCGGACACAAACTGCCATAGGTTGGCCAGGTACACCATAATCTTGGCTCCCCAGCTCATCTCGTTCGGTCGGTGAGCCGTGATGACCTGCGACAGTGGGATCCTCCATTCTTGGCCATCGGCTAGCGTCACGGCCAACCGGTACAGCGCGGATTCTCGGTACAGGGATTCCAGCCTCTCGGTAGCTCGTTGGTACGCCGCTTCCAAAGTCTTGACGGCTTGCAGATGCTCTTGGTCAAGAACGGTCTCGTTCACCGTGCCACGGCCCCGGTTCTTTGCGCGCTGCGCCAAGCGAAGCGTCTCGAGTTGATAGTTGATGTCTCCGATCTCGTCTTTTTCGACGCGCTGAATCTGCTGATGGAGTTGGTTCGCACGGTCGATGAGCGGCAAGAGGGCGGTCCAGGCGGCCGGTCCTTCCGCGATCGTCGAGTCCCCCTCAGCGACGGCTTTCAGGCGTCCAAGTAAAGGTCCCCATTCACGGCGTTCGAATATGACCAGGTCCGCCGGTGTGTCCCGGGCGGCAATGGTGTCATTATCCACCCACTTGAAATCCGAATTGAACACGTCTCGATTGCCCACACGAAGCCGGAGGCGACGCTTGCCCTCGGGAGACTCCGTGGTCTCCGAATAGGGGATGTGTTCTTCATTGATCGCCTGGCCGATCACCATTCGGCCATCAGTCAGTCGAAGCTCCACAATATCAGAGGGCCAAAACTCCCCGAGTCCTTTGACCATGATGAGCACCAGCAGGCCGCCGATCATCAAGAGACTGACGGTGACAGCCGACGCGGTGAGCCAGACGAAGGGCTCGCCGCTCCGCCAAAATCGTAGCAGGTAGGAAGCAGCTGGGCGCCAACGGTTCTGAGTAAGTTTTCGGACTTGGGCTGTGCTATTCGCCATGTGCTACTTCTACTCGCTCACAGAGTACCGTGCTTTCGTCGGAGCCGCTGTCGGACCAGTTCCGCAGCCGTATTGATGGTGAACGTAAGGCCAAACAGTAGGAGCGCGGCCAGAAACAGGGTGCGATACAGGGTTCCGCCATGAGGCGCTTCAGGAATCTCCACGGCGATGTTGGCGGAGAGGGTTCGAAAACCGTTAAACCAATTCCAATCCATGATGGGGGTGTTGCCGGTGGCCATCAGCACGATCATGGTTTCCCCGATGGCTCGGCCAAATCCAATCATGATGGCGGAAAAGATACCAGGGCTCGCGGCCAACAGCACCATCTGAGTAACCGTCTGCCAACGTGTCGCTCCCAACGCTAATGATCCAGCAATCAGATTCTTCGGTACATTGGACAGGGCCTCCTCGGAGATACTGTAAATAATAGGGATGATCGCAAACCCCATGACGATTCCCACGACTACCGCGTTGCGCTGGTCGTATCGGAGACCGTAGGCGTATGACAACCACTCCTTGAAGTTCCCTCCAAAGAGGAGTTGCTCGATGCCTGCGTTGGCCCAGAGGCACGCCACCATGCCGGCGACAATCAGCGGAAGCAGCAGAAGAGCTTCGGTGCCGCTACGAAAGCGATGACGGAACCCTCCTGGAGCAAAGCGCCAGACGAAAGAAGCGGCAACCACAATGACCGGAATCGCGACAGTCATGCCGACCAGAGCGGGGAAAATTCGGTCGAGCAACGGCGCCATCCAGAGACCCGCTAAAAAGCCCAGGACGACTGTCGGCAGGGCTGCCATCACTTCGATGATCGGCTTGATCTTCGCGCGCAAGTTTGGATGCATGAATTGAGACGTGAAGATGGCCCCCAGAATCGCAATTGGAATTGCGAACAGCAGCGCGTAAAGGGTGCCTTTCAACGTCCCAAAGGCCAGCGGCGCCAACCCCAGCTTGGCCTCGAAATCATCGGAGCCCGAAGAAGATTGCCATACGTGTGCCGGGCGATCGTAGCCTTCGTACCAAACAGGGAGAAACAAGGTCTTCCATGTCACTTCTGGGTGCGGATTGTGAAGCGCATACACGCGCAATTGGCCGTTTTGATCGTAGGCCAGCACACCGTTTGCCTTCGGTGCAAAAGCCACCGCGCGCAACGGGGTCCCATCCCCTTGGAGACGGAGCACCGTCTGCTCCGATGTGGCGTACTGCACGAAGACATTCCCGCTCGCATCGCCGGTCACAAACCCCTTGTCACGTTGAGATGGCGCGAACGCCGTGACTGCTGATGAATGGGACGGCAACACGTGATTCTGCCTGAGCAGCCACCGATCAGGCTGCTCAGGAGTGCGTACCTGAATCCAAGTGGAAACGCGACCGGCGCCGGTCATCACCACCAGCGAGCGGTCGCCAAGCAAAAGTCCCAGTTTCGTAATGGGAGCTGGCGCCCCTTCGGTGGCATAGGAGCCCACCAGCTCCGGGCGGTCGGGGACCCCGAGACTGATGTGATGGACCCGCCCGTCATTGGTCCCGACATAGAGATTGACCAGTGGGGTGTCCAGCGCCATAGCGGTCACGCGCCCCGGAGGGAGCGGCAGTTCGGTTGGACCCAGGGGCACCGGACGCGCCGCTGACTCCTGTGCTTCTGTGATCTCTTCCTGGTTCAGGCGCACGAAGACGAGCCGACCCGATTCAGTGAGGGCGGCCATGCCGACGCCGGCGTCTCCCCAGCGGAATGCGAGTGACCGGATACTCTCATCCGACACTTTGATCGGGGTGGAGGCTACGATTGAAGGACGTATCGTCCGCGAACCGGACTCGAACTTAGTTGCAAACGTGATCTTCGTGGGAATCACCAGACCCTCGGCTGTCCCCACCAAGTAGCGGAGGGATTTTCCGCTGCCGGAGGCAATCGCGGTCATGCGCGCGTTCCGTAGCGCGGGCGGAATATCAACCGGGATCGTCTGACCGGTCGAGAGCGAGGCAAAGACGATCCCATTCGGTTGGATGGCAGTAGGTGATCTCCTGCTGTTCATCAACGCCGACAATAGCATCACTGCCCGAGAGGGAAGGTGGCACGGTGAGCTGCGTGATACGTGTGGCCGTTGGCGCTTGAAACAGCGGAAGTACTTCCATCACGAGAAAAACAAAGATTGAAAGGATACTCAGAATGACCGCGATACCCCCGAAGCTGATCGTCCAACGAGCCAGCCGATCGACGAGCGGGCGGAGACTCATGAAGCGGCCAACAGTTAATGACGTGGGGGGAAGAGAACCCGATCCGGACGTTGTGGTTCCGACTGCATCAGATGGCGTGGGAGGTGCTTCGATCGGGGGGCCGGGGAAGTTTGTAGTCAGTTCGGTCATTCAACGCTCTGTGTGAACGGCGACGAGACAGATCCGCTCACTTGATTTTCTCCAGCTCCGCCTCCACCAGTGTTCCGTCAACCGGAAAATACCCATCCTTGAGCACATCGGCTTGGCCATCGCGGCTGTATACATACGTGAGGAATTCTTTGACCAAAGGGCTCAACGGTTTGCCCGGCGCTTGATTGATGTAAATGTACAGATGGCGCCTGAGCGGATAGGTGCCCTTCTTCGCCTCTTGCTGTGTCGGTTCCACGAAGGGGCCTTTCGCGGTTTCGGCAAGGGCCAGCATGTGTACCCCTGATGTGGAATAGCCAATCCCACTGTAGCCTAGGCCGTATCGATCCTCGGTAATACCTTGTACCACCGAAGCCGAGCCCGGTTGCTCCTTGACTTCGTCTTTGAAGTCGCCGTTCTTGAGCGCATGCTCTTTGAAGAAGCCATAGGTGCCCGAGGCGGAATTCCGGCCATAGAGGCTGATCGGCGACGAACCCCAGGCCCCCTCTAGGCCGAGTTGGCCCCACTTCGTAATCGCTTCTTTCGCTCCGAGCCGACGGCTCTTGGAAAAGATGGCATCGACCTGCTCCATGGTGAGCTGCTTGAGCGGATTGTCTTTATTGACGTAGAGGGCAAGCGCGTCAATCGCAACCGGGAAGCCGACCGGTTTGTATCCAAATTTGGCTTCAAATTTGTCAATCTCGCTTTCCTTCATCGTGCGCGACATCGGACCAAGCTGGGCGGTCCCTTCGATCAAGGCCGGAGGGGCAGTGCTCGAGCCTTTCCCCTCCACTTGAATCTTCACGTTGGGATACTGCCGGCGAAATCCTTCCGCCCAAAGGGTCATGAGATTATTCAGCGTGTCGGACCCGATGCTGTTCAGGGTACCAGACACGCCGCTCACTTTCCTGTACGGCTTCAGAGCCGGATCGAGCTCGGATCGCTCCTCGGGCGACACGAGCGGGGGCATAACTAATCCGAACCATAGAATCAACAAGGCAATAATTCGATAAGGCATGACATTCCGCCTGGGTTGAGGATTAGACAGGGAGGTAGCCTAAACGAACCGGATTGCCGGACAATTGCCGGAATGTTAAGAAACGGTTAAATCATGGTCAAGCTGATTCAAGTGGTACCTGTAAATACATGGAATTGCTGTTCGGATTCAGGCCGATGAAGATGCCAGACAGTCCATCGCGTGACGTTGAATGCGCAACGACAGCTCGTACTGGAACCCCCGGCGTCGCAGCGCGATGTCGCCGTGCCGGCTGAGTGCGTCCACGGCGTGAAATAGCTGGCTCCAGCTCAACTCCGGTACCTCTGCGATCAGCTGCTCCAGAGTCAATACTTCTCCCGACGACAGCACGTCCAAGATCAAATCCTCTTGTGGAGAATGTGGATTAGGCATAACACGTGCTCCTTCTGAGTGGCCCATCAGACCGATCGACTCCAGGACGGACTATGTCCATCAGGATGCAGGCTCGTGAGTCCACCCCGCCTTCCGGCCTCGGCAATCCTATCCCTCGAAGCAGAATGCGCTCGCTCGCCACATGAATCTCTCGGCAAAGCTCAAAGGGCTGGGTCTGAGCGCGGTGGTCACTCTCTTGATCTTCTAAGAGGCTCATCACCTTCTCACAGAAGTCGAGAATCTCATCTGGTAATCCGGGTCCCGGCTTCTCGTCGAACATGAGTTGTTTGAGGTGGGAGGTCACAACCCTGGCCGCTGCGTTCGCATAGACAATCCGCAGTGGTGAGACCAGAACCAGAATCCCGGTCCCTTCGGTTTTCAGTCTGTCTGTCTGAGAGAGGGATGGGTCACCGATATTTGGTGCCGTCATATTCATGCGCCTGTTTTCCCTGCCCGCATCTGGGGATTACCCGATGGCGCGGGCCACTTCCTGGTGGATCTCCAGCGATAGATCGTCAACGGCATTCCGATACAGCGGACAATGCCGGTGGTAGCCCGTCCGGCAAAAGTTGAGCTGATCGACCCGACTGGGTTCAAATGGAACCGCAACACCGAGGCACAAGGCACTCATGTTGCGATGCTCCTCGACAAAGTGCGGGCATTTCATTCGCGACTCACCTCCATTCTTTCGCGGAACGCCAGACTTCCTGATCGTATAGAGTACCTGGGTGCGATGTCACCTTCATCATGGAAAGGTTAGAAGAGTGTAAATTCTCACGGCCTCAGCCGTTGGGCATAGTCCGATGAGTGATGGAGTCCGTCTTCTTGCGCGGGTGAAAATCGGACGGCGAGGACGCGCATCCCTGCGAGCACCAGCAAGATGGCGCCGAGCACTCCGAACTGGACCAGATCGCCCCCTTTGAACCAATGGGAGATAATTTCCGTCAGCATGACGACGAGGATGGTATCCACGATAAAGGTCACCTTGACCCGTCCTTCGGAAAAATAGGTCAGCGTGGTTTTGAAGACTTCGACCACCGCCAGCAGAATCAGCGTATCGATGATCACGTGCCGCAGCGCCACCTCCAACGGGCTGTGGAGCAAGAGCTGCAGATCAAGAAATGTCTTGGCCACCCCGCCGGCGAGTGCCGCCAGGATGGTGACAATCAGAAGGCTTAGAACAATCTTGATCCCTCTCATCCAGAGACTGGTCAGGTCCGATGTCACCCATCCGCCCCAGGCGCGTTTCCATCCGCCCATCTCTGAGCCCGCCAAGACAGGGTCTTCAGTGTTTTTACCCATCCACTGGAACCCGGCCACGACCGGCTTTCCTTCTTTTCACCCACCCGCCCCAGCCGGCCGGACCGACTCTTTTCCCGGGGACGGGCCTCTTCTTCCTTGTCCGCGGTTCGGCTGAGCCATCCCGGTCGAGGAAAGAAAGAGAACCAGATATCAGACACAGAATCCTTCATCGCAGACCCCCTTAAAATTCATCGATCGACACCGGATGCAGGAGATCCCTGACCGACAGAACTCCCACGATGTTCCCGGATTTCATGACCGCCAGATGGCGGGTCTGGTTGCGCTCCATCAGATCGGCGGCTTCCGTGATGGGCCGGGTCGCGTCAATGCCGATGATCGGACTGCTCATGATGCTGGCGACCGGCACGAAGCCGGGCATCTGGTCTCGGCCCACGATTCGCCGCACGATATCCGTCTCGGTGACGATTCCGATGATGCGATCATTCTGCTCGACAAACACGCTGCCGATTTTCCGCTCTCGCATCAGCTTGGCTGCCTCAGACACCGACGCGGAGACGTGCACTTTCGCCAGGTCTTGCTTCATGAGCTTTTGAGCGGTCACCATTTCATTCCTCCTTTGAAAGAATCCGTTTTAGATTTCCGCTCTTGAATTGCTGGGCTGACTCTCAAACTGTCTACACCCATGCGCCATGGTAGTGTCCGTCTGTTCCATCACCTTCAACGGAAGGTCATGACTCTGTTAACTTTTTAGACTTCCAGGAGAGAGGAAGGACTCAATCGGGAGGGCAGGGTTCACGAAGAATTTACACAAGCTTAATACAGACGGGCTGACGCCTGTTAAACGTGCTGTCGGGGTCATGAACACTTAGAATTTACACGCCTGTAACGTGGGGGACACATCCGCGAAATAGCAGACCCCTATCCTGTGCGAGGCTATCTCGGAGGTGGGGGCCAAGAATGGGCGACGGGCTTGAGCAGATTTTGTTGGTGACATCGGATGAACTCTTTGCGCGAACCATGGAGAAACAGCTCGGCGACAACGGTTATCGCGTCACGATCGTCGGTACGGTGGCTGGTGGGGTGGCGAGAGCGCGCCAAACGATGCCCGCCATGATGCTGGTGGATCGACGGCAACGCCATATCGACCACTTACGGCGCGAACATGACCTCAACAAAGTTCCGGTCATTGCGCTGCACCCGCCCGGACATACCTGCAACGAAGAGCACTCTTTGCAGGACCTTGACGGGGATGCAGACATGGTTCTGTGCAATCAAGGGTACCGCGAGGTCATTGCAAGAATCAGAGCGGTGTTGCGCCGGGAGCGTTTGGCGACGATGCCGAAGCCTAGCTATGATGTCGGCACCTTGCGCGTGGACGTGGATCGGCATGAAGTCACGGTTGACGGACGCCTCATTGACCTGACGCCGAAGGAATTCCGGATTCTCCTGCAGTTGGTGTCTCATCCCTCCCGCGTGTTCTCGCGAGACGAATTGTTGAATCAAGTTTGGGGAGAAGGCTGTGAGTTGGAAGAGCACACCCTGGACGTGCACATTCACTCGCTTCGGCAGAAGATCGAACGCGACCCCGCGCACCCTCGGTTTATCACGACAGTGCGCGGGGTTGGGTACAAGCTGAAAGCAGATTCGTAAACCCTAACTCGAGCACTTCGGAGCTGTTCAAAATTCCTTGGGAATCGCCCCAAATCAATATGAATACTGCGGCTGCTACACTTTTGTTCTCAATGTTGATCCCTATCAGTTCCCTGTAATTCCTCGCATTCCGTAGTGGACGCTTTTCTGAACGAGCAAACATGGCATGAAGGGGTGCCGGGCGGCATTCTTGTTTTCGTGGCATTGGTGGTCGGATGATGCTGGCATCGTAGCTCATGACTAACACCTTGTCTCGATAGCAAGGGTTTTTTGGAACTAAAAAAAGACCTTTGAGGTACGTGCGAACTTGGATGTTGAAGCGGCTGTTTCAGGCGCGTTTGAAGAGATGGGCGGTGTAGGGGTCGAACCTATGGCCCATTCCCGCATCAGCATTGTTCAACACGCTTCAATACTCTAGCCTCTCTCACTTCTCTCCTAGGATTGAACGGATCATTCCCCCAATACCTGGACTTCCTCATACGGAAGGGCAGAAGAACAGTCCAAATTGCCAGTTGTTTTCGAGCGACCGCGAGTATAGGGTTGACGGCAGCCAATGCACCCCATTCTTACCACCGCAAGAACCACCAACTCGTAGATACGTGACACAAGAGGGTAGTGCTATGCACGGCCGACCAATTCACCAAGAGGGCCGTGCTACGCGGCCGAGCAATTCCCAAGGAGGCAAGCACATGAATGGTAGAACAAGGCGGAAAATACGTTCGATACTCGCATTCTTGATTCTCACCACCGTATGGGTTTCTGCGCTGGTTGCCCTTCCGGCAACACCGGCAATCACGGCAGACTTTTCCGAACAGCAACAGCTCATCGATAAGGCGAAGCTGACCATGGAAGCCTTTGGCGCCGATCCGAACCTGAAAACGGCGCTCCCGAGGGACGTCCCAGATCCCAAAGGTATCTTTATCGTCCCGCAGTTGCTGAGGGGCGCATTTATCTTCGGTGGCAGGGGCGGAAGCGGCGTCCTTCTCGTCCGCAATGAGAAGACGGGAGCCTGGTCGCAGCCGGCCTTTTACACGATGGGCTCGGTGAGTTTCGGCTTGCAAGCCGGGGGGGATGCGTCGCAACTGGTGTTCCTGATCAGGACAACACGAGGTCTCGAACAGTTTTATCGGCACGACTTCAAACTGGGCCTCGACGCGGGCGTCTCGGCGGGCCCTATCGGCGGGGGCGGAGCGATCACCGGGGTGACGGCCGACCTTCTCTCGTATGCCAAGAGCAAGGGGATCTATGTGGGTATGCAGCTGGATGGGGCGTTGGTCGCCGTGTCGGATGGTTCCAATGCGGCCTACTACGGGAAGGACGTGCGGCCTACGGATATCCTGGTCGAGCACAGCGTCGAGAACCCCAAATCCGCTGACCTCGCGAGCCGCCGTGGCTAAAGTCCTCGAGTAGTAGACGCGCCATCGCAGAACCAAAAAGAGGGGGGCACGTGCTCTTACCAGGTTATACATTTGGCTCTCGTTGCGTTATCTGAACGATGGCAGACAGTAAGTTTGCTGTTTCAATGGATGATATCCGTCAGGCAAATTGGGGAATTCCTCGATACGATAGCGGCCGGTTTCCCAGATGTGCAGGCAGCGGGCAACTAAATAGGGAGCATCCCGTTCAACCTCCTGGAAGATAGTTCTTTGTCTTCCTTCCATAAGTCCCAGCAGAATAAACTTGTTTCCTTTCTGGAGCTCCGCAGGCTCTATTTGACCATGATACGAAAAGAGAAACCAGCCCCCTGATTTGCCGGCCTCGATAACGCCCGTCCGTTCCTCGTTGAGCGGCAACTCGGCAGCTTTCACTAACACTCCATCTTGCGCCTGTTCAACAGCAACGATCCGTCCGCCTACCTGAGCCAAATGGCCTTTGAAGTAGGCGTCGGCTTCTGGAGCAAAGATTCCCATTTGCTTATCGGGATCCAGATCCTTTACTGCGGCAGGGGGGAACATCGGGCTCGGGTTGGCACATGCCGCGATCGACAGAATTAGGAAGGCAGTGTAGGAACTGCAAGTAAGCCTAACGGGCCACTTCACTTTTCCCAATAGAGTTCTCCTAGACCTCAAGACGCGAAGAGGAACAGCCATAGTTGCATTCTCCTTTCCTGACTCCATTCCACACCGTTAGTTGCACGGCCTGCTGCATGAGTTGATTGGCCAAGCCGATACCAATGATGGACCCGATCTAGGTATGGGGGCTGGAGGCTGGTAACCCTAGATACCATGTTCCCAGATCCCAGAAAATTGCCGCGACCAAGAGCGCGAACACCATGGCGATACCAGCATCGCTTCCTACCTAGAGAATCAACTCCACTGGAAGGGAGCGAAGGCCGCCCCACCACTTGAAGCCAGGACCCCAAGGAAATTCCAGGCACCGCACCACACAACGGCGGTGTGCGGCGGTAGCGAATAGGTGTAAATGACCGTGGCTACGGCATTCGCCGTATCATGAAACCCGTTGATAAATTGAAATCCCAGGGCGATGAGCAGGGCGATTCCCAAGAGGACATGGGGCCGTTCAGTGCGCAGACGGATGGAGGATAGATCAAAACATAATTCATGGGCGGCATACGCAAGACCAGCGCCCAGGACGGCCGCGATGAACAGTAGAGTCGGGCGACTCGTTGAGTACGCCGCAGTAGGTGAGATGGGGTTTACAGCAGGCATCGGTCCCTCCAGATCAGCGCAGTGACCGGATGAGACTGTATATCGGAGGTTGGTTGCCTGTTTGTTAAGAGAGTGTATCGGCAGTGTTACAAAACGGGGTCGACTTAGAATTGCTGAACAAGAGAGGGTGCAACCTATTCCTGAATGATACGCTCTGGTTGCCAAAGGATAAGGAAGACCACTGCGATATGAGCAGGTAGCTTTGGGGCCTGTTTCTCTCGGAGTGTCGTTCCAATCTTGCGCGCTTTGGTCACTCGATCGGCTTCATCCTCCACCTCGCTCCGACGTGAAAAGCCCTCTGTCCCTGATTCGCCTTCTTGCAATTTCGAAAAAATTTTTGTTATCGAACCCCCCATGACTTTTAGCGTGACACTGTACGCCTCTATACCCTACCTGTGCCTGCCCAACACCTCGCTAGTGAAAGAAAGGGTGCCGATGGTTAGTGTCATATAGGTGTTAGCGAGAGAAGCCCAGGTTACCCATTAGAGAATAATGTATGCCGGCAGTTTGACTTCCTCTGCAATGTCTGGTTCGCAACGAACAGATCGTAATCAGGCGCTTGTCGGCCATGTGGCGCGAGAACTGACCGGCTCGACGAGTCCATGCTGGTGAGCGAGAATGAGCAACTTCAGTCGGTTAGAGACATCCAGCTTGCCATAGATGTTCGTGAGATGGTGTCGCACCGTGATCTCACTGATGCACAGTCGATCGGCGATATCTTTGTTCTTTAAGCCTTCACCGATGAGGCCTATTACTTCTCGCTCGCGGGTCGTCAGGTCATCTATTCGTGCTCTCTCGTGGTCCGCTTGTTTTACCGGGCGTTGGTCATTGAGCACGTATGGGGCAGGGGGCATGCGTTGGCGCTCAATCTGAAGGTCGCCATCGCAAAGACCGGCAACGGCTGCGATCAGGACGGCCGGAGGCTGGACTTTCAACACAACTCCTACCGCCCCCGAGCATAACGCCATACGAGTCAAGTCGCCGTCCCCTAAGCTACTTAAGATCAGCGCCAGTGATTGTTCAGCAGCCTTTTGTAAGTCTCGAATGAGACGCACAACATCAATTGCGGAACGATCGAGGTCAATCAGAACGACCCGCGGCTGCTCATGGCCTGCGACTTCGACGGCTCTGTGGGCCGTGGCCACCTCGCCAATGACGAGCATGTTGGGCTGAGTCTCGAGGATCATCCGGATCCCCGCACCGATCATCTGGTTGCCGCTCACGATTAAGACCTTGCCGGGCTGATCGGTTACTTTCTCCATAGTCCTCACCTTGGATCACACCAATTGGAGACAGATAGAACACAGAAATGCCTTCTTGGTCGGCGTCACTGTGCTACCATATAGGGAGCTTGTTACGCGGCGGTTAAGTGTGAATTAAAAGTTGTTTAAGTGTTTCTCAGGATGAATAGAAGAGGGGTTTTGACAAGCTTCGAGGGTGTCAGGAGCCTGGGCGAGAGTTCGACAGTATCCGATACCCAACACCGTGTTCAAAAGGTATCGTCAACTTTGAGAGGACGTTTAGGTCACGACAGGTTGTGAGAATAGGCGGCTGTAATCGAGCTGATATGGATGATCACGCCGGAGCCGAGCATCGTCGGCAGCCGCGCTGCGACCGCTTCACCGATCCCTTTGGTGCCGCTCGTGACGAGCGCTCGGGACCATTCAGTTCCAGGTTGTCGCTCATCAGTGGATCTCCAAGGATGCGATCTTCTCGCCTTCGAGCTCGAAGCTGAACTCGAGAATAACGGGGCTGCCGGGGAAGTTGCCGGAGACTTTGCTCGTGACGACGGTCTTGCCATCACGCTCTTCGGCCTCGAGCGCTTCGACCCTGTGGTTGTATCTCTTCTTGGTCTCGGCTTTCCATTCCTTGATGGCAGCCAGACCTTCGAAGCTGCGGCCTTCATCCAGAACAGTCGCGTCGGCTGCAAAGCACGCAGCCAGGTCGCCGGGGTTATCGGAGTTTTCTGCTGTAAAATAGAGAGCAATTGCTTTTGGGAGATGCATGGACATCGTGTCTCCTCGCACTTGGGTATCCTGATCGATGAGAATCCGATGCGACAGGTAGCCTTCAAAGCTCCGCATGTCCGACCAGACCTGCCGCGTAAGCCGGAGCCCTTCCGTTTCGGTGCCAGGCTTCAACCACGTATCCCAAACGATGGTGACTGCCATCACTCTCCTCCATTAACGCTTGGCAGCGCGATGCTGCTTCGCCCAACGGTATAGTGTTCAGCGGCTGCAAGCCGGTCCGCTGCACGACGGGTTAGATACCCGCGGTCGACACAACGTCACGATTGTCAGCGTTGCCAGTATTCCGAGGGGTAAGTGAACCCTCTTTGTCATCGCTGCGGTGATGGCCGGCATCCCTTTATCACTGTTTGCGGGTGTAGGTGATCTCCATCATCTTCGTTTCTTTGCCGCCGTTGTGAGCCCCATACATCTCAAACGTCTGAGTGTTGTTGTCGGGAATCTTCCAGACTCCGCGATGCGTCATGTAGCCTCCGCCCAGTTCATCATGCCGTCCCTTGAGCGTGATGGTCTTGCCATCCGCGCTTGCCGTGCCTTCCATCGTAAAGATGCCCGTACCCATGCTATCGATCCATGTCGTGACATATTTCTTGCGGAGGTTGTCGTATCCGTGGACCCCAACCGCGGAGTAGGGTTGTCCCATCATATTGCCGGTGAACTCCTCCTGGAGAAAGCGTCCATTCAGCAGCATCTTCATTTCCACGGAGCCGGTTGATTCCGTGGGAGACTTGTTGGGATCCATCCACTCTTTGGTTGTTGTGGTCCAGTTCCCGGCGAGACTCGCATAGAGTTTATGCGGCTCTCCGGGCGTCGAGAGCTTTTTGTACTCTTCCATCATCACCTGCGGGTCCGTCTGCTCCTGTTGTTTCTTTTCTTTTGCCACCGCGAGCGACGCGGACACGACAAGACAGAGACTGGTAAGCGTAATGAGTGTGAGACGCATGGTTGCCTCCTTGAGGGTTGATTGCGTTCCGAATAGCCCGCACAGCTCCATGACCTCGGACCAAAGTGGGTTAGCCGCACCTCTGTTCCTTCATCCAGACCTCGGCACGTTTCTTAATCTCCTCGTGCGGGACATCCTCAATGTGCGTATGGATCCACCATTGATTGCCCGCGAAATCTTTGACGCCTGCGCTGCGGTCGCCGTAGAACTGATCGGAAGGTTCTCTGACAGAAGTGGCGCCGGCCTTCAAGGCGCGTTCGTACCAGGCATCCGTATTTTCGACATAGAGAGCCATCGTCGCCGGCATCGACTTGCATTGCTCGCTCGCTTCTCCCAACATGACCATAGAGTCACCGATTCTGATTTCAGCGTGCAGTATGCTACCGCTGGGTCCATCCAGGCGGTACGTCTCCTTCGCATCGAAGGCCTGTTTGAGGAACCCAATCAATTTTGCCGCGCCCTGCACAGTGAGGACCGGCGTCACGGTGTGATAACCATCGGGAACGGGTTTGATCGCCATGGCAATGTCCTCCTCTATGAGTTGTTCATCGCGCCTCTCGTCGCCATTCCCCGCGTCTACTCAACAGTCATCTGTCGATGACTGGCTCTTGACGCTAAGGTAAGGCATAGACCGTTCCAGCAATGGGCCGATCCACCACGGACCTGACAAGTGACGAACAGAAGAGGGGTTATGACGAATCGAATGCAGGTTCTGCTTGCGATAGTGTCAGGGTGTGACCAAGTGTCCGCGCCGAAGGAACGGCGCGGTGCCGAGGGATCGGCGCGTTGGGTCGGGCGCATGCGACTGAGCCTCACACTAAACGTGACATCGAGAGGAGCTAAACCGGCTTGGTACAAAAACCTCGCGATGCCAATCAGCACCACCGCGTCAGCGCTCAGCGAGGTACACCGCCACGGCTTCATCCACAAGGAAGCGTGGGAACGTAATGGGTTGACGCCTTGGACAACATGCGGGGAGTAGGATCGCATGCTTATGAGGCTACCTGGGTGGCCATCGCACTTTCACAGTAGGGCATATAGCCGTTGTGCCAATTCATGCCGCAATGGCAGTACAAGCAACCATGTCCATATGAACGGTACGAACTTCATGGTCCTCTCACCCGCTTTCATAACCCAAATGAGCTTACGACTCTCTTCTGCTCAGTTGGCTATGCAACAGGAATGCCAGATCAGCCTCCACGAGCTCGATGCGCATCTCCTTGCCTGAAGCCAACCCGTCGCTCTACCTCACCGCGTCGTTAGGGATTACGTTCCCTTTCAACATCACGCTCGGCATTCCCCTCTACTTCTGGTTCGCCAAGGCCTTTTAAGGCCTTTTGAGGAGGATGATGGTCGAAGCGGCTATGATCACTGCTGAGAGTTGCCGGACTGGCGGCATTGGTGGCAGGTCAGGAGTGCAATCCGATGAGGCTCAACGATGCTCCGTCGTGAAGATATGGTCTTAGACGCTTCGTCCAATCGCGGCAGGTCAATCACCAATGAGTTCGATTCATCGAGATACCGCCCGTATCCGTCTCTGTTCCTTTGACCTTGCTGAACCCCGCCTTAAACTTCCAGCGGGAAATCGGTTCACTCCTGTTATCACTTGGCACGACTCGGTGTCAGCGATGGAATATGGGTACCTCTTTACCGTGTAAGTCCGAGCCGGAATTTCATGCGCTTACAAGGAACCCACCCGCTTAATCATGATTAACGGTTTCTTAACATTCTGTGAATCCCTCGGCAATCAGGTTCTCTTAGACTGCCTCGCTGGCTGATCCACAACCCATTGGCAATATCATGCCTTATCGGGTTATTGGCTTGTTGATTCTGTGGTTCGGATTGGTCATGCCGGTCCCCGGCTCGCCCGAGGAGCGCTCGGGGCTCGATCCGACTCTGAAACCGTACAAGAAAGTGAGCGGCGTGTCCGGCACCCTGAACAGCATTGGCTCCGACACGCTGAATAATCTCATGACCCTTTGGGCGGAAGGATTCCGCCGGCAGTATCCGAACGTGAAGATTCAAGTGGAGGGCAAAGGTTCGAGCACCGCCCCTCCGGCCTTGATCGAAGGGACCGCCCAGCTTGGTCCGATGTCGCGCAGGATGAAGGAAAGCGAGATCAACAAATTTGAAGCCAAATTCGGATACCAACCGGTCTGCCTCCTGGTTGCGATCGACGCGGTTGCTCTCTACGTCAACAAAGACAATCCGCTCAAGCGGCTCACCATGGAGCAGGTCGATGCCATCTTTTCAAAGAGCCGGCGGCTCGGCGCGAAAGAAGCGATGACGAAGTGGAGCCAACTCGGCCTAGGCGCAGCGTGGGGTTCGTCGCCGATCAGCCTCTACGGCAGGAACTCTGCCTCGGGTACTTATAGCTTCTTCAAAGAACGCGCGCTCAAGAACGGCGACTTCAAGGATGAAGTCAAGGAGCAGCCGGGCTCAGCTTCGGTGGTGCAAGGCATTACCGAAGATCGATACGGCCTAGGCTACAGTGGAATCGCTTATTCCACATCGGGGGTCCGCGTGCTGGCCCTTGCCGAAACCACGAAGGGGCCCTTCGTGGAACCGACTCTGGAAAGGGCGAAAAAGGGCACCTATCCACTCACGCGCCACCTCTACATTTACGTCAACCAAGTGCCGGGCAAACCGCTCACTCCTTTGATCCAAGAATTCCTCACGTACGTATACAGTCGCGATGGCCAAGGCGAGGTGCTCGAGCATGGGTATTTTCCGCTGGATGGAGCACTGGTGCAGGTGGAGCTAGGAAAGATCAAACAACGGACCGAGTGTTGAATGACGACTTGACTAAGAGCTTCCTCCACCCAATCAAAACTCCTCCCGCACCATGACATTTGCTTTGCCTGCTACGACTGATTGTGGTGAGTGTGGAGCGGCGTTGTGAGCGGAGTGCTGATTTGTCATGACAGGAAGAATACTGCGGCTTAACGATCCGGCGCAAAGTAATCGAGACAGTCGCGCCGGACCGCGCCCCAGGTGCCCGACATCCTCGATAGGGTTGCGTAGAGTCAGTTTGAGCGGACTTACGACACTCAGGAACCGAAAGGTCAGCCAGTGCGGGCCATTGAACGAAGAAAGCTGTCTGCATTGAGCCCTGCCCTGGCTGACCAATTCCTTAATGAGATTCCCAAAATAGCTCTAGAGAGATGTTCGCGGGTGCAGAGCGAGAGCATATGAACGTACCTTCAGTGGCTATCTGCCATCACAACGAGCGCGATTTCCATCTTCCCTAGCCAGAGAGGAGGAATAGACCATGGCGACTTGTGCAGAATGTAACAGGAATAGTCTGGAGTTTAGCGAGGTGAGAAAGGCCGCGTGGTGCCTGCATACCGATTGCGCGTTCGGTCAGCCGGTGAAAAGCTACGAGGAATACAGTCGAAAATTTCAGCACCCGGCCAAAATCGTGTCCCAGACCGGGAGGAGGACCTGACCTTGCACGGCGGAGGATAACCGCCTCCTTGTCTTTAACCGAGCGTTCCACGTGACGTCCCGGGATTTTCAGTCCAGGCAAGGAGGAGTGACTATCGGGATTTGAATTTATCGTGACCAAACTCCAATTGATTGACGAGTCGGAATTCCAGGGGCAGGCCTGCGAGACGCCTTGAGCAGAAGGCCGCGGAGGTGGCTGACGTTTCAGTTCGTCCAACTCAAACAACTCCGATGCTGGAAAAGGAAGGCCTCCTTTTTTGACAGGTGTAAATCGAGGGCAAGGTTATGAGACACTGCGCGGATGTCATCACCTATCAATTGAGGAGGCTACCGTGCTCAATGATGTGCGCCCGATTCATCCTACTGTCTCAGTCCCCGAAGCCCGTCAGAAGCAGACAGCTAAGTCTGTCTGGCTTGAGAGATTGCTCCATCTGGATACCTTGGAGGCCTGGCGCGACAGCGTCGCTAGTAGTCAGGCGGAGATTGCCAGACTGAAGGGGCTGTGCGGCGTGCTTGCTACTCTCTCAGCCACGAAAGGTCAGCATGAGCCGGTGAATCCTGAAGACCTTGGCTCGGTGGCCCGCGTGCTGGAAGACCGGCTGGAGTGCGTTGAGAGTCAACTCAGCGAGACACTAGGAATATTTATCGGCCTCATCGGAGACATTCGGGAGATACTGGCGACCGACACGAGGGTTGTCGTTGATGGTGGTAATCGAATCTAGTAGACTCCCCTGGCCGTAAGCGTCAAACACAAGGTGACAGTATCAACGCCTCGTCTGGTCATCACGACTGGGAGAGCTAACAGATGCTGGTATTTCCGAATCGCATCTTGTTCGTCGGTTTTGGGGCCGTCGCCCGGTGCACGCTGCCCATTTTGCTGAAGCACATCAGCATCGATCCCAAACACATTACCATCATGGACTTTGAGCCAAACGAGGCGGCTCTGCAGCCCTGGATCGAGCAGGGCATGACCTTCGTCAAGGATCGCGTCACGCCGGAGAACCTGGGTACGCTGCTGGGCCAGTACGTCTCGGCCGGAGACCTCCTCATCGACCTGGCGTGGAACATCGATTGCTGCGAAATCGTCCAGTGGTGCCACGACCGAGGCGTGCTGTATGTCAACACGTCGGTGGAGCTCTGGGACCCCTACGGCGGGGCAGACGACAAGCACCCGACCGAGCGGACACTCTACTGGCGGCACATGAACCTGCGGCGGATGATCGCCCAGTGGAGCGAGCCGGGACCGACGGCGGTGCTCGAACACGGGGCGAACCCGGGTCTGATCAGCCATTTCACCAAGCACGCTCTTTTGGACATCGCTCGGCAGGCCCTGGCGGACAAGAAGTTCAGCGGCGCTCAGGCGGAGAAGATCGCGCACCACGCCAAGGCGCAGGAGTTCAACCACCTGGCCCACCAGCTCGGCGTCAAGGTCATTCATTGCAGCGAGCGCGACACGCAGATCACCGATCAGCCCAAACAGGTGAACGAGTTCGTCAACACCTGGAGCGTCGAGGGCTTCCGCGAAGAGGGGACGACCACGGCTGAGATGGGCTGGGGCACCCATGAAAAACAGCTGCCCGCCTTCGCCTTCGAGCACCCAGACGGCCCCAAGAGCCAGATCTGCCTGGCGCGGATGGGCATGAACACGTTCGTGGCGAGTTGGGTGCCGCCAGACCACAATATCGTCGGCATGGTCGTCCGCCACGGCGAGGCGTTCAGCATTACCGAGAAGCTTACCGTTTGGGAAGGCGGCAAGGCGATCTACCGGCCCACGGTCCACTACGCGTATTGCCCGTGCGATTGCGCCATCGCCTCGCTCCACGAGCTGCGCGGCTACGACTACAGGCTGCAACCGCGCATCCGCATCATGACCGACGAAATCATCAGCGGGGCCGACATTCTGGGCGCCCTGGTGATGGGGCATCCGTATCAGTCGTGGTGGTGCGGCTCCGACCTGGACATCGAGGAGTCGCGTCGCCTGGTGCCGCACCAGAACGCCACCACCATGCAGGTGGCCATCTCCGTCGTTGCTGCCTGCATGTGGATGCTCGAGAACCCGCGCCGGGGGCTGTGCGTGCCCGACGACCTGCCCCACGACTATGTGCTGGACGTCAGCAAGCCCTACCTGGGCAAGTTCATCTCCATGGCCTCGGACTGGAACCCGCTGAAGCACTACTCCAACTTCTTCCGCGGCTACAACCAGCCCCAACTCGACACGTCCGACCCGTGGCAGTTCAAGAATTTTCTGATCACGGAAGGAGACTGAATTGGCCCACACGAGAGGGAAAGACCGACAGCCTGCGCCCGTCATGATCGTGTGATTAACTCAAAGGAGAATCAATGGACCAAAAGACGCTGCTTCAACTGGCCAAGATGCACGGCACGCCGCTGGTCGTGGTGGACCATAAAGTGCTGCGGGAGAACTACGAGCAGTTCCGAAAGCACCTGCCGCGCGTGCAGGTCTACTACGCGGTCAAGGCCAACAGCGACCCGGCCATCGTGCAGACGTTCTACGACGTGGGGGCCAGCTTCGACGTCGCCAGCATGGCCGAGTTTTTGATCGTGCACGAGAAGATCAAGGATCTGCCGGCGCAAGCAGCGGCAGGACTTCATTTGGGATCGCATCATCTACGCCAACCCGATCAAGGCGATCGAGACGCTCAAGCAGTTGGATCAATACAAGCCGTTGGTCACCTACGACAACCACGAGGAGGTGCTCAAGATCGCGCGCTACGCCCCGCACTCGGGCCTGGTGTTGCGGTTGCGCGTGCCCAACACCGGGTCGATGGTGGAGCTGTCGAGCAAGTTCGGCGCGTTGCCGGGCGAGGCCGTGGACCTGATCGCCTTCGCTCACAACAACAAGCTCGAGGTCGAGGGGCTGAGCTTCCACGTCGGCAGCCAGTGCACGAACGTGCAAAACTACATCCAGGCTCTGCACCTGGCCGTCGAGCATCTTCTCCGAGGCCAAGACGCGCGGCTTCGATCTCAAGCTGCTCGACATCGGTGGCGGCTTCCCCGCCCACTACGACGACACCGTCCCTGCCTTCAAGAGCCTGGCCAAAACGATCAACGCCGAACTGGACCGCCTTTTTCCCAAGCCGATCGAGATTCTCGCCGAGCCGGGGCGGTTCCTGGTCGCCTCCGCCGCCACCGCCGTCGCCCAGATCATCGGCAAGGCCGTCCGTGGCGGCAAGCTCTGCTACTATCTCGATGACGGCGTCTATCACACCTACAGCGGCGTGATCTTCGACCACTGCCAGTACCACCTGAAAAGCTTCAGGAAAGGCCCCACGCAGCTCTGCGCCGTCTTCGGCCCCACATGCGACGCCCTCGACACCATCAGCCTGGCCGAGCAGCTGCCCGACATGGACCTGGGCGAATTGGTCTACTCCGAGAACATGGGTGCCTACTGCGCCGCCAGCAGCACCTTCTTCAACGGCTTCCCGCCGGCCAAGGTCGTGCATGTGAACCAGTGATTCCACTCAAAAGAAGCTCAGCCTAACAAACGGCGCTCAGCGGCGGTGGCCTTATCATGCCGCTTCGCGCAGATTCACCCGCTCGATTGACAGCAAGAGACAATGTCCGTGTATGGCACAACTCGTCGCATCAGAGGAGATTCTATGAATAGGGCCCCCTTCAATGCTAGGCATCTCGCGCCCGATATGCTACAAACTCGTCTCAGGATCGTCGTACGCGATCGAAGGAGGGTACATGATGATGGGGCAACGTTCACAATCCTTCGTGCCACTCGCCCTGGCAGGAATCTTGTGCGTTTTGGCCCTGTCAGGATGCCTCTCGCCGATCACGTTGAACCGAGCCGTCATCGCCTACGACGATGCCGTCACGGACTCGCTGTCGAAGCAGCTCCTGATCAACATCGCGCGGGCGCAGCACCATGAGCCGATTCACTTCACCGGTGTGTCGAACATCGCCGCGACCTTCGATTTTCGCGTCACTGCCGGGGCCACGCCGGCACTCACCGGAGACGTCGGCGCGCTGCTCATGCCGATCTTCGGCGGCAGCGTGGCGGAGAACCCCACCATCAGTATCGCGCCTATCGAAGGGGAAGAGTTCACCAAGCGGCTCTTGAGGCCCTTTGAAGAAACCAAGTTCACGCTCCTGCTCCGGCAGCGGTTCGACATCGATCTGCTGCTCAGGCTGATGGCGCAGGAACTGCGGATCAAACGGAATGGTCAGGATATCGCCTACCGCAATACGCCGGAAGACCGGGCGGGCTACGAGCTGTTCCGTCAGGTCGTGACGCACCTGTCAGCCATTCAGGACCGGAACCAGCTCTATGCCGAACCGCTCGTCTTCGATCGGACCTGGACCATTCCCGCTAGCTCGGTCACAGCCGAAGGCTTCCAGGCGTTCGAGAAAGAGTATCTCGTGACCTATAACCAGAAAGACAACACCTATACCCTTATCAAACAAGTCACGGGCCGGATTCTCATCACCAACTATGACCCCGACACGCTCTCAACCGAGGAACTGGCCCGGTTGGTCGACGAAACGGAGGAAGGGAACTTCAACGATGTTTCCTTCGACATCCGTCCGGGGCACGTCGGAGGGGAATACCCCCTCAAGGGAGATTTCCGGTTGCGGAGCTTCAATACCATTCTCAACTTTCTGGGCCGATCGCTGGAAGAAGACCCCGAATACCACGTCGACCCGGATCCGCGGACACCACTGGTCGCGGAGAACCCCGTGCACACGATGGATCTCGTGGTTTCAGATGGACCACCCTCGGTAGCCGACCTGTCGATTCAGTTCCACGGAAAGTATTACTCCGTGAACAGCAAGGGACCGCTGGCACGCTGGAATCGCCAGGCGTTCCAATTGTTGTACCTGTTATTCCAAATGACCATCAGCGAGGTGCCTCGCGTCGGAGTCCCCAGCATCACTATTGCCAAGTAGTTCGGCGCTCGGGTGGACACGACAACGACGGCGAGTAGGCAGGAAGGCCAACGCGGTCACCACTGTGATTTATGCGCTGCTTTGAACCCATACGCTTCGCGAAGGAAATGACGGTCGGCCACGCCGCCCCCACCTTACTACGGATCGTCTGGCTTCTAAGGGAATAGCCGTCGACCCGCACGAAAGGAATCCATGCGCGTGATACGTCAAAAAAGGGCAATCGTAAAGGCCGCCGAGCTCACGATAGCCGCTTGGATGGTCCCATTCTGGCCGCTGCAAGGTTTTGGATCCAGCGCGACCTCAAAGTCGGTTGCAACGCTCCATGGCGAAGGTAATCGAGAAAGGACTGACTCCGGTGCATAAGCGAGCGACTGACAACGCGCGAAGACTGAGCCGAATGAAGAAAGGATGAAGCTACTCATTGTGAAAGGGCGGGCTGACGCACTAGGGCTCCGGCGAGTTTTCGGCCTTTGGATCGTGCTGCCTTTATGGCTTTTTCAAATTTTCAACGAATTTGGTTCATAACTTTACGCTGACGCTGTATCCTTCTGTACCTTATCTGTAAGGAGGAAGGAATGAAGAACGAAGAAATAGAGAAGAAGTTTTTGTTAACCTCATCTGCCTGGAAACACGGAGCTGCGGGCGAACTGTATCGGCAAGGATACCTTTCGATCGATCCGAAGCGAACGGTGCGAATCCGCGTGGTCGGTGAAAATGCAATTCTTACCATCAAAGGAGAAAGACTTGGCGACACAGCTCCCGAATTCGAATATCCAATTCCATTGGAAGATGCCATGAAGCTCCTCGACCAGTTGTGCCAGCGTCCACTCATTGAGAAGACCCGATACAAGATCCACCACAAGGGCCACCTCTGGGAGATCGATGAGTTCCATGGCGAGAACAAAGGCTTAGTTGTTGCTGAAATTGAACTCAAAGAAGAGAACGAACCATTCGCCAAACCGGAGTGGATAGGAAAAGAAGTAACCAAAGATTTTCGATACACGAATGCCAGATTAGTTGAGCATCCGTATACCAAGTGGAATGCAACGGGGTGATGGGCATCCAAATGCTACTCCCAGGGACAACCAATTGCTCACCGAAAGATCATGAAAGGCGTCGAGGGCACTCTGATCAAGCACTACGGTATTATGGCCTATCAGCAGGATGCGGACGTGCTCTAACTTCTCATCCTCATAGCAGAGCACACAAACGCAGCCGCAGGTAAAGCACCTGAATAAATCCGGCGTATATGAACCGTACATTTTTGATTTTATGACACTGGTGAACGCCAAGGAGAGCAATTCTGGCACCGACTGAAGGGATAAGAGTTGAGATTGATCCTGTCAGAAAGAACCACTCGTGTCCGGGTGAAACTTCCGCGAAGCCAAACATGGGGCCTCACTGTTTAGCCATGGAAAACATGAAGCCGGTCGTGTTGCACCTCATTTTTCTGCTCTGCGGTCTCTTTGCGCGCGCGGATGTCTCCGCATCGGACGCCGAGCAGACCCTGACCATCCTCCATACCAGCGAACATCATGGGGCGGCCTTGCCCGTTGAATCGGGTGGGCATAACGTCGGAGGGATGGCGGCGCGGGCTGCGCTGATCGCCACGGTGCGCCGCGAAACCGAGCGCGTGCTGCTCGTTGACTCCGGAGATATCTTGATCGGAACAGCGCTGTCTTCAGCTTTCCGGGGTGAGCCGGACATCAAAGCCATGAACCAGATGGGGTATCAGGCGATGGGTGCCGGCAATCATGAGTTTGATTTTGGACTGGATCATTTCCGTCGTCTCAATGAGCTTGCCGAGTTTCCAATACTCTGCTCGAACGTAGTGGGCCGGTCGGTGGAACTTCCCTGTCGCGCCTCAGTCGTCGTCCGTGTCGGCGACTTGTCGATAGGGTTGATCGGTCTCCTCGGAAGAAGCAATTTCCCGACACGTTCAATCGGGAGGCGGCCAAGTTTCTCGAGCTCCGCGATCCCGTCGAGACCGCGCGCGCTCTTGCACACGCACTGAAGACGGAAGCAGGGGCTGACTTGGTCGCTGCGATTACCCATGAGCAGACGGACGAGGATGTCGCGCTGCTCACTCAGCTTCAGGAAGTCGATATCGTCATTGGCGGACACACCGAGGGGTTCGACGGATTGAGACCCGCGACAATTCCGACGCCGGTCGAGGAATTAGCCGACCCAGGACCTGTGCTTGTGAAAACCCACCGTCTGGGGCGCACGGTCGGGCGACTCGACTTGGTGATTGTCAAAGGGGACGGGGTCTCCGGCCGTGCCAAAGTTGTGTCCGCGAAAGCTCGAAACCTCCCAGTGACGGATGATCGTCCTCCGGACCCGTCCATCGCTGCTCTCATCGCCGGCTATAGTAGAAGGCTTGAAAGAGAGTCGGCGATGATCGTGGGGACGTCTCTCGTGGCTCTCGATGGAGAACATGGCCGCATCAGGTCGGGTGAGACCAATCTGGGCAACCTGCTGGCTGATCTGTTGCGCGCCAAGTTCCATACGGATATCGCCTTGATTAACAGCGGTCAGATCCGAGATAGCATTCCTGCCGGCCCCGTCACCATGGAACACGTGCAGAAGGTGCTGCCGTTTGATTCCTCGACCGTGACGTTCTTCATGACAGGGCAGCAACTTCTACAGGCCTTGGAAAACAGCGCCAGCATGCTACCCGGCACAGCAGGCCGTTTTCTTCAGGTATCGGGACTCACGGTCACCTACGACGTGTCGTCCCCACCCGGCTCGCGGGTTCAGGAGCTATCGGTGGGTGGGCGACCACTGGACAGAACGCGGCGATATTCGGTGACCACCGATCTGTTCTTGGCCGACGGCGGGGACGGGTACACGATCTTCACGAATGCCGAACGACGCATCGAGCGTCAGATCCCGATCCGTGACATCTTGCTTGAGGCGCTGCAAGACCAGGCTTTGGTCGGATCTGTCGAAGGTCGGATTCGCTTTTCAGCCGCCGGTCGGTCGTGACTAGGTCACGGCAGCGTCTTTTTCCGCCGACAGGACCGAAGACTCCAGTGGATCACCGGCGCCAGAGACTTTGTACGCAACATTTTGCGCGGCGGTGTCCTCGGTTCGCGCCGCCGAAAACGAGGGAAGATGCGATTGCGCAGAACCACCTCGTCAACAAACTCTCCGCAAATAATGCATCGCCACCCCTGGGTAACAATGCGTCCATCCCACGTTGGGTCCGGTACTGTAAAGCCGCCACAGCGCGTGCATATGTTCATCACTCTCCTCAACTAGTGGATGCTGTGAACCCGTCCCAAATTCTCTTCATTCTTGATACTTCGCCACACGAGTAATGCAAGATCCCCGAATGAGACGTCCGCATCGTTGCAACCGTCTATGATCAAATCGCAACAGTGTTTGCCCGGCTGAATAAAATGATCATATATCGGCAGGACGAAAGCTATGTAGTGTTCAATGGCATCCGCGAGAAGGCATCCTCTCTCCCTCACATCTCGTTCCAGCCGTCTTCGGAGTCGAATATCCGGTGGCGTGTCGATGAATACTTTGAGGTCAAACAGCTCCCGGATGTTGTCATCCATAAAAACCATCGATCCTTCTGCAATGACGATTTCTGCAGGATCCACCAACGACGCGTGTTTTAATCGGTACAGGTCGTCATGCAATCGATCGAAGTCGAGTGACTCCGGCGCATCAATGTTCATGCGCCGTCTTTCAGACACAGGCAAAACACTGAGATCCTTGTGATAGGAATCAAGATCGACCACGGTCACTGTTCGTGTCGTCGACAGAGTCTTCGCCAGTTTCCGCGAAAATGTGGTTTTCCCGGCCCCAGTCCCTCCGCTCACTCCGATGAGAAACGGGTTGATGCGCTGATGCATGTCCGTCCGACCCAGTAGCCTCCTACGTCCTGCTGAACATTCATGATGGTTCAGACCCATCTCCAAACCTTTTTTCATAGTTGGAATACCAAGTGGAACCGACGGTCGGATGGTACGTGGTATGTGTTGCCTCCAGATAAAGGTCATGTCACGCTGAGGTTAACTATATAGAGAGGCATCTGATGGCAAAGGGCACTGACCAGGGCATTACGTGATCCCGACGCGGCAGATCACGGTCGTCTTTTGTTAAATCTTTGCGAAGCTTAACGAAGAATTCTCGAAAGGGTGGGTTACTTCAGCGGTGAGGTGAGGGATCGGCAGAACCTTCGACGTCAAACGAACTTAGACGCCAGGAGGAAAGCCCGCATGGCGCACGACCAAGCTAGAGGAATAGGATTACTCAAGCCAATACAAATGGTTGCAGCGCGGGCGCTCAAGCAACAGCTTCATCAACAAGCTGTGCAATCGTCGTGGACTACACTCCGGTGCTGGAGGATTCAAATTCCAGTGAAAGATTTTCTCTCCGATCTCACTCTCAAAGGACTGACACCATAAGCCCGGTCTGGTCTATTTCTTACTGACACAGTAGGTCTTTTCTGGCAGCGGCGAATAGCCTCCTCCTGGGTCTTCCTTAAACTCGGCGATTTCGGTCCGTCCCGTCTGCCAGACGTGGATACAGTCGGCGACAAGAAAAGGCTCACTCTTGGGCGTCCCGTTCACCATGACTGGTTTTCTGCTACCCGTGGTCCCCACAACAATAAAGCGGTTGCCGCTTCTCAGAGCCTTCTGCTCAAGTTGCCCTGGATAGAGAAATGCAAACTCATAGTCACCTACTCTCTTGATATTTTCCGTTGGTCCATAGACTGGGTGTTTCACGATGGGGAGTTCTTCGGCGACAATAGTTACACCCTTGTCATTCTGTATCGCCTGCACAATCCGTCCTCCCAACTCTACCTTAATGCCCGCATCGGATTTCCCGGAAGGATTCGATGGACCAGCGTCCCGCCATGCCTCAAAATGAAAAGTTGGGGAGACATTTTCCTCGACACCAGGAGGAAATGGAGAGTTCGATGCACACGCCGATAACAACGCACAAGTGGCCGCAAGATTCATCTTGAGAAACCAAGGCTTCATTTTAGCCCTCCTTGTCGATCGGTTTGCTATTGACTTACACTTACGGCAGAGGTATTAAGGTTAAGGTGTTCAATCTTCATAAAAACTTCATAAATGCAACCATTGCGGGCCCGTCAGTTTTATGTTACAAAAATGTTATCGACTTATTAAGAATGTGTTACGCGGCAACCTGCTATCCACAGGTAGGAGGTGAAGGATGAATCCCATCTTCAATCTCACAGTCGGAATGAGTTTGATCGCGTCCGTGGGATGTTCAGCCCCCTCGCTATTTCCACCGGATGCCACTGGCAACCTGGACCAACTGGAATTTGGTGTCCTACATGCCAAACCTGACGTCTTCACGGGGCGTGTCGTCCAACTTGCCGGACGCATTATCGGCGTACAGGAATCACCGAATGGTATTCTGATTCGTGCCCAAGAACTTCCCATTAACGAACATCCCGTGTACGGACCGGCAGAAATGGTCCAGCCAATGAGTGAGTTTGCAATCTTGTACAGCGGCAAGGTCGATCCAGCCGGGCTCTGGTATGGCAATAAGTTTGTAATAGTCGCAGTGGCTCAAGGCGCCCAGCGCTTTGCCTTTTTGGACGAGACTACCCGCACGATCCCCTATGTTGTTGCACGGTGCATGCACGTCTGGAAGACCGGAGAATATGGATCGTATAGGATCGAGGATTTCCCAAATACCACCGATGGTTATTATCCATTAGAGCGTCAAACCTATTGCACGAGCTAACTCGGCTCTCCGACGGGGTAGAGACCAAATTCTTGTCAGTATGATCTGCACCCCGTCGGGGTCCACCACCTACCCATCTGCGTGGTTATCGATCCCGCAGCCTTCGTGAATGCGCGAGAGCTCCCTCTAATCTCTAAAGGGCAGGAGTACCGTGCCGGGAGATGATCCGGCTGAACCCGCAGGCCGACACATAGCCCCTTCGGCAGGAAAACGTGTAGTCCTGTTGTGCACCGGCCGAATCGCCGAGCATGGACCGGGCGACTGCACGGTTGTAATAGAGTAAGTTATCGCCAGCGCCTAGGGCCAAAGCCTTGGAAAAATCACCTTCCGCTTTGTCGAAGCGACCGGTGAGCATTTCAATCAGTCCACGACTTTGGTAGACCTCTGGTAAAGCGTCGTTTAAGCCCTCCGCAACATCGAGGTCACGCTTGGCCTCTGCGTACTCCTGGCGAAGCGCATGAGTAACTGCACGGTTTGCATAGATCGTTGCATCATCACCATTCAGGTCTGCCGCTGCATCGAAGTCATGCAGGGCATCGTCCAACCTTCCCATATATCGGTAGGCCTTCCCCCGATGGTTCAACAAAAGAGAGGATTTTGGGTCTAACCGCAGACCTTCATTGAAGGCCTCGAGCGCTAGGGCGGGTTTGCCTGATTCCAAATATGCGACACCAAGGTTGCTCCGGTAAATGGCATGGGTTCCGTTCAGTCGGATGGCCTCAGTAAAGTCCTTGATCGCCTCATCACTGTGCCCTTGGGAAGCATAAATGAATCCTCGAGCGTTCCACGCGTCTGGTCGACCGGGTGTGGCTCTGATTGCGGCCGCCGTGGTTGCGAGGGCCTGATCAGCTTTACCTTGGCGAAATTCCAGTTCAGCCCTTGCCAACAAGTTAGCGTGCGAATCCTGTGCACGTGCAGGCAGTAATGGGGTGGTACACCCGCATAGCACCGCTATGTAGCACAGACCGAGAGACCATAGAAGCCGTTGCCCGATTACACCCATTCTCTTCTCTCCTTCTTTTGTTGGTGAATTTCCCCGTATAACGCGCCGCTAGGGTAAAGGGCTGATGTTACCCCCCGGACAACAGATTGTTAAGGATTTGTAAACTCCTTACTGCGTGGATTGCTTGCGTGGGGACTTTCGCTCGGAAGGAGGCTTGGAATAGGTTCCCTTTATCTCACTGCGGAGACGTTCGAGTTCATCCTTTAGCTTCTCGATCTCTTCTGTCTGCTCTTTCAGCCGAGAGCGCAGATCCAGATTGGCACTGGTGAGTTCCTTGATTTCTGCTGTTTGCTCTTTCAGCCGAGAACGCAGATCCAGATTGGCACTGGTGAGTTCCTTGATTTGCAGGCGAGAGTCGTCGCCGGGGTCGGCCGTTTTTGAACCGGACGGCTGAGCTTTGTCAGACGATCGACCTGTTGATTGATCTGCCACTGGAGGTGTGGCGCCAACAGGAGATGTTCCAGATGGTGCTCCTCGAGGCTCCGCAAGCGCGGCCACCACCTCGGAAGGCTTGAGAGAGATGTGGACCTTTTCGAACGAGTCCCAGTTTGGCTCCTTTCTACCCGGCACGGTAGCGGCTTTGGCAGGGGCGGTGACCCAAAGTTTCATGCCCTTATGATCACGGGGATCTCGGGTCTCTCCCCCTCCGGGGTCAGCCTTCAAAAAGGCGTAGTGATCTGTGAGGAGCACATGCAAATAATCATCCCGAAGAAAGAGACTCCCCGATGTCCGATCTGTGTCATAAGGTGCGGCTGGATTCTGGAGCGAAAAGTAGACGCGTTCGCGGGGTGTCACCTTGCGGAACGCTGTAGCGAAAGGTTCCAGGAGAGCCGCAATCTCCACATCTGTGAATACCGGCCTCGGCGTTGGTGTCATGAACATACCCAGCACAGTCCCGCTATAACCTGATACCTCGAGTGAGTCGAGGAGGATGCGAAGTTCTGACGGGGTGAACTGAGCAGGGTGCCTGTTGATGATCGGGGGCGAGGCATGTTCGTCCGTTGACAGATCGGTCTCAACGCCAACCGCGATCCCTTTGTTACGATAGAGTTCTCGCTGCTGAAGAGAGCCGGTACAAGCGGTCAGCCAGAGCATACAATACACACTAAATAGGAAAGACCCCGCGATGGTAGAGTGGTTCACAAATACCGCGCTTGCCAGGTGAGCCATGAGGGTGAAAAAGGAAAAGGTCGAGGAACGTTCGGTTGCAAGATTCTCACGTAATGATCAATGCCTCTGAGAGGTAATATAACCACTCTAGATTGTGCGAGATCTTCCGCGTCTACTTGCATGAAAACTGGATAGCCCAGTGGTTCTCCAAAGACACTTGGCCATCCCTAGACACTTGCCCTTTCCATGCGTTGTCGATCGCTTGCGTGACGCTAGGAGACCTGCCTTCGCGAGACACGCGGTAACCGCTTGGGCACTTTTCATCAAGCAGGCGAAGCGCGTCTTTCCGGCTCGGCGAGCTCACAACATCTTGTTCCTTGACATACGTATAGATAACCGTTCCCCCTGTAGGAGTCTCGTTCACGATCCTAGCATGTGGGGCACAGCCTGCGAAAGCTAACGAGAAGATCAACACTGCCAGCGGACACGATGTTCTCAAACATGCGTCAAAAGCTAGACCGTCGTTAAAACCTACGGCTTCACTACAGACTCTAACGGTTGACATGTGTCTCCTCACGCCCTTCCGTCGTCCGGATAAGGCACAAGAAGACATTATAAATAGTTTGGCTTCGGTGCGCCACAGATCTGTGCCTTCCCAACCCACTCCAATGGAATTTTCAGGCATGGACGGTCCTGGACCATCTTCATCCCTACGTGCGCCACCTGTAACCCATTGATAGTCGGATGGTCCGGCCGGCGCAGGTAATCTGCATAGACTACTGGTAGCGGACCTGCCACTGAAACAAGATAACATTCTGCGCGAAGGCATCAGTACTGGGGACGCTGGTTCCGGGACCGGTCCCTTGATGATGGCGAAATTCATAGTTGAACTGCACTTTGCTCTGGATTTTCGGTGGCAGGTTCTCGAAGTAATACGTCACTCCCAGGATTAAGCGCGTGAACAGATCGTTGGTTACGCTCGTAGCGGGATCAAACTGTTCATACATGACGGTTGGCTCCCAATTGCGTAGGAATCCATCGGTGAGCAAATACTTGGCAAGGACGTACCAGGTTCGCCGTTGAACGCCGGGGGCGCCGGATCCGCCGCAGATAGATTGGACTTGACAGGCTCCCTGGGCCGGGGTGCCAACAAGGGTCTGGTTAGCGCCATCGTGCCCTTGCCAGTACTCACCTTGCACCATGAGACCTGGAAGGAATCGAGAGGTGTACCGGAAGTCGGCTCCATACCGGTCAAACGCTCCCTTGCCGCGGCCGTTGATCTGAGTTCCGGTGTTGTTACTTTCCCCGGCCAGGATCGTAAAGCTGACCCAAGAGATGTCTGTCGTTAGGAAACGGAGGCGTCCGTAGCCCACCTTTGGTCCATTCGCCCCCACGGCATTGCCTTGGAAATTATTGTTGTCCTCGATCCCGCCGACATACTCCAATCGATTGAAGAGCGTTCCTCTTACATCGGCAAAATAGTCACGCTCATGAAGGAACTCGATCGTGCCGCCGGTGCCATTTCTCGTGAATGCGCCGCTGCCGACCGAAGTCAGATATGGGGAGCTGATCACATCTCGGAGACCGCCGGAAGTTTCTGTGAAAATGCCCCAGGGCATGCGGAAAATCCCCATCCGAATGAAGTTGAGAGTCGGCGCGAAATCCGGAAACGGTCTGAAATCGATGTACGACTCGCGGAAGTAGGTAGCGGAGGTGGGCAATCCAAAAGGATTCGTTACTCGGTCAGTACAATTAGTCCCTGGATTGCAACCTGGTGTGTTGGCTGTCAAACTGATGGACTGAAATTCGAACAGAGCGTGCCATTTTGGTATATATTCATTGATCTTGCCATAAAACAGGATCTCTGACCGCCGAACTGAGATGTTGTCTTGGCTCTTACCTTCAGGCACGTCCGCGTATTGATGCGTATACAAGATCTGCAAGGCGTTCATCCCGGCGTTGAACTTACCGCTCAGCGATGGTAACTTCTCGATCTTGGCTTTCCACTCCTCAACGATACTGAGGCGCTTCTCAAGATTCGCATTCGGGTCTGCAACCGGCGTAGGTGGCGCAGGTGGCAGGGGACCCTGCATCATTGGGGCAGATGGCGAAGCTGGCTCTGGCCCTTGAACCGCCCCTACCGGCGCTTGGCTTTCCTGGGTAGGTTCGACTGCTGCGGCCTGTGTACTGAGAAAGAGCGCAAATACCAAGATCAGCATGGATAGTGCTAGGACGATCACACGCCTCTGCATGGAACACCTCCTCTTCGCGGAGCAGGTTTATTGCTGGGTTAGAGCTCTTGGGATCGTTGGCCATAGCATTGGGGAGGCACAGTCCGCGTCCTGATATAGGGTATTCCTGTAACGGCATTTTGAGGTTCTTGTTATGAAGTCGTTAAATTTGTGAAGATGCCGGCGAGTGAGCAACCTTCTAGCAAAAACGTTCGAACGGGACATTCATGAGGGAATGAGCGGACCCGTCGACGTCACAGACGACCGCAATCAAAGCTCAAGGGAGTAATGACGACTGGCTCCGATAGCTCGTTTAAGGATGGCTTGGTGGATTAATTCAGCACATCGTCTGGAGGGCCGCCGCGCAAGTGATGAGGCAAGTTCAGTGGAAGAATTCAAGTGGAAGAATCTCGCAGGCGATAACCAATACCCCAGACTGTTTCTGCTAGAATGGGCTCGTCTTTGTTCTTCCGCAGTTTGTGCCGCAACTTTGACATATGAACGTCTACGGTTCGCACGTCCACAAAGACTCCTTCCCCCCAGACCCTGCGTAACAGTTCCTCACGTCGGTAGAGCTTCCCTGGCTGGGTTGATAAGGCAACCAGCAAAGCAAATTCTTTAGGCGTTAGGTGAATGGAGCGACCTCCTACCTGGACCAACCGGCGTAGTCTATCAATCACCAGCGGTCCGACGACAATTTTTGATTGTTTCATGAATGAATGCTTTGACCCTCGAAACGAAGCTCTTGAACCGACTGAGCTGAACGCTTTCCAGGGCCTGAGCCATGTTTCAGCGCATGGTTCACTTAGGGGCAATAAACCGGCCATGAGTATAGGAATGAAGTATTATCGTCTTCTAATTGGGCTGTTAAGGATGCGTAAATTACCGACAAATTCGTTATGATTTAGTTCCGGGGAGACGTGGGGCTCATCGCGGCAGCAGCAGTGTGTCGGATGTTTGCACCACTCTGGCAGGACCGCGTCTGGACACCCAACTGGGAAGACAATCAAAGGATCGATAACGCATTTAAAGAAGGCCAGTCCCCGGCACATATCGTGGACTTGCGGATACATGCCGGTATCTGTTCCGATTCTTAAAGCGTCATTATCGGTGTCGTCGCCTTCAACGCCACCGGCCGTTCGTCTTGGGATCGTCCTGAGAGATGGGCTCAATCGATAGAGATAGTGATCAATTTCGGCGTCACAACATGAGTCGAAAGAACCAATAGAGTCCCCCCGCCAGCGCAATGGACATGGGCAACGTCAACACCCACGCCATGAGGATGTTGCGAACCGTACTCCACTGGAGGCCGGACCGGTTCGCGGCCATGGTCCCAGCTACCCCCGACGACAAGACCTGGGTTGTACTGACCGGAAGACCGAACGCATCCGCCGCGCTAATGGTGGCCATCGCGACCGATTCGGCGGACGCGCCTTGGGCATAGGTCAAATGGGTCTTGCCGATTCGTTCACCCACGGTCACGACTATACGCTTCCAGCCAACCATCGTGCCTAACCCCAGTGCGATCGCAACGGCAACCTTGACCCATGCCGGGATGTATTTGGTCGCATGATCAAGCTCGGATTTATACCGCTTCAGGACGTCTTTCTCTTGTACGCTGAACGCCGGGGTACTAAGTTTGGCTAGGTGTCGGAGCGATTCGGAAACCATGTACATGTCGTTTCGAATATTACCTACCAGGTCGTCGGGCATCTTGGCATATGAACCGTAACGAGAAACCTCTTGAGAAATTTCCTCGGTGAGCATGCTCAGACTGCCCATTGTCGTCTGGCTCGGGCGACGGGTTTTCAGGAACTGTCCCACCTCCTGACGTGGGTTGAGTGTCTTTGACTCCGTGCCGTCTACATGCTTGCCAAGTACCTGGGAAGCGTCGCGGGAGATCGTCACAAAACTCTCCGTTAGGGAAGGCGGCATTGCACGGTTGAGCGCGTAGGCCGTCGGCACCGTGCCGATGAGGATCAACATGATGAGGCCCATACCCTTTTGGCCGTCGTTGGAGCCATGGGCAAAACTCACACCCGTGCATGTCAGGATAAGCAGTCCGCGGATCCAGAGCGGTGGGGGCTCGTCGTTCTTCGGTGTTTGATAAAGGGAAGGGTTTGTGAGAATGATCTTGGCAACCAGCAACAGCAGCGCGGCGCAACCAAACCCAATCAATGGTGAGAGCAGGAGAGAATACCCCACTTTCGCCGTTTGACTCCAGTCGACGCCACTGGTGTTGGCGTCCCCCTGCAGGATCTGGTTCATCAACCCCACCCCAACGATCGATCCGATCAGCGTGTGGGAGCTTGACGAGGGCAAACCGAGGTACCAGGTGCCGAGATTCCAAATGATGGCTGCGAAGAGCAATGCAAAGACCATGGCAAAGCCCGCACGGCTGCCCACCTGGAGAATCAGTTCCACGGGAAGCAGGGCGATAATTCCAAAAGCGACGGCTCCGGTGGAGACCAACACACCAATCAGGTTCCAGACGCCTGACCAGATGACGGCGGGATAGGGCTTCAATGAATTGGTGTAGATGACGGTCGCAACCGCGTTCGCCGTATCGTGAAAGCCATTCACAAATTCAAATCCGAGCGCAATGAGGAGCGCCACTCCCAGAAGGACATACGGCCACGTTGAAGTGAGACGCACGTTAGCCAGATCTTTCAGGAGTTCACTGCCGGCGTACAGGATTCCGATGCTCAACACGAGAATAAAGAGCATCGAGAAGGATGTGCGGGTGCCGTTTGAAATCATGCGAGGTGTGAGTACGTGGTCCTGATTCATGTTTCCTCTTAGAATAGATACAATGGAAAGGTGCCGATCACATGCCGCTGCAAAGCTTCCTTTATACAGGAGGCATGTTACAGGCGTGTTAACATGCAGATCAAACGGCAGGGATACGCACTATAAAGGAGTATGATGCGCTATCTCAACCGAAAGGTGCATATGATACTGTTCTCTTGCTTTTCTCTGGACGCACCTGGGGGAACAGAGATGTAACGCCACCATAACCTCGCAGGAATCAGACTCGCGCCGCTTAGGCTGCTGAACAGCAATGAGAGACGAGGCAGGCGCAATCCTGTCTAAACGTGATTATTCATTCGCGACGTCGTGGCTAGGTGCATCTGACAGCCATGGAGTGATGATGTTGACCGCGTTTACATTGAACGACGGAAGGCTGATGCAAATCCGCGTGGATTCTCAAGACGATTTGACGCGAAAGGACACCATTTGGATCGACCTTGAGTTGCCCACGGAAGAGGAGCGGACGCTCGTCCAGTCTGTATTTCGGTTGGAGTTGCCGGACGATGACGAATTGAAGGATCTGGAAGCCAGCGCGCGCTATTATCAAGACGAATGGGGCATTCATCTGCAGTCCACATTCTTGCAAAGTAGTGCGGAAGCCGCGTCCAACGTCACGCTCTCATTCACGCTTCACGAAGGACGCCTTCTCACGATCCACGATGAAGATTTGGCCGTCTTGCGGCTGTTCAGGATGAGATCCCGTGCGATGACCGGGATGGTTGACGATGCCGTCGATATTGTGCTGTGGTGTTACACGCTGGCCGCGGAGCAGGATGCCGATGTCTTGGAAGAGATCTATAGAATCCTGGATGAGGTGAGCACCTTGGTCTTGAACAGGGATGAAGACATCACGGACCAGGTGATGCGACAGAACCTGGAGCGCATTGCCGGCCAAGAGGACCTCAATGGAAAGGTCCGACTGGATTTAATGGACAACCGGCGCGCGCTGTCGTTTTTGCTGCGGACTCGAACGTTGTCACCGGCTCAGACCCAGGATGTGCGGGAAATCCTCCGCGACATGGAGTCGTTAAACGGACATACGGCGTTCCTGTTCGATAAGATCAACTTCTTGATGGATGCCTTGCTCGGCATGATCACACTGGGGCAAAATAAGATCATCAAGATTTTCTCCATCGCCGCCGTCGTGTTCCTGCCGCCGACGCTGGTCGCCAGCATCTACGGCATGAACTTTGACTTTATGCCGGAACTAAAGTGGACCTTCGGCTATCCGCTGGCGCTTCTTCTCATGGTCATCGCCAGCATCGCACCCTATTGGTATTTCAAGAGGAAGGGCTGGTTGGGTTGAAGGCGGAGGACCACACGTGATCGTTTCAGGAGAGCCTCTCAAGCCGGTAGCTGAGCCCGTGGCGGATCTCGATAGTCGGCATCTGTTCCTGAATCGGGAACTCAGTTGGTTACAGTTCAACCTCCGTGTCCTAGAGGAAGCCGAGGATCAGCGGCACCCGCTATTGGAACGGGTCAAATTCCTCGCCATCTTCGCCACGAACCTCGATGAATTCTTCATGATCCGCGTATCCGGCCTGAGCCGCCAAGTCGCCGGCGGAAGCGGCGAAGCACCGCCCGACGGCATGACGCCGTCTGATCAGGTGTTGGCGATCCGCCAAGAGCTGACCGCTCAACTGGCCCGCCACAGTGCCTGCTGGAGTCAGGATGTGCTGCCCAAGTTGCGCGATGCCGGCATCCATATTCTGCACTATGCCGATTTGGAGCAATCCCAGCGGGATCGCCTGCGCCCGTACTTCCTGCAAGAAATGTTTCCGACATTGACCCCGATGGCTTTCGATCCTGCCCATCCGTTTCCACATATTTCCAATCTGAGCTTCAATTTGGCGGTGATCGTGAAAGATTGCCAGCGGGGGGATTGCTTCGCCCGGGTCAAGTTGCCTGATAGCTTTCCACGTCTTATTCCGGTTCCCGATGACGAAAATGGGGTCGAGGACCGACAGGGGATAACGGGTCGTAGGATTCAGCGTTTTGTCTGGTGCGAAGAGATCGTCGCAGCGAATTTGGAACGACTCTTTCCCGGAGTGGACGTCATCGCATCCCATCCCTTTCGGGTGACGCGAGATGCTGACCTCGCCATTGAAGAAGACGAAGCATCGGATCTCATCACAGCCGTGGAGGAGCAGGTCGATTTGCGTCACTTCGGATCGACGGTTCGCCTGGAGGTCGATGGCACCATGCCTGACTATCTGCGGGCGATCCTCGCGCGGAACTTGAATTTGGCTCCGCACCAGGTCTACACGATCGATGGAGCGATCGGAATAGCCAGCGTCATGGAACTAACCCGGATAGATCGTCCGGATCTGAAAGATCCTCCTTTTCAGCCCACCGTTCCGGATCAGCTCAGCACGCCACGCGGTCTGTTCGACGCCATCCGGCAGGAAGACCATCTGCTGTATCATCCGTACGACAGCTTCATACCGGTCGTCGACTTCGTGCGTGAGGCTGCGAATGATCCGAACGTCCTTGCGATCAAACAGACGCTGTATCGGGTCAACCCGAAATCTCCCATCGTCGATGCCTTAATGGAAGCGCGCGTCAACGGCAAGCAGGTGGCTGTGGTGGTCGAGCTCAAGGCCCGCTTTGATGAAGAAAACAACATCGCATGGGCCCGAGCGCTTGAAGATGAGGGAGTGCATGTGGTGTATGGAGTCTTGGGACTGAAAACTCATGCGAAAGTCTGTCTGGTCGTCCGGCGAGACCCTGACGGCATCCGTCGCTACATCCATCTCGGCACCGGCAATTACAACGTGATCACGAGTCGAATCTATACCGACTTAAGTTATTTTACTTGCGACTCCGCGGTCGGCGCCGATGTTTCAGACTTATTCAATGCGCTGACAGGGTACTCACGCCACAGCGCCTATCGCAAATTGCTGGTGGCTCCTGTCGCATTGCGTCAGCAAATTCTGAGTCGCATTGAGCGCGAAATTGACTGCCACCGTCAACAGGGTGATGGATATTTGTCTTTCAAAATGAACGCCTTGGTCGATAAGCCCTGTATTCAGGCTTTGTATCGGGCTTCGCAAGCGGGCGTCAGAATCGATCTGCAGATCCGTGGGATCTGCTGTTTGCGCCCAGGTGTGCCCGGGGTGAGCGAGACGATCACCGTCACGTCCATCGTGGGCCGTTTCTTGGAACATGCGCGGGTTTACTACTTTCGCAATGGCGGGCAGGAGGAGGTCTTGCTGGGAAGCGCCGATCTCATGCCGCGTAACCTTGACCGCCGGGTTGAAGTGCTCTTTCCCGTGCAGCATGCGCGATGGCGCGAACTGATCATCAACGACATTTTAGGCATCGCATTGCAAGATAACGTGCGCGCGAGGCGTCTGCGCTCAGATGGAACTTATGAACGCGTGCAAACCCCGCCTGACGGCCCAGCCATTGATTCTCAGGAATGGTTTTTGAACCGGTGGAAGCAGGTAAGGATCGAGCAGACGGCGATCCCGCGGGTCACAGGACCCGTATCCACTTCGCGCAGCGTCAGGCGAGCATAAACACCGATCAAATACATCTCCTGTGTTGCGTTATCTGAACGACGGCAGACAGTACGTTTGCCGTTTCAATGGCTGATATCCGTCAGGCAAATTGGGGAATTCCACGATACGATAGCGGCCGGTTTCCCAGACATACAGGCACCGGGCAATCAAATAGGGAGCATCCCGTTCAACCCCCTGGACGGCAATTCTTTGGTTTCCTTCCATAAACCCAAGCAGGATAAACTTATTTCCATGCTGGAGCCCCGTCGGGTCTATCTGGCCACGATACGAAAAGAAAAACCAGCCCCCTGATTTGCCGTCCTCGATAACGCCCGTCCGTTCCTCGTTGAGCGGCAACTCAGCCGCCTTCACTAACATTCCTTCGTGCGCCATTTCAAAATCTTTCACCTGTTCAACAGCAAGGATCCGTCCGCCTACCTGAGCCAAATGGCCTTTGAAGTAGACGTCGGCTTCTGAGTCAAAGATTCCCATTTGCACATTGGGGTCCAGATCCTTGATTGCGGCAGAAGGGAACATCGGGTTGGCACATGCCGCCATCGACAGAGTTAGGAAGGCAGTGTAGGAACTACGAGTAAGCCTAGCGGGCCACTTCACTTTTCCCTCAAGACGCGAAGGGGAACAGCCTTAGCATTGGAAAAGATTCGCAATTCACTACTTCTCTCTAGTCCTCTTATCATAGCGTTCTCCTTTCTGACAAGCGAGCGGCCATGGACCGTCACGAGCATCCTGCCGGGTGACCTGTTGGAACGGCCACGCTGCGGTCATACGGCGACAGTCTCCGTGGATCCAGAACGTGTATATGTGCACGGAGTCCTGGAATTAGGGTTTGCTATGCGTCCTCGTCTCCTGCACCCGATTATGGACGCGACCTAATAAGCCAGCTGAAGCAAATCTGGACGCACGAGGAGATCCCATGCATAAATCGGCACGCAATCAATGCACAACCGCTCGGCGCCTTTCTGGTTAACTGCCCCCTCGGAGGAATGAGACAGGCATGTCCTTCCAAGGACATCAACACTTGACTTTATAGTCAAACATGATGTCATGTTTGACATTGCACGATTGGACTGAAACGCTCGTTTCCGCATCATACAGATGCAAGTGCCACAGAACGGAGATATATCTGATCGCACCGACTTGACGGAACCCTTTCCCTTCCGGTAAGGAAAAGGCCACAGATGCGAATCCGAATCTGTCAGTGGCCTTCGATCATTCTTCTTGCCGTCGCTCTGACACACTGCACGCCCACTTCCAAACCAGGTCTTCCCCCCGGCAGTCCCTTCGCAACTGAAGGAGTCCGGGCGACAGGGTCATTCTCCATGGTGTCGCGACAGGTGATGTGACCAGCCAGTCCACCTCCGTCTGGTTTCGCACGGCCGGGCCATCAACGGCTCAAGTCGAATGGGTTGGAGAAGGTGGCGAAGCCTCTCGATCGACGATTGTGCGCACGGCGAAGGAACAGGACTTCACCGCGACGGTTGCTGTAGAAGGACTGACTCCCGGGACCAGCTACCAGTATCGGATCCTCACAGGTGCTGATGATGTCCGCAACCTCCTTCCGATCGAATCTGCGAGCGGTCGATTTGTTACTGCGCCGCCGGATGACCGATCCGAGGTTCAAACCTTTCTCTGGAGCGGCGATCTTGGGGGACAAGAACGATGTCGTCGTCCGGCCTCCGGGTATGCGATCTTTGATCGCATGCTTCGTCGAGCCCCGTCGTTTGCGGTGCTGCTAGGAGATCTGATCTATGGCGATAATCGGTGTCCCTCGCCCCCCAATCTGTTCGGCAGTGATTTTATTGCCTCCTCGCTGGATGGGTATCGGGCCAAGCACCGCTATCAGCGAGAGGATCCCTCGCTCCAACGGTTCTTGGCCGCAGTTCCCGTCTATGCCATGTGGGATGACCATGAGGTGCGGAATAATTTCTCCGGCCCCCATGAACCGTTGATGGCCGCCGGGCGCCAGGCCCTGCTTGAATATTGGCCGATCAGAACGCCCCCGGAGGAGCCGTTCCGCCTCTATCGGAAGTTCCGGCGCGGCCAAAATCTCGAAGTGTTCCTGCTCGATACCCGGCAGTATCGGAGCGCCAATGCGGAAAAAGACGGCCCTCACAAGACGATGCTGGGATCAGCGCAGCGAGACTGGCTGCTGGAAGGATTGACTCACTCAACAGCGACGTGGAAGGTCATCGTGACCAGCGTGCCGCTCTCGAATGAGAAAAGTGGAACGCTTCTGGTTCCCGGTAACGATAGCTGGGCCCGTGGCAAGGACGGCACGGGATTTCGCAGCGAGCTCGGGGTGATCGTGAACAGAATCCTGGAGCGTCGTATTCGGAATGTGATCTGGTTAGCGGGGGATGTGCATTACGCGCAGGTCAACGCGTACGATCCGGATGGAGACGGCGTCACCGACTTCCATGAGTTCATCTGCGGACCTCTTTCCGCCGCGTATGGCCAACCGGTCCCGCCCACCCCTGATCTGAAACCGACCACCTTGTACAGCGAGGGGGCTTTTCCAACTTCGGCACGGTCACGGTGACTGACCTCACGTTGCACCTGGCCATTGTCGACGGCGAAGGAACGATTCGCTTCGAGCACACCTTTTCTGTCTACCGCTCGACAAGCCAATAATCCCTTGCAATGTCAGGGCCGCCGCAGGTACGGTAGCGACCGATCGCAAGCGGCATGCATCACATGTTCGTGCACAGGTTCAAGCGGCGTTGGGTGATCGAAAGGTGGCGTTCCTCCACATCAACCGATTCTTGCCGGAGGGGTATGAAGATCAGGGCCAGTAATGCTCACCGCCGGTTTTTTGATTTGCCTTGAGGGCTCAGTAGGGGGAAGGGATCACAGTCACCGGTAGAACTGCCCAGGAGCGTATCGAGCGAGCTATGTAGAGATGGTCGGTCGCGGTCCCGAATCTAATTTATCGTAATGAGCCTTATGACGATCTTTGCGTACTGAGTGAGATTAGGCGTCTATAACATTGAAGTCATACATTCTTCCGTCTCACTCAATCTCAAAAGGATTTTGATCAAAACGTCTCGGCCGTCACTCAACCCATATCATGAACCACGATGATCCGCTTCGAAACAGGAGCCATGGAGCGCACTTCGATGCAGAGCGTGACGACGGGATTGTGTCATGCCTTGTTTGCGTACGACATCGGCCTTTCAATCAATTTGGATGAGGCTGAACGTCATATCACTGCGACGAAGCAACGAAGTCGCATCCACCATAAGCGCCGCGCCCCGAACTACTTCGACTATCGGCCTGCTCCGTTGCGCGTGACCCAGGGGGTCGAGTCGTTAACGCTCTCCGATTTTCGGACCAGTGCGAGCGTTGACGTGGTGGTCTACGATTTCGGCGCAGTCTCCGTCATGTACAGCATCCCTTTCAAAGGCGACTTCCCTCACCTTCTAGCGTTAAGCCGGGTGCTGTATGAAAACGCCCTTCTCTTAGCTGATTCTCGACAGCGAGTAGAGGACTTGCAGGTCGCGATCGGAATGGCCGTTGAGAGACCCACGATCTCAAGCCACGTAGAGGACTACGTCATCTTTAAATTTGACGCTGATCTGCCGGTTGACGCTCTGTTTTCCTCAGAGGACATCGCACGTCTCCTCAGGTCCGAAGAAGGCAGTCTATCTAAACAGCAGGTCCAGGAAGCGACTTCGTGTTGGATCTCATTCGGGACGGATGATGCCACGATCATCGACTGGAATGCCTCACTGATGGTCGGACGAGACATGGAAGATGTACAGGCTGTGTTGGAGTTCGCCAACGTCGAACTGTTGGAAATGCGCTATCTGGACCAACAACTGGATGACGCCTTGGACCAGGCGTACGAAGTGCTCTCCAAGCGTATGGGAAGCCGCTTCAGAGCGCCGGGGTCACTCGAAGCCGACCTGCGTCGAATCGGGCAACTCCAAGTCGACAGCGCCATCATCTTTGAACGTGTGACCAACACGCTTAAACTGATCGGCGATCAATACCTGGCCCGCGTGCACCGCATGGCGTCCGAGCGTTTTCATCTTGATGCCTGGGATGCCGGCATCCTCCGCAAACTTGACACTCTCGACAGCATCTACGGGAAAATGGCGGATCGGGCCGCCACCCGACGAATGGAAGTCCTTGAGTGGATCATCATTATTCTGATTGCGGTTTCTATCACCGTATCATTTCTTCCCGGCTATACCGGTCATTAGCTCGTGTGGTCTTCCGGCCTCATGAAGCCGAACCCAAGCGACGTTGTAAGCCTCGCTGTAGTAGTCCGTTTGAAGGCGGTTGCTATGAGGGAGGCGCGAAGGCGAACAGAAGCGCTCATGAAGAGGCTCATCGCAGTCTGAGCCTAGCCAATCGGTGGGGCCAAATTGGATTTTCAAGCCTGCCTGTGCGAACTCTCGAAGAGATCGCTACTCGGAAATGAGAAGAGGAGCGAGTAGGGAGTTTCCTCCTGCAGAACCCCTCTCCCGCTCCTCTGCAACCGGCGTGGAGTGACAGCCGGTTCACCTTCCGACGCGGCCCTCCCCCCGCGGACGTGAGCCCGCGCGCGAGATGGGGACGACGGGAGACCCTGCCTTCCCTGTTGGGGGAGGGGTGCCGCCCCTCCCCCGCCTCAGGGTTAGAGCCAATTGACCCGCTCGGCCGGCCGAATATAGATCGGCTCTTCGACCTGGATGCCGCACGACCTCCTTGCCCGACTTGTTGAACCCGAGCACCGTGTCGTTGTACATCTCAAAGCGCTGCCCGTGAATCTGGGTCTCAAACACCTTCGGCCCCGGAATCACGTCGTACCGGAACAGGATCTGCTGGCTGGCCCGCCACAACTGCAGCACCGCCAACAACTCCCGGCTCGGCACCAGTACCTCTCGATCGCGTTGTCCACCCCCGGCCCGAACATCTGCCGGATATAGCCGCGCGGCGCATGCCGCGGCGGGAAGTAGAAGCCGTTGGGCTCCGTCCCCCACTGCGGGTACAAGCGGCAGGGCCACCTGCTCCACGCGAATCGCGTAGTACAGCGGATGCCACCGATCCTCCGCCCACAGCCCATCGTCGCCGATCTGTTCCAGCCCCTGCATGCGAATCTTGCCCACGCACGCCGCCATGCACCGCGTCTCCATCGGCTCGCCGCCCGTCAGCGGATCCTTGCCCTCCACCCGCGGATAGCACGCAATGCACTTCTCGCTCACCCGCGTCGTGCCCCGGTACATCGGCTTCTTATACGGGCACTGCTCCACACACTTCTTGTACCCCCGGCACCGGTTCTGGTCGATCAGCACGATCCCGTCCTCCGGCCGCTTGTAGATCGCCTTGCGCGGACACGCCGCCAAACACCCCGGATACGTGCAGTGATTGCAAATCCGCTGCAGGTAGAAGAAGAACGTCTCGTGCTCCGGCAGGGAACTGGAGCCCTGGCTCCTCCACGGCTCATCGCCGCCGAGAACCCCGTCTTGTCGTTGCCCTCCACCAGCCCCCGCATACGGGTCGCCGTATCCTCGTAGATGTTCACGAACCGCCACTCCTGGTCCGTCGGGATGTACCCGATCGCCGCCTGCCCGATCTTGGCCCCCGCATCGAAAGATCGTCATCCCTTCGAACACCCCGTACGGCGCATGGTGCTTGCGGCCCACCCGCATGTTCCACACCTGCCCGCCCGGATTCACTTGCTCCATCGACTGCGTCATCTTCACGTCGTAGAACTGCGGATACCCGCCGTACGGCTTGGTCTCCACATTGTTCCACCACATGTACTCCTGGCCCTTGCTAGAACAGCCAGGTCGACTTGTCCGCCATCGAACAGGTCTGACACGCGAGACACCGATTGATGTTAAACGCAAACGTAAACTGCCACTTCGGATGCCGCTCCTCGTAGGGATAGAGCATCTTGCGGCCTGAGTTGCCAGTTATAGACTTCCGGCATGGTTTCTCCTCCGTTACCGTATGCGAGGACTGGTGCTGCCGTGGCGGCTCTCTGCGCCAGTCCTCGTGACTCAGTCCTTAGACCTTGATCTTAATGTGCTCCCCCTTCAGCCACTTGAGCATCCAACTCATTCTCCTGCGACGGCGTGAACCCGGTCCGCACCGGCTCCCAGCGGCCCCGTGCCCCGATGCCCCCGTCCTCCGCCTTCTGTGATGCGGACCAAGCATTCGACTTCGGCGTCGTATTGACGCGCGTGGTTGATCCGATCTGAAACCCCACTTGAACTTCCAGCGCCACGGCGTGTTCTTCTTCCGGCAAGCGAGTCCAGCTGGTGCATCGGCATCAGCCAGGACCGCGTGAACGACTGCTGCGCCCCGTACCGGAAGTTGCTCTGATAGCCGGTATCCGCCGCGATCGCCCGCCCGTCCGGCCGGGTCTCGTGCCCCTTCACCGACTTCGCCGTCGCCACGTACGGCGCGTGCTTCATCATCGTCACGTGGTACGGGAACGCCGGATTGTACTTGCCCGGATCATCAACCGGCTCACCTTGTAGAACGGATCGCTCGGCTTCCAGCCCGCGATACGGCCGGTCGACCGGATTGGCGTCCACATAGACGTAGTCGCCGTCGTTGATGCCCCGGTCCTTCGCGGCCTCGGATTGACATGCATCTGATGCTCGCCGACCCCCGGCGTCCGCTTGTCCATCCGGTACGCGATCGCCGAAGTTCGACTCGATACATCTGCATCCAGTCGTTGACCGACCACTGGCTGTGCACCCGGTGCCGGGTCTTCGGGGTCACGCAGTAGAACTGATACCCCTTCTCCCACAACGGGTTGGCATGTGCGCCGGATTTCCTGCCACGGCAGCTTGAGTATTGCGCACGTGCTTGTCGTCATGATGCTGCGCCGTGATCGGAATCCCGTAGTCATCCGGCCGAATGTACGGGTTGGTCGGAAAATCGCATTCGGCAGGTACGGCGTGCCCTCCGGTCCTTCCCGGTGCACGATGAAGTTCTCCCCGTACTCGATCGCCTCCGGCTCGACCCGGTAATTCTCGAACCGGCCCGATCGCGTCCACTGCGGCTTGCTCTCGTTGATCTCTTCCCAGAACGGCACGCGCGGATAGGTCCGCGTCATCACCATCCAGCCCTTCTCCGACTTCAGCATCGTCTTCGCGTTGTAGCCGTAGAACGTGCTGGAGGCATCCAACATCCGCTGCACGTACACGTCCACCTGGTTCTGTATCACGAACTTGCAAGTAGTCTGCTGAATCCGCTTGATCGCCGGTCATCTCCGTCCACTTCTGCGCCACGCCCGCATGCGGTATCCAGGTCGTTGCGGGTGTCGTACAGCGGCCTGATGCCGCCCTTCCAGATCTGCACCCAGGGATTGGAGCACGTGATCGTCATCTCCGGATAGGTAAACTCCATCCAGGAATTGATCGCGAAGGCCACGTCCGCATAGTTCACGTCGGACGTCATCTCAAGGTCCTGGACCACGATGCACTCGATATTCGGGTCGACGTTCTTGACCATGTCGTAGTGGTACTTCGAGTTGTTGAGCACGTTCACGTTGACCATCCATCGGCACTTGCGTCGGCGACGGCATGTGGGTCTTGCCGGTAAACACCTTGCGCCCGTACTTCGGGGTGTTCACGATCAGCGCCGTGATCGCCATGGTTCCAGTACGCCGACTCTTCGCCATAGTCGTACGTACTTGGTGTGGATTTCCTTGCCGTGCGCGTTCGGATCAAGGTTCAACTCGAACGGATCCTCGCCCGTTGCACGGCGTTAATGCCGTACCCGGACCACGGCGTCGCCATGCAGCGCTCCGGTCTTGTAGTTGCCGGACCAGGTATGGCTGCCGGGCCGAACTTGCCCACATTGCCGGTGATGATCAGCACCATGGCCGCCCCGCGGCCGTTCGCGGTCATGTGGAACCAGTGGCAGACGCCCTCGCCGTTGTGAATCGCGGCCGGCTTGATCGTCCCGGAATCCCGGGCCCAGCGCACAATCAGGTCCTTCGGCGAGTTCGTGATCTGATGCGTCGTGTCCAGGTCGAAGTCCTGCACGTGGATCTTGATACATCTGGAAGATCGGCATCACGTCCACTTCGTTGCCATCCAGCAGCTTGACCCGGTACGTGCCCGTCCAGCGCCGGATCGATCCCGGCCTTCATCATAGTGCCAGCCCACCTGCTCCCGATCCAGCGGCACCGCCTGGTTCTTCGCCGTGTCCCACACCATGAAGTCGCCCAGCCGCTCGCGGTAATCGCTCCGCTTGATGCCTGCACCTTCCCGAATAGCGCTTCGGACAGATCCGGAAGGCTTGTAGTCCTTAATCACGTCCCGCGGGTCCAGATACTGCAACGTGTCCGTCCGGACCAGGATCGGCATGTCCGTGAACTGCTTGCAGAAGTCCGCGTCGTACAAGTTCTCGTCGATGATGATCTTGCAGGTCCCCAGGAAGAGGGCGCCATCCGACTCCGGGCCGGACCGGAATCCAGTAGTCCGCCTTCGAGGCCGTCGGATTGTACTCCGGCGTGATGACCGACGAGCCGGCCCCCGCGCTCCATGCACTCGATCATCCAGTGCGCTTCCGGCATCTTGTGCTCGACGAAGTTCTTGCCCCAGCTCGTGTGCAGCTTGGAGAAACGCATGTCGGACGAGGTCGATGTCGGAGTTCTGCATCCCGTTCCAGAAAGGATGCGACGGAGTCTTGATCGCCGTGCCAGGTATAGCTGGACCAGTACCGGCCGCCGACTGCGCTTGGTCCGGTCCAACCTTGCGAATCTAGGCATCCAACAGGGCGAGCATTCGCATCCGACATGCGGCCGATCCCGATCTTGCCGACGATGCCCAACACCGCCATGCCCGGCCGATACTTGAAGCGTCCGGACGCCCGCCGCCCTTCATGGATCTCGATCATCTCCGGCGGATACCCCTGCTCGCGCAGCCGCCGCGCGCCCGGCTTCCCCGCTGTAGCGCTCGGCGATCTTCACCTGGCGCCTTGGCCAGGTACGTAAACGCCGTATCCCAGGACACCCGCAGCATGTCGTCCAGTGCCGCGGCTCAAACTTGTACTTGCGTCTTCACTTCCGGAGACAGCTCCGGCAGCCCGTCATCGACCCACTCCTTCCAGGCCTTGCCGCATCATCGGGCCCTTCAACCGGTACGGCCCGTACACCCGCCGATGAAACGTGTAGCCCTTCAAGCACATGCGCGGGATTCCACGCGAAGGTGCCGCGGTTCCCGTACAGGTCTTCATACGTCTGGTGATCGTAGTTCTGCTCCACCCGCATCACCACGCCGTTGCGCACAAAGGCGCGAACGCGACAGGCGTGCGTGTCATTCGGCGAGCAGCACTACGTAAACGACGAGTCATACCGGTACTGATCGTGATAGACCCGCTCCCAGGACCGGTCCGGGTACTCGCCGAGCGGGTTGCCCACCTCGATGACCGGCTGCAGCGCCGTCAACGCCAATGCCTGATCGGCAATCGCCGCTGCCGCCATCGTTCCCGCCGATACCTTTAAGAATTGCCGCCGTGACAAAAACATCGTGACACCTCCTGAGTTGAACGCCGGCTTTCCAGCCTAACGATCTGACGAAACAACCGCTCTGCGTGTCCTATCACCTCCCTTGCTCCTAAGGATTTGCCGATTCCGACCCTTCCAAGCCTCTGTTCTTTCATCACATCCATCCTTATGCCTTCCTCGTGCCTTCTGACTTGTAAGAGCCGAACAAAAACGCGGCGTACAAGAACAAGAAATGGAAGCAATATGAGAACCATAACGAGCCGTAACGGATAATATTCGTAAGACACTGAATGGATTAGATAAAACGATGAGATACTCGGAGGCCGCTAACCTGTAGAATGGGGCATTGAGTAGATGAGGTGCCACACGACCCGGTGCATAATGGGTCTTCTTGAAATTATCAAACGATTTACGATGCTTATAAAAGAATCCTCCTGTTACTTTCTGGAAACATACATGGTTCGTACATACGAAACAGCTCTCTTCTTCAAGTTTGATGTGGGGGACTAGACAGTGCCATCACGGCTTGACTTGAAGTGACCCGCTCGGTAGAATCGCTGCTCTTCAGGGAACTTAGGGGCGGGAATAGCTCAGTGGTAGAGCATCGCCTTGCCAAGACAATAAAAAGCATCTTTATATCAATCACTTAGGTAGAATCAGCCTCGTTTTAGTGCTTTTTCGTCCCTTTTAGTATCGCGTAGTTACAAAGCCAGTGCCACTAGTGGCACCTGAATCGTCGGTCCTGCTCTCTACCGCCCGACGATGGGTCATGGAGACAAAGACGATGCGGTCCGCAATTGGCTTAGCGACAGCCCGACGCTTGCCCGAAACTCCCTAGACACGATCCTGTCCCTCCCGCGCTCTCCATAACATGTCGAGCATTGGAACCACTTCCTCAGTTGCCCTATCGCAGTCTTTTGGCTATCCCTCCCTTATCACCGAGTCCCAAATAACCAAACAAGGAGGGAGTAGATGTTTGTGCTTTGACTTCCTTCCCCATCATCCGACTCCTTTCAACACTTACACATGGTTTCGCAACATGAGTTCTTTCGGGTGAGGATTGAGATACACCTGGTCGCGAATGTAGCCGACATCGAAGACCTGAACGTAGTGCTTGATCAGTGTGAGAGGGACAATCAAGGGCGTGAGCCCTCGATGATAATCGCCGATCACGCCCAACAGTTCCGCTTTCTCTTGATCGCCCAATCGGTCCTTGAAGTAGCCCAGAATGTGCTGCAACACATTTACGTGCTTGCGCACCGTCGCCTTCACGGCCAACGTCTTCATGAAGAGTTCCCCATACCTTAAGGCCAGCTCCTTGGGACGGTGGTGCTCCGCTTGACCGACTAGCCGCCCGAGGACTTGGTAGTGCTGCTGGCTATGGGAGAGGAGCAGATACTTGTGGATCGTGTGAAACCGCACCACAGCCTGTCTCGTGATCCCGTTCTGCACAAGACCCTGGAATCGACGGTAGCAGAAGACCCTCTCGATAAAATTCTCCCTGAGCGGAGGATCACAGAGCCGCCCTTCCTCCTCAACGGGAATCAGCGGGAATTGCTCGATAAAGGCCCGCGCGAATACCCCGACCCCGTTCCGGCTAGGCATCCCTTGCTCATTGTAGAGACGGACTCGTTCGACGCCGCAGCTCGGTGAATCCTTCTTGAACACATACCCGGAGAGGTCCAGCTCCTTGAGTTCTTCGATGCGCTTTGCAGTCATCGTCACCAACACCTGCGTGTGATCGTTTCCGCTTCTGATTGTCACGAGACGGGGATGGCGGGGATCACCAACCAACCGCATCGCTTCCCGAGGAGTACCGAGTCCGGCTTCGACTTCAGGACAGACGGGGACCCATTCCACATAGCGACCGAACACGTCCGTCAGAAAATTGTCCCGCTTATGTCCCCCGTCGAACCGGACTTCGTCTCCGAGGAGACAACGGCTGATCCCAAGACGAAGCGTCGCGGTCGTCATCTCGTCACCTGTTGCTTGCCGAGATCCAAATATTCCTGGCGGGCTTGCCGATGATCCACGATGGCCGCAGGGTAGTCGACCCCGATACGACAACCATATCGAACTTGTTCGTTCGGGGTTATCAGATGCGGCGCATGAATCCATTTGCTCGCGACCTTCGCCAGTTCCGGCACGTACTCACGGATGTAGATTCCGTCCGGATCGAACTTCTTGCTTTGCAGAACCGGGTTGAAAATACGATGCCCTCGCATCGCGTCCGTGCCGGTCGAGGCACACCACTGCCAGTTACCGTTGTTGGCCGCGACATCAGCATCAATGAGGTGCTGCATGAAATAGCGTTCACCGCTCTGCCAGTCAATCCGAAGGTCCTTGATTAGAAATGACGCCGCGATCATTCGTACACGGTTATGCATCCAGCCCGTCCTGTTGAGTTGGCGCATGCCCGCATCCACGATCGGATAGCCGGTCTTCCCATCACACCAGGCCTGAAACAGCCGGTCCCGTTCCAACCCTGGAACACGGGCAGGAGGGACTGCAACGTGACGGAATGGACCGTCAACGACGCGCGGAAACGCCGACAATACTTGCTGGAAGAATTCTCTCCACACCAGTTCATCAATCCACGTCAGGACGTCGGCTCTCGAAACCCGACCACCCTTCGCGAGAGCGGCCAAGGCGGCATGGATCGCGGCACGAGGCGAAAGCGTTCCGAATCGAAAGTGGGGAGAGAGTTGTGAACTCCCATCGATAGCCGGCAGGTTCCTGCCGTTGACATAGGTATGAATCGGCCCTTCGATGAACCAGCCCAGCCGCTTCCGGGCGCTTCGCTCGCCAGCCTCGATCCAGGGCGTGACCAGCTCGTACCCCAGCTCACCAGCCGTGGGGATTGGACGAGGGGAGGGCAGGAACGAAGCTTTTTCAGCCGTTAACGTTTTGGGAATGGGCAGCACCGGCGGTTTCGTCGCCTGCCACTTGACCCACCAGCGTGCGCGATAGGCGCCGTAGCGCTGCATCGGATCACCGGTTACCCCGACGACTTCTTCCCCTTCAAACACGACGTGGTCCTTGAACGTGCGGACCACCACGCCCATCTTTGCGAGTCGGTGTTGGACCGCGCGGTCTCGCTCGATCGCCCCCGGCTCGTAGTCGCGATTCCAATAGACGACGTCCGCCTTCCATTCACGTGCGGCTTGAACAACTTCTTGCACTGGTTCTCCGCGACGCCATTGGAGCGGGACGCCTCGACCGGCCAACGACGCAGCCAAATCTTGTAGGCAGCCGAGCATGAAGTTCACGCAGGCGGAGCCGAAGACATGGGACTGCAAGAGCGGCTCGTCGAACACAAAGAGAGGAATCACTTCGCTGCATGCCTCACAGGCCGCCGTCAGGGCCGGCTGGTCGGAGAGCCTGAGGTCCCGTCTGAGCCACACAATACCGTGCATCAGTGCGATCCTTCCGAACAGACGGCCTGGTGGTCGTCATAGCCGGCTGATCAGTGAAGAGTTGCCGGCGCCAGAACAAATAGATGACGAACAAAGCGGTGGTCGCGATGAATTTTGAACGGACCATGTGGAATCCGAGGGCGAGTTGATTCATCGCTTCGCTCACTATCCCGAATCCCGCATACGCCCCAGGCTGAGGCCCCAGGGCCCAGGGACGCAAGAAATCCGTACCCGATCAATAAATGCACGGCGGGGGAGTGAAGTTTAACCAGAAACGACAAAGAACCGGTCACGGCTGTCCCGAAGAGTTTCAAGGCGTAGAAGGGGAACAATACGATGATGACGAGGTCCACGGCCCCCACGATCAGGAACAACCCGCCCAACAATTTGATATCCCCGCTCGCCTGGATCATTTCCTTGGCCATGCGGGCAAGTCCTCCCGGAGGATCGACGAAGTCTTCGGTGTCGCGGTACGCAAGATTGAGATACAGGTGCTCAACGGCCATCCACCGCTCTTCCTGCGATAGATGTTCTAAATAGGCATCGATCGCCTGATACACATAGGTGAGGTGGATGTAGCTTGCAGCCGACGGCGCGTCGTCGATCTCGCGCTGGCAGGTCTCGAGCGCACGCCGGTAGTCGCCGGCAGCCAGATACAGATCCATCCTAGTGACGTTCGAATGAATCTGGCCGGACAGTGGACGGCTTGGTTCAGCGAATGCCGACCCTCCGCCCAACAGGATGAGCAGCCCGAACAACGCTACGATTTTGATGTGACTCACCACGATGAACTCCTATCTAGAAGGACCACCGTGCGATCCCGTCGGATCCTTCGGGAGTTTATCGCTGGCCACACGTGTGATGGAAAGTTCCCGATTTCCTCCGTCACCTTTGACCCCCAACTTCACGATGGTTCCCGCTTCTCCCCGGATCATCTTGACCACCTGCTCATAACTCTTCCCCGTCACCGTCGTCCCATCCACGGTCACGACCTCATCTCCATGTCTGAGCCCTGCTTGGTGAGCTGGTCCCTCCGGATGCACCATCCCGACATACAGCACCGCTGGATCACCGATACGCTCAGCCCCGACCTGGAGCGACACGCCGATCACGCCGATCGGCAGCTTGGCATCATCTCCATTCGCATACGGAGCCAGGCTCACGGGCTGGTCAGCAGCCCCGGCCGCACCGGTCAACAGAAGGCCCATCATCACACCTGCCGCCGATATGGATTCCCTTGATCCTCATGTGCGTTCCTCCTTGTGACCTACAATCGACTTGCCAGACCGAGTAAACACAGTCCCGCGAGTAGCACGAGTGAGTTCAGATAGACTGACCGTTGATGCAATTGATTCCACGCGGCCTGCAAAGCGGGATCGACAGCTCCCCGTGATTCCTGCTCCTTGAGCCGATCCCTCATCGCATTACTCTGCGGCGTCAGCGGCCATCGGCAATAGGCTTCGGCCACGAAAATGAGGAGCCAAGTCCCACCGGCGACAAGCAGAGCCCCACTCATGCCGCGGATCAGCCCCAGCCCTGCCACGGAGATTAGTCCCACCATCGCCGTCCCCATTCCCAATGCATAATAAGCCGGAAACAGTTGGCGCACGACTTTGCCGAACGGCTCTCGCTCCAGATTCTTCGCAAGAATAGGCGCCACCACGAAAGACAAGAGCACGACCTTGCCGACAAGAACGGCGGCGGCCAGCAAGTGAAGATATTCGATCAGCGACACCATTTCAGACGCTCCTCTATCCTTTCGTGAGAATTGCTCGTAGTGCGGGTTCCAGCGTCGGATACCGAAAGACATAGCCGCCGGCCAGCGCCTTCGTAGGATTGACCCGTTGACCGGTCGTCATGAGCGTTCCCAGTTCCCCCAGCACAACTTTCAGCGCCAAACCCGGTACCGGAAGCCAGGAGGGCCGGTGGAGGACGCGCCCGAGATCTTCACAGAACGTGTTCATCGTCACAGGACCAGGTGCCACGGCATTGACGGGACCGGAGACGTTGGGAGTCGTAATCGCCCACTGAATCAACCCGATGTGATCGCGCCGATGGATCCAGGAGACCCACTGAGTTCCCGGCATGATCGGGCCGCCCGCGAAAAGCCTAAACGGCAACAGCATCTTCGGCAGCGCGCCGCCATCATGTTCGAGCACCATTCCGGTTCGTACCAGCACGACACGCGTACCGAACTCCGCCGCCCGCAGCGCGTCTGCTTCCCATGCGAGGCACAGGTCGGCAAGAAAACCCTGACCGCGCGCCGCGCCCTCATCGAGCACATGATCGTCACTGGCCCCGTAGTAGCCGATGCCGGAAGCGCTGATGAGTGTCCGAGGTTTCGACGACCGGCTGGACATGGCCTCGACGAGTAGGCGAGTGGTAAGTACTCGACTCTCGGTGAGGAGTCGCTTCCTCGCATTGGTCCAGCGAGCATCGGCAATCGGCGCACCAGCGAGGTTGATGACGGCATCGGCACCTTCGAGACACTGCTCCCAGGCTCCCGCCTCTCGGCCATTCCACTCGATCGCCGTCACGATCGCCCCCAACAGCTGCGATGCTTCTCTCGCATCTCTCGTGAGGATGGTGACTCGGTGGCCATCCTGGAACAACGAAGCGCACAGGGCCCGACCGATGAACCCCGTCCCTCCGGTCACGACGATGTGCATGGCGTTATCTCCTTATCAGAGAGCTACGACGCGGCACTGGCCTGGTCAACTATGGCCATGGCCCTCTCCGCTGCCATTGCTGTCCAGATTGACTGAACCATCCGACTCACCGTCATCCACTCGCTGTACCTACTTGCGCTGCTTTGTGCCGTACAAGAGATTCGGCGCCGGCTTGACTCGGTTCTGAAGAATGACCGGGTCGACGACCTCTCCGCAACTCGTGCATCGTACGCCGTCATCCCGATCTGACCTGTATCGTCCTGCAGATCCATGTAGTGCGCCAAAACCATCAGTCCACCACAACGCGCGCAGATGTCGTCGATGTGCGGGGCAGAGACAGCAGGATTGTCTGGTCTCCCATTTGATTCCACGGGAACCCTCGACGGCTATAAAGAAGGACAACCGAACCTCCTTACTTGACACAAGGGCTGCTCAATCCGGCCTGCCGCGGCAACGCGACAGCGGGTCTCCATTGCGCAGCACTCGTCAAACAGCTCAAAGCCGCCACCACCATTGCCAACACAATTAACGTGGTCATGCTGTCCTCCTCGTGATTGCCGACAGTACTGCGCCTACCTTTATATGAGCCGCTCCAGTTGCCCACCGAGGGGACGAGGTCCTCCCGAGGGAGAGACCCGTCTGCCTCAGCGGAAGACGCCGTGCGGAGTCGCGGCGCCACCTGGTCGGTAAAAGAGAACCGACCTCCGGATTTCTGCCGTTGTTATTGAGTTCCCTCACATCCCACCTCGGCCCGCTACTTCTGCTGAATCTCCCCCTCGAGACCACGGGCACAGCGGAACCCGGTGCCGTGAGTCTGCAGGGCAAACCCGCCGCGACCTCTTGCTGATGTCGTGATATCGGCCACCGGGCTATGCCATGACCCGCCGCGAATCGATCGGACCACTCCTTTTTTGTCAGGACCCTGCGGATTCCGATCCGGCGCATGCTTGTAGTACTCCGGGTCGTACCAGTCAGAGACCCACTCCCTGGCATTGCCGGCCATGTCCTTCACCCCATAGGGTGAGTCTCCACCAGGCAATGACCCGACCGGGTATAACGTCTTTTCGTCCTCCCATTCGCGGTCAAAGTTCGCCCGCTTCAATGTCGCTGGTTCATTGCCCCAGGGAAACAGGCGACCATCCGTGCCGCGAGCGGCCTTTTCCCATTCCGCTTCCGTCGGCAGCCGCTTCTTGGCCCAACTGCAATAAGCCTTGGCGTCGTACCACGTCGTCTGCGCGACAGGGAGTTGCTCAATCCCTTTCACGGACAGGAGCGGGCCGGTGCCATACGGATTGGGAGGATTTCGATGGCCGGTGGACATGACGAACCTCATATATCGTTCATTCGTCACCTCGACTTGATCGATCGCGAATGCATCGAGGTAGACGGATCGCTGTGGCCACTCGTCGGCCCGGCCTTTTCCTTCTGGATTGCCCATCAAGAATTCTCCTGCTGGAATCGTCACCATAGGAACCGGGGCAAGCTCCTTCGAAACCGGCACCGCCACCACAACCGGCGACTGCGCGACGGCACAGACTGCCACTACAATCGCCGCAATCATTCTCCAGCGAGTTGTTCTCCTCCGCAGACCTAGTGTCATTTCTTCTGCTCCTTGCTCCCTTCGATGGCATGGGACGTATGGATTTTGATTTGACCAACAAGACGCTGCACCTGACGCTTGTCCCCCCGCTCGGCTGCCTCCTGCGCCTGATCAATGAGGGTTCTGGCTTCGTGCAGGTGCTGCTCGATGTCGGCCTGCAGAGCAGGGGCGGCGACGGTTCCCCCTAACGCCGCGCGATGATAGACCTCCCACGCATGATCCACGTCATGTTCGGCCTCATGGACCGCCTTGCCGTGCTCCGGATGCGGATGGCCGGCCGGATCTATGGGTCCAGCCAGGACGGCGGTAATCCCCAGGAGCGCGCTGAATGAAATCCCGAATACAAGAGTTGTGTAACGTTTCATCGGTAACGCCTCCATCACGATCACACCGTTCATAAGAACGGTGCAAGATTCCCTCACAGCTTCTTCATCGACTGCTCAATCAGCGGGTGGAGCTCCAACAGTTCAACGTTCTTGGGATCAATGGCCAGGCCACGAGCCACCGCCTGTTGAGCGTCCGCAAATCGTTCTCTGCCCATCCCCACTAAGGCAGAAATGTAGCTGTCCCTGATCTGCTGTTCGATCTCGGGCGGGGCGGTCTTGGCGCAACGGAAGCCCAGGCCCACGCCATAACTGTTGTTAAGCGGGTGATTCCAGAACCGGTGGGTTGCCCTGACTGTGCCTTCCGGTGCGATCCACGATCCTCCACGAATGACTCGCTTTTCCCCGACCGTCAGCCGGTCAACATAGGTGCCGGTTCCGCCCATCCATATGGGTTTTGCCGGACCGGTTGGATTCACCATCGTTTCAAGCCGTCCATAGTAACGGGGGTCATACCAATCAGAGACCCACTCGAAGACATTACCCGCCATGTTGTAGACGCCATAGTAACTCGCGCCCTCTGGATAGGAATCCACCGGCATAGTCGCGTCGTGATTCTTGCCGTAGTTCGCTTTGGCTGGATCAAAGTAATTGCCCCAGGGGTAGAGGTTGGCCTTGGGACCACGAGCCGCTTTTTCCCATTCAGCTTCCGTTGGAAGGCGCTTCCCGCGATATTCACAGAAGGTTTTGGCGTCCTCCCAGTTCACTCCGACCACCGGGTCTTCGGGCTTATTTAAGCGAGGATCATCCCAATAGGCTGGGGCCGCATGACCTTTTGCTCTGATGAACTCGCCATAATCTTTGTTCGAGACTTCGTACTTATCCATGAGGTACGAATCCAGAAACACCATATGTGCCGGACCCTCGTCGTTCAACGCGTCGGCCGACCAGGGCGTCTTCATCCGTCGCTCGTACGCCGTCGGCTTTTTGCCTGAGTCCGCAGGCGCTTCCTTATCAATCCCCATCACCGACGGCCCATGCCCGATGTACACCATCTCTTTGGGAATCAATGATTCCTCCGCATGGCTTGTTCCGGTCAGCATCGTCATGCCCATCACCAGGACCACCAGCATTATGGTTTTAGACACATTCATCACAATCCTCCCGTCCCAAAGTCTGACCCGGAGGGGGACGGGATCACCGCCCCCCAACCGGTCTGTCGGCTATTTCTTCTTCATGCTCTTCTTGATCAGGTCGCGGGTGGCCAGGTATTCCTTGTTGGCCGGCTCCGCAGCCAGCGCCTTCTCGATGGAGGCCATCGCATCGGCGTTCTTTTCCGCTCCCATCGCGACTAACGCTGCAATGAATGCATCGCGTCCTGCTTGCATGGCTTCGTCAGAAATCGTCTGCGCAGACTTCGCGCAACGGAATCCGAGCCCGACCCCATAGGAGTTATTGTCCGGCTGATTCCAGAACCGGTGACTTGTGTGCAACGAAGTTTCCGGAGCGAGCCAGGACCCACCGCGCAGCACCTTGACCGGGCCCTGATTGGCAAAGTTGTAGCCTTTCTCGGCACCGCGTGGATTCAGGGCAAGGCTCTCCTTATAGTGTTTCGGGTCATACCAATCCTCGACCCATTCAAAAACGTTCCCTGCCATGTTGTAGACCCCGAACCCGCTCACTCCTTCGGGGTAGGAATCCACCGGCGTGGTATGGCCAACATTCTGCCCATAGTTGGCTTTCTTGGGATCAAGCTTGTGACCCCATGGGTAATGATTGTCGCCTTCCGGACCTTTGGCCGCGCGCTCCCATTCCCCTTCCGTCGGAAGCCGCTTGCCTTCCCACTTGCAGAAGGCACCCGCGTCAGTCCAGCTCACGCCGACGACCGGCTGATTAGCCTTGCTGAGCCGAGGATCGTCCCAATAGGCCGGAGCCGGATGACCGGTGGCTTTCATAAATTCCTTGTACCGCGCGTTCGACGTCTCATACTTGTCGATGAGATACGCATCGAGCACAACCTGATGCTTCGCTTCATCCCAATGCTCGTTGCTCCCCATGGTGAACTCACCTTTGGGGATCAGCACCATGTCCTTGTCGCTACTCGGCTGATCTGCCGCTGTTGCGATGGAGATGGCTCCTGCCATCAACACCACTCCCAATCCGACCTGAAGAACCGTTTGACTCCGCATTGGAAACCTCCTTGGTTTGGGAACACCAGGACGACCCTGGTTGGTTGAAAACATTCCTAAAGACCTTCCGTGACATAGTCAGTTCACTTGATTATGTGGCACCTGGCGCCGATATTCCCGGGCCGTGTCCTCGGCCGTGTCGGCCGCCGTCCACATGGCTCGAGCCTTCTCCAGGATACGCGTGGCCTCTTCCTTCTCAGCCGCCCGGTGCATGGCCACCCGGCCTTCGAGTTCCAGCCTTCTGGCCTCATCACGCAACACGGCCACCTGCTGGCCATACTCGAAGGCTCGATCCACTGCCTCTCGCGCAGTCACGGGTTTCACGGCCTCCCCGGAGGCCACGTTCATTCGGGATCCTCCATCGGCTGCACATCCCGCCATCGTTGCCGCGACAACTATGGTGAGCCCATATATCAATGCTCTTGCTCTCATGGCGTCTACTCCTTCCCGGTTAGAGATTCTGTTTGCTCATCATCTCTGGGAACATCCTCTCTGTTTGCCTAACTGTGATCGATTCTTGCCGGAGCTGCCGATTGCGCTGGATGACCGCATCGACGACTTCTCCACATTGCACGCAACGTTTCGCGGCCAACTCCGGCTCGCCGGTGCTGTTCAATAGATCCATGCTGAAGTCACTCACCATGAGTCCGCCGCACCTCGTGCACATCGAGTCATGCGAGACAGCAGAAGAGATTGCGCGGTTCCGTAGCTGATCCACTCTCGTTCTGTCCGCCGACGCTGTTGCCATGATCACCTCCATAGGTTTGTTGTTCAATGTTTGTAGCAAGTATGTCTAATGTATAAACTACATTGTCCAATGTGTCAAGTGTTATTATAAATAATATTTGACAAACATTTGACATTTCAATATAATCAATAATCAGCCACAAAGAATGAATACGCATAGAATTCATAGGGTTGCAAAACTAACTGGGCTCTCACGAGACGTCATTCGGATATGGGAGCGCCGGTTTGGCCTCGTAAAACCGACCCGTGGAGCCAATCGTTATCGCAATTATTCTGATGAGGATGTTGCGCTGCTGAGATATCTCAAAGGACAGCTTGATGCTGGAGGTTCGATAGGAGAGCTGTCGAAATTGGGGCGTGAGGAGTTGTTGAGACGAGCCCGAGCCAGTGCGCCTCAAGTGTCATTCGTCGACAATACATTCAGCCGGCTCCTGCGGGAACTTCTGTCCTCACTCGATCCCTTCGATCGTGTGACGTTCGAGAAACGCTTAAACGGGGCCGTTGCAGTAGTTCCATTTGAAGAAGCGCTTCATGGGATCCTGCTCCCACTCCAGGAACAGGTAGGACGGCTGTGGCACGAGGGTCATGTAAACATTGCCATCGAACATTACGTCACGAAGCAAATCCAGCAAAGGATTTTCGCGGCCATGAATCAGCTCCCTGTGGCTGAGTTCGGCGCTAAAGTGGTCGTAGCTTGCCCACCCGGTGAGGAACACGACATTGCCGCGTTGGCGGTTGCGTATCGATGTCGTGTTCGCGGCTGCCGTGTCTACTATTTGGGAGCCAACGTGCCCATTGCTTCTGTGACCAACCTCTGCAGCAAGGTTGAGCCAGACCTGACGATCATTTCCTTTCCTCTCGCACTTTCCGAGGCCAAGGCCGCGGAGCTGGTCTACGCCCTTGCTCATGAAGTGAGCCCCGTTTCCAATCTGACTGTCGGCGGAGATGGCGCGCTCGCCATGCGGGATCTCTTCGCGAAATCTAAGATTGAGATCGTGGAAGACTTTGCCGCCTTGGATGGCAAGTTAGATCGATTGATGCGACAGTCCTCATATTAACATTGAGGAAGATTGGTCTTTTAGATCACGTAATACCCGCTTACTATTCTTCGACGAGCATAGTCTCATCGGCTTCCAACATTTCCTGCATCGGTCAGAATTCTGCCGGTACATGGAAACCCTAATTCAACAATTCGTCTCGGGAGACACGCGGGAGGGATGCAAAGCGGTAGAGACGCTTCTTTTGGCCGCCCGATTCTACTAGGAATCCTACCGCCACAGGTCACCCCCAGCAGTTTGCGAATCATGGTAAGAAGCGTTGGTACCAGATTGTGAGGCAACAAGCCGCTCGTATCCGGGAAGGACGCTTCAACCTCATCTGGCTTCCGCCTCCCTCGTATGCTGGTCAACAATTCCTAAGCCGCAGATCGTTCATTCGTCACAGCTTAGCTCGACTGTGCTGCGGAGTCACTGCTGATCCACAATCCGAAACCAGTTACTTGACTGCGATCCGAAAATGTGAACCGAACCCTATTTCTTTGGCGAGTTCTGACCACGCTTGCCCGATCTGGGCTTGCCCACGGCAACTCCCTTCTTCGAGATGGTGAGCAGGTGTTCATGCTGATCGTGCGCGCTCCCGCGGCTCTTCACGATCCGGATCGTCCGTTGTAGAAACGTATAGTCATGACACACCGGAGTATGATAGAAGGCTATGTCAGGCACTCGATAAACTGGCTGGTTATTGGTCGCAAGTGCCACTTTCACTGCCACTCGATGGTACAGCAAAAGGATACAGTGACATAACCCTTTGAAAAGAAATCGTGAGCGGGAATAGCTCAGTGGTAGAGCATCGCCTTGCCAAGGCGAGGGTCGTGGGTTCAAATCCCATTTCCCGCTCCAACCTCTTAAAATCTCTCCTGAAACCTGCTCCTTTCCGATAGGATCAGACCTCTCGCTTTGTGAACATCTTCCACTTTTCTCTGAGGTTCGTGAGAGCCAGTCGTTTCCGCCTCTGAACAGACGGAGCCGCGGCGCGAAGACCTTGAAGCAGCTCCTCTGCCCGCTGCCGGTCATGATCTTCGAAGGGTTCATGGCCGTACCGAACCCGACAGTAGAGTTCGGTTAGTGGCGTCACAAAAGGACCGGCGTCCGCCCACTCCTCGGCAATCCGCCGTGAAAACTCCAACGGCGTGCATCCTCCGGCCTTTCTCAGGCCTCGCGATGACAGAAGTCGCAGCATGCGAGCGTACATCTTCACAGCAACTTGCTCTCGGACCGCATGGAGGGCAGCAGCCCGACGGCCTTTGTACATCTTGATGGCGAGTGCGACGAACGCGCTGAGTCCAAGGACAGCCACGATGACGAACAGCCCGACGAGCGGGCGGGCCTGGTGGGCAAACCACGCCGTCGACGTGCTTGCCCAGCGGCGGACAGTTTCCAGGAGATGCGCGCCGTTTGCGCGCACCCGTTCACTTCGTTCACGAATCGCTTGGACAATCGCGATCTGATCCCGAAAGCTGTATTGAATGACGAACCGGTCCCATTTCAGTCGGACTGAATCAATGAGGCTGCCGAGCTTTCGCCATATCGGATCGGGGACGCCTGTGCCGACAGTTGGGGTTGGATCAAAGGTAATCCACCCCGACTGGGGGAAAAAGACTTCAACCCAGGCATGGGCGTCTCGCTGACGGACCCGATAATAATTTCCGTATTCGTTCCACTCACCGGGCAGGAAACCCGTCACCAACCGGGCAGGAATGCCCAATGTGCGAAGCATCACCACCATCGCAGTCGCATAGTGCTCACAGTACCCGCTCTTCCGTCTGAACAGAAAGTCCTCCAGCGGATTACGAGTTTCATCCATGTCCACATCGAGGCTGTAACGATAGTTCGTCATGAGATGTCGTTGGACGGAAACTATCCGTTCAAACGGCGACTTCGCGTGGCGCGTCACAGACATGGCCAGATCCGCAACCTCCGGGCTCAACGGCGGTACGTCGAGAAAATGCTCCCTGATATCCGGGGGGTACTCGAATGAGGACGCAACTCGTTCTGCATCTTCTATTTTGGGGACGGACGAAACGGCGTCGTATTGAAATCGAGCTGCCATTGGTACGGGCAGAGACCAGCCGTCCATGCCGTCTGTTTGGACAGCCGGAAAAGCCCCTCGGATTTCATCCACCAACGGCATGCCGAACAGAACGGATGTGTCCAGCGCCTCAATCAGAATCTGTTGGCGAACTCCTGGGGGGCCTCTTTCCTCGTATTTTTCATTCTGCCCGGTAAAGATTCCCTCATCATTCCTGACAACCAGCCGTCGGCGCGCGAAGGTATTCGTCCACGATCGTCCGTTATATCGATCAAACGCCACACCGCGAAAATAGAGGTCCTCGGACGGAGGACCTTCCATGTCGGGGAATTGCACCCGCATGACGAGGCTTTGATCCTGCTTGACCGCGCCGATCCCGCCCAAGTCAACCTGTTCAGAGAATCCCGTCGTTCGAATCAGCGTCCCGCCCGTCTTCTGGAAAAATCCAAACCCTGTTCTCGGCATCGTAAAGAAAATAGCCAACGTCAACGACAGGGCCCCCATGGCAATCGCGTTGGTCGTCCAGAAAAACCGGGCCGACAAGGGGACACGCGCTAACGCCTGCTCAGTTCCTTGGCTCGTTGTGACCTCCTCTGCTTCGCGGGTCAGATGCCAGAGAAGGAGAGCCCAGATTGCCGTGAGTAAGTACAGCACAAAAACGATCGCATACCACAGCTCGATCGTCAGAACAGCCGCAGACAAGAACTCCAGGAAACTGATGACATACAGATGCATGAAATCGCCGTGACGCTGAGCCGTCCACAGCTTATGCACCATCAGAAGAATGAGCACATACATGCTCGCTTGAAGCAAGTCCTGCGTTCCCCAGGCAAGATCCGCTCCGGAAGCGATGAATGCGGTGACCATGATCACATTCCAAATTATGGGCGACAGTCGAAAGACGATAGAACCGGCGCCGTAGCCGACGAACCGAACGAGGCAAGCGACCAGGGTGAGACATCCGATCAGGATCAAGGCGGCAGGCAGCTTCCCAGTTCCTGTGAGGGCGACAAAACCCACGGCAGCTTGCAGGGTCGCGCTGTACTGTAACCCGCGTTGAATGTTCATACTGGTCACGTGAGATCCGATGCGATAAAGACTCGGCTGACTCCGCGGCACAGATCCAGCGCAAGCGGATCCGAGGCGGGGAGTACGGCGATGGTATACGCAGACTCAACGGTCAGACCGCCCAGAGACTGCAAGACCCGTGGCGACGGCTCCTCCGTCGACTCGCACAGTGCGAGAAGCGTGAGGAGCCGGTAGAAATGATTTTCTCCTACACCGTAGGGCAGGTCACGTTCTCCGACCAATAAGCGAATGTGATAGCCACGCTGGCGAAAGAAATGCGCGAGTGAGGCCGTCAGGGTGACGGCCTGTTCAAACGCCAACTCGGCAGCCGTGGCATCGGATTTCGCTCGTGTTTTCTGACCGGGCACGGCATTGTACAAGGCGAGCGTGACGCGCTGCTGATGCTCCGCTTCGGTTTCACGAACGATCAATTGGGTTTTCCGTGCCGTTGTTTTCCAGTGAATGGTGCGCGAATCGTCTCCCGGTTGATAGAGCCGTAGGTTATGCAGGCCTGCTCCTTGGCCTCGCTCGAGGATCGTGTCACCCTGCCCATGAGCCGCTAATTCATGTATGAGGGTGGTAGGCAGGGCTTGGATCTCCGGATAGACCAAGATCTCGGATTGGAGCGGCAGGGCCGCCGCCTTGACGAAGAAACCGAATGGAAAGCGAGTCAACAGCTTGATTCCGTCCAGACGAAAAAGGCCCCGCCGTGAGACAAGCAGGGAGTACGCCTGCCGTACCGTGCCGCCTGGGGCCAGATGGAGCAGACGAACGCCTCGATCCACGGCCGTCTCCGAGATGATATCCATGACATGCAGGGAAAACGTGGAGAGGCGGGTCTTCCGGTTAGTAATCACAAAGCTGGCCGTCGCCGGACGGTTCGCAAAGAGGTGTGTGGGCAGATACCTTCGGATATCGAGTTGCCTGAGGCACTGCTCCGAGAGAATCCCGGAGATCACGATCAGACTCAGCATCATCGCAAAAAACAGATAGAGCAGGTTGTGACCCGTATTGATAGCGGCCCCGCCGACGCCCAGCGTCAACAACAGAAAACGGGTGCCTTCCGGGGTCACGCGGAGAGAGCGATTGCGGGAGAGTCTACGAAGAAATTGTCGGACCTGTTTGATTCGCACACCACCTCTCAGCTATTAGCAACGATCCGCACAGGAACGTGGCGTAGTCATTATGAGGAAAGTCGCAGTTCTGACAGCGTGCTTCAAAGCGGGACAGGGACGCATTCGAGAATGTTCCGGATAACCTGCTCGGCATCTTCAATGCGACGCCCTCGAAAACCAGCGCCACTGGTGAGTGTGACTCGATGGGGCAGGACGATCGGCGCCAATTCCTTGATATCGTCGGGAAGGCAGTAGGATCGATCCCTGACCAAGGCAAGCGCCTTGGCCGCTCGGGAGAGCGAGACCGCGCCGCGGGTGCTGACACCAAGAGCCAGCAATTCGCTTCGGCGCGTCTCGGCCACGATGGCGAGCAAGTAGTCCAACAGTGTCTCGTCGAGGCTAATTCTATCAACTGTCTGTTGCAACTCGATCACGTCTTCAGCGGTGAGCACCGGCGACAGTTCATCGGACGGATGCAGGGCGCCCGGCCGGTCTAGAATCTTTTTTTCCGCCGAGACGTCGGGATACCCGATCCGAATCTGCATGAGAAATCGATCCAATTGCGATTCCGGTAACGGAAAGGTGCCGTGGTGCTCGGAAGGATTTTGCGTGGCGATCACCATGAACGGTTGGGGGAGGTCACGGGTTTCGTTATCCATCGAGACTTGGGACTCATTCATCGCCTCGAGCAGGCTACTCTGTGTCTTTGGGGTCGTCCGATTGATTTCATCCGCCAGCACGATATGAGAAAAAATGGGACCAGGCATGAACTCAAACGCCTGCTTCTGCCGATTAAAGATGGAAACGCCGAGAATGTCGGACGGCAAGAGATCACTGGTGAATTGAATGCGCCGAAAGGAGCAATCAATGGACCGAGCCAGGGCCTGCGCCAAGGTGGTCTTCCCGACTCCGGGGACATCTTCGATCAAGAGATGGCCGCGGGCCAGGAGACAGACCACCGCCCATGTGATGACCTCGTCCTTTCCCTTAATGACCTGCTCAATATTGGATTGCAAGAGTTGGATTTTCTTCGTCATGGTCATGAATTGAATACCGGCGGTTGCAGTGCGGGGGGATGAAAAAAGTCTAGCAAACGACCTGCAGAGCGTCAATTTTGCTATTCATCGGGCACGAGGATCACAAACCACGGTGGTTCTTCCTCGGTCATCGTGCGGAACAAACGCGCCGTTCGGCTGCAAGGGATGCCTTCGAACAGCGCGCCGCGACGAATTTCCAGATATCGAAAGGCGTAGTCCGAGCCGGCTGCCTCCCCAAGCACACGGGGTATAGCCGGTCTGGGTTCAGCCATGTCGGAGAGGACAAGGGAACCCCCGATGGACAGTGTAGTCAGTTGGGCATGCAGAGGACCGAACAGATCAGGGATCATGGACCGATCGAAGATCCTGTCCGGCGGACGAAGAGCTGGGTCTGCGAGGAGTTGGGAGAGCATTTCCCAAAAGACCTGTGAATCTACCGAGGCCAGCACGCACACCTTGCCTTGTCTGGATAGCAGATCCAAAAGGGCCAACGGGCCGTGGATGTCGAACTTCCAAGGTGGGAAGAGCAGCATGCGGCCTTGATGGCGGACTTCGAGCGCCTCTTCTCCGTCACACCGAACCTTCTTGAATTCGCCTTTCGTGTTTCGAAGATGTTGCTCGATGAGAAGCGGGGAAACCCGGGTCGGATCATAGGCAAAGGTCGGTGTCGCCGGCGCATTGCAGGTTGCGATCGTGTACCGCGGCCAGAGCCCCTTCACGTGCTCCAGTTCAAACATGTCTTGATTCCCCCAAAACCGGAAACGAAGACCCGGGGAATGTGTGTGTAGCCTCTCGATCAGAACCGGATCCGCCTGGATCGCCCGTTCCCAAGTCGAGGGTCGAGGCCACGTCGGCGTGGAGCAGCAGATCAAACGGATTGTTGTGGGTCCGGAGGAATTGCTCGATTTCAGCCGGCCGCAAGTGAGAAACCGGGACGGGCTCCCGGACTCCCGCCGCCAGCCCGAACAACACGCACAGCGCACGGACCGCCTTCGTGTGGGGAAGGCCGGTCAGCTGCTTGAGTGGGTCACCAGGAGGATCGTGATCAATCGCTCCACGGCGCAACCCGCTGACCAACGCATCCCGGAGCGCCCCGGGGAGGGAAGACGCCTGGATCGCCTCGCTCAGCTTCGTGAGCGTTGAGGGCAGGGGATGCCCGTGTCACCAGTTTACGTGACAGACCCCAGGCTTCCTCGTCGACTTCGCGCGATCGCCTCAATTGTTCCTTCAACTGGATGAGGAGCTGCGGTTCAAGGATCATGAGGACAAGGCATGCCGGAGGTCTCGGAAGGAATCAATTGAACAATGGACGCAGAATAGCCACCTGCCAGTATCCCGTCAAGGTGGGGCTTGCCGCTAGAAGATGCTTGTGCTACGACACACCCCAAATGCGCCATCCTTTCTTGTTTCTCCTTATTCCTCCGGCGTTCCTGTTGCTCCTTCACACTCCGGCCTCTCGGTCGGCGGACAACCCACTTTCCCATCCTTTCATCGAATGGCAAGTAATCGAGGTTAAGTCCGGTCACGCCATCGCATTCGAGGCGTGGGTGGCTCTCCTGAACGAGAAGGATGTGATCTACCTTGGTGAAGAGCATCGAAATAATTGGCACATTGATGCGGCGCTCAAGATTCTCCGAGCGTTGCTCGAGTACAAGCGCGAACCGGCGCTCGCGGTGGAAATGTTCGGGTGGGATGGACAATCGGGGCTGGACCAATACCTCTCGGAAAGCGAGACATCTCGGGACCATTTTTTGGAGGCGTCACGATGGGAGCAAAATTGGGGCGGACCGTTCGACGAGTATGCTCCGCTGATCAGCTTCGCCCGGGAACACCGCTTGCCCATACTTGCTCTGAATCCGCCCAGACCGCTGGTTCGCCGTGTCGCTTCGCAGGGACTCGCGCGGGCCTTGAGCGATGCGGAGATGGGTCGCTGGGGCATGCAGGATCACATCTTCGTCGATACTGCCGTCTACCGGGATATGATCGTGAGGCAACTGCGACTCTGTCATGGCGGCATGTCGGACGACGGGTATCAGCGCATGTATGAAGCCTCTCTGTTTCGGGACGAAAGCATGGCCAAAACCATTGCCGACTATCTGGCTCGGACCAAGACAGAGACCGACGGAAGAATCGGCCCCCTGGTCAGCTACACGGGAGGGGGACATATCCAATATCACTTGCCGGTGCCGGATCGTGTGCTGCTGAAAACCAACGGCGAGGTAAAACAAACGACGGTCTATATGACCTCGCTCGACTCCGGTTCCGTGGAAGAAGTGAAGAGTCTTTTGCAGGAATCAATTGCCGACTATGTCTGGCTCACGCCGGTAGGCGCTCACGGCCCAGCCAAGCGATGCCGCTGATAACGTCTGCTACGACCTCCCGGCTTTTCCCAAACGAAGGAAATCCTCGCCTTTGGCAAATCTTGGCACCCCTGCGAGGGCAGGCACGCTGGCGTTCGTGGCAGAGCCTCAACCTCTCAGTCTCTCGACTAAGTAAGCCTAAGTAGTTGACGCTTCATAGCGTTCCGCTCCTGAACCATCGATCCATTCAGCACGGACGAATAGAGCGAATATCCTTTTGTAGCATTGATCCTGCGCGCCAGGAGGTAGACTGTAGCAGGTAGTACGTATGATCGCTCTGAACCTTCACAGGAGATGGTCACGATGCGCGGGAAGATTTCCTGTTCTGCCCAGCGGTTGAGCTTGCTGGAGCCGTCCATGATTCAATCAGTCGTCGAACCTCCGGCTTTTCAGATTGCAAACCAATACTTAGCCGAGAATCGGGTCCGGATCGTCGAGGCCGATGAATGCCAAATCTCCTCGGTGGTCATCGGGAATTCCGGTGTGTATGACCAAACCGTTCGCTTGAAGGATGGCACTTTGGGCATCAAATGCACCTGTACGCTGAACGAGCAGCCCTTCTGCCGGCATTCGGTGGCTGCCCTGCTCGAATATCATCGATGGGTCAGCCCGAAAAGCGTCTCTCGAACTCCGGATCGACCGGCCAACGGCCCTCCGGCAACCAAACCTGCGCCTTCGATACCGACGTTGGATATCAAACTCGGTGAGATCACTGCCTTCATCGAGTGGCTTCAGGCCGTGGTGAAGGCGTTGGAAGGCGGACACGTGTTGCCGGCCGGGCCTAATATCAAAACTGGCGAAGTGTTTGGCTGGATCACTGCGATTCAGCGACTCGATGATCGCCGTCGGTTCGGGGAAGAGAAACAGCGGTCTCTTGAAACCGATCTCCGCGATCGCGACGATCAGCTATCGCGACTGAATCAGCAATTGCAGACGACGACGCAGGAGGGCGAAGAAGCCCGAGCCAAGGTCGAAAACCTGGAACGTGAGATCGCCGGCCACACCGCGGTACTCACGAGATTGGCCGAGCTGGCCAAAGACATCGATCGTTTCGACGGACAGGTCAAGGTCCTGGCGACCGAACTGCTCCAGAAAGCCTCCCAACTTGACCGACTCGGCACCTCGTGTAAAGAAATATCCACAGCCCTTCAGGGCCTCGCCAAGCCGCATTCGCGCTAACCGTCGAGTTCGCGCGCCCATCCGGCTCCGTGATCATGACCGTGAGGAGGCAGGCTTGCCTGTCACTCGCATTACAAACAGGTAGAGTGCGCATAGGGCGACCGCAAAGCCGCCGACGAGATACGAACGCTCCTGCACCACCCGCACAAGCAGGGTTGGATTCTTTACCAAATCCGGTTGGCTCCCGAGCAGATCCCCGCCGAACCAAGCCAAGACCCAGCACCACAATCCTGCGCCCACGACCGTCATGAGGCTGTATAAGCCGAACGGCATGCGAACAATGCCGGCTGGAATGCCAATCAGATGGCGGACGACGGGAACGAGTCTGGCAAAAAAGACGCCGCCTGCTTCGTAACGCGCGAGCCATCGTTCGGCTCGAAGCAGTTTTGCCTCGGGACAAAAGGCGAATTTGCCGTATCGAAGCAATAGGGGGCGTCCCGTCAAACGAGCTGCCCAGTAGGTCGCGGCCGCCCCGAGGTAGCTGCCAAAGGTCCCGGCAAGCACCACGCCCGTGAAGCTGTATCGACCTTGCGCGGCCCAATAAGCCGCCGGCGGGATCACGATTTCGCTTGGAATCGGAAACACGGAACTCTCAAGCGCCATCAGCAAGATAATTCCCGGATATCCCCAGTCGTGAACCCATTGAAACCATGTGGCAATCCATTCCTGCATCAGCGCGCTCTCCATTATGAATCAGACAAGCCAGGAGTGTACTCGGATGGACAATCCGGCACCAGTAGGAAGCCTGCCTTCATGCTTGCGTCCGGCTTGGGAAGTTCCGTAGAATCTGCCCCCGTTTGCCTGCTCTCTATTAATAATAGTGCCTGTAACAAAGGAGGAGTCTCTCATGAGAAGAGCTTGGTCGGGAATGTTGGAGGCGTGTGCGTCGGTTGTTCTGAGCGGGTCTCTTGCGCTGGCCAACGAGGCGAAAGGCGGGTCGGCGGATTATAGCGGCGTTTCATATATGTATTACACACTGATCGGCGTGATCCTGGTCTACGGCGTGTACGACACCTTCTTCAAAAAGTCCTGACCCGGATGATCACACCATCGCGCGGGTAGGGATAGATTTTTCTTCCAGCTTGGCCCGCGGAGCCTTCGACAAGAGCGGCTCCAAGACAGGCAAGAGGTGGTCCACGATCACACGGTAGCCCGCGCCCGTCGGATGAATGCCGTCGGCTTGATTCAGCGCAGTCTGCGCGCCAACCCCCTCAAGAAAGAACGGCATCGTCGTCACGCGGTAGCGACGAGCCAGTTCCTCGTACAGAGCGGCGAAGCGCGCTGTGTAGTCGGCTCCGTAATTCGGGGGCAGCTTCATCCCTGCCAGAACCACCTTCACGCCGGCGGCTTGCAATCGTTGAATGATCCGCTCGAGGTTGGCTCGCACCTGATCGATCGAAAGCCCGCGAAGGCCGTCGTTGGCGCCCAACTCCAGGATCACAATGTCAGGCCGGCTCTTGAGCACCCAATCCACCCGACGGATCCCGCCGGCCGTCGTATCTCCGCTGACGCCCGCATTGATCACGCGGTAACGATAGCCGGCCTCATTCAGCTTTCGCTGAAGCTGCGCCGGGTAGGACTCATCCGGTGAGACGCCGAGTCCAGCCGTGAGGCTGTCACCGAACGCGACGATCTTGGGAACATCGTCGCGTGTCAGTTCAGCGCCGCGAGCCGGCTGGCCCGTGACGTCCGTCCCGAATCGAGGGCCAAACCCATCATGAGGAGCAGGGGACCCTACGCCCGGCGAGGTCGGGGACGGCGGCGGCTCAGATGACGGCTCACAGGCCGCGACTGTCAGCCCCATCAATGCCCAGAAAACGACCAGAAGCCGTCGCGCATGGAACCATGACCACAATGTCGCCATGTCAATCTCTGTCTGCGTCAGCGTCTCAACGAGACCTACCATACAGTATAATAGAGCCTTCATATCGAAGGTACCACACTTCATCGCGATCACGGAAAGACGGCATGATTGCTGTTAAGAATGTGACGATGCGTCTCACCGGCGGCGGCCACGCCGTCACTATCTTGGACGATGTGACGCTGGAGATTCCGGAGAAGCAAATGGTGGCCATCGTGGGGCCGTCCGGGAGCGGCAAATCGACGCTGTTGGGACTGATCGCCGGGCTCGATAAACCCACGTCAGGATCGATTTCCCTCGACGGTGTTGAAATCACGACGCTTCATGAGAACGAGATGGCGCGCTATCGCCGGCAGAAGATCGGGTACATTTTTCAGTCCTTTCATTTAATCCCCACACTCACGGCGATTGAGAATGTCATGGTACCGTTGGAGCTCAACGGCAACCGTCTCGCGCGGACTCGCTCCGCCGAACTCTTGATCGCCGTCGGGTTGAAGGACCGCCAAGAGCACTATCCCGTGCAACTTTCTGGCGGTGAGCAGCAGCGTGTGGCAGTCGCTCGAGCGTTCGCCTGCCAGCCACCGATCTTGCTCGCGGATGAGCCGACCGGCAATCTCGACTCGACGACCGGCGAGCAGGTGATTGATCTGTTGCTCGGTTTGAACCGAGATTACGGCAGCACGCTCGTGCTGGTTACCCATGATACGGCCCTCGCCTCGTTCGCCGAGCGCATCATCACGCTACGCGACGGCCGAATCGAATCCGATGAATTGGGGCGGGAGACGGGTTGATTCTGCTTACGCGCGTCGAGGGAATACATCCTTGTCGCGCGCGGCATGCGAGGACCGGCTGAATCTATCTGTCCCTGAGAAATAGAAGGGGAACGTGAGATCTTTCATCGTGAACATGGCCTGGCGGGAGACGCGGGCGGCGTGGCGGCATTTTCTGTATTTCTTCGTCTGCATCACGCTTGGCGTAGGGGCCTTGGTCGGCGTCGGCACGTTCGCGTCGAATGTCGAGCGAACGGTGACGCGGGAGGCCCGTTCCCTCATGGGAGGCGATCTGGAAGTCCGTCTGACTCGCCCCATCAGTGAACATGGGAAATCCTTCCTTGCCACACTCGGCGCCCGTGGGATCGAGACCACCCACGTCAGCGAGCTGATCGCGATGGGTTCACAGGCGGAGCGCGCCCCTGATCGCGGCGGGGGTACCATTGCCCGCCCGACACAGATTGTCGAACTCAAGGCGGTCGAGGCGGGCTATCCGTTCTACGGCGTGGTAAAGACCACCTCGGACCGTTCGCTGCGCGACCTGCTGACTTCACCCACGGAAACCTGTCATTCACTTCAAGACCTGCTCCCCCAGACCCTCTCCCGCGAGGGGAGAGAGGGAAAAGAGAGGATCTTCTGTCATGGGGCGATAGTTCAGGAATCCCTGCTGATCAAGATGGGGCTTTCGGTCGGCGATCACCTGAAAATCGGGCAGGCAACGTTCACGATCACCGCCGTGGTTCGCCAGGAACCGGACCGCGCGGCTAGCGCCTTCAGTCTTGGGCCGCGCGTGATGATTTCGCAAGAAGGGTTGGCTGCCGCCGATCTGATCAAACCGGGGAGTCGTGTGCGCGAACGGTATCTCTTACGTCTACCGCCGGCTGTGCCGCCACAGCCGGTGCTCGTTGAGCTACGAGGCCAGCTCGCCGCGGATTCGGCTCGGGTCTCTTCCTATCGAGAGGCCCAACCCCAACTCCGGCGTTTCCTGGATCAACTCACGCGCTATCTCGGCTTGGTCGGGTTAACCGCGCTCTTCGTCGGCGGAATCGGCGTCGCCAGCACGGTGCACGCCTTTCTCAAAGACAAGCTCAAGACCATTGCGATCTTGAAAACCTTGGGAGCCGATTCGGGGACAGTGGTGCGGACTTATTTAGTTCAGGCTCTCGGGCTTGGGCTTCTCGGGAGTCTAGCGGGTGCCGTCCTTGGCCTCTCACTTCAAGGATTGATACCGAGAACTCCTGGCCGGCTTCGTTCCCCACGATCTGCTCGAAGTCACCATCAGCCACACGGCATTTCCCATACTTCCGGTGATCAAGGGCCTCGCGCTCGGCAGTGCCACAACGCTCTTGTTTACCTTGTGGCCCTTGCTAGCGGATCCGAGAAATTCGCCCCGCCTTGGTCTTTCGAGAAAACGTCACGCCGGTGGTCGTTTCCGAAAAGACAGGCTGGCGGTGCGATGTGTGGACCCAACTGGCCGCCGACCCCTTGCGCTGGATCACCGCTCTGGCCATCGTGCTCGGATTGGCAGGCCTCGCCATCTGGCAGGCCGGATCGCTGAGCATCGGATTGCTGTTCATGGGCGCATTGGCGGCCGCGGTTCTTCTTCTGCAAGTCACGGCGAGGCTGCTGATGGCTCTGCTGATGCGCGCCCCCAGTCCGCGGTCTCTCGCCGTCCGCCACGCGATGGGAAACCTACATCGACCCGGCAGTCAGGCCGCAAGTGTGATGGTCTCCGTCGGCATTGGGGTCATGATCATTGTCGCAGTCTCCCTGCTCGAGCGGTCGCTAGTCCATCAGATCGGAGAGAGCCGTCCGGTTGACGCACCGACCTTTTTTTTCATCGATATTCAGCCTGACCAGAAGGGCGGGTTCCAGCGCCTGGTCCAGGATCGCTTGGTTGGTGTCCGACCGGAGATGACGCCGCTGGTCCGATCGCGATTGCACGCCGTCAACGGCCAGGCCATCGCCCTGAACGAGGACGAACGGCCTGATCGAGGCGGGCAAGAGCGTGAACAGGGCGAACGGGGGAAATCCTGGTACTTCACCCGCGAGTATGTGCTGACGTTTCTGGACCGTCTGCCGAAAGACAACACCATCATGAAAGGGCAGTGGTGGTTCCATGGGGAGAAGGTTCCGCGCGCGCTTGTGTCCGTCGAAGAAGAGGCGGCCAAGAACATGGGACTAGACGTGGGGTCGACCGTGGAGTTCGATATTCAAGGGACGATATTGTCCGCGGAGGTGAGCAGCATCAGAAAGGTGGAATGGAACAATTTTTCTACAAATTTTTATATGATCCTGTCCCCGGGGTCACTGGACGGAGCGCCCTTTACCTACGTGGCCACGGTGCGGGTGAAACCTGAAGAAGAGGTGCCCTTACAGCAAGCGGTCGTCGCAGCCTTTCCCAATGTGACGGCCATCAACATCGGGGAGGTCATGGACAGTTTTGCCCGCATTCTTGAGCACCTCTCGTTCGCCATCAGAACGGTGGCGCTATTTTGCATTCTAGCCGGCGCGATCGTCATGGCGGCAGCGCTGGCCACGAGCCGCTATCGTCGACTCTATGAATCGGTCGTTTTCAAAGCGCTGGGCGCCACCCGTCACCTCATCGCCGGATCATTTGCAGTGGAATACGCCATCATGGGCATCGTGTCCGGAATCATTGGTATCGCGCTGGCGAGCGCACTATCGTGGGCGGTCCTTCATTTCTTCATGGACCTGACCTGGACTTTTCACCCAGAAGTCCTGGCGATCGCATTTGTCCTCACCATAATTCTTACTCTCCTCGTCGGCTTCCTGAGCACCTTCCGCATCCTGGGCCAGCGACCGCTGGCGATTCTCCGGCACGAGTGATCCCTGTCGCGGAGCCCCACGTCTTACACCATCGTAACCTATTGGCTTTTTGAGCGAGGTTGTGAACACCCGAGGACCCAGCGTCCGGCATTGCCTGTTGGCGTATTCACTTCAGCGCGAGCGTGACCTGGCTTTCGCCGCTGGGCTTTCCATCGGCAGGCTCCGGCGCGGCAATGAAGAGTCGATCCTCTCCGAGTTGTCCAGCCTTCAACAAGTAGCCTTGAACGCTCTTCGCGCGCTCTTGCCTCAGCATGTTCATGTCGTCCGGGGTAACCTGCTGTTTCTCGATGAGGCGGCGTTCCATTTCATCAAGCGAGGGGACCGCGAGACCTCCCGGTCTCTGGGGGGAGCTGGCACCGCTGGAATCGAGGACCATATCCAGAGAGGACTCCTTTTTTTCCTGCCGACTGGATTTAAACGGATTCAAACGAGAGAAAAACTCCCAGAACCCGGACTTCTTTTCCGGTTTTTCTGAGGCCTCCTCAAGAGACATGGATAGACCTGACTCGGCGGCGTTCGGCGAGAGCCCACCCAGCTTCATGCTCTCGGCATAGGCAAGCTGGACCATTCGTTCGTATTCCCGTTCACCGAGCGGAATGTTTTCTACTAGCGCCGGATTTTTTTCTCTGAGTGTCTTCATCTTTCGTTGTGTCAGGGTATGGTTCAATTTTTCTTTGGCCAGCGCGACACGGTCATTCTTGGGGTCCGCCAGCCCGGTGATCTCAAGGTTCAGCCCGGGTCGTTCGACCAAAACCTTGGCCAGCTTGTCAAGTTTTTGTGTCTCCGACTCCGCCCAGTTCAGCACTGCCGGCGACAAAGGTGATGACGCTCAACTCCTCGCCGCCTCCGCCGGCGATGGCCCCCACGAGGGCAAAGGGTGACGTCGCGACTTTCTCAAGAATATTGACAAAGGCCCTCCAGACGACTCTGCCAACCCGGAACTCAGGATCATCCAGGTCGCCGCTGACCGGCACGTCCAAATGAATTTTCCCCTGGCGATCCTGAAGAATCGCAATTGCCAACTTGACCGGGAGCGACGTGGCGTCCGGGCTATCGGTGGGCGGACCCAATGTGAGTTGATCCACCAGGACCACATTTTCTGCGTCCATCTTCCGTTCGGCCACTTTGTACCGCAGGTCGGCAGAGAGTTTTCCTTTTTGTAAGGGATACCCGGCGAACTTCCCCGTGTAGGAAGAAAGCGGCGGCAGATCGAAGCTCTTCAGAGAAAACACCAGATCGGCGAACAGGTCTTTGCTCAGAGGATTGAGCTGACCGGAAATCTGCAACGGAGCGTGGTTGTCCAATTTCCCCGTCAAGTCAACCTTGGCCTTTGCGCTGGTCTGTGACGATAAGCCCTGAATGCGGCCGCTGAGCTTTCGAATGTCGGCCGAATAATTCGGCTGGATGGATTGATCGAGAAAGACCAGGGTTGAGTCTTCCAGAACGACGGTCTTGACCGAAATGGGAGTTGGGGCGGACTTTGTGGGTTCGGCTTTGGGAGTCTCGTGAGGCTTTTCGGCATCCTTTCCCGGCGACGTCCGCATCAGGTTCGCGACGTTCAGCCGGCCATCTGGCGCGACGATCACGGACGACTTCAGGTTCTTCAGTCGAATTTCATCGACGGCAATCGCGGTCGGGGACACATCGGCATGAATACCTTTGAACGCGAGCGAATTCCACCCGACCACATTCTTGGTGGAAATGGTGTCCATCACGGCCACGTGATCGAGCGCGAACTGCCCGATGAACCTGGCCATCGGCCCGCCACCCTCAGGAGATCCATAGACAACATGACCTTGGAGATTCGCGGCTCCGTCGGTCAGGTGGACATTGGCCTGCTCGTCAATATACGGCTGAAACGGACGAAGGTCGAACTCGTTCACGGCCACCTGCAGGTCGGCCAACAGAGGGGAATGGCGAAGCGTCCGGTCGCTGCCAACGTCCCTGCTTGGTTCCAGCGGAGCGAGGCCTCTGTCGCAATAGGTGTGCGATCAGGAAACGCCAGTCCATTGAGTTTCAGGTTGATTTGGTCGAGGACCAGCTTCGCCGGCGCCGCAGGCACAGCATCCTCGGCCGTCACGCTGAAGTTGGTCAACGCCACGTCTCGTACGGCCAGTTTCCAGGGATCTTTCTTCTTCTCCCCCTGGGTCTTCTTGGCATCGTCACTCTTTGGCGGTGACGTCGACCCGGTCTCAGTGGATCGCGGGCTTAGCCACGTCTGCAGATTCACCGTCCCGTCCCGCTCTCTGCGCGCGAGGATCACACCCTCGTCCAGTGTCACTGCGTCCACGGTAACGACCTGCTTCACAAGGTCGGCGTTGGCTTCCCTTACGGCCAACGACGCAAGCGTCACCACCCCTTCTTGCGTATCGGGCGGAGTCAGCTTCAGATTTTTCAAGTCGAAGGCCGCATGGTTGATTTGGAGATCCAGGGGCCCGCTCGAGGTATCCAGTCGATATTCTGCACGAAACGCCGCTTCGCCGTCTGCCACGTTGAACGCGATAAAGTCGGCATAATACGGCGCATAGTTGACTAACTGCATGCCACTAATGGCCAGTGACCCGTTGGAGCGCAGCGGGTTGACCGAAAATGATCCGGACCAGGACACAGTCGAGCCTCGTCCTGTGTTGGCCACAAAGGAGTAGGGACTCTTCGCGTCCGGATGCGTACTAAAATCGGTCAAGTTGAGCTGAATGGGAAACACGCGGTACTCAAATTTCGGCTTCCGGTTGAAATCCGTGAATGTCACGCCTGCGTCGTCAATCAGTAACTCTTCAATGTTCACCTGCATAGGCTTGGAGGGTTCTGCAGGGGGCTGCGGCTCGGATGAGCCGCGGAGCAGATCATCAAAATTGGTGCGCCCTCCCTGGCGTAACACGATTGTCAGATCGGGCTTCTTGAGGCTGATTTCTTTGAAGTTCAAAGCAGCCTGGAACAGTGAAGACAGTTGCAGGTTGACGAACAGCTCATCCAGCGACGCGAACGGTTGCCCGTCAGGCTCGGTGACCTGAAAGCCCTTAATCCTGAGCGACAGGACATACGGATTGATCCGGACCTCGTCGATCGACACGTTGCGGTGGAGCGCTGCGGGAAGCTTGCTTTCAAGCTGTGACTTGAGCACAGCCGGCGCCACCAAGAACCCGCCCAGCGTATAGAACAGCACCAGCGCGCACGCGATGAGGAACCATTTCCTCCGAAAGAAGGGTTTTTTGGAGGTAGTTGGCGAATCCATGGGGGAATCATAGACCAGATGGTAGGTATTCTTCAAACGAGGAGAACACGTGCCCCACCAGCAACTCGGTTCGTACCACTCGGCGGTGGCGCTCCTGTACCGCCGCCAGACCCTGGGGCAGGCTTCTTGCGGTTCGTATTGCTCCTCGCACAGGGTTTGTAGTTAGATAGCGGCCGAGCGCTGTTCAAAGCGACCAAGGGGGCACAGGTGCCATGAACCACACACATAATGGCGTTGGAATCCTTGTGGGTGGAGGACCTGCGCCGGGGATCAACAGCGTGATCGGAGCGGCCACGATCCGAAGCATTTTAGGCGGCGCGGCGGTCGTGGGTATCTTGGACGGCTTCAAATGGATCATGGAAGGCGACTCCTCCAAAGTGAAACCGCTTTCCATCGAGGAAGTGAGCCGGATCCATTTCCATGGGGGATCCTATCTCGGGATCGCGCGGGCCAACCCGACCAAGAATGCGGCGCATTTAGACAATGCCCTCGCGGTCTTGTTGAAGCTGAACCTGTCCGGGTTGATCACGATTGGGGGTGACGACACCGCCTTTTCCGCCCTCAACCTGGAGCGGATGGCAGGCGGGCGCTTGCGTGTCGTCCACGTGCCGAAGACCATCGACAATGACCTGGATCTCCCGCACGGCATCCCCACGTTCGGCTTTCAAACGGCTCGCCACGTCGGCGTCCATCTCGTCAAGAATCTCATGGTGGACGCGCAGACCACCTCGCGTTGGTACTTCGTCGTCACCATGGGGCGGAAGGCCGGTCATCTGGCCCTCGGCATCGGGAAAGCCGCCGGCGTGACACTCACGCTCATTCCCGAAGAGTTCCCAGAGCGGCCGGTGCGTCTCACCAAGCTGGTTGACATCCTCATTGGGGCTATTCTGAAGCGGCTTAAAATGGGCCGGCCGGATGGGGTCGCCATCCTGGCGGAAGGTTTAGTAGAAAGTGTGGACCAGCAGGACCTCAGGGGACTGGCGGACGTGGAGCGGGATCAGCACGGGAATCTGCGTCTCGCGGAGGTCAACCTGGGCGACCTCCTCAAACATGAGGTCGAGAAGCACCTCAAGACGTTTGGCATCAAGACCACGATCGTATCCAAGAATATCGGCTATGAGCTCCGTTGCGCAGACCCGATTCCCTACGACATGGAGTACACACGGGACCTCGGCTATTGTGCCGCGCAGTTTCTTCTGGAAGGCGGCAACGCGGCTATGGTGTCGATCCAGAATGGCCGCTTGACGCCTATCCCGTTTGCTCAGATTTTGGATCCCGCCACCGGCCGAACTCGCATTCGCATGGTGGACGTTCAGTCTGAGTCTTATCAAATCGCTCGGCGGTACATGATTCGCCTCTCTCACGAGGACCTGGAGGACGCGAACGAAGTCGCGCAATACGCCGCCACCCTCAAGCTCTCGCCGGAAGCCTTCCGCGAGCGATTCGGCTACCTCGTTACGGATGGTGCAAAGTCTACGGCCCGTCTTAAGTGAGCGCCCCGTAGCCTCTGCATCTGTTGCTCGTGAGGTGCTCTTTGAAAGACTTGCCTATGCGCGTAGATAGAAACGTTATCCAAACAGATACCTTTCTGGCACGATCAGATACAACGAAATTCCTTAGTCCTAAGCAGTTTTGTGGCATCCTTGCGCATCATCTGGAACCAGATCAATGGCTTGTACTCCATCGTAGGCGTCAGCACAACGAAGATCCAAACGGCATCCTGCTTGCTCCGCCTGCAATTGCAAACACTCCTCCTGGAGCATGCAGCCAACACGGCAACCCGGAAAGGCGACAGTGTATTGAAGGGTCGCCCCTGGTTAGTGCGCGCAGAGTTTCTGGAGTTAATCTGCTTGGAGCATTGAAGTTACCGGATGGAATTCCAGTTCACGCGCAAGATTAATATAGGGGCCAAGAACGTGAGGTGCCTATCGCCTTTGCTAAGGAGCGACTCCTTCCCTTCGCTGAGGAGATGAGCAGGACGATGCCTGCCGGTGTCACGCGAAAAGCGCTTCATCTGGAGGAACACAAACTAATGCCAAACGAACAGCGCAATGAACCATCTGTACGCGCCTGGATGCCAAAGCGTCGACTCATGGTGATCCCATTTGTCGCGGTCGCCGCAGTGCTGGGAGCCTTTGGCTATCTCGTATTACTCCCACGTGTCCTCCCAGAAAGCCTATCTGACCGAGCGCAATTTTCGTCTTTTAGGGCTCGCAAGTCGAGGGCTGGTGGAAGAGATTGCTAACCATGAGAAGATCCTTCAATCCGTCCTGAATGGACTATCAGAGAGGGTGGAAGCGCAGGGTAGACGCACCATGGATGAAGACTTGCGTTGCCTTGCAAGATCTGCCACGGTGACGATGAGTACAAGAAGCGGGCATTCGGGGCGAAGTTGTGCGATCTTTCGACGCTCAAGCGGGTGACTCTTCGACAATCTTGACGCCAAATCCACAGAGCAGACGCCCAAGTTTGAGGTCAGCCTGAAGCCTGAAGGCAAACAGTCGGGGTTCGTCGTTGGACTTCACGAGTAAAGATCAAACCGGCTCTGTCTGGCGCATTCAAGCAGAGATTGATGTCGCTCGGCTGATGCAGAAGTTGCTGTCCGAGGATATCTTTGCAGAAACCCTTCTCGCGGACAGTGACGGCAAGGTGTTCTATCAGAAAAAGTCCCAGCAAAATGTGTCTGATTTTCAATTTGCCATCCTGCATGCCCTCTTCCAGGAGTCCGGAAAAGCGGATCAGAAAAAAGAGGAGGGTGATAAAAAGCAAGAGGATGACAAAAAGCAAAAAGAGCCAGCCAAGACGACGAGAATTGTGGATAGGCTCCCGGCTGTCAACGAGATTGAGCTTGGTGAGGCCCGCTATCTTGTCTTTGCTCAGGGAGGTAGGCTGTCTTCCTCGCAAAGCGATGGCGTCAGAGATTCTGGAAATCGCCGCCGACTTTATCCTGGTCGGGATCGTCCCATCTCAAAAATTCGCTGTCGAAGCGCAAACGATTTCCGGCAATCTGCTTCTGCTCATGATTGGTGTCATCCTTCTCGCGTTCTCCGCCCTTCCCTTTCTAAAACTGAAATCTATGGGCCCGACTGATCGACTATCTTTTACCGATGTGCTCATGCTCCTGATCGCCTCCCTCCTGGGCACCGCCTTACTGACCCTTGGCTTTGTGGATTTTTTCACATATCAGAAGGCTGAGAGGGTCTTCGACGAACGGCTCCGACTGGCTGCCGAGGATCTTCGCGAGAATTTTCACAAGGACCTAGATAAGGCACGTGAACAGCTCAAACGTTTTGATACCGCGTTGGCTTCGTGTGGGACTATCAATGTTGGAAAGAATACGCCGTGGCAGACGAGCCTGGAGATTGTCTTCCGAGAAGGGAAGGGATTCGCAAAGCCAAAGGACGTTAATGGCGTGTGTCCGACACTCAAGAGGCCTCTTGAGCTGTCCTATTACTATGTGAACGATATGTTCTGGGTGTGGCCAGATGGGTTCAATAATGTGGACTGGTCTGGAGGAGAGGCGGAATGGGCTGTCGTCCAACTGCGCGAACGAGAGTATGTGAAGAGGATTTGGGCAGGCTCGGCGTTGGATAGCCCGGACGGCCAGTTTTGGCTTCAGGCAATCTACTCATGGACTAGCGGACAGAACTACGCGATCGTATCGCAGCGAAGTACGGTGAGCCCTGACAAGGAGGCTGATCGCAGTCATCCCACGGTTGCGGCGCTGGAAATGAAGATGCCCTCAGTGATGGACCCCGTTGTGCTTCCAGGATTCGGTTTTGCGGTCATCGACCGATCGGGCACCGTGTTGTTCCACTCGGACTCTCGCCGGAATCTGCGAGAAAACTTCTTTGAGGAAACCGACCAGAACGAGCGATTGCGGTCGCTCGTGTTCGCCCGCGCCCAAGACTTTGCCGACGGTCAATACTGGGGAACTGACCGTCGATTTTACGTGACAGGCATTCCGGATATCTTCCGCCATGACACGGCCTGGTCGTTAGTCGTCTATCGAGACAAGGATCTCTTGCGCATCGCGAACCTGCAAACGCTCACTATTGCCGCGTCTCTGTTCTTGGTGTACGCGGCGTTAATCCTGGGCTTGTTTCGGTTGTTGGTCTATCCATGCCTCAAGAACGGGCGAGCGGACTGGATGTGGCCGCGCGCTTCGCGCAATCGTGACTATCAGCTTATCGTCCTCTGGAACGTCTTGCTTCTCTGTCTGTTCGGCCTTGTGATGTTACAACCTGCACTCCCGGCCATGACCAAAGTCCTCCTTACTCTGATCATTCCGCTGTGGGGAGTGTGGATCATGATCGTAACGCTGAAGAAATCTCATGCAGCCAACACGGAAGCTTCCAGGAACCGCGTTCCTCTCGGCTATCGGTGGACCTATACGCTCATGATCATGACGTTCCTGCTCGTGTACGGCATGCTTCCGGCATTTGGCTTCTCGAAAGTCGCCTTCGAGGCAGAGATCGGACTGCTGGTCAAGTACGCCCAGGTTGATCTTATCCAAGACGGTCAGTGGCGGAGGGATCACATGGAGGTCTACTGCCAAAGCAGAACGGTTGGCAAGGATCACGGGGGTCAAGCGTCGGAATGTGAAGGGTCTCGAGACGTTTACGGAAACTTCTATGGAAATGCTCTATCGGACTTTGACAGCTACCTCTGCAACGGGAAGGAGGGAGCGGAGCCATCATGGTTGGATTTTGCTTGGGTCCACACATTCCTGCGAGCTTCCCTCCACCATCCTGTCTCCATTGAGACGGGCGGCTTCATCGGAAAGAGAGGCTGTGAGCAACCTTGGTTGATAGAATCGCGGACATACCAAGCCCGATCTGGAACAGACCTCAAAAGTGAATCGGCCATCGCGTCTTCACTCCCGGGAGTGCCCGGATTGCTCTACTGGATGCTGGCCTTTGGTGGGCTCATTGGAACGGCCTGTGGCTTCATGGCCGTGAAGATTGCCCAGATTGTCAAAGCCAAGGGCAGAAGGGTTGGGAACATCATCGGTTTATTTGGTCTTCTCTTACTCGCAGGCGGCCTTGTTTTTTGGCCAAGAATCGCGCTGCAAACTATTGTGTTGGGCATCGGCCTCGTGCTATTTGCCTGGCTGCTGTACGGGATGTCGCGCTTTATTGCCTCTCGCGTGTTCCTCCTCGATTTTCCGACTCCGCTCTCGGGAAGTTCAGGATATCATGGGGCTGAGTCGTCAAGAAGCGATTACACCAATAGCGTGCGGCGCAAGCTAGAGGCGTTGGACCCAATCGTTCAAGAGGCCTTTATTCGCGAAACCGATCTCACGCCTGAATTGCAGGGTATTGGCGAAAAGCTACTTGACGATACCGCGAAGATGTCCGCCCTCAAGCAGATAGACGATGGCGGTGTGGCAGTCGAGGAAGTCCTGATGGAAGTGCTTGCGGCGGTCGAAGAGCATTACGTGACGAGGTGGAAATCCTGCTCTCAGACTGAGAAGCTAGCCCTCTTCCATCTGGCCAAGAACCGCTTTCTGCATGCGGAGAATCCTGAACTTCGCCGACTGCTACAGAAGGGACTCATTGTTCTCGATCCCGACTTACGAGTGATGAACGAGAGTTTTCGGCGGTTCGTTCTCTCGGCCTCGGAAAAGGAGCAACTTACTGCATGGGAGTACCAAGTGACACGGAGTGCGTGGAGTCAGATCTGGCGTCCCGTTGGGGTCGGCCTAGTCGTTATTGCCGTGTTTCTTATCTCAACTCAGGAAGAATACAAGGCGATCATGCTTGGGTTCATCGCGATCTTGCCTGGCGTCTTGGCTGCACTTTCTCAAGTATTCAGCGGGTTCAAAGGAGACAAGAAGGCAGCGACTGCCAGCGGATAGGCGAGAAGAAAAGAAATCAAAAGCCTTCTCACCATTCTTTGCTGAACACGACGCAGGATTTCACCATGCCTCAGGATGGCGAATCCAATACCTTCATCTGGGCGTCACTACTCGATTCGCGCAGTCATTGATAGCCAACCAAGACAACGTACCAATGAAGCCGGGCAAACGCCGTGGTCATCTAGGGCGTAGTTCTCCGGACCCCAGGACAACTATCGATCCCGGCTGCGGCCAGCGCCGTCCATGCCGTATGGGGATAAATGATGTCACTGTGCGACCCCGACGGTGGTCCCCCGTTGATGATGACCTGGTTCCCGTCCAAGTTTAGCCACTGACCCGGTTCAAAGGTGTAAGCCGTGCCGGCTCTGGAGAGTTTCACCTGCTTGGCATTGACCGCCTGGGTACCATCGTTGCCCATCGCGCACTCACACCATATGGGACAATGCAAGGCGCTTGATACGGTGAATCCGCGATCAGGACCCAGGCTCGCTGCCTGGTCGGTGGCCGATTCGCTGAACTGTGGACCCTTTATCCGGGAGGAGTGATCGGCGCCATCAGCAAGGAGCCGAGCGGCCCAGCCAGCAGAGGCGCCAGCATCACGCCGATCTGCGGCAACTGCTCGCTGAACGTCAAGAAGAGCCCATGGTCTTTGAGCCATTGTTCGGGGTCTTGGATCCTTTCGGCAAAGGCCTTATCCCGGAGCAATTCACGCGCCCGCATGCCGAGGTAGCTGGCGGCCGGACCGTACGTGGCAACCAACATGAGCGTGAACGTAGTTCCCCAGAAGAGAGCAATGGCGAGCGACACCCCCAGCACCCCGTCTTGTAGACTCTTGTCGCCGACTAGGGACGCTGGCCAGCGGAGCCACGCGTCCATGTGGAGAATGCCGGCGACCAGGAGGGCAGACCCGGCATTGAGCACTTCCTTCAGATACCGTATCCGCGTCACGAGGTAGTCGGGATCAAGACGCTGCCCTTCGTCGGGTGGGGCAACGGCACTGGCGGCCGCCAACACGGCAATGACGGGTACAATCACGGCCAGCACATTGATAATGGATACGATGGTATGAACGTACGACAGAAACCCTGGATCGAATCTGCCAGACGCCTCCAGTGTCAAGAAGGTAAGCCCAAACACCACTCGATAGAGCACGTTTTGGGTTGCGGCGCTCTGCCACAAGATCAGGAGCCCGACCGAACACAGCACGACGCCAACCGTCGCCACGAGAAGCAGCCGTCGCCGTGAGTGCACACGATATATGATCAGTCCGCATATCACGGTGACATAGACCGGCACTGTCAGATTCAACATGACCGTGGCCATCCAGATATACCGGGCCCTGACTTCGGCGAGAACCTGCGCTGCGCCAATTTGGTGAGCTGAACCGATGAGGGACCGGATCAAGTTCGTGAAATCTGCCGCCGTCATGTTCCGACTGGATTCAAACAACAGCACAGCGACCGATAGGACCAAGACCCCAGGAACCGCGATCAGAAGGTACCCGTGGCGTGCAAACAGGGTCGATCGGGATGGCTGAGTTAGAGGATAGTCTGGGCCCATGAAAGGATGGTCGTGCTTCCTTCCTGAGAGCAGGATAGTAGCATAACCGATGTGTGAAAGCCGCGAGGCATGCGATCAACGTCGGGATGCATAGTGGCACCCTTATGGTGAAACTGTGGTTCGAAATTTCAGAAGTGGAACGACCTCTCATCAACTGAAACGGTTTCGCAAACTTTTTTAGGGCGGAATTCTCGACCTGTAGGATCAATGTCACGACAAACTGCCTTCGCGCAGGACAGTCTGTCTTCAACGGAATTCCTTAACAAAATGCACAGTTGAAGATGAGACCTGTCGGATACCCGACAAGCTGGATTTCTGTGACTCTCCTGTCCTCTTCCTGCCGATCCCAATCGATACGGATCTCTCTGAAAAACGACAGTTCTGGCCGTCCTGGATTTTCGAAGCCAAGGGCACCAGGGGTTGGCCTGTACTTTGTACACCGGACAATATCAGGAAGTGTCCTACAAGTGTCCTACAGCCAGCAGACGAGAGGTAACCGTGACGCACGAGATCACCGCAGAAGAGATGACGCCGGATGTAGGATGTGATCCCCATGGCAGAGGGTGGCGTCTAGTCAAGACGTGGGACTTTGGTTTCCTCTGGTGGGGGCAAGTGACTTCCCAGGTCGGCGAAGGTCTGAACAAGGTCGCGCTGCTATGGTTCGTCTATGAACTCACCGGATCCGCCATGATGATGACCATGGTCGGGCTCTTGCAGACCATCCCCCCATTGGCCTTCGGTCCCCTCATCGGGGTCTATCTAGATCGGCTGCCGAAAAAGATGGTGATGATCTGGGTGGACCTGATACGCACCGTGATGACGTTTCTCATCCCTGCACTTTATGCGCTCGACATGCTCACGTTGGAGTGGCTCTACGTTCTGGTCTTTCTCACCTCGATCGTGTCCACCGTATTCGGCCCGGCATTGGTGTCGGCCGTCCCGCTCCTCGTCCGACGGTCGGAACTTGTCTCGGCCAACGCTCTGATCCAGGGCACTAATAACATCGGAATGTTGGTCGGTCCGGCGGTCAGCGGTCTGGGCATCGCGCTCATCGGCGCGCAAAACGTGCTGTATGTGAACGCCGCCACTTTCTTGATTTCCGCCCTGTGCCTGATGCCAATTCGGGTTCATGAAAACCGGACCGGGCACTGGAAGACGGAGACGGAATCCTCAGGCACCGTGATGCAAGAGCTCCTTTCCGGCTTCCGATTCGTGTTCGATCGTCACCGGACCGTTTTTTCCCTCGCCGTCATCGCGGCCCTATATAACCTGGGGACAAGCGCCTTCGTCTTCCTTCTCCCGGTTTATGCGAAAGAGTTCCTGCAGGTAGGTCCGGTCCAGTTGGGGTGGCTCTGGTCGGCCCTTGGTGTGGGAATGTTGCTCGCCTCGGCGTGGCTCGCCTGGATACGCCAGGGCGACGTCCACAATCGGTTGCGAATCATTGCGCGCGCGATGACCGTCGGTGGCCTGGCCGTGTGCGGCCTCAGCGTGTTAGAGACCACCCTCTTTGCTGCAGCCTTGATCATTGTGATCGGAGGGAGCACCGCACTCTTCTATCCGGTGGTCTGGGGACAGCTTCAGGAACTCACGCCCGCGCACATGACCGGCCGCGTGTTCACGACCTTCAGCACCGGCTCGATGGCCGCCGCTATGGCCGGCATGACAGGATTCGGGTGGGCTGCGGACGCGATCGGTCCCGCGGCCAGCCTGATCGGATTGGGTCTTGTCCTCTTGGTGACGGCCGTCGTAGCGACCCAGTTCAGCCGGCGGACCATGACCAGGAGTCCCGCGGACGCGTAGTATTGCATTCCGGAGTGGCAACTCTCTCTCCCATCCTTCATAATCCGCTCAGCCACGACTCGGCTCATCTCGCCATCACAGGACAGTCAAGCTAAAGTCAAACCGGGACGAGCCGCCGTTCCGATCGGAGTAGGAGGTCATGGGGTTGATTGAAAATCAGCTTATTGGAGTTGAGCAGAAGGGATTCTCTCATGTCCAGGTTGAGAGATCGTCTGCTGTGATGAGAAGGCGATGGCTCCTCACGCGAGACTTTGGCCTGGTTTGGTGGAGTCAAATGCTGTCACAGGTCGCTGATGGCGTCAGTAAGCTCGCCCTGCTCTGGTTCGTCTATTCGATCACCGGCTCAGCGCTCAAGACCACTGTGATCGGCCTCTTGCAGACGCTCCCGCCGATTCTGTTCAGCCCCGTGATCGGAGTGTGTGTCGATCGATTACCCAAGAAAGCGATCTTGATCGGAAGCGACATCGCTCGAGCCGTCTTGATCGGCTTGATCCCATGCTTGGTCTCGGTTGAAAATTTTACCGTCGACTATCTCTACGTTCTGGTCTTTCTCTACGGCACCGCCACGGCAATGTTTGTTCCCACGCTATCCGCGTCCGTCCCGTTTATGGTCTCGCGTCCCCAGTTTACGGCTGCCAACGCCCTGCTGCAGAGTACGACTAGTATCGGTATCGCCGTGGGGCCGGCCCTCAGCGGCCTTGGCATTGCCGCATCCGGCTCGCAGGAGGTGCTCTGCTTCAACGCGCTCACCTATCTGGCATCGGCGGCCTGCCTGTTGCCGATTCGTCTTCCACGGGTCGCGCCGTCCCAATACACAGGCAATGCGCTCGCCATGACCATCCGTGACCTGGCGGAGGTAATCCGGTACGCCCTGGTCACACAGCGCACTATTCTCTTCCTCATCCTCATGGCTTCCCTGTACACGTTCGCCACCGGCGCCTTCACCACGCTGTTCCCGGTCTTTGGGAGGGCCATGTTGGACCTGGGTCCTGTCGAGGTCGGATATCTCTGGTCATGGCTCGGCATCGGCCTGTTTGTCGTCTCGGTGTTGCTTGTGTGGCTGACGGAATGGAATCTAAGCAGCCGGGTTCAGACCATCGCGGTGTCGAGTGCGATCGCGGGCGCCGCCGTCTGCGGACTGGTCTGGTCTCAGAATCTCCTGGTCGCCACGGTACTCGTGGGGATCATCGGCATGGGGATCGGCACGTTGACGCCGATCGCGTGGGGGATTCTCCAAGAGGTGTCGCCGGCCACCATGGTCGGACGCACGATGGCAATCTATACGGCGATTGCCACCGCCACCTCCATGGCCGGCATGGCGGTCTTCGGATGGATCACTCAAGAACTCAATGAACGCGCGGGGGTCATCGGCATCGGCCTCGTACTGTTTGTCTTAGCCCTCTTTTCCGTTTGGTTCAGCCGCAAGGTCGGCCGACAAGGAACGTTTTCATCGGCCCCTAACTCTCCATAAGCTGATCCTGTCAACTACTGGCGCCCCATCGTCGCGATTACCGAATTCCATGAAGGACCTTGATAAGGGACTCGGATCAATCTATTGGGCCAGTGACATCTGCCTTGGGCCGGCACGATCCTCTCTTAATCTCATGACCAAGTACCAGACGATGGCGATGTTACTACTGAGCGCAACCACTCTCGTGAGACTCGCTTGCTCCAGGACTTCGTAGAGCTCTATGGGGATGAAGCCACTCGTTTCGATCACGACCAGATACGAGACCCAGCGGGCGCCCAGCATGAGCCCAATGCCTTCCGTCAACATCAGCGCCGCGTAGAAGAAGGACCCGACGCTCATCTCGACGAGCATCTTCTGGTCAACTCCCGTGACCTGCACGAACAGTCCATGGATATACCGATTATCGGGGTCCACATGCAGAGCGCGAATCCAATACATCAGGGTCGCGGCGATATCCTCATGCAACAAACGAAACATCTCGAATCCTAACGCGAGGAACAGGAGCGTTTGTAGATACTTGAAAATGATGATGAACCAGAGGCCTGTGGAAGACTGAGAGGATTCTAAAGCGTTCACCTGAATGCAGGAACAAGAATCATCAGACTGTGGTTAGCCCCGAACCTGCCGCGCTAATCGACGCACGGGACAACTTACAGGTCAGGCCTTGGTCGCCTCTTAAGGAAGCCAACCAGCCCTATCAAACCCGAACCCAGAAGAACCAGCGTGTTGGGTTCCGGAATAATCCCCTGCGAGCTAAAGGTGAAATATCGGCCATCACTCAGCCCACCACTGCTGGCCAAGACGAAGTTATCGATAAACGCGCCGGTTGTGCCGTCAAAGCGCCTCACCCGGTCACCACCGCTCACATACAGATGTCCGTCGGGGCCAAATGCTAAGTCATTATCGCCTAGTGGTAATGGACCCGGGATAAAGGTGTCGATCAACAGGCCCGTCCCGCTATCGTGACGAAAAATCCCTGAAAATGACGTGCTCACATACATGTGGCCATCGGGCCCTAAGGTCAACCCACGCGGATTGTCGGATAGCGGCTTATTGATGAAGGCTCCTGTTGTCGCATCGAAGCGCCAGATTCTGTCCGCTTCACCGCTAGCCCACAGGATGCCATTCGCGAATTCGACATGCCGGGGAGTGTTGAATGTAGCCTCGGTGGCAAAGATGTCGATGAATGCCCCCGTCATTCCGTTATAGCGCAAGATGTTGTCAGGAATACCTGCGAAGTTCGAGACATAGAGGTGGCCGTCAGGACCAAACGCAAGGTCGACAGGCTGCGCGAGACCTCCACTGCCTGAGGGTACAAAGACATCGACAAATGCACCGGTCACGCCGTTGTATCGCAACACATTATTCGTCGCTCGGCTGCTGACATAAAGATTGTTGTCAGGCCCAAAGGCTAAGCCTCCGGGGTTGTCCAATCCACCGCTGCCGGCGGGGACAAAGGTTCCGATAGATGCCCCTGTTATCCCGTCGAACTGGAGAACGCTATCAGTACCGACACTGCTAATGTACAGGCTTTCGGCCCGGAGCGGTTGTACACTGAACACAAAGAGGATTGAGAGAGTAAGCCCTGTCACGATTAAGGAGAACCTAGTCGTTTTCATCGTGGCGCCTCCTTGCGTCTATCGAATGTGGACGACGGAAGGGCATACGAAAGTTTCTATCGCATGATGATCTCTTATTTCATCGCATAGCGACATGGGATCCGTCATGAACAAGCCAGATTTTCTTTGGACAGTAGTGGGGTGAACTGCCGGTTATGCCCGCATCTATGCTTCGACGATGTCTCGCTTCGTGCTTTGTACAAGTCCCACCCATGTTCATCGCGCGGAATGAGTAAGTAAACATCGCCTTTCCTCGACCTTCGAATGCGGCAAAGGAGCCATAGGCCCGTTTCGTGACGGACAGCGACTCCGTACATCCAATCCTCAGAAGCGGTCATCAGCGCCTAACGCTAGAGATCACCGGCCCGCGAAAGCGGGCGAAGCCCGCTGTAGCGGGTCCGGTGCATCGACGGGTTGGGCGTCATCCCTGGACCACGTCACGGCCGGATATTTTCCACGAGGGTGGCAATCTGCACGAACTCGACGCTAGGGCGCACACCGTAGAGACCGGCTACCCGCTCGAGTAGCTCATCAGTGAAGAACGCTTTGGCGGCCTCCTCTGAATCCCAAACGTAGAAGTTCGCGGCCTCACGCTTCCCGGAATTGAGCGTGAAAGCCTTTGAGCGTAGCCCCGGCATTCCTTCAAACCTTACGCGTGCGGTCTCAGCGATCTTCCGCACGGCTCGCTCATCGAAGTTGTCTCCATAGCGGAATGTAACGAATACACCGATCATGTCGCACTCCTTTCGACGTAGTCGTTGAGGTCCTCTCAGCGGGCGCGCCTTGATGACGCCCAACTTGGAATAGGCACCCGAAATGGTGTGATTGTTTGCGTCATGTGAAAAGCAACCTGGTCGGAACGTCTACAATGTCAATCAGTTCTCCTCACTCCTCAAACCACGTTCTCACAATGATGCACCTGGCGAGCCAACCCAACCGCAATTCTGCTTGACCTAATCCGCGATCCCTGTCACTTGCGACTCTTCCACATGTCAGGCTGGCGGTGCAGGTGCAGAACTGCCAGAACCTTGATCTCCTCTGATTCCTCAAGGAAGTACACACCATAAGGGAAGCGGCGAAGAAGCGCACGACGAACTTCACTTTCCAACCGTGGAAACTGAAGTGGATTCTTCTGGATTCGGCGGAACACCCCTCGGAGCCGTGGAGGAAGCCCCAGTTATTTTGGACAGCATTGGGTCTGACCCCCCCCTCAAATTCCTTGAGCTCAGTCTGACGCCTTTATTTCCTTGAACCCTCAACTTCCTTTGACCTGCAGAGAGGACGAGTCTTAAACAGCCTCAAGAAGTACGAGATCCTGCTCAAACACACTCCATTTGTGACTACGCGACCAATATCCTGGGATGACACGTGTGACTTTCAAGCCATTATTCGAAGCCATCTTCTCAATAAGGGAAGTCCTGTAGGCGATCACAGCCTCAGGCACCTTAGGATCGTAAACCGCGACACCCTCAAAGCCTTGTAAAGGGTGATCAAATTGGAAACCTGGCCCGAATGAGGCGCCTGCTCCCCTGTACCAGTCCAGAATGAAAAAGCTAAAAAGGCACTTCCCTCCTTTTCGCAACACGCGTCTACTCTGCCTAAAGTAATTGACACTCTCATCGGGAAGCAGGTGAGTGAAAAGCGAAGCCGCGTAAACAATATCAAAACAGTCATCTGGATACGGGAATTGATAACTCTCTGCCTTTAGCCGTCCCTTTGGATTGTAGAGCCCGTTGTATATGTCGGCTTGTGTGAAATTAAAAATGTGGGACCTTCTATGAATGTTTCTCTGTGCGAATTCGATCTGCTTAGCTGAAATGTCGAGGCCCTCGTACCTGCCTGGAGGCCTCAGATAATGTCGGATGCCCAACATCGTTCTCCCGGCACCGCAGGCTAACTCTAAAACTGAACTGTCCTCTCGCATCTCGCAGAACACTAGTAAAAAAACACGAAAGTGATACGTCCATCGCAAATAATTGCTCAGTGGGTCCTCCTCCGCTCCCGCTCCCTCCCATAATTCGCGTGGAGGTATGAGACCTTCCATGTCAACGCCGATGTAAGGGTACCATTCTAACCACGAGTATCCCATTCTGATGAGGATTTTACGTACTACCTTCGTTAGCCCTAGCATAGCCAATAGTGACTTGACCATCTCTCGTAACCCCCTTTTCCTTGAACACCATATGAGCAGGATGAGCAGGGGAAGAGGCAAAGCAGAAGAAGCAGGGTCTGCCATGCACCATCTTGAGAGCCCGCTACTTCGTCTTAAACCTCTCCAAGTATTTGTTCAGTGTCTTCGTCTCCCGTTCCCGTAGCGTCACGCCGATGTGCAACTGCTCCAAATACTGCTCTAGCGTTTTCCCGCCCAGATCAATTTTTCGCTCTTCGAAAAATCTTCGGACATCCTGTTCGAGCTCGGGGGTGACCAGGCCGACGATGCCGCCACACATGCGGCGCAACCCGCTCTTGGGGAAGAGTCGGTCCATGGTCTCCCAATTCTGCTTCACGAACCCCCACGCGCGCTCGCGCCCGTACACGCTTCCCATTAGCGCGCTGACCATGAACGGTGCATCCTGGGTCCGGAAATCGCCGTTGATCGCGCGGGCCAGCGTCTGATCGATGAGTTCCGTCGGTCGGAATGCAGCCAGGGAGTAAAGATAACGCCGCTCCTCCTGAGGGGTAGCCGCCGAGCGAAACTTCTGGAAGAACTCGTCGTAACGTTGCCGATCTCCTGTAAAGGCCAAGATCGCGATCATGGATGGAACCATATTCGGATCGATGGTCTTGCCACCAGCCGCGTCGTGGGTGTACGCGGCGTACAGCTCGACGGCGCGAGTTTGGATCCGAGAGTCATTTCCCATCGTCCCTAAGGCGCGGACCAGATCCGCTCGCAATTGTTTCGTCAGGTCGCTCTCGCCGGCGGCAGGCGCCCAACCCAGCTCACCCACGGCGGGGTCAAGGCGATCGCGCACCAGCGCCTCCAGTTTCGGACGATCGGCCGGTGTGATGATCCGGTTCAACATATGCAACGAATCGAGGAGCGTGACCCAGACATTCTTGTCGCGCTCTGCGCGGAACCGCGCCGTCAAGTCAAGATACTCCGGGAGGGGCATGAGCCCGGCCACGGCCGCCGCCCAGGCATCGTTCACAAGATTGAACCGGTCGATCGGCGCCAAGCCGTCGGGCAACTGCCTCACAAGGCGTTCCAGCAGGTCCGGTGTGTATTGGATGCGGTAGAAGCCATGGCCGCCATCGTTCAGCAAGACCGAGTCGAAATTCTTCGGTAGGTCAATCAACGTCTCTTTTTCCTTGAGCAGCACGCGCCGAGTCTCCGTTTTCCCCTTCGAGACGATACGGACCTGAATGGGGATCTGCCAGCGTTGCTTGGCGTTGGTCTTAAATCCCTTCGGGGACTTTGGCAGGTACGTGAAGCGTTGTTGCGCAACCACGAGACGCCCTTGGTCAATCTTGGCCGTGAGCATCGGATAGCCGGATTTGAAAATCCAGCCATCCATGACTTTCGGGACCGGCTGCTTGGCCGCCTGGCCCAGCGCGATCCACAAATCGCCGGTGTCGGCATTGTGGTACGCATGGGTCCGCAAGTACTCGCGCACGCCCTGGCGGAAGACGGCGGGACCGATGTACTGTTCCAACATGCGCAAGACCGACGCGCCTTTCTCGTAGGTCAGCACGTCGAACATGGCCTCGGCGTCCTTTGGGGCCTGGACCGGGTACTCAATCGGCCTTGTGCTGTGCAGGCCATCCACGATCATTGCCGCCGCGCGTGACACGCCGAACGTTGTCCATCGTTGCCACTCCGGCTTCCACGCATCGACGGCCATCATCTCCATGAAGGTGGCAAAGGCTTCGTTGAGCCACAGCCCGTTCCACCAGGACATCGTAACGAGATCGCCGAACCACATGTGGGCATTCTCATGGGCCACAACGTCGGCTACTCGCTCCAGTTCGGCATGTGTGGCCGCCCGCTGATCCACCAGCAACGCAGTCTCGCGAAACGTGATCGCGCCTAGATTTTCCATCGCGCCGGAGGCAAAATCCGGAATCGCCAGAAGATCGAGCTTGTCGCCGGGGTAGGGGATGCCGTAGTAGTCTTCAAAGAATCGGAGAGAGAAGGCCCCGATTTCCTGCCCGAATGATGCGAGATGACGCTTGCCCGGCACGCCCCAGATCCTGAGCGGTGTCCGTCCTATCGAGACCGGCTCACTGGCTTCAAGCGCACCGACGACGAACGCGACGAGATACGTGGACATGCGGATCGTCTCCGCAAACCGCAGGACTTTCTTTCCGTCCTCAAGGCGTTCAGACACCACTGCGGTATTGGACACGGCCGTCATCGCAGGGTCGATGGCCAGTGTCGCCGAAAAGACCGCTTTGAACGCGGGTTCGTCCCAACACGGAAAGCACCGGCGCGCATCGGTGGCCTCGAACTGCGTAGCTGCGAGCGGCTGTTCTTTCTCATTAGAATCGTGATACACGCTGCGATAAAACCCGCGAAGCTTGTCGTTGAGCGTCCCTCGGAACGACAGGGTGAGACGCCACGTCCCCGGTTGCAGCACTGCGGGAAATCTGAACCGGCAACGCTCCGTGGACTCTTCCGGCTCGATGACTGCGCGATGTGAAGTACGGGCGTCGTCCTGTTCGATCACCACGTCGAGAATCTGCAATTCGACCGCGTTCAGCACGATCTCGGACGTCGCTTCGTTGATCGTCAGTGTGACGGTTTCTTCCCCGCGAAACGTGAAGGCCTTCAGATCCGGCTCCAGACGCAAGTCATATCGCGTGGGAATGACATGCTGGGGCAATCGGTACGGGTTCATAGCTCGTTGTGATACCGGTTTCTGTTCCATATCTTCTCCAGGGGGTCGTCGTGTTGTAAGGAAAGGCCGCCCGCCGACACAGGCTTCGCCGATCGAACCAAGGCAGTGGAGCCCGATCAGGGCGTGAGCGACTCTGACGAGGAAGGACAGGGCACGGCGTCGGCTAATGGCCTGCTGCGACCGAATCGCGGACATCAACTCTCTGACCCGCTGAATCCTTCCGCCCTCGGCCGGTCGGGTCACCGCTTCGCCGCTTTCTGCACCTCAACACCACCGGGAGTTCCCACGATCAGGATATCTGTCCTGCCGACAAAAAGCCCTGTCTCCACCACGCCGGGAATCGCGGCGAGGCGAGCTTCCAACCGGGCGGGATCGTCGATTCGATCAACTTGTAAATCTAGGATATAGTGACCTGCGTCTGTTTTGAAATAATGCCCGTCTCGCTGACGAATCACGGTCTTCATCCTGAGCATTTCGATCTGGCGAGCGGTGCTTCCCCAGCCGAACGGCACCACCTCGACAGGTAGCGGACACGGATGACCTAACACCGGAACCCGTTTCGCATGGTCCACGACGATAATCAGTTGACGAGCCGCGGCGGCAACGATCTTTTCTTGTAGGAGCGCGCCACCACCACCTTTGATGAGATTGAGCCGAGGATCGACTTGATCCGCGCCGTCGATCCCCACGTCGATGACCCAGGCATCGTCGGTCTCGATGAGGGGAATGCCGTTCTTTCTGGCTAACTCAGCGGTCTCACGGGAAGTGGGTACCCCCCGAATGTTCAATCCTGTCCTGACCCGCTCCCCCAAGCCGAGAACCACGTGCTTTGCCGTCGAGCCGGTCCCCAATCCCACGACCATTCCGTCGCGCACATACTCAATGGCCGCCTCCGCGGCCATCTTCTTCAGCGCATCTTTGTTCTCAGACATGTACAACACCAACGCATCAAAAACTGTTTAGCCTAGAGACCGCTCAAAAAGGCCGCCAGCAAGGCCGCAAGGAGCGAGGACCCCGAGGCGTACAGCATGAGTACGTTGAGGGGGCTCGCGACTGAGAACGCCGCTGGAGGGCTTTTTAGCGGTCTGTTTCGCGAGCTAACCTCGCCGCCACCGACGCCGCTCCTAACAACCCGGCCCTATCGTTCATGATGACACGAACCGGAATCGAACTCATCAAGCGCTTGTAGCGTCCCTTGTTGGTAAACGCCCGCATGAATGTGCCGTCCTGCAGCTTTGATAGGAGCTTGGGCGCGATGCCTCCCCCGAGATACACCCCGTCGAGGGCCATCGCTTTGAGCGCCAGGTTTCCCGCTTCGGCGCCGTAGATCGAGGCGAAGAGATCCAGCGCTTGAACACAGATTTCCGCCTGCTTCGCCAGCCCGACCTCCGCGATGATGGGAGCGGGATCACCGACCTTTAAGCGTTCCGCCAGCCAGGTGGGCTCATTCTTCTTCGTGTCTCGGAGGAATTCATAGATCGCATACAGGCCGGCCCCGGATAAGACTCGTTCATAGCTCACATGGAGATAGCTGGCGCGCAGGTATCGGAGCAATTCGATCTCAAGATCGCTGGTCGGTGCAAAGTCGGTATGGCCTCCTTCCGACGAGAGGGGACGATAGCGCTCACCGTCCCACATGAGAATCGCTTCACCGAGGCCAGTGCCCGCGGCGATGAGAGCCAACGCCCGTTTGTCGGAAACCGGAGTTCCCGCGTTGAGCGAGGCCGCCTCATCGGGCCGTAATACCAACAGACCATGGGCAGTCGATTCCAAATCGTTGAGCAGCCGGACGGTCTTGATCTCGAAACGCTTGGCCAATTCGTTTCCGTCGACGATCCAGGGGAGATTGGTCGTGCGAACGCGACCTTCGATGACCGGTCCGGCTACGCCGAAGCAGGCGGCCTCGATCTTGACCGGCTCTTGCGGGAGGCTTGCGTCTGCAACAGGCTCGGCGGCCTCATCGGCCGAAGGTTCTTTGGCCGGTTGGGGAGGAAGCTTTAAGAATTCATCGAGGATTTCTTCAAAGGACTGATAGTCCCCGCTGGCGAACGTGCGCTGCCGAACCGGCTCGACCCGCTCGTTCCAGTCGAATAAGGCGAGATGAGTCTTGGTTCCTCCGATATCTCCAGCGAGAATCATTTATTCCTCTTCATAGGTCATTTGTTGTTTCTCAGGCGCTAGCTCTGACGCGGCCTGGCGATCAAGGAACCAGATCAGTCTTCCGTTTACCGGGCGGACCAGTTGCGCGGGATAGGGCGCCGCCGCTCCGCGCTCCTCCAGAACCGCTTTGACCATCCGGGCCTTCTGCGTGCCGGTCACCTCGAACACAGTCGTGGCCGCTTGGTTGATGAGCGGCAAGGTAAAGGTGAGTCGATTCGGGACGCCCTTCGGTGACTGCGTGGGTACGATCGCGCGACTCCCTTCGCGGAGAGCCGGTGCGCCGGGAAACAGAGAAGCCGTATGGCCATCCTCTCCCAATCCAAGAAGAATCAGATGAAATCTCGGCCATGCCGGGGTGGGGGTATTGAACTGTTGACGAATCATGGATTCATAGCGTCGAGCGGCCGCATCAGGGTCCTCGGCCTCACCAGGCATACGAAAGACCCGATCGGGAGCGATACCCAGAGGTCCGAACAGGGCCTCCTGGGCCATTCGGAAGTTGCTGTCGGGATGCGAGGGCGGCACACAGCGTTCGTCGCTGAAATAGAACTCGGCGGACGACCACTCCACCTGTTTGCGAAAGACCGGACCAGACAGCGTCTCATACAGTTGCCTGGGCGTCGATCCGCCGGATAGAGCCACCCGAAATATGTTACCGGCTTTGATGGTTTGCTCAGCCAGCCACACGACGAACTCGGCCGCCTCATGCGCCACTTCCTTGTCATCTCGCAGGATGTGACGTTCGAGTGCCGCGCCCATTATCGCTTCCGCCGGCTGGTCCGTGACGTGCGCAACGCGCGACGCCTGCCCTGTGTCGTGTTGGTGATCAGTGTCTTGATGCTCGAGGCGGTGTTCCGGGCTAGCTGAACACGCACTACCGGGCGCTGGTGCGCTTCGAGGGGCTTCCAGAGACGATGGTCCTTAGCCCACAGGCGAGCGGCGATTCGCTTCTGCGCCATATCGGCCAGGACAGAATCGACACGCTTTCGAAAAGGGCCAAGTTTCGCACTTACGACAGACTGGGCCATGTTTCGTCCCTACAATTGAGGGTTTATTGAGGACAGGCAGGTTTGGTTTGTATCTTAGGCTGGCTGCGCGCAAAAAGGCAATCGGGTGGAGGTTAATTCCGTTGCGTGGGTTGTGTGATGATCAACGCCATCCCATCAGTCACCACCCAAGCGAGTGACCTGGCAGCATCCTGTGAGAGGGTGAGGCGGAGGCGTGGACCAGCGATGCTTTCGCGGTCTGAAGCAAAGCCCGCGGCAAGCGTCAAACGTTCCCACCATTCTCGAATCCGGCTCTTGGCCCAGAGCCATAGCTCTTCTTGAGCAAGCGGCGCAACGACAATGGTCAGGGGCGGTTGGAACAGGAGATCGTACGCTTGCGGCATGTCCTTGAGCTCAATGACCGCTGGAGTATCCTCAACCGGGGTGGCCTTTGGCCGAATGAGCCGGGGCCTCGCCTGCAGACGAAGGACTCCCGCCACCGATGCGTCTTTTGAGAGGCGCCACGACGTGATCGGGAGTCGGTACAGCTCGACGCCTCGTCCCTTGACCAGGATTACGTTTTGGGACAGATCGATCACCAAATAGATCTGAGGACGCGCGGCAAGCTTGATTTCCTCTTCCAGCAGCCGATTCGCTTCTGCTAGCGAACGGGAATCGTCCCAGCTCTCATTGTGAGAGGAAGCGCTCACGGACACAGCCGACACAATTGCCGCAAGAAGGAAGAGGCACAAAGACCAATACTGGGAGTTTGAGGAAGCATCACGGAATAGGCGAGGGTAAACGGGCCGCGGATCGCGTGTGTTCACTTGGGATCAAAAGATCATGACGGGCGTGCCGACCTTGGCAAGTTTGTAAACTGATCGGAGATCATCGTCGTTCAGACGAATGCAACCGTGCGTCACATTCTTCCCCAGCAACCGGAGATACAGCGTCCCATGGATGAAATAGCCTTTGCCAAACCCGAGGGCATAGTCACCAAGAATCCCAGACTCAACCCGCTCGGTGGGATCGGTCGGCACCCTGAGCCCTTCTTCAACAAAGACCCAGTCGGGCTTCACCCAGACCGGATTCGTCAGCCGAGACTGAATGGTGAACTCGCCGCGCGGCGTATCGAACACCCAGCGCACCCCAGGCTCATCGGGTTTGTCAAGGATCGTGCCGCTCCCTGTTGAGGCCAACGCATCAAGAAGTGTGTCTTGCCGACGTTTGACGTAAAGGCGATTGCGCGCCGTGTCGACGATGATGTAATGGCCGGAGGGCGCCTGCTGGGCCAGCTGGCGCTTGAGTGCAGCATGCCTGGTGCGCAGGCTCTCGATGTTCTGATCGGTGCGTTCAGAGACCTCCGCACCGACATCGGCTCCTGAGCCTCCGAACTCGCAGGCGGGGAACCACGGAAATCCGAGGAGAAGAAAGAGAAGGCAGGCAATTCTTCGTTGAGAGGCAACGAGGTCCTGCACGGTCAACTAACCTTCTTCGGACCTCTCCAGTTCCGCCAACGCCAGAGAGATGGAGTTGGTCCGTTGAATCGCCCCAACGATCGTGACGGGGGTCCCCACGTCGACATCCTTAAACAACGCATCGATCTGCTGGTTGTCGAGCATAATACACCCGAGTGTCTTGCTCAAGACCTCATCGTCGCTGCCGTGAATTTCAATCTGGCCACCGATGAACGCCTCTTGCGGGATCATGCCTCTGCGTTGAGCTTGATGGAAGCGCCGGCGATCCTCCCCGTTCGGATAATCCAGCAGGAACGCCCGGTAGAATTGCGTCTGTCCTCGGTCCCGCTTCCGAATCACACGGTAGTGACCTTCGGGTGTCGCTCCGTCGCCTTGATAGCGCTTCTCCAGAATGCCATTGTAGCCCAACCGCACCGGATAGGACATGACCTGACGCCCGTTCCTGTAAAGCATGAGACGCCGGTCGGCTTTACTCACGACGATCGCGGAGGCGCGATTCACTCGCGACCATTCCACAGTGCGATGCGCCATTTGACGCCAGGCTTGGACCTTGCGTTCATTGGCGTAGTGACCCAACTCGCTCGTCAGAATGGCGGCTTGATCATCCATCAGCCTCGAAGCCCGTCGAACGCTGGAGTCTGATCGAGAAAAAAGCCCCTGCTCAAAGAAGGACCGGGCCTGGCGCACCAGCAGCTCCGTCTCGATCGGCCGCCTGCCGAGAACTGCGCGACTCCCCATACCTTGGACATGGCCGGTGAACAGACGGAATCGTCCTTCCACCATGGCCAGGCGCGATTCCACGGTCAGTCGCTCGGCGTCTCGTCGCTGGAGAGATTCCGCAAGAGCTTTCTCGCCTTCCTCCCGAACCCTCCGGAGATCTGCGACCAATTGGTTGGGTTCCCAGGGCCACCGGACGACATCCTCCTCGGCCAGGAGACGTCCCTTCATTGCCACCCAATGCTTGACAAAGCTGGCGTACTCCTCCGGCGCGAATTCCGCGCTCTTAATCTCCACAAGCCGGCGGTCCAAGGAGTCGATGGCCTCAAGGAGATCCGGCGGGGCCTTTTGCACGCACGCGGACAGGCTTCCGACCAGCACAATGGTGGCAGAGACGAGGCGGAGGTAAGAGGGGAACACGGTCATGGTGGCTATTTTTTCTTTCCCGGTTTGGCCTTCTGCACTTTGGCCAACGCACTTTCGATCTCCGCTGAGACCTGCTGACTCTTGTCCTGGATAGCGTGAGCCTTGGCCTGGGCCGCCTTGAAATCACCGGCATCCATCGCCGATTGCACTTCGCTCACCGACGCCGCGAGGCCGTCTACATCAGCTTTGATCTCATGCAATGCCGCCCGATCTTTCCCGACCGGGGCCATCGCGACAAGATCCTGAGCTTTCTTGACCGACTCTTGAGCGGCTTGCTGGGCCTGGACGGCGGACGCTTTCGCTTCGTCCTTCTTCTTAGTCGTTTCCACGGCAACGCGGGTCGCATCAGCTTGGAGGGCGGTCAGCAATTGTTCGGACTTTTCATAATCGCGGAGGAACCCGAACTTGCCATCCTGCTCCGCGATTTCATTTTTCGCCGAGGTCAGCATGGTTTGTAGTTTAGCAAAATCCTCGGCCATATACGTAGGAGCGCCGGCTGTCTTGGCCTGGTCAACGGCCGCTTCAGCGGACGAAAGCTTCTCCGCTGGGGCTTTGGCGCATCCGGCAACGATGACTATCACAATCGGGATCAGCGCAACAATCGCTAATCGATTCATCGAATGTTCCTCCTGATGGGATTTTGGCACCAAATGATCGAGGTAGCCATTGGCGCTGAGCAGACAAAGAGACCCGGCGCCCTTCGTTTGGGAGAATCCGAAGGGGCCGGTCTCTTTACTATGCTACCGTTACTTCTTTTCAGGCTTCTTAGTTTCCTTTTTCTCAGCGCTCCCGGCCTTCTTCTCGTCCTTCTTCTCAGTCGCGGTCGGCGCCGGCTTTTTCTCATCGGCCTTGGCATAGGTCGCTAAGCCGAATGTCAGTCCGATGACCAGAGCCATCACAGCCATAAGTGTCTTTCTCATCCTCCCTCACCTCCTTCCATCAAGAAAGTTCGCCCCAAGCAACGGTGAGGCGACACTGCACATGGATAAGTGTCAGCAAACGAGGTGCCATGCTTCACTTGACTCAAAACGAAGATAATCACATGACTTGCATTTCCTGATGACGGTGAGTCAACTGCGCACGACCAGACGATGAGGCCGAATAGCTCAGTCACAGGCAAAAGCGCCTCATGCCCCCATTATTAACGGAGCTTTTCGAGAACGCCAAAGACCAGGGAGGACACAGCCGCATAGTCAGCGGGCTGTGTTCTGGATCAAAGACTAGCGGCTAAGAGGTCGGCTCCCGCCTCGAAGGGCCAACGTCATCCGGATGGATGCAGGCCCGTGATTGACAGCTCGCCGGGCCATCCCTATAATATCAATCTTTATCAGGTAGGGAAGGGAGTACGAGATGTCAGCCACGTTCAGACAGCCGTCCAATCTCAAACGCAAAAGAGATCATGGATTCCGCAAGCGCATGAGCACCAAGAATGGTCGGAAGGTTTTGGCCCGTCGACGGGCAAAAGGTCGGGCTCGACTGACCGTATAACTAGCCGCCCCGCTGTATTCATGCCCGGTCTGCCTGCACGCCGCCCTCACTTCCTGCGAAACAGCGCCGACATCGAACGGGTGAAGAAATGCGGACGTCGACTCCCAACTCCGCTGTTCAATCTTGTCTCCTCTGCGTCGGGGTTCCACCAGACTCGAGTAGGGGTCATCGTCGGGAAGCGATTTGGCGGTGCGGTCGTGAGAAATCGGGCGAAGCGTATTTTCAGGGAACTCGCGCGGCAGACGGGAAATCAGTTCCTCGCGGGGCATGATGTCTTGATCTTTCCCAGACGAGAGGCGCTTACCGTTCGGCATTCTCGGCTCCGGGACGCCTGGGTTGCAGCGCTGAAACAAGAAGGATTATTGATGTCTCTATCGGATCTTCGATGCAACGAATCTGCATAGGATGTATCGCACAGTACCGGCGATGGGTCTCGCCGCTGCTTCCTCCCGCCTGTCGTTTTGAACCTACCTGCTCTCAGTACGCCATAGAGGCGATTCGCCGACACGGAGTGATTCTCGGGCTGCCGCGGACCATCCTTCGCGTATTGAAATGTCATCCATTCCACCCCGGTGGCCTTGACCCCGTCAAATAGGACTGGCGCCAGCAATCAGCCGGCGACCAGCAATTGCAGAAACCCAATGACGATCTCTTGCCGTTCCATTTCCTGCCGACCGCTGATCATGGGCCGTTGACACCGAGGAGTCGTTGCGTTGATGGAAAAGCGGGTTATTCTCTTCCTGATCCTGTCCCTGGCGATCATTTTCGGGTATGACTACCTGTTGAAACAGATGGGAATTATCTCCCCGCCGAGCCAATCTGACGCGCCGGCCCCCGGTTCCGTGCGCGAGACGCCATCGGCCGGTCCTGAATCCGCTCCCCCGCAGTCATCCAGTAGGACGGTCGAGCCATCGGCTCCGAGTCCACAGCCAAACAAGCCGAAGGAACAGCCCCCCGCAGAAACCGTGCAATCCTCCACTGACGAGGAGACCCAGGTGGTTGACACCGATCTCTATCGGACTGTGATCACGAACCGCGGCGCGGCCATCACGAGTTGGCAATTGAAGCGATACATGACTTCCGGCCGGGATCCCGAGCCGATCCAATTGAAATACGCCGGAGGCAAATTCCCCAATCCCCTTTCCATTCGATCGGTAGACTCATCCGTCACCGCACAAGTGAATGAAGGTCTGTACAAGACTCAGCGCAATTTCGCGACGCTCGATGCGGCACACCCTACGGGCACGATCACTTTGACGTACGAGTCGCCTCAAAAAGGCATCCGAGTGGTGAAGGAACTGACCTTTCACCACCACAGCTACCTCGTAGACGTGTCCGTGAAGACCGAGGGTCTAGGAAGCAGCTACGACGTAACGCTGGGCACCAACTTCGGCATCGTCGAATGGGGTGAAGGCTTCATCGGCCTGATCGGACCCGCTTCGATCGTTGACGGCAAGCTTGAGAAGAATACGCCGGATTCCGAGATCGAACGCAAAGGCTCCGTGGAGTGGGTCGCGCTTCAGGACAAATACTTCCTGACCGTCCTGATCCCCGCGGGGGCCTCAGCCGCGGTGGTGAAAAAAGAGACGGATAAGGTGGTCTCCGCTGCCCTACGGTTTGCTCCTCCATCCGCCACATCGGACGCATCGATGCAGTTGTATGCCGGGCCAAAGGAGTTCGACACACTCAAGTCGTTGAACCTCGGCCTCGAAGACACCATCGACTTCGGCTGGTTCATCTACGGTAGCTGGAGCATTGTGAAAGCTGTGGCCAAGCCGCTGTTCTCAGTCCTGCGGTTTATTTACGACTATACCCGCAACTACGGGATCGCCATTATCCTGCTCACCGTCGCGATCAAATTGCTGTTCGTTCCCCTCCAGTACAAGAGCTACAAGTCGATGAAAGACATGCAGTCCGTTCAACCCAAGGTGGCGGCGCTCCAATCCAAGTACAAGGACGATCGCGAACGGTTGAACAAGGAGCTAATCAAGCTCTACCGGGACCACAAGGTTAACCCGGTTGGCGGGTGCCTCCCGATGCTGTTGCAGATGCCGGTGTTCGTGGCCCTGTTCAACATTCTGTATATGACGATTGATCTGAGACAGGCGCCGTTCGTTCTCTGGATCACCGACCTGTCCGTCCAAGATCCGTATTACGTCCTCCCCGTTATCATGGGCGCCTCGATGGTCCTGCAGCAGAAGATCATGCCGACGACGATGGATCCCACACAAGCGAAAGTCATGTTGATGTTGCCGGCCTTCATGACCGTCTTGTTCCTGACCTTTCCCGCCGGTCTGGTGCTGTATTGGCTCACAAACAACGTGATTACCATCACCCAACAGTTCGTCACGGACCGGTACATCTTCAAGAAGCCGACCTTCTCGACCGCTCCCTCCGAACCGGCACCCGATACAGAAACACGCGATGGCAACAAATCGAGCGCCAAGAAAAAGGCCGCCAAGACCGAGGCTGAGAGCCACGTCGAATCGTAATGTTGTCTATGACCGCACGGATGGACGAAACGATTTGCGCCATCGCCACTTCGGTAGGGGAAGGGGGAATCGGTATCGTCCGCATCAGCGGTGAGAACGCCGTCGCCTACGCCTCCGAACTGATTCGTCTCCGATCCGGCCGATCGTTGATCGCCGTTCAGAGTCATACCCTTCATCACGCGGATGTGTTTGACGTCGCGGTCACGCCCATCGAGCCTCACCGCGATTCGCTGCCGCTTGACGAGGCACTGGTCGTCGTCATGCGCGCCCCGCATTCGTTTACGGCTGAGGATGTGGTGGAAATCCACTGCCATGGCGGCCCTCTGGTGCTGCAGAGCCTGTGCGATGGATTGGTCCGGCGCGGCGCCAGATTAGCCGACCCGGGGGAATTCACCAAACGAGCCTTCCTGAACGGTCGACTCAACCTCACTCAGGCCGAGGCCGTGCTCGACACGATTCGCGCGAAGACAACCGGCAGCCTCAGGATCGCCCAAGAACAACTGCGAGGCGCGCTATCAAAGGAAGTCGACCGGATGCGGGAGACCTTGATCGGTCTGCTAGCGCACGTGGAAGCCGCGATCGATTTCACGGAGGAAGACCTGGCCTTTGTTCGGCCGGACGACCTAGCCCGCAGCTTGCGGCAGACAAGAACGGAGGTGTCTCGACTGGCTAAGACCTACGAGGAAGGGCGGGTGCTGCGTGAGGGAGTGGCCGCCGCGATCATCGGACGCCCCAACGTGGGTAAATCCAGTCTTCTCAACGCCTTATTGGGTACTGATCGCGCCATCGTGACGGCTGTGCCTGGTACCACGCGTGACGTGTTGGAAGAGGTGTTGAATATACGGGGTATTCCGGTTCGGCTATTGGACACGGCCGGACTGCGAGAGACCGACGATCTGGTGGAGCACGAGGGCATCAAACGTAGCCGTGCCGCGATCGAGCAAGCGGAGCTGCTTCTGGTCATGCTTGACGGATCCTTTCCCCTCAGTGCCGAAGATCACGACCTCCTGGGTCTCGGTCGCGACAAAACGTTGGTAGTCGTCGTGAACAAGAGCGATCTGCCAAGCCGCATTCATGACTTCGAACTGGCTGAATTCAAGTCCGTAGTCCGGATCTCGGCCAAGACTGGAGCCGGCTTAGAGGATCTTCGGGACACGATCAGAGGGGTTGTGGGAAGAGGTGGCCTCGAACCCGGTGAAGCGGCCATGGTGACACGCATACGGCATCGAACCAGCTTGGTGAATGCCGAATCGGCCTTGGCCAAAGCGATTGAATCGGTGACGTCGCAGTTGTCGGGTGAGTTCATCGCGATGGACTTACGCGGCGCGCTCGATGCGCTCGGTGAAATCACCGGGGCCATTACCACCGACGATGTTCTAGACCGGATCTTCCGCGAATTTTGTATCGGAAAATAGTGAGTCAAAAGGCCAGAGGTGCCAAGGGGTTTTCCATGCCTTATGACGTGATAGTCGTGGGAGGAGGGCATGCAGGGTGTGAAGCGGCGCTTGCCGCAGCCCGTATGGGAACCCGTGTTCTTCTCCTGACAATGGACCAGGACAAGATCGCCCAAATGTCCTGCAATCCTGCGATGGGCGGCATTGCGAAAGGTCACCTGATCAAAGAGATCGATGCGCTCGGAGGAGAGATGGGGCGCAACACCGATCGCTCGGGAATCCAGTTTCGGATGATCAACACCAGCAAGGGGCCGGCCGTTCGGGCTCTGCGCGCGCAATGCGACAAGAAACTGTATCGCCGTGCGATGCGGGAGACGCTACGCGCGCAACCTGGGCTCGAGATCGGTCAAGGGACTGTCGATCGAGTGCTCACCAGCCAGGGAAGGGTGACCGGCGTCGTCACGGACGGCGGCGCAACCATCACAGCCCACGCGGTCATCTTGACATCGGGTACCTTCCTCAAGGGCCTGATCCACATCGGGCTAAGCCATTTTCCAGCCGGAAGAGCCGGCGAAGCCTCAGCCGAACACCTGTCGGATTGCATGCGGGACTTCGGGTTCGAAGTGGGGCGCCTGAAGACAGGAACGCCGCCTCGTCTGGACCGGGACACGATCGATTTCAGTGTGATGATTCCACAGCCCGGCGACAATCCTCCCAAGCCTTTTTCCTACCGCACCGAGCGAATCACAACGCCTCAAGTTTCCTGCCATCTCACCTATACCAACCCCGAAACGCATGCGATCATCGTGAAGAATCTCGACCGATCCCCTTTGTATAGTGGGGTAATCGAATCGGTCGGACCGCGTTACTGCCCATCCATCGAGGATAAGGTGGTTCGGTTTGCGGACAAGCAGCGACACCAGATTTTCGTAGAACCAGAGGGGTTAGACACTCTTGAGTATTACCCAAACGGCATTTCCACGAGTCTTCCGGTTGACGTGCAAGCGGCCATCCTTCGCACCATTCCAGGCCTGGAGCACGCGAAGATGCTGAAGCCTGGGTACGCGGTGGAGTACGACTATTTCCCGCCGCGCCAGCTTCACCCGACACTGGAAACAAAGTTGGTTGCAGGCCTCTTCCATGCAGGTCAGATCAACGGCACCTCCGGCTATGAGGAGGCGGGTGCGCAAGGTATCATGGCGGGCATTAATGCCGTGTTGAGCATGCGTGATGAGCAGTCACTGATTTTGGATCGATCGCAAGCGTACATTGGGGTGTTGATCGATGACCTCATCACGAAGGATGCGCGGGAACCCTATCGGATGTTCACATCTCGGGCGGAATATCGCCTGCTCCTTCGCCAAGACAACGCCGACCTGCGATTGATGGACATCGGCCATCGACTCGGCCTGATCGACGAGACGGCATATGGTCAGCTACTGAGGAAGCGCGAGCAGATCGATAGCGAGGTCACGCGTCTCAAGCGTACCAAGCCCTCATGGACCCCTGAGATCCGTAGTAAGTTATCCGTCATGAATCTTGACGGTATTTCTCCCGATCTCACACTCGCCCATTTGCTCAGACGCCAAGAACTGACCTATCAAACCCTTCTTGGCTTGACAGGAGACCCTGGGCCAGATGACGATCAAGTTAAAGAAGCTATTGAAATAACAGTGAAATACGAAGGGTACATCAAACGACAAATGCAGCAGATCGCCAATTTCAAGAAATTGGAGGATCGGAAGATTCCAATTTCTTTCAATTACGACAGCGTTATCGGTTTTTCGAAGGAAGTCCTAGAAAAACTCAGGCGAGTCCGACCAGCTTCCATCGGCCAGGCATCGAGAATATCCGGGGTGACTCCCGCCGCCGTTTCCCTGCTCTTGGTCGCCTTAGAGCGAGACAGGCGGCATGGTCTTCAATCCGCTGCCACTGGTGACGGACAGACCATTCAAGGTATCTAGCCCGTCGGATTCGTCCCCAATACAAAAAAACGCTTGACGACCCATTGGAGATATCGTAGGTCTGTTCCACGTGGAACAGACCTCCGACCTCCGATCATACCTGGTCGACGGTTCTGCTGAGCTCGGGCTCTCTCTCACCGAGCATCAACTCGGACAATTTTCCCAGTACCTCCGTGAACTGACCATCTGGAATGGAAAGACGAATCTGACCGCTATTACGGATACCAAACAGATCGCGGTCAAGCATTTTCTCGATTCGCTGGCCTGTAGCAAGGCTCTGCGGTCCCTCAAATCACATGATTTGCTCTTGGATGTCGGTGCTGGAGCTGGATTTCCAGGTCTTCCCCTCAAGATTCTTTGCCCAGAGATTCACCTCACCCTCCTCGAACCAAATCACAAGAAAACAGCGTTTTTGAGGCACATGATTGGGACACTTTCCTTGAAAGACTCTCGCGTACTGTCACAACCATTGGAGGAACTCTCAGCGCAAATAAATTACCACTGCACCTTTGCCTACGTGACGACTCGAGCCCTGAACGTTCGCTCGATTATCCATTGCGTCGAACCGTTGCTCACAAATCATGGCAGATTGATCCTCTGCAGGTCGAAATCTTTCGGAAGTGCACTCACCGTCGATGGACTCATGGTCACACAGGAAATCGCCTATGACCTGCCATACCAAGCCGGGAGACGGGTCTTAACTATTCTTGAGACTGTTCCACGTGGAACAGTCGCTATGAAGCTCACTGCATAGAACGAGAAACACCATGGCAAGAACAATTGCTATTGCAAATCAGAAAGGAGGTGTCGGAAAGACAACCACATCGGTTAACGTCGCCGCGTCGCTGGCAATAGGGGAGCGTTCTGTCTTATTGGTCGATCTGGACCCCCAGTCGAATGCGACGAGTGGCCTGGGCCTTGATCCGAGAAACCTTTCTCGGACGATCTACGACTGCATGACCCGGGGAGCTTACGTCTCTGAAGTGATCGCATCCACTGGAATTCCCAAACTCTTTCTTGCCCCAGCGAATGCGGACTTAGTGGGCGCAGAAGTCGAATTGGTGAACGTTGAAGCGCGCGAAGCAGTTCTCAAGAATGCCCTGGGTGACACATTCGATCGCTATGATTTTATTATCTTTGATTGCCCACCAGCCTTGGGAATCCTCACCATCAATGCGCTGGTCGCGGCTTCATCCGTCCTGGTACCCATCCAATGCGAATACTATGCAATGGAAGGTCTCGGACGACTGATGGCGAATGTGAAGCGGGTGCAGGACTCATTGAACCCGACCCTTGAGATCGAAGGGATTCTACTGACCATGTACGACTCCCGAAACAGTTTGGCCCGACAGGTCGTGGAGGAAATTAGAAGTCATTTCAAGGAAAAAGTATACAAGACGATGATCCCGCGAAACGTCACCTTAGCTGAGGCCCCAAGCTACGGTCGTCCCGTGGCGCTGTACAATGCCGCGTCGTCCGGAGCCCAGGCCTATTTCGAATTGTCAAAGGAGATCTTGGCGCATGGAAAAGAAGGCGCTCGGTAAAGGTCTTGAAGCGTTATTGCCGGATAGTGGATTCAAAACTGCGATGCCGACACGCGAAATTCAGGAAATTCCGCTCCTCAACATTATTCCCAATCGTTACCAACCTCGAAGCGAGTTCCAGGAGTCCGAGCTCACGCAGCTTGCCGAATCGATCAAGCAGAATGGTGTGCTGCAGCCGGTTCTGGTTCGACGAAAGGGTGACGGACTCTACGAACTCATCGCAGGCGAGCGGCGATTGCGAGCAGCAAAATTAGCCGGTCTGCTCACTGTACCTGCGATCGTTCGCAATTCCAGTGATGAACAGGTGATGGAGCTCGCCCTCGTGGAGAATTTGCAGCGCCAGGATCTTAATCCAATGGAAGCCGCCCGGGCCTATCATCGGCTCATTCATGAATTTGGTTTCACTCAAGAAACGGTCGCGCAACGGATTGGAAAGGATCGATCCTCGGTTGCAAACATTGCAAGGCTCGTCAATTTACCTAATGAAGTCCAATGCTTAGTTGAGTCAGGCGCCTTGACGACGGGGCATGCGAAAGTCATCCTGGGCCTTAATCACCTCGAAGAGCAACTCGCACTTGCTCGCCAGATCGTTGAAAAGCAACTCACCGTGAGAGAAGCCGAGAAGATTTCGACCCATACTCCAACCCCAAGACGGACCAGACCACAACATCGGTCCTATGTTGATCTCGAAGAGAAACTTCAGAAGCGCTTCGGAACAAGAGTCTCCATCATCAAGGGCAGGACCGGCGGAAAGGTTGTGCTACACTATTTCTCGCCTGTAGAGTTGGATCGCTTGTTGGAAATGCTTCTGGGATGACGATAGATCCATCGACCGAACAGATCCACGGCAGGACCAACACAGCTCTCTATCCTTCAACCCATCCGACCCAGCTTAGAGTCAGGCAACCTCGGCAAGGCAGCCGGCAGGCCTAACCATTTCCCTTCACCGACGTAAGCGAGAGGAGGCACCCATGTTTGAATTCAATCCAAAGAAGAAGGGCGTCAACGAAACCGATGAGAATTTTACTTTCCTGGGACGAGGGGTCGATTTTAAGGGAGTTATTCACTTCGATGGAACGGTGCGAATCGACGGCCACCTGGAAGGCGAGGTTCACACCAAGGGAACCCTGGTCATCGGGGAACATGCGGTCATCAAGGGATTGATCAGCGCCGGGACCGTTATCTGCGGCGGAAAGATCAAGGCGACCATCACGGCAACGGAAAAGATTCAGTTACTGAAGCCGGCTGTCGTATTGGGTGATGTGCGGACGCCCGCAATTGTGATAGAAGAAGGAGCGCACATTCACGGCATGTGCGATATGGGCGCCAACAAGTGGTCCGAACAAACCGAGCAGGAAGCCAAGACGCTTGAGAACGTGCGTGATCTGGCCGCGCACCGCAAGGTCCGCGCCCAGGACGGCCAATCGTGAAGGAATAGGAATGAGCCGGCGAACAGTGATTCTCGGCATGAGCGGTGGGGTAGACAGCTCTGTAGCTGCCGCCCTCCTTGTTGAGCAGGGGTATCAGGTCCAAGGGATCACGCTGCAAGTCTGGGAACACGAGGACGAATCGGTGGCGGTGTCCAAGCGGTGGCAGGAGCGCGGTTGCTGTAAGGTCGGGCTGGCCCGCTACGTAGCCGCGCGACTGGGAATTTCCCATGAGGTGATCGACACGAGGGAGAATTTTCGGTCCGGCGTGATCGATGATTTTTTATCCGGATATCAGGCCGGCACCACCCCGAACCCCTGTGTGCGTTGCAATGAGCGAGTCAAGCTCCGCTCGCTGTATTGCCTTGCCGAGGAACGAGGCACCGATTTCGTGGCCACCGGGCATTATGCCCAAATCAATCGCGACGGCGAGCGGCCGACATTGCAGCGAGCAGCGGATCCTCGGAAGGACCAAAGCTATTTTCTGTACCGGATCAACCCCTTGTGGCTGGATCGCCTCCTCTTCCCGGTCGGGGCCCTGCGCAAGTCAGAGGTATGGGCTCGGGCCGAATCCTTAGGCTTGCCGGCGGATGATATCAAAGAGAGTCAGGAAATCTGCTTTGTGAGTCAGGGCGATTATCGAACGTTTATGGAACGCGAAGCGCCAGAGTCACGAAAGCCCGGATGGTTTACTGATCGGGAAGGCCGTGTCCTGGGTCGGCACGATGGGATTGCCTACTACACACCCGGTCAGCGACGCGGCTTAGGCATCGCCACAGGACAACGGCTGTACGTGCAGCGCGTGATCTCTGAGACCCAGACGGTCGTCTTGGGTCCAGAGGAAGAACTGTTTCGCTCGGACTGCGCCGTCACTGACCTCAATGTGTTTGATGAAACCTTTCTCACAGAGCCGGTAGAAGCTCGCGTCAAGGTCCGGTACGCCACACCCTCCGCGCCGGCCACTCTCACGCCTCACACGGACGGGACCGTTCACGTTCGCTTTCAGGCTCCTCAGCGTGCGCTCAGCCCAGGCCAGTCCGCCGTCTTCTATGACGGCGACCGTGTCTTAGGCGGCGGCATTATTCAGTAGCGTTTGCGCCACCTTCCCGCTTGACACATTCCGTTGCCGGATGCTACTGTGCCCCGTTTTTTGTCGTGCCCACCCGCACGCACGAATCCCCGGTAAACCCGGTACGATTGTGATCAAAATCGCGGTTGCTCGTCGTTACGCGAAAGCCCTGTTCGGCCTCACGGATGAGGCCACGATTGAAGCCACGAAGACCGGCTTGAGGGCGTTGGCGCAGACTATTTCGGAATTGTCGTCCCTGAGGCATGTCCTGGCGTCGCCCGCATTCGGCTTTGCTCAAAAACGAGATGTCCTTTCCGCACTCAGTCAGCGTCTGGGATGCCCTCCGGTTATCAACAATTTTCTCGCCCAATTGGTGAAAAAAAATCGGATTGGCTTTCTCCAAGAGATCGCCGACCAATTCGCCGCGCTTGCCGATCAAGCGAAAGGGACCAAGCAGGTTGCGGTCACGTCGGCCAAAGCCTTGACTCCCGCCGAGCAGGATAGCCTCCGTAACCGCCTTCGCGAACTCTTGCGACACAACGTCGATCTTTCATTCCAGACCGAACCGACACTTCTCTCCGGGCTCCAGATCCGAATCGGCACCACGGTGTATGATAGCTCCGTTCGCAGCCGATTGACGGCCATGCGGACTCTTGTGACCAAGGAGTAGCGAATGCAGATCAAGTCCGACGAGATCAGCGCGATTATCAAGGAGAAGATTAAGGACTTCGATAAGCACGTCGATGTCAACGAGAGCGGATCCATCATTCAAGTCGGTGATGGCATCGCCAAGGTCTATGGACTCGACGGCGCGATGGCCGGCGAGATGCTGGAGTTTCCCGGGAACCTTTACGGCATCGCCCTGAACCTCGAAGAGGACAGTGTCGGGGCCGTGCTGATGGGTGATGACACCGGCATCAAAGAGGGCGATCCGGTCAAGCGAACGGGACGCATTGCTGAGGTGCCCATCGGGGAAGCGCTCGTCGGACGCGTGGTCGATGCGATCGGCCTTCCGTTGGACGGAAAGGGGCCCATCAAGGCCTCGCTGAGCCGCCGCATCGAGCTGAGAGCGCCGGGTGTGGTCGATCGCCAGTCGGTGCGAGAGCCGTTGCAGACCGGGATCAAGGCAATCGATGCGATGATTCCGATCGGCCGGGGTCAGCGGGAATTGATCATCGGTGATCGGCAGACCGGCAAGACCGCCATCGCCGTCGATACGATCATCAATCAAAGAGGCTTGGACGTCTTTTGCATATACGTGGCCATTGGGCAAAAGCGTTCCACGGTGGCCCGAGTGGTCAAGACGCTGGAGGAGCATCATGCGATGGAGTACAGCATCGTGGTCTCCGCCACCGCGAGCGATGCGGCCTCGATGCAGTACCTCGCTCCCTATGCCGGTGTCGCCATCGGCGAATATTTCCGCGACAATGGGAAACACGCCCTTATCATCTATGATGACCTGTCCAAGCATGCCACGGCTTACAGGCAGCTCTCGTTATTGCTTCGCCGGCCGCCCGGCCGAGAAGCCTACCCGGGTGACGTCTTCTACCTGCACTCGCGACTCCTGGAGCGGGCGGCCAAGCTCAGCGAAAAGCTCGGCGGAGGCAGTCTGACCGCGCTTCCGATCATCGAGACCCAGGCGGGCGACGTCTCGGCGTACATCCCGACGAACGTCATTTCCATTACCGACGGTCAGATTTACCTGGCGAGCGACCTGTTCTACTCGGGGATCCGGCCGGCCATCAACGTTGGCCTGTCCGTCTCCCGTGTCGGTGGGTCGGCGCAGATCAAAACCATGAAGCAGGTGGCCGGAACGCTCCGCCTGGACCTTGCGCAGTATCGAGAAATGGCGGCCTTCTCCCAGTTCGGCAGCGAGCTCGACAGGGCCACGCAGGCTCAGTTGGCCCGGGGTGTTCGGATGGTCGAACTGCTCAAGCAAGGACAATACAAGCCCATGCCGGTCGCCGATCAGGTCATCTCGATTTATGCCGGCGTCAACGGGTTCGTGGATGATGTCCCGGTGGACAAAATCCGTCAGTTTGAAGAGGATCTCCTCCATTATGTCGCTCAACACCGCCCGCAGATCAAAAAAGATGTGGGGACGAAGAGCAAGATCGACGAGGGCTTTGCCACGGAGCTGAAGCAGATCATCACCACCTTCAAACAGAAGATGGGATACGGGGCGCAGGCCTAGCAACTCATTTTATTGTACGTATGGAAAGGCTGCTCAAGAAATCCGCCAGCGAGACCGCAAGGAGCGAGGACGCTGAGACGTACTCTTCGTGTACGTGGAGCTGGGCTCGCGACTGAGAGCGCCGCTGGAGGGTTTTTTCAGCAGCCTTCAAGCTCATGCCAAGCCTTCAAAGTCTCCGCCGCAAGATCGGCTCATTCAAAAACACCCAGAAGATCACCAAGGCCATGAAGATGGTGGCCTCGTCGAAACTCCGCCGCGCCCAGGCACGGATTCTCGCATTTCGGCAGTATGGACTCAAAATGCGCGGAGTCTTGGCTGACCTGAGCCTCCGCGTGAACCGAGCCTCGCACCCGCTGCTGCAGAAGCGCGAGGTCAGAACCATCGAGGTCGTGGTTGTGACCAGCGACCGAGGCCTCTGTGGAGCGTTCAACGCCAACATCATTCGAAAGGCCATGGAATGTATCCGCGAATGCGAGGGGCGTGGAGCAAAGGTGCTCGTCGGCCTGGTGGGACGTAAGGGGCGAGAATACTTTCGCCGCCGGGCGTGGCCGCTGCGGCAGCAATGGATCAATATCTTCGACCGATTGACGTATGAACACGGCATGGAAATCGGACAGTATGGCTGCGAGAATTTCATCCAGGGCACGTTTGACGAACTCTATGTCATCTATAACGAGTTCAAGTCGGCCATGCAGCAGCGCGTGGTCGTGGAGAAGATTTTCCCAATCGAGACTCCCGAAGAGTCGGGAGAGGCCGGTGAGCATTTAGGAGGCAGCTATCTCTATGAGCCGGACGAAGATGAACTGCTGGCCGCCTTGCTCCCCAAACACTTCCAGGCACAGGCGTTCCGGATTCTCCTGGAGTCATCGGCGGCGGAGCAGGCGGCGCGGATGGCGGCCATGGATGGAGCGACCAGAAACGCGGGGGAATTGATCAAGAAGCAGACGCTCTTCTACAACAAGACTCGGCAGGCCGCGATCACCAAAGAATTAATGGACATCGTGGGCGGAGCGGAAGCGCTGAAATAGGCAAGGAGCCAGTGGCTAGAGGTCTATCGCCCCTAGCCTCGTGCCTCTGGCCAATAACTAAGGAGATCGATGTGAGTACAGGCAAGGTCATCCAGGTCATCGGCCCGGTGGTAGACGTGGAGTTTCCGCCGGGCCATCTTCCCAACATCTACCATGCGCTCCGAGTCGAGCAGAACGAGGATAAGGCCGCCGGCACACCGCAGATCCGTCTCACATTGGAAGTCGCCCAACACCTTGGAGAGAACCGCGTGCGCGGAATTGCCATGTCCTCGACCGACGGGTTGGTCCGCGACATGCCCGTCAAAGACACGGGCGCACCAATTTCCGTTCCTGTAGGCCGAGAGACGTTAGGTCGACTCATCAATGTATTGGGTGAACCGGTCGATGAAAAGGGACCGATCAAGACCAAGAAGACATACCCCATCCATCGCCCGGCACCGCCGCTGGATGAACAGGAGACGAAAACCGAAGTTCTGGAGACCGGGATCAAAGTCGTGGACCTCTTGGAACCCTACTCCAAGGGCGGGAAGGTCGGACTCTTCGGCGGCGCCGGCGTCGGGAAAACCGTCATCATCATGGAGCTCATCAACAACATCGCTCTGCACCACGGCGGGTTCTCCGTGTTCGCCGGCGTGGGTGAGCGTACGCGCGAAGGGAACGATCTGTGGCACGAGATGCAGGAATCGAAGGTCATCGATCCTGATGACTTCACCAAATCCAAAGCGTCGCTGGTCTATGGCCAGATGAACGAGCCTCCCGGGGCGCGTCTCCGCGTCGGCCTGACCGGGTTGACCATCGCCGAGTACTTCCGCGACGAAGAGAACCAGGACGTGCTGCTCTTCATCGATAACATTTTCCGGTTTACGCAGGCCGGGTCGGAAGTGTCCGCGCTGCTGGGCCGTATGCCATCGGCGGTGGGTTATCAGCCGACGTTGGGCACCGAGATGGGCGCACTTCAGGAGCGGATTACGTCCACGAAGAGAGGCTCGATCACATCGGTCCAGGCCATTTATGTGCCGGCCGACGACCTGACCGACCCGGCACCGGCCACCGCCTTTGCGCACTTGGACGCGACCACCGTGCTGTCCCGGCAACTGGCCGAGCTTGGGAATCTATCCTGCCGTCGACCCGCTTGACTCGACCTCTCGAATCCTGGATCCGCAGATCATCGGCGAGGAGCATTACCACGTGGCGCGCTCGGTCCAGTCCGTGCTGCAGCGGTACAAAGATCTGCAGGACATCATCGCGATTCTGGGCATGGACGAACTGTCCGAAGATGACAAAATGATAGTGACCAGAGCGCGCAAGATTCAACGCTTCCTCTCCCAGCCGTTCCACGTGGCCGAAGCGTTCACAGGCGCCCCCGGTAAGTACGTCAAGCTCAAGGACACCGTCCGGAGCTTCAAGGAAATCGTCGAAGGGAAGTACGACGACCTCCCGGAGCAGGCGTTCTATATGGTGGGAACCATCGAAGAAGTCATCGCGAAAGGCGAGAAGCTCGGCTATAAGAGAAGCTAGTCAACAGAGCGGTCAGCGATCAGTTTTGGAATCGCTTGCTTGCTGATGCTGAAAGCTGAGGATCGATGGCGACCAAGATACTCCTTGAAGTGGTGACACCCGAGAAACTGCTGCTGAGTCGGCAGGTGGACGAGGTGATTGCCCCGGGAACCGAGGGTGAGTTCGGCGTGCTGCCGGGCCACTGTCACTTCCTCTCCATGCTCAAGATCGGCGAGCTCCGCTATAAGATCAGCGACGCCTGGTCGTTCATGTCCGTGCTGTGGGGATTCGCCGAGGTCACGCCCACGAAGGTCACGATCCTCGCCGAAATCGCAGAAAAGGCCGAAGACATCGACGTAGAACGCGCTCAAGCCGCGGTCCAGAAAGCCGAAAAACGCCTCGAAACGGGAGGGCTGCCCTCCGAGGTGGAAGAAGCAAGAATCAGTCTCGACAAAGCCCGGCTCCGCAAGAAAATCGCCGAACGTGCCAGACGCTCTGGTCATTAGGTTTGACGGGCTTTCAGCATTCCCTTCGTCCGGGTCCTTTCGCCTCCATGCCCCCGCTCCTCCGCACGTGGAGAGGGAACGTCGACCATCCCGGTCCATGATGAAGATGCTGCCCTGTGTGGCGCACCCATTGACCAGAAGGCTTTCAGCCGACGTTCTGCACCCTGCGCACGACGTCAAGGGCGTTCCCGCTGTGTGACTGCCAATCAGGTCTTGCGTCACTTCATGACCTGCAACCATTAAAGCCTTGCCACGATCCAATAGCTCAAACCAGCTTCCAGGGTTGTCAGGACCATCCCGGCATGACATAAACAGCTTCCAGCTCTTTTGAGCCGCTTACCCTACAAGCTCTTATGAAGCATTTCCTGACCTTCTCACGATACCTGTTGCTCACACTCCTGGTGCCGGTCCTTGTGCTTGAAGGACTCTATCGGTGGCAAGTTATAGATACCTATTCGCCAGAGCTCCGGGCACTCAATCCGCCGGAATACTTTTCCGAGGACGGTCGGAAAACGATTCTCGTCATGGGGGACTCGTTCACGGCAGGCCCCGGGAACTATGTGGGCATCCTCCAGCAGGCGTTCCCGAGAGTGCGAATCATTAACGGAGGAGTCAGTGGAACGGGGGTCATCCAGGCAGAATTGATCGCTCGACAACGATTTCACACTTTTCACCCGTCAATCTTCATCTATCAGATTTACGTGGGGAACGATCTGTTCGATATCAGCTATCCGGTGAACTGGAACGAGCTGTCGTTCCCGCGAAATCTGTATTGGTTGATCGCCAATCAGCTCCGATCGATCGGCTATGTCAACTATCGACTCGGCCAGATCGTGCAATCCTTACATGGCGAAACGCGGCAGAGGCCGGGCTCGGAGTCCCGGACAGATTCTCCTGCCCCGACGACTGATTCATTTTCCGTGGAGAATTATGAAGGACGGGTAAAGGTGTACGTGAAGGCAGATCCTTCGTTAATAGAGGATTCGATTCTCCTCAACGTGCCCCGGCGGACCGATTACGTGACGTTCCTCAACACCCTAAAGCGATTACTGGCTTACTGCAAGCCTGAGCTGTGTCAAGCCTTTCTCCTAGTGATTCCCCATGTGTCGCAAGTCGATGAGCGGTACATCTCATATATGCGGCAACTGGGAGCCACGTTCACTGAACCCGACCGGATAGGTGCCCCGGAGTATCCATTCTTGACGGGCATTCAGAACACATTCGACACGTGGCCCCACGTGCATGCGTTGAACCCGCTTCCGATCCTTAAGGAAATCAATCGAAAGACGCCGGTGTACTTCTCGACTGACGAACATCTCAATCCGGTTGGCCAAAAGACCATCGCAGAGTTTCTGACCCACCAGCTCGATCTTCACTGATCAACAGTGCCACGAAGGGCAACGACGAGCCGTACGTCTTCGGGAACGTGGGCAAGACCCATCTCAGGAAGCCACCGCATCCCATGGTTACCAGGTCCTCGTTCCGGATGACTTGAACAACTACTGATCGAGCGGAATGCTGATCATAATCCCGCCCATCACATCATTCATCTTGAGGTCCCGCCTCGGGCTGTCTTGGTGTGCATTGTGGCACCCGATGCAGGCCTGAGAGACAGCCTTGTCAGCGTAAATGGCTTGAAAGTATAGATCCCGGCCGTTCAGGACCATCCCGGTATACGGACGGTCCGGATTCTGCTTGGTCTCCCAAAGTCCCGCTTGCTCGAACTCGGTCTTGGGCCCATTCTGTTTGTTGATGGGCCACAAGCTGATAAGCCGGTATGAAACCTTGGTTGCTGTATTCGCGGTCAACCGGGCTGACTCAATCAAGAATTGGGCCGGGAGAGGAAGCGTGTTTGCGGTCTGCCAATTTTCCGAGGCGACCACAACGCCCTTTGCCTGTAATCGCTCTACGACATGGATCGTATAGAAGGCGCGGTCAGACTGGATTATGGCATGCAGGTAGTCGGCAACCTTCTCCGCAGGAATTCCAGCCTGAGCGGCAGCCTGAGGAGCAGGATCTTTTGCTCCCGACGAAATCGCCCAAGAACCCATCACTACAATGATGATAGCGACCACTGCCCACAGAATACCTTTGGGATTCATTATCCACCTCCTATCGCTGAAATGGTGATTAGCGCTATGAATCCGGTGCACTCATGACCCCGTGAGCCGGCCAGAAACGAACCCTCCTCTCTCAGTCAACCGGTCTCAACCATGTACCGGAGGTCTTGCTGAACAGGAATGTGACGCGTCGGACAGCGGATGATCCATCAATACGATAATCCGCCTTGACGCCTGTGTAAAGCCAAAAGCTCAGCAGGAGACCGGATGACTTAGGAAATGGCCTGCTAAGGTGGCAGGGCTCGCCGGTCACCATCACCGTGATCCGATTATTGACCCTCCGGGATCGTGATCACGATGGCTCCCATCACATCATGCATCTTGAAGTCGCGCTTCGGGCTGTTCGGGTGCGCATTGTGGCAGCCGATGCAGGCCTGCGAGACAGCCCTGTCGGCATAGATCGCCTGAAAGTATCGAGTCCCTTCTTGGGTGATGATCCCGGTATGTCGACGATCGGGGTGCATTTGAACCTCCTCCAGCCCTGTTCGCTCGAACTCAGTCAAAGCCCCATTCTGTTTGTTGATAGGCCACAGGCTGATGAGCCGGTATGCGATCTTGGCCCCAGTTATCGACGCCAATCGGGCTGACTCCATCAAGAACTGGGCCGGAAGGGGCAGCGTCTTTGCGGGGAGCCAATTTTCCGAGGCCACCACAATGCCATTCGCCTGCATCCTCTCCACAACATGGATCGTGTAAAAGGTGCGGTCGGCTTCGATCACCGCATGCAGGTAGTCGGCCACGGTCTCCGGCGGAATTCCGATTTGAGCGCCGGACTCGGTAGCCCCCGACGAAATCCCCCCGTGGGCGACCATCGCGACGATCATGGTCACCATTGCTCCCCACACCGACATCTTTCCGATCATGATGTCACCTCCCGTTCCGGCATGGTGATCAACACCATGCGTGTCCTCGCACCCGCACGGTCAAGAGAGACCCTTCGGTTGAATCGTATCCAACTTCTTCAATCACCTGCAAGCAACAGGCCTCGAAAGCGGCAATGCGCCACTGTTGAAATTTCGTGGAATTCTCAGAAAGACGGATTGGACAGCCAACGGGCATGCCCCAGACCGTGGCTGAACCGCACCACTTGGCGGTGTAGATGAGCCAGAGAAGACGTCGAGCGCGGCAACCCTGATCAGATCGGACAGGACACTTCACTGACACGCCATCGGTCGAGGTCGGCTTGACGGGATGGATGGTCGTGGTCTACCCTCGGTTTCATCTGCCGCTCTTCCAAGGCTTCAGATTGGACGATGACGCGAGCGGCGAAGCGAGATCGAAGAATACCCTGCCGGGATCCGGGCCGGAGCCTTCCGCATCCTGATCCGGCGGGACCACTGCTCCCGGCGCAGCCTATTTTCATGAAGCCGCCTGCTCGGTGAATCCCATAGCCGTCACAGCGATCGAGGTCACACGGTGCGCCGCAAAGGTGCGTCATGATAATCTAACGAACCGCGCTCTTGTGGCGATTTGACTATCATCGCGTCTGAGAGGTTGATCGATGACCTACTGTGTCGGGGTCATGCTGGAGTCTGGGTTGGTGCTGGCATCGGATTCACGGACTAATGCGGGAGTCGATCAAGTCGGAACTTTCCGCAAGATGACGGTTTACGAACGCCCCGGCGACCGGGTGCTGGTCATGTTGAGTTCCGGCAATCTGGCCGTGACGCAGGCGGTGGTGGGTCTGCTCGAGCAACGGAAGAACGAGAATCAGGAAAACCTGTGGAACGCGGGATCCCTCTACCAGGCGGCCTGGCTGGTTGGAGAGACGTTGCGCGAAGTGCACAAACGCGACGGGCCTTATCTCCTAGAGCACAACATTGATGCCAACGCTGCCTTTATTCTCGGCGGCCAAATCAGAGGAGAGAGACACCGGTTGTTCAACATCTACACGGAAGGAAACTTTATCGAAGCGACGCAGGATACCCCATATTTCCAGAACGGAGAACTCAAATACGGGAAGCCCATCCTCGATCGTGTGATCACCTATTCGACCCATCTGACCGAGGCGGCGAAATGCGTCTTGGTCTCGTTCGATTCGACCATGCGCAGCAATATCTCCGTCGGCTTACCGATCGATCTACTGTGTTATGAACAGGACAGTCTTAAAGTCGGGTCGCAGCGGCGCCTCGGGCACCAAGACCCCTATTTTGATATGATGCGCCAACAGTGGCAGGACGGGTTGAAGCGCCTGTTCAGTGAATTGCCGGATCCCCCCTGGGACGTGTGAGCCATGAGCATTCGGGTCGCATTGAATCATAACACTCACTACCGATTTGACCAACCGGTGGGTCTCTCTCCTCATGAGGTCAGACTGCGCCCCGCCCCCCATTGCCGGACTCCGATTCTCGGCTATTCGTTGAAAGTCCGCCCCGCCAAGCACTTCATCAACTGGCAACAGGATCCTTACGGCAACTACGTGGCGCGCCTCGTGTTCCCTGAAAAGGCCACCGATCTGGCGGTGCTCGTCGACCTGGTTGCCGACATGACGATCATCAATCCCTTCGATTTTTTCGTCGAGACCTATGCCGAGACATTCCCCTTTTCTTATCCCGCACAGCTGGCCAACGAACTCGGTCCTTTTCTGGAACCCGAGCCGCCGGGGGACCTTTCTTACGGCTGGCTCGCCCAGTTTAAGGCTAGTCACCATAGCTGGACAGAGTACCCCATCACAGACCTGCTTGTCGCTCTCAACAAGCGGGTGCACCAGACCGTCGATTACATCGTTCGGCTCGAAGCGGGCATTCAGACCTGTGAACAAACGCTGACCTTACGCCGCGGCTCGTGTCGCGACAGCGGCTGGTTGCTGGTGCAGATACTGCGAAATCTTGGACTCGCCGCGCGATTTGTTTCCGGGTATTTGATTCAACTTGTCCCCGACGTCAAGCCGCTCGACGGTCCAACCGGCCCGAAGCAGGACCTTACCGACCTGCACGCCTGGGCCGAAGTCGTATATTCCCAGGAGCCGGCTGGATCGGGCTGGACCCGACCTCAGGCCTCCTGGCCGGCGAAGGGCACATCCCGCTGGCGTGCGCGGCTTCTCCCACCAGCGCCGCCCCGGTCTCTGGTTTCACCGACCCCTGTGAATCCGAGATGGACGTCGCCATGTCGGTCACGCGGATTCACGAAGATCCGCGGGTCACCAAGCCCTACACCGAAGACACAATGGCAGGCCATCGAGGCACTGGGCCATCAAGTGGACACCGATTTGCAAACCGGCGATGTCCGTCTGACCATGGGCGGAGAGCCGACCTTCGTATCAATCGACGACATGGACGGCGACGAGTGGAAGACTGCCGCTTTCGGCCCCACCAAGCGCAAGCTCGCAGGCAACCTGCTCACGCGTCTGAAGAACCGATTTGCTCCCGGCGCGCTGCTACATTACGGAGCAAGGCAAGTGGTATCCCGGCGAGCCCTTGCCGCGTTGGGCGCTGGGGTGCTACTGGCGCTTGGATGGACAGCCGATTTGGCATAACACCGCCTTGATTGCGGACGAGGCGGTGGCGTATGGGTACACAGTTGGCCATGCGCAGACATTCGTGACCCGGTTGGCCGAGCGCCTGAATGTGAGTCCCGACTTTGCCATCCCCGCCTATGAAGACGCGTGGCATTACCTGGCGGAGGAACAACGTCTTCCGGTCAATGTGGACCCGCTTCAAAAAGATCTAAAAGATCCGGAGCAGCGCACGACACTGGCTCGCTTGCTCGATAGAGGGTTGGGAAAAGTCGCGGGCTATGTGCTGCCCTTGAAGGCGGCATCACCGGGCCAGAGCGCGTCTACTTCACGCACAGCGACGTGGCTCTCAGGTCCCTGGCCGCTGAAGCGTGATCGCCTCTATCTGTTGCCCGGCGATTCACCCATCGGATCACGCTTGCCGCTCGCGTCGCTCCCGAAGATCTCCCCTGAAGACACCGAGATCGAGCACGAACGGGACCCTTTTGAAACCCGCGATCCTCTACCCGAGGCAGACTTTCGTAAACGTGCTCGAAGGAACCCACGGCACGGAACCATCACCAAGGAGTTCGCTGGCGTTGAATCAGCCAAAGACGTGATCCGCACCGCGCTTTGCGTGGAAGTCCGCCAGGGGCGGCTGCACATCTTCATGCCGCCCCAAACCTATCTTGAGGATTATCTCGATCTGATCGGCGCGGTGGAAGCGACTGCCGCCGAACTGGAGACGCCGGTGTGGGTCGAGGGCTATCCGCCTCCACGCGACCCCAGGGTACGAGCGCTTCAGGTGACCCCTGACCCGGGCGTGATCGAAGTCAACATCCATCCCGCAAAGGACTGGGAAGAACTCGCCGCAAATACCCACATCCTCTATGAAGAAGCGAGGCTGTCGCGGCTCGGCACGGAAAAGTTCATGCTGGATGGCCGCCACACGGGTACCGGTGGAGGCAATCACATCACCCTCGGGGGATCCACCCCGGCAGACAGTCCGATGCTGCGCCGTCCGGATCTGATCAAGAGCCTCGTCACCTATTGGCTGAATCATCCGGCGCTATCCTATCTGTTTTCCGGCATGTTCGTGGGGCCGACCAGCCAGGCGCCACGGGTGGACGAGGCACGGCATGACAGCCTCTACGAACTGGAAATCGCATTTCAGGAGATGGCCTCTAAGCAGCCAGTCGGCCAGGAGACAGTCACGCCGTGGCTCGTGGATCGTTTGCTGCGCCACTTGCTGGTAGACGTGACCGGTAACACCCATCGCGCTGAATTCTCGATCGACAAGCTCTATTCGCCGGGCTCTGCTACGGGACGTTTGGGTCTGGTGGAATTCCGGGCGTTTGAAATGCCGCCCCATCCGCAGATGAGCCTCGCGCAAATGTTGCTGGTGCGCGCCCTGGTGGCCCGGTTCTGGAAGACGCCGTACCAGGGCCAGGTGGTATCCTGGGGAACCGAGTTGCACGACCGGTTCATGCTGCCCCATTTCGTTTCGCAAGACCTGCGGGGCGTCGTGCAGGATTTGCGAACGGCGGGGTATCCGTTCCACGCGGAGTGGTTCGCGCCGTTTCTCGAATTTCGCTTTCCCCGATACGGCAGCGTCGTCTACGACGGCATCGAACTGGAACTGCGCCAAGCTATTGAACCATGGCATGTGCTGGGAGAAGAATTGGCGGCGGCTACGGCCCGCTACGTCGATTCCTCAGTCGAACGCGTGCAGGTCAAGGTCAACGGCATGACAGACACACGCCACACTGTGATATGCAACGGCCGCTCGGTCCCCCTTCACCCTACTGGCCTATCCGGTGAGTTCGTGGCAGGGGTGCGTTTCCGCGCATGGCAGCCTCCTTCGGCTTTGCATCCCACCATCCCCGTGCATGCGCCGCTGGTGTTCGATCTCGTTGATACCTGGAGCCAGCGCGCCATCGGCGGCTGCACCTATCATGTGGTTCATCCGGGCGGGCGAAATTACAAGTCATTTCCAGTCAACGCGAACGAAGCCGAGGCCAGACGCCTCGCGCGATTCTGGAAGCATGGCCATACCCCGGGGCCCATGACAGTCCAGCAGGAAGGACGCAACCGCGATTTCCCGTTCACGCTCGATCTGCGCCGCAAGCCTGCCTCTTGATCACTGACTGTTGAACTACACAGAGCTGAGTCGCCGTCACTGCCTTTGTCCCACGGCAGAGGGAAACGTGTAGCGATAGATTCGTGGGCCCGATGCATAGTAGAGATACGGCCATTGCACGGCGAATCCGGCGGTGATCGGCTCCGGGGCTCTCGCAATCGGGGTTGCGAAGCCACTTACCGGATCGATGGCGAAGATACCGTCGGCGCTCAATCCCCATACCCATCCATCCTGCCCAAGGGTTACGCTGTTGTAGATGAGACCCGGGATCGAAGCCGTCGTCATCATGAGCTCCCGCCTGGATCGTTCAAATACGAAGAGCGTGCCGTCCGCGAACCCGTAAATTCGATCCTCAGTGGCGGCAATCAAGTCAGTGATGCTGGAGGCGCTTACAGGAGTGTCAAACACCCTGCGCCGGATCGTAGGGTCCCAGATGAACAGTGTGGCCTGCGTCTGGGTCTCATGACTTCCGCCTCCGCCATGAATGGTGGTTCCGCCAATAATCTGGCCATGCGCGGTCGTGAGCGAGGTCACACTCTGATCGGTGACAAGATGATCGTAACTCTCCACCTGATTCGTTGTGGGATCCCACGTGACCAAAGGACCCCCTAGCTTGCCGTACTCAGCCTGAGCTCCGAGATACACCATGCCGTCAGGCCCGTTGATCATCGCCATGGGACGCCAGGAGATGAATCCTTCAGGAACCTGCACCATGAGGGGGTTAGCCTGCTCATCTATCCCCGGTGCGAACGGTCTGCTCGGATGGTAGATCATGAGCGGGGACATCCCGACGTAGGCCGCGCCCAAAAGACTGTTTTTCTGAGGAAGGAAGTTGTAGATCTCGCCGTCACCCACGATACCCAGGTCCTCGAGGGAGCCGGTGGCGGGATCGGCACGAAAGAGATGAGCCGGCATGTATCCGCTGCCATAGAGCATCCCGTCCGGCCCCATGCCGAGGCGAAATATGCCGAGTTCCTTCCCGGCATAGAGGAATGGGTGCTTCGTGGTGATCTTCGTGTTCGGATCACGTACCCGCACAGTCCCCTCCTCAGCCTTGACGACGAGCCGACCGTCGCGCAATCGGTTGGTCTCGGGTAAACTGGGCACCAGCGCTGGGTCCACGGTGTGAAGTTCCCACCCATGCACGCGGAAGTATTTGCCGCCGACACCGGCGTAGATCCGCTCGTCCGAATACCGGTGGACACCGACGACTCCGGTTCCCTCGTCCTGCACGGGAAGAATGTCGCGATGATGGCCCGATGCGATTTCGTAAGCGATCAGGTGTGTCTTGCCATACCCGATACCCACGTACACATATCCGTCATCGCTGGCCGCGATTGAGAGTGCATACTGTTCATCAGGATCCATGCTCCCTAGATCTTCACTCCGGCCCGTTGCCGGGTCGAATCGGACAAGTTTGGCCGATGGGTACGTGCTCCCGTAGAGTTTCCCGTCCGCGGCAACCGTCAGACGCCAGATGTACTCCTCGGAGTCGCTCGGCCGCCCCAAGTCGGTCATCACCCCCGTACGAGGATTCAATTGAAAGAGGTGAGCATGCGGCAGCGTGCCTATGTAGAGGTTACCATCCGGTCCCCACGCGAGCGCCCACGCGCCGTTCTCCCCCGGCACCGGACCTGGGAACACCTGATACTCACCGGAATCAGGATCCACGGCGACGATGTCCAGCGTGTTTCCATAAATATGACTTTGAAAGAGTCGTTCGCTGCCCGGCATCGGTCCCGGGCCTACAAGGGAGGCAAGCACTGCGCCGATCCCACGATAGGTGACGAGACAGGTGAAATTGGCGTCTATGTGAGCGGGACAGGTTTCCGTGGCCTGAACCTCAGGCGTCACGAAGGTCATACCCACCAGGCTGAAGAGCACGGAGAGGTGAACCCTCTGTCGAAGAGCCATGATCCTCCCTCAAGGAAAGACAATTCCAAACAATCACTACGGCGGGCTGAATGAAACATGGCGCCCCTGGAGGGCATCATACGCGACCAGCGCTTCAGAATGAGCGTAAATCCGAACATCTCCGCTCAGTTGTGCAGCCCGAGCTCTCGGCAACTCAGCCCCTTAAATATTGTCTTGATCCATTGCCGAAAGAAAATCGCAAGCGGATCCCGTCTCATCCTGCGGTTTGCATGGGTGCCATGCCGGCCTCAACAACGACGCGATGGATAAATCGCATCTTCTCAATGATGGGCACATGTAAGACCTCGGGCACAAAGTCAACAAGACCCATCGCGCGGTTCATCTCGTTCAGGAAAATGCCGAGCCGCTGGTAATAGGGAACCATCTGATCAAGGTCGGCGCCGGTTCCACCGGGACCACCAATCCCCATATTGTGAGAGGTATCGAGGACGCTGACCACGTCGAGATAGAGCGCGAAGGTCTCGGCGAAGTCTTCCCACGGATGCATCGAGGCATACGCGCTCACAAATCCGTGTTGCCAGCCGGCCGGCGGCCCCTGAGCGTAATACCGTTCAAGCGCCTCGGCATAGGGTGGATTGTCATGATCGCCGAACACTTGCCGGAACTCCGGCTCGCGCTTGTTCTGAACCAGGGCTTCCCAATAATAATGTCCGATCTCGTGACGGAAGTGCCCGATTAGCGTGCGATGAGCCTCTCCCAAATCGATACGCAACTTTTCCCGCTCGGCGCTGTCAGCTTCCCGGATGTTGATGGTAATCTTCCCGTTTACGTGGCCGGTGTAGACGCGTTCTTGCTCACTCATCGTTCGCCAGAACCCCGCAGCTTGGATGTCCGCCTTAAAGTCGAAGGCCAAACGCGGGGAACCGTTCAACGGCAGGCCGAGCAAGTTCAAGTCGTAGACAAGCCGACGCTTTGCTGCTTCTAGGCGATACCATTTGTCGCGATTCCCCTGCACGGAAAGGTCAGGGATGGTGTCGGTTAAGCGGCAACAATCGCATAGGACTTGTTGATCGGATCCAATCTCGACGCAGCGGTTGCACACGTTTTCATGGAGATAGTTGGCGCACTTGAGCAACCGTGTCCCGCACACTCCATTGGCACAACGAAACGTTCCCGACTCCGGGAGCAATGCAACCATGCTCTGGCACTTGGGACACCAGCCGACGTCTCTACCACACGCCAGGCACTGGCTGTTTTCGAAAAAGAGTGCGCTCCCACACACACACGTAAAAGTCCTCATATGGTTCCCAAGTATGTTGGTCGAGCCGGCGAGGATTCGCGGCGGACAACGGTTTGACTCACGATCGGAACTCGTCCTCTAGACATAGCCTTCACGGTCGACCAATACACTATGCGCCAAGCTGGAGAAAGTCTGTCAGCCGGAGCGGAAATGATTGCGCATAGGAAGGAGAAGGACGACCGAAACGGAGATGACATCCGAGGATGCGCTTGAGCCGTTCGCGAGGGGAGGGCCGCTCGTCACTGCACCTGACTTTGAGACGCAACACCCTCGACCGATCGTAAGGCGAAAAAGGTTTCGAAGATCGCCTCGCCGATGCAATTGAGCTCGGCCTGAAAGCCGTCAAAAAACTCGTGCAGACCTCCTGCCATGAGCTCCGTGATATCGGCATAGTCAAGTTCCGCCCTTAGCCTGCCAAGACGCTTTTCCGCAAGGCTCTTGCGGCTTCCGCCTTCCGAACCGGTAATCGCGTGCAGGGACTCCTCCGCTTTGATCACGCAATAGCGGATGGCTCGGGGAAAATTTGGGTTAAGAATCAGAAATTCGGCCACCTCGTTGGGGGCAATACGACCATAGTGTTTGCAGTACATCTCCAACGCGCTGGCAGACTTTAGCAAGGCGGACCATTGGATGCTGTCGAACGGACTGCCGACGTCCGCAATGCTGGGCAGCAGGATGAAGTACTTGACGTCGAGTATCCGCGAGGTCTTGTCAGCGCGTTCCAAGAGACGACCCATCCGTCCAAAGTGCCACCCCTCGCCGTGTGACATGGTCGCATCGGTGATGCCGATAAGCAGGTGGCTCGCCTGCTTTACGTCGGCAAAGAACCCGTACGGGTCATGCATGGATCGCCCACTCGTCACAGCCTCCTTGACCATCAGATAGAATCGGTTTACCTGCTCCCACATTTCGGATGAGATGATCTCACGAACCGAGCGGGCATTCTCGCGTGCGGCCGTCAAGCAGGAAAGGACGGAGTTGGGGTTCTTGGTATCAGCGGCGAGAAACCGAATCACCTTCTCCTTCGTGGCTTTTCCGAATCGCTCATTGAATTGTATGTGGTCGCCGGTGGTGATCACCAACGGTTCCCACTGCTCGGCGGTCCCTTCAGGGAGGTCAAGCGTGAGGTTGAGATTGACATCGATAAAGCGCGCGTAGTTTTCCGCCCGCTCAATGTAGCGGTTCATCCAGTAGATGGCGCTGGCCACTCGGCTTAACATGGGAAATGCTCGTCTGCGCTTATGATCTGAATTCGAGACAGGTTAGGTTCTGACATCTTGGGGCGAACACGCCTCTCCGGACAGGACCCAGGTGTCTTTGTTCCCCCCGCCCTGAGAGGAATTAACCACCAGGGAGCCCTTGCGCAACGCGACGCGGGTCAGCCCGCCGGGCATCACGTAGATGGATTGTCCGTATAGGATGTACGGGCGGAGGTCGACATGCCGACCCTCAAAGTGATCATCGATGATGCAGGGAACCCGCGAGAGCGCCAGTGTCGGTTGAGCGATGTAGTTGCGCGGATCGGCCTGAATCCGATTCGCAAAATCCTCGCATTCCAGCTTGCTCGCATGAGGACCGATCAGCATTCCGTAGCCCCCGGCTTCATTGGTCGCTTTGATTACCAGCCGCTCCAAGTTGTCCAGCACGTAGGCCCGATCTTTCACATCCGAGCAGATGTAGGTGGGAACGTTGGCGAGCAGCGGCTGTTCCCCCAGGTAGTAGTGGATAATCTTGGGCACGTAGGCATAGATGGCCTTGTCGTCGGCCACGCCGGTTCCCGGCGCATTCGCCAAGGCAACCCGACCTTGCCGGTACACCTCCATCAGGCCGGGAACGCCCAGCACGGAATCCGACCGGAAGACCGATGGATCGAGATAGTCGTCATTGATCCGCCGATAGATGACGTCCACCCGTTTGTACCCCTTGGTGGTTCGCATCTGCACGAATCCATCCACGACAACCAGGTCGCCGCCTTCGACCAGTTCCACCCCCATCTTCTGTGCCAAAAGCGAGTGCTCGCAATATGCCGAATTGTAGATACCGGGGGTGAGGATCACGACCGTGGGATCGGGCTGAAGGGCAATGTGCTGGAGCGTATCCAGTAGACGGCGCGGATATTCGTCCACCGGGCGGACACGTGATGCCTCGAACAGCTCCGGGAAGGTGCGCTTCATCACCTGCCGGGCTTCCAGGACATAGGCGACACCGGAAGGGCAGCGCAGATTGTCTTCGAGCACGTAAATCGTGCCGTCGCTCACCCGCACCAGGTCGATCCCGCCGATGTGGCACCAGATACCCTTGGGCGGATTCAGTCCCACGCACGACCGGAGGAATCCCTTGCTGGAGGAGACGATCTCCTCTGGAACCACTCCGTCTTTGATGATCTTCTGGTCATGATAGACGTCGTCAATAAAGCAGTTCAGCGCCATCACCCGCTGGCGAAGCCCTCGTTCGATCCTCTCCCAATCGGAGGCCTCGACGATCCGAGGGACGATATCACAAGGGAAGATGTGCTCGTGTCCGGTCTCATTGGCATAGACACCGAACGTCACGCCGAGATTTAGCAACGCCCGCTCAGCCGCCTGCTGGCGCCGTTTCAGCTCTCCGTCTGAGAGCGCGGCCATCTTTCGCAGTAAGAGCGCACACCCCGAGCGCGGCCGTCCCTTCTGCTCAAACATCTCGTCGTAAAACTCTTCGGGATCGTACGATGAGAACTGCATGCGGTTTCTCCACCGGATATTCGGCCGGCGACATCGACCTCCCTACTCACCCGCAAGGACCGGCCGAACCGGGCCGGACCTCCTTGTCTGCCCTTCTATTGATCCACTGGAATGGTGATGACGATTCCGCCCATTACATCGTTCAACTTGAAGTTGCGTCGTGGACTGTTGGGATGGGTGTTGTGACAGCCGATACAGGCCTGTGCCACCGCGATGTCGCCGTAAATGGCCTGAAAGTATCGTCGTCGCCCGCTTTCGACGTAGCCGGTGTAAGGCTTGTTTCGGTGTTTTTGAACGGCCTCCAGCGCAGTCCGCTCAAACTCCGTTGCCGGGCCGTTTCGTTCGTAGATCGGCCACAGACTCACGAGTCGGTAGCGAATGCCGTTTTCCTTCTTTCCGACCAGCCGAGCGGCCTCAATGAGAAATTGAGCCGGCAGCGGCAAGGTATTCTGCCCCTCCCAGTTTTCGGACGCGGTCACGATACCCTTCGATTGCATCCGTTCCACCACGTGTTGTGAATAGATTGCTCGATCGGCCTCGATCACGGCATGGATCCAGTCTGCGACCGTTTCAGGCGGGATGCCATGTGAAGGGGTCGAGTTCTTGGCTGCGATCAAGAGGCTGCAAATCGCCGCCAGCATGAGCATGGCCGCCCCTCGTCGACCACGCATGTCCTGTTTCATGACACCCTCCGACTTTCACTCAGCTCCACGACCGGGAACGTGATCTGGACGGTGGTGCCCTGACCTTCCTGCGATGCGATACTGATCTCTCCGCCGACGCTCTCGACGATACGGCGAGCCGTCGTCAGTCCTAGACCTCTGCCCTGGCCCTGCCGCTTCGTGGTAAAGAAGGGATCGAATACCTTGGGCAGATAGGTCATCGGAATACCGCAGCCGCTGTCCCGAATCTTGATAGAGACCTGCCCATCGCCTATCTCTGTCGTCAGCTCCAGCAGTCCCTTCCCGTTCATGGCTTGGATGGCATTGGTGAGAACGTTCACGAGGACTTGGCGAATCTCGTCAGGCTGAGCCTGAATCACGGACAAAGGCCCCAAGCGCGTCCGGATGTCGACTCCGGTGGCTGCGCCGGCGGAACGCACCTGCGCAACGACCTCCTCAATGAGCGCATTCAGCTCGACTTTCGCCGCGCTGCTCGGGGCACGTTCACGACCTTGGCCGGTCAATCCCTGAATGACATCCGCCATGCGTTTGGCTTGCTCCACGACCGTCTTTGCATGGTCTTTGATGACCGCCAGGTCCGATTCATCCGCGATCGCTTCACTCAATCCCAGAATACCGGACAGCGGGTTGTTCAATTCGTGACCGATGCCGGACGCCAACAAGGACAGTCCCGACGACTTTTCCGCTTGGACGACCCTTTCCTGCAACCGCCGTTCGTCGGTGACATCTTGAAACATGAGACCGATCCGCGCCTGCTCACCCCGCTGCGTATTGAGTCTAAACCATTGATACCGATAGATGCGGTGATTGATCCGCAGCTCCGAGCTGCCCCGGTGCCAGTCTGAACTGGGTCGTGGCGCGAGCGGATCTCTGGCATCCTCGACGGTATCCCCCAACTGTGCCAGCGCGATCCCATCCGACTGCGCGCCCAACTCTGTTGCAAGCCGACGGACCCCCGACTGATCCAGGCCGAGCAGCCTTTCCAGCGGCCGGCCGATCGACTGTCCGTCCGAGACGGCGAACGCCTGGTGCGCGGCGTTATTGAGGTAGTCCACCTGCCCGTCTTGACTGAGGAGGACAATGGGATTGGGGACGCTTTCCAGAATCTGTTGGTTCATGATCTGCAGAGACCGCACTTCCTTCGCTTGCTCTTCCACGGTGTCGGATAGCCCTGTGAAGGTTCGCATCAATTGGGCGTTCATGCGGGTCATCTCATCGGCCAATTGCTCTAACTCGTCTCCGGTTCGAATCGAGATGGGCTCCTTCAATTCCCCCCGGCCGATCAGTGTGGCGCTTTCTTGCAGGCGGCGGATCGGGGTTACGATGCGGACCGAGGCCACATACCCCAGCGCACCGAGCAAGGCCAAGGCGACCAGTCCGAAGCCCGCGACCCATCCAAAGAAATGCCGGGTCGGCGCAAACAGTTCCTCTGAGGCCTCCCACACAAACGTGTGCCAAGTGGTCCCAGTGGAGAGCCTGGTTAGACGGGAGGTGCCGGGAAGAGGAGAGAATCCGATGATCGATGTGGATTGACCGCCGTGACCGTCCGTGGGTGCCTTGACCCATGCCGACTGCAACGGGGTCACGAGCCCGACCAGATCCGCATCCGGTAAGCGGACTCCCGTGGGAAGGATGGGACAGAGCATGACAATGCCGTTGCTGTCGATCAGCATGACATGGCCGGTCTTCCCGAATCGTATGGGGAAGAGCGAGGGCCCCAAATACTCTTTGGCGTCAAACACCCGATGCAGCACGCCGACGGCCCGGTATCGGATGTTGTCCATCACCGGAACAGAAAGGTGAAAGACATAGACCCCGAGTCGCTTGTCGAACACGATATTGGCCAGATGCGGCTGGCCGACGCCGTTTTGGTAGGCGCTTTTCCACCACGACTCATCGGCATGGGAATAGTTGACATCTTCATGCGTGCTGGCGACCAGCGCCCCTGAGGAATCGGTGAGGAACAAAGCCCGGGTCGCCGCTCGTGTCGCCGCCGGGAGAATGGGACCGGCACTCTCGTCCGGCCTGGCCACCTGCTGCTTCAGCAGGTCGGCGATCTTCCCTCCAGTGACGGCTCGGATCAGGGCCGCGTCACGGACCTCCCACCGACTCGCGGCGGATTCGATCTCCTTGACGCGCGTTTGCTCATCAAGCTGCTGCAGGTAGTCGTCGCGTTCCTCCAGGGTCTTTACGACAGTCCGATTGGTGCTAATACGGGTGGTCCGCATCAGCTCGTCGCTGAAGACCAGATCGAGGGCCCTCGCGGACTCACTGGCCAGAATCGCAAAACTGGCCCCAGCCGCTTCATGCAGTTCCCGAGTCCCCTGGAGAAAGGCCATGCCGAGGCCGATCAGGAGGGGCGCCGCCCCGACCAGCAGCATCGCAGTAATGAGCTTCCCCTTCAGACCCCATCGTGCGCGCTTGCGTTCAGGTGTCATATGGTGACGTCATGCGCCGGAGCCGGCCTCCGGGAACTCAATGGTGAACGTGGAGCCTTTCCCTTCTTCGCTCGAGACCCTGATCCGGCCGCCGTATTTTTTCACCAGGGTCTCCACGATGTAGAGACCCAGGCCGGTTCCCTTGTTGCCTTTGGTCGTAAAGAACGGGGTAAAAATCTTTTCCAGATTGGCCACCGAAATACCCGAGCCGGTATCCCGGATCGTAATCGTGATCCAACCCTGGCGCGCGGCGGTGGTGAGCGTCAAGCGTCCTCTCCCGCTCATCGCCTGCACGGCATTGGTCACCAGATTCACAAGAATCTGGAGGAGCTCTCCTGAGTTCGCGCGGATGGCCGGGACATGGCCGTACTCTTTGACCACCTCCAATTCATCGGTGGAGACGGAGTATCTTGCCAGCGTGACCGCCTGGTCGAGAAGATCCGGAATGTCCAGGATCCCTGACGCCGGCCTGTCCGACCGGCCCGACCGCGCATACTGGGTGAGGCGATGGGCCACCGAGGAGAGGTAGGTCACCGCTTTCCAAATCTCTTGCGCGTATTCCCGCATCCGCGCTGGGTCTTGTTCCTCCTGGATGAATTGAGCAAATTCACGAATGGAGTAAAGCGGGTTGTTGAAATCGTGCGCCACCTCCGCGGCGAAGAGTCCCAGGGTCGCCAGTTTTTCCGACTGGATCAGTTGCGCGCGCAGTTCTTGCTCGCGCTGAACCAACTTCCAGAGCAGTCGCGCCGCCGTCCCGCCGATGCTCTCCGCCTCGGCCGGCTTCTTGGCCGCGATCCGTGCCGGCATGAGGGGATCACCCGTCACATCGACGATCAGGTTGGTCCCGTTCAATCCAATGAACGACTCTGCGTCTGAGGCCGTGGGAATGTTCAGGTTGCGAGCCATGCGCAACCCCGGGGCCTTGGGGTTGATGTCGGCCACCCCGGTCACTTCCACACCGGCGCTTGTGAGCAGCTCAAGCAGTGCCGTCCCGCCTTTGCCCGCGCCGAGAATCAGCACTCTGATCGGCGGATCAGCCTCCATCTATTTCATCCTCCTGCCCCAAGCGGGGTTAGATACACTCCTTGCCAATTTCAACACGGCCACCCAACCCTGAGGCCACCAAGGCGGGCTCTCTGCCCAGGGACGCGAGACTCTCCTCCCCAACGCACGTGCCCCCTGGCCCGATGATAGCTGAACCAGGGGGACACCACAACATCATCATACTGTTTCGTGACGGACTGTCCTACGATGTGAACATTTCACGCTTTTCTATCGCGTTCTTGACCGCACTGACCAGTTTGTCGCGATCCACCGGTTTGGTCAGGTACTCGACCACGCCGGCCTTCAGCAGCGAGGTCGCCAATTGGACATCCGGATAGCCGGTCAACACGATGACGGGAATGGAAGGATATTGAGTCCGAAAATAGGCAATGGCTTCTGTCCCATTGATTTTCGGCATACGAATGTCACAAATGATGACATCCACCATCATGGGGTTCTCACCTGCATTCAGCACCTCGATCGCCTTGCCGCCGTCCTCGGCCTCTTCGACGTCATAGCCGGCCTTTTTGAGCCCGATGCCGACGACTTTCCTAATCTGCTCCTCATCATCAATAACCAACACACGACCTTCGACGGGTTTATCACTCAACAGCCATGCCATGACAGCCTCCTTGTTGGAATAGGTGGAATATTACGTAGCACTCGAACTGAGTATTTTGCAAGGTCGAGACCATCCCCTGCAATGTCGGAAATTGATCGAAACGGTGCTCACTTATGTCCTCGTGAAAAACTGGCGCTCCGCCGGACCCCTCATTTCATTTGGTGCAGATGCACCACAACTCTGCTCATATGCGCAAGCCGGACCCGTTCCCACCTGATGACCACCGTGTTGCGCAGTCGGCCTACTGACCCAATGGAATGCTGATGATAATCCCGCCCATCACGTCATTCAACTTGAAATCCTTTTTCGGACTGTTGGGATGCGCGTTGTGGCATCCAATGCAGGCCTGGGAGATGGCCTTGTCGGCATAGATTGCGTAGAAATACCGGCTTCCTTCGTTTTCGACGAATCCCACATAAGGACGGTTCGGCTGCGAGATCACTTCCGTGAGCCCTGCCTGCTCGACATCCGTAGCCGCAGCGTTCCGTTGATTGATCGGCCATAGGCTAATCAGCCGGTATCGAATGCCGATCCCCTTTTTCTCAATCAATCGGCCCGACTCCATCAAGAACTGGGCCGGTAACAGCAGCGTGTTCTTCTCCAACCAGTTCTCCGAAGCGACCACGACACCTTTCGTTTGCATTCTTTCGACGACATGTCTTGTGTAAATGTCCCGGTCTGCCTCGATTACGGCATGGACGTAATCTGCGACCGTCTCGACCGGAAGGCTGACCCCGACCGACGGTCCCGGAGTCGTAGCCGCCCCAGGCAGGCTTACGTTGGCTCCGACTAAAACCAAAACACAGATTGCACCCACCCATCCCAGGCGCGTTCCGTAGCCGCGAAGTCTCGGCTGACCGGCGTTCAATTGGACATGCCCCTTCCCGAGAACGATGGCTCCCCACAATAATTTTTCGGATTTCATAGTGACCTCCCTCGATGTCTCACAGAAGCGCCAGGCTTTGCCCAGTCGTTCGTCCGTAGGATGCGGAATTCATTGTGGTCACCTCCGTCCATCAGCCACGCTATCAAAGACGAACGGAGGACGCTTGTTCCTTGCTCCTTGGCCCGATCTGGATCAGGTCGCTACAAGGGGACCCCCATAGAACCACATGATATACGGGATGGCCGAACGCCGCCATTCACCTCTGTGTGGGCCACCTATGGACCCAACGGAATGGTGATGACGATTGCACCTATGACGTCATTCGGCTTGAAGTCACGCTTCGGACTATTGGGGTGAGTGTTGTGGCACCCCACGCAGGTCTGAGAGATAGCCCTGTCGGCGTAGACGGCTTGGAAATATCGGCCCCGGCTGCTTGTAACGATTCCGGTATGCGGACGATCTGGATTCACCAGGACCTCCCCGAGTCCTTTTCGCTCGAAGTCGGTCACCGGACCATTCTGTTCATTGATAGGCCAGAGACTCGAAAGCCGGTATCGAACCCCAACCCTGTTTTCCGTGACCAACCGGGCCGCTTCCTTCAGGAACTGGGCCGGCAAGGGCAAGGTATTGCGCTGCTCCCAGTTTTCTGAGGCCACCACGATACCCTTGATCTGCATCCGCTCCACGATATGGGTTGTATAAACGGTCCGGTCCGCTTGGATCACAGCGTGTAGATAATCTGCCACGGTCTCCGGAGGAATTCCGACCTCACCGTTCGAGTCCCTTGCTCCTGATGAAATACCCCAATAACCTAGCACTGCGATCATGGTACCCACTGCCACCCACACAAACGTCCTCAAAATCATGACATCACCTCTGAAATCATCATGTCACCTCCTGCCCAACAAACGCAATTAGAAATCCGGCATGCATTGACCGGTGCACCGGGTGGAAACGAACCATCGTCTTTCTCCAACCCCCGCCGCGCTGGTCGGACTACTCATGATCGCCGCCGCGAAGGTGTGCGACCCGAGAAATAGGGCTCGTCATGCTTGTGGACGTCGCCGCGTCGGTGAGGCGGCAGGGTCTTGAGGCTCGGCGAACCCTCACACCCCCTCCCCAGGCGCTATTTCACCCGCCCAACCCAGAGCCCACCAGGCGGTCTCTTTGCCCAGAGACGCGCCTCTTCCCCATCTTCACCCGCCCACCCCAGGCGCGCCAAGACGCGCCTCTTCCCAAGCAGTAGGTGGTCATGAATAATCCGGGCTACGGGTAGAAACTGATCCGCCGCTTCTCCATCGCGTTCTTGACCGTCCCGATCAACTTCTGGCGTTCAACCGGCTTGACCAGGTATTCCACGACGCCGTCTTTCAGCAAACAGGTCGACAGGTCGGGGTCCGGGTATCCAGTGAGGACGATCACAGGAGTTGAAGGGTATTGAGTCCGAAAGTAGGCGATGGCTTCGACGCCATCGATCTTAGGCATGCGAATGTCGCAAATGATGACGTCCACCATCATCGGGTTGTCTCCCGAATTGAGAATTTCAATCGCCTTGCCGCCGTCCTCGGCTTCTCGCACGTCATACCCCGCTTTGGTGAGCGACAGTCCGACCGTCTTTCTGATCGACTCCTCATCATCGACAACCAATATTCGTCCCTCTACGGACCGCTCACTCACCAGCCAGGCCATAGTCTTTCCTCCATAATTGGTTGTATTATCGCGGCGCCTCGTCGATATTTCTCTGCAAGGCGGAGACCACTGACCGTGTTGTTGGAAACCGATCGAGGAGGCGCAGTTACGCGGTCGTGCGCGCAACGACGCCTCGGCAGGTCAAAGCATGTGGCGCAGATCAACCAGTTCAATGCTCAGAAGCACCACCGCGCGGGGGTCGCCATGAAGCGAGGCTTGACGCTGCGATCGGCCTGAATCGAGAATTCACGCTATCACCATCGGCAGCCAGTGGATCGGACATGCGTATGGAACTGGTCATTACACCCGGGGAAGCGCCCAAGCGCCTGGACCTCTTTCTTGCCAAGCGCGAGCCGACGCTCTCTCGGTCCGCGCTCCAGCGCCTGATCATGGACGGCCGTATCACCGTGAACGGCGGCGGCGCCAAGCCCAGCCAGAAAATTAAACCGGGCGATCGAATCGTGCTGGAGATTCCTCGACCCGAGCCGTTGGCGCTCAAACCGGAACCGATTCCGCTGGACGTGATGTACGAGGATGAGGCCGTGCTGGTCCTTAACAAGCCGGCGGGGTTGGTGGTCCATCCCGCCCCCGGTCACTGGTCGGGCACCCTCGTCAATGCCCTGCTCCATCACTTCGCCAGGCCCGGCGGTTCACTGTCCACCATCGGCGGGAAAGAACGGCCGGGCTTGGTCCATCGGCTTGATAAGGAAACTTCCGGCGTGATGGTGATTGCCAAGACGGACCAGGCTCATCGCATCCTGGCCGCCCAGTTCAAGCAGCACAGTATCACCCGCGAGTATGAAGCGCTGGTGTCGGGGACATTGAAAAAATCGGAGGGCACCATCGTCTTGGCGATCGGGCGGGACACGAAGGAACGCAAAAAATTCTCAGCCAGAACTACACGGCCCAAAGAATCAGCGACGGCCTATCGGGTCATGGAGCGGATCGGTAAGCTCGCCACCCGCGTGATGCTGCTCCCCGTTACCGGCCGCACGCACCAGATCCGGGTTCATCTTGAATCGCTCGGGCATCCGGTGCTGGGAGATCCCACCTATGGCGGCCGAAAGGTGCGGCAACTGGAAGACGTATCGATCCCCCGCGTGATGTTGCATGCGCGCACCCTCGGCTTCAAGCATCCGACCTCCGGCCGCGACCTGGTCTTCACAGCCCAGATCCCTCCGGACATGGATCGAGTCGTGTTCGCGCTTCATCAGGCGATCGGCACGGTCCGGTGACGCTTGACACCACATCGCCGACACGGTAAGTGTCATCACTCCCCCGCGAGACCACGCTGTGACGACAAGCGACGCGCTGGAAATTCTCGGCAGTTTGGTGTCCGCCCTCAAGATTTTCGCGGCAAAACTGCCGGCCGTCGTCCATCTCGCCGTCGCCCCAAGCGGGTTCAAGCCGACCCCTGAGGCGGTGGCGGCCTACGAACAGATGGTCTATCGCTTTCGGAGCCGGAGCAGCACATCTGTCTACCGCCGGTTCAATGACCAGTTTATTGAATCGTTGGAAGCCTTCGAGGGGGGGCGGTTACTCAGCGCGGTTCAGCCGCTGCTCTCAATCCTGGATCATCTGGAGGTTATGCAGCGCGACAAGGAGATTGCGGTGACGTCGGCGGAAGAAAAACGGATGGCTGACTACCGGACCGCGCTCAATAGAATTCTCCCCGGCAATCAACCCGAACTGGAAGGCGCGGGACGGGGGATGTGACAGGGCCGAGGACTAATGGCCCATTTTCGGCCCGGCGGCATTCGACCCCTCCGTCACCAACTTGAACCGGACCGTCTCCTGACAGTGAGGGCACTTCGTGCGCAACGTGTTCTCATCCACCATCTCAAAGTCTCCGTCCTTGAGCCAGATCAATTTCCCGCACGTGGGACAAGTTCTCACCTTTGTCATCGCATCATCCTTGGAGTGACCGAGATGGACTAATCTAATACAAGAAAGGCGCGTCTCTCAAGACCATGATTACCTTCTCCGAGCGCAAGGATTTTGACCCTGCCCATCTCGTCACCTTGTACACCCAGGCCCCCTGGGCCAAGGGACGCACGGTGGAGGACGCGCGTCAGATGCTGGCCCAGACCGATCTGGCCGTGTCCGCGTGGGACGGCGATTGCCTGGTCGGCTTCGGCCGCGTCTTGACCGACTACGTCTACCGAGCCTCCATCTGGGACGTCATCGTGCACCCGGACTATCAGGGCCAGGACGTCGGCACGCAGATCATGGAACGCATCCTGCACCACCCCGACCTGAAACGGGTCGAACTCTTCTGGCTCAACACGCGCGACAAACAAGCTTTCTATGAAAAGCTGGGATTCACCTCGAATGAGCAGACGGGGATGGTGTGGGCGCGATCTCAGCAGGCGCGTCTGGAATAGCAGGCTGCTGAAAACGGCTTCCAGCTGCGTTCTCAGTCGCGAGTCCCCCTCGACGTACTCACACTGTACGCCTCGGGGTCCTCGCTCCGTGCGGCCTTGTTGCGTGGGAAGGGGCGCGTCTTGGCGCGCCTGGGGTGGGCGGGTGTGATCGGGCCGTTTTGAGCAGCCATCCCAGATTCTGCGACAGGCCTTCAGAGCATCCTTACCTGCAGTGTTTTGCCCTTGGTTGGTTCTTCCCATGGACTTGCCGCTCATTCTTTGCTTTAGACCTGCGCCCGCCTCAGACGCTTGGGTGAGAGCAACACCGACAAGAAGAAAACCACAGTGGCCAGCAGTACAATCGCCGGACCGGTGGGCACGTCCCAGAGATAGGAGAGCAGGACGCCGGCGATGGCGCAGGTGGTGCCGATGACCACGGAATAGGCTGTCATATGGCTGAGGCTGTGGGTAAGTTGATAGGCCGTGGACGCTGGGATTAATACCATGGCAAAGACTAAGATGGCGCCGACCGTTTTCAGGGACACGACCGTCGTCAGCGCCACGAGCGTCAGTAAGAGATAGAAAATCTTTCGCGCCGGCACGCCTGAGGCTTCGGCCATCTCCTGATCGAAGGCGATGAAGTAAAGTTCTTTGGAAAAGAGCACGATCACGCCGAGTACTACCAAGCTCAACACCAGCACCACGCGCAGTTCCTCCGGCGTGACCGAGAGGACGCTCCCGAACAGATAGCCGTAGACCTCGGCATTGTACGTCTTCATCAAGCCGATGAAGAGAATAGCGAGCGCCATGGTGGCCGTATAGAGAATACCGATCGACACGTCCAACTTCATTCGCCCTTGTTCCTCCATCAGGCCGGTCGTCCAGACCGTGGCTAAGCCGAACACGATCGCCAGCAGAAGCGGCGGCCATCCGACCAAATAAGCAAGCGCAACCCCGGCGAAGGCGGCATGCGCGGTTCCGGCTCCGACAAAGGCCAGCCCCCGCAGCACGACAAACACGCCGATCACCGAGCACAGCGCGCCCACCAGCCCCGCGGCCATCAACGACCGCTGCATAAAGTCATATGAAAGCATCTCAAGCATGCTTAAGTCGCCAAGCAGATGCTCAAACAGGCGATCCAGCGAGGCCGCAGGGATGCGCGAACCACGTGGCGTACTGGACAAGTACGTTGAGTGGTACGCGCGACTGAGAACGAAGCTGGGGGCCTGTTTCAGCGTCTGCTACGTGTGGTGATGGTAATCCTCGACAATGATCAGATCTTTCTCTGTGATCACCAGTTCCTTTCCGTAGACCTGCTGGAGGATATCCGGCTTGAGGACATCCTCGGGCGGCCCGGCCGCAAAGAGTTTCGTCTTAAGCAGGACCAGCCGATCGACGTGGGCCCGAATCATATTGATGTCATGCGTGATCAGGAGAACCGTCAGCCCCAGATCGCGGTGCAAGCGCTGGATCAAATCGAGCACGCTGTGCTGGGTGACGATATCGATCCCGGTCGTCGGCTCATCGAGCAGCAACACCTGTGGCTGCTGCGCCAACGCCCGTGCAATGAACACCCGCTGCTGCTGCCCGCCGGACAATTGCCCTAAGGCCGTGTTTTCATGGTCGAGCATCCCGACGTGGGAGAGGGCCTCCCGCGCAAGGTCGCGATCCGGCCTGCCGGGTCGCTTAAACAGGCCCAAGACCCCCGACCGTCCCATCATGACGGTCTCCAGCACGGTGATCGGAAAGTGTTTGTCGAGCGTACCTTTCTGCGGAAGGTATCCGATCTTCGCCCGATGGAAGCACTGGAGCTTCTCGCAGGCACAGTCGAAAATCTGCAAGCTTCCTCTGAGAGGAGGCATGAGTCCCAGCACCGCACGGCACAGTGTGGTCTTGCCGGACCCGTTCGGACCGATGACGCCGATGAACTCTCCTTCGGCGATCTCGAGGGAGATGTCTTGCAGCGCGATGACCCCTGGGAATCCGAACGAAGCGTGGGAGAACCGAATGATTGGGCGTACCATGGCCTGAATACCAGGTCCTAATGTCTTCAAGTCTAAAGGTCCTAAGGTCGCCGAATGCTCGGAGTCGTAGACATGACGACGTGTGACATTCTGCTAAGACGTTTCGAGGGCTTTGGCCAATTGTAAGACATCATACCGAAGCATATCGAGATAGGTCTCCGTTCCCGGGAGCCCGCCCGGGAGCGGGGTGAGCACGACGATCCGAGCGCCCGTCTCGCGCGCCAGCACCTCGGGGATCTTTTGGTTCAACTGGGGCTCCGACACGATAACGCGGATGCGGTCCTTCTGAATGCGGCTGATCAGCGCGTGCAGGTGATTGGCCGATGGCTCCGCGCCGGCTTGCGTCACGATTTCATCGGCAATCCGGAAGCCGAATCGCCGGGCGAAATACGGCCATGCCGGATGATGAACGATGATCCGTCGGTCCGTCACCGTCCGAAGACGCTCGATCAGTTCCGCCTGGAGTTGGTCGAGCTGCCGCAGGTAAGCGGCCTGGTTCTCGCGATAGTCGGACGCGTGACCTGGATCAACCTTGATGAACGCTTCGGTAATATGCCGCATCATAACTTTGGCGTTCTCCGGGTCCAGCCAGACATGTGGATTGCCGGTGTGATGGCTCTCTTGGATGCTCCGGTTCGCACCATCCGGTTCGTACTCACGGATCAACGCAATGCCCTTGGAGGTCGTCACAACGCGAAGGGTCGCATTCCCGGCGCCCTTCACGAGAGCCGTGACCCAGACCTCCAGACCCACCCCGACTTCGAGCAGCACCCGCGCATTCCTGATCGCCACGACATCGCTCGGCTTCGGTGAATAGGTATGCTCGTTTTCCGATCCCGACAGCAGCGAGATGACGCGAACGTGCCGACCGCCGATATGATCGGCAAAATCCTTCAGTACAGGAATGGTGGCTACCACGCTGATCGGACCGACCGGCTTTCGGGGTTCGGCTGATGCGGGATCGACGGCGCTCAACGCCAGCATAGATCCGACGGTCGGTAAGATTGCTAGTGAGACGATTCGAAGATGCATGGGGCGGGACCGTAACATCGCGATTTTGGAAAGTCAACGAACGGAGGGAGCGGGGGTGGCTGGCATGGTCGGCTTGCTCGAGCACCGCGCTGTTCTCACCCACCACGCCCCAGGCGCGCCATCTCTCCCGCCCTCCCCAAGCGCGCCAGGACGCGCTCTCTTCCGCGGGACGCGCGCAGTCGCACCCATGCCAGCCACACCCGCTTAGGGACACAGAAAGAAGAGCGCTTGACCCCGTGTCATGACTTCGGATAGCGTACCCGCGCTTCTTCACCGGGATCACTTGGCAAAGAGAACCTCTCGATGAACAGGCGCGCCGCTAAGAAGAGCCGCATGACCGTGGTCGGGTTGATGTCGGGGACATCTGGGGATGGGGTGGATGCAGCGGTCGTGCGGATCAGCGGAACCGGTCATGACCTACATGTGAGCCCGCTCGCGTTTCGGGCTTACCCCTATCCGCGAAGGTTGCGAGAGCGGATTCTTGCTGCTGCTGTCAAAGGCACCGTTACCGATGTGTGCCATCTCAACGCGGTGCTCGGCGAATGGTTCGCGCGTGCGGCGCTTCGAATCATCACACACGTCGGTCTCAACTCATCGCAAGTCGATCTGATCGGCTCGCACGGGCAAACCATTCATCACCTGCCGACCCCGACGCCCGAGGCGGGCCTCGGCCGAATCCGTTCCACACTTCAAATCGCTGAGCCCTCGATCATCGCAGAGCGGACCGGCATTACGACCGTGGCCGATTTTCGCCCGCGGGATGTCGCCGCTGGCGGTCAGGGCGCGCCCTTGACGCCGTATGTTCATCACGTGCTCCTTCGGCACCCGAGTCGCTCGCGTTTGATCGTCAACCTCGGAGGGATCGGCAACGTCACCTATCTTCCGGCTGGCGGCAGCCTAAATGCCGTTCGCGCCTTTGATACGGGTCCAGGAAACATGGTGCTCGATGCGCTCATGCACCGACTGTCCGCAGGTCGCCTGTCCATGGATCGTGGAGGCCGGATGGCAAGCCAGGGCGTCGCGAACCCCCGGTTGCTACAGAAACTCCTGGCCCATCCGTTCCTGCGCCAGCGGCCGCCGAAATCGACCGGCCGCGAAGAGTTCGGAGAGAAATTCCTGGCCCAGGTGTTGTCGAGAGGGCGAGAACAGGATCGCCCTCAGGACTTGCTTGCGACGGCCGCACTCTTTACAGCGATGTCGGTCGGCGGAGCCCGGCGCTGGCTTCAGGGAGCCGTCGACGAAGTGATTGTCGGCGGCGGAGGCGCGTTGAATCGAACCTTGATGGCGGACCTGGCCGCGGTCTTCGAGCCCGCGTCGGTGAAACGGTTGGACGATCTCGGCTGGGAGAGCAAGGGGTTTGAGGCGATCGCATTTGCGGTTCTCGCCTACCAGACAGTGCGCGGAGAATGCGGGAACGTGCCGTCGGTTACCGGCGCGGTCCATCCGGTCGTCCTAGGCAAGATCATCCCTGGACGATGGAACTCGGGTCGCCGATGACGATCGTGGGGGGTTGATGCTGCAAGAAGCAACGATCCCGATCCTGGTCGTCGTCATCGCGACCATTCTTCTCGCGTTCTGGATTGGAAAGGTCGTGACGAGCCGACGAGCCGACGCCCTACCCGGCCGTGAATCGGTCATCCCTTCCGGAATTTCCGTCGCACGGCAGCCCTTGATGACTCAAGCAGAAGCCTCATTTTACAATCTCCTTCGTCTCGCGGCGGAGGACACTTATTTGATCTTTTCGCAAATCCCAATCTGGTGTCTGGTCGACGTGACATCGACCGATTCAAAGGCCAGACAGGCGTTCCTGAATCAGATCGCACTCAAGCGCGTGGACTTTGTCCTGGTCCATCCCGGAACGCTGGCGGTCGTCAAAGTCGTTGAATTGGAAGATCCGGCACAAGCGCATTCGCAGCGGCAGACCAGAAATCGATTGATTGACGAGGTCCTGAAGATGGCTGGCATCGAGATCGTGAGAGTCTCCCCTCAGCAAACCGCATCTGTTCCGGAGATGGCAGCCCTGTTGGATATCGAACCGATCGACTAGGTGGTTGCTCCTACGGGCGCTTGAGGGCTTTTCTCGCCAGCTCCGCTTCCTGTGTGTCCGGAAAATCCAACATGATGCGCTCCAGCAGAATGCGAGATTCGTGAACCTGGCCGAGCTTCTCGTATGTCAGCGCTTTCTTCAACGTCGCAGCGGCTACTTTGGGGCTCGAAGGGTAGCGCGCGAGCACCAGCTCGAAGGATTGCATCGCGTCCTGATAGCGTCCTAGACGAAACTCGCATTCGCCGACCCAATACTGCGCACTCGAAGCGAGCGAGGATTTCCCATGCAGAGCCAGAAAAAATCGAAACCCTGCAAGGGCCGCCTCATAGTCTTTGTCCTGGAACTCCTTCATCACGCGGTCGTACAGGCGCTTGGCGGAATCGGTTTGGGGCGGCGCTGACTGAACGATCGCAGAGCAGAGCATCAGCAAAATCAAGGCTACGAACTTTTTCATGCGCGGCATTGTAGCAGACGGTAGAAGCAGGACAAAGGGCGGAAATATGACGACGGGGATCCGGGGGGCCGGATCCCCGTCGCATCACGCGATCGCCGCTCTTCTCTAGAAGTGGAAGTTCAGACCGATCGTGACCATATGACCGTTGTCATTGAACTTCTTATCCTGGATGTTCTGATTTTGGGATTCGACTTTTTCCAGCCAAATGTACCGATAGGTGCTGTCGACTGAAACACGATTGGTGATCCAGAATTGAAGCCCGCCCGCCCGCGTGAGCGCCAAATCGATTTTGGGTATCGCTTCCGCTTGGCCCATCCACGTTCGTGTAGTACCATCCTCCGCCGCCTAGGAGAAATGGACTGAGACGTCGGGTTCCGAATGGATAGATGAGCGCCGACACTTGGACTGGATAGCTGCGCACGCGAGTGCTGTCGAAATCATTTTGCCGGTAGTCAGCCGACCCTTCAAAGGCTAGATACTCGAACAAGTACAGGCGAACCTGAGCGCCTCCATACCAATCGCCATTCGCGTCATGTGGATCGTAATACGTCGCGCGACCTCCAATCGAGAGCAAGCCCGAGTCAATGTCCTCAAAAATATTCAAGGCTTCACCCGGTGAAGGCGTGAGTGGAACGGCAACGAGACCGCGCCGGCCAGCAAGAACAAGAGCGGCACTGTTGCCTTAGACGATTTATGGTGGCGCATTGAAAATCTCCTCCTTTCATTGTTCGATCGCTCTTTCGCCAAGTCAGTCGACAATGGCTGAGTTAGTTGCCAATACTATTCTCTATTCTATTGACGAGTTGTTGCGACTCTCCGGTGAGAATCAAGCAAAGGGTGTGCCGGTAGGATAAACAAGGGGTGCCGTAGAGTCGCGCTTTCCCGGCAGATAAACTGAGCCACGTTTCGCTACGCCTAACGCCTCAGCTTGGGAGAAGAGACTACGAGAGCGCCTTGTCGATCGTCGGAGAGCTGAAGTGAAATAACTTCACTCACGCGCATGAGATCGTGCGAATAACACATTGTCCCAGGTGGGATAAGCTGTCCGGGGAGCCGTAGTCTTGCGTGTCAGTCGAAGGAGTAGGGATTCGTAGGAGAACCGCAGCAGAACGATATCACTCCAACCATTTCTTTCTCTTGAAATACAGCGCCATGAACGCTCCGATAACACCCATGGCAAACAGCACGAGTGGATAGCCCCACTGCCAGTCGAGTTCCGGCATGTACTTGAAGTTCATCCCGTATATTCCGGCGATGAAGGTCAGCGGCATGAAGATGGTGGTAATGACCGCCAGGACTTTCATCACTGAGGTCATCCGGTTGCTGATGCTGGAAAGATAAATGTCCAGCATACTAGCCGCCATGTCCCGCAAGGCCTCCACCGTATCGATGACTTGGATCGTGTGATCATAGACATCCCGGAAATACGGCCGGGTGCCGTCAGCGATCAACCGAGAGTCTCCCCGCTGAACGTTGCTCATGACCTCGCGCAAAGGCCACACGGCCCGGCGCACGAACAACAGTTCCCGCTTCAGCGCATAAATCTCCCGAAGCGTTTGTTGTCTTGGGTCAGCTAACAACCGTTCTTCCACCTGCTCACTTCTCTCTCCCAAGACCTCCAGCACGGCAAAGTAGCTGTCGATGATGGCATCGACCAAAGAATACAAGAGGTAATCGGCGCTCGACTGGCGAAGGCGTCCCTTGCCGGTTCGCAGCCGCTCCCGGATAGGCGAAAACACATCGCCTCCATTCTCTTGGAAGGACAGCACGAGGCGGGTCCCGTACACCACACTGACCTGTTCCGTGTAGATCGTCGTGCGCGCGGCGCCGCAATAGAGCATTTTTAGAACAATATAACCGAAGTCGCCGTAGTCTTCCGCCTTCGGTCGCTGCTCGGTGTTGACAATGTCCTCGAGGAGCAAGGGGTGCAAATGATAGAACGCGCCGAGTCGCTCAATCATGGTCAGGTCATGAATACCGCCGACATCCAGCCATGTCACCATTCCGGGCTCCGTTGCGGACAAAGTCGAGAGGACGTCCTCGATGGTCTTCAATTCATGTTCGCCGCAGCCGACCTCATTAAATTGCATCAATGTCAGGCGTACTTTTTCGGTCTTCTGCTCGCCGATGTGGACAAGCGTGCCGGGGGGTAGTCCGGCCTTTAGTGATCGCCTCTTCCCCTTCCGAGCCGCTTTCGCGTCTGGGGCAGCGTCCTCCATAAGTCAGTTCGCGACTGTGAGATTAATCGTAAAAATTTCTTTGCCACGTATGGCGGCTCAGCGCCGCCAAGAGACCGTCACTGAGCCGGCGTCCATCGGAGACCATCACATTCTCACGTACATGCTCTCGCGTCCGCATCCCCGGAATGACGGTGCTTACGGCAGGATGGGCCAGGCAGAACCGAAGCGCTAATTCCGGCAGCGTGGGCGCTTCCTCACCTAGAAGCGTGGCAAGGGCCTCCACCCGGTCGGCCACCTGAGCCTTCCGATCGTCCCGGAAGTAATCGTTCCGCCAGTCTCCTTCCGGAAATGTGACCTGAGGAGTGATCGAACCGGTGAGACCGCCTTCATCAAACGGACATCGCGCTAGGATTCCAACCTCGTGCTTGAGGCACGCCGGGAATAATGCGTGAGTCGGTGACTGATCAAACACATTGAAAATCACCTGGACGGTATCAATAAGCCCGCTTTGCACCAAGCGTAGCGCCGTCTCCGGCTCGTGGTCATTGATCGAAACGCCGACTGCCCTGATCTTTCCTTCGGCCTTTAGCCGCTGAAACGCCTCAAGCCAACTCGGATCGTCCACCCATTCATCCCGCCATACGTGCAATTGCTGCAGATCGATGCAATCGAGTCTCAGATGGCGCAGGCTCTGTTCGGTTGAGTCGACGATGTAGGAAGGTGGAAAGGTTTCCTGCAAACGATCCTCCGGAAAGGCCGGCCAGTGCTGGTTCAAAGGCGGGACTTTCGTCGCGACGTAGATCCGCTCCGACCGTGCGCGAACCACCTGCCCGACAAGCGACTCACTGTGACCCTGCCCATACACCAACGCTGTGTCAATGAAGTTGACACCCGCATCGACAGCGGCATGCAGGGCAGCGATCGACTCATGATCGCGGGCTCCGACCCAGAAGCTCTTTCCGATGCCCCACGCCCCGAACCCGATTTCGGACACCTGAAAGCCTGTTTTGCCTAGGCGACGATACTGCATGACCTACCTCTTGGGACGGGCAAGGGTAACAAAGGCTCGAGCGTAGGCGCAATGGCCTTCCCCATACCAGACAGTGATTTCATTATAGACACCTGCTCCAAGCAGCGAAACAATTGTTTGCGGCAGGCTGCTGTCTCTACACGGCCGGGGCTTTTCGAAATGAATTGGACCCTAAGGGCCGGATCCTATCTCTTTGTCCAGGATTGACAGAAAGGTGACCAAAAGGGGGTGGAAACGGAATTATTGTGATCGTTGATGGAGCGATCACGGGCTCGAAAGCTCGAGTGGGCCGACGACGAGGGACTCTCTGCATTTCCGAAGCGTCCGTAGGCTACGACGGACACTCATGTGAGGGATCCGTTCATCATCTGCCATGCTCGGTGAATCAACCAGATGATGGCGGCCAGAGCGCCGGCGATCAGAATCAGGACTCCCAGCGTGAGCCCAAGAACAAACACCCAGTCGGACGCCGTCGACGGTCGAGCCCCATTCAGAGTGCTGTGACGTTCAAGGAGGTCCACATTCCGGAGATTGCTCTTGAACCATACCGAAAACACATCGCCCACCACAGGGATCGCCCCGAGCACACTATTGAGGACGACGTTCAAGCCCATCCGTACCAGCACGATTTTCGGAACCCGTCCCGCGAAAAGAAGAATGATGGCCCCACCGAGGCCGGCAATCGCATCGCCGAGCCCCGGGATCAGACCGATCAGCGGGTCGAGTCCGATGCGAAAGGATGTGCCGGGAATACGGATCGAGTCGTCGAGCAGGTGCGCAAGGAACCGCGCAATTTGAATATGACGCCGATCCATTCCGTTACTCCTCCGGAGGCATCCTGGAATAGATCAGCCGCGCGCCGGGTCGGAAGGTGAGGTAGTACCAGACCCATTCGGACATAACGCGGAAGCGATTGCGAAACCCGATCAGAAAAAATATGTGGACCACGGACCATACTAGCCACGCGAACATGCCGGCCGTCCGGAATCGCCCGATTTCAGCGACGGCCTTTGCCTTCCCGATCGTGGCGAGCCTGCCTCGGTCCACGTATCGGAACGCCTCCCTCTCTTCGGAGGGAACCTGATAACTGATAAGACGTGCGACATATTTGGCCTGCTGCATAGCCACGGGGGCCAGCGCCGGCAGGGGGTGACCATTCACATCGAGTATCAGGGCCGCATCCCCGATGACAAAAATAGAGGGATCCCCGGGAATCGAGAGATCCTTTTCGACAAGTACGTGCCCTTGACGACCCAACGGGACCTCAAGTGAGCGCAACAGCACCGGCGCGACATTCCCTGGCGCCCAAATCACATTGACCGTTTCGATGAATATCCCCCCGGCATGGACCCCGTGCTCAGTGACGTCCGTGACCGGGCTATTGAGCCAAACCTCGACGCCCAGTTCTTCCAACAAGCGCTGAGCCTTTGCGGAAAGCTCCGGTTGAAACCCGGTCAGAATCCGGCTACCGGCTTCCAGCAGCACAAGCGAGATCTGCTCCGGTCGCAGTGAAGGAAAATCGGGAGCAATCGACCGGCAGGCGATCTCCGCGAGCGCGCCGGCGAGCTCCACGCCGGTGGGGCCTCCTCCCACAACACAAAACGTCAGATACTTGCGGGCCTCCGGCGTGTTGAGCCTGCGCTCGGCCTGCTCGAACGACACCAGGACCTGTTCTCGGATCTTGAGGGCATCCGCCAGCGTTTTTAACCCGGGCGCGTGCTGCGCCCATTCATCGTGCCCGAAATACGAATGGCGGGTTCCCGGTGCAACGATCAGGTAGTCAAAGGCCAAGGTGTCGTCCCGAAGGATCACCTGACGCCGGGTTCGATCGATGGCCGTGACTTCATTCATCACGACGCGCACATTCCGTTGGGATCGGAGAATCGTTCGTAACGGCGAGGCGATATCGCCCGGTGATAATGCGGCGGTCGCCACCTGGTAAAGCAGTGGCTGAAATAGGTGGTGATTGGTTCGGTCGACAAGGACAATGCGGACGGGCGCTCGACGAAGAGATTGGGCGGCGGTGAGTCCTCCGAACCCTCCGCCGATAATAACGACCTGAGGTTGCGTCATGGACCGGACGAAGCTGATCCCGGTGGGGTCCGTTTCTGCATCCAACGCCACGCCGAATCCATGATGGTGTGAAGATCTTGCCGGATCGGACGCCAACCCAGCTCTTTCGTAATGCGATCGGAAGAGGCGATGAGGGCGGCCGGATCTCCCGGACGGCGTGGCCCCACCTTGACCGAAATGTCTCGACCCGTTACCCGTTTCGCAACATCGATGACCTCTCGCACCGTGTACCCGTCTCCACCACAACCGAGATTGAAGACGACGCAGCGTGCTTCAGATGCCGCCAGGGTGTTAAGGGCTAATACATGCGCCCTCGCTAGGTCCTGCACGTGAATGTAGTCCCGGATGCAGGTACCGTCCTTCGTCGGATAGTCGTCTCCGAATACGGTGACGGCTCGTCCGGTCACCGATGCGTCCAAGATCAGTGGAATGAGATGGGTTTCAGGATCATGCCGCTCGCCGTTTCGAGCAGTCGCACCGGCCGCATTGAAATAGCGCAGGATGACGGAGTGGAGGCCGTAGGCCTGATCATACCAGCGCAATGCTCGCTCGAACGCCAGTTTGCTCTCGCCATAGGGATTGGTCGGGAAGGCGGGATCAGTTTCTACAATCGGCTGCTTGTCCGGCTCCCCGTACACCGCTGCTGTCGAGGAAAAAACCAAACTCCGAACGCTGGCATCTCGCATTGCATTCAGAAGGGTGAGTCCGGCCTGGACGTTGCCCCGGTAGTATTTCGCCGGGTCCAGCATGGATTCACCGACCAGCGAGTCCGCTGCCATGTGCACGACACCCTCTATCTCGTGTTCGCTCAACGTTCGGCGTAAGGTCGAACCGTCCAGCAGATCCGCTTGGACAAACAGAGCGCCATCGCTGACGGCGTCCCGATGCCCTTTGGAGAGGTTGTCGTAAACTACGACGTTATGACCTTCGCCGATCAGCTCTTCCGTTACGACACTTCCGATATAACCTGCTCCTCCGGTCACAAGCACTCGCATGGGCCTCCTTGGGTGTGAATTCTCTGGTGTGCTGATACTGTATCACACCGAGAGAGCCAGGTGAGTCCCTGCGTCCGAGACGGGATTATTGGCATGCTCATTGGGTTGCTGCTGAAAGATTGAAGCCCGTACTACAACTGTGATAAAAGAGGCCGTTGATGATCCGCGGCCGCTGCATCTATCACCATTCATGACACCTCGTTTCTTGGAACCGAAACTCTTATTGCTGGCCGTGACGGCATGGCTGGGCCTGTGGAGTCCCTATCTCGCCTTTTCGATCACCCCATCGACAGTCATTCTGACAGGCGAACGGAAGCGAGAAACCCTTAGAGATCTCACCGGTGTCGAGGTCGTTGTAGAGCAAATCCCAGCGGACGCCGAGCGGGATGGGCTCTCGACCAGCCAATTGAAGAAGTACGTGGAATCGCAGTTAGGTGGAGCGGGAATCCGTGTACTCACCCATGAAGAACGGCGCACTCAGCCCGGGCATGCCTACCTCTATGTCAGCATCAACACGGTGAAGACCAGGTCGATCTACTCGTATGCCATTGAGCTCAGTTTAAACCAAACAGTTCGGCTGACCAGACATCCCACCATCGCAACGTTTGCCCCGACCTGGTCAGCGCAAGTGGCGGGAACCACCACGGCCGAACACCTCGATACCATCCGGGAGGATGTAAGCGATTTCGTTCAAGCCTTTATCAACGACTATCTCGCCATGAATCCGAGAGAGGAAACGGTTCTTCGCTGACTGACAGGTTGATGTCAACCGGGGGTAGACGCTAGGTCTTATTCGGCAAGGTCACAGCGGCAAGGTTTCCCCAAAGGGCAATTACCCGACCCGGATCATCTGCCCTTGAATAGCCGCCTTTAGTAGTTGAGCGGTATTGGTGACTCGAACCTTTTTCATGATGGCAGAGCGATGGGCCTCAACCGTCTTCACGCTGATGTTTAGGCGTGGCGCAATCTCCTTATTCTTGAGCCCCGACCATATGAGCTGAAGAATTTCCTGCTCGCGCCTTGTGAGATCTTCAGGTCGTTTCCGTTTCAAATCGCGAAGGTCCATGGGGTACTAACCTCCTCACATTGATGTGTACCTGCCGAATCCGGTGCAAGCGACGCACTGCATCCCTCCTTCACCGTGCAAATGATACGCCTATTGAATTGGAGAATTCGTTTCCTAGTCATGGCTGGACCATCACTTCCTGAGATGTACGAAACGATTTGATACTTAGGCAGGTTATGGACAGTCAGGCGGAGACGGCGCTAGTTTTGGATTTCATCTCACGAAATTGAAAGCCTCCTCGAGGGACAACTCGTTCCACGCAGGAACAAGTTGTCACCAGAAAGCAGGAAGAACCGATGACCTGCTGAAGGCGGCCTACTCACAATCCAACGAACTGGCGGCGCTATCAATAGCAATTCGACGCCTGTTGCGGGCACCCGTACCAAGTCGGTGGTCCAGGTTGTGCCCCTGCGTTCGGCATATCCCATGGACCGTATGCCCGCTGCTGATAGCGCCGTTCATCGAGAGAGGGCCTTCCATGCCCGTCACTGTCTGAGGATCGTCTCGAACCGCTATCTCCGGCACAACCCACGAGAAGCGCAGCAAGCATACCCACGAACGGTATGATCCATCGTGAAAATCGCTGGGAGACATCTTTCTTTTGCACAATGCCACCTCCTTATCAGGTGGGTCGCATGGAGAAACGCTCACACCTTAGCAATTGACGGGCCGTCAGCTTCTCTTCAAGACTCAAAATCAAAGCTATTGATTTCTAAGGGGAGACACACACAACAGCAACCAGTGTGAGTTCCAATCGTCGATATGGACAGTTTCTTCCCAGAAAGACAGAACAAGTTGTCCCCAGAAATGAAATAATAAAACATGGAGAGCCTTGAAGACTGGGGACGTTGACAGCCACTAGCGCCGGTGGTGAAAGGACAGTAATATGGTTCGATCGACTGTCAGCTAGAAATCTCGACCATCCCGATACAGGAGAACGAAATGAGAATAGGCGCCTGCACCTACATGACACTGGCGGCTCTTATCATGGTGCTGATTGGCTGTGCCGAGCCGCCGCTCCGTCAACCCGGAGCCGCCGTGCCACCCAGTCTTGATGGACGTCAACAGGGCGAGGGCTCCCTTGTGCCTGGAGCAATCCCCCCAGCTCACGTCACAGACACTCCATCAGGCGAACCACCTGGGTCAGGCTTGACGAAGCCTAACTAGGGGACTGTAACGACAAAATCGAGAGTAAACGCGATGCCGGGGATTAGCGTACTTCACTTCACGCGTGTGGCTTCTATTTGTATATGCAGAATCGAACACTACCGAATTATTCGTTACAGTCCACTAGTCTGAAAATGTCTGGATGTGTAACCGGCCGGTGAAGATTAAGGTTAGGTTGCCTCCTGAAGACTTCCCCCGCACAAGCTTTACTATCCAGTTTGACGACACTCTGGGGCTTCCGGACAGTGGTTGAATCCGGCCTCGCGAGACAGCGGACCTTCATATCGTGCAGAATGTTTCAGATGTCTGCTGAAAGGGAAAACCCCTCGCGCCGAGCAGGGATCACTAGCACGACAAGGGATGATGGGATAAGAATCAGGTCAATCGATCCTGGTTTTTCGGGAAGGAAGGAGGTGAAGGTGCAGCGGGTTTATCGATCGCTTCTGGTCTGGAGGATCAGGCGGGAGAGACCGACTGCTTGCATCCGGTCTCTCCCTCGTCTTGGCCATGCAGATATACTCGTGGCCGGTTAGCTAAAAACGAAACGAAATGCCAGCAACGGCATGGTTAGTATCAAAGGTTGCCTTGACCGTCTCCTGCGAAGGTGGTGGTGTGGCATCTTGGAACGTCGCATCGGCCGTGAAGTGGGTAAACCGATATTCCGCAAACAGAGCGAGTGCCTTGGTGATCTGGAAGGCTACCCCGGCGCCTACCTTGACGCCAACCGACGTGTCACTCTGACTCTGATTAGGCGGGGCAAAGGCATCGGTGTCTTTGAGTTTTGTTAGGAACAGCGCTGGGCCGGCCGTCATATAGGGCTGGAGTCGCCCACGAGGAAATTCTTTACTCTTCAGTAATGACATTCTCGCTCTGAGAACGTCGAACCCAATTCCAACAACAGAAACCGAAGTCTCCCTCCATTCCGCCGGACCGGTTATACTGCCGCCAAACCCAGTCGCTGTGGCGGTGATGTTTTGTGTAGGGATGTTCGGCTCAAAATAGAAAACATCCAAGCCCATTCCTAGCCAAGGCACGCGCTCAAACCAATACCCGACGCGACCGCCAACCGTGAAGGAGGAATCAACCTTCACGTCCCCCGTTATCGTCGCACCAAGGCTACTCGCTTGACTGACGGTGAAGTTGTTTGTGAACGCACCGCCGCCGTAAATATCGGCATTCCATTCTGCTGACGAGACCAATGGCATCGCGAGCACACTCATAGTTAGAACTCCCAACGAAACGAGCCGCGATCCGCTCCTGATATCCATTCCATCCCCCTTCATGTTGAGACTAGTGGGTACCTACGAAAAGGTATCATTTCGCGACACACTGTCAAGAAAGGCAATGCTCATCTCAGTTTTCAAGTCGGCAATGCTTGCTAGGTTCTGTTCAGTCGACGGGGACTTTCAGAGAGGTTTTGAGTCCTCCATGATCGATTCCTGTGGTAGGTCGAAGGGCTGACCGGGATCTGGTTCTGGGAGCACTCGGACGTCCCTTATTCGTCATACTTCCGTAGCATGCTCACGGCAACTAGACAGTCATATTGTGAGTTCCAAGGGCACCATCATCGTTGTGAAAGGTGAACGTCCCCTATGGCTAGAGAAGCGTGCCGAAGAAATTACACTCGGATGGATACGGACTTTGGTCTGTGCTGCTTCTGTAGTCTGTTCAAGCCGGCCGGATATTCATTATTGTGACTCACACAACGCAATTCGCCGCTCTCTTAAGAAGGTGACAGAGTCGTTGGACATGAACGGTGGATAGGAAAGGAGGAGGCACAATGAGAAAGGTTGCCGTGTCGGCTCTCGCTGGATTACTTATTACCTTGGGCCTCGTGTGGCAGGCGCAGGCTTTCTTCAGCCGCGATCACTGGTTCCCTCTTCAGAATAATAATAGTGGAGGAGGCACCACCGAATCATTGCTCACAAACGGTCCTGTCCTGCTGGAAAACGGAAATGATAATGGGACCAATGGTAATAACGGCTACACTGGGACGAACGGTCACGTTCCACCGCCGACGACTGCTCCAGAGCCGTCAACGATTCTTCTGGTTGCGTCGGGACTCACCGGTTTGGGTTTGTGGCGGATCAAAAAAAGGAACGGTTAGATCATAAGAAGCACTCTGTGACTCACCTCCACCGCACAGCAGGTCTGTGCTATCTCTAGATTCTCTATCCCAGAGAAATGAGAAGAACCGGGGGCCTAAAAGTACAAGGCCCCCACGCAGCGCCCTCCCGCACCTCCGCCAACCAGCCTTTTAACAAGACTATCGCCGAGTCTTGTCGCTTAAGCACTCGAACGTCGGCCACTATGGATTCAATGACCTTCTTTGATGCTTTACGAGGATTAATGCACAGGAAGTGAGTGCTACCCTTGCTTGCTCGGAGATTTCAGCAGTCTTTTCGCCGCGGCATAATGTCGGATAGCATCTGTACGTTGGCCTTCAGCCTCGTACAGCCGGGCCAGATTATGGTGGGCATCCCCATAGTTCGCGTCGCGTTCTAGCACCTGTTGGTATGCGGCGATGGCGGATCGCCGATCTCCCTTATCTTCATACAAGACGGCCAAATTGAAATATCCCAGGACCTGCTCAGGCACCCACCGGCAGGCTTCCCGATAGTGTTGCTCTGCGTCGTCCAATTCACCGGCCTGATGGTGCAGAAATCCAAGGTTAATATGGGCATCAACCATGGTTGCATCTAACTTCAGCGCCTCTCGGTACGCCAGGCGCGCTTGATCTACAGACTCCTCTTCCAATCTGAGTGCCCTTTCGAACCAGTCCTGAGCCGTGAGCTGATCGCCGACCGTTGTCTTCTGAAGTACCGTCGGCAGGCTACGAACGTGAAGCTCTTGCGCACCGAAATTAAGTAGAAACTGTCCTGAGTCCGGTTGCCATCGCTGAGCGCCATCGACGACCACGACCCGCTTGCCATCGGCATAGATCTTCAGGTTGGCCAATTCTTGCTCAGGCGTCAGTTGCTGCTTGAGTGACTTCAGAACTCGCCGAATCTGTGGCACCGGGATACCGGCGTCACACAGCCCTTTGGCGGTCCGAAGGACGATCAGGTCATGAAACGAAAAGCGCCGGGGGCGGCTCCGCACACCCGTTCGATACAAGGCGGCCTTCAGGCAAGTTTGAAACGTTTGTTCGGGAGTTTTTAAGATGCGGAGGACTTCAGGCGTCGTGTAGTACTCGATCATCTCCTGCCAGCATGTGCTCTTTTGGCGGGGATCCGTTCAGCGCGAGATGGGACAGGGCCTTTCTTCGTGTCCTTTTTCGTTTTGCCGAGGCTGGCTCGAAGGGCTTCCATGATGTCAACGACTGGAGCGGTTTTCTGGAATGGCTCGACAGCGATCTTCTCACCCGCCGCCTTCTTGTTAATCATGTCGACGACGCGGTCCCGATACTCATCTTGAAACGCGGTCGGATCGAAGTCGGATTGAGAGAGCTGGTCAATTAAGGTGATCGCGAGCTCCATTTCCTGACCACTGATGGTCGCCTCACCTTTAGGAATTTCCTGGAAGTCGCGAACCTCATCTGAGTAATACATCTTATGGAGCATCAAGCCGCCTTGGGCGGGTCGAACAAGCACCAAGTTCTCTTTTCCACGCCAGACAAACTTAGCCAGCGCGACTTTTTGGGTTTTCTCCAACGCATTCGTCAAGAGGGCGTAGGGCTTATCGCCACGTTTGTCAGGACCGAGGAAATAGGTGTTCTCAAAATAGATGGGATCCACCGAGCTCAATGGAACGAATTGGACGATGTCGATGGTGTCGCCGGCGGACGCTTCTAGCTTGTCCAGATCTTCCTGGCTAATCTTGACATATTGCCCTTTTGCCACCTCATAACCCTTGACGAGTTCGCTCCGTTCGACGACCCGTTCGCAGACCGGGCAGTACAGTTGTTGCTTGATACGACTGCCACATTTGTCGTGAATTTGGTTGAAATGAATGTCTTGCTCATCGAGAGCCGTGTAGAGATTGACAGGGATGGTGACCAGGCCAAACGAGATCGCCGCCGACTGAAGCTTTCTAGCCATTTCTCACAGTTTACCAAATTCAATGGTCGGCAAGCAACGAGTCAAGTAACTACGTATTCATACGCTTCATAAGCCTAAAGGCAGCGATACCTAACGGAAAGATCCACCATCAATCACCTGCAACCTGCCTCTTTCTATCTATGAGACATTGTCGTGTTTGATACAACCCAACGCGCAGGAGTTCTTGGGAACCTTGATCAAATGCGTGCCCCGTGGCAAATATTGTTTGGTAATTTCTGGGTTCAAGAGCTTCAATTCGAGATAGTAGGACCCAAATTCTTGAGCGATGGCAGCCAGGTCCCGCTGGGATTCGGAAACACGGACGGTGACAATCTTGGTTTCCAGCGGCGTGTACAGGTCTTTTTTTGTCAAGCCCAGATATTTCTCAGGCTGAGAATAGATTTCCTTCGCAGCAATGATCCTCGGCACATAGCGCATCGTTTCGCGGACGGCCTGCAGCCTCCAATAATCGCTGACTTGCTGTTGCCGCATAAGCTTTCTGATGCGCTCAGGTCCAGCGTTATACGCGGACAATGCCAAAAACCAGTCGCCCATTTCGCCCTTGAGCGATCGCAGGTACTTGATAGCCGCCTCCGTAGATAGATCCAAATTACGCCGATCATCCCGCCACGGTGTCGTATTCAGCTTGTAGTATTTGCCCGTCCCGTTGATGAATTGCCACGGCCCCGAGGCCCTGGCCCGCGAGTAGGCTACAGCAATGCACTTGCTCTCGACCAGGAGGACATATTTCAGATCGTCTGGTAGGCCGGCATCCGCTAGTTGCTTTTCGACAGGTGGAAAGCAGCGTCCGGTGCGCTTGGCAAGAATGATCGCCTCTCCTTGCTCGGCCAAGAATTGGTAAAACTCATACTCGATGCGCTCTCTCACTTGCCAATTGTCGATGGGAACCGGTTGTGCAGCAAAGGTTAACGTTTCTGGGACCTTGAAAGAACTGAGAAAATAGTGTTGGCCTTCCCGCTGCATCTCGGGAAGAATGACGAGTTGCTCCGGTTGATCTTCCTCAGGTATGGGCTCGTTCTCAGCAAAGGAGATGAGCGCGCCGATCAACTTGAATCCGTTTGCATCGCTTGAGGTGTTTCTCTTTAGGACCAAAAAGCCCAGACCAATCCCAAATGACACCACCGCGCTCAGCAGCAAGAGTAAGACGAGGCGCCGATGAGTGAAGGAGGAACACCACCGTGAAAGCCAGTTTGGCATCCACAAAGGCTACCAGAGAGCGGGGAATCAGCAAGTTTGGATCAGCTGGCAATGAACCATCTTAGTAGCGTCGATTTGCTGCTCGTCTCCCGTACCGATGGTATTTTCACAAAACTGCGAAGGTTTCATGACACTCGGCTTCCTGCCCAATTACTTCAAACCGATCCAATTGCTTAAGCTAGTAAGACTACAGTCGTACGGCATAAGCACGATGGCAGGAAGGCCGAGGACACTCCAAACTGCTAACGTGTATCTTCATGCCAAACCGTGGACCCTTGAGGGATAACTTGTGAAGGTTCTCAAACTTATGCGGAATGTATTCGCGGTGACATTGCTGTTGGCATGTGTCCTCATTTTGTTCACCGTGAAACGACAATTGCCAGATGCCGACCCGACACCGATGGATGATGTGACTGCAACTGCAATCACGGAGAATTGGACGAAAGCAGTGGCACCAGAGATCGGAATGGCTGCGATGGCCGCAGACGACGCAGCGAGGCGCCTGTATGATCACGTGATGGGAGAGTTTCACCGTCAAGACTATGAAGCGGCGGAAGCAGGATTCCGATTTTTTCTCACATTGCATCCAGGCTCTCCTGTGAGCGCAAACGCCAAATATTGGCTAGGCGAGTGTCAGTTCAGATTAGGCCGCTACAAGGATGCCATCACCTCTTTTGATGACGCCCTCTCGGAGTATCCTCTGCATCCGAAGCTGACCGCCTCAGTGCTCATGAAGAAAGGACTGAGTTTTGCCAAGCTTGGAGAGATCACGCGTTCCCGACATCTTCTTGAACTGGTCGTCGTCCAATTTCCAGACACCAAAGAGGCGGCCTTTGCACGGAACAGTTTGAAACGGCCTTCGAACTGACGGCGAGGGGCATTGGACCGCTCACGTCCTTATGAATTGCCTTTGGAGTTGGAGTAGTAATTTGCCACCATGTGATCGGACCACCGACCTGCCACTTACGCAGGAAAGTGTGTGCAGTAGGCGGAACGCGCTGCTGATCTGACGCGGCGTTGATTGCGCTGGCTACTCACCAATGGGAAGTAATTTGAACGCGCACCAAGTTTCAACATCTAAACTCGCCAGCACCGCATCATCATAGCGGCGGAAACATTACAACACACACCGGATACACAGTGCGCTGGGGATTGGTCACCGGAGTCCAGAGGTGCTGCGCCGGCCTTGCGAACCTGACGATGGCCTAACATTGGGGGCAAATCAGATGCCATACCGGGAAGGCTTACGACCTTCGTCCAATTGTTATGGTGATGAGGCACGCGCATATTGACGGTTATTGACGAGCATTCCCGGTGGACACCACAGTCTTCGTGGAAAACCATCCCTTCGATCTCACAACAGCACAGCTGGAGGACCTATTTGCACCCTTTGGGCCCGTCCACGTCATCCTGGCCTGGGACAGGCCACGTACGCACAATAGCTTTGGTCTCGTAGTTTGCTACACACCTGCTGCTGCCGAGCAAGCGATTCAAACCTTGAATGACGCTGAACTCAAGGGGAGGCGCATCCATGTCCGTGCGATGCATACCTCCGATCCCACGCTGCACGCCACGTGATGTACTGGGAAGGGCCATCATGCAGCGGAGAATGGGCGCATGTCCAATACGGTCTTTGTCGATAACTTACCTCCCCATCTCACGAACGAAGATTTTCACACCTTCTTCCAGCCCTATGGGGCGCTTCGCGTGATCATAGCAATGTCCAAAGCCGGGGGGTGCCTAGGATTTGGATTTGTCGTCTTTGCGAGTCCGGCACAAGCTGCGCACGCGATCGAGATTCTCAATGGAGCAGAGCTTGCGGGACGGCGTATCCGCGTCTGCGCCAAGATTTCCCCCAATCCCAGAATGGACGTCGCTTAATGCACAGGAGCCTCCTCTCCTCCTCATCGAACCACCAAGGCGACACGTAAGGCGCCTCGCCCTCCAGAATCTTCTCATGTCCGTCGACCAGACGTTGCACAGTCCCGCCTTCAATTGCTCTCGGTGAATCCGTGGACGGGTCAAGCGTTTGATGCACCTCATCTCATCGTGACCTCCATATATATGTAGATTCTTCGCGCTCCGAGTTTATCCTCCTAGCAATCAGATCAATTCATGGCTGTTCTCACGGGACTTTTTTCGCGTAGTAGGATGCTTGAATTCCCCTCGCCTAACTGAACAGACTATCCGTGCTCGTAGAGCGGAAGAGGCACGAGTGAGAAAGGTTGTCGTAAGACATGCGCATGAGGATGATGCCGGGAAGCGGGGACTGGGATAAGTGATATTCGCTGCGTAGAGCCTAATCCGTCACGGGTGAGAATGACAAATGACAGCTTTGGTCGGCCCGGCTCTTGACGAGAGTTTAATAACCTGCCACAAGCAAATGTGGCTTCATTGTTAGGCGGCTTCGGTGATTCGAGTTCGGAGTTTTGAAAAGAAAAGCCTGGGATGCGTACCTTTACTATTTGCCGCCAAGTAACGCATCGCTTCTGTGGGCACTATGGCCTCGGCACCCAAATACTCTTCAGAAGAGCTACCGGAAGGTTCCGTCCTACAGAGTGTTAGGTGCCGAGCATACGCCACCAACACTCCGATCAGTCTTAGCGCGGTTTTCAGAACTCCGATAGCCATGACGATACCTCCGTACCCAGGTATCCAATGATGAACAACCACGCAACGACAGCAATTACAATGACCATGTGGAACTCCCTATTCAATGCCTTGCTTTGATGGAGTGAGCAAGATAAGTGCCCATTTCATTAATGCTGCACACCACCAAGATCGCCGTAATTTCAACGAAATATACGGGTCTGAACATGGAAGGAAGCGTCCGTCTCGTTACGGATATATCAGATGAGATAACGCCTTTATCTGAAGTGATACACCATGAGACAGAATCACTAACACTGCACTTCGTTCATGCTACAGGTCCACCAATAGCTGAAGTGTGAGTGGCGCATTCCCTTCGGCTGGGTTGTTGACCAGCCTATGTGCTCCATACCCCCCTGCCGCGGGTTCACGAACAAGGTCGACCGTCTCCCGCCGCATCTCCTCTAACCCACCAACGATCGCCGTGTAGGATTTTCGGCTCGTTCTTCGCCGCTCGTAGCTCATCTTCAGCGGTGTGAGCAGTGGGACCGCCTTAAAGGGCGGACGCCGGTTCTGTCGGAGGTTCGACAGCTAATCCGATCGCGCAGCGACACCGCGGGATGAACTGGCGGCGTCCTCACGCTCCGACTCCTCCGTTGGGTGTACGACCGTTGTCCAATAGGAATCCCGTTTCCATTTCCGCTAAATGATGATGTCCCGTTCGCTTTTAGAGGAGACCCCCGATGGATCTGTTCGTGGTGATCTATTGCGTCGTTGCCCTAATCCTGCTGATGATCGTTGCGGGACTCTTCTTGGGCGCCTCCTTAGGTCATGAGTGGTACTGCCGATACCGACACGCCCACCTCACACACGGCGCGTCGAAAGGACGTATTCCCGATGTCGCCCTTCTATAAGCGCAATGGCAAACCCTGGGGACACCTTTCCCGCGTGCTCTTAGATCAGACCGCCCTGAACCCACTGATCGCCGAAGTGGTCCTCCCTTCCGGGAGGATTGAACAGGTGTCGTGGACGTATTTAGAGAAGCGAGAGGACGGATATCGCCTCAAAGTGGGAGACGGTGAACTCGCCCTGTTTCCCAGGATGACATCCACGCTAGCGAGTGTTGCCTCGGGACCAGAACGCAACGAGTAAGTCCCGATCCTGGTCCTTGGTTGTGAATTTCCAGCCTTCAGGATGAGATCGCCACTCCCTCCTTCCCCGCGCGTCTCAATGGCTCGTGTCCAGTTTGTGCAGGCAGCCTCTTGGCCGTAGGGGCGAGGATGGGAGAAGAACGCGGTCAAAACACCGACAATCAACCATCAGAACATAAAAAGGGTTAACCAACCGTTGGCTAACCCCTTAGGGGAACCTTTGATCCTTTGGTTGCGGAGGCCCGATTTTAGCGGCATTTCGGACCCCCCTGCGCATTCCCGTGAAGTGAGTGGAGATCGGAACTCACCTGCGGTTTACGAATCAGATAGTCCAACCTACGACAACCTAAGCCCACAAGAAACCCAGATCGCGAGATGCGGTCAAACGTGAAGGCAATAGAACATCCTCTGCTCCACTATTTGCGCAGTGGTCTGAAGCCCGCACGAACCTCTTCTGAAAAGAGTTGCGGCTGTTCCCAGGCCGCAAAGTGCCCGCCTTTGTCGAGCTTGTTGTAATGGATGAGTTTGGGATACGCCCGCTCTGTCCAACTCCGCGGCGCTTGATAGAGCTCGTCAGGAAAGACGCTTACGGCAGCCGGGATGGAGACGTTTTTGGCGTTGAAATAGCTGAACTTATTTTCCCAATAGAGACGGGCCGAAGAAATCGCTGTGTTCGTCAACCAGAAGGCGCGCCACAAATCTCGTCCGGAAATGAAGAAGGGGACACCGGTGATCAACGGTAAATATCTGTTCTCCGGACTGTTGACCTGTGGTGTGTGCGGGAGTCGGTTCGTCATGGCGGACACCTATCGCTATGGCTGCGCGGGCGCCCTTAATCGGCGAGCCTACTCGAACACGTTACGCGTCCGTCGTGACCTGGTCGAGGCGCGTTGCCTTGACGGACTTCGGCGGGAGTTGTTTACGCCAGAGCGGTTTGCCCTCTTTGTCAAGGAGATGACGCGCCTACTGGCTGAGCGCAAGCGACAGCAAGGACCGGACCTCGGCCGGGTGCACAAGGACCTCGCCACGGTCGAATCGGAGATCGCCCACCTGCTGAACGCAATCAAGCAGGGGATCTTCACAGCGAGCACGAAAGCCGAACTCGAACGCTTAGAAGCCTCACGCGACCGGCTACGCGCACGGCTTGAGAATGGCGCGCAGCAGTTCGATAAGGTGGTAAACTTGCTGCCCCGTGCCAGGGAACGATACGAGGCGGTGGTCAACATTTTGGCCAACGTTCCTCTGCGTCACATCGACCCGATGCGGGAACAAATTCGGAATCTCGTAGGTGAGATCACTTTGAGGCCCATGGCATGGAAGGACTGAGACATGCCAACTCAGGAGAGAGAGCAATATCAGGTTTGACGGATGCAGCAGTTCATGTGTTGCGGGAACGTCCAGGAACTCGTGATGGCGGTATATCCCCTAAAGGTAGCGCAAGAATTTCTGGTGTCGCCCACGGAATCAAAAAGACTTCATCCCATCTCTTCGTCAGTTTTTTCTCTTTCATGTCTTTGAGCAGATCGAAGTTCCTGTCATACACCAGCAAGAGATACTTCTCAGTTAGATTCTTTACCATGTCAACGGCCTGATCAAGATCATTGAACGTCGTATGTACCGGCATGGTCGGATTCCTATGCGCGACTCTCTTACTGGCGAAATGAATGGCCTTGTCTGTCGCTTTGCGGAGCAACTTGCGATCTGCACTAATCAGCCGTCTGCACGCCTCCACTTTGCATTGCTTATCGTCGTTGGAGACTCCCTTCGCTGCCTCGGCATACGCCTTAGCCAGATCGATCCGAAAATGATGCTGGAAAGGCTCCCAGAGTTTACCGGCATCCCGAATCATCTCGCTGAACAAACGGTCAAGGCTGACATCGTTACTCTCGGAAGACTCGCTCGCAAGACGCCTGACCCGATGCCATTCGCTGCAGAATATACGGTCCATGTCCAATGGTTGAACATCGCAGGACATGCCCGAAAACGGGTATTGCGTCGAATGATCTCCTGCACTGTTCTGAAGATGTATCGGTTGGCGAGAAGTCCAATAATTTCTTCCCTAACATCCCGGAGCAGCAAAGCCCATTCGACTTTGTACTGGTGATTTCATAGCTCAGTTTGTCCTATAAGCTTAACCGCAGGTTGAGACCGACTCAAGAGAGCATCCCCTAAAACTAAACTGAATTGCGGGATATTCAGAGCGTTTAAGGAGGAAATGCAAGGAGGAGGTTTGACAATACGCCTGCCGATGCGTGCAGAAGACCAAGTGGCCATGGGAACTCTAACTGAGCAATTGCGAGCCAGATGGAATGGTAATAAGTCTTTAGAAGTATATACCTGGGAGGTAATAATGGGACCACTCCGTAGCGCACCACGCCCCTTGAGGACCAAAACAACCGAGAGATTGCAGTCTGTCATCTATGCATCTATTGCGAAGAAAGGCCCCTCACTAAGTATTCTTCCCCTCAGTTTATGCTTTTGCCACAAGGGTGGTCAATTCATATGCACGCTTAGAGGACCGCGAAAGGCAACGGAGGAGAGTGGATGAAGGATGACCGCGCAGGGTCTTATTTGTTCACTGGCATTATTGCAGGGCGGCGCGGATGATCCGCCTGCCTCCGTATAACGATGTCCCGGCTTTCTCGTCAAGGCGCGTGGTGTGGGGAAGTGAAGATGACCTCTATCGGTGCAGAATCTAGGCAGTGATCGGTTTTGGGTTCTTTCTTTATTGACTAGCGATGACCTCGCCTTCCTTTCCGCACTCAGCGCATGTGCCTTGCTTAAAATACATTCCCTTCTGATTCATCAAGGTAGAAACTTCCTCAGACAGCAAGAACGGCTTTTCCGCGTCGGTCACCCCGACTTTTAGTTTGATAAAGCATTTAAGGCAAAGACTTGGCTCTTTCGATTCTTCCAGAAAGTCTTCTACTAAGTAATTCATCTTCCCCACATGCGGACTGTTTGCCCGGCTTGCGCCCATCCTCTTTACCCTATTGCGACTAGGAACACCTTGTCGTTGTCCTTCTGTGACGTAAGTTTTCCTGTGTTTGGGCAGGTAAGCACGTTGGCTCCGATGTTCGCTAAAATAGCCGGTAGTGCTTTGCCAGCGTAAGTAGCCCCTACACTCGCTCTGACTGAAGGACCGTCGTCAAGGGGTAAGACGATCCCCCTCATCGGATGAACCTCCGAGCACTCGTTGCAGAAGAAGTTAACTGAATACTTCGCCATGTGCACGTAAGAGATTTCCCTCTCTGTTGGTGACAACCGCTCAGTATCCTATAAGCCTGGGCTGTCTGACATCCTGTCAAAATAGGAGCCCTCCGAGCATGGATCGATACCTGGCAAAGCTCGACCTCCACGATCAACTCAACAGCCCTGAGCGGTACAGGCCATTGTTACTGAGAAGGAAACGCAAAGTGGTCCTACCGACCATCATGATCGTCAACTCGCTATTGACGTGACGTCGGCCTGAGATGTAGTGTACCCGTTGGTTACAATACTTTATTTGGCAAATCAAGGCCCTCCGTACCATGGGTTAGAAACCCGACGCGCGCTTATAACTTGTAAGTTGGCTTGGCAGCTACCCTCAAAGGGCCCCGGTGAAAGGACGAAGAGAGTTTGGACACGTCAAACCCGGATATGCACTGCGTGGAGGTTCCCACGTGCGCAGAAGAGGCGCGTTTTTCGGGTGCCACACCTTCGATGGGACGCACGGGGCAGGAAATCACGGACCACTAGCCCGAATCCGAACCCAGCCGCAACCTACATTCGCTACTGAAATAAAAAGGCCCTGACCAAATGATGGTCAAGGCCTTCAGCGTCAATGAGTTACGTTGGTTGCGGGGGAAGGATTTGAACCTTCGACCTTTGGGTTATGAGCCCAACGAGCTACCAGACTGCTCCACCCCGCGGTCGGATGCTAACAAATGGGTCATTCCCAAGTCAAGACAACGAACGTCGCTGCGTTGCAATCCAATGTGCAGCAGTGTTAAAGCGATACCATGAATATCGTGTTTATGGGCACACCGGAATTTGCTGTGCCTTCCCTCGAGGCGCTCTTGCATTCAGAAGATACCGTCGTGGGCGTGGTGACCCAACCGGATCGACCCAAGGGTCGCGGAGGCGCGTTGACCCCTCCACCCATCAAACTAATCTGCCAGCGCGAACGGATTCCGTTTGTGCAACCCACAAAAATGAAAGACTCGGCTTTCCTCGAGTCCCTTCGCGCGTGGAAACCCGATCTCATTACTGTGGCGGCGTTCGGCCGCATCCTCCCCACGGTAATCCTGGACCTGCCGCACAAAGGGTGCGTCAATGTCCATGCCTCGTTACTTCCTAAATATCGAGGCGCCGGGCCAATCCAGTGGGCTCTCATCAATGGAGAAAAGGAAACGGGCATCACCACGATGATGATGGATGCCGGCATGGATACCGGCGCCATTCTACTCCAAGAGCGCGTTCCGATTAGTTCTGAAGACACGGCGGGAACCCTCTCCCGGAAATTAGGCGAGGTGGGAGGACGGCTGCTGGTCGAAACCATCCGTCGGCTGAAGGCCGGCACGGTCATCCCTGAGCCGCAGGATCATTCACGAGCCACCATGGCTCCGCTGCTCAAGAAAGAAAATGGGGCGATCGATTGGAGTTTGCCGGCCGCGGATATCGCCAATCGCGTCCGCGGACTGTCACCGTGGCCAGGAGCCTACACCCATGCCGGTGAAGATCGATGGACAATCTGCCGTGCGTACTCGGTGAATCGCGATGCCGGCCTCCCAAAGGAAACCCCGGCTGGAACGATTGTGACCCTCAATAATGATTCGATCCTTGTCTCAACGGGGGAAGGCCTGCTGGCGATCACGGAACTTCAACCCGCCAACAGCCGGAGAATGACAGTCCAGAGCTATGTAGCCGGACATTCTCTCTCAGCAGGGTTGGTACTCCGATCTTCTCCCCACGCGAGGCCTGAGTGACACGCGGGAAACCCACCCCGCACACTTCCAAGACATTGGTGACGCCCCGTTTCATCCGGCCTAGCGCCAGATCGGTGGCGATGGCGGTCTTGCAGGAAGTTGAACGCAATAATGTCTTTGCGGATGAATCGTTGGACCAAGCCCTCGCCCAAGCCCGGCTCGATGGCCGCGATCGAGCGCTGGCCGTTGAGCTGGTCTATGGTGTCCTTCGCCATCGATCCACGCTTGATTGGCGATTGGTCCAGGTCTCGGATCGGTCCATCGAGCGCCTTCCCTTCCTGGTCCGCTCCTCGCTGCGCATCGGCGCCTACCAATTGCTGTATTTGCACCGCGTGCCGGCCTCAGCCGCTGTGAACGAGTCCGTTTCTTTGGTCAAACGACGCTCTGGGCAACACTGGGCCGGGTTCGTGAATGCAGTCCTTCGCGCATTAGGGTCTACGCCAGCTCCGGCCTGGCCGGACTCGACCCGCGATCCGGCCTTCGCCTTTGCCGTCCGACATGGATGCCCGCAGTGGCTGTCAGGACGATGGATCGATCGTTTCGGCGCAGAGGGGGCCGAATTGCTCTGCAAGGCAACAACTTCAATCCCCCCTCTCACACTTCGAGTCAACACCTTACGGGTGACGCGCGAGCGTCTGCTCCAGGAATTTCTGAAGGAGGGATGCGAGGCCTGCCCTACTCAGGTCAGCCCGACAGGCTTGATCGTGGAGAAGCGTGGGCTGGTGACAGAGCTTCCGCTCTTCAGCGAAGGCGCGTTTTATGTCGAGGATGAGGCCGGACAGTTAGTCCCGCCGATCCTTGATCCCCAGCCCGGCGAACGCGTGCTCGATGCTTGCGCCGCCCCCGGCGGAAAGGCTACCCATCTTGCGGCGCTGATGCAGAATCGTGGCGAAATCATCGCGTTGGATCGGCGCGCGGCTCGCCTGCATCTGCTTGAAGAGAATTGCCGACGGCTTGGCGTTCGAATCGTGACCACGATGCAAGCCGATGCCGCTCAAGCCATACCGTCGTTCACGGATGATCGATCACGTTCATCGCGTCTTCTGAGCGCTCTGGCGGTGCCCTTCGATCGCGTTTTGCTGGATGCGCCGTGCAGCGGCTTGGGCGTCCTTCGCCGACATCCCGAAGGCAAATGGCAAAAAGCAGAGGATCTCTTGGCGCGACATCAGGCTATGCAGATGAGGCTACTCGATCGGATCAGCCGCGCCTTGCGACCTGGCGGCGTATTAGTCTATAGTACTTGTTCGACTGAACCGGAAGAAAATGAGCAGGTGGTTGCGCAGTTTCTTGAGCAACACTCGGAATTCTCTCCCGAATCCGTTGCCACGTGGTTACCGCCGGCCGGCCAAGCCCTCATGAACGCTGAGGGAGATCTCTCGACCATGTTCTCGCCTTACTCCATGGATGGGTTTTTTGCCGCCCGGCTCCGAAAGGTCTCAGCGTGATGGCCCGCGCAGACGTTCGGATTGCGCCGTCAATTCTTTCAGCGGATTTTGCGCGGCTTGCCGAAGAGGTCGCCTGTGTGGAAAAGGGAGGCGCCGATCTGTTGCACATCGACGTGATGGACGGCCATTTCGTGCCAAATCTCACGGTCGGGGCCCCCTATTGTCGAAGCACTACGAAAAGTCACGAAGTTGCCCTTGGACGTGCATCTCATGATTACCAACCCCGATGCGTTTATTCCGGAATTTGCCGAGGCAGGGGCGGATTATCTGACCGTCCACGTGGAGACGTGTCCGCATCTGCATCGGACCATTCAGGCGATCAAGGAACACGGGGTCAAGGCCGGGGTGACGCTGAACCCCGCCACCTCGTTGACCGCCATTGAGGAAATCATTGAAGATGTGGACCTTCTCCTTATCATGTCCGTAAGTCCCGGCTTCGGCGGCCAGCAGTTCATCCCCTCGACCCTCGGAAAAATCATGCGCGCGCGCCAGATTCTCGACCGCTCACGCAGCCATGCCGTTTTGGAGGTAGACGGAGGTGTGAAAGTGGACAATGCTGGACGAATTATCGAGGCCGGCGCTGATATTCTAGTGGCCGGGTCTGCTATCTTCACCACCCAAGACTACCGTGCGACGATCACTGCCATGCGGCAGGCCGCGCAGCGAACGCATAAGGCGAAGCCGGTCGAATCCACGTGACGAGGCGCCGTTAGCCGTAAGCATGCAAGATCCTACCACCCTGATCGACAGCCTGCATCCGCTGGAAATCAAAGTGCTCTCCACGCTCGGCGACCACCAAGCCGATTCTGCCTCGGCAGCCATGGGAGAAGAAGATCTCGGCCAGGCCACCTCACTTGAGCCCTCACAGATCAGTATGGCCCTCGGATGGTTGCTCTCAAAGGGGCTCGTTCGCGTTCATGAAGAATCCGCGACTGCCCTCGTCTCGCTCACAGAGATCGGCGAGATCTACTTTGAAAAGTATGCGCCGATTGAACGGATCTTCTCCTCGTTGAAGGAGGCGGAACAGTCAGGGAAACGCCTCACGATCAAGGATATTCAATCCCGTGAAGGGCTGGAACCACCTGAGGTGAGCGCGGCCATCGGATTGTTGAAAAAAGAGGGAGCGGTCCGGGTCGTACCTGGCGGATACTTGGAACTGACCGGTTCTGACAGTCCAACCTGTAAGGAGCTCCGCAACCTGTTAATTGGGCTCCACGGTAGAAAGAAAAATCTTGCCTCTTTCTCCCCGGCCCAGCAGGATGTCATCAAACAGTATGCCGTCAAACGAGGGAACCCTCGTGAACCGTTCCGCATCGATGAACGGCCGGAGCGGTCCTATATCCTCACAGCGGCGGGCACGGTGGCGCAGGGTCTTCTAAAAGATACCGCAGGAGAAGAGGTCTCGCAGCTCACTCCCGAGCTGCTCAAAGATGGAGCCTGGCGCACCAAGCGGTTTCGCAAATACACCATTAGCCTCCGCCCGCCCCGTATTGCCATCGGGAGACGCCATGCCTATCGCGAGTTCCTTGATCTCGTGAAGCACAAGTTGGTCAGTATGGGCTTCCAAGAAATGCGAGGGTCGCTGATCGAGACTGAGTTCTGGAATATGGATAGCCTCTACATGCCGCAGTTCCATCCGGCCAGGGCCATCCATGATGTGTATTTTGTGAAAGAGCCGACCCACGCGCGAGAGACGCCTGAGCCATTTCTGTCTAGGGTGGCCGACACTCATCAGAACGGAGGAAAGACCGGGTCCACCGGCTGGGGATACACCTACGATCGCGAGCGCGCGAAGCGTTTGGTCCTCCGCAGCCAGGGGACGGCCGTGTCAGCCCGCACCTTGGCCTCAGGGCCGCAGATTCCGGGCAAGTATTTTTCGATCGCGCGGTGCTTTCGCTACGACCAAGTGGACGCAACCCACGCCACCGATTTCTTTCAGGTCGAGGGGATCGTGCTAGGTCCCGACATTAACTTTAGAACCTTGCTGGGATTGCTCGATCTCTTTGCCCGCGAGGTTGCCCAATCCAAAGAAAGTCGGTTTTTACCGGCGTATTTCCCGTTCACCGAACCGTCGGTCGAGCTGCATGTCCGGCATCCCCGCTTGGGCTGGATGGAGCTAGGCGGGGCGGGCTTATTCAGACAGGAAGTCACCGTGCCGCTCGGCGTGGAGGTTCCGGTGATTGCATGGGGATTGGGGCTGGACCGCATGGCTATGGTTGCCCTGGAGATTCATGACATCCGCGATCTGTTTTCGAGCGATCTGGAGTTGATTCGCACCATGCGCGGGCGCTTCTAATTCCAGGAAGTTCTAAGTTCTGAGTTCAAATTCAAGAGTCGAACAACGATCGTCTTCGCTTACGCCTCAGAACTCAGAACTCAGAACTCTAAGAGACAATGCCGACCATTTCGATTAATCGGAAAGATTTTGAGCAGCTCCTTGGTCAACGCTCGACGACGGCCGAACCTATGACTTCTGAGGTGATTGAGTCCTGGCTGTGCTGGGTGAAAGGCGAGCTGAAGGATCATGAGCAGGAGACAGATGAGTTACGCGTGGAATTGCAGGACAGCAATCGTCCGGATCTCTGGTCCTGCGAAGGCATCGCCCGACAGATCCGCACCAAGTTAACGGGCGCCCCGTCACCATACCCCTTCTTTCATGCAAGGAGTCGTCCCACTCGGCGGCTTATTGTCTCTCCGGGATTGGAGAGCGTCAGGCCCTATGTCGCGGCTTGCTCGGCGGTCGGCTATGAAGTGAATGAAGCGGGGTTGACGCAGCTCATCCAAGGCCAAGAAAAGTTGGCGGAGGTTTTTGGACGGCAGCGTCGCACGGTCTCAATCGGTCTGTACCGCCTCCCGTCCATCGCCTTCCCCGTCACCTATGCGCTCGTGAAGCCCGATGACGCGCGGTTTACCCCGCTGGGATTCGACGAAAAGATGTCCTTGCGCGAAATATTGTCCGTGCACCCCAAGGGGCTGGAGTACGGACCCATTTTGGCCGGTCATGAACGTGTCCCGCTCTTGATGGATGACGAGGGTCAGGTGCTGTCGCTCCCACCGATTATCAACAGCCGGGAAATCGGGGAAGTCCGAGTGGGCGATCGAGAACTCTTCGTGGAGGTCACCGGAACGGACCTGCCCATGGTCCTACTCACGCTCAATATTCTCGCGGTAAATCTGGCGGACCGGGGGGCGTCGATCGAGACGATCGAGGTGGTCTACCCGTATCAGACCGACCTCGGGACCGCGATTCGTACTCCAGTCGACTTCGGAAAGTCCCGAACCATCTCGATGAAGACGATCGAATCGGCTTTAGGACAGCCGTTGGCGTCGGATCAGATCCGCCAGGCCTTGCTGACCTATGGATATGAGGTCGCCCTTGCCCGCGAGATGGTCACCGTGAAACTCCCACCCTATCGAAACGATGTCATGCATGCCATGGATGTCGTGGAGGATGTCGCCATCAGCCGGGGATACGGGGACTTTGTTCCCGTCATGCCATCAGAATTTACCGTCGGCGGGCTGTCGAGGCTGGAGCAGGTCTCAGATCGCATCAGAGATCTCTTGATCGGAATGGGATTTCAGGAGGTGATCTCCAATATCCTCACCTCTCGCTCTGATCTGGTCGACCGTATGCGTCTCCCGGGGACCGAGTGGGAACGGGTGGTCGAGGTGGATAATGTCATGTCTCAGAACTTCGCCTGCCTCAGGCAAGGCATCCTTCCCTCCTTGCTGCGCATTGAATCAGTCTCCACGCGAGCCTTTTACCCTCATCGGCTTTTTGAGGTGGGGGAGGTCGTGATTCCGGATCTCACGCATGAACTCGGCGGACGGACGGTGATGTCGGCAGGGGTGTTGCTTGCGCACGCGACGGCAAATTTTTCAGAGGTCCACTCGTGCCTGGATCTCCTCTTCCATTATCTGGGACACCTGTATGAATTGGAACCCCTCGCCCATCCCTCGTTCCTGGACGGGCGAGCCGGCCGCATCCTGTGTGACGGCCGGCCCCTCGGCGTGATCGGCGAGTTACACCCGGAAGTGTTGGAACAATGGCAGGTGGCGATGCCGTGCGTCGCTTTCGAGTTTGCAGTGAACCGACTCCTTGAGCAATAGGACCATGCGCTCGAGACCTATCCTACGGACGAGTCAGCGTGCTGCTTCGCAAGCTCCGTGAGTTGATTGAACCCGCCTGGATCCTTGATCGCCATGTCCGAGAGCACCTTCCGGTCGAGAAGAATGTTGGCTTTCCTGAGCGCATTCATGAACCGGCTATAGGTGAGCCCGTGTTGACGAACCGCAGCGCTGATCCGGGTGACCCACAGACGGCGAAAATTCCGCTTCCGCTTCTTGCGCTCGACATAGGCATAGGTTTGCCCTTTGTCCACCGACTCGGTCGCGGATCGGAACAGCCGGCTCTTTGCGCCGTATTGACCTTTTGCTAACTTGATTCGCTTCTTTCTTCGCTGCCTGGTCTTGGGACCGCCCTTTGCGCGTGACATGGTTCCGACTCCTTACTTTGCGTTGGCAGTCAGCCTCCGCTGACCGCGGTCATGACGAGTGATACGGCATCTGTCGGCTGACGGCGTACGTGCTGGTCGAATCGACGGCGGTCGTGCCTGCCAGTCGCCGCTTGCGATCGCGGGTCTTGCTGGTCAAAATGTGCCGTTTGCCGGCCCTGCGCCTCATCAGCTTACCCGTCCCCGTCCGCTTGAATCGTTTGCTGGCCCCCTTGTGCGTCTTCAGTTTTGGCATGTTCTCCCTCTCTTTCTCTTCAACCCCTTCGATCAATTCACACATGACGCATGCACGGGCACCGAGACTGGGCGGCACTCCGCGCGTTCACCGAGCACCTTCTGCTCGGGAAGGGGCGTCCTACGGGAAGAGAGCCTGTCTTGGCAGGCTCGGGGCGGGCGGGCGAGATGGCGCCTGGGGCGGCCTGGGTGAAAATGGCCGCGGTGCGCGAGCACGGAGATAGCCCTAGGACCCCTCTAAACCTTAACTCTTCGGCGCCACAATCATGATCAAGCTTCGCCCCTCCATCCGCGGCGCGTACTCGATCGTTCCCGAGTCAGCCAGTTGTTCAACTACCGTGTTCATCATAGTGCGTCCCGGCTCCTGGTTCGCCATCTCACGCCCACGAAACGTCACCGTCACCTTCGTCTTGTTGCCGTCCACCAAGAATTCTTTGATCTGTCGGATCTTGATTTCCAGATCATGCTTGTCGGTTCTCGGCCTCAGCTTGATCTCCTTCACCTGGGTCGATTTTTGGTGCCGACGGCTCTGGTGCTCCTTCTTTTGGAGTTCGTACTTATATTTTCCATAATCCATGATCCGGCAGACAGGAGGCTGAGAATTCGGAGCCACCTCAACCAGATCATAGCCCAACTCTTGGGCCTTCCGGAACGCGTCGGGAGTGGGCAAAATTCCGAGCTGCTCTCCCTCTGGACCGATCACACGAACTTCACGAATTCGGATTTCCCGATTGACCCGCAGTTTCGGAACGATACGGCACCTCGTCGTGAAAGGGTTGATAATCTCTAGGATCGGGGGATATCGGCCCGAATCATGTCAATAAACGTTTGGACAGAAAGACTGCCATGATTCGCGCCGCTTCGTCCGCGGACGGAGACTGTCCCGGCTTCTACCTCACGATCCCCAATCACCAGCATGTAAGGAATCTTCCCCTTTTCCGCCTCACGAATCTTGAAGCCCACCTTTTCATTGCGGAGGTCCGCTTCGGCCCGCACCCCTGAGGCTTTGAGCTGCCCCACGACGGACTCGGCATAGGTCCGTTGTTTGTCGGTGATGCAGAGTACTTTGGCCTGGACCGGTGCCAGCCAAGTGGGAAACGCGCCAGCGTAGTGTTCCACCAGAATTCCGAAAAATCGTTCGATCGATCCCATCAACGCCCGGTGGATCATGATCGGCTGATGGGTCTTTCCGTCCTCACCGATGTACGCCAGCTCGAACCGTTCCGGATTGTTGAAATCGATCTGCACGGTGGAGCACTGCCAGGAGCGTCCGAGCACATCCTTGATCTTGATATCAATCTTCGGACCGTAAAAGACTCCTTCTCCCGGATCGATCTCATAGGCCACACCGCGATTTCTCAGGGCCGCTTCCAAAGCGTCAGTCGCTTGCGCCCAATTTTCCGCCGAGCCAACGGCTTTTTCCGGGCGAGTGGACAGATAGACCTCAAACTCAGAAAAGCCGAATGTGCGAAGCACAAAGAACGTGAACTCCAAGACGCGGCTGACCTCCGCTTCGATCTGATCCGGCCGGCAAAACAGATGCGCATCGTCCTGCGTAAAGCCACGAACCCGCAGCAGGCCATGCAGGACGCCCGTGCGCTCATACCGATAGACAGTTCCCAGTTCCCCATACCGAATCGGCAGATCGCGATAACTTCGAAGATGGGACTTATAGATCATAATGTGGAAGGGGCAATTCATCGGCTTGAGCTGATACTCACTCGCCTCCACCTTCATCGCCGTAAACATGTTCTCGCGGTAGTAATCCACATGTCCGCTGGTTTTCCACAGATCTAAGCGCGCGACGTGCGGGGAGTACACAAGCTCATAGCCCTCCCGCAGGTGCTGCTCGCGCCAAAAGTTCTCGATCAGCAGCCGAATCAACGCCCCCTTGGGATGCCAGAGCACGAGACCCGGCCCGATTTCGTCTTGAATCGTGACGAGGTCAAGGTCTTTGCTCAGCTTGCGATGATCACGGCGTTTGATTTCCTCAAGCTTGGCGAGGTATGCATCCAACGCTGCCTGGGTGGGGAAGGATGTTCCATAAATCCGTTGGAGCATCGGATTTCGCTCGTCCCCCCGCCAATACGCGCCTCCGCTCGAGAGAAGCTTCAGCGCCCCCACACAACCCGTGGAAGGGAGGTGCGGCCCCCGGCAGAGGTCGATGAATTCGCCTTGGCTATACAGGGAGGCCGTGGGATCCTCGATGTGTTCCAGGATGTCAACCTTGTACCGTTCGCCGCGGTTCGCAAAAAATTCAATGGCGTCCGGCCTCGGCAGCTCCTGCCGCTTGAACGGACGATTGGCCTTGATAATTTCATTCGCGCGCGTTTCGATTTTCTGCAAATCTTCCGGAGTAAACGGCCGCTCGAATCCAAAATCGTAATAGAATCCGTCCTCGATCGCCGGACCGATGGCGAGTTGCGCAGAGGGAAAGACTTCTTTGACCGCCTGCGCCATAATGTGGGTGCTGCTGTGCCGATAGACTTCTTTCCCTTCGGGCGAATCGAAAGTCACAGGTTCCAGCGAGATATCTCTGGTTAGGTCCGTGGCCAAATCAACGAGCCGACCGTCGACCTTGGCCGCCAGCACACCAGAGGTCAGACCTCCGCTGATGTTAAGCGCGTCGCCGACAGTAGATCCTATCGGAACACTGCGGTGTGTCCCGTCTGGAAGGGTGATGTGAATCTCTTGTGGGTCTTGGGATTCTTGCAACGCTTACGTCCTGGGTGATCCACCGACCCGAACCGGCATGGTGTCCCCCCCAAAACAAAGAAAGGCATCACACCAACTGAGGAGCCAGTCTCCAACAGGCTCCTGGCGGTCCGATGCCTCAACGGTGATGGTAGGCGCGGGCGGTCTTGAACCGCCGACCTCTACCGTGTCAAGGTAGCGCTCTCCCCCTGAGCTACGCGCCCGTTGTCCAGCGCAATGCTAATATAGGCCCATCCACACTGTCAAGAAATTCAAACGCGCAGAAAATTTATGATCTCCGGCAGAAAGCCCCACGGGAAACACACGGAAAAGGTTCCCGGACGGCACCGCCAAGGCCGAGATTAGGTGCACCCTGGTTAGGGGCTCGCCTTACACCTTTCCAGCCTTTTCCCGTTTGACCGGGATCCTAAGTTCAGTGATTTTTTTCCGGAGCGTGTTGCGGTTCACTCCGAGCAGATGGGCAGCCTTTATCTGATTTCCGTTGGTTTCCTTGAGGACGAGGGCGATCAGCGGTCGTTCGACGGCGGAGATGAGCATGTGATGAAGGTTTCTAGCAGAACTGCTCTTCATCTCTTTGACAAATTCGCCCAGCTTCAATTCGATATAGTCCTCAAGGCCAAGGTTCTGCCCCGTCCCATTGAGGAACCGCCCGCTCCCGTTGCGCATGGCTTGCACCAACCCGCAAGCCTGGCACAGAACACTTCGCGGCGCGGCCACAATCATCGTGTGCATAGGGTCGATCGCCCGCTGCATGTCAACCAGCTCATTGAGGGGTCCCCGCCTTGTTTCCAGTAGCACGGCATCAAATCGACGCTTGGCCGCCACTCGGACCGCCGATCCCACATCCCTTGCCACTGTCACCGCAGAATCTTTGAACTCCTGCCTGAGCTGTGACTGAAGATCGGGGTCCTGGCTGAGTAGCAGGATACTGAAGGGTGATGGTCGAATGGTCATGAGACTACCACGGAGACGAGGGCGGGATTATCCCTCAAGGTTCAAGGGATGTCAATCGTGAAAACGGAGCATGCTCACCCCGCCTCTTCATGGAAGCAGTCATGCGCCGCGTGAACTCTTAAGACATAACATCGCCCAGCCACTTTGTGCTCGACCACATTCGCGACGAAGATCTAGACGCAACAGAGCGCGTAGAAAAGTGTTTTGAAGGCGCGACGGTTTGCCTTGCAAGGATCCGATGAATGATCCCGGCCTGTTTTAGAATTCGTGTCTGGAGAACCCGTCCCCGAACCTCGTTCGAGGTATCGGAAGAAAATGGGTGGTTCTGCTATCGGCTCCCTCCAAAATGATTCCAATTGTTTAGTCCGCCTTCTGTGTGATCTTCTCGATACAGCAACAAACACTCACGTCCTATCCCAGTGGTGTTGTGATTGTCAGAGCTTCCAATCCCAGCTGTCAGTGAAGGGGCCAAGCCGGACAGGTACGTTACCGCGTCGCCCGGTCCCCTGGTCGGCCTAAAGCCGATCATCCAGTGAATGCGTACGGCCAGTTCGTAGCCCACACGGGGCTGCAGAGAGAACCTAAAAACTGGACATTCTAAAATTTGGTAGGAAGAGGGCATTGCTCTAAATTGGCTTGACAACTTCCAATCCCTGCTTGACAGACACACATACTAACAAGTATCCTCAGATGTCATTTTATTCCCTATCGGAATACTCGAAATAGATGAAGGTTTCACTCAAAGCCACGTACGGTATCCTGGCTGCCCTGGACTTGGCCCTCAGCAATGGAGGAACCCCGATCCAGTCCAAAGCTATCGCGAAACGCCAAGCTATTCCTATCCGGTTTCTTGAGCAAGTCTTGCTGGCTATGAAAAAAGCAGGGCTTGTGGATAGCCTGCGCGGAGCGCAAGGCGGCTATTTGCTCAGCAAGTTTCCGCAGGAGATTTCCCTGGCTGAAATCGTCGAAGCATTAGATGGGTCGCTGACGATGAAGCCGGTGCATGCCACCAGCGCCCGACGGACCCGGGAACGGACGAAGCCCGACAGACTCTTAGGGGGTGTGTGGGAGCAGGTCCGACAAGCAGAGCTGGGGGTACTCAGCGCCGTGACCTTGAAGGAATTGGCAGAGCGACATCAACAACTCGAACAAGAGCGGGCCTTGATGTATCACATCTAGGCCCGAGTTCAGCAGCGTGACTTCTGTGTCACGATTGCTCACGAAAGAGGATGACATGAGGTCGGTCAGGACGACTCGCACCAGTGAAATCAAGACGATCCCCATTCCCCCTGCGATTATAGAAGAGATTGAAACGTTCGAAGGAGAAGTCCGGCGGGTCACTGCCGGCGATCTTTCCACTGATCTGTTCAAGCCCTTTCGCTTGCAATACGGGATTTATGGACAGCGCCAGCCGGGCGTTCAGATGGTGCGTATCAAAATCCCGTTTGGCGGGCTCACAGCCAACCAATTGCGTCGGATCGCCGAAATAGCCGATACCTATGCGACCGGAGTCGGCCATGTTACCACCCGCCAGGATATTCAGCTTCATTTCGTCTTACTCAGAAACGTAGGTACCATCATGCGACGACTGGCTGAGGTGGGAGTCACAACCCGCGAAGCCTGCGCTAACACGGTTCGCAATGTCACGGCATGCCATTTGGCCGGAATCTGCCAGGGCGAGGTGTTCGACGTCACCCCCTATGCCAAGACGGTCGCGTTGCATCTCCTCCGCAATCCTCTCAACCAGAGCCTGCCGAGAAAATTCAAAATCGCCTTTTCAGGCTGCCGCCACGATTGCGCCCTCACGCCGATCCACGACATTGGGCTATTGGCGGCACAACGTGACGACGGAACCATCGGCTTTCGAATGGCCGTCGGCGGTGGCTTAGGCTCGGCCCCTCGCATCGCGAAGGTCCTCCGAGAGTTCGTCCCGATGAACGAGCTCATCCCATCCATTGAGGCCGTGATCAAAGTCTTCGACACGCTCGGGAACCGCAAGAACCGCAACAAGGCTCGGATGAAGTTTGTGATTGATAAGCTGGGCTTTGATGAGTTCAAACGACGCTGGGAGGAAACCTACGTCACGATGGGCTATGCCCGCCCCGACCACGCCCCCATCAAATTGCTACCACATCAGGACGACCCTGTGCCGCTGATCATGCCGACAGCGAATCAGGGGCGGTCTGGTTCATCGGGTCCCAATGGGGATGGTAACGGAAACGGCACCTTGCACGAGACTCCCTATCACAGGTGGAAACGGACTAATGTGATGAGCCAAAAACAGGCCGGTTACGCGGCCGCCATCATCAAGCTACAAATGGGGGACATCACGTCGTCGCAGATGAACCTCGTGGCGGATTTGGCGGAGACGTACTCCAATGGCAACCTTCGCACAACGATTAATCAGAATCTGATTCTACGATGGGTGCCCGAGTCTCGCTTGGAAGATCTCTACGACGATCTGGCTTCGATGGGGTTGGCCGATCCGGGGGCAGAGCTGGTTGAAGATATTATCGCCTGTCCAGGGACCGACACCTGTGGTCTCGGTATTACCTCTTCGAAGGGGCTTGCGCGCGCAATGGCCGAGATCTTTCCTCCCGGCCGGGTACCGGAAGACCTGAAGGGCGTCAGTGTCAAGATCAGCGGGTGCCACAACTCGTGTGCCCAACACCACATCGCGACCATTGGTTTGCATGGCGTGGGCAAACGCGTGGGCGAGCATTTTGCGCCCCACTACGAGCTGCACCTCGGCGGCCGTGTAAACGGGACAGCCCAGATCGGTCAGATGACCGTGAAGCTCCCGGCGAAAAATGTGCCAGCGGCGATTTCACATCTGCTCATGGTCTACCGGCGCGATCGCCGGAACGACGAAACCCTTCAGACCTTCATCGCCAGAACAGGCAAGGCCAGGCTCAAGGACGAATTGATCCCCTATACGATCATCCCGTCCTTTGAAGAAGATTCGACGTATTACTACGATTGGGAGGGTGAGGAGGAGTTTATCCTCGAAGATCTTGGTCCGGGTGAATGCGCCGGCGGAGCCCTGGAAATGATCGACAATCGCATTCTAGAAGCGGAACAAGAACTCTATCAAGCCCGTCTCCTAGCGGACAAGCACCAGTACTCGGTTTCGGTCAATAAGGCCTACCGCGCGGTCCTGGCCGCTGCCAAGGCTCTCTTGGTGACGGAGGGCATCGATCCGGCGACAGATGCGGACACCTTCGCAGAGTTTGAGCGACGCTTCGCATTGAGAAATGTGGTGCCGGCCTCATATCGGGGGCTGGCGTCGCAGATCGGCGATCTCGGACCGAAGGAGACGACGCCGGAGTTCGCGCGGGCCAAGATCACGTTCGCGCGAGGGTTCGTCGAGGTCTGCAAGGCGGCGACAGAGCAGATGGGGAAAGATTTGAAGCTGAAGACCGACAGCGCGCCTGAGGTCGATCACCCGCAAGCGGCGGCGCCCCAACAACCGGCACGCCCTGCCTCAGAAGCAGGCGCTGCGCTTGTGTACGATCTCCGGGGTGTCGCGTGTCCGCTCAATTACGTGAAGACAAAACTCAAGTTGGAAATGATGGACGCAGGTGAGCGGCTCGAAGTGTGGTTGGATGCCGGCGAACCGATCAAGAACGTACCCATGAGCCTTCGCAACGACGGGCACAAGATCCTTACAGAGGAACCGTTGGAACCGGAGGCCGCTCATTTCAAAGTGCTGGTGGAGAAAGTTGAAGGCTAGTCAGGAGTGACGGTGGAAGAGAGTGTCGGAATAACAGCACGGCCTACTCAAGAATCGCTGAAAGCGCTCAGCGAGTCTTTTGAGTCCAAGCATCCGCAGGACGTGCTAGCCTATGCCCTCGAGCGGTACTTCCCTCACATTGTGTTTGCATGCAGTTTCGGCGCCGAGGACGTCGTGCTGGTCGATATGATCCACCGGATCAATCCGCGCGTTCCGCTGTTCTATTTGGATACGGACTTTCTGTTCAAGGAAACTCATGAGGTGCGGGACCGTCTGATTGAGAAGTATGGATTCTTGCCGAACCAGGTCATTCAGGTGAAATCACAACTGACGCCGGAACAGCAGGCCGCCCAGTATGGGGAGGCGCTCTGGACGCGAGATCCGGATCGATGCTGTGAGTTACGAAAAGTGGAACCGCTGGGCCGAATCCTCAGCGGCTACTCGGCATGGATTACCGGGATCCGGCGGGACCAAGCTCCTACTCGGGCCCATGCCGGACTGATCGAGTGGGACAAGAAATTTCAGCTCGTGAAGTTCAATCCACTGGCGAAATGGACCGCTACAGACGTGTGGGCTTACATCCGGATCCATGAGGTTCCTTACAACCCCCTTCATGACCGCAACTACCCCAGCATCGGGTGCACCCATTGCACCGCGCCGGTGATGCCGGGGGAGGATCCGCGCTCAGGCCGGTGGAACAACTTCGATAAAACCGAATGTGGACTGCACAGATAAAGCCATCAGCGGTCAGCCGTCAGTGACCAGCTTCTGCAAAGGAATATTTTCTCAATCTTAATCTGTCGGCTGATGGCTGTACGCTGATCGCTTGTTAGCCATTGGGTTGGGAGAATGAAAAAGCTTGCGATCATCGTGACTCGAGGCGCCTACAACAACCTGCTACAGGCCTGTCAATTGGCCCGCGTCGCGGCTGAAACAGGAACTCAGGTGAGTTTTTTCTTCCGGGACGAAGCAGCCGCCAAGTTAACGTTCGACAAAGCGAAGGAATTGACGTTCGGTGATGCCTATCGAGGACGCAGCAAAAGTCCGAGACATGTTGCGTGAGCGGAAACTGAACGATTTCCCGGCCGTTCTTCGCGAGCTCAAAGAGAAGGGTGATGTCAAATTCTCCGTGTGTCGAGACTCGTTGGACTATTTCGACCCTCGCGTCGATCAATTGATCCCGGAGCTCGACGAAGTGCAGAAGGCCGAGGCCTTCTGGAAGGAAGAAATCGCCAAGGCCGACCGGGTGCTGACATTCTGATGCAACAGTTCATTGCGAAAATAGGTAAAGGCCAGAAGGCGTGGAAGGACCTCACCTGGGATGAGGCCAAGCAGGCCATGCGGCTGCTCATCGAGGGGAAAGCCACTCCGGTTCAGGTCGGCGGATTTCTCCTCGCCATGCGGATCAAGATGGAATCGGTGAGCGAGCTTGCCGCCTTCACGTCCGCGGCTCGTGAATACGTCGCGCCTCTGCGGATATCTGACACGCCGCATCTGGTCGATCTGCCGACCTACGCGGGTAAACAGGATACGTTCCACGCCCTGACGGGCGCCGCCATCGTCGCGGCGTCCGCGGGCGCAGCTGTCCTCATGCACGGCTATGACGGCATTCCTGAACGAACCAGCACCGCTGCGGTGTTGGCTCAATTGGGAATTTCTATTGATCTCACCCCCAAACAAGCGGCTGAGGAAGTGTCCGCCAAAGGATTCGGCTATTTGGACATAGCCCTATATCATCCTCCACTCTCTCGTTTTTTGGACCTGCGCCAGGAACTCGGCGTGCGAAGTTTCTTTCATCCGGTTGCCAAGATGTTGAATCCCGCTCGCGCCCCGGTCCAGGTCATCGGCCTGACTCACCCGCCTTACTTTGAAAAGATGGCTGAAGCGCTGAACATGCTCGGGTCCCGGCGCGCGCTGATTGTGCGCGGCGTTGAAGGGGACCCCGAGCTGTCGATCGCGGCCATCACGAAGGTGCTGGAGATGAGAAACGAGCGCGTTCTTCCGCTGAATCTTCAGCCGAAAGACATCGGCTTGGCGTTGGGCTCCTTCCGCGACATGGCTGGCTTCCCCGGCCCCCACACGGATCAGGAGGCCGCGCTGCTGAGGCGGATTCTGCGCAATGAAATCCGCGGTCCTCACCGCGATTGGGTGGTACAGAACGCCGCCATGTTGCTGTATGCTGCCGGGCTTGCGCCTTCCATCTCAGCCGCCGTGCCGATGGCGCTCCAGGCCATTGAGTCGGGAGCCGCGGCGAACAAGCTGACCACCCTCGCCGTCCCGCCAATACCGGTCGGAGTCGCTCACGGTGACAAGGAATCGTGCCCGTAAGGAGCCTTGCGTGAAGCACCTTCGGCAATTGGAAGATCAGAGCGTCTATGTTCTCCGTGAAGCCTACAAGCATTTCGATCACCTGGCCATGCTATGGTCCATGGGCAAGGATTCGACCGTGTTGCTCTGGCTGGCACGCAAAGCCTTCTTCGGGCATGTCCCCTTTCCGCTCCTCCATGTCGATACCAGCTACAAGATCCCAGCGATGATCGAATACCGCGATCGGCTTGCGCGTGAATGGAGACTCAATCTGGTGATCGGGCAGAACAAGGAGGCGCTTGCGGCCGGAATGAACCATACGTTGGGACGCGTGACGTGTTGTACGGCCCTCAAGACCAACGGCCTCAAGAACCTTCTGGCTGAAAAGGGGTACACAGGGGTCATTCTGGGGGTGCGGGCGGATGAGGAAGGCACGCGGGCAAAGGAGCGGTATTTCTCGCCACGCGACAAACATGGGGACTGGGATTTCAGGGATCAGCCGCCGGAGCTCTGGGATCAGTTCAAGACCACCTTCCCGGAGGAAACCCATATCCGTATTCATCCCCTGCTGGACTGGACGGAGATCAACATTTGGGAATACATCAAGCTGGAAAACATCCCGTTCATCGATCTCTACCTCGACAAGGGTGACGGAACACGCTATCGGAGCTTGGGGTGCGCCCCCTGTACGTTTCCCATTCGGTCCACCGCTAAGACCGTCGACGACATCATCGAGGAACTTCGTCATACTACGGTGAGCGAACGTTCAGGGCGAGCGCAAGACGAAGGGCGTGGGATGGAACTACTGAGAAAAGATGGGTACATGTAGGCGATGGTACCGACGGCCACTGCGGTCATCAAACCGACCGAACATTTGAATATCGTCATCGTCGGCCATGTGGACCACGGCAAGTCAACGTTGCTCGGCCGGCTCTACGCCGACACCGGCTCTCTTCCGGAAGGTAAGCTGGAAAAGGTTCAGGCGATCTGTCGCCAGCAGGGCAAGGAGTTTGAGTATGCCTTCCTGTTCGATGCGTTTCTTGAGGAGCAGGAGCAGGGCATCACGATCGACACCGCTCGCACGTTTTTTACCTGGAACACCCGGCAGTACATCATTATCGACGCGCCAGGGCACAAGGAGTTTCTCAAGAATATGATCTCGGGCGCCGCGCGGGCTGAGGCGGCGTTATTGCTGATCGATGCGCTCGAAGGAGTCAAGGAGCAGTCCAAGAAACACGGCTATCTCTTGTCCCTGCTCGGCGTCAAACAGGTGGCGGTGGTCGTCAACAAGATGGATCTCGTCGGTTATCGTCAGGATGTCTTCGAGGGAATCGAAAAGGAATACCGCGAGTTTCTCGCCCAGCTCAATGTCGCGCCGGAACGGGTCGTTCCCGTCAGCGCCAAACTCGGCGACAACATCGCCCTGCGCAGCCAGCAGATGACGTGGTACCACGGTCCGACGGTTCTGGAGACGTTGGAGTTGTTTAGGAAAGAGACCGCTCGGTCGGAACAGCCGCTTCGATTTCCCATTCAGGACGTGTACAAATTCGACGCCCGCCGAATCATCGTCGGCCGAATCACCGCAGGACGATTGAAAGTCGGTGATCGCGTCGTCTTCTCGCCGTCCAACAAGTCCGCCAACGTGAAGTCCGTGGAAGCGTTTAACATCGAGCCGCCGCCGACCGATGCCCACGCCGGGCAATCCATCGGCATCACGTTGGATGAACAGATATTTATCGAGCGGGGCGAGATCGCCTCCCATCGAGAGGCTCTTCCTCTCGTTTCAACAGCTTTTCGTGTCAACCTGTTCTGGTTGGGGCAACGACCGCTCGAGCGAGGCCGGAAATACCTCCTTCGGCTGGCCACCCGCGAAGTGGATTGCGAGGTTGCCGCGATCCATCGGATTATCGACGCCGCGGATCTCGGCGAGCGCCAATCAAAGACCGTCGTCGGCCGCAATGAGGTCGCCGACCTGACTCTGCGCACCAAGTTCCCGTTGACCTTCGATCTGTACCAGCAGTTCGAGACGACCGGGCGGTTCGTCCTTGTGGACCAGTACGATATTTCCGGTGGGGGCATTATCACGGAATTGGTTCACGACGAGCAGGCATTCCTACGGGACGAGGCCCGTCGGCGTGATTTTGCATGGGTCAAAGGAGAAGTCGGCGCGGAGGATCGTGCCCAGAACTATGGGCATCGCGCCGCCATCGTCCTGGTTACCGGTGGGCAGCATACGGGCAAATCGTTTCTTGCCAGAAAACTGGAATCCCTCCTCGTCGCGGAGGGACGACACGCGTACCTCTTGGATGCGGAAAATCTCCGGCGCGGCCTTGATGCCGACCTGGCAGAGTCCGATGCGGGCGATGCGGTGGAAATGGTTCGTCGGTACGGCGAGGTAGCGCGGCTCCTCGTCGACACCGGATTGATCGTCGTCTCAACTACGAATCCCTTCGGGCTGCCGCCTCATGAGGTCACCCAGTCTATTCGGACACTCGTGCATCCCGCGCCTGTGGTTGCCGTCCACATGAGCAAGACCGACGAAGAACCGCCGCCGAGCACCGACCTGCATTTTGCCGGGCCCAAGGATTACGATGCGTCCGCCCGTCAGATCATCGAAGCTCTCAAAGAGCGCGGGGTCTTGGCGCGCACCATCGGCGCGAAGCCAAGGTTTCAATATTCCATCTAAGGAGGGACAATAGATGTGCGGGTTGCTTAAAAAAGGCATTTATCGCGCCCTGGCCACCAGCAGCCTGCCGGTTTGACTCATGAGAAATCCTTATGCTACGGTGGCCGTCCATGGCCCTTGAAAAAGACCTCAAAGGGATCCTGAGCAAGTTACAGTACGCCGACGATGCGAAGGTGGTCCAGCAGATCACTGACCAGATGCGGCAGGTGCAGGCCCGCATGGCCGGCATTCAGCACAAGCTCGTCGTCATGAGTGGAAAGGGTGGCGTCGGCAAGAGCATGACCACCGTGAATTTGGCCCTGGCCCTCGCCCGCCAAGGCGCACGGGTCGGCTTGCTGGACGTGGACTTGAACGGACCCTGCGTCCCTCGCATGCTGGGGATGACTGGACAGACACTCACCATGACCCCTGAGGGCGCTCTCCCACCCGTTGGGCCTTTGGGCGTCAAGGTTGGCTCGATGGATTTCTTCCTTGATGCGGCCTCGCCGGTTCGATGGAAAGGGCCTATGGATTTGAGCCCGGTCTGGCTTGGGCTGATGGAAATGAACGTCATCCGGGAATTTCTATCGGATGTGATCTGGGGAGAGCTGGATTATCTTCTCACCGACCTTCCGCCCGGAGCTGCAGCCGATAAGCCTCCGGTCATGGCGGGATTTATTCCGGACTTGGCCGGTGCCATTGTCGTCACGACTCCATCCGAAGTGGCCTCCGATGTCGTGCAGAAGTCAGTGACCTATGCGCGGGACATGGGCATCCGGGTTTTGGGTATGGTCGAAAACATGAGCCAGTACCGATGTCCCTCCTGCGGAGCCGAGAGCGACCTGTTCGAAGGAAATACCGAGGCCATGTGCGCGGCTTTAGACGTGCCGCTTCTGGGACGCATCCCCTTCGACCGCTTACTCGCGCGCACCTTCGACAAGGGGACGCCCCTCTTGGATGAGACTTATCCCACGATCCAGCGGTATCAGGAGATTGCAGAGCGGGTCCGGTCGATCCTAGACTACAAAAAGGTTCTCGCCGAGAAACTCTGAGTCTTTGTCACAAGAGGATTTACGATGAAATTCGTTTGCCTCAACTGCGAAACGTACATGAACTTCGAAAAAGTCGAAAAGCCGGCGGAAGGTTCCCTCGGAGTCTTCTTCGGCTGTCCCTCCTGCGGAGCCAAGTTCTCAATGGTGACCAACCCGGGAGAGACCCAAATGGTGAGTTCGCTGGGGGTGCAGCTCGGTGGTCGCACGGCGCCGGCTGAACCGTTTGAGATGACTCGGGGCACGCTCAAAGAAGAGGCGCAAGCCGGCTCGGGACAAATGGCGGCGTATCTGAACCAGAAAATTCAGGGAGGACAACCGGTCGCACAGACCGGAACCAAAACTTCTACACCCGCAGGCTCCGTCCAGGGCAAGGAGGGCGAGAAGTCCGGAGGAGGCTGCCCCTTCTCCGCGATGGTGGCACAAATGGGCCTTACCTCCGGAAGCCAGGCCGGCCATAGCGGCTCCGGAGGACCGGAATTTACGTGGTCTCCGGACGCCAAGGAAAAATTGGATCGGCTCCCTTCATTCGTCAAACCCATGGTGCAGAGCAGTGTCGAAGCCTATGCCCGCAAGCATGGGTTTAACACGATCAATCTGCAGGTCATGGATGACTCGAAGAATGACTCGAACGGCATCGCGTGGTCATCGGACGCAGAAAAGCGCCTGGAGAATATCCCGGACTTTATCCGACCCATGGCGCGCCGGGAAATCGAACGCCTGGCAAAGGAGCGGGGCGCCACCACCATCACCGCCGAAGTCATGGACGAGGCGAAAGACAAATTCATGAAGTTCATGTAATGACAGATCGAGAAGCCTGCCTGAAGACGAAGGCCCATCCGGCCGACTGGATGGGCCTTTCTTTGTAGAACCGAGGGTCGACCAAGGGCCGCACATGACAACGCGATTCTGGGCTGGAAGTCTGTATCTCATCGCCATACTCGCCATCCTATGCGCTCCCACCTTCGCTCAGACGGAGCACGAGTCGGCGCATCATCATGACCCTGCTCATCACAGCGATCCGGCCATGCCGGGCTGGGAAGGTTCCCCTGAAGGCACAGCCTACTCTGAATTTAATCATCACCTTGCCGGATTTCTTGTCATCCTTATCGGGCTGAGCGAACTTCGTCCTGCCCTGGGCATCTCGACGCTGGCCTGGACAAGATTGCTATTGCCCGGCGCCTTGTTCGTGACGGGAACTTACCTGCTGATCTGGAGCGACCATGATGCCTGGCCGATCGGGTCTCTTACCTTCACCGAAACATTCTCCAACGGTGACTGGGAAACGATTCAGCACAAGCTCTTCGGCATCATCGCCCTGCTGATCGGGACGGTGGAACTGCTGCGGCGGATCGGACGCCTCGATCACATACTATGGAGGGTCCCGCTCCCCACCTTCGCTGTCATCGGCGGGCTCTCGCTGTTTCTCCACAGTCACGGCGTCCACCCGGCGGCCTACAAGATTGCGCTCCACCATGCCTTCATGGGCATGATGGCGATTACAGCCGGATCCTCCAAGTTTCTGTCCGAATGGAACCGCCGAGACGCGGCGATGCGATTCGGTTCCCCTAAGCGAGTCGCTCGGTCCCTATGGGAAGTCGCTTGGGCCGCCCTTGTCCTGCTGATCGGGCTTCAACTGCTGATCTATACGGAGTAAGCTGTCGAGAGAACCCGGAAGTTCAACACGTCCGGCAATCGCAATAGTCTGCTTAAGCTTCTTCCGATTCTTGAGGAGACCTTCAGGCGAGATTTTCTGATCGGTTCGTTCTCAAACGTCATGGACTCAATCACACGGTCCAGAAGAACCTTCCGGTGCACCGCTGCCACCTTCGCCGGCGTATCGTGCTGCTTCCGCCACTCGCGCAGCTTCGCGTCCAACGCATCAAATCAATCACGGTAGACATACAGGCACCACAGGTTAGGTGCAGTCTGGTAAATAGCCGGCCAATAACCTAGTCGTGGGATCGCTTTGCCTTCGACACGAGCCGCTTCAAGCAAAGTTATTTGTGATATCATGTTGCACTTGACACCCGATCTCAGCCTGCTTCCTCGTCCTCGCGTAGAGATAAAGATTTCCTGGACAGTGCCTGCTGGAAATGAATCAGCAAGATTCTAGGAACGACTTCAGGGGCTGTCAATGTGCAAATCGCCAAGCAGTCACCCCCCGTAACAGATTCTTGCTACGCCGTCACCTGCCGTCGTTGACACGTCTCTTGAGAGTGTGCTAGACCACCACACAAATAAAGATTGATTTGCGTTTGCAGGGCGCTCAAAAAGGCCTCCATTTCACCCGCCCACCCAAGACGTGCCCATTCCCGTGGCAAGGCCGCAGGGAAGTTCGGACGCTGAGATGCATTCTTCGTGGACACGAGGCGACGGGTGAACCGAGAACGAAGCTGGTGACCTTTTTCATCGCCCTGCGAGGGAGGGGAAGATGGGCGGCCATAGCCACTGGGCCACCACGAAACGACACAAGGCGGCCATCGACGCGAAGCGGGGGAAGATTTTTACCCGCGTCATCCGCGAGTTGACGATTGCTGCGCGACAGGGTGGCGATCCTGACGGCAATCCGCGCCTCCGGCTGGCGATCGCCAAGGCCAAAGACGCCAATATGCCGGGCGACACGATGAAGAAGGCGATCCAGCGCGGGACCGGTGAGTTGCCAGGCGTGCATTACGAAGAGTTCACCCTGGAAGGATACGGGCCAGGTGGAACGGCTCTCCTCCTGGAAATTACCAGCGACAACCGAAATCGCACGGTCGCCGAGGTTAGAAGCCTCTTGACCAAGAATAACGGGAACATGGCCGAGGCGGGCTCCGTGGCCTGGCAATTTCACAAGAAGGGCTTACTGGTGGTCGAGCAGGGCAAGGTGGACGAGGATCGTCTCCTGTCGCTGGCGTTGGAAGCCGGCGCGGAAGATGTGAAAGTAGACGAGAAAGCCTTCGAAGTGATCACCGACCCTCATGACTTCGAATCGGTGAAAAAGGCGCTGGCGGACGCGAAACTCGAACCCTCCCTGGCTGAAGTGACATTCGTCCCGCAGAATTACGTCAAATTGCAAGAGAAATCCGCCGAGCAGATGCTCAAGCTCATGGAAATTCTGGACGAGCATGATGATGTTCAGAAGGTCCATGCCAATTTCGACATCCCGAGCGAAATCATGGAGAAGGTTGCGGCGGCCGGCTAGGGTATTCATCAGGTTGTCGTGAGCCGTATCACCCTCATTCATATTGCATGATCGCCGCGCTGACTGGCCGGCTGGCATTCAGGTCGCCTTCGCAGATCACCCTCGACGTTCATGGTGTCGGGTATGAGGTCTTTATCCCGCTCAGTACCTTTTACGCCCTTCCCGCCTTGAACGAGTCTGCCTCGTTGAAAATCCATACCCATCTGAGAGATGACGCGATTCAGCTCTTTGGGTTCTTGACCGGTTCCGAAAAGGACGCCTTCATTCTCCTCACGGGCATCTCCGGAATCGGGCCTAAGCTGGCCCTCAGCGTCCTTTCCGCGCTCAGCATCGCCGATTTGGTTTCAGCTGTCCAAGCGGGTGATGTGGACAAGCTAGCCACGGTCCCTGGAATCGGAAAGAAATCCGCTGGACGGATTGCCCTCGAACTCAAAGACAAACTGGAGCGATTACACCCGAGTCCTGCAAAAATCTCCGATGCCGCACGTGGCTCCACGGATCAATTGCAGGATGACGCCCTGTCTGCGCTGGTTAACCTCGGGTACCGCGCACCCGACGCAAAAGAGGCGCTCAAGCGAATCCTGCAAGGGCGATCGGCACAGAGCCCGCCGGTGCTCAAGGATCTTATTCGGGAAGCGCTCAAGGACTTAGCAAGGGGGTAACCATGATTGAGATGCTGAGGCAACCATGCGCCATTCTCTCTCACTGGGGCTTTACCTGCCGGCGGCTGATAATCTGGACGCTGGCCGTCAGCCTGACCCCAGCCCTGTTGTTCGGCTCCCCATCTTTCCTCATCGCGGCCGATGAGCCCTCTGAGCCGAAGAGCATCAGAATGACCTGTGGAACCTGCCCATCCGGGTACGCCCTGACCGGTGTGACAACCGATGAGAAAATCTGCCCAGAGGGAGATCATACCGTGGTCCAGTGTGTCCCCTCGGGAGCCAACTTGCTCTCTGTCTGCGGATCGTGTCCCGAGGGATATGTGCAGGTCGGAAGCTCGATGGTGCCTTCCCGCTGTGGTTCGACAGACGGTGGTCACATGAGCCAGTGCCAGCTCCAGAAGATGGAAAGCGGCTTGCCGGATCCGACTCAGGGTGGCATCGTCTGCCCTCCGAACTGTGGCGGCACAGCAACTCCCGGGCAGGGTGCGCTTCCGCCTCCACCGAAATTCCAACCAGCGCCGGAAAAAAAAGCCGACTAGCGGTCTCATCCAGCGCGGACGAGGTGAAAGAGCTATCCGATGCCAGATCGCGTCGTGACCAATCAATTGACCGATGATGAGCGCGGGCTCGAGGCCGCCCTGCGCCCGCAGACCTTGGATGAGTACATCGGACAGGAGCGGATGAAGGAGTCTCTCCGCATCTGCATCGAGGCGGCAAAGCGTCGCGGCGAGGCGCTGGACCATGCGATTTTCTACGGCCCTCCAGGACTCGGAAAGACGACCATCGCCCACATTATTGCTCGAGAGATGGGGGTGGCCATCCGCTCCACCTCAGGGCTGGTGCTGGCCCATGCTGGAGATTTGGCCGCCATTCTCACCAATCTGCAAGAACGGGATGTCCTGTTTATCGACGAGATCCACCGCTTGCCGGCCTCGGTCGAAGAGGCCCTATATCCTGCAATGGAGGATTACCAACTCGATTTGGTCATCGGCCAGGGACCATCTACTAGAACCGTCAAGCTGGACCTGCCGCGCTTCACGTTGATCGGCGCCACCACTCGAGCCGGCGCGCTTACCTCTCCATTGCGGGAGCGATTCGGCTTAGTGAATCGGTTGGACTTCTACTCCACCGGGGAGCTGCACAGTATCGTCACCCGCTCGGCCGGCCTGTTGAGCGTGCCGATCGACCCGGAGGGCGCCGCCGAGATCGCCGGTCGCGCTCGCGGCACGCCACGGATCGTCAATCGGCTGATCAAACGGGTTCGTGACTATGCCCAGATCAAGGCGGAAGGACGCATCACTCGAGACGTTGCCCACGATGCCCTGACCTGGCTGGGCGTTGATCCGGCCGGCTTCGATGAGATGGACCAGAAAATTCTGCTGGTCATCATTGAAAAGTTCGGCGGCGGCCCTGTAGGAATCGAAAGCTTGGCGGCGGCCGTGAATGAGGAACGGAACACGCTAGAAGACGTCTACGAACCATACTTGATTCAGTCCGGCTATCTTGAACGGACCGCCCGCGGGCGTCAGGCCACGCGCTCCGCCTTCGAGCATTTCGGAAAAATGAAAGATCTCTTGTCCTGAACGCCGATGATGCCGGGATTCTTCGATCGGCAGTTAATCTGAAAGCTCCCGAGCGACCTCCACCCTTAAGAGACAAATCCTATTGATATCCTTGCAATTCCGCATTGTGATTCTGTATGATTTTCTGTCTCGTCGAATTCCGTGCGGAAACCCTGGTCGGTCGATCTTTCAGCGACACAGAGGGGGAGCTGGTTTGACCCACGATAAAGACATCCCCCATTTCAGAAAAGAAATCGATCGGCTCGATGACCAGATCCTGCGTCTCTTGAACGAACGCTCGAAGAGCGTGATTGAAATCGGAAGATTAAAAAAACAATCGGACAACGAGGCCAATCTGCACACCCCACGACGGGAAGCCGAGATCGTCGACCGCCTCATGAACCGAAACACCGGTCCTTTCCCAAATGAGGCGATCCGATCGGTCTATCGGGAGATTATGTCGGCCTCGCTGTCGCTGGAAGGACCGCAGCGGGTCGCCTATTTGGGACCCCGAGCGACCTTTACCCATTTGGCCTGCATTCAGAAATTCGGCAATTCCGCCCAGTATCTCCCGGTCAACAGTATTAAGGATGTGTTCAATGAGGTCGAACGCGGGCGAGCCAATTTTGGAGTCGTGCCGATCGAAAATTCGACCGAAGGAGTAGTGAACCACACCCTTGATATGTTCATCGATTCCAACCTCCTCATCTACGGCGAGGTGCTGCAAGAGGTCTCTCATCACCTGCTGTCAAAAACGGGACGCCTCGAGGACATCAAAAAAATCTATTCCCACCCTCATGCGATTGCCCAATGCCGTAACTGGCTGGAATCAAACCTCCCTCACATGCCGGTCTCGGAGGTCCCGAGCACGGCTCGCGCCGCCGAACTGTGCGCGGATGATCCATCCACGGCCGCCATTGCCTCTGAATTGGCCGGTCAGCTCTATGGTCTGAAGGTGCTCAAGGCGAGGATTGAAGACAACCTCAATAATTTCACGAGATTTTTGGTCCTCTCTCAGAAGCCGCCCGAGCGAACAGGGAAAGACAAGACTTCGATCATGCTCTCCGTCAAAGACAAGGTCGGCGCGCTGTATGACCTGCTTCGTCCGTTTGCCTCGCACGGAATCAACCTGACCAAGATTGAGTCCCGCCCTTCGCGACGCAAAGCCTGGGAATACATCTTTTTCGTCGACGTCGAAGGACACGTTGAAGAGGATCGAGTGAAAAAGGCGCTTGAAGAGATCAAGAGCCGATGCCTCTTCCTGAAAATCCTGGGCTCATACCCCACACACAATTAGTCCAATGCCGCTGAAGGTTCACAAGAATATTGAATCCCTGGTGCCCTACGTGCCGGGCAAACCGATTGACGATCTGGAACGGGAACTCGGCATCTCGCGAGCCGTGAAACTCGCGTCCAATGAAAATCCGATCGGCCCCTCGCCGAAGGCCGTCGCGGTGTTGGCCCAGGCCGCCACGAGTCTCAATCGTTATCCGGACGGCGGGGCGCAGCGTTTGCGGGCGGCTTTGGCCGAACGCTGGAAGGTGACGCCGGATCACGTGATCCTCGGCAACGGCTCCGACGAAATTCTCGGCATGCTGGCGAGGGCCTTCTTGTCACCCGGGGACGAGGCCGTGATGGCCGACCACACATTTGCGATTTACAGAATGGAGGTGACCGCGGCCCACGGCGTGCCGGTCATCATTCCTTTGAAGGACTGGCGCCACGACCTGTCGACCATGGCCGCCGCCGTCACCCCGAAGACCAGACTGCTCTTTGTGTGTAACCCCAACAACCCCACGGGGACCATGGTCAACGCGATTGAAGTGAATGAGATGATGACGCATGTCCCCGATGACGTCATTGTCGTGTTTGATGAAGCTTATTACGAGTATGTCCGGGATCGTGAATTTCCCGATGCGCTCGCCTTCGTCAAGCAAGACCGACACGCCATCGTGCTGCGCACCTTCTCGAAGATTTACGGGCTCGCCGGGTTGCGCATCGGCTACGGGCTGACCACCCCCGAGATCGCCGGATATCTCAATCGCGTTCGCCCGCCGTTCAACGCCAACAGCCTGGCGCAGCAGGCCGCGTTGGCCGCGCTGGACGATGAGGAGCACGTGGCGCGGAGCCGATCCCTGAATGAGGCGGAGATGGCCGTGGTACGAGCCGGGCTTCTCACATTGGGGTTGCGGCCGCTGCCGAGCGAAACCAATTTTCTCTATTTCGATGTCGGACGGGATGGGCAAGACGTGTTCCAGGCCTTGCTTCGTCATGGCATCATTGTCCGCCACATCCAGGATCGCATGATACGGGTCACCATCGGCCTACCGGAGGAGAACCGGCGCTTTCTTCATGCCCTCAAGCAGGTCCTTTCTTCATTTGGGAAGAAGGCGCAACCCCAGGGAAGAAGCGCGTCTTGACGTGCGCGGGGCGGATGCACGACGCAGACCCTGCTCCGGATAGCCCAGGCCGGGTGCGTGAAACACAGAGTAAGGAGCAAGAGACATCATGATTATCGTCTTAAAGCCCGAGGCCACTGAACGAGAAATCGATCACTTGTTGGAACGACTTCGCGAGTTGGGATTGAGATCTCACATCTCCAAGGGCGAGGAACGCACGATCATCGGTGTCATCGGCGATGATCGCATTCTTCAAAACCAACCCCTGACGGCATTCCCCGGCGTCGAGAGCGTCACCCCGATTCTGGCGCCGTGGAAGCTCGTCAGCCGAGAATTCAAGAAAGAAAACACGGTCATCGAAATCGATGGCGTCAAGGTGGGCGGCAAGAAGCTCGTCATTATGGCTGGACCGTGCGCCGTCGAAAAGCTGGAATTGACGGTCGGCATCGCGCACGAGGTGAAAGCAGGTGGTGGAAGTGTCTTGCGCGGAGGCGCCTACAAACCCCGCACGTCTCCCTATTCGTTCCAAGGTGTCGGGCGGGAGGGACTGGATTATCTCTTGGAAGCCAAGAAGCAAACCGGACTTCCGGTGGTCAGCGAAATCCTCGACACCCGGGATATCGAGCTATTCTTGCAAAAGGCCGACATCATTCAGATCGGTGCGCGCAATATGCAAAACTTCGAGCTGCTCAAAGAAGTGGGCGCCTACGACAAGCCAGTGTTGCTGAAGCGTGGGCTTTCCGCCACGATCAAAGAGTTTCTCTTGTCCGCCGAATACATCATGTCTCGGGGAAACCGCAATGTGATGTTGTGCGAGCGTGGCATCAGAACTTTTGAAACCCAATACCGAAATACGTTGGACTTGGCGGCCATCCCTTCTTTGAAGGAGTTATCTCACCTTCCGGTGATCGTGGACCCCAGTCACGCGACCGGCAAGTGGAACCTGGTGGCGCCGATGTCCAAGGCGGCGATCGCGGCCGGTGCGGACGGTCTCCTCATCGAGGTCCATTCCAATCCGGAATGCGCCCTGTGTGACGGTGAGGAATCCATCAAGCCGACCAAGTTCAAGGAACTGATGCACGAATTGAAGAAGATCGCGGAGGCGGTCGGCCGGGAGATTTAGTAAGGACTGGTCCACGCAAGTAACCAGCGCCTCACACGAGGAGACGCTCGTATAAGACCTCAACTCGCTTTTTGAGGCTGGTGTGGGCTCAGCATTCAGTCCTCGGGCTTGGCCTACTTGAGACATGGCTGTCCATTTTCAACACGTCGTCATTATCGGAGTCGGGCTCATCGGCGGCTCGCTCGGCATGGTGCTCAAGCGAAAGGGACTCGCCGCGTCAGTGGTGGGGGTGGGCCGCCGGATGGAAAATTTGAAGACGGCGGTGGAGCTGGGCGCCATCGATCGATACGTCGCGGATCCCAGTGACGCCGTGCGCCAGGCCGATCTGATTATCCTTGCCACGCCGGTCGATACCTATGAACGGCACTTGAAAGAATGGGGCTCGTCGGTGCAAAGCGGAGCGATCGTCAGTGATGTGGGGAGCGTCAAGGGACCGCTTGTCGAGCAGGCGGAACGAATCCTGCCTGATCGGGTTCGCTTTGTCGGCGCGCACCCTATTGCCGGACGGGAGAAGACGGGCGTCGCCGCCGGCTCAGTTGACCTCTTTCGAGGAGCACGTTGCATCGTCACTCCGACCGGACGAACGGATAAGCGGGCGCTTCAGACGGTCCGAGACTTGTGGGAGGAGGCCGGGTCCGTGGTGTACGAGATGGACCCGTTCCTCCACGACCGGGTGCTGGGGGCCGTGAGCCATCTGCCCCACGTGGCGGCATTTTCCCTCGTCAACGCTCTGATCGATATTCGGGAACGGAGCGTTCCCGAACTGGATCTCTTGTCCTACGCCGGCGGCGGTCTGCGGGACACGACGCGCATCGCGGCGAGTTCCCCTGAAATGTGGCGGGACATTTTCTTGTGGAACAAAGAGAACCTGGTGGCCATGATCGATGACTACGAAACTCGGCTCCGAGACCTAAAACGGCTCATCGCCGACGGAGATGGCCCCGGAATTGAAAAGACCCTCGAGCGAGCGAAACAGGCCAGAGAGCAACTCAGCACGAAATAATCGATGGCGTCGTTGACGATCATACCCGGCGGCCCCCTCAAGGGAACGATCTCCGTCCCCGGGGACAAATCCATCACGCATCGCGCTGTCATGCTGAGCGCGCTTGCCGATGGTGAGACAACCATCACCGGGCATTGTCGCGGCGAAGATTGCCTCCATACGGTACAGGCTTTTCGCGAGATGGGCGTGACGATCGATGAACGTCCAACCGAATTGCGTGTGATCGGCAAAGGCCTCTGGGGGCTGACAGAACCTGAGAGACCGATCGATTGCGGAAACTCCGGAACCGGGATCCGACTCCTCACCGGTCTCTTAGCCGGCCAGGATTTCTTCACGATCCTCACCGGGGATGACTCCGTTCGCCGGCGCCCCATGGGACGCGTGGTCAAGCCCCTGCGCGCGATGGGAGGCATGATCACAGGCCGAAAAGGCGGAGAACTGGCGCCGCTGGCAATTACGGGCGCCCGCCTGCGGGGAATCGATTTCGCTTCCCCCGTTGCCAGCGCGCAGGTCAAGTCCTCGCTGCTTCTGGCAGGATTGTATGCCGACGGTATCACCTGCATCACCGAGCCAAGACGTTCACGAGATCACACGGAGCGTATGTTTCGTTATTTCGGCATTCCTGTTGAGCACGTCGGCCAGACCGTGACACTTCAGGGACGCCCGGCCGTGAGCTGGTCCGGAGTGACAGACCTGGTGGTGCCCGGGGACCTCTCGGCCGCGGCATTTTTTGTCGTGGGCGCATCGATTCTGGATGGATCCGACGTGACGATTACAAACGTCGGCATCAATCCCACCCGGGACGGCGTGCTGCACATCCTGTCCGAGATGGGGGCCAGCATCCAGTTGCTGAACCAACGCGAACAAGCCGGAGAACCCGTGGCGGATCTTCGGGTTCACTCTCATGCCTTGCGCGGGGTCCGGATCGGAGCAGACCGGATTCCCCAAACGATCGACGAACTTCCGATCCTCTGCGTGGCGGCCGCGGTCGCGGAGGGCGAAACCGTTGTCACTGGCGCAGCAGAGTTACGGATCAAAGAGAGCGATCGGATCGCGACCATGGCCTCAGAGTTGGGAAAGATAGGCGTGGCGATTCGCGAAACGCCGGATGGGCTGGTGATCCAGGGATCATGCGGCCGACCGCTTCACGGCGCTTCGTGCGCCAGTCATGGCGACCATCGCGTCGCCATGTCTGTGGCGATCGCTGGCCTGGTTGCCGACTCGCCAACACGGATCGACAATACGGCATGTATTGACACATCGTTTCCGGATTTCGACTCGAAACGATTGGAATTATTGACAGATTCTGGTCGAAGTTTATAATAAGCAGCGGACCCAAGCACTCGAGGAGCCTCCTGATTATTGCCATTGATGGACCGGCCGGTGTCGGAAAAAGTACGGCAGCCAAGCTCGTCGCATCGCGTCTGGGCTATCGCTATCTGGACACTGGAGCCCTGTACCGCGCTGTGACATGGAAGGTAAGAAGGTTTGGCGTCATGCCATCAGATCATACTGCTGTCGCACAATTGCTGCTAAACACGCACATCACAATGCATAAGGATCCTGCATCACCCCGTGTCTATATAGATGAACAGGATGTTACGCATGAGATTCGCACGGCGGAGATCAGTGGGATGGCATCCATTGTCTCAGCCATCCCGGCCGTACGACACTGGCTCCTTCCAATCCAACAGGAGATGGGATCGGACGGAGACGTCGTGGTTGAAGGCAGGGACATCGGTACTCGTGTGTTTCCCGCTGCGGACATCAAGTTTTTTTTGGATGCCGATGCTGACGTTCGTGCGAAACGTCGCCATGTCGAGCTTACGACAGCGGGCCACGCGGTTGCCTTGGATAAGACCCGACAAGAGGTCCACCTGCGCGATACACGGGATCGCTCTCGCGAACTGGCTCCGCTGACCCGGGCGACGGATGCCCATTTCATCGATACGTCCGCCCTGGAGGTGGGCCAAGTTGTTGACCAGATGCTGGCCATTATTGCGTCGAAATTGTGAATGGGCTGATCTATTGGTTTCTCTGGCTGCTGTTCAATGTGCTGGGGCGCCTGTTCTTTCGTTACCGCGCGATCGGACGTGAGAACATCCCGAAACAGGGAGGAGCGCTAGTAGCCGCGAATCACGCCAGCTTCTTGGACATTCCCTTGCTGGGATGCGGGATTCCGCGTCGGGTCGCATTTCTCGGCCGCGAGGATCTGTTTCCGATCCCGGGGTTGAATTGGACGCTTCAATGGCTCGGCTGGATTCCGATCCGGCATGATCGACTGGACCGGACGGGGTTTGGAAGAGCGATTGAACTGATCAAGAGCGGCAAGATCGTGGTGATCTATCCAGAGGGCACTCGAACACGGGACGGAAGATTGCGGCCAGGGAAACCCGGCATTGGGACGATCGTGGCGGCAACCGGCTGCCCCGTGGTGCCAGCATACATTGACGGAACCTACGAAGCATTGCCGATGGGGACTTTCCGGCTGCGATTTCATCCCGTGCAAATCACCTATGGAAAGCCCATTGACTTCTCGTCTGACGCACAACGCTATGCAGGAAAGAAGGAGTTTTATCGACACGTGAGCCGGACAGTGATGGCGCATGTCGCCGAGGCGGGGCGGGTGGCTCCGCCGGCGCATTGAGCCACCGTCAGGCAGCCGAGCTATTTAGCGCTGAAAATGGCTCGGCTTCATTTCACCATCAGCACCCGACCGTCGTCGGAGGATTGGACACGTAGGCATGAACATGGCGCCGAAGCAGACTGAGGAACAGATGGACCGCGTTGCGCTGGCCGCCCTATATGAGGAGACCTTCCGCAACTTCGAGGAAGGCACGATCATCGAAGGGCACGTGGTCGCGACCGGTAAAGACAAAGTGATCGTGGACATCGGCTATAAATCGGAAGGCATCATACCGGGGGACCAGTTTTCGAGCGAGGAACTCCAGGCGATCAAGGTCGGTGACCGACTCCAAGTTTATATCGAAGACCGTGAAGATGCGGAGGGCAACCTCGTCCTGTCCAAGGAAAAAGCGGACAAGATGAAAGTTTGGGAAGACTTGGAAAAAGCGTACAAAGAGGAAAGAATCGTCGATGGGCGGATACTCTCTCGCATCAAGGGCGGCATGATGGTGGACATCGGCGTTAAGGCTTTCCTGCCCGGTTCGCAGATCGATTTGCATCCTGTCCGCGATCTCGACTCGCTGGTCGGAAAAACCTTTCCGTTGAAAATCATCAAGATTAATCACCGCCGGGGAAACGTCGTAGTGTCTCGACGTGTCTTGCTCGAGGAGACCCGTGATCGGAAGCGGCAGACCACATTGTCGACCCTGAAGGAAGGGCAACTGATCCAGGGCACTGTCAAGAATATTACCGAGTACGGCGCCTTCATCGACCTCGGCGGCATCGACGGTCTGTTGCACATCACCGACATGTCCTGGGGGCGCGTCGGCCATCCTTCTGAGCTGTTCGTGGTCGGCGATAAGATCGAAGTCATGGTGCTCAAGTATGATAGGGACACCGGACGCATCTCGCTCGGCCTGAAGCAGAAGAGCGCTGATCCCTGGAGCAACGTGGCCAGCAAATATCAGGTCGGGACCCGCGTCAATGGAAAAGTCGTCAGTCTGACCGACTACGGCGCCTTTGTCGAGTTGGAGCCAGGTGTCGAAGGTCTCGTGCACGTCTCCGAGATGTCATGGACGCACGAAGTACGGCATCCGTCTCGGCTGGTCTCGGTGGGTGATCAGGTCGAGGCCGCGGTACTCAATGTGGACTCCGGCAGCCGTAAGATTTCCTTGGGGATGAAACAGACCGCCCCAAACCCGTGGGACATGGTCGAAACCAAGTATCCCATGGGTACCCGTATCGAGGGCAAAGTTAAGAGTCTGACCGACTTCGGCGCCTTCATCGGCCTGGACGAGGGCATCGACGGGCTCATCCACATCTCTGATATATCCTGGACCAAACACATTAAGCATCCCTCTGAGGTCTTCAAGAAGGGACAGAAGGTGGAGGCTGTCGTCCTCAAAATTGACAGGGACAAAGAACGGCTTTCCCTCGGCTACAAGCAATTGACTCGCGACCCCTGGGACGAGGAGATCCCCCAACGATATAAAGTCGGCGCCAGTACGACCGGAAAGGTCACGAAGATTACGGATTTTGGCGTGTTCGTCGAGCTGGATGGTGGCGTGGAAGGGCTCATTCACATCAGCGAAACGGGACTCGAGCCGCCCACGAGGCTCGAAGAGAAGTTCAAGCCTCAGGATGACATCACGGCAAAAATCATCAAAGCGGACCGCGAGGAGCGAAAGATCGCGCTCAGCCTTCGCGAGCATCGGATGGACTCCGAACGAAAGCAAGTGGAGGAATACCACGCGGCTCAGGGCGCCGTCGATCAGAGCCTGGGACGCGCGGCCAAAACGACCAAGAAGCGGGCGGATGCAGAGTCAGACGAATAGCCATGGCGCACGACGAGATCACTTCCGGTCCTCCTCCTCGGCGACGTACAGGACGGCTCATTTTTTGGACGCTGCTCGTCGGGGTCGGGTTGCTTGTGCTGATCAACCTGCTTCTACCTGAACTGGACCTGTCCGGCGAGGAACGGATCGCGCTCGTTCGCGTGGAAGGCGTCATTCTGGACGCACAACAGACGGTCAGCGACCTCAAAAAGTATGGGGACCATCCTCTGGTCAAAGCCATTGTGCTGCGCATCGACAGCCCCGGCGGCGGCGTCGTGCCATCCCAGGAGATTCACGATGCCGTCTTGCGGGTTCGCAACACGAACAACAAAACGGTCATAGCCTCCATGGGGACCGTGGCCGCGTCCGGGGGGTATTACATCGCCGTCGCGACGGACCGCATCATTGCCAACCCCGGCACGCTCACCGGCAGCATCGGCGTGATCATGGAGCTGGCGAACGTGGAAGGCCTTCTCAAAAAGATCGGCGTGCAGAACGTGGTAGTCAAGAGCGGGCAGCACAAGGATATCGGCTCTCCGTTTCGGACTATGAATCCCGGGGATCGGCGGATACTGCAGTCCGTCATGGACGACGTGCACAAGCAATTCATTGAGGCCGTTGCGGAAGGTCGCTCGCTGAGCCTGACCGAGGTGCAAGAGCTTGCCGATGGACGTATTTTCACCGGCCGGCAGGCGAAGGACGCAAAGCTGGTGGATGAGTTGGGTAACCTGAACGATGCGATCAAGCTGGCAGCCGACTTGACGGGGCTGGAAGGAGAACCGAAGGTCGTCGAGCCCAGAAAGCGGTTTTCCATCAGAGACCTAATCGAAAGTCGGCTCGGCGCGCTCCCCAGAATTCGTTTCGAAACGGGCGTCACCCTGAATTATCTTATGGCGTTCTGATCGCCGTCTCCCGCGAGCCGCACGCGAGTCGGTTGTGACAGCTATCGGCAAGGAGGATCGACATGACGAAAGCACAGATCATTGAACGAGTTTCGGAACAGGTCACACATCTCACGAAGCGGCAAATCGAGATCGTGGTCAACACAATTTTCAACAGCATTCGGGATTCGCTTCAGAAGGGTGATAAGACCGAAATTCGTGGATTCGGGAGCTTCCGATTACGATCGCGGCGAATGAAAGAAGGACGCAACCCCAAGACCGGGTCGACAGTCAATGTACCTGCCAAGAAAGTGCCGTTTTTTAAGGCGGGCAAGGAACTTAAGGCACTCCTAAACAAATAGCCATCGCCTGAAAGTCGATCATGAAACTTTTTGATTCAAAGGAACACGCCGCCGAACCCGAAGTTCGTTGGACCGAAGGAGCGCTGGCGCGCATGGAACGTGCCCCTGCCTTTCTTCGCGGTATGGTCAGACGACTTGCTGAAAAAAAAGCGCGCGAACTAGGCTACTCTGAAATAACCGCCGAGGTGCTAGATCAATTCAAGAGCCAAATGATGGGTCGAATGGGAGGTGAGGCCGGAATGGCCACCGCCGCCGACCAACTCGAAAAAGGGAAGGTCCCCTGGACCGCAGCTGCGCAGGCCCGACTGGAGACCGTTCCGGAGTTTATGCGGCACATGATCCGGCAGATTACCGAAGAGCACGCCCTGGAGCGGGGTCACCTCGAGGTCAACGTGGAGCTGTTCGAAAAAGTGGAGGCGCTTGGCGACATTCAGGAGCAGGCGTGCTCGTCGATGGAATGGAGTAAAGGCGCACTGGGGCGCCTCAAGGAAAAGATCAGGAACACCCCGCCGATCGCTCTCGAATTCGTCACCGACATGCTTCGAAGGGATACTGAGGACCTGGCTCGTGAGCAAGGCCTCACTCGCATCGATGAAGCGGCTCTGGCGCAGCTTTGGGACACACCGCAAGGTTCCGTCCTGTGGTCGGACCAAGCCTGGAAACGTCTTCAGACATCTCCGGATTTTGTCCGAAGCGGCATTCGGAAGGCTGCTGAGCGTCGTGCGAGAAAGATGGGGTTGAAGGAAATCGACTCGGAACACCTGACGCTGTTCCGAAATCAAGCCATGATGAAAGCCGTCAAACGGATCCGCTCATTCGGCTATGACCAGCTCACCTTTGACGCCTTCGATACGGCGCTTCAGAAAACCAAGCGACTCCAGGGCAACGAACAGGCGGAAAAGCGCTTGGAAGAGATCAAGCAACACTTCAACGATCCCGGAACCAAGAAACCGGAAGGCGGCACCCTGGGTGCCGACCTTATGGACCGATTCCGGAAATACTTGAAAGGTGAAGGCTCTCTCTGATACCAGCCGGCTCTTCCGGGTCAGGACACCTGGTCAAACCGTGCTCCTCTGAACAGCCCATTTCATAGGCTAGGAGACCATCCTCGATCTACCGGAGAAGCCTAGGTCCCTCCTTCCCCTCATTCCACATCGATCTGACTTTCTATATACGGCAGGGGGTTCGCCGGAAGGTCAACAATTGCGCTCCGGTAAGCGCTCGTGTGCGCCTCAAGAACAAGATGAGCAGAGGGTATCAGGAGAAGAGAAAAGGTGGAGGGGACATCTCTACAGGAGGATGAGAGACGTCCTTACTTCGGGGCACAACCAAAGTAAGTCCTCCACCCAGTTTAATTAAACACAGCTATGCCGTTTTGGCAAGGCCAGGGACTGTCGGATAGAGGCAAACAATATCCGGGCTGCTCCGCGGGCGGAGAGCGGGTGAATGCAGGAGCCGAGAGATCGCTCAATGGGCAGCCGACTCTTTCGGCCAGAATTTGTGTCTGATTTGCGGAAGTTGAACGTTCTCAAAATTTGGGATGTCGTACAGGCACCGGTCAATCGTCTCAACCTCTTGCTGCGTGAACTCCAAGACAACGGGTTTTTTCCAGAACTGATCCAGCGTATAATAATCACTCACCTGCGGACGTTCTGCTAGCAGTGTCTTCATCTTTTTAAAGCCCTCCGTATCAACGCCCGGTATTCTGCCGTTGTTCCTTTCCACACACCATTTGATGATTTCGGCGATTCCATACATTGTCAGTTCGATTTTGACCTTCTCTTCTCCCATGATCCGCCTCCTCGGTTGGCGGTATCTTACCTCATTCCCACGGGCTTCTTCTAGTGAAAAGAACCGTCCGTCTTGGAGGCATCCGACCCGGCTTCGTCATTGCGAAACTTAAAGATGGCTGGGTATACTCGGACACGCTACGATGCCAACCAACACTGTCGAGGCGCAGATCGCTCCATTACTGGCCTTTCACCGCATGGGATTGACTTGCTGTCTCGTCACGTTGCTCCTGGTCCTGCTGGCAGCCGGTGCGTGTTCTCAAAAGGATCCTTACGTTCCTCCCGATGTCTTCTATCTGTTCGCCACCTATAACGTTGGAAAAAACCCCACATCCGTGACAACCGCCGACTTTGATCAGGACGGACTAACGGATTTGATCACGACGAATATCGGCGACAGCTCTCTGTCCGTCCTGTTCGGTAATGGCGACGGGACGTTCAAGGAGCACATCCAAATTCAGGTGGCCAAAGAACCGCGAGCCCTCACGCTGAACGATTTCAATAACGACGGTGTGCTGGACATTGCCGTCGCCTGTTCGGGAAGCGATCAAATCGCCCTTTTTTTCGGTCTGGCAAACGGGACGTTCGGCGTCGGACAACGATACAGCGTACACAAAACCCCCGTTTCCATTGCCAGCGCCGATCTGAACGGAGACCAGAAGCCGGACCTGGTTTCGGCCCTTCGTAATGATAAGGTGAAGGTCCTACTGGGAGAGGGAGACGGAACCTTCTCGGACGGTCCGCAGTACGAGTACGGGGACACGCCGACTTCACTCGCGGTCGCTGATTTGGACCGGGACGGAAAGCTTGACTTGGCGGTGTCAAATGGGGGGCCGATGAGCAGCGCGGTGTCGATCTGGTTGGGCAACGGGGACGGGACCTTCCGACAGCCGACCGACTATCGCACGGGCAAGCGGCCACTCGTCGTCTCCTTCGCGGACTTCAACGGCGATCGTATGGCCGACCTCCTGGTCATCAATGGAGAAATGGATACGTTCACCACCTTTCTTGGCAATGGAGACGGCACATTCCAAAAGGGAATTGAAGCGGGAGCCGATGCAGGTCCCGTCTATGGGCTGGCGCGGGATTTCGACGGGGATCGACTCACCGACGTCGCGATTGTCAACGTGCAGTCGAACGACCTCTCGATCCTGTACGGTCGCGGGGATGGTACGTTTCGCTATCCTCCGATGAACTACCGAACTCGCGGTGGCCCTTTTGCACTTGCCACACTCCATTTGACGACTAAGGAGTCTGAGGAGCCCGGATTAGTTACGGCCAACAACGGAGCAGGGAGCATCTCCATCTTCCTGCATAGAGGGTTACGAGCCGTGACCCCGCCGCCCGCTCAGACCGCATCATGACCGGCCATGACGCTCGAGACTCCATCCTTGACAGTTAGCAACCCCTCGGCTAGATTGGCAAAGGCGCTGATTCTTCAGCGTCACGAGCGGATGTAGGGCAGAGCGGTGAGGACCTTTGTTTGGTGGTTCAGTATGGGAGCGCTGACAACCTTATCCGTCCTGATGGTGCAGGGAGGGGTTCATGATCTGTTCTACGCCCCGAGACCAACCGGAAGGACCGGTGCATTTGTGACGTTTGCCATGACGATCTTGGGTGGTGGACTGCTCGCCGGGTGTCTCGCCCTCATCATGAATCGTCTTCGGTGACCGGCATAATTTGCTTGACACCCTGATCGGGCACGGGGTAGAAGCCGGAAGATCGCCGCGGGTTCACACCTCACATGACTGAGACACGACGGAACGTATCCCGGAATGAACTGCTTGAAATGCAAAGGCTATATGATGGTGGAGCGGCACTATACACTGCTCAACCGTCGACTCTACGCCCGATGCCTCAATTGCGGGTTCTGGCTGGACCTTGCGGACCTATTGAGGTTCTTCCACAAAGTGCTCGACAGCGGGTTTCGCGGATCGAAAGTTCGTGAGACGCTCACCCTCTGATGGTCCAACGATGAGCCTTGCTGTGGGCCGACCTGACCGTATGAATGGATGTCTCGGCTTTCTAGGATCACGGTTTGCCTTGATCCTCTTGGCCACGCTCGTGGGACTCTGCTGCAGCCACTCCCGCTCCGACGCCGATCCCTACGTCCCATCGTCCCGGTACCATCCGAAAATCCAATTCTCACACGGTCTCAAACCACTCAGAATATTTCCCGGCTACCGTGTGCCGGCTGAAAGTATTTTGCTGAAGGATCAGACCACCGGCAGGATTCTGTACGAATTCGAATCCGGCCGTCGACTCTCGCCGGCTAGCCTCACGAAAATCATGACTGCCTTGGTGATCCTGGAGCATGGGGATTTGGATGACTTGACGACTGTCAGTCGCGAGGCAGCTTTGGCTCACAAGATCCGCTTGCGACTTCGCGCCGGCCAAGTCTTTCGGTTGACGGATCTCGTCAAGGCCATGCTCATGACGTCTGCTAATGACGCCTGTCTCGCAGCCGCTATGCACGTCGGAGGGACAGAAGAGCAGTTTGTGCGCTTGATGAATGAGAAGGCCCTGGCCCTAGGATTGGTCGATACGCACTTCAGCAATGCGTGCGGGTTCGACGCTCCAGAGCACTACACCACCGCGCATGATCTAGCGGCCCTGAGCGAGATTGCCTTACAGCATCCTGTTTTTCGAGCCTTCGTCAAGGAAGAGCGGGAAGTGATCAGCGCCGTGAATACCAACCGGTCCTATCTGCTTCGCACGACAAACCGACTGCTCGGCCGGTTGCCCGGAATTGAAGGGGTCAAGACCGGGTTTACCTCGAAAGCCGGGCGGTGCTTGATCGCCAAAGTTTCGCACGAAGGCAAAGAACTTCTCTTGGTCTTGCTCCATTCGCCCCGTCGATGGAATACCGCCACGCATCTCATCAACTACGGACTCCGGACACCTCACCTGACACCGACCGCCCTGCGCTAGCGCACAGACAATGTCATACGCAACGGGTGATGTGCTCACGGCCGACGGGTTCGTGCGTCGATAGTGATCTTGAGCGGCCTAACTTCGACTTTCGGAAAAGCCCCGCCATTTTCCGTACAGGGTTGTCTCGCCAGTGATCAAGCAGGGGCCGCCGGCACGATGACGCAAAGCGCCAAATTCGTGTGATCCAGGGAGAGGATGCTGCGCGGATGACGGGCTTACTGAGGGGAATTGAATTCTATGTTGACGTCTTTGCCCAGATAGTTGACCAGAAACCCCTGCTTTTCATAGTTCATCACCGCGCCCATGACGTTTTCGTCACCGTAGTCTTCCTTACCAAGCAGTTTGCGGATTTCGTCGGGGCTTTCGCTGTTGAGCACATTTCGAAAGATCCCTCTCGCCTTGTAGGCAAACCGATTATTGATAAAGATCAGGTCCACCTTTCCATCAAGAACCCGAACGCCCGCCATTGGACCCGTCGGCTTCCGCTGATCCAAGAGTAGGATAAACGTCGCCTCCTGCTCGGCTTTCACCCCAGGGATTTTTTCATTCACGAGAATGTCGTAGGCCTTGCTTTCCGGATCTCCGAGCTTGACACCGAACAATGAGATCTCTGTACTCTTCACATTCTTTGGATCCATGACATCATTCTTGCTGAGCTCATATGGTTCCGCCTTCGCGATTTCCATCAAACCCGCGGCGAGTAGAAAACTGAACGAGACAAGTACGCGTCTCCACTGTCGCCAGTCCATTCGTTCCTCCTTAACAAGAGAGCGTCAACGTTACAAACAGGTACAGGTGTGGTCAGGGTGATATTAAGCGTGAAGAAGTAGAACCAAGTCCATTGTAACGGACCAACCATGAACTTGCAAGGAACAGAACCCTGCTTCGGACGCTTGGATTTAGCAAGGATACGTAGCTCGGTCGTGACATGAACATCACCCATGCCGACGTGAGGATCACATCCGGTGACTTCAAGGGCTGGAAGACCACATGGCAACGCTGAACAAGTTCAAAGGGCCTCAGCCGGTAAAGAGGGAACTGTTGGCCTTCTCGGACCGATGAAGAAGGGCATTGTGGAATTGATGTGAACCTGATGAACGAAGCGGCTGCGCGTGCGGAGCCGCTCGTTCTCATTGATGGCCGTGATGTGCGGTCAAGAGCAGATCGGCCAGCCGGCGCAGCCGTTCGAAATATGGTCCGGCTTCATCAGCCAGATCAGGCAGCAACCCATTCAAGTCAGCCAGGCAACTTTCGAGAATTTCGACGCGTTGCGGGTCGAGGCCATCCTCCGATTCTAAGAAGTATGTGACGCATCCGCTGATTACGGTGTCCAATGTCATCAACTCTCCCTCATGAGACCCCGAGACCTTTGGCCAGCCCGCGTCCCGGTGCACTTGCCACAGCGAGAGAATGTCGTTCATCGCACCTCTTCCCGTGAGTCTTCCATTGGACCCGCTCTCACTGAGATCCGACCCAGCCCAGAGCATGAAGGAGCAGAATCGCCAACATGCAAAGCCCTAGCCCCCAGAACCGGTAGTCAACCTCTTCGCGTCGAAGGCACCACTCCAGCACTTGATGCCGCCACTGGTCGGGCCCCGCAGTTAGGAACAACCCTTTCAGCAGCATCGTCAGGCCCGCAATCGTCCACAGCAATTGGTAGTGAAGCTCCTGGGCGCCGATGACTAACAGAATGCCGAGTGAGGCCGCCACGCCCTCCCATCGCAGCATTCTCGGGGACAGGCTCAAGACCTCACGAACACGCGCGATCACATGGCGGGGCGCCACGAGCAAGGCAAGCCCATCAGCCATCCAAATACCCGCGATCGCTGCCAGGAAATATTTCATGAGATGACGCTACTCGCGTGGCACAAAGAATCACGAATAACGGTTCGCATCCGTTATGGATAGAGGCCACGCGCCAGATGCGCCTGTGCCACGCGGTCGATACCATTCATGAGAGCCGCCATCCGCATGGTCGCCCGTTGCGCCTTCGAAAACTCCAGCGTTCGCTGAAAGGCCGCCGTGATAATTTCATGCAGCCGGCCCTGGATATCCGTCGCCTTCCAGAAAAATCGCTGGGCGTCCTGAACCCACTCGAAATAGGAGACGATCACGCCACCGGAATTGGCAAGGATGTCCGGGACGATGAACACGCCCCTCTCCGTTAGAATCTGATCCGCCTCGAGCGTGGTCGGGCCATTCGCTCCCTCCGCGAGGATTCTGCACTGCAGCTTGGCGGCGTTCTTCGCGGTGATCTGTTCAGAAAGAGCCGCAGGGACCAGCACCGTGCAATCCAGCTCTAATAGGTCTTCGTTGCTGATCCACTCCCCCAACTTGGTGTCACGAAGCGGCTGACGCTCCACTTGGTATCGTCTGAGTAACTCCGGGATGTCCAGACCTTTCGCGTTATAGATACCACCTGATACGTCACTCACCGCAATGACCTTCGCGCCCTCGTCTCTCATGATCCGTGCGGTGTTGGACCCGACATTGCCGAACCCCTGGATAGCGACGGTCGCGTGACGGATATCCAGGCCGAGGTGACGCATCGCTTCCAGTGTTACGTAGACCACGCCGCGCCCAGTAGCCTCTTCACGTCCGAGACTGCCACCGATGCATAACGGTTTGCCGGTTACCACGCCTCGCACAGCGAATCCCACTTGCTGGCTATAGGTATCCATGATCCAGGCCATGACCTGGGCATCGGTGCCCACGTCTGGTGCCGGAACGTCCTTATCCGGTCCGATCAGCGGAAAGATTTCTGCGGCATAGCGGCGGGTCAGCCGCTGTAACTCGTCGCGTGAAAGCTGCTTCGGAGCCACCCGGACACCGCCCTTCGCTCCGCCGTAGGGCAACCCAGCCAGGGCGCATTTCCAGGTCATCCACATGGCGAGGGCGGCCACCTCCCCGAGATTGACATCGGGATGATATCGGATCCCTCCCTTGGAGGGTCCTCGGGAGGAATCGTGCTGCACGCGATACCCCGTGAACACCTGGACTGCGCCATTGTCCATTCTCACTGGAATGCTCACGATGAGTGAGCGCTCGGGCGCCTTGAGACGCTCGCGAAGATTCGAGTCCAGCTCCATCAGCTCGGCGGCCCGATCGAACTGAGCGACCGCTAGCCGAAAGGTGGGGTTATCCAACTCATTCATCGGTTGCGTTCCCATGCTCAGGCCATTCTCATACCAAGTTCATCAGTGTTGGCATGCGGCGATGTCTCACTTGTCCGCAAGGCTGATGCCCTTTCGTTTGTTCCACTAGCGGTCACCTGTTCGATCCATTCCAGTCCAAAGATGTCCGCAAACACTCCTGTTATCCGTTGCCCGACCTTGAGAACATCGACAGAATTGCCCAACAGACGGGCCATCGAGGTGACGCGGCATCCAGCAATTCCGCACGGAACGATCCGCGCAAACGGAGCCAGGTCCACCGTCGCATTGAGCGCAAATCCATGCATCGTCACACCGCGGATGATGCGTACACCTACGGCGGCAATTTTCTCCTGACCGACCCAGACACCGGGCAGCTTCTCCGTCCGTGAGCCCGTTATGCCCCAATCCGCGAGGGTGCGAATCACCACCTCTTCAAGCATTCGTATGTAGGTCTTGGGGCCTGCGCAGTATCGGGCAAGACGCAAGATCGGATACCCCACAATTTGTCCAGGTCCATGGTACGTCACCGATCCGCCCCGTTCCACATGATAGATCGGATAGCCGGCCTTGAGAAGGCTGTTCTCGTCACAGTGCTCTCGCTGACAGACCCGACCAATAGTGAAGACCGGCTCGTGCTCGAGCACGATCAGTGTATCCATGCGCCGATCCTCAATTCTCTCCTCCAAGAACGCCCGCTGCAGTGCCCATGCTGAGGCATAGTTCATCCGACCGTAGGTGAGCAATGTCGCTGAACAGGTCATCGATCTCTCGCAGAGCGCTCCATGTCCGTCATGCCCGCCGCCTGATGGCCTTCGACAACCCGAAGCATTAACGTGATGCGTGCGGAACCGGAGCACGCGGGAGCGACACGGTCATCTGGCCATTTTTTCCGTAGACCGTGAGCTGGGCCGGAAGTTGTTCCTCGTTCTTGAGGTATGCATGCCAGAAATCGCCCATGTTGTAGATCTGCGTATTATCGATGGCCGTAATGACATCTCCATTTTGGAGACCAGATTGCCCCGCTTGCTTGGACGGTTCCACTTGCGCCGCCAACACCCCACGGTCGGTGTCGAGGGCAAAGCTGGCGACAATGCTCGGGGTCACCGTCACCGGCAGAAATCCGAGGTCCGGCCTCAAGACCATACCACGCACCAGCATGGATTGAATGTGAGGATACGCCGCGTCGATCGAAATGGCATAACTAATGGCCTGTGCCGACGGAGCGACAGCTGCGTTGAGGCCGACCACCCGTCCGGATAAATCGACAAGAGGACCGCCGCTATTCCCTGGATTGATCGCCGCGTCTGTTTGGATGAGGTCGTACAGCGTTTCACCGTTCGGAGCTAGAATCGAACGATCCAGGGCGCTGACCACGCCTACGGTGACTGTTGAGCCGCCTTTCAGTGCGAAGGGGTTCCCAATCGCTACCACGGTTTCGCCGATCTGTAGGTTCGAGGAGAGGCCGAGCCGTGCGGGGACGAGATCTTTCGCCTCGATCTTAATGACCGCCAGGTCAAGGAGAAAATCCCGACCGAGCACTCGACCTGGAGTAAGTCGCCCGGTCGGAAGACCGATGACTACATCTTTTGTCCCTTCTATCAAGTGATTATTGGTAAGAATGTAGCCCTGCCCGTCGATGATGATGCCTGACCCGGAACCGGGAGGCGATGGATGGAGAGAGGAGTTGGGAGGAATTCCCCGAACCATCACGGTTACGACTGAGGGCCTAACCATGGCTACCACAGCGGGAACGGACAACTCCTTCTGGACGATAGGGTCAGCCATGGTCTGAGCGGCCGAGTCGACAATCGCGAGACACACCGCGATAAAGGGAGTGATACTCCACGCCGTCATGAACCGGCCTTCAAGATATACCATTCGACTAGCAGGCATAGACCTCCATGTCTCTGTTGAGGCTGGCTTCAGCATTCTACCGAAGACACGAAGGGACCGCCAGTGCCGAAGCGGCTGCTTGAGAAGTCATGCTGTCGTTTCTTGAAGAGCTTGGAGATGACGTCCGTCTAGCCAGCCAGAATCAAGTCCGAACGGCTCACGTTGACAGGTCGTCCTACATCCTGGTCACTGATGAGAAAAGGGGTCGCCTTGGCTGACTGAATTTCTTGTGGAGGGCTACGAAGCTCCGGCCTGACGAGAACAGGTCTCGCCCGGCCGGCCTCTCTTATTTCAGAGCGGCAAACATCTGCTTGATCTCGGGGGTCTTGAGTTTCTTGAGGGCTTTTGCTTCGATTTGACGAATTCGTTCACGCGTGACCGACAGGTTTTGACCAACCTGTTCAAGGGTAAATGGTTCATCCTGGCCGATGCCGAACCGCAGTCGAATCACGACTTGCTCACGAGGCGTCAGCGCTCCCAATATCCGATCCAGCTCTCGAGTCAATTCGGTGCGATTCACACGAGAGTCCGGCGTGATGTTGTTCCGGTCGGCAATGAGCTCTCCAAACAAGGTTTCTCCGTCCCCAATCGGGTTTTCAAGAGAAATCGGCTCCTGGAACACCTGCATTGTTTCTTGGATCTTGTCCGCTCGAAGGTGCAGAACCTTGCCGATGTCTTCCGCCCGAGGTTCGCGTCCATGCTGCTGCGCCAGCCGACGCGCGGTTCGCACGATACGATGTGACGATTCAGTCATGTGAACCGGAATTCGAATGGTTCGAGACTGATCAGCGAGCGCTCTTGTAATCCCTTGGCGAATCCACCACGTGGCATAGGTGCTGAACTTAAATCCCTTACGGTACTGATATCGTTCCGCCGCTTTCATAAGCCCGATGTTGCCTTCCTGAACCAGGTCCAGTAGGCCAAGGCCCCGGCCGTTGTAATGTTTGGCGATATCGACCACTAGGCGAAGGTTGCATCGCACCAGTTCATCCTTGGCTTTTTCAAGAATCCCGCGAGATTCACGGATCTGACCAGCGGACTGGTGCAATCGTTTCACACGATAGGCATGTCGGCCGGCTTGCTTCGCTTCCTTCACAAGCGCTGCGATGCTTTCCTCCGCCTGATCCAGGGCGGTGGCGGAGAAGCCGCTCAAGCCTCGAATCTCGATAAGCTCCGCGACCGCTTGCTGGACTGTGTCAATCTTGCGCAGGTGTGAGGCAATTCCGACAGTCTCTCGGATGACGCGTCGAATAGCCCGCGTTCCTTGATCAATCTGCTTAGCCAAGGCAATTTCTTCGTCCCGAGTTAAGAGCCCGCGCTGCCCAAACGATCGAAAATACAGAGATTCTAAGGCAAACGAGGTCTCTTCTTTCTCGACCACTCCGGCCTGTTCAGGCTGAACTTCCGGCTCGCTGGACGCGTTGGATTCTCGTTCAATAACTTCAATAATATCATTAGCTTCCGGATCATCAGACTCTAGATCCAGCGCGACCGCCTGCTCTTGGTTGTCGTCTATGAGTTCGTCTTTTCGCATCGGATCGCCCTCAATTCTCCGGTTCCCAGCGGGATCGGAGTCCTCCTTCATACATTAGAGAGTGATGTGTCACAAAAGGATTCAAGACACGTGCCAGTTTGAACAAATTTGAGATAAGGCGGCGAGCGGAAGAAATCAAGTGAACGACGAAGATGTTGAAACTTAACTGAGAACCCTGGAGACGCTGGCTCTCCTTACCCCTTTTTCTCCGTGCTTTTCAGGAAAGGAGTGAGGATATCGATCGGTACGGGGAAAATGGTCGTTGAATTTTTCTCGGCCGCGATCTCAACAAGGGTCTGGAGATATCGGAGTTGGAGGGCCACGGGATTCTGGCTCATGATACCGGCGGCGTCTGCTAACCGCTGGGCGGCTTGAAACTCGCCTTCCGCATGAATGACTTTCGACCGTCGTTCGCGTTCCGCTTCGGCCTGCCGGGCAATGGCCCGCTGCATCTCTTGCGGGAGATCCACATTTTTCACCTCAACGGCCGACACCTTGACGCCCCATGGCTCGGTTTGCTGGTCAATAATGCGTTGGAGCTGTGTATTGATCTCCTCGCGCTTGGCCAACAGATCATCCAATTGGCTCTGCCCCAGCACGCTCCGGAGCGTTGTTTGCGCCATCATCGAGGTCGCATAGAGGTAATCCTCCACTTCGATAATGGCGCGCTGCTGATCGACGACGCGGAAATAAATGACGGCATTGACCTTCACCGACACGTTGTCTTTCGTGATCACGTCTTGGGGGGGACGTCCATCGTGACGGTCCTCAAGCTCACCCGCACGAGCTTGTCGATCAATGGAATGATTACGACCACACCGGGCCCGTTTCCCCCGATGATCCCTTGCGCCAGCCGTCCCCATCGGAACACGACCGCTCGTTCGTATTCGCGCAACACATGAAAGCCCATCCCCACCAGCAGGAGCACCAGTAATGTCACTATCAAGGGGCTGAACAGCATAACGGCCTCTCCTTCAGATTATTTTTGCGCGGGCTTGACGTACAGTTTGAGCCCTTCCATGCGCACCACTTCAACCGAATCGCCGGGTTCTAAGGGATGCTCGCTGAGGGCATCCCAGATTTCCCCATGAATCATGATTTTCCCTTGCGGCGCCAGTGTGGTCTTCGCTACCCCCACCGTGCCGACCATTCCCTCCATACCGGTGACCGGACGTCGACGCATAGCTTTCACGCCCATCCCGACGATCAATAGGGAGAGCCCTGCCGCCACTCCCACTACCGGCAGAATTACCGCCCAGGAAACTTGAAGGAACGGTGCGTCGGTCTTGACCAACATCACCGACCCCAGGATCATCGAAATCACCCCACCGATGGCCAGCAGGCCGTAGCTCGTGACGGTGGCTTCCAGCACGAAGAAGACCACGCCGAGCAGCATGAGCAGGACCCCTGCATAGTTGATCGGCAAAGACTGGAGGGAATAAAAGGCGAGAATGAGACTGATCGCCCCCACGATCCCGGGAAGAATGGCGCCGGGATTATACAATTCCGCGAGCAACCCGATGGTCCCGATCGTCATCAGCAGGTAGGCAATGTTGGGATCGCTGAGGGCCTTGAGCACCTCCAGGCGCCACCCCATCGGATATTCGATCATGATCGCATCCTTGGTCTTTAGGACAACGGACGTGGTTGCAAGCGACACCCGCCGACCATCCAGCTTTTCGAGCAAGCTGGAACGATCGTCGGCAATCAAGTCGATGATCTTCAGGGCGAGCGCCTCCTTTTCCGTCACGGAGACGCTCTTGCGAACCGCATCCTCTGCCCAAGCCACGTTGCGTTCACGCTGTTCCGCAATCGATTTGATGTAGGCCACCGAGTCGTTCTCGACCTTCTCCTTCATCGTCTTGTCCATCTCTGCGCCACCCATCGCCACCGGATGCGCCGCGCCGATGTTGGTGCCGGGAGCCATAGCCGCGACATGGGCCGCCATAGTCAGAAAAACCCCGGCCGATGCCGCGCGGCCTCCAGAAGGAGACACGTAGACCACAATAGGAAGCGAGGCGCCGGTGAAATCCTTGATGATCAACCGCATCGAGGTGTCGAGACCGCCCGGCGTGTCGAGTTGCACGATCAGAGCCTGAGCGTCCGCTTGCTCGGCAAAGGCCAAGGCGTCGTGGAAATATTCGGCGGTGACAGGATTGATCACGCCTTCGTAGTTCGCGACGACGACGGGGGAGCCAGCCAAGGCAACCCGGGCGATGAAGACGAGCAGTAGGCTAAAAAGGAACGTAAGCCCGCGTGGCGGAAGGCAGGAGAAGCGATTCCGCCGAACGTACACAGGGCGCATCCGTATGGGGCGTGTCATTGTTGTTTCACGGTCGATCATAGGGTCCCCGCCGGAGCCTGTCAAGGAATGCGCGCGCGATGGACGTTGTGTTGAAAAGGTCCGGACAGTTCTCCTAAAATGCCGACCTGGGAAGAAGGCGCGTCCCACGGGAAGAAGCGTGTCTCGGCACGCTTGGGGCGGGGGGGTGAAATTGGGGTAGAGCGCGTCCCGGCGCGCTCAGGGCGGGGCGGGGTGAAATTGGGAAAGAATGCGTCTCGGCGCGGCTGGGGATGGGGAGAGTGAAATAGTGGGTGTCTTGGCGCATGGGGTAGGCTGGTGAGATGGGGAAGGAGGCGGGGTCTCGGCCAGCCGGGCGCGTGAGAAAGTAGAAATCATGAGACTCTTGCAGAACGGCGAGCGGGTCCACTTGGTCGATCAGAACGGCCGGCACTATGCGCTGACCCTCAAAGCGGGGGAGACCTTTCAGCACAGCGGCGACACAATTCCACACGACGCCCTGATCGGCCAGGCGGATGGATCGCTGGTGACGCTGTCCCGTGGGAAGCGGATGCTCGCACTCGTGCCCACGCTGGGCGACTATGTCTTAAAGATGCCTCGTGGCGCGCAGGTCATCTACCCGAAGGACCTGGCGATGATCACGATGTGGGCGGACATTTACCCCGGTGCCCGTGTTTTCGAAGCCGGGACGGGTTCGGGAGCGCTCACAATGGCGCTGCTTCGAACGGTCGGAGAGCGAGGCACCTTGATCACCTATGAAGTCCGGGAAGATTTTGCACGAACTGCGATGAAAAACATCGAACGCTATCTGGGACACGTTTCCAGTCTCCTGGTTCGGCGCAAGGATGTGTACGAGGGGTTTGTTCCCGAAGACGCGGATGTCCCGTTCGATCGGGTCGTCCTCGATCTTCCGGAGCCATGGCGGGTCGTTCCCCATGCCGCCGACGCACTTAGGTCCGGTGGCCTGTATCTCAGTTTTGTTCCCACCATCCCGCAAGTCATGCGGACGGTGGAGGCCTTGGAGCGAGCCGCGGTGTTCGGACTCATTCACACGTTCGAGACACTCTTGAGAACCTGGAATATCCAAGGGAGAAGCGTCAGGCCAGACCACCGCATGGTGGCCCATTCCGGCTTTATTACGGTCGCGCGCAAGGTCGAGCCTGGACTGTGGAAGAAACCATCCTCAACGCTTCAGGAAGATGTGGAAAAAAATAGCGTGGAAGAGTAGTGGGGTGTTCTTATGAGCAGGATGCTCAAAAAGGCGAACCAACGCGGCCGCAGGCGAAGTCAAAGCCGGAGGCATTGTGTTTTTCACCCACCCAGCCCCGAGCCGGCCTAGACCGGCTCTTTTCCCAGGTGGGGTACGCTGAGGGCTTTGACGAGCCGAGAACAAAGTTGGGGGACCTTTTTCAGCATCCTGGAGGAAGAATGAGACTAGCCGGTAAGGTAGCCCTTGTCACAGGCGGTGGGGTCGGCATCGGCGCAGCGGTAGCGAAACTCTTTGCCGAGGAAGGCGCCGTCGTCGTCATCACAGGACGGCGAAAGGATGCGCTCGATCACGTGCTCGCCGACATCGAACGAAAGAAGGGCCGAGCTCTGGCAGTCACCGGGAGCGTGACCGATGAAACCCACGTCCGGTTGGCCGTTGATCAAGCCGTGCGGACCTTCGGCAAGCTGAATGTCCTGGTCAATAACGCCGCGATCGGCGCCTTCGGCAAGGTGCTGCATGAGGTCGATGACGCTACGTGGAATGACGTGCTGGATATCAATTTGACCGGAGTCTTCAGGGTGACACGGGCGACAGTGCCTCAGATGCTCAAGGCTGGAGGAGGGTCGATCGTCAACGTCTCCTCCGTCGGCGGGCTCGTCGGCTTCTGGGGGAGCTCACCCTACGGCACGACCAAGGGTGGGCTTGAAATCTTCACCCGTTGCGTGGCGATGGACTATGCCCAACACGGTATTCGCTGTAACTCAGTCTGTCCGGGGCTCGTGGATACTCCAATGTCGGCGCCCTTGCTGAATAATCCTGAGATGAGAGCCGATGCCTTGGCCGCCTATCCCATCAGCCGTGTAGGAACTCCAGAAGAAGTGGCCAAACTGATTCTCTATCTCGCGTCGGACGAATCCGCATGGGTGACCGGGAGTTCGTTCACGATTGACGGTGGGTTAACTGCCCACTAACAGGATGCTGAAAATGGTTCCCAGCTTCGTTCTCGGCTCGCCCAAGTCCTCAATGGGGATCCTGCCGCCTCACATCTCGGCGGCGCGCACAAACGTGGTGCTCCTTATTCGTCGCACCGTGCGCCCCAGAGGGTACACCTGCGGCCTTGCAGGATAACCATTTTGAGCATCCTGTTCGGCTCTTACTTGAAAGGAGAAAGCTACCCATGATCCGCAAAACAGCATGGCGGAAAGAACTTCTCATTGTCTTCCTCATTACAGGCCTTTGCCACTTAGGGGTAATTTCAGTCTCTGCACAAACTGGTACCGACTTCCCAGGCACCATCCTCTCAGTCGATGCGGCAGCCGGCAAGCTCGCCTTGAAGAAGGAGGGGAGTGGGACTCGATTTACCTTCGTGGTCAACGAGAAGACCCAATTCAGTGGTGGTCCCAAAGGCCTCGGTGATCTCAAGAAAGGCGACAACGTGACGGTCACCTACTCGGTGGTCGGGAGCCAGTACATCGCGCAGAAGGTCGCGGCGAAGGGCAAATGAGGAATTCGGCGACTGTTGATCTACAGACGTGATGGTTGCTTGATTGGAGTCCGAACAATTCGCCTAATCAGTCTGTTATCAAATCATCAAGTTCGAACGCGTGATGGAGATTAATACCAAGACCCAGCTATGCGGCCTGCTCGGCAATCCCGTCGAACACTCCCTCTCGCCGGCCATTCACAACGCGGCGTTTCAGAAGCTGGGCCTCAACTTTGTCTACCTGGCGTTTCGTGTAGAGGATCTGGCGGGCGCCATACAAGGCATCCGCGCGCTTGGCAATGTCCGCGGCTTCAGTGTGACCATCCCGCACAAGGTCTCTGTGATCCCTTACCTGGACGAGGTCGAGGCGACTGCGAGGCACATCGGATCGGTCAACACCATCGTCGTGGAGAACGGCAAATTGACCGGCTACAACACAGATGCATCCGGAGCCCTGCGCGCCTTGACCGATGCCGGCGTCGCTTTGAGGGCACAGAGCGTCTTGATGTTGGGTTCTGGGGGAGCGGCACGCGCGATTGCCTTTGCCCTTGCCAACGGCGCGGGCATCCAACAACTGACCATCTTGGGCATCGATGCGACCGAGCGAACCTCCCTGGTTCAGGATCTGCAAACGAAGACTCGGTTGTCGGTGAAAAGCGACCATCTCAGCCAGGAAGCGTTACAGCGAGCGATCTCGGACCATCACATTATGGTACACTGCACCCCCCTCGGCATGTTTCCCCACGTCGACCAGACGTGCGTCCCGGCGCCCCTGCTCCATCGGTCTCTCACCGTGATGGACATTGTGTACAATCCCCTGGAAACTCGGTTGCTGCGAGAAGCGAAAACTGCCGGTTGCCGCACGATTCGCGGCCTCGACATGTTCGTCAACCAGGCGGTTATGCAGTTCGAACTGTGGACCGGACGGACCGCGCCGGCCGATGTGATGCGGACCGTGGTTGAGTCTCGCTTTTCATGAACATCGTCTTAATTGGCTACCGCGGCACCGGAAAGACCAGTGTGGCGAAGATTCTTTCCGTCAGGCTGCAGCGAGCCGCTATCTCCACGGATCACGAGATTGTCCAACGGGCGAACCTCTCGATCCCGGAGATCGTAAAGCAGTTTGGCTGGGACCATTTCCGCGATTTGGAATCTGACGTATGTCAAGAGTTGGCAGGCCGGGATAACTTGGTTGTCGATACCGGCGGAGGGATCATTCTCAGACCACGGAACGTAGGCATCCTCAAGGCGAATGGACTCGTGTTTTGGCTCACCGCGGAGATTGAAACCATCCGCAAGCGAATCGGAGGCGACACCCAGCGGCCGTCTCTCACCAGCATGAAATCCTTTACCGAGGAAATTGAAGAAGTTATGCGGGAGCGCCGGCCGAAATACCAAATGGCGGCGGATCACGTGATCCCCACGGACGATTGCTCGGTCGACCAAGTCGCCGAGGCCATCCTGACCCAGGTCAAGCCGATGTCCCATGGTTGAACTGCTTCTCCTGCCATGCTATTCTTAGCCTGCAATTCATCGCTGCAGGACCGAGTGATGGAGAGCCGAGGTGAAGCGGGTCCTTGACGGATGTTGCCTGAGAGAGGATAAGGAAGTTAGTCGGAAAGTGTGAGTGACCTGAACGGTGCAGTCGTGCGGTGCCTTCGCGCTCTCTCCTTCCACTCCTTCTTCTCAAGACAATATCAACAGCAGTGAGGAGGTAGCCGTGAGTACCAAACTGTATGTGGGAAGCCTTCCCTACTCCACAACTGAACAGCAATTGAGCGAACTGTTCTCGCAATACGGCACGGTACAGTCCGCCAAGGTAATCTCGGACCGGTACACCGGGCAGTCACGAGGGTTCGGCTTTGTGGAAATGGCAACCAGCGAAGAGGCGCAGAAGGCGATTGCTGCGCTCAACGGCTCGGCGTTAGGTGGACGGACGCTGGTGGTGAATGAGGCTCGGCCGCAGGAGAAGCGCCCCTACGGCGGTGGTGGTGGTGGTGGCGATCGGGATCGCTGGTAACCCCCGAAAAATGACACGGGAAAGGGACCGCTCGCAGAAGAGCGGTCCTTTTTTTTGCGCGCGGCCGGCACATCGAGCGGGTGCCTTGACAACCTTTTTCATAAAGTGGTTCTTATAGCATGTGCGCCCGTAGCTCAGTTGGATAGAGCGTCGGGCTTCGAACCCGCAGGTCGCCCGTTCAAGTCGGGCCGGGCGCACCATCTCATCTACCATAACTATTGCGCGACTTTCATTCTAACTTGGTTTGGACTTTATTTTGGTAAGAGAGTCATTCCCATCGGCATTCCCCATGGCGTGATGAACGCCTTGTGGCGCCGGCCTCGTCTGAAGGACAGGAAGTGGGTAAGAGAGGAGATGGGGCAGGGAAACCCCAGTGCGACAATGCAGGGCATCAGGCACTTGGGAGCAATAGGCGCGGTAGACTCTTGGCGCATAGGTCAGGGCGCCATTGTAGCCAGCCACCGCCTTCCATGTTGACCCATGGATTCTAATTTGCTCTTTCAGGATCACACCAGCCAGATACAAGTTGGAGCACGGATCAAGGGCTTTGATAGGTGAAACACCTACTCTTTGCTGCAAAACCACGAGATTACGACTGCTGACCTGGGCCAATCCAACATCAAAGCGAATCTGTCGCCGCTCCAACTCTAGAAACCGGGCGACTGCATCCCTATAGCTTGGGGCTCGGTAGGATTTCCATGTCCCTCCGGCGTCGTACCACCCAAACGCATAGGGATGGCGACCCGATTCAACTTTCACGATCGCATGGAAGAGAGCCGGATGAACTCCGCTTCTCCTAGCGGTAGTCTGAAGACAAGACTCCCAAGGGTGTATCCGAGCCATGCCGACGGAAGCCGAGCGAAATGATTGAGCCTGAGGACGAGCTTCCACGGTCGCCTGATTATAGATGCCGACCTCCGGGTTCCACCAGCCCCAACCTTGCTCAGCCGCGATTGAGAGGATACATGCGAATGCCAGTGCTCCGAATCTTCCCTGAAAGCACCACATGTCACACCTCCTTAGCACAATCATAGGACCCTCTGTCAGGCAAAGGGGGTGGGGACCAAGAACGGTGCCAGCGGGGATATGAAATTATTGAAACAAATCAGACAGGTAGGAGTGTCTTACCGCAGGCATCATAAATAATGCCTCATCAATGTCTCACCTGTACCAATGCGGTAACAGATATAACCACGTGAACATAGCAAGCGCCATCCGGGAACCCCGCGATACCAGGGGCCTTTTCCAGTGCTTCCTACAGATACAATCAGGCAGCTTCTTTCTTGCGAAGAGGCCATCGTCGAGGGAGGGTCTGGCGGCTGCATCTATAGTCTATCCATGCTGCCAAGAGGCCGAACATGATTCCGAATCCGATGACAGCCAACTCTTCCACATCGCACCTTCATTTTTTTTGAGTAGCGTTCTTACGGATTCGACACGCTATTCAGCATGAACGGTCACTCCTCCTTCGGTCTTCTTTCGCAACATCTCGACCGATTCCGCATAGGAAGAGGAACGATGAATTTTTGTGAATTGCCCGCGGTAATTATTGATAAGACTGATGCCATCGACAATCACATCATAGACGAGCAACTCGCCTTCCGTGCTCGTACTTCTTATCGCTTCGGTCGGCGTCTGGGTCGCCAAGACCGGCATTGCGTCAAACAGATCAGTGTCCTTCCTACCGCAAGCGGCATTGGATTGTGAGAAGCTTGCGACCGTGTCGTATCGACAAAGTTTCCCGACGGAACGCCATCCTGGGTTGAAAAACCCGAGTCACGATGTGGGGTTTTCCTGGATCGAAATGAAGGACGGAGGATGGTTCTCTTGGAGTCGGAGCAGGTCGCCCACGCCGAGGACCGCCAGAAGCTGCTGGCCTTGTTTGTCGATCTGATCCAGACGGAGACGATCGGCCAACTTGAAGGAGACCACTACCTTTTCGGTTGATCCTATGATCAGAGGTACCGATGACCGAGGATCTTCCCCGCCCGATCGACCTCATACAAGAGCGGCGCGCCCGTCGGAATATTCAGTTCAAGGATTTGCTCGGGCGTGAGCCGGTCAAGATGCATGACCAAAGCCCGCAGGCTATTCCCGTGAGCGGCGATCAACGCCGTTTCTCCCGCCAACATGTGGGGCTTGATGCGCTGCTCGTAGTAGGGCAGCACTCGATCCGCCGTATCTTTCAGGCTTTCCCCGCCCGGCGGACGGATGTCGTAGCTGCGTCGCCACAGCTTGACCTGCTGCTCCCCGTACTTTTGGGCGGTCTCGGCTTTGTTGAGGCCTTGTAGGTCTCCATACATGCGCTCGTTCAACGCCTGGTCCTTTTCGATCGGGATATTCGTCTGCCCGATCACCTCTAGGACAATCCGCAGCGTATCGATGGCTCGTGTAAGCACGGACGCAAAGGCCCGATCAAAACGATAGGCCGTCAATTTCTTACCGGCGATGCGAGCTTCCTGCTCTCCTTTCGGAGACAGGGGCACGTCGACCCATCCTGTAAAGCGGTTTTCCAGATTCCATTGTGATTCCCCGTGCCGAAGAAGAACTAGGCCCCCCATCTCACCAACCTCCATGTTCAATCATGTGATGGCTGCGTCGCGCTGATAGGATACGCAATCCGTCAGGTTTGTTGCAATCATGCCGAACCGGAGATACGATGCCCTTGTTGTGAGCCTATCGTCGTGTTGGATCTTCCTCGGTGATATCCATGCAGGAATCACCACAGCCGCCCTGGCAGGAAATTGAAGCATGGTGGGTCGACATGGCCCACCGTCTCGACGTCACCGAGCAGGTTCAGTCTTTTTTTAAGAATGCGCTGGGGCAGGACGGAGTCCTCGTGCGACTCGATCGAGTCGGCGCTGACATTCACTACGTTCTTTTTGTGCTCATGCGCTATTGGTTACCGACCGTCCTACCGCCTCCCGGCCGAGAACGGATGACCAAGAATGATCAAGACTATTGGTTGGAGTCGGAACAAATCCTCAAGAACGCAGCGGGTCGCCTGCGCGAGCTGAAGCCTTTGATTGAACTCCTGACCGCCTCGAATCCGTTTACACCACCCACGGAACCTGCCCCACCGCCGGTGGCCGAAGTCGAGTTGGCCCGCATGATCGAGGGTATTGCGGAATTCGCGGGAAGCTACGGCGGTCCTGACTACACGTCCGTCATCAAGAACTTTGATCCGATTCCCCTGCGCCAAACACAGCCGTTCAAACACAACAAGAAAAACAGCGCCGAACTCTGGGTTGTCTTCCTGCTCCGAGAGCATTTGAGGGCTTTGGGGGCGGGAAAAGACCGGTACTGGCCGCTGATCGCCGATGTGGTCGGTGCCGCCGGCATTCGCCAGTCGGCTGGAAGCGTTTACGCGTCGGACGAGCTCAAGTCATGGTGGCAAAAGAATTGGCCCCGTACCTACACCCGGCTTGAACACAAACCTTCGGCAACCGAGCCAACCGGCACAGCCTATCAGCATGATTTCGACTGGTTTCGGGCGTGGTTCACGTGGCAAATTTCTCGCACCCAATCAGGCGGCTGAAAAAGAGAAGGCGGGCGCAGAAGTGCCGTTACCAGTTGCTGGCGAGATCTTACCCGAAAGGGAGTGAGAAGAAGCTGCGAGTCCTAACCGGGCGGGTGAGATTCTGCCTCCTTGAGAAGCCTATGGTAGACAAGGGAGATCAGATGATGAAACTGGCGGGAGATGGCTTCGGGTTTTCTGGCTTGAACTTTTCCCCGTCCGGCGGGCCTTCGCGCGCAACCATGATCATCATCGCCACGAGCAATACGTGGAGGGCCACCCCCAGCCATATCACGTACGGCTGAACTCCACCGAGATCGCGCAACAGTCTCTCCTGCGCGGCGGCATCAAGATGCCTTTTCGCGCTGATCGACACTACATGTTCCTTCACGTGCCAATAGTAGATGTAGTTGGCGCTGACGCCGGCCATGATGCGCCACACAATGCCGACCGTGAAATCTCCTGTCACATAGGCCGATACCACCGGTCCCACCGCATAGACCAGCGCGTAGAGATACATCTTGCGGTATAGAAACCAGAGGAAGGGATCGACGAGAAAGGCCGGCCAGTGCCAGGTCAAGGCAAATCGAGGGGTGGCGCCGGTCGTGAATTTGCGAAACTGGTCGAAATATCGGTCGGCGTTCGGACCGATGAAGGCCCGCCAGACCTGTCCTTCATCAAGCGATGGGGAGGAGTCGGCAGAAAAGGACGCGCCGCATTGCTGACAGAAGAGGGCGTCATCCGGATTCTGCTGGGCACATTTTTCACAGGCCTTCACGCAGTGAAGTTATAGCATCGAGCCATTCATCGGCTCAAGCAAGGAAGATGGAAAAGTTCAACAGAGAGAAGAAGATACGGAGTCCGGCTCAAACAGTTTCTATTGCGCTCATCAGGACCCTTGTGTTACCTTTTCCCAATTATCATCCATTTCCATGCCCACTGAAGAATTACGACGCGACGCCGAGCGGTATCTGATGAATACCTATGCGCGCATACCCATCTCCATCGTGCGCGGACGAGGGAGTCGTGTCTATGATCTGGAAGGGCGCGAATACCTTGATTTTGTCGCCGGAATCGCCGTCAACGTCCTCGGTCACTCGCACCCCGACGTCGTCGCCGCAATTCAAAAGCAGACGCAGCATCTCCTCCACGCCTCCAATCTGTATTTCACAGAGCCGCAGGTGAAGCTGGCTCAAACCCTGGTCGAGCACTCGTTCGCCCAAAAGGTGTTCTTCTGTAACAGCGGCGCAGAGGCGAACGAAGCGGCGATTAAATTGTCCCGGCGTTATGCTCATCAGAAGTACGGCCCGGACCGGTACGAGATCATCACCATGCTGCAATCCTTCCACGGTCGGACGATGGCGACCCTGTCGGCGACCGGGCAGGAAAAGGTCCGGAAAGGGTTCGAGCCTCTCGTCCCGGGTTTCATCTTTGTCCCTTTCAATGATCTGCCCGCCGTGGAAAAGGCGCTCAGCGGTTCAACAGCGGCCGTCATGCTGGAACTCATTCAAGGAGAGGGCGGCGTCCATGTCGCCGAACGCAGCTATCTTGAAGGTCTGCGTGCCCTGTGCCGCGAGCGGGATATCCTGTTGATCTTCGATGAAGTACAAACCGGGATGGGCCGGACGGGAACGCTCTTTGCCTATGAACAATTCGGGGTCCTCCCCGACATCATGACCCTTGCAAAGGGCTTGGGGGGAGGCGTTCCGATCGGAGCGTGTCTGGCCACCGACGAGGTGGCGGCGGCCTTCACTCCGGGCACCCATGCGTCTACCTTTGGCGGGAATCCCCTGACATGCAGCGCCGCGTTGGCGGTGCTACATGTCCTCCTGGAGGGCAAGATCCTCGCCCATAGCCGAGCTGTGGGCCAGTACTTTGCTAAAGGCCTACTCGATATCAAGGAACGTTTGCCTAACGTCAAGGACGTGCGAGGCATGGGCCTTTTGCAAGGGATGGAACTGACTATCGACGGAAATCCGGTCGTGGCCGACTGCCTCATCCGCGGCCTGCTGATTAATTGCACCATGGATCGAGTCTTGCGCTTCGCACCGCCCCTCATTATCACCCAGCGCGAAATTGACCGCCTCCTTGATGTCCTGGAGGATGTGGTCACGAAACGATTGTAATGGACCAATCCTGGAAGACTCAGTTGCCTGTGCTCCGCAAGGCCTCTCCTGCATTTGGGAAAGATCTCTTGACGGTGGGCGCCGTCCCACGGCATCAGGTGGCGAAGCTTCTGCGTGCGGCGACCGAGCTGAAGAATAAGCGGCAACGTGGCGTGCTCTATCAACCGCTGGCCGGCGCCACCTTGGGGCTGCTGTTCGAGAAACCTTCCACCCGCACGCGCGTGTCCTTCGAAGCGGGCATGAACCAGCTGGGCGGGCAGTCCCTGTTCTTATCGGCGTCAGATATTCAACTCTGTCGAGGTGAAAGCATCGCCGATACCGCGCACGTGCTTTCACGCTACCTCGATGGCTTGGTCGTCCGAACCTATGACCAGGCCGTTGTCGACGAGTGGGCTCACCAGGCGACAATTCCAGTGATCAACGGGCTCACGGACCTGTGTCATCCCTGCCAAGCTCTCTCGGACCTCCTCACCATTCACGAGAAGAGAGGGCGCCTCAAAGGCATAAAGATCGCCTACGTCGGAGACGGGAACAACGTGGCGAACTCTCTGATTGAATGCGCCTCCAAGATGGGGATGACGATCAGCCTCGGATGTCCGAACGGCTATGAACCGGACCAACACATTGTTGATCTGGCTCGTGCCGAAGCGGAGCAGACCGGAGCGTCCATCCAGATCACCGAGAACCCGAATGTCGCTGTCAAAGAGGCGGATGTAGTCTATACCGACGTCTGGATCAGCATGGGCCGTGAGCGCGAGCAATCACGCCGCCTCAAGACGCTTACCCCTTACCAGCTCAACGAACGGCTGCTCAAGAGCGCTCGTCCGGATGCCATTGTGATGCACTGCCTACCGGCGCATCGAGGGCAAGAAATCACCGCCGGCGTTCTCGACGGGCCGCAGTCCGTGGTCTTAGATCAAGCGGAAAATCGGCTCCACATGCAGAAAGCTATTCTGGTCGAACTGCTGTCGCCACGTAACACGGTAACAGGAAAACGTAAGAAGTGAGCAAACACGCTCTCTTCTTTGCTTTTCCCCTTTTACTCTAGCCTTCGAGGTTCGGATGAAACGCGGCACGGTTAAGAAGGTGGTGCTGGCGTACTCCGGGGGTCTTGATACGTCTGTCATTCTCAAGTGGCTCCAAGAGACATACGGCTGCCAGGTCATTGCCTTTTGCGCGGACCTCGGCCAAGGGGAAGACCTCAAGGCGATCAAGGCCAAGGCTCTGTCCGTGGGCGCCTCCAAAGCCTATGTGGAGGACCTTCGAGAGGTCTTTGTCAAGGAACATATCTTTCCCATGCTGCGCGGGAATGCGGTCTATGAAGGCGGCTATCTCTTGGGGACCTCCATCGCTAGGCCTCTCATCGCGCGACGACAGATTGAGCTCGCCCGCAAGGAAGGGGCGGATGCGGTCTCCCATGGTGCGACCGGGAAAGGCAATGACCAGGTTCGGTTCGAACTCACGTACTTGGCGCTCGATCCGCGAGTCAGAATCATCGCGCCGTGGCGCGAGTGGACCTTTCGCTCGCGCCGCGAGTTGATCGATTACGCCTCGGCTCACGGTATCCCAGTCACCGCCACGAAGGCCAAGCCGTACAGCATGGATCTGAATCTGTTTCATGTCAGCTATGAGGGCGGGATTCTCGAAGACCCGTGGGAAGCGCCGCCCGACGAAATTTTTCACATGACGGTCTCACCGGAAAAGGCGCCGAACAGGCCGCTCGAAGTCGAGATCGAGTACGAGCACGGCGATCCTGTTGCGGTGGACGGTAAGCGGATGACGCCGGCCGTTCTACTGGCTCATCTCAACAAACTCGGTGGCGCGCACGGCGTCGGCCGGATGGATTTAGTTGAAAACCGCTACGTAGGGATGAAGTCACGCGGCGTGTACGAGACGCCGGGCGGTACGATTCTCCACGCCGCGCATCGCGGATTGGAATCGATCACGATGGATCGGGAGGTGCTCCACCTCCGCGACAGCCTGGCACCGCGATATGCCGAACTCATCTATTATGGATATTGGTACACACCGGAGCGGGAGATGTTGCAGAAGGCGCTTGACGAGTCGCAGCAGGACGTCACAGGCACGGTCCGGGTCAAGCTCTATAAGGGAAGTTGCACCGTGGTCGGTCGAAAGTCGGATCGGTCCCTGTACCGGCTGGATCTTGCGACGTTTGAGGAAGACGAGGCCTATCGCCAGAAGGATGCAGAAGGATTCATTCGCCTGAGTGCGTTGCGCCTGGCCATCCGCGCGCAGCGCCGCAAAGACCGCAAGTCATAGGAATGTGACCGAAGGCCAATGCCCATGCGCTCACGCAGAAAAATGAGACCGCGGCCTATGAGAAAGATGGAAGCCAGTCCATCCGCTAAACTCTGGGCCGGTCGCTTTCGTGGGCGAACCCATGAGCTTGTCGAGCGCTTTACCTCGTCTCTCTCGTTCGACCGTCGGTTGTACGCTCATGATATCCGCGGCAGCATCGCCCACTGCAGGACACTCGAGCGTGCCGGCGTGCTGTCCAGGCGCGAGGCGGCGACGTTGATCAGCGGGCTGGAAAGAGTTCGAGCGGAATTTGCGGAGGATCGCTTTACGTTTCGGCCCGAGGACGAAGACATTCACATGGCCGTTGAACGGCGGCTCACGGAGCTGATCGGCCCGCTGGGTGGCAAGCTCCACACGGGCCGTAGCCGGAACGATCAGGTTGCGCTCGATATACGCCTGTACCTTCGCGATGCGCTGGCTTCTTTGCTCGACAATATCCTTCGGGTCGAGCAGGCGCTTGTTTTTCAGGCCCGACATCACCTCGACGTGATCATGCCCGGCTATACTCATTTACAGCGGGCTCAGCCGATCTTGCTGGCCCACCATTTCCTGGCGTATGTCGAGATGCTGGAACGCGACAAGGGTCGGGTGCGCGATGCCCTCAAACGGCTTGATATCATGCCGCTTGGATCGGGCGCGTTGGCCGGGACCAACTATCCCATCGATCGCGCCTACACAGCGCGTCTGCTGGGGTTTCCACGGGTCACTGACAACAGCCTCGATGCCGTCTCGGATCGAGACTTTGTCGTTGAGGCTTTGTCGGCCCTGTCCCTGATCATGATGCATCTATCGAGGCTGAGCGAAGAGTTGGTCTTGTGGTCCTCAGAGGAATTTCAGTTTGTCGAGTTACCCGACGCCTTCTGTACGGGAAGCAGCATGATGCCGCAAAAGAAGAACCCGGACGTTCCCGAGTTGGTCCGCGGGAAGACCGGCCGGGTGTACGGTCACCTTATCGGCCTCTTGACGACGATGAAGGGCTTGCCTCTCAGTTACAACCGGGATTTGCAAGAGGATAAGGAGTCGCTGTTCGACGCGCTGGATACGGTCATGGCGTCGCTCTCACTGTACATGGAGCTGATCAGAGGGCTCACCATACACCGTGCCGCGATGGCGCGAGCCGCCGACTCCGGCTTCCTCTTGGCCACCGAGCTCGCGGATTATCTTGTCACGAAAGGTGTCCCTTTCCGGGAAGCACATGCCGTCAGCGGACGGATTGTGAGGTATTGCCTGGACCGGCATCGGGATCTCAGAACCTTGACCCTCGGTGATCTTCGATCGTTCTCCGACCGTTTCGAGAAGGATGCGCTGGACGTGATCACCCTGGAAGGAGCCCTCGAGCGAAAGGGACAAATCGGTGGGACTGCGAGAAAGCGAGTGGAGGCCCGGATCAAAGCATTGGAAAAGACGCTCGTGTGATGAGTGGCCGGTGAAATGAACGCCTGGCGTGGGTGGGTGAGATTGGTCTTCTTGACCACCTGGACGATTGTGATAAGCAGTGTGGGAATCTTTGTCAGTTGCGGGACGGTCGGACCACTGGTCGCGCCCGAAGATATCGGCGTGAACATAAAACGGCAAAAGGACGCTCAGGAGAGAGATCGACTGGAGAAAGAAGCTCGGCTGAGGAAAGACCAGGAAGAAAAGGGAAAGCCCGTGCCAGAGCGAGAAGGTGTGGTCGATCAACCGACCAAGGAGGAGAAAGCAGGGGAGCCGAACGATCTGGATCAGGCGGCTGACCCTGCCGCACGACCGGATGGAGCCATCTTGGTTCCGCCCCGATAGAACCCCCGTGATTCACGTGCGGTCCCAATGATCGCTGACGCAACAGGAGGAGGAAGAGGTCCATGGAACCTATTCGTTCAAAAGAGAAGGCGCGCACCCTTTTACTCATTGACCCGTATCCGCGCAATAATCCGTATCATCTCACGGCTAGCGAGCGGCGCGCCGTCTGGTTTCCGAAGCTTAGTCTACCGACGATTGCCGCCTACACGCCCTCCGGCTGGGACGTCGTCCTGGTCGATGAGGCCGTGCAGGATGTCGATTTCGATCAGCCATGCGACCTCGTCGGCTTATCAATCATGACCTGTTACGCCCCACGCGCCTATGAAATCTCCGCTGAGTTCAGGAAACGCGGCAAGACCGTCGTCCTGGGAGGGGTGCATCCGACCTATTGCCCCGATGAAGCCCTCCGGTACTGTGATGCGATCGTCTGCGGAGAAGCGGAGGATCTGTGGCCTCAGCTGGTGGCCGACTTCGAGGCCGGGATGATGAAGCGCGTCTACAAGATGGGGGCATTCCCTTCGTTGGAACAATACAGGAGCCCGCGGGTGGAACTGTTGAGCCCGGATGCTTACATGACGCGGCAATGCAGCTTTACCACGCGCGGATGCCATTTTGACTGCGAATTCTGCAGCGTCTCCCCATTCAACGGGAAAACGACGCGGCGTCGACCGGTCCAGGAAGTGGTCCCAGAACTCGCTCGGGTCAAGCAATGGATCCGGAGCGAGTTGGTCGAGCGGATACGAAACGATTCGCTCTGGAAAGCTTTCGTGACCGCCCTGCGGATTCGAATCGGGATCGAGGACGGGACGATCTTCGCTTTTGTGGACGATCTCCACAACAGCAACCGGGCGTATTGCCGGGAGCTGTGGACCGCATTGAAACCTCTGAACATCAAGTGGGGATGCCAATCCACGCTGTTCTTGGGCGATGACGAGGAGATGGTGAAGCTCGCGGCCGAGAGCGGCTGCGTGTCGGTCTTCGTGGGCATGGAGTCGCTCGACGAAAATGCGCTGGAAGAAACGAACAAACAGTTCAACCGCGTCCAGAAGTTCTCGGATGAGATCAAGATGTTCCATGACCATGGAATCATGGTCAATCCCGGGATCGTTTTTGGGTTCGACAATGACGATGAATCGGTCTTCGAGCGAGCCGTGGAATTCTTGGTAAAGAATCGCGTGGAGTTGGCGTACTTCAATGTATTGACCCCGCTCCCCGGCACCGCGTTGTACGAACGCTACAACGGCGCCGGACGGATCTTTGACCGAGACTGGGCCAAGTACGACGGCAAGCATGTAGTGTACTACCCAACCCGCATGACGCCGGAGCAGCTTCAAGAGGGATTTTTCTGGGCCAACCACCAATTCTACTCGCTGCCCTCGATCTGGCGCCGCTTGTCCGCCACCCAACAACGGTTCGTGGCTCGTTGGGAGATGAACCGGCAGTTCCGGAAACTCGTGAAGCGGGCGTGTCCGCAGGGAACTCTCTCGCCGGTGGCCGCGGTTCTGAAAGGGCTGCAAGCGAAGCTGCCGACGTTCGAAACGGACCAACTCATTCCCAATGCGTTGCATGCGCTGAAGCAGAAGATCGGAGAAACCACCGCGCCCGCTCAGGAGCTGTGGCTGGATATCAAGGCACGGCGCCACGATCGGTTCGCCGCACTCTTCATCGATCTTGAGGGGACGCTCGACCATCTCAGCGCACAGGAGTTGCTGAAGCGCATTAAGCAGGCGGCAGAGAAGGCGAAGATGGACATCATCGTCAACTTTGAGCATCTTCGCCAGGCAACCCCAGGGGCCTTGCACACACTTCTGGACCGGGAGACGCTGAAGGCGGTGCCCCCTTATGCCAAGGTCCGGTATAGAAAGTTCAAAGGGGCGTTTGAAGCCGCGCTCGATGGATTCTCACTGACCGGCCTCGAAATGCTTGAAGAGGACTGGCAGGATGCATGATTTTCAGTACAGGCACGGCGAATTGTCTTGCGAGGGGGTGCCGCTTACCCGCATTGCTAAAGAAGTCGGCACGCCCTGCTATGTTTACAGCCATGCCACGTTCGTCCGACACTTCCGAGCCTTTGACAGTGCCTTTAAGGATGTGCCGCACATCATCGCGTTCGCGATGAAAGCCAACTCCAACCTGGCCATTCTTCGCTTGATGGCCAAGGAGGGGAGCGGGGCGGACATTGTCTCCGGCGGAGAGCTTTACCGAGCGGTGAAGGCCGGGGTAGTCCCGTCCAAAATCGTGTTTGCCGGAGTCGGCAAGAGCCGGGACGAAATCCGTCAGGCGCTCGAGGCCGACGTGTTGATGTTCAACGTCGAGTCCTCCGCCGAATTGCGCGCGATCGATGATGTGGCCGCCGAGATGGGCCGACGGGCGCGCGTGGCGCTGCGCATTAATCCCGACATCGATCCGAAAACCCATCCGTATATTTCAACCGGTCTCAAGAAGAGCAAATTCGGAATCAGCGCGGACCGAGCGATCGAGGAATTCATACTGGCCGCTTCGCTCAAGCACATCGAGGTCGTGGGTGTTCACGCGCATATCGGTTCCCAGCTCACCGAAGTCAGCCCCTTTGTGGATTCGCTCAAGACAGTGCTCGCTTTGGTTGAAGCGTTGAAAGCGCACGGCACCAACATCCGATACATCAATATCGGCGGCGGACTGGGCATTACCTATTCCGATGAGGTACCGCCCCCGCCGCAGGAATTAGCGAGGGCCATTTTCCCGTTAGTGCGCGACCTTAAATGCGTGCTGATCATGGAACCGGGCCGCGTGATCGCGGGCAACGCCGGCGTTCTGCTGACACGCGTGCTGTACACCAAAGAGAGTGAGGCAAAGCGCTTCGTGATTGTGGATGCGGCTATGAATGATCTGATCCGGCCCAGCTTATACGGAGCCTATCATGAGATCCGTGCGGTCAAAGAGGCATCGCGAACCAATACGCTCATCGTTGACGTCGTCGGCCCGGTTTGCGAATCCGGTGATTTCTTGGCCAAGGACCGTCCGATGCCGGAAACACCAGCCGGGGATCTCCTGGCCGTCATGAGCGCGGGGGCGTACGGTTTCGTCATGGCGTCGAATTACAACTCACGGCCCCGCGTACCCGAGGTTCTTGTCACAGAGGGAGAGATTCACGTAATCCGGTCCCGAGAAACCTATGAGGATTTGGTGCGTGGTGAAGTGATCCCCCAGTTCTTAGGGTAATGCCACAGGCAAAATAAGGACTCGAAGAGAAAGGCGGCTTTTCGTTTTGCATTTTGCCTTTCGAATATTTCACTGCTAGAGGGGGCTTTATGTTTACCGGCTCATTAGTGGCAATCGTCACTCCGTTCAGGAACGGGCAAGTGGATGAACGTGCGCTCGGGGATCTGATTGAGTTTCAACTGGCGAACGGAACCGATGGCATCGTGCCGTGCGGCACAACTGGAGAGTCGGCCACGCTCTCAAACGAAGAGCATGACCGCGTCGTGTCGTTGACGGTCGAAGTAGTCGGACGACGGGTGCCGGTCATCGCAGGTACCGGCTCCAACTCAACCGATGAGGCCATCGCGCGCACCCGGCACGCCAAGAAAGCGGGCGCCGATGCCGCCTTGTTGATTACCCCGTATTATAACAAGCCGATGCAGGAAGGCCTCTTCCGGCACTATAAAGCTGTCGCCGAGGCGGTGGACCTCCCTTTGGTGCTTTATAACATTCCCAGCAGAACCAGTGTGAATATGCTTCCAGCCACCGTCGCCCGCTTGGCCGCGATCCGCAATATCGCGGCCATCAAGGAGGGGAGTGGGTCTCTCCAGCAGGTCTCGGAAATCATCAAGGCGTGCGGCGATCGGATCGCGGTTCTCTCCGGCGATGACCCGCTCACGCTGCCGATGATGGCGGTGGGAGCTAGGGGTGTGATCACCGTGACCGCCAACATCGCCCCAGCTGACATGGCCGCCTTGGTCGATACGTTTGCCGCAGGGAAGTTGGATCAGGCTCAGGCGATCCATTACAGGTTATACCCGCTCTTCGCCGCGCTCTTCTATGAGACCAACCCGATTCCGGTCAAAGAGGCGTTGGGGATCCTGGGGAAGATCCAGCCCGAGCTCCGCCTGCCCTTGAGCCCCATGTCCTCCGACAACCGTGAGAAGCTTCAGCGTGTCATGAAGGACTACGGGCTGATCTAACGGGACTCCTCAATGATCAAAGTGATCGTCAACGGTGCAGCTGGGCGGATGGGCGGACGGCTTATCTCCCTGCTGAAGGATTCGGCCGCCCTTAGCCTTGCAGGAGCGATTGAGCGGAAAGGCCATGTCTCGATCGGCGAGGACGCCGGCGAAGTCGCAGGTTGCGGTCCGATGGGGGTACCCATCGGAGATGATTTTTCTGCCGTCGTGGGACACGGTGAGGTCACAATTGACTTCTCATCACCGATGGCGACCCTGGAGCACTTGCGAACCGCGACCCAGCACCGCCGGGCCATGGTGATCGGGACGACAGGATTGTCGGCTCAAGATCTCGGCGAGCTGCGCGCGTTAGCTCGGCAGATTCCGTGCGTGTTTTCCCCGAATATGAGCGTAGGTGTCAATGTCATTTACAAATTGATCGCCGAGATGGCCAAGACGTTCGGAGAAGATTATGACATCGAAGTGATCGAAGCTCACCACCGTCTGAAGAAGGATGCTCCGAGCGGAACAGCCCTAAAAATGGCCGAGATTCTTGCCAAAGCGGTGAGCCGGGATTTGGATCAGGTCGGCGTCTATACCCGGAAGGGTCTCATCGGGGAACGCAAGCCCGGCGAGATTGGAATTCAGACCATTCGAGCGGGCGATATCGTGGGAGACCACACCGTCCTCTTCGGAGGGATGGGTGAGCGGGTCGAAGTTACCCATCGTGTCCAAAGTCGGGACACCTTTGCGCGCGGCGCGCTGCGGGCCGCGCGATGGGTGGTCAAACAGCCAGCAGGTCTGTACGATATGTTGGACGTCCTAGGCCTGAAATGATTGGGTCTTGTTGGCAAGCATGAGCTACACTCGGATGACGATGATGGCCCCGGCCTGTTACAAACCTTTTTCCCATACGTCTGGACCGTGTAAGTGAGCACGACCGCGATCAGGCTATGATCCATCGTGGCAATGCCCCGGCCTTCTGCCTTCCGTAGTCAATGCTAGTCGAGTGCAAGCGAAAGGACCGGAATGGAACGAGGTCATGAGTTATATCATGACGACCAGCACCACCCCCAGGTGTCCTGGTAGCCTCCGCCGAATCGATCTCAAGAAAATCGCGCTGCCGCCTGACTATCGCAGTCAAGGAGACGAATCTGTAACAAGCACCGATCGATCAATTAGCTGGAGTAGATGACCCTGTAGCGATTGGGACAATGCCGTGGGATGGTCAGCGGGGATTCGATTATTTTCATGACCCTAGACTTCATGAGGTCTTATCATTAGTGGTCGACAGAATGGTAGAATAGCATCTATGGCTTCTGTCGGACAGCGGGGCCTAGTTGCGAGGCCGTCATCAGCAGCGGGCGGTCAACGGTCGAGGTTCGGTCTCCACCGCTTTGCGCCTGCCACAATTGAGACAGGCCAGAACGGTGATCACGAGACCTGCGTTCAGGTCTACTGCACGCTCCAACAACATGGTGCCTTGGCATTTGTCACAGGTTTGCATGCCCCCACCATAACATCCGTAACGAGGGAGAGCTATCGGTCTAAAGTCCCTCCCCACAAGTGCAAAGGGCCCTCTGCCGTCGACGAGACGTGAGGCCTTAGGCCCCCTTGACCACGGTCCCAGGCTGGCGAGACCATCGGTCGTCAGATGCGAAACCTCTTTTCTTTTCATACGTTGGCAGGAGCGTTTACCGTCAGGCGGAGTTACTCTTGATGGAGTGGAGGGCGGGGTCAGATGTGGAGACTCATCATCGTCATCGTTGTGTTCGTCGTCCTGTACTTCTTGGTGCGAAGGGCGATCCGGGAATTGCGTGGCACACCGGATCAATTACCTGACAATCACCACATGATCCAAGACCCTGTGTGCCGCACCTATGTGCCGAAGGGGTCGGCTGTACCGGCGAGAATCGGGGGGCAGACCTACTATTTCTGCAGCGCGGGTTGCGCTGAGGCTTTCCAAAAGCAATTGTCACAGCCTGGGTGACCTGCGAGAAGTATCTGTACCGGCTAGCACCCGGAATACTTGTATGAGCTGAGCTTTTCTCCTTTATCGAACTTTAGTGTGATCTGGCACTGGTTCGGCGCGAAATTGAACAACAACGGCCCAGATTCGCCGCCGGCGATCCGAAAATAGGTCCAGGTCTCACCACCAAAGAATCGCGGTGACTTTCCGCTAGGCGGCCCCCAGTTGTTTTCAAACCAGGCCTTGTCCTTGCCTTCAAGTTCCGCCGGCTTCAACGAGGCGTCCAGATAGGGGTTCCCGCCACACCCAGCGAGCAGGACGACGGCAAGAACCAGCCTTAACGTATGTCGCATGCTAGCTCTTCTCATGGTGAAAAGATTGTAGACATCGCCTCGGGGTGTGTCAAAGGACGCCTTATGGTGATGTAGTCTTCTCTCCTCTGCGTAGGAGATGAAGCGTGTCGGCTGGGTTGCTGCCAAACAAGACCCATCTCCACGTCAGGAGGCTGACACCCGGCGGCGGACTTCGGTCATGAAGTGTTGAAACCTCCTTTGTTGGAGCATGGGTTTGCCTCGACAGCGACCTAGCTGACACTCTCATGCCTTTTGCACAGAGAACGTTACATCACCCACTCCTGATTCTCACTTGACAATCTGGGAAGCGTGGCGCATATTGTCCTCGCCGTTTCATCTTCCCCACACTGAATTGACTGACCTTCGATGGAGCGAGTTCCTACAACCCTCTGTTTTCCAGGTACTTCTCCAAAGTTGTTAGATGGTCATCTCTATGGCATCTGTTTTGCAGTTCACTCCGTTCCTTTGAACTGCATAAGGGAGGCATGAGCAGATGGCGAAATGGTGGGCTCTCGTCGCGGCGGTAATTCTTCTTGGCGCTGATTCTGTGACCGCGTCGGCTCGGGAATCCGCCGAGGAGTTGAGCGCGAAAGCCCAGCTTGAATGCGATGCCGGGCGACGCCCCGGGGAGCGCGCCGGTCGACTTGCGCATTTTAAGAGAAGCCAATCCCTCGCTGAACAGGCCATCGCGCTCAACGACCAACTCGCCGACGCCCATTTCGCTCTCTTTTGTAGCCTTGGTGAACAGCTCCGCATCGATGGGGAGACGTTTACCTCGGTATTCGGATTTCGGCGCGCGTTGAAGGAATTGGATCGAACTCTCGAATTGAACCCGGATCACCTGGACGCGCTCTCCTCGAAGGGAACCTTTTTGATCAGGTTGCCGGCGCTGTTGGGTGGGGACGAGGAAGAGGGCGAGTATATGTTGCGGCGGGTGATTCAACGGGACCCGACGAAAGCCATCAATGCCCGCATCTCATTGGCCAAAGCCTATGCGGCCCGAGGCAACCGTAAAGAAGCCTTCATCCTCGCGGATGAGGCTCTCAATATCGCACAGCGCGAAGGCCGCGCTGATCTCATTCCCGAAGCCCAGAGCACTCTCGCCGAGTTGCAGCCACACAGGAAACGCCTCACGACAAATCCTTAGTGTCGGTAGGACCACAGGTTTGCCACGCTCGGTTCCCATCGGAAAGGACGTCCGGGTGGGATGTGACTGGCAAACGGCGTGAGTTTCTGGTTCCTACTCTCCGCTGATAAGTCACCAGTTCGTAATCCGGGCCGTCTGGATCTCGAGGATCATTCGTATCCCTGCACAGATCATCTGGTCGCCGCTGACAATCAGGACTCTGGTTAGCTGGTCATTCACCTTCTGCATGTTCGTCACCTTCTAAAGCGCACCGGCCAGAATCTCATCGGCTGTTATGGTCCGCACCAAGCGTTTAAGCGCCTCATTAGGCCACATCGTGTCCTGAGCGTTGCAGCTTCCCACCTCAGGGTGCTTCGATGCACACCTCGCCTGACTGTTTGCCCGCTAACGTCGCGAACCATCGTTCGCCGGAACTGAGCCCTGACGCTTCCGTGGGCGCTAACGGAGGTGCAAGAGCGGGCGTATGGCCAACCAACGGTGAGTCAGGTGCGTCTTGCGGGTCCCCTACTGTCGAGGATCAGATGCTGCCAAGTGATCGGGGACATCAGAAAACTGCACGGAGGTCATCTCATAAGGTACAGCGAGCCGGCAGACAGGCTGAAAGGGTTTTCCGTCAAATCTTCGTCAGCAACGTCCAGAGACCGACGGCGCAGGCAACCAAGAAGAATTCCATAATGAAACCTCCACCATTGAACTATACGCAAGATCTGTCCCTCCTGGATGCACGATGACATGGACTAACTGAATTGATGATGATGCTCGTTTTTACAACGGGTTGGAAAAATGCAATGCAGGCACTCAATTAAAAGGTCAGCCAAAACGTGCGAAATCACACAAGTGCACGGTGCGATTTCTCACACTCTCCACATTTACCGAACTGGACGATCGTCGGTGTCCTGAGAACAGGCTCCGTCATCGGTCGGGTCGGGTCAGCAAACTACCACTCCCAGGCAACGTCTTGCTTTGACGAACTGAGGCATGTTCAAATTCCGTTGCACCGCCTCATCGTTCATTCAGGGAGGAGACAGGATGCAAGTGACGCAAATCGACCCGTCGTCCTTGAATAGGATAAGGGAAGACCTCATCCATCACCCGGTGAATGACCATCCGTTTTTCCGGCGGTTCAAGTCAGAGCGATTGAGTCGGGCGCAGTTGCAAGCCTTCTTCCGGCAATACCACTACTTCTGTAAGCACTTCGTGAAGGTCCTGGAAGGGCTGCTCTATGCCACGCCGATCGATGAAGTCGAGATGCGGGTCGAGTTGATCAAGACCCTTCATTCGGAGCTCGGTTCAGGCTCGATCGAGCACGCGCACGTGAGGCAACTGGAACGGTTCGGCAAAGCGCTGGGCCTCAGCGAATCTAACCTGAGCCAGACGGAACCGATTGCCGAAGTGACGGGCTACCTCAATGTTCTTCGCCACCTTTTCATGGAATCCAACTATCTGGTTGCCTTGGGGGCTGAGTTGGCCGTGGAGACGACCGCGGCTTCGGAGTTCCTGTATCTGTATCCGGGCCTGCGGCAATATCCTGAACTCACACCCAACGATCTCGTCTTCTTCGAGTCACACGTACAGGAAGAACAATGCCATAGCGACTGGATCCTGGAGGCAGTGCGCAAGACGGCCAAGGAGTCGCAGGAACTCGCTTCCATCGCGTCCGGAGCCCGAGAGACCGCCGACGCCTGGTACAGGTTCTGGGAAGGGATCTATCGGGAGGTGTTTGACGAACCCGGTCACACCGCAGGCGCGACCCTTGTGGAGCCTGATGCGGACGTCGACTGACGGCAGCCGAAGCGGATCAGCAGGTTCGCATAGTTCTTCTGGCGCCCCCGACGTCTATCCGCTGAGACTCCGAGTCTCTTGCAGCGTCCTCTCGACCTCCTCGGGTGAAGTGAGAAGGCTCGGCGCGAGGCGCACGTATTGCGTGGCGTAGGGTGCGACGCTGGCCATGATCCGGCGTTGGCGAAGGCGTTCGACGACCTTCTCGGGTTTCCAACCGTTCACTTCAAAACAGACAATCCCGGCGGACAGATCGCGCGAGCGCGGGGTATGCAGTTTGACGTGCGCCATCTTCGCCAGGCCGTCCTTGAGCTGATCGTTGAGCGTATGAATCCGCTCGGTCACGCGAGTCTTGCCGATGGCCAGATGGAATCGAAAGGCCTCATTCAGCGCCCATCGATGCTCGAAGGAGTGGAAACCTCCCGGAGTCATGATCGCTCCATAGGGAACGTCCATGGGAAGAGAGCGCATCTCGGCGTCCCTTGGGCGATCGGGTGAAGAAGATGCCTCCGGCGTGTCCTTCATCCAGACACGGTAGGCTTCATGATTGAAGGTGGGGATAGTGGCGTTCGCGGCAGGCCAGGCCCGGGGATGGCCCCAGACCAGACCCGTGCCTCTGGGGCCGAACATCCATTTATGCGTGCCGGCAATGAAGAAGTCGCAGCCAAGGTCTTTCAGTCCAATATCTTCTACGCCGAGTCCGTGGACCCCATCGACGCAGAGGAGTGCCCGCTCGGTGTCGGGCCGGTCGGCGTTGATCTTCGCCATCGCATCGGCTATCTGACGGATGGGCAGCTTGAGCCCGGTGCTGGAGTGAACCCATGTGATCGCCACCACACGGGTCCGTGGGCGCAACTCCTTCATCAGGGAGTCCACAATTTCCTCGCGAGACACGGTATCCAGCTTGCGGTACAGCGGGATCTGCCGGATCGACGCGCCGGTATGTTGAGCCCTCAGGCGAAGCGACATATCCGTCGAATAGTGGTCGTGAATCGTGGTGAGGACTTCCTGGCCCTCCCGAAGGGCCAACCCTCCGTAGAGCAGGCCGAGGCCCATGGTGGTGCTGTCGGTCAGGGCGATATCGGTCGAGGTCACACCCAGGTAGTCCGCGGCAGCGCGCAGGACCGTTCCCTCCAGTTCCTCGCCGTGGCCAATCCAGTATCCGATAGGATTCTCATCCAATCTGCGCCGATGTGCCTCGATCGCCTCTCGCACCGGTGTCGGATGAGAGGCGAGAAAGAAGCCGGCCATATGGATGACCTCTCGTGACAACGGGAACTGATCGCGCACGGCTTCCCAACTGTCCAGCTGAGCCGGCTTCGTAAAATCAGCGAGCACTCGGGCCAGCGGAGCGTTGGCGGTGAGCGCGCCGGCGCCGAGCGCCAGTCCGGTACGCACGAGAAAGTCTCTACGGTTCACGTGTGTAATAGTCATCACGGGCATCCCTCACTCTCAACACGAAACACGCGTTCTTTATCCAGAAAGGTTTTCTCGCCGTCGTACGCAAGGGTATGAGATCTCACCGCTCCGTTGTCCTCAGTGAGGACCAGCAAGGCGTCCGCGCCCTTGACCTCGACGCGCCATGTTCCTTGGCGATGATCCTGGTCCGCGTTGGACGTGCCTCCCCCCGGCACTTGAATGGTTATGTGGGAGGAATGGGTGTACGTGAAGCGGCCATCCCGACAAAGGTGCCAGACGGTTGACATGTTGTAGCCGCCGCCGACACCGCTGGAATATTGCTCCAACCGTTTCAGCGTCATACCGGTCAGACGCTCCCGCCACCGGTTCAAGACATCGGCCGTGTCGACCTTAGTGAACCGTGTTGAGGCGGCGATCTCCTCGATCAGTGCATCGTAATAGGTACCCTGGTCTTTGGGGCCCGTGAAAAGGTAGACAATAGCGTTCTGTTCAGGTCCCAACACCGCGACGGCGCGTCCGATGTGCTCGCCGGCGTGATACGATGCGGTCATGCGATCCCCTACGCGCTTGGCCGATCCGACCGGGTGTAGCACGAATCCTTCCTCTAGCGCTTGTGGTTCGTTCAACTGGACCGCGAGCTCCTGAGGCGTCACCGCGTGAAACATGACCGCGAGGCCGAGGCCGGCCTTGGTGTTGGATCCCAACAAGAATGCTTGCGAGCCCGGAGGCATCCCGCCCAACCAATCCTTGGGGATGACGAACGAGGCGCCCAGCGTCGGTGCGCGCACCCGTGTCCCACTCCCATACTGCTGCCCGGCCTTGATGTCCTGGGGGCTCGTCTCCTGGTCCATGTCGGGACCACTTTTGGTCTCAGCCTGCGCGTCGTAGACGGCCGGTTTCGAGAGGGCGAAGAACATGGAGAGGATGCTTAGGGCGACGATCAAAAACGGCGTGTGAAAAGCTACCGAAAGGCCGAGCAGCTTGGAGTGCTGTCCTGTGATGGCTGCGGTCGGTACGGGTCTCGCGTGCCGCTGTTTATCACTCATCGAAGAGTAGGTAATCGATGGAGCGTCCGATTCTATCACGCCCAGCTTGTCCCCATTCGTTCTCGAGAGTCAACCGATCCGCCCATCTTGTGAAACCAATGGGACTCTGGGTAGAGTAGTGCCTTGACCGTTCGGAAACCATCCATCGACCCATCGGACTTCTTCCACGGGAGGTGAGTATGCGAACACGACTCATCACACTGTTGGCGATTCCTCTGTTGACATGGCCTTGGACCCACGCTGAAGCGGAAACGCTGAGCAAGATCTTCAAAAGGGTAGACCCTTCGGTCGTCGTGATCCGCACGGAACATGAACACGTGGTGACTGGCCCCAAGATGCAGCTTGCCAGCCTCCCGGGACTCGGTTCAGGGGTAATCATTTCGGCGGACGGCAAGGTTATGACCGCGTCGCACGTAGTCCAGACGGCCGATGCGATCCGAGTGGAGTTTGAGAGTGGAGAGGTCATCCCGGCCAAGGTGCTTTCCTCTGACCCGTCCGCGGACGTAGCGCTTCTCCAACTGGAGAAGGTTCCTCCAAAAGTAGTCGTGGCGAAGCTCGGCGATTCGGACGCCGCCGAGGTCGGCGACCCGGTCTTCATTGTCGGCGCGCCCGTTGGGATGGGTCATACCTTGACCGTCGGCCATGTCAGCGCACGGCGCTCGCCTCCCACCCTCCATGGCGGCCTCTCCCGCTCGGAATTCTTTCAGACCGACGCGGCGATCAACCAGGGAAATTCCGGAGGTCCCATGTTCAACATGGCAGGCGAGGTCATCGGCATCGTCAACCACATCATTTCGAAATCAGGCGGCTTTGAGGGCTTGGGGTTCGTGGTCACGTCCAACCTGGCGCGGCGGCTCCTGCTTGAGCGACATCCATTTTGGAGCGGGGTCGAGGGCTTTCTGCTGTCCGGTGATCTCGCCCGAGTGTTCAACGTTCCGCAAAAAGCCGGATTATTGGTTCAGCGCGTGGCGGCCAATTCGCCCGCGGCCAGGATCGGGCTTCGAGCAGGAACGATGGCGGCCCTCATCGAAGGCGAGCCGTTGATCGTCGGGGGAGACGTGGTTCTCGAAGTGCAAGGCGTTCCTATGATCGAGGAAGGGGGTAGTTATCCTGTTATCAGGGACCGGCTGACCGAACTTCGGCCGGGCGACAAGATTACGATCGTGGTGTTGAGGGATGGCCGGAAGGAAGAACTGACCACGACCCTTCCATAAATAGGCGGGGCTTCTCGTCGCCTGGCAGCGCGGCGACAGTCAGTGGTCCTTCAACTCGTCCCCGATCACTTGCTCTTCATCGTCAGCTCATTTTTCACGACGCGGACACCCTTGGCGTTCCAGGCGGTCCAAGCAGCGTGTGCGCTCGTGAGGAGATCGGGCGAAGCTCCGGTCAGGGTGACAACACCATCCTCCGTTCGAACGGCGATCTCCGCTTTCTTTAATTTTGCGTCTTTCCTTAGAGCGGCATTCACTCTCTGTGTGATGGCGCTGTCTTTTTCGTCAGACGCTCTCCTGCGAAGGCGTGGTGACGCGCAAGTTGTTCTCGACATCCTTCCACCCTTCGACGCTCTTCGCAGCCTCCTCGGCCGCAGTCTTGGCCTCGTCGGAATCCACCGTCCCGCCGAGCGTAATGACCCCATTCTGTGTCTCGACGGTCATCTGACGGCCCGTGATTCGCTCGTCGGCAACCAGAGCCAGTTTGGTTTTGGCGGTCAGCCATGTGTCGGGGACGGTGGCCTTGGTCTCGCCGGGTTTGGGCCGTACCTTAATGATGACACGATCCAACATCCGCACGGCCTTGTCCGACGCTCGGTCCGTTCGGTCAGCCGCCTCCTGGGCCTTTTCTTCGACTTCCAGCGAAGGCTTCTCTGCGCGTTCGGCTGCGGGTTTTGTCTTGGCGGACAAGGGAACGACGAGCAACATGGACCACGCCGCTACACCGACACACACGACGGAGGCGGCACGCCCTCTCATCTCTAGCACCTGCACATTCCCGAAACGGATCGAGTTCGTTAGGACACGATCGTCGCTTCAACAAAGTATAGAAATACGCCGCTGATGCGCCTCAATATGGAAAAATCCGTGAAGCGTTCGGCCCCCACAGACAAGGCCCTTTTCTCTATCATCGACTCGAAATTAGCCGATCGACGCTACGACGCGTAACTCTCCATCGGCGGGCATGTGCAGACGAGATGCCGGTCGCCGTAGGCGTTATCGATCCGGGCGACGGCGGGCCAGAATTTGGAGTCGCGGACCCATGGAGCGGGAAAGGCCGCTTGCTCGCGGCTGTACGGATGCTTCCAGTCGGCGGCCGTGACGGCTGAGGCCGTATGCGGCGCGTTCTTGAGCGGGTTGTTGTCGCGCGGCAGGTGCCCATCAATGATGTCCTGGATTTCCCGGCGGATCGCAATCATGGCCTCACAAAACCGATCAAGCTCAGCCTTCGACTCGCTCTCGGTCGGCTCGATCATCAGGGTGCCGACTACCGGGAAAGACATCGTGGGCGCGTGAAAGCCAAAATCCATGAGGCGCTTGGCGATATCGTTGACCTCGATGCCTGAGCTATCCTTGAATTGCCTCATGTCCACAATAAACTCGTGCGCGACGAACCCGTGTTTGCCTGCGTACAGCACGGGAAAATGCTTCTCCAGACGTTTGACCATGTAGTTCGCATTGAGGATCGATACCTTGGTGGCCTTGGCGAGACCGTCCCCGCCCATGAGTGCAATGTAGACCCATGAGATTGGAAGAATACTGGCGCTGCCATACGGTGCTGCCGCGATCGGTCCGATCGAGTCTTTGCTACCCATCTTATTAGCCATGGGGTGCCCGGGCAAATAGGGGGCGAGATGGGACGCCACGCCGATCGGACCCATGCCGGGACCGCCACCACCATGCGGAATGCAGAAGGTCTTGTGGAGATTCAGATGGCACACGTCGGCCCCAATGTCACCCGGCCGGCAGAGTCCCACCTGCGCATTCATGTTGGCTCCGTCCATATACACCTGACCGCCGTGCGCATGCACGATCTCGCACACTCGGCGAACGCCTTCCTCGAACACGCCATGCGTGGAGGGATACGTGATCATCAGCGCAGCCAACTGATCATGGTACCGGGTCGCTTTGGCTTCCAGATCCGCAAGGTCCACGTTGCCGTGCTCGTCGCAGGCCACGGACACGACCTTTAAGCCGGCGATGACGGCACTGGCAGGATTCGTCCCGTGGGCTGAGACCGGAATCAGGCACACGTCGCGCCGTCCTTGACCCCCAGAGCGGTGATAGGCGCGAATCACCATCAGGCCGGCGTATTCGCCCTGTGAGCCCGCATTCGGCTGGAGCGAGACCGCCGCAAAGCCCGTGATCTCAGCCAACCAGCTTTCGAGCTGCGCGCACAATTTCTGATAGCCGACGGTCTGTTCGGCGGGCGCAAAGGGATGGACACGTCCGAATCCTTTCCAGGTGACCGGGATCATTTCCACGGTGGCATTCAGCTTCATCGTGCACGACCCCAAGGGAATCATGGACTGGACGAGCGATAGGTCGCGGGATTGCAGCCGATGCATGTAGCGAAGCATTTCGTGCTCGGAGTGATACCGGTTGAAGACCTCGTGCGTAAGATACGCGCTGGTCCGTGCGAATGATGCCGGAACGTCGAGTGCGATCGTTCCGGCCAGGTCGGCGACGGCAAAGGAAACCGGTCGGTCTTCCGCAAAGATCTCGAACAGAGTCTCGATCTCTTCTCCAGTCGTCAATTCGTCGAGAGCGATGCCGATCGCCGGATCGTCGAGGCGGCGAAGGTTGATCCGTCTGGCGCTCGCCCGCGCGAGAATCCTGTCTACCGTCTGGCCGGGTGACGAAGCGTGTGGCGAGACTTTTACCGTGTCAAAGAACGGGTCCGCGCCGACCTGATACCCGAGTCGACGCAATCCTTCGGCTAGGACGGTCGCGAGACCGTGCACGCGTTGCGCGATCCGGCGCAATCCCTCGGGCCCGTGATAGACGGCATACATGCTGGCCATCACCGCGAGCAACACTTGGGCCGTACAAATGTTGCTCGTCGCCTTGTCGCGGCGGATGTGCTGCTCTCTCGTCTGGAGCGCAAGGCGGTATGCGGGCTTGCCGGCGACGTCTCGCGAAAGCCCGACAATACGGCCGGGAAGCCGCCGCGCATAATCCTGCTTTGTCGACAGAAAGGCGGCATGGGGTCCGCCGAACCCCAACGGTACGCCGAATCGCTGACTCGACCCAACGACGATGTCCGCTCCCCATTCGCCGGGAGGGTGAATCAGGATCAAGGCCAACAGGTCCGTCGCAACGGCGACCACCGCCCCCGCAGTATGCGCCCGTGCGACCAGGCTGCGATGATCGCGAAGCGAGCCATCCGTTGCGGGATATTGCAGGAGGAGGCCGAACAGGTCCTGACGGGCGAAATCAGTCCTGTCCGGATACCCAACATGCAACGTAATCCCCAAGGGTTCGGCGCGCGTTTGCAGCACGGCGATCGTCTGGGGGTGACAGTCCTGGGCGACAAAGAATCCAGATTTTTCCTGACCCTCGCCGACTTCCTTGCGCGTAATGCTGCGGCACATAGCCATCGCCTCAGCGGCGGCCGTCGCCTCATCTAAAAGGGAGGCGTTGGCGAGCGGCAACCCAGTGAGATCAGCCACCATGGTTTGGAAATTGAGAAGCGCTTCCAGGCGGCCTTGCGCGATCTCCGGCTGGTACGGAGTGTATTGGGTATACCATCCGGGGTTCTCCAGAATGTTCCGCTGAATGACCGGTGGGGTGGCGCAGTCGTAATAACCCATGCCGAGGAACGACCGAAAAATTTGATTCTGATCGTGCAAAGCGCGCAATGCAGCCAATCCCTCATGCTCACCTTGGTGCGCGCCAAGAGCTAACGGCTTACGCAGTCGGATATCGCCAGGCACCGTCAAGTCGATCAGCGCGTCAATCGACTGAAGGCCGAGAGTCGCCAACATTTCTTGGATATCCGTGTCCGTCGGCCCGATGTGGCGGTGCACGAAGGTATCCGACTGGCTGAGGATCTGCTGTGCGTCCATGAAATCTCCAATGGCTTGTTACGCTGTGCCCTTACAATGTATCTCCTGACGGATTTGTTGTCATTGCGCCCGCTTCGTCTTCTCTCGTCTCACTTAGCAGGGCGGCCCTGTTACTCTTGAGTGCGCGCCACGCGCGCACGAAGAACAACCAGGCCGCCCTGTATTCCCCCATTTTGCATGGCTCGGTGGAGTGAAGCAAGAGTATAACCTGCCCTCTTGCCTCAACCAGCTGTGATCGGTCATGATGATGATCATCTCAGGCTCTTGATTAATCGACCTAAGGTATCGTCAACTCGGTCTGCATGAAGGTTCATGATCTCCTTGTCGTAGGGGCGGGACTCGCCGGCATGAGGGCGGCTCTTGCAGCGTCCCCCCACCTTGACGTCGCGATTCTATCCAAAGTTCATCCGGTCCGTAGTCATTCGGTCGCAGCGCAGGGTGGCATCAACGCCGCGCTCGGCGAAAATGACTCATGGGAAGCCCATGCCTTGGATACCGCAAAGGGCGGCCAATACCTCGGCGATCAGGATGCGATCGAAGCCATGTGCCAGGAGGCGGCTGACGATATTCTGGACCTTGAGCGGATGGGTGTCATCTTCAGCAGGAACGAGCGCGGCCGCATCGCCCAACGTCCGTTCGGCGGAGCCGGCTTCCCGCGCACCTGTTACGCCGCCGACCGAACCGGTCATGCGATCCTCCACGCGATGTACGAGCAGCTCCTCAAGCGACGGATCCTGGTCTACGAAGAATGGTATGTCACCAGCCTCATCGTCGAGGGCGGCGTCTGTCGCGGGGTCATTGCTTGGAATCTGCTTCAGGGGGGCCTGCACGCGATTGCGGCAAAGGCGGTAATCCTCGCGACCGGCGGCAGCGGCCGGGTCTTCCTCACGAGCACCAACGCCGTCATCAATACGGGCGATGGGATGGCGCTCGCCTATCGGGCCGGTGCGCCGCTTGAGGACATGGAGTTCGTGCAATTTCATCCCACCACCCTCAAGGACACCGGTATCCTGATTACGGAGGGAGCGCGTGGCGAGGGAGGGTATTTGCTCAATACACTCGGCGACAGGTTCATGAAAACCTATGCGCCTGAGCAGATGGAGTTAGCGACCCGATCCACCGTGTCGCTGGCCATCGGGAGAGAAATTCTTGAAGGGCGAGGCGTAGATGGCTGCGTCCTTCTGGATCTGCGTCATCTTGGCCGCCAGCGCATTCTTGAGCGGCTGCCGCAGATACGGGAGCTCGCGATCGAATTCGCAGGTGTGGACCCCATCGAGAGCCCGATCCCCGTCCGGCCCGGCGCCCACTATCAAATGGGCGGCGTGCGAACCAATCAGTGGGGCGAAACGGAAATCGCCGGGTTGTATGCCGCCGGAGAATGTGCCTGTGTGAGCGTCCATGGGGCAAATCGTCTGGGCGGAAATTCGTTGTTGGAGACGGTCGTGTTCGGGCGACGGGCGGGCCGTCGCGCGTCCGACTATGTCGAGACGGTCACGCCTCGCGCGCTCTCTGAAGAGACGCTTCGCATGGAGCGGAGAAGGATCAAGACACTGATGACACGTACCGGCATTGAGCGAGCCTGGCACATCCAAGAGGAGTTGGGGAAGACGTTGAGCCTGAACCTAGGCATCTTTCGGACTGAAAAGTCGATGACAGAGGCGATGGAGACTGTGCGTCAACTCAGGGCGCGCGTTGCTCACATCTATCTCCAGGATCATGGTCACATCTTTAACTCCGACCTCATTCACGCCCTGGAGTTGGACTCGCTCTTAGACATCGCCGAAACGATCGTCGCGGGAGCCTTGGCTCGCACGGAGAGTCGAGGGGCCCATTATCGTTCCGACTTCCCGACACGGGACGACGCGAATTGGCTGAAACATTCGCTTGCCTATCGCACACCGAACGGCCCTTCGCTGCGCTACGCGCCGGTCACGATCACCAGATTCCCCCCGAAGTAAGTTCTGACATGGTCTCAAACTTTAGAGCAGAAGTGCCAATTAAGCCTTTTACCTGATGGGTTTCCGGTATGTCATGGACAGGACATGACTTCGTCACTCTAGGCTGCTCAAAAAGGCCTCCAGCAAGGCGCGCGATGCGAGGAATAACGAGCATCACGTTTGCGCACGCCGCCGAGTGGTGAGGCGGCCGTTTCCGTAATGCTACTCCAGCCGCTGGAGGGTTTTTTCAGCAGCCTACTATGCGAATTCTGGTGGTTGAAGACGAAGCCAAGGTCGCCTCGTTTATCCGGCAGGCGCTGGAGGAGGAGAGTTACGCGGTTGACCTCTGCGATGATGGCGCGAAAGGATTTGAGCTCGCAGAGTTCGGCAGCTACGATTTGATTATCCTCGACCTGATGTTGCCTGGGCTATCCGGCCTCGACGTTCTTCACAAGCTTCGCAGTAAGAAAATCCATACACCGGTTCTCATTCTGACCGCTCGGGCCCAACTCGATCAGAAGGTCAAGGGCTTGGATGCGGGCGCCGACGATTACCTCACCAAGCCGTTCGCCATTGAAGAGCTGTTGGCGCGCACACGGGCTCTGCTGAGGCGCGGAAGCGGCGAGCCATCCGGTATCTTCCAAGTCGAAGACCTGATCCTCAATCCGGCCACTCGCGAGGTGACCCGGGGAGGGCAGAGCATTGAGCTGACGGCAAAGGAATATGCGCTCCTTGAGTACTTCATGCGGAACGCCGGCCGAGTGCTTACGCGCCCGATGATTGCCGAACACGTCTGGGATTTGGACTTCGACACGTTTACCAACGTCATCGATGTGTACGTGAATTATCTCCGTAACAAGATCGACCGCGGCCGCGATAGGAAGCTCATTCACACACTGCGCGGCAGCGGCTATGTGCTGAAGGCCGAAGGCTGAGGAAGATTAAGGTCACGTGATGACTGATTTTCAGGCTCAACCTCAGCCTAGAGGCCAACATCATGGTCGTTCTAGCCTCTCTCTTCGTGTCAGGCTCACCCTCTGGTATGGAACGGCGCTAGCCGGTATTTTGATCCTCTTTGCCGGCGCGCTGTATGCAGAGATGGCCGGCGCGCTGAAGGATCAAGTGGATCGTTCGCTGGAGGACGCCGCGTCCGTCGCCATTCATTCGCTGGAGGAACGCCGATTCGGCCCGTTTCTGCTTTTCGAGGACCTGTCCGAGGATTTTCCTGAGTTGGCTGTGCGGGACAAGTTCTTTCAGATCTTCGGCCCAAGCGGGAAGATTACGATCCAGTCTCCCAATATCCGGAGCCGCGATATTCCGCTCAGCCGCACCGCTCTGGAGCAGGCGTTTAACGGGAACACCACCTTTGAGTCCGCCCGTTTTCAAGGAGAACCTCCGCTCCGGCTCATCTCGGTTCCCATTCGACTCGGCGGGACGCTCGTCAATGTCGTCCAGGTCGGGACATCCCTGCGGTCGGTGGAAGAAACGCTCCATCGCTTGCTGGTGATTCTGCTGGTGACGGTGCCGGTGGCGCTGCTGGCCGCACTGGCGGGCGGCTGGTTCCTCGCCGGCCGGGCGCTTCGACCGGTCGGCGAGATTACGCTCGCCGCGCAACGCATTGCGGGCGGTGATCTCACCCAACGGCTGTCGGCTCCACCGTCGCAGGACGAGATCGGAAAATTGGCGGCGACCTTTAACGATATGATCGCGAGGTTGGAAGCGTCGTTTCGACAAGTCCGCCAGTTCAGTACGGATGCCTCACATGAGCTTCGCACGCCGCTGACCGTTCTAAAAGGCGAAACCGAATTGGCGCTTCGGCGGCCGCGCTCGGTTGAGGACTATCGACTGGTACTGGAAAGCAGCTTGGAAGAGATCGACCGCATGACCCGCATTGTGGATGAGTTACTATTTCTGTCTCGCGCCGACCTCGGAGAGATCAAGATGGAATCCAAACCGGTTCGGCTCGACGCGTTGGTCGAGGATACCAAGCGGCAAGCGACCGTTCTCGCCCAGGAACAGGAGATCCAGGTCGTCATGGGGACTTTGGGGCCGGCCACTGTCGCGGGTGATGAATTCAGGTTACGAGAACTCCTCCTGAACCTCGTCGACAATGCAGTCAAATACTCCTTTAAAGGCGGAATCGTCGAATTGAACTTGGTCACCGATGGGCAAATGGCGCGGCTCTCGGTGATGGATTCGGGAATTGGGATCGAGCCCGAAGATCAGGCGCATATCTTTCAGCGGTTCTATCGAGCGGATCAGGCTCGTGCTCATGCGAAAAAGGGCACCGGCTTGGGGCTCTCGATCTGCAAATGGATCGTGGAGGCTCACCACGGCACGATTCAATTGAACAGTCAACCCGGCAAAGGCACGACGGTTACGGTTGTCCTTCCGCTCCTGTCCGCCTCCCCTTCCCATTAGAAACTTCTAATCTCGCTTTAATCAGCTTCTTATCTTCCACTGTTACCATCCGACTACGGATTTCGACGACGCCTCGATTTGGGCATTCATTGTTGTCACAAGGAGGAAGGTATGAAGTCACTGAGTGTGCGTTCACGACTGGTGAGCATGGTGGGCGTGATCACAGGGCTGGCCATGCTTGGGTCTGTCGCGTTCATCTCCGGACAGTATGTCGTCTCGCCGCAGGGAGCGGTTGCGGCGACGTCCGTGGCCACCACGTTAACGGGGAGCGAAAGCGCGCCGGGATTCATTGAGGTGGCCAAGGCGGTCAAACCGGCCGTGGTCAACATTACGCCGGCGAAAACGCTCGTCCGTGATCGCGATCGTCGTGAGGGTCGCGAGTGGCGTGAGCCGTTCGATCAGATGGAAGAGTTTTTTGGGTTCCAATTCCCGCGTAAGCCGTTTGGTCCACGAGGAAAGAGCCCCTTCGAGCACGGGCCGTTCGACCGAGGGCCACGCGGTGGTGGGATGGGGTCGGGGGTGATCATTTCCCAGGATGGTTACATCATCACCAATAACCATGTGGTGGAAAGCGCGAAGGAGGTCCAGGTCACGTTACCGGATAAGCGGGAATTCAAGGGCAAGGTGGTCGGAACCGATCCGAAGACCGATCTGGCCGTGGTGAAGATCGACGGACGGGAGCTGCCGTACGTCGCCTGGGGAGACTCCTCGAAGCTACAGGTTGGTGAGTACGTACTGGCAGTCGGGAACCCGTTCGGCCTGAACTCGACCGTGACGCTCGGCATCGTGAGCGCGCTGGGACGAGGCCGGATGGGCATCACGCAGTACGAGGATTTCATCCAGACCGATGCAGCGATCAATCCGGGGAACTCGGGTGGTGCGCTGGTGAACACCAAAAGTGAGCTCATCGGCATCAATACCGCGATCTTTTCCCAGACCGGCGGGTATCAAGGCGTCGGATTTGCCGTACCGACAAGCATGGCAAAACCGGTATACGAGAGTCTGATGAAGTCAGGCAAAGTGGTTCGGGGTTATCTGGGCGTGGCGATTCAGGATCTGACCCCGGATTTGGCGAAGTCTTTCGGGTTGAAGAAAGCCGGCGGCGTGCTGATCAGCGACGTCACGGCGGATAGCCCGGCCGAGCAAGGCGGGATCAAGCAGGGCGACGTGATCGTGGAATATCAGGGCGAGCGGGTGGAGGAGCCGGCCGCGCTGCAGCGGATGGTCACTCGCACTCCGGTGGGCGCGAAAGCCACGGTCAGAGTGCTCCGTGACGGTCATGAGAAGGAACTGACGGTAACCGTCGGCGAACAGGCGGACGCCATCAAGACGGCGAAAGCCGAAACGGGCGGCGATGCGGAGCACGCGCTTGTCGGGATCGAGGTGCAGACGCTCGATCGCAAAATGGCTCAGGAACTCGGGCTGAGTGAAAAGACCAAAGGGGTCGTGGTCACCGCCGTCGAATCGGACAGCCCGGCCGAACAGGCAGGGATGATGGAGGGTGACGTGATCCTTGAGATCAACCGGCACGAGGTTCGATCGGCCAAGGATTTTGAGAAGGCCACAGCCGACTTGAAGAAGGATCAGAGCGTGCTGTTGCGGATCAACCGTCGTGGCGCATCCCTGTTCCTGAGTGTGAAGGTGTAGCATGCGGCCGACAGGGCGCAAACACCTTCGATATTACTGTCGCAATGGCAAGGCGTGGGCTCGAATGGCGAGCCGGCTCGTCAGCTTAGGATGTGAGCGACGAGGTCGTAGGCGGCGGCATCGGTGATCTGAGCCTTGACGAATTCACTGGGTTTCAGGAGATGATTGGCGGCGTCGTTGATGTAGACGACGCCGTCAATCTCCGGCGCCTGTCCTTCGTGGCGGGCTGCCCACAGCAGGTCCGTTTCTTCCGATACTCCCTCTACCAGCACTTCCATCGTGCGGCCGATCAGTTGGCGACTCCGCTTCAGCGCGATTGATTCCTGCACGCGAAGTAATTCGGCTTGACGCTCTTCCATCACGTCCCGCTCGCGTTTATCGGTAAGCTCCATTGCCGGCGTTCCGTCTTCGTCCGAATAGAGGAACACCCCGACACGATCAAACTCCATCTCGGTCAGGTAGTGCTTCAATTCCATGAAGTGAGCCTTGGTCTCGCCCGGAAATCCCACGATGAAGCCGGTCCGGAAGGTCAAACCGGGAATCCGCGCCCGTAGCCGATTCACGAGGTTCGTGATGGAGGCTCTATTCCCCAATCGATGCATGCGCTTCAGCATCGTGTCATTGATGTGCTGAAGCGGCATGTCGATATACTTGGTGATCTTCTCCTCTCCGGCGTAGAGGTCGATCAGATCATCGTCCACTTGCTGCGGATAAAGATAGAAGGGACGGATCCACCGAAGCTCCTTCACCTTTACCAATTCACGCAAAAGCGTGGCGAGCCCTCGCTTCAGGCCGAGATCTACCCCGTAGTTGATCGTATCTTGCGAGATCAGATTGATCTCCTTGACACCCTCGGCTGCGAGGCGTCTGGCCTCTTCAACGATGGACTGGACCGGTCTGCTCCGCTGCTTACCACGCATGAGCGGAATGGCGCAGAACGCGCAATTGCGGTTACAGCCCTCGGCGATCTTAACGTAGGCTGTATGAGTCTTGCCCAGACGCAGCCTTGGGGTCATCTCATCGTAGAGATAGGGCGGGGGAGCCATCCAGAGCCGTTGAGTCTTGCGGGCCGGCTTGAGCAGTGTGCGGCAGATGTCTGCGATGCGTCCGATTTCGCCGGTCCCAACGACCCCGTCCAGCTCAGGCAACTCCTTCAGCAACTCACCCTGGTAGCGCTGGGCGAGGCACCCGGCGGCGATCAGAACTTTGCACGCGCCTGTTTTCTTGAGTTCCCCGCACTCGATAATCGCGTTGATCGACTCCTGCTTGGCTTCCTCGATAAAGCCGCAGGTATTGATAATGACGACTTCGGCCGTATCGGGATCAGTGGTCAGTGTAAAGCCGTTGGTCGTGAGCGAGCCGAGCATAACCTCAGCGTCCACCTGATTCTTGGAGCATCCCAGGTTGACGAACCCGATCCGCACGGCAGGGAAATCGGCTCTCATGGTGAGAACTCTACCCGACATAGGGGAAGGAGTGTACGGGAGGGCGAGAAGCAGTGTCAACTCGAGAACAATCAAGGTCGGCTTGATTCACGTGGTGTAGTTTCTCTAAGGTAGAGGCATGATTCGTACCTTCCAAGGGATCAAGCCCACCATTGCAGACAACGCCTTCATCGAGGAGACCGCGGTCGTCATCGGGGATGTAGTGGTCGGCGACGACTCCAGCGTGTGGTTCAACGCCGTGATTCGCGGTGATGTGCACTACATCAGGATTGGAAGCCGGACGAACATCCAAGATCTTTGCGTCGTCCATGTGACTCATGATACGTATCCGACGATCCTCGGCGATGATGTGACGGTGGGACATCATGTGGTGCTTCATGGCTGTACCATCAAGGACCGGGTGCTGGTCGGGATGGGAGCGACCATCATGGACGGTGCCCTGATCAGGGAGGACTGTATTGTCGGTGCGCGGGCATTGGTGACGGAGCGGACCACTGTGCCTCCGAAGAGTCTGATCGTCGGTTCTCCGGCCAAGGTTAAGCGACCGGTCACCAACGAAGAGCTTGCATGGATCAGAGAATCTGCCCAGAACTACGTCAGGTACTCCCGTCAGTATCTCGCCGGTCCCGAGCGGCCGAAGGTGGGGTTCTAACTCCATTTCTTCCTGTTTTTCCTGCGCGCCTCATTGCCAACCCTGATGAAGCACACCGGGTCTTGAACGATCGCCGTCGGGTATTCCTCTTCTTCAACCGCGCAGGCAATTTTCTTTCGGTCGCACCAGCTTGTGATCCAGGGTATTTCTTCGACCGACATGGTCACGAGAGCCGACTGCGCCAGCTTCTTGAGACACGAGTCCACGAGCGCAGCGACCGCCTTGCGTTCCCGGGCGAATGCATTCGGGTTGAACGTGGCTGGATTCGCCTGCCCGTATGACAAGGCCGACAGATCGGGAAAGCGTTCGGGATCATTCAGCACGCTGACGATCCACAGGTGATCGAATGTCCCGCGCGCGGATCCGGCATCTCCCAGAACAAATCGAAATGGAAGCGTCCGGCATGCGGCGTTCAAGACAGACACTTCCTCGGCGCGGAGGTTGAAGACCGCCACCTTTCGATGCAGATCGAGCGTCTCCATGGCCAACACCGGAATTTCTGCAACCCCGGCCCCCACATAGAGACTTCGCCCTCCCGGTCGAAGTCGATCGCGAAGGATCTCTGCCAGTCCGATGCCCAACGCCTGGCAGGGCTCACGCCGGTCATTCCAGAATTCCTCGCCGCCTTCGTCGCAGTAGATGGTCGACAGGGCTGAAAAGTCGAGGGCATCAAAAGCCTGAGCGATCGATCGAAGAGTTGCACGCTTGAGCCGTGATCTGGTAGTCACTTGATCGGAATCCGCTAGCTAGATCGCTCCAGCAGACCGCTTAACCAACTCAATCGCTGCGGCTGTGACCGCATCTGCGATTCTGGTCATGAATGTGAGATCCAGGGTGTCAATCGTGTCGGTCGGTTGATGGTAATGGGCATTACGGAAGTTGGAGGTATCGGTCAGCATAATGGCCGGGTACCCATAATGCCAGAAGGCGGCGTGATCGCTGCGCCTCGTATCCGGCAGTTGTTCTCCATTGCCGGTGACGACGAGCGGGAGGGTTTTCAAGTCAGGGACGTGTTTTTTGGCCGCGGCTTCGAAGCCTGTCACCAGCCTGCTTGACGCCGTGTTGCCGACGATCGCCAAGAAGTCACCCATGGTCGGGACGGCAATCGGCACTCCGGGTGGTTTCTGTTGGGAGCCTTCCTGAGAGGACGTGAACCCGACACATTCCAGCACGATGGCCCCCGTGAGAAATTGACCGCTTTCCCGGAGATGAGCCGCGTAGGCCAGACTGCCGAGCAGGTTTTCTTCCTCCAAGCAGAAAGCAATGAACCGCACCTCCCCGCTCAGCGAAACCTTCACGAGGCTTCTGGCGGTTTCCAGCATGACGGCAAGGCCGCTGGCGTTATCATCCGCGCCCGGCGAATGCTGTACCGTGTCGTAATGGGCCGCAATGACCAACGGCGGAGGGCTCTTTCGTTCGTCGCTGCGGAGTGACGCGGAAGAGTGTGACACCGGCAAGGAAGCGATGACGTTCCGATATGTCCTCCCAAGCGCCTTGAAAGGGTGAAATGTGACATTCAGGCCGAGCTGCCGGAATTGCTCAGTGAGGTAGATTGCGGTTTGTCTGAGCTTGGCCGGAGCTGAATGGGGATGCCGGTCGCCGACGAGAGCTTGAAGGTGAGCCTGGAATCTGTGACGTGAGGCCTGAGGCAAGTGAGTTAGCTCAGGATTTCCGTTCCGATGCCCCTGTCCGTGAACACTTCTAAGAGAATCGCGTGGGGCATCCGGCCGTCGATAATGTGGGCTTTGCGGACCCCCCCGTCCAACGCCATCAGGCAGGCATGGACCTTGGGAAGCATGCCGGCGCTGATCGTGCCTTTTTTGACCATGCGTTGCATGTCCTTCCGTGTCAGGGTAGACACATGCCGTCCGTTGGCGTTGCGGATCCCTTTGACGTCGGTTAAGACCAGCAACTTCTCAGCCTTGAGTGCGGCGGCCACCGCGCCGGCAACCAGATCGGCGTTGATGTTGTAGGTGTGGCCGGCACGATCGGTTCCGATGGGGGCGATGACCGGAATGAAATTCTCTTGCTGCAATTTTCCCAGCAAGTTCGGGTTGACGGCTTGCACCTCACCCACCAGACCGAAATCATCGTCCGGCTCTCCTTCCGGCTCCGTGTTGAGGCTCTCAGCCCAGGATTTGACCGTCAACGGCTTGGCGAAAATCAGGTTCCCATCCTTGCCGGTCAGCCCGACGGCTCTGCCGCCATGTCGGTTGAGCAGGGTCACGATCTCCTTGTTGATCTTGCCTCCCAGCACCATCTCCACGATGTCCATCGTCGGACGATCTGTGACCCGCACGCCTTGCAGGAACTTGGCCTCTATGCCCAGCTTGCCCAACATCTGATCGATCTGAGGTCCTCCCCCGTGGACAATGACCGGGTTAAGGCCCACGTACTTCATGAGAACCACATCCAGGGCGAATTTTTCCTTGAGCGCTTCCTCCGTCATCGCCTTGCCACCGTATTTGATCACGACTGTCTTTTCGGCAAAGGTGCGGATGTACGGCAAGGCTTCGACGAGGACATTGGCTTTCTTGATCAGTCTGTTCATCTGTACGCTCGCAGCCAAGCTCGCTGATAGGTATGAGCTACCAGCTACGTTTTTTAGAGAATAAACCGGCTCAAATCCTCATCCTTGACGATCTCTTTCAGTCGCTCTCTCACGTAGTGTGCATCGACGACGATTTTCTGTTCGTTCAGGTCAGGCGCCTCGAACAGGACCTGCTCCAGCAGCCGTTCCATGATCGTGAACAGCCGACGGGCACCGATGTTCTCAGTCCGGTCATTGACCTGGACCGCCGTGGCGGCGATCTCTTCCAGCCCGTCCCGGGTAAACTCCAATGCGACGCTTTCGGTCTGCAGGAGCGCTTCATACTGAGTCACCAGCGCGCCGCGCGGCTCCGTCAAGATGCGGATGAAGTCCTCCTTTGTCAAGGCATCCAGTTCGACCCGGATGGGAAAGCGGCCCTGCAATTCAGGGATCAGATCGGACGGCTTGGCGATATGGAAGGCTCCGGCGGCGATAAACAGAATATGGTCTGTCCTGACCGGCCCATACTTGGTATTGACGGTCGATCCTTCCACGATCGGCAAGAGATCGCGCTGAACTCCCTCCCGCGAGATATCCGGCCCCGTGCCTTTCTCACGCCCTGCGATCTTGTCGATTTCATCGAGAAACACAATACCGGCTTCTTCCACCTTGTTCACGGCCTCGCGCACGACTTCGTCCATATCGATGAGCTTTTGCGCTTCATCCTGCGCCAGGTGCTTGAGCGCTTCTGGCACTTTCATAATCCGTTTCTTTTTCTTCCCTGGAAAGAGCCCGCCCAGCATGTCGCGTAGGCCGGTTTCCAATTCCTCCATGCCCCCGGCGCTCGAGATGACCCCGATCGGGAGTCCCCGCTCCTTGACCTCGAGCTCGACGGACCGGTGGTCCAGCTTGCCTTCGCGCAATTGAAGTCGGAGCTTGGAGCGCGTCGCGTCAGAGGAATCCACCCCGATAGGAGACTCCTGCCCGATTTCCTCGAACCCGACTGTCGTTTTCGTGGCGACGGCTGGAAGTAGCAGGTCCAGAAGTCGCTCTTCCGCCAATTGCTCCGCCTTCTGTTGAACCTGCTCGACATGTGCGGCCTTAACCAGCCCGACGGACAGTTCAGCGAGATCACGAACGATCGACTCCACGTCCCGTCCGACATACCCTACTTCGGTGAACTTCGACGCCTCGATCTTCAGGAACGGCGCCTGGGCCAGTTTGGCGAGCCTTCGCGCAATTTCAGTCTTTCCAACACCGGTGGGACCGATCATAATAATGTTCTTCGGAATCACTTCTTCTCGCAGATCCGGGCTCAATTGCTGCCGTCGCCAGCGGTTCCGAAGGGCGATGGCCACCATCCGCTTGGCATCCCGCTGGCCGATCACATAGCGATCCAGCTCTTCCACGATCTGGCGGGGCGTCAGACGGTCGAGGCTGGCCGGGTGCCTATCGGGTAAGGAGTTACGATTCATAGCTATGTCCGCTTTCAATCTGGCTGTTTGCTGCCTGATTACTTTCAGGGGTCGCCTAACTAAACACAGATCGGGGTGGCGGTCAACCAACCCTCTTTTTTCAGGGCTTCAACTCCTCAATGACAAGCTGTTGGTTAGTGTAAATATCGATGGCGCCTGCGATCTTCATGGACTCTTCCACGATCGCGCGGGCTTCCAGCGTCGAATGACCCAAGAGAGCTCGCGCGGCCGCGAGGGCATAGGGGCCACCCGACCCGATCGCGACGATGCCGTCTTCGGGTTCCACGACGTCGCCGGTGCCGGAAATGACAAATGCATGGTCGAGATCCGCTACGGCGAGCAAGGCTTCCAATCGCCGCAGGACTCGGTCCGTCCGCCAGTCCTTGGCTAGTTCTACGGCGGCCCGTGTCAGGTTTCCGCGGTACTCTTCCAGCTTGGCCTCAAATTTCTCGAACAATGTGAACGCATCGGCGGTGGCGCCGGCAAAGCCCGCGAGGACCTTGTCGTTATGCAGCCGGCGGAGCTTGCGGGCGTTGCTCTTCATCACCGTCGTTCCCACGGTCACTTGGCCATCGGAGCCCATGGCGACGCGGTCGTCGCGCGAGACGCACAATATTGTTGTCGATCGGATGATCATGGGGTTGGTCCGTGCTTTTCGAGCTCTAGCGGGGCTTTGCCGCCTCTCGACGGCGCGCTCTCGGATGCGCGTCGTCATAGATTTTCAGAAGGTGGTCCATTGCCAGATGCGTATATTTTTGGGTCGTGTCGATCGTGGCATGTCCCAACATTTCCTGGATCGCCCGAAGATCGGCGCCCTCATCGAGCAAATGGGTGGCGAAAGAATGACGAAGCGCGTGTGGGCTGATGCGTCCTCCGGCCAGCCGGCTGGAGTACGCGGCGACGATCCGTTCCACGCTTCGGGATGTGAGACGTCCCCCGCGGAGGTTGCAAAAAACCGGGGCAACTGCCTCGGCCGAGACCTGCGGAATCGTGGGCAGGCGATCAACGAATGCCAGATATTCTTTGATGGCCTCGACAGCGACGGCCCCGATCGGCACGATGCGCTCCTTTCGCCCCTTGCCCCTCAGTCTGACCACGCCGTCGGTCGTATTCATGTCCTCCAGATTGATGCCGACCAATTCGCTGACCCGGGCGCCGGTGGAATACAGGGTTTCGAGAATCGCCCGGTCACGAAGAGCCGTAATCGACTCCCCTTCGGGAAGCTCCATGAGCGCGGCTGCATCATCCTTCGTCAGGACTCGGGGTAAATGTTGAAGCTGTTTTGGCGTGCGGACCTCCTCTGCCGGATTGATCTTCGTTCTCCCTTCCCGGCCCAGAAACCGATAAAAGCTTCTCAGGGTGGCAAGCTTCCTGGCTAACGATGACTTTTTCTCCTTCTTCTTGTCTAACCAGGCAAGGTAGCCGCGGATGGTCAAGCCATCGATCTGGTCAGGAGCCGTCAGAGAAGCCTTCCCCGGAGAGCCTGACTTCATGAAGGAAAGGAACTGATGGAGATCTGACCGATATGCGCGAATCGTTTCCCGGGACGCTCCTTGTTCCACATCAAGAAACTTCACGAAAGCCCGAATCGCGTCTTCCATGTTTCCAGATCCTCCAGCGCACGCTGACCGATCCGACTACGCTTTTCCTTCTTGTCCTTGAGACTGATCGGCAACGGCGGAAACAGGCCGAAGTTTGTGTTCATCGGTTGAAAATGACGCGGTTCACTGGTCGTGATGTAGGTGATGAGGCTGCCGTGGGCTGTCGTGGGCGGCGGTGTCAGCGGTTGAAGTCCGTTCATGCCTCTGGCGGCGTTGATTCCGGCCATGCCTCCCATGGCGGCCGACTCCGTGTAGCCTTCCACCCCGACAAGCTGGCCCGCGAAAAATGCCGTGCCGCGCGCCTTGAGCTGTAAGGTCTCCCTGAGCAGGAGGGGCGAGTTGATGAAGGTATTGCGATGCAGACTTCCGTATCGAAGAAACTCCGCCTCCTCCAGACCGGGAATCATGCGGAACACCCGCCGCTGTTCCGGATAGGTGAGCTTGGTTTGAAAACCGACCATGTTGTACGCCGTGCCGTGCGCGTTCTCGGCCCTGAGCTGAACGACCGCGTGATGGCGGCCGTGTGTGTGAGGGTCCTCCAATCCGACCGGTTTCAAGGGACCGAAGAGCATCGTCTGAATTCCCCGCTCCGCCATGACCTCAATGGGAATGCAGCTTTCAAAGTACGGGATCCTCTCAAAATCCTTCGGGTGGACCTTCTCGGCCTTCATGAGGGCGTCGTAAAAAGCCTGATAGGTGGCCTGATCCATCGGGCAGTTGAGATAGTCCGGGCCCCCTTTATCGTAACGGGACGCTCTGAATGCCACATCCATATTGACGGAGTCGGCGTCGATGATCGGAGAGATCGCGTCAAAAAAGTACAAGCTGTTGGAATGAGTCAGATTCCTAATGGAAGTGGCCATGCTGTCGGACGTCAAGGGTCCGGTAGCAACGATACAGAGGCAGTCGGTTGGAATATCTTTGACTTCCTCATGGAGAATGCGGACGTTCGGGTGCTCTTGGAGGGCTTGGGTGATCCGCTGAGAAAATTGTTCGCGGTCAACGGCCAACGCTGATCCGGCTGGAACTCGGACTTCGTCCGCCACACGGATGATCAGCGAATTCAGGCGCCGCATTTCCTCCTTGAGGATTCCGGGCGCGTTGAGAATGTCGTCGGAGCCAAGCGAGTTGGAACAGACGAGTTCGGCGAGGGTCCCGGTCTTATGGGCGGGAGTGGACTCTTTGGGACGCATCTCATATAGCGTCACCCGAGCGCCGTGATTGGCTGCTTGCCAGGTCGCTTCCGATCCCGCGAGCCCACCACCAATCACCACAACATCATCACGCATCGCATCTCCCTGAAAGCATTGTAAGGATCGTTCAAAAAATATGTCAAGCTTCGATCTGACTGGTGATGCTTCGTTGACTGACCGAGATTCCTAGTGCTAGAGTGTTCGCGCGGTGGGCGATTAGCTCAGTGGGAGAGCGCTTCCCTCACACGGAAGAGGCCACTGGTTCGATACCAGTATCGCCCACCATGTCCGCATTTTCTGGTTCTACTCGTTCGCTCCCCTCGCGTTGGTTCGGCTGGACAAAAGAGGCCTTTCGAGGTAGACTTCCCTCAGTTTTCGAGGGATGAACAGACATCGAAAGTGAGGTGGGAGATGCCGACGATTCGACTTCTAGCGGGAATGATGCTTATGGTCGTATGGCTTGCCGGTGGATGCGCGAGTACCGCGAGTAATTTGGAGACCCAGCCGGGTCAACAGGTCGGCGGAGCATGGCCTCTCGATAGCCTCGCCTACATTTACTCGGATCCGGTCACCGCATCGCCATTGAACGACAATGAATGGCGCTGGGCGGGGTTCATCTTAAATCCGGTCGGGGTGGTCCTTGATTACCTGGTCAATCGCCCCTTGTATGCGCTGGGATCGAGCAATTCGAGCCTTTTCGGGTTTACACCGGAGGATTACACCCTTGATGCCCAACGGCCTAGTCGTGATTATGGGAACTACTGAAACGAAGGGTTGAACAACCGAGGGGGTCGCTCCCGCGCCCGGGGGCGACCCCCTCCGTGTTTCTTGCCCGGTATGCTCATTCCACGTAGACGACTCTCCGTTCTTGGGAAATGCGCTTCAGCCAAGGATTCATTGAGAAACCGAGTTGGCTTGGCTTTGGGCTGAGCTTCTTGGTAGTCGGATTCTTTCTGTCTTCCTGCGCCGAAGCCCCGCCGTCCCGTCTGCCTCCCTCCGCCACCGACTTAACCTTGCTGAAAGCAGCCCGGCTGTGCGACCAGAAGGAGGCGTTTCTCGAAAAGCATCGGGGCCACCAGATTGGTCGGGCAGCATGGGGAAGCGGCGAGGAGCTTCGAGTACCTTTTCAGGAGAGCCAAACCGCCTCGGAAGAAGCCTTTTTCTTCGATGAAGACGGCTTGCTTGTGGGAGCCTTGTTTCTGTTTCCCTCCGGTCTCAAATTGAAGCCTTACCCGGTTTTGCGGCAAACCCTGTCCGAACTGAAGCCTACCACTGAGTTTTATCTGACCGGCGCAAGTCTGCTCGGTGGCGGGAACCTGGACAGTAGCGCGCTCTACATGACCGGGGATGAAAAGACCACAACTCAATACATTACGCGTGGTGATGTTGATGATCCGACCTTGCTGATAGCGTCCTTTTCCATCGATCCGTACGCGACCTTACTTTCCCCCTACCGACAAGAATTTCTCGCTCGCATGGGTGGGAGCCACACGAGTAAGAGTAGTTCCTCTCCAGGTCTGAAGGGCGCGGAAACCAAGGAGCCATTTCCCTCGCTTCAGCAATTTGCCAGGGGGCAATCTGCTCAATTGGCGTATTGTGGCGATCGGAATTACGACCAGGCGGCTGATGCCTATCGCAAGGCGATAGCTCACGGGTTTACCGACAAGGTCTGGGTTGCCGAAGCCCATCATCGCTTAGGGCTGGCGCTGGAAGGACAAGGACGACTTGAAGAAGCGAAAGCCGAAATGCAGGAATCTTTGAAGATCCGCCCCAACACGCCGGAGGTCTTAAACAACTTGGGGACCGTCTTCACCAAGCTAGGAGACCGTGAGAACGCTATGAGAATGTTCGAGAAGGCGGTCGCCCTCAGACCGAATTATCCCATTGCGCGATACAATCTGGCTGAAGCGTATGAACCGATCAATACTAAGCGAGCTGTCTCGGAGTATGAAACGTATCTTGCTCTGGTTAAAGGAGTTCCTGAGGAAGCAGCGCGAGCTACCAAAGCTCAAGAGCGGGTCAAGGCGTTACGTCGATAGGCGGATGGAAAAGGCTTACCGCCGAATCTTCTCCTCCTCCTCCTGCAGGGTCTTACATTCAATGCACAAGGTGGTGACGGGGCGGGCCTTCAGGCGTTTAAATGGGATCTCATCGCCACACCGCTCGCAGATTCCATAGGTATTGGTCGCCATCCGATCCAACGCCTCGTCGATTTTCTTGAGTAGCTTTTGGTGTCGCTCTTTGAGCCGCAGCTCAAAATTTTGATCCACTTCTGCTGTGGCCTGGTCACTCAGATCCGGAAACGCTTCGATCTCTTGCCTGTTGGTGAGCGCTTCGCCGGCTTCATTGAGAAGCTCAACGCGTTGACGTTGAAGATCGGCGCGGATAGTTTCGTACCGATTAGGGGCCGGCTTCCTTTTCTTTGCCGCGCGCTTGGGAGCACGCTTCGGCCGGGCTGCTTTTGTCGCGCTTTTTGGCATCGATCCCTCTTAGGCTTCAAACAAACCCGGTCACTATAACAGTCTGCCGGATTAGCGTCAATGCAAGAGCGAGCGCCTGTCCGTGGCCATATCAGGTTGACCAAATCAGAGTTCCCGGCGACCCTCGATCGACTTGATCAACGTCACTTCATCGGCATACTCGATATCCATGCCCACCGGGATGCCATACGCGATCCGTGACACTCGCGCTCCGTAGGGCTTGATGAGCTTGGTCAGATAAATGGCCGTGGCTTCTCCTTCGATCGTCGGACTCGTTGCGAGAATGACCTCTTGAATCCCTCCTTCTTTCACTCGATCCGCTAGGTCTTGCGCGCGGATATCTGCCGGGCCGACTCCATCAAGTGGGGAGAGCGAACCAAGCAAGACGTGATAGAGGCCTCGGAACCCACCGGCTCGCTCGATGGCATACAGCGTGCTGGGCTCTTCCACCACAAGAATTTTCGTGTGGTCACGTTTCGGGTCAAGGCAAAACTCACACAATTCCCCCTCAGCAATATTGCGGCATTGCTGACAAAAGGACAGGCCTTCCTTCACCGCCCTGATCGCGTCCGCCAGCCGAAGGGCCTCCTCCCGTTCGGCCTTGAGGACATGGAACGCCAGACGTTGCGCCGTCTTCTGGCCGATCCCCGGCAACCTGACCAATTCCCGGATGAGCCGGATCAGCAGTCCATTTTGATCGATGCTCATCCGTTTTCGTATCTCACGAGCGTATTCACTTCAAGATGCTCAAAAGGGTATCTATTGCACCCGGCCCACCCCAAGCGCGCCAAGACGCGCTCCTTCTCGGGCGAGGCCGCAGGGAAGAAAAATCTGGAGAAGGAGCCCGACGTTTGCGCACGCCCGCGAGTCGTGAGCGGGCAGTGTCTTTGTGAGGCGGCCGGGTTCCTTGCAATCCTGAGAACGAAGCTGGGGAGCTTTTTCAGCATCTTGCCAATCAGAACAGACCGGGGATGTGAAGCCCGCCCGTCACAGACTTCATCTGATCCGCCATCATCTCGCGAGCCTTGCGCTGGGCTTCCCCTGCCGCCGCGACAATTAGATCCTGAAGCATGTCGACGTCACCTGATTTGAGCACCTCGGGATCGATCCTGGCCCCGACCACCTGCATGGCGCCGTTGACCGTGACCGTGACCATTCCCCCACCGGCAGTTCCTTCTACCGTTTTCTGGGCCGCTTCTTCTTGGATCTTCGCCAACTGTTCTTGCATCGCTTGTGCTTGCTTCATGATATTGCCCATATTGCCGAACGGATTCTTTGACATCAGCGTGTCTCCTCTTGAGGTGATGTCGGGCGGACCTCGATCAGGTCGCCGCCGAAGATTTCCAAGGTATGCTTCACTAATGGGTGGGATCGGGCCTGCGCTAAGAGCGAGTCTTTCTCGCTCTGTTTCTTCGCGGCGCGCAATTGCGCCAGGCTCGGCGGAGCGGGCTCGCCATCCGGAAGTTCGAGCACGTGGACCGAAACAAGTTGACCGGCCAACTCGGTGCAGATATCTGTCACGAGCCGCCGCGTCTCCTCTTTCTGAACTCTGGTGAGGGCGATCGAAGCTGTTTTCGGATACCCAATTGAGATTCGGTTCCCCTCGATGCTCAAGAGCGTCCCCGCGGCCAAAAACGGAGCGATGTTGGGATGCCTCCGTTCGACCTGCTCCACAACCCGCTCCCAGGCAAGGGTCACATGCGATTGATGACCCGGTGACGGCGCCTGAGGCGTCCTCAAGAGTGGACGCATGGTGGATGCGGATGATGCCGACGTCGGTGGCTCGGCCTGCGTGGTGCCGGATGGTGCGCGTGAGGGGACTCCCAGCCGTGAAGATGTTTCGTGGGAAGGTCTTGTCGCGGCTGTCGGCGAAGCGGTTGGACGCGTAGCCTCCATGGGCGCAGGAGCTGGCGTGGGTGAGGCGGTATCCACCTCAGTGTGCACCTTGGAGAAGCTTCCCACACGACTTCGGTCCGAGCCCGGACTCGGTTCTGTCATGGGCTGCGGGGCAGCAGTCGTCACAACAGGAACCCGCAAGAGGTGAGTCGCTCGCACCGCAGCTGCTTCCAGAACGAAGCGGGGGTGGGGGCTCAGACGGATCCCGTCTTCTGCCTGAGAGAAAATTCTAAACAAGTCCTGAAGTTGATCGGCCGTGAATGCCCTTGCATCTGTGACAACCTGCCGGAGGTCTTCTTCGGCGAGCTCAATCAACCCGCGGAGATCCTGCAATCCCTGAGGAGCCTGAGGAGTCGGTACTACGGAGGCAACCAACAAGTTTCGCGCATATTCGACGATCTCACTGCAGTAGGCGCGCAGGTCATGACCGCATTCGAGGAGCTGCGCAATGACACGCAACGCCGCCGGGCTGTCGTGGGCAATGATGGCGGCAATCAGCGCTCGCACCTGTTCTTGGGGAACAGACCCCAAAAGGGATTCCAGATCGCCATGTCGGACCGTCTTTCCGCCGAACGCGACCGCTTGATCGAGAAGGCTGAGGCTGTCACGCATGCTGCCTTCACTGGCTCGGGCAATGATGGCCAGGCTGCGGTCCTCAACGAGGATCGCGTCTTGCTCAGCCACGTGACGCAGGCGGCGGATGATTTCAGAAGTGGAAATCCTTCGGAAATTAAAATGCTGGCACCGCGAGAGAATGGTCGCAGGAATTTTATGGATTTCCGTAGTGGCGAAAATGAAGACAACGTGCGCTGGCGGTTCCTCCAGCGTTTTGAGCAGCGCGTTGAAGGCGGAATTAGACAGCATGTGCACTTCATCGATGATGTAGACGCGATACCCACCGCGAAACGGCGTGAACTTGACGTTCTCTCGGATTTCTCGTACGTCGTCCACGCCGGTATTGGACGCTCCGTCGATCTCAATGACGTCGACGGATGTCCCTTGAGTGATCTCAACGCAGTTAGGACAGGCCTCACACGGCGTGCCGGTGGGGCCTCGCTCGCAGTTCAGGGCCTTGGCGAGAATGCGCGCCACTGTGGTCTTTCCGACTCCGCGCGTGCCGGAAAAGAGAAAGGCGTGGGCGATTCGCCGAGTCGTGATCGCGTTCACGAGCGTTTGCACGACGTGCGGCTGGCCAATGACCTCGTGAAAGGTTCCCGGTCGATATTTCCGTGCAGAAACCTGATAGTCCATAGGCTTGTTGTTAACCGTTAATCGTTCCTAAAAGATAATTCTCTGCTCAATGCTCTCAGATGCTCAAAAGCTCATTTGCATCCGGCGTCCTGAGCGCTCCAAAGGCCCTCCTTCCCGTAAGGGTAGCCTCTGGGCTGCGTTGAAGATTTTTTCGAGCCAATAACAAGCGAGAGACCTTTTCAGCATCCTGAAAAAAAACGGGGCCAGGTGATCCCGCGGCACACAGACTGCCCTGCTTACCGTTGCTTCCTTCCGGACCTGGCGGGGTTCACAGGATTCTGTTGCACAGGGCCCAGCCCCTTATACTCAGTCATGGAGGCATTATCGCGTCACATGACCATCATGACGCGACCGGTACCATACGTTCGGTTTGGCGGAGAGGGTGGGAATTTGAAGTTGCGCTTTCCGTGCGCTGCACACGCGCTCCAGCAAGGGGAGCGAGCCCCTCGCGTTGCTCCCCGTGAAGGGGGCGTACCCCCTTCACAACCCCGGTTCAAATCCCATCCGACGGAATTATTCTATTTTGGCGGAGAGGGTGGGATTTGAACCCACGGTGCCGTTGCCAGCACACGTGCTCTCCAGGCACGCCGATTCGGCCGCTCTCGCACCTCTCCGCGTCACGCATCTCATCGCGAGTGCAAAAGAGCGACATCTTAGCATGAGGTTTCCTGAGCAGCAAGCCGCGCCGTTGGGTCAGGTCGGGATCTTGAGTACCTCCCATATCGTCTGCACCAGCGCGTCCAAGGTAAACGGTTTGTGGAAAAACGGCATGTTGGGATTCAAGGACGCATGCAGGAGAATTTGGTCATCGTGGTGACCCGACATTAGAATCACCTGGACTTCCGGCACCAAGGCTTTGACCCGCGGCGCAAGTTCTACCCCACTCATTCCCGGCATCACCACATCCGCTAACATCAGGTGGATGGGCCCTTCATGTTCTTTGCAGATACGGAGGGCTTCTTGACCGTTCTCAGCCTCAAGAACATGAAAGCCATGCGCAGTCAGCCCAATGCGAAGAATCTGTCGCATCTTCGCTTCATCGTCGACGACCAGAATGGTCTTCGGCTCCCGCGTCGGGTGAGACGGAGCCTGCTCGTCGTGGTTCATGACCCTTCATTATAAACATTGTCAATTCTCTTATGCTGAACAAATTCCCCAGAGCCGAATTCCGTCGTCATCACGACAGGAATGGCCGCCGGCAACTGTATACGCACCTAGGTTATGTAAATTAGAAAGTTTTAATATTCTCCTAATCATCCTCTCATCTTCCCTTGCTACGGTTGCGCTCAAATGATCGCGGGCATGACCGGCGAACGTCTCAACGCAAGAGGAGGCGACCATGGAATGCTGGAAATGCAACGGCCTAACGGTGAAGGAGTGGCTGGCGGATGAGCTGGACGAAGCCTATGTCTGGCGGTGCCTCAACTGCGGCTCAGTCACCGACGAGACCATCCAACGGAATCGGAAGCCTGCGGTGAGAGAGGAGAGCCAGGCCTTGATCTAGTCGAAAAGACCTTCGCCGTGAAGACCTATGCACCATCGGCAATCCGGCGAGCCACAGTGGGCGGCTAGGTTGAAGCTCGGGAAATATCTGCTAATCGTCTATGAACTCCGCGTCAGCTTCCGGTACCGAATTCGGTGAGGCCGGTCGGCTTCTTTGCCCAACCGTCTCTTGCGATCGGCTTCATACTCGCTGTAGTTGCCGTCGAACCAGACCACCTGGCTGTCACCTTCGAACGCCAGGATGTGGGTGGCGATGCGGTCCAGGAACCAGCGGTCGTGGCTGCTCACCATGCAGCAGCCGCCGAATCGCTCGAGCCCTTCTTCGAGCGCCCGCAGGGTGTTCACATCCAAGTCGTTGGTGGGCTCGTCCAACAAGATCAAGTTCGCCCCTTCCTTCAACATGCGCGCGAGATGCACGCGATTGCGCTCGCCACCCGACAGGTCCTTCACCTTCTTCTGCTGATCCGACCCGCCGAAGTTGAATCGCCCGCAGTAGGCGCGCGAGTTGGTCTCGCTTTTCCCCAAGTTGATCGTGTCCTTGCCGTCGGAGATGACTTCCCAGACGGTCTTGTTCCCCTCCAGCGTCCGGTCCTGATCGACGTATCCCAGGACAACGGTCTCCCCGACCTTAAATGAACCGGCGTCCGGCTTTTCCTTGCCGACGATCATCCTGAACAGCGTCGTTTTCCCGGCGCCGTTGGGCCCGATGACCCCGACGATCCCGCCGCGCGGTAGGTCGAAATTCAGATTCTCGAACAGCACCTTCTCGCCATAGGCCTTGGCGACATCCTTGGCTTCTACCACGACATCGCCGAGACGCGGGCCGGCGGGAATATAGATCTCCAACTCCTCCGCCGTCTGGTCTTGCTCGTCGCCCAGCATCTGTTCATACCGCGTGATGCGGGCCTTGCCCTTGGCGTGGCGGCCCTTCGGCGACATGCGGATCCATTCCAACTCCCGCTCCAGCGTCTTCCGCCGTTTCGATTCCGCCTTTTCCTCTTTTTCCAGCCGCGCCTGCTTCTGTTCCAGCCAGGAGGAGTAATTCCCTTGAAAGGGAATGCCCTGCCCGCGATCCAGTTCCAGAATCCAGCCTGCGACATTGTCGAGAAAATAGCGGTCGTGGGTCACGGCAATCACCGTGCCCTTGTACTGCTGCAGGTGTTGCTCCAGCCATTGGACGGACTCGGCGTCGAGATGGTTCGTCGGCTCGTCCAGCAAGAGAATATCCGGTTCCTGAATCAGCAGCCGGCAGAGCGCCACGCGGCGCCGTTCCCCGCCCGACAGGATGTCGATCTTCGTTTGCGGAGGCGGACAGCGAAGGGCGTCCATGGCCACCTCGAGTTCGTTCTCCAACTCCCAGCCATTGGCGTTCTCGATCTGTTCTTGAAGGTGACTCTGCTTCTCCAGCAGTTTCTCCATCTCGTCGGGCGAGAGATTCTCGCCGAGCTTGTTGCTGACAGCCTCGTACTCCCGCAACAGGCTGATGACGTCCTTGCGCCCTTCCTCGACGATCTCCTTCACCGTCTTGTTCTTGTCGAGCTGCGGCTCCTGCTCCAGGAGCCCGACCGTGTAACCTTTGGACATCGTGATCTCGCCGAGGTAGTCCTTGTCTACCCCACCGATGATTCGCAGCAGGGTGCTCTTGCCGGATCCGTTCAGCCCCAGCACGCCGATCTTGGCCCCGTAGTAAAAAGACAGGTAAATGTCCTTCAGCACCTGCTTTTTGGGTGGATGCACCCGCCCAACGCCAATCAATGAAAAAATGACCTGCTTGTCATTGGTGCTCATAAACTCCTCTGTTTCTGTTTCCTTGAGGCCTGTAATGACCGGCCCACGATAACAAAGGCGTGACCTGATTCACAACCCTGTTGGGTACCGACCGAACGTGAAGCGCCGTGGCGCGGACGAGGAATTTGTGGTAAGAGCGGCGCAGCTCCAACATCATTTTCGTGCGGCGCACCGCCTCGAATCCTCGCTCAACCGAGCTTAGAGCGATGCTCGCCGAGACCTCTTCAGCCGAGGTCGCTTCGATCGCATTGAGGAGGCCTGCCCTCGTTCTCCATCCCCTCAACCCAAGCACCTGACTCTTTCCCATGTTATGGTACAGATGACCAATGGACACTCCTGAGCCAACCGCACAGCCGATGACTCCCGGTACCGCCGCACGGGTAACCTCATCCGCGGCGACCCGCTCACCGTGGCGCGCGTTGGCGAACCGGAACTATGCCCTGTTTTTTACCGGGCACGGTCTTTCGCTGTGCGGAACCTGGATGCAGAGCATGGCGCTGGCGTGGCTGGTCTATCGGCTGAGCGGCTCGCCGTTCATGCTCGGGTTGGTGGAATTCATCGCCCGAGGGCCGATCCTTATCTTGAGCGTCATCGGCGGCATCTTGGCCGATCGCTGGCCGCGCCATCGGCTCATGATCCTGGCGCAGACCGGCTTGCTCCTGCAGGCCGGCGCGCTCGCGGCGCTGACCTTGAGTGGGGTCATTACCATCGGATGGATTCTCGGGTTGGCGTTGGTCCTCGGCATCATCAGCGCGCTGGAAATTCCGGTTCGGCAAGCGTTCGTCGCGGACCTCGTCCCACGATCAGAGATCCCGTCCGCCATCGGCTTGAACTCCTCCCTGTTCAATGCCGCTCGCATTGTCGGGCCGTCTTTGGCAGGAATTCTCGTGAGCACCGTCGGGGAAGGCCTGTGCTTTCTCATCAATTCGGCCACGTTTCTGATTATCCTCGGATCCCTGTACGCCATGCGCGTCGAACCGAAATCTCGACAGGAGTCCGGCGACGTGTGGACACAGTTGCAGGAGGGACTGCGCTACGCATGGCACACGCCGCATGTTCGCGCCGTGCTTTCCGTGACGACGGTCTTGAGCATCGCCGCTATGCCGTACAGCACGCTCTTGCCGGTGTTCGCGCGCGATATTCTCCACGGAGGCCCGGAAGGGCTGGGAGTGTTGATGGCGTGCAGCGGGTTCGGTGCGCTCGCAGCCGCCCTCCGTCACGCCCGCCGGCAGAGTGTGAAGGGGCTGGGACGATCCATCGCCCGCTCGGTCGGGCTGTTCGGTATCGGACTCCTGGTGTTCGCGGCCAGCTCCGTCTTTTGGATGTCCGCCCTGGCGATGATCGCCATCGGGTTCGGCATGGTCAGTAGCCTCGCCGGCATCAACATCCTGTTACAGAGCCTCGTGCCCGATGCCCTGCGCGGGCGGGTCGTGAGTCTCTTCGCATCCCTGTCGCTAGGCTCAACGATCTTCGGCAGCCTGGTGGCGGGAGTCGGGGCGACCTATTTCCCGGCGCCGGTGATCGTCGTGTGCGGCGGGATCATCACCCTGATCACGGCGTGGTTGCTTTGGAAAGCCCTGCCGGCCATCCGACGACACATTCATGAACATCAACTGATGCCCTCTGACGAGGTCGCCACCTCCTGAAAGATCGTTGACCCGGGCGTGGCGGATGAGCCTGCCGAGTTGTGCGCTTTACTTTTTCGTGATATCGTAAAGCTCATCACGGAGGTCGTCACATGGGTATCCAGAGGCTGAGCAGCAAAAATCAGATCGTGATTCCCAAAGAGGCAAGAGAGGCGATGCATATCAAGGGCGGTGACGAATTGCTGGTAGTCGTGAAGGGGGGCGTCACCGTTGTGATGCCGAAACCCAAGAGCTACGCGCGGGCTCTTCGGGGCTTGGGGAAGGGCATCTATGCCTCCGGTTACGTCAAGAGAGAGCGGGATTCGTGGCGGTAGCCCCGACCTTTTTTGCTCAGCACCCACGACTCGGCATCGACACCAACGTTCTCATCTACTTCATTCAAGACCATCCTCGTTACGCACCCTGGTGCACTTCATTCTTCGAACGGGTCGAACGTCGGCAAACCGTCGCAGTGGCTTCACCATCGCGCTTCTTGAGACACTGGTTCAACCCTATCGCAGCCAGAACGATGAATTGGTCCGGAAGGTGTTTGCGTGGTCTCCACCTATCCTGGATTGGTCTGGACGCCTGTGACGATTGAGGTCGCAGAGCGGCCAGCTTCGCGCTTGCCATCGCCTCAGACCCGGACGCGATCCATGTCGCCACGGCACTGACGTTCGGTGAACAGCGTTTGTCGGAAACGATAAAGCGCTACGTGAGTGAGCGAGATCCGATGCCTGACGCTAGACGAGTTGATCTAAGCTCGGAAATGCTGCCTTGATGCGATTATCCCATAGGAGGCGACGCTGTCTTCTCGATGCAGGCATGTCCAAGTCCAGGACGATCCCGCCGGTTCTGTGTGGTGAACGCAGTCCCACCGTGACTGCCATTTTCTCGTGTTCGTGTCTCATTCTGTCGTGCATCTCTCTTGATGGCCAAAGAAATCTGAGGTATTGGTCTTGGCCCTCCTAAGTGCTCATCCTCCCCGAAGGTGCAGAGGAGCGAACATGCCGAGCATCTTCCTGAGCTATTCCAGCGTCCAGACCTTGAGGTTGTCCAGCCACTCGCGCAGGGCTCTAGCCGGCCAAGAAGTTCATGGCCATAAAATCTCGATTTCGGCGAGACAAGACAGATCTGCATGCCGGGCAACTATGGCCGAAACGCCTGGGCGAAGCGATCGCAGCAAGCGATTTTTTTTCTCCTGGCATGGTCGAAGAGTGCGGCCGCAATCCCATCTCGTAGAACTCGTAGTGGAGCGCCGCCATTGCCCGAAAGAAAGTCATCATCCCCTCCTCGCTGGATAACACTCCGCTTCCCGACATACTCAAAGCCGCGCATGGCATCGACGCGCGCGCGCTTGCCGAGCTATCCCCAACATCGTTGATGCAGTGCAAACCGAAGGCGCGCCGTAGTCGATCCTGCGCATCGCGCAGCGGTCATCAATAAGCTCGAGCGGCATCGCCTCAACAGAGCCACAAGAAGTCGTGAGAGCCGCCAGAGCGATCTTCGACCAGGAACAGTGGACGGTGCAGGGAAACGTCTATCAGGCGGCAGGAAACATCTACATCACCATAGGGGACACTTCCGCCAAGTCCGCCAGGCTCGCTGCTCATCGTGCCTGGCTGCTCGACCTCTTGACCGGCATGGAAGGGAAGACGCGCGACGAGATGCTAGCTGCGGTAGAGGCTGCCCGAGCGAAATTTCTAGAATCCACTAAACCCTAAGCTGAGGTCAAACAAGTACTCGCCACCGCTACCGTTTCCTGGACCGTCGCTTTGGCCTCGCGCCTTCGCTTTTTGAACCTGCCCAACCCACTCGCTGGCGCGCGTCACGTCTTCGCCGCGGCATCCGGTGCTGGGGCAGACGAGGGACAGATTGCAGCTTCCTGCCGAGGCGAAATCGTTCTCGCCACGGACAAGGATACCCTCGACGCTCACGTTCGTCTTATTGAAGACGGGCGATCCGGAATTGCCGCCGTAGGTATCCAGATTGGCGACGAAGAATGGCTTCGGACTGTTATCTCGCACGGCGGCTCCATCCGCATATTTCGCAGGCAGGCCGTTGGGATGACCGATGACGAAGAGAGACTGACTATCTTTGACCTTGCCGGATTTTCTCACTTTCAGTGGCTTGCGCCCCACGACGGGACGCTCAAGTCGGACCACCGCCCAATCAGACCCGCGGTCTTCCTCCAGCTTTCTCCCGATCACCTCGGTGCCTTTGTAGACGGCGTCAGGGCCGAACTCAGTCGTGGCGGAACCGGCCTTGCTCATCCGAAAGCCGAATACAAAGCGCATCCCTGCCAGATCCGCGGTGCTCTTGACGCAATGCCCGGCCGTGGCAAGAATGTCCGGCGCCACGAGAAACCCGCTGCAGAAACAACCCAACGGCTGGCTCGCAAAGGGCTCACTGTCGCAGAGGTCATATTCCTGCTTGTAGCTTGTCGTCCGGAGTCGCCAGTTACCGTTGCGAAGCGGGGTCAAGTCCGAGGCCTTGACGAGTGCGGCTACTGCATCCGCCGCCGCCAGGACCGTCTTGCGTTTCACTTGGTAGATGTCCTTGCGGTCATCCACACCATAGACCACCCTTTGTCGGCCGCGGACGTGATGCACCAGGTCCCGTGTCGGCACTGTTGCAAGTCCCGGTCTCGCGGACACGCGAGGAGCCGCAAGGATTCGTGTGTGCCCAGCCCGCGTCCTACGTTCACGATGCCGCAGTTCAGCCATGAGTTCGTCCAACGTCCATTGCTTGAGCGCCTGCTTCGATGCCATGGCTTCCTCCTTATCGCTGCAAAGTTGGTCAATGTCGCGCGTGATCCCGGTGATCTTCCTGCCAGTGACTTGTCTTTTACTTGATTCCGACGACCATCGAATCGGGGCCGATGAGATGTTCGACTCGCGTCTCGCGGAAGCCCGCTTCTCGCATCCAGCCCATGCAGTCCGCGCCGGTATAGTCAAACCCTCCTGGCGTCTCGATCAACATGTTCACGCTCATGAGGAGTCCAAAGGCATTTCGCTTCCGCTCGTCGTCGATAATCGCCTCATGCACGATCAGCGCTCCACCCGGTGGAAGCGCCTCATAGACCTTTCGGAGCAGCAAGCGTTTTTCCTCCAGATTCCAATCATGCAGAATGTGTCCCATGACATACACATCTGCCGGCGGAAGCGGGTCCTTGAAGAAATCGCCGGCATGGAAAGTGAGCCGGTTAGAAAGACCATGGGTACGAACGTACGCCTCGAAGATGGGGCGGACCACGGGCAGATCCATGCCGCCCCCGGTGAGATGATGATGAGCCAGCGCAATCTGAACCGGAACGTTACCTTGCGCGGCGCCGATGTCCACGAACGTGCGGTGGTTCTTCCAAGGAAACTGTTTGGCGATCGCCAGAGCCGCGCCCATGCTGACGCCGGTCATCGCTTTGAGAAAATGGTCCAGCCGGACCGGATCAGCGTAGAGCGCGGTAAAGAAATTCTGCCCCGCTTTGGCTTCGTTCTGCGGCTGCCCCGTGCGCAATCCTTCAGTCAGGTGACCCCAGAATGGATAGAGCCGCTCATTGGCCATTTCCAACATGCCGCCGATGTAGGTGGCCTTTGCTCGATCCAAGAAAAGATCGGTCTCCGGCGTGTTTGAATATCTGTCGTCCTTCCGCTCCAACATGCCTAAGGCGACCAACGCGTCGAAGAAATCCCGTGCGCTGCGCTCATGCAGCTTCAGCCGCCCGCGCAACTCCTCAGCCGTCAGCGGCCCCTTGGCCAACTGCGTAAAAAGACCGAGCTCCACCGCGCTCAGGAGAGCTTTCGAACCCCAGAATCCCATGCCAAGCTGCATAATGCCATCCGGTGTCAGTGCGGGCTTCATCATTCCTCCCCCTAGGAGTCTGTCCGAGTCATGCCATTCTACTGCGGCAAACGATCTACGAGTATCTGCGTCGTTCTCGGCCCGAAACAATCCTCAACGTATTCCAGCGAATACGCCTCCGGTTGTTTCGAGCCTGCGGCCTCGCATCTTCCCGTACCTCCTTCGCCTCGCAACGAAGGATGACTCGGACAGACTCCTCGTGAATTGAGAACCCATGCCAAAGATAGGCGTTTGTCTACACCAGTCCGCGCGCAGGAAGCAAGGCGGTCCTCGGGATCGCAACGTGCTCCTTGGTGACGAGTTCGGTTTTTTTCAGTAGGCCAGCGTGATAGACTGTGCTCTAATCGGCAGCGAGAGTGTGGAGCCAGGCGTGGATCTCATCACGGTGCAGAAACAAGTCAACGGCGGGGAATCGGTCTCTCTTCGTCGGCCCGGTGCGATCCTCTTGATCTCGTGCTATGAGCTCGGGCATCAGCCGATCGGTCTTGCTCAACCGATGGGGTTCCTCGAGCAGGCAGGCTACGCACCGGGTTGGTTGGACATTGCCGTCGAAGAACTCGATGCCCATCGCATCACGCGGGCTCGGTTCATCGGGATCTCCGTGCCCATGCACACGGCTTTGCGCTTGGGGGTCCGTGTAGCTGCGATGATCCGAGAAATCAATCCCGGTTGCCACATTTGCTTTTACGGCCTCTATGCTTCGATCAATGCGGAATACCTGCTCGCACATTTCGCCGATTCGGTGATCGGGGGAGAATATGAACCGCCTTTGGTGGCCCTGATCGAGTCGATCGAGCAGGGCGATGAGCATCGTGAGCTCGAAGGAGTGAGCCGACTCGGGAGGATTGCAGCCCCCTCGCTCAAACGGTTCCCGACCAACGCGCCTGCTGCAAGCCGTAGACATCTCCCGTCGCTCACACGATATGCGCATCTCGAACATGACGGCGAGCAACGCGTCGTCGGTTACGTCGAAGCCAGCCGGGGCTGTCTGCACACGTGCCTCCATTGCCCCATCGTGCCGGTCTACGAGGGCCGCTTCTTTCTGGTGCCAGAGGAGATCGTGCTGCAAGATATTCGGCAACAGGTGGCGGCCGGCGCGACTCATATCACGTTCGGCGACCCGGATTTTTTGAATGGGCCCGGACATTCGCTCAGCATCGTTCGCGCGATGCATGCGGAGTTCCCGCATCTCACTTTTGATTTCACGGCGAAGATCGAGCATCTGCTGAAGCGTCGTGTGCTCTTCCCTGAATTCGCCGGATTGGGCTGCCTGTTCGTGATCTCGGCCGTGGAATCTTTCAGCGACGTCGTGCTCGCACACCTCAACAAGGGACACACGCGGGCCAATGCGATCGCTGCGCTGGACATTTTGCGGGGCTCCGGGATCACCCTGCGACCGTCATTGGTTGCCTTTACGCCCTGGACCACGCTGGATGATTACCTGGAGATGTTCGATATCGTGGAGGCACAGGATCTGATTGATGCCATCGATCCCGTCCAGTATTCGATCCGCCTGCTGATTCCTCCCGGCTCCGCCTTGCTCGTCCGATCCGGACAACCGGCGCCGATTGAGCCATTCGTGGGTCCATTGGATCAGGCCGGGTTCCAGTATCATTGGACACACCCGGATCTCCGTCTGGACCAACTCCACCAAGAAATCAGTTCGGCCGTGGAGAACGCGGCGACGTGTGACGAGGATCCCGTGGACACCTTCCATCGACTGCGAGCCATCGCGTGTCGACTCGCGGACCGAGCCGCGCCGGCCGCTCGGGATGCGAGCCCGCGCTCGGATCGAAAACGGCCGCCTCGCGTAACCGAGCCCTGGTTTTGCTGTGCCGAGCCGACAAAGGACCAGTTTGTGCCGCTTCAGTTGCATCGATTACAGAAAGACTGATCCTGCCCGCGCCTTGCGTCGGTGGCGCCCTCAGGAATCTCACGCAATTTGCAAAGGAGAACGTAGATGGGCCTGACGACAGAATTGGAAACGCTCCTGGATCTTCGTGTGGCCCCCGTTGCCATCGCGTTCCGCGACTCGGCACCGAAGGACCTGAAACGAATAGAGTCAGCGGCCCCGGCCGGATGCGGATATTGGCGCCTGGCCGCTGAAGGAAAGGCGTTCTATACCGAGGCCCCGGATCACTACACCTGTCCGGTCGGCGCGCACACGCATGGGGTGAATCTTCCCCCTGGCGTAGCCCAAGAGATGAACGGCCTGGTGCAGACCATGGTCCAGATGCAGTACATCAAAATGGAAGAAATCCCGATGATCCCCCGCCGGTCCAGTCCGTTTCGGGTCGCGCTCTATGCCCCGCTGGCCGACGCGCCGTTCGAACCGGACATCGTTCTGGTTCGGGGAACGGCGAAGCAACTCATGCTGGTTGCCGAAGCGGCGCAAGCCGCCGGGGTCGCCAGCGGCGGTGCGACCATGGGACGCCCGACCTGTGCGATCCTCCCGGAGTCCTTGCAGTCCGGACAAGCCACTGCCAGTTTCGGCTGCATCGGCAACCGCGTGTACACCGGGCTGGCCGATGATGAAGGGTATTATGCGATCCCGGGCGCGAAGGTCGGCGAGGTGGTGAGCAAGCTCGCGCCCATTGTGGAGGCGAACCGCAAGCTTGCCAGGTTTCACCGGGACCGAGCCGCCCGCGCAAGTTCCTAAAACCATGCCTCGGCTCTTGCTTCTGCTGCCCACTTCTACGTACCGAGCCGAGGCATTTGTTGAAGCGGCCCGCAAACTCCGCCTGGACCTCACACTGGGGCTTGAGAGAACGGCCGTCCTGATCGACCGGCCGCAGTTCGATTGGCTCTCGCTGAATTTCAGTGAGACCGAGCGCTCAGTGAGCGCGGTGGTCGAGTATGCGCAGGCGCATCCGATCCACGCCGTTCTTGGTGTCGATGACGAGACCACTGTCCTTGCGGCTCACCTGTCCGAAGCCTTGCATCTCCCGCACAATTCCGTGGAGGCGGTGTCCGCCGCGCGCAACAAGTACCGGATGCGGGAGCTTTTACATGAACACGGCGTGCCGGTGCCGCGCTTCATCCGGTTTTCCATCTTCGATGATCCCGTTGCGCTGTGCGAGAAGGTATCCTTTCCCTGCGTGGTCAAGCCCTTGGTGCTCTCCGCCAGTTGCGGGGTGATCCGGGCGAATGATCGGACTGAGTTTGTTGCCGCATTCCGACGTGTGGTCGCGCTCCTTCATACCCTAGGAGTGGCCAGGGCCAGTGAGGCCGGTCGTCAACTCCTTGTCGAGGAATTTGTGCCGGGGCGGGAAGTGGCGTTGGAGGGACTCTTGACCGCGGGCTCCCTTCGCGTACTTGCCCTCTTCGATAAACCTGATCCGCTTGACGGCCCGTACTTTGAAGAGACGATCTACGTGACCCCGTCACGGCTCTCACCGACCGTTCAACTCAAGCTTGCCGGCTGCACGGAAAAGGCTGCCCGCGCCCTGGGGCTCAGAGAGGGCCCCATTCATGGTGAGCTTCGCATCAATGATCGGGGCGTCTGGGTGATTGAGGTGGCGGCGCGCTCTATCGGTGGGCGCTGCTCGCGAACCCTTCACTTCGCCGCAGACCTGTCGCTGGAAGAGTTGATTCTACGCCATGCCGTTCGGATGGATCTCCCTGCACTCGACCGCGAAAGTAGGGCGGCGGGCGTCATGATGCTGCCGATTCCGCGAGCCGGCGTGCTCCGCGAGGTACGTGGACGGGATGAAGCGCTGTCAGTTCCGGGAATCGAGGAAGTGACGATCACGGCCGATCTGGGCGATGAGCTGATCCCGCTTCCCGAAGGCACTCGCTACTTGGGGTTCATGATCGCCCGATCGGCGACTCCGGCCGACGTGGAAGCGGCGCTCCGACACGCGCATGGGCGACTGCAGTTCTTGATCGAAGATTCGAACAAGAGGCAGGGCGAGAGAACTAATGGTCAAGTGAATAGCGGTGTGGAGTCGATTCGGTTTTGAGACGGTTCAGGAAGGCTGATTTCGAAGTTCGCTCACCACCTTCTTGGTCCACGCCTCAAGACTGGTTCCTTGAGCGGCAATGTCCGTCATGGTGGTCAGATCATGCACCCACACCCCCTGGACCGCTTCGCCGCTATCCTGAATCGTCTTCTTGATCGTTTCGATCTCCCTGTCGAACCGCTCAGGCTTCTGCTCCAGAATGCGTCGGATGCTCCATTTCGTGGTCGGATTCCCTTGCTCATCCAGCATGCAGCCATAATGAACCAGATCGAGCCTCCCGTCCTTCAGGGATTTGGCCAGCATGCGATAGGTCGACCCCTTATTTGAATGAACCAGGGCCGCCTTGTACAGGCGTTCTCCTTTTGCGGGATCGACATCCATCTTGGTGAGATCTTCAATAGCCCTCGTCGCAACTTCAGGTGTCGGACTAACCTCTCCCATGGCATTTCCTCCTTGTCTGCTGACGAAAGGCTCACCGGAAGTTGGAGTGTATCAGAGCGATCTTTGTCGGAGCAAGGGCTGTTCCAGGACGAGAGATTCCTGTATTCTAGCGGCCGGCGGGGACACCGTGGAAAGTGCACCATGAAACGTTTGTCAGGAAAGACAGCAATCGTCACGGGGAGCAGTAGCGGAATCGGGAAGGCGATTGCGCTGACGTTCGCTCACGAAGGTGCGCGGGTCGTGGTGGCGGCGCGGCGGCAAAGTCTGTGCAAACAGGTCGTCACACAGATTCGACAACGGGGCGGGGAGGCAACGTCGATCCCCACTGACGTGACAAACGAATTACAAGTGGAGCGGCTGATTTCGGAAACCGTGCGGCAGTTCGGACGGTTGGATATTCTGGTCAATAATGCCGGCATCGGAGGCGGGGGACGCATCGCGGACGCGACGACCAAAGCTTTCGATGAAGTGATGTTTACCAATCTCCGGGGGACCTTTTTGTGTGCCCGCGCCGGGTTTCGGGAGATGCAGCAACAATCTCATCCGCCCAGCCCGGGCGGGTCGGAACGCGCCCCTTCCCAGGGCGGCATCATTATTAATATGTCCAGCGTGGCGGGCGTTCAGGCCTGGGCGGGAACGGGGATTTACAGCGCCTCGAAGCACGGCATTATGGCCCTCACCAAAGCGATGGCGGATGAAGGTCGACGGCATCAGATCAAAGTGTGTGCGATCTGTCCCGGCGGCGTGGCGGATGAGCTCGTGGATGCGCCGCCGGAGGAGATCGAGCGAAGCGGTGCCATCAGCCCGTTTGATGTTGCGGAAACGGCGGTCTATCTGTGCACATTGGGTCCGAACACGATCGTTCAGCAAGTGATTATCGATCGTCTGATGGCAGATTGGTAATCGTGGCGTCGCGTGTGATCGTGGTGCTTTGGTCAGTACCACCTTTCCTTCTTCGAGCGCCAGGCGGGGAACCCGCCGCTTCTGTGAGGTCCGCTCCGGCGCCCACCACTCCGTCATTAATCGGGACGGTCGCACTGGTGTGGGGGAACGGAGGAGAAGAAGATGGTGAAGCCCGGGCGGTATCGGCATTATAAGGGGAAGGAGTATGAGGTGATTGGTTGCGCAAAGCATTCGGAGACGGAGGAAGAGTTCGTGGTCTATAAGGCGCTGTATGGCGAAGGCGGGTTGTGGGTGCGGCCGATCGGGATGTTCTTGGAATCCGTCATGGTCGATAAAAAGTCGGTGCCGCGCTTCTCTCTGCTGCAGGAGGGTGATGACCTATGAGTCTCGACGTACGTCGTGGGATCAAACGGTTCCTAGTGGCCTTGATCCTGAGCCCCATTGTAATGGGTGCCATCTATCTGGTCGTGGTGTTGAACTGGAGCTTCTCCGACGGAGACCGAGTCGGCTATCTACAGAAGTTCTCTCACCGGGGCTGGATTTGCAAGACCTACGAAGGTGAGCTGGCGATGACGACGGTTCCCGGCCTGGCCCCGGTGATCTGGATCTTCAGCGTGTGGGACGAAAAAGTCGCCGCCCAGGTCAACACCATGATCGGGAAAAGAGTCGTCCTCCATTACCGCGAGTACCGAGGGTTGCCGACCGATTGCTTCGGTACGACCGATTACTTTGTGGATCGTGTAGAAGCGAGCGAGTAGCGAAGGCCGCATGTCATTAGAACGCTCGTCCCAGTTACCCGGCGGGTATCAGATCACCCATCGCCGATTGGGTATTTTTCAAGGAACCGCAGCCGGACTGGCTTGTTGGCACCCCTCTTCCGGCATGCCGGAATACGGTCTCTGCCGCTTTGCGACACAGGCGAAGGCCCAAGCGTATGTCGACTTTCTCTGTTCTCCGGCTTGCGAAGAACCCCTCGATTCGAACGATCTGTCGATTGAAGCCTTCGATCGAGCGAAACACGATCGCTTAGTCAGCGATCATCAGACCCCGACGGCATGGGAACTCCCTCCTTGACCTGCCTTGTTCTTCGTCGGGCCAGAGTGGCTTTCACCCGTGGGGCTGCGTCCGCAGCGCTGATCAGTGGCTGCTCCCATCTTCTATTCCCACCTGGAATAAGGAACTCTCAAACCCAAGTCGAGTCAAGTCGGGGTCAATGGAGTTCGCGGCCGCTTGATGATCTTATTCAAACCTGCTACTGATCTGTCTTCAACCGTGAGCCTGCAGTGGTCAATCTTCAGCAAAGCGCCCTGATTGCCAGAGCCATCGGCATTATTTCGATTGCGCTTGGATTCGTGGCCGGCATGTACGGATTGGACCACCCGGACTCCATTTGGTTGAGAACGGCGTTGGGGTTGACGGCGACCGGTATGATCGCCCAGGGATACGCCTTGTATTGTTCGATCAGGCGAGCCAGAAGCCACAAGGGCTCGCCGCATGAGTGAACGCGGAGCCGACGCTGGTTTGAATATGAACTATTGCTGTCAGTGCGGAGCGCCGGTCTCGTTGAAAATCCCCGCGGGGGAGGTCTTGCTCCGGTATGTGTGTGATGCGTGCCAGACCATTCATTACGAGAACCCGAAGATGGTGGCAGGCTGCCTGCCCGAGTGGCAGGACCAGATTCTCTTGTGTCGTCGAGCCATTGATCCCCGGACCGGCTTCTGGACGTTTCCCGCCGGTTTCATGGAAAAGGGCGAAAGCGTCGAGCAGGCTGCAGCCCGTGAGACGCTCGAAGAGGCGCAAGCCGATGTGGATATTACGTCACTCTACGCTGTGTTCAGCCTTCCGCATATCAGTCAGGTTTACGTGGTGTTCCGCGGAACGCTGCGGCGACCTGTCTTTGGAGCCGGCAACGAGAGCCTCGAGGTCCAACTCTTTCACCCGGACAAAATTCCGTGGGAGGCTTTGGCCTTTCCCGTGATTCACGAAACGTTGATTCGATACGTCTCCGATCGAGGCCGGGGACAATTTGACGTTCACGTCGGCATCGTTACTCCACGACTCCGGTAGATCGGCCAAACGCCACGGCTCATCGGGCCGATGATCATTTGCCTCAGATCTTGTCGACCGCTGCGTGAGAGACTTTCCACCAAAGACGAACTCTTCTGCTACCTTTGATTTCATGATCCGCTTGTCGTCCCTTCTCATGATCGCGGTCAGCTTGTGGGTCATCCCCATCGTTCCGGTCTCCGCCCAAGAAGACCCCATCTCAGGTCAGCAACTCGGCCCGGTCCAACACGAATCGATTGCCATTCAGGAAGAGCTTGTCGCCGCTCGACAGCAACCCGTCCCCGTCCAAGAACCCGTCTCCGCACCAGACCAACCTGTCTCCGCTGAGGATCCAGCGACCGTAAGGAAAGAAACTCGCTCCTATTCCTTTACGGTCGGTATGAGAGAATGGTTCAGCCAGGGACACAGCGCCCACAACATCGGGAATTTCGGCGGCCCCAACGTCAGTTCGGAATTGACCTGGAGCGGGTTGAACGTTCCCATCACACAATTCACCGGTGATCTGGTCGTCCACAACCGCTTCGTCGCCGACTTGATGATCGGCTATGGCTCACACGCCCACGGCACTCTGCTGGATCAAGACTGGCTCGGGAATAACCGAACAAACAAATTCTCTGAAACCCTCTCCGAAGTCACCGGGGACAGCGTACTCACGGTCTCATTCGCTGCCGGGTTACGGGTGTTCGGCTGGGAAGTCCGAGAGAATCCGGTGCTGGGAGGAATCGACCTCCTCGTCGGGTATCAATACTGGCGGGAAAGCTACGAGGCCTCCGGTGTTCAGAATCTGCTCACCGGTACCTCATCGTTCAATGGGGTCACCGCGATCACCCAGACCAATACCTGGAACAGCATCCGGATCGGGACACGCGCCACCGTGCCGGTCCTCTCACGCTTGGCGTTCAAGGGCAGCGTCTTTTACATTCCCTATTCTAGCTATCAGAATGAAGACATCCACCACTTGCGTACCGATTTACGCCAAGACCCCAGTTTCTTGACGGAGGCGACCGGGGGTAATGGCGTGCAACTGGAAGGCTCGGTTCTCGTGCGAGTCTGGCGGCGCCTTACACTCGAAGTCGGTTACGCGTACTGGGATATTCAGTCGGGAAGCGGGACACTGCAAGCGTTTCTCGCCAACGGGACGGTCGGATTTGCTGTGCACAACGAAGAGCATACCCGACGGCAAGGCGTATTCTTCGGAGCGAATTGGACGTTCTAGCCCGGATTATTCATGAATACGGTCGCGAGGATCGGCAGTCGCAGGAGGCGTTCATGGATAATCTGGGCTGGAGTGTCGCCTGAACCTCGCAAGACCACGTGGTTCTGAGACAGTTGAGCGAGGGGGTTGCGCCCCTCTTCCTCAGGCGGTTTGGCTCACAAGCAAGTTGTCCTTGACAAATTCTCATAAGTATTCAACATTAAAAATGATTTGTTTTCCGTTCACACAGCGCCGCGTGTGACTTGATGCCAGGTAAAGGCGGTAAGGAAGGACGGATGGAACCCCATATGGACCGGATGCATTCGCAGAACGATGGACTCCCGGACGAATGGGAAAGCTATGGCGGCGTCCATTTCCTCGATATCTTGATTGACACGCTCCAGCAGCTTGACCAGTCTATGCAGCAGGCCTTCCTGGAAAAACTGCTGAAGAACGTTCATAAGACGCCGGAGCCGGAAGATCTGACCCACTGGCATGAGATCTTGCTCCGACAGAAGGCGCTCAGCGAACGTCTCGGGCGAGAGGTAAATCTGAAAACCGCGGCGATTGAATACTTCGTCACAACCTCACTGCTGCGTGATGCGGTGCTGCTGAAACATCGGGAACTCAAGGTCCGCCGCCTCTCGGCCGACGCCGATCCGCTCACCGGCCTCTACAACCGTCGGTTGCTTGACATCTTCCTAGGCAAGGAACTCGGTCGCGCACTGCGGCACGGCTATCCGCTTTCCTTGGTCCTCGTCAACCTGGAAAATTTCAAGCGCGCAAAAGACAAGCATGGCGCTACGGTCGGAGATGCTCTGCTAGTGAGCTTGGCCTGCGCGTGCGCCGAATCGGTGCGGGGGTATGATTACGCCTGCCGAGTTTCCGAGGATGAGTTCGCCGTCTTGCTGCCTCAATCAGACAGTCAGGGGGCCCACACTGTCGCCAAGCGAATTGTGCAAAAGTTCGAACCGGATCTCACTCGACTCGCGCCGAATGCCGACCTTCGAGTGCTCTACAGTATCGCGACCGCCCCTGACGACGCTGAGGTTTCAACGACGCTCTTTGATGTGGCCGACACCAGGCTCTACGGCGAAAGTGCGGTTGCGGACGACTGATCGACAGAGCTGTCCGGCTACCTGCCTCCTACGCACCCCGCGAATGAAGAAATTCGAATAATCGCTTGTTCTCGCGAGCCGCGCGGAGGAACTTGAACCCGATCCCTTTCCCGCTGATCGATCGCACCATGGCCGCAACTTCTATCGGCGGCTCGTGGTCCGTAAGGTACATCTGCAAATAGAAGATATCATCGACCTGCACGTGAGTCTCGCTTTCGATAATACAGCCTCCCATTGAAATGTCGAGCACGGTGCCCTTTCCCCGGACTCGACCTCCCGAGAAGGAAAGAGCCAGACGAACTGGAATACGGCGGTGTTTTCGTCGGTCGATGAGCCGCGTAGGATACTGGCGCCCCAGGCGCCAGGACATAAACCGATGGCTGCACTGCTGACAGGTGAACGGTGAGACCAGAAACACGTCGGCCAGATGCTCAAACAAGGAAAAGCATCGCGACCGGAGCACGTCGTCTTTGCCGCATTGTGGACAGGATAGGATTTGCGCCATCAGGCCTTCTGCCAAAAGATCCGTGGACGGGACGACCGCACCAGCCGTCCGCCACTGCAACGCTATGATTTGATTATAGCTGACCATAGGGTTTTTGCTTGTCTGTGTGCCGTTCTGAGCGTGGCCTGCGTCTTGGACCTGCTTTTCTCTTCAGCTCTGACCTGGTACGCTCTCCTTTGAGACGGCCCCCACACGGCAGGAGCCGGCCCAGAAATCGAGGACGAAGAATGATGGATCGTGAGATTGACACCTTGCGCATGGCGGCCCACCAGGCCGGCGAGCGGGTCCTGCAACTCGCCACTGATGGATTTGAGACTTACATCAAGCACGATCAGTCTCCCGTCACAACGGCTGACTTGGAGGTTAACCGAATCTTGCATGAGATTCTCATACAAACCTTTCCCGAGGACGGTTGGCTATCCGAAGAGGTCCGGGATGACTCGCAGCGAATTCTGAAGGAGCGGGTCTGGATCGTGGACCCGATTGACGGGACAAAATATTTCATGAAGGGCATCCCTCAATATTCGATCTCGGTCGCCCTCGTCGAGAAGGGCAAGCCCGTGGTCGCGGTCGTCTACAATCCAGTGAGTCAGGAGATGTTTTCAGCGGTTCGCGGATCGGGCGCATGGCTCAACGGCAAGCCCATCCGAGCTGATCGAGGAGACGGCAAGCGCCCGGTCGTTCTGGTCAGTCCACCTGCATTCGCGCGGGGGGCATTTCAACGCCTCGAGGCAATCGCTGATTGCCGGCCGATGGGATCCATCGCCTACACGCTGGCCATGGTCGCCGCCGGTCAAGCCGATGGGACCTTGAATCTGGATCGGTTGAACGAGTGGGATATTGCAGCCGGGGTCTTATTGGTTGAAGAAGCCGGGGGGAGCGTGGTGGACAAGGACAGACATGTTCTGCTCTTTAACCAAGCGACCACCTCTGTTCACGGTGTCGTGGCGGCCGTGGCCACGGCCATGGACGAAATGCAAATGCTTGTCCGAACGTTGCGGTGACCTGCGCCACCGATAATGCCTATGCCCACACGCTGAATTCCCGAAGCGCCTGTCTTCTCGATTCAGCCCTCTGTTATAATCCGCCCCATACTCATCCATTGCTTCGATGAAAATCGCCACATTTAATGTAAATTCCATCCGCATGCGCTTACCAATCGTCTCGCGCTGGCTTGAGCAGCACCAGCCCGATGTCCTCTGCCTCCAGGAAACCAAGGTCCAAGACGAGCTGTTTCCCGGTCTCGCGCTGGCAACCACCGGTTATCATGTTTCATTTCGCGGCATGAAGTCCTATAACGGCGTGGCGGTCCTGACACGCGTGCCCCCCGACGCGGTGTACTATGGGTTCGATGACGGAGAAGCCGAGATCGATGATGCGCGTCTGATGCGGGTCATCATACGAGGGCTTCCGATCATCAATACGTACGTCCCGAACGGGTTCAAAATCGACTCGCCGAAGTACGCATACAAGTTGGGGTGGTATACCCGCTTGCGGCAGTATTTCTCCAAACATCTCTCTCCGGAACGACCGGCAGTCTGGTGTGGCGACATGAACGTGGCGCCCGACCCGATCGACGTGCACAGCCCTGAAAAACATCTGACACACGTCTGTTTTCATGAAGACGTCCGTCGAGCCTATAAAGAGACCGTCGCCTGGGGGTTTGTGGACGTCTTCCGGAAGCTCTATCCGGACCGGCAACAATTTACCTTTTGGGACTATCTTCGGCCCAGCTCTCTGGAAAAGAACAAGGGCTGGCGAATCGACCACATTATGGCTACTCCCCCTCTCGCAGAGAAGTGTACACAGGTGGAGGTGGACATCGAACCACGCAAAGCGCCGAGTGCATCGGATCACACGTTCGTCTGGGCGGAGTTCGCCATCTAAACAGCGAGAAGTCATCAGGAAGTATGAATCAGAAGCACGGAGTGGTGTTGGTGGGCCATGGCGGGGTTCCCAAGGATTACCCTCGGGAACTGCTCATGAAGCTGAAAGCGCTCGAGGGCAACCGTCGAGCGACGCGCGCTGAGCCGACTCCGGAAGAGATCGAACTTGAAACCCACCTTCGCCGGTGGCCGAGAACTCCTCACACGGACCCCTACCAAGCCGGGCTGGAAGCCCTCGCAGCCCAACTCAAGCCGGCCTTGAACGGCGCCGCCTTTGCCATTGCCTATAACGAATTCTGCTCGCCCACGGTGGACGAGGCGGTCGAACAGATGATCGCAACCGGCTTGACGACCATTACGGTAGTGCCTTCGATGCTGACGCCCGGCGGCAGTCACTCGGAAATCGAGATCCCGGAGAGCCTGGAGCGACTGCGCGCTAAACATCCTCACATCGATGTTCGCTATGCGTGGCCTTTCGAGCTGACGCAAGTCGCCGCCATGCTGGCGGCGCAGCTCCGCCGCTTTCAAAGTTAGGAGGACCCACAGCAACCAATGGAGTGCTGGCTGGTGATTGGGATCGGTCTTCTTCCAAGGTGAGCCTGCCGGACGGATACGAGTGCCTAAGAAGAACTGCAAGGGCGGCACGTGTCCTGGTTCTCTGAACGTTGTTAACATTCAGAAGACGACGCTGATCGGATGATTCCTTGGGGATCGGTCGCAAACTCGCGCCGGCAGGTATATCGCCCGTACCCGTTAGTCCAAATGTTGCTATAGAGCACGCGCGTGCCGCCATCTGGGAGCGTTGTTTCCTGTGATGGAGCGCCCCACGTCTTGACCAATTCATCTCGATCACGGCCCGTCCAGCCTCGCGTGGTGTCGTTCCCGGTACAGCCCGACGTAAACAACGAGATCAAGAGACACGCCACCAACACGTAACTATTGCGCGCGGCTGTCTCATGCGAAAGAATGCTCTCTCGTTCACCATTCCGCTCCTGTAAGTCTGATGACCGCATCAAGCGTGACTGTCCAAACCGCCGTCCTGCACATTCGTGTAACGTTCTTGCCTTATCGCTCTCGGTTGTTCAGCCCCAGGTGCGATCGACCTCGCCTACATGCCCGCACTCCGCAAGACTTCTCGATCTCCCACCATGCGGGACCTCAACAATCTTCAGACCACGCGCAGTGCCCGTTCGCCCGGGATCCTAGCTCCTCCACAACCTACACCAGTTCCTAATCGTCTTGTAGGGGCCGTCATTGTGCGAGAATCCGATAACACTTTGATTCCGCCATATCTCGATGGGCACACCTGGTTTGACGAACCACAAGATAAAACTCATGAGCCCCAGAAAGGCCAACGTGATGAGGATGCCGATCACCTGCAACTCAACGTTGAGCATGTGAGAGCCCTCCACAACTCAGCCGAATGGCAACGAGACGAGAAAGGTCTTCGACACAGATGGACGTTACAAAGCAACCATGGCGTAGAAGCGGCGGGGCTGGGAAATCGGTCGCGCAGGAAGAATCAGAAAGCGCGAAGGACAGGACAGCCAGCGGGGCTTAACACGTCATAGATGGATGCTAGGCGCAAAGAGCGGGGCCGTCAAGCGATATATTGATCGATAAAACTGCGTATTCCGCCGTTGACTTCCTGCTATGTGTGGTTATGTCTTCCCATCGTGGGTAAAGCGCTCCGATGAAGGGTCGTTGAAATCCCAATTTCGCCTTCAACTTCTCCTTTTTCCTCGGCTCCCACAGTAGAACGAAACGAAAAAACTGCCATGTACGTGTCTGGCGATCGACTCGCCATTGCAGAGTGGCCGCCGTGGCCGGCTCACGAGAGCAGAGTTACCTGTTCCTCCAGTAACCGACGAAAGGAGAACCAATGATGGCAATCAGCTCTGAAGCGGAAGCAGAACAACCTAAAGACCATCTGTTCAACAAATCGCTCAAACGTGCAGGCTCCCGCTCACCTAGACGTGGAGTCGAGGGTCTGACGTGTAGCGAAGCCGAGGTTGACGCCCTTCTGTCGGATGGTGAGTCAACATGAACACCTGGTTCCGGCTCAGTGCGAAACATTTTCAGTTATCGGATACGTCCGATCACCTCGCGACCGCCCTGCAACATTAAGAGCGAGCTGAGCATGTTTCACATTGTCTCCCCTCTCTTAGAGCCGAGTCCCCAGCCCGAGCCGCCTCCGCTTCCACCCGATCCGAATCCATTTCCCGGACCTCCACTTCCCAATCCGAATCCTGCGCCAGTTCCCAATCCCACCCCTGACCCGGATCGACCCCTAGAAATGTTAACGGACCTGAGACGGGGGCCCATATTCTCGACGACAGTAAACATTCACACGCCGAACTCGACCTCATCCTCATCTTCATCTTCAGCCGCTTCGGGTTTGCCCTCAGATAGCGCGACATAATGGCGCGCCCACGACAAATAGATGTCTCTACTATCTCGCATGACATCGGCGCCCTTGACGAGCTTGTCGCCCAACTCGACATCTTTTCCACTCGCCTGGATCTCCACTGCGCGACCTCAGACTACGGAACGACTTCTCAGCTTTACCATTGACCTGCTGGTGAAGGCCGCATGACCCACCGGAAGACATCAACCGGACATCGTGTGTGCAGGAGTTGGCCAGGTCCAAACAAGGCGCCTCAGCGCAAGATCTTGCTATCCTCAGCTCGACTTTCGCAACAGCGCGGGTCGCAAGGTGGTGGTGAATACGTGAGCGGGGGGCCTGGCTCGTCGGGCCGACATCAAGGAGGGAAGCCACCAATGCCATACGGAATCGGACCAGGATTAATGCAGGGCGTGCTAATGGCCGATGTGCGGGAACCGAGATTAAACCGAGATTGTGAGTCACCATACTTCCATTTGGTCAGTGAGTGAGTAAACGATGTTGGAACTGGTTACAGAAAAGCTGAGCAATGCTTCGGGTCTTGACCAAGGTCCCCGAACTGAACAATTTGCGAACCATGCGGTTTGAATTGCCAAGAGCCTCACAGAAAATGGCTCTCCGAGAATAGAAAGGTGGGCATGGGTCCAGCGAAGGTTGCATAAATAAGAATAGTGCGACAACACCTGCTATCACAGCCCCGATTAATACCGCTTGACTAAGCTGCCCCTTCACGCGCAATATACATCAGAGACGTTTCAGCCACGCTGGCTGTCCTATCCCTCGCGTTTCCCGGTCCTTCCTAGCGCGACCGATCTCCAGTCTCCGCCGCTCCAACGCCAGACTTCAGCACTGATTTTATCGCTTTTGCACAGCAGAACGGCGCCGTTCGTGTCTCGGAGGACGGGTCTCAAATTGGCGGGGTCCCTGGCCGTCTGCCATGCTTCGTGGACGGTGTAGGCGTCGGTTAGGGCGTGCCGAAACCTTAAGCTGTGTTGTGAGCCCCAGAGGTCAACTCATGAACTGCCTTCGTTGTCAGGGTCTGATGGTGACCATCCGGTTGGAGGATGCGGGAAGCTCGACACTCTGCTTCTCCGGCTGGCAATGCCTGCTGTGTGGTGAGGTGATCGATTCGGTAATTGACGCGAATCGGAAAGGTCTCCACATACCGACGCGGAGCCAGGGTCGTCCTCGATACGGTGTTTCGCTGGTGCAGTAGGGCGGTCTCCACTGCAAGGGGACGCGAAAGTGACACTGTCTCTGGTTGAAGCAACGCCGGAGTCAAGATCCTCCACCGGTGATGAGAGATGGCAATTCAGGACACCCACTACGGTCTGAGTCTGAACAGGAAAGAAGGAGGTAAGACGCAGGTTTGGCGCGACATCGGACCAGAGCTCTCAGTGGGACTTTACGTACTAGCCTGGGTTGGGATCGTCCATGGCGAGGAGGTAATGGTGTTCTCAATGAAAGGAGTGCAGGTCATGAAACTCTATACGATGGTGATGACAGGGCTCGTGCTGGTAGGGGCTGCTTCTCTCGCCTCCGCGAATCCCTCGATGCTGCCCAAGCATCCCGGGTATCCGTCGGGCGGAGAGTATGCCAACGATAGCGGGCAAAAGAATCTGACCCTTGAGCAATCCCTCAGGGCAGCTGCGACGTCAGAGGATGCGCACACGGGCCAGACACTGGTGGATCCCAATAATGCCAGGCTGGTGAAGCCGCAGGGAGCCGGCCAACTGCCGACGGTTGAAGGGCCGAACATCAAGATTGAGCCGCCGGTCACTGAGGCGACTCGCATGCCCAAGCAGTAGCGCCCTGTTGACGCGAGAGGGGAGGCCTTCCCAGATTAGCCTCCCCCTTACGTGCTTCCCCCATTAAGTGGTGTCGACGCTGAATCGTCCTGATGCATCTAAGTTGAGCACTGACACTGAAAGGACGACTCGAGGAAAAGGAGCAATGTCATGAACCAACCTATGACACACTTTGCACTGGCCGCCCTGTTGATCGTTGGGTTAATGGGTTGCGCGGCAGATAGCCCCCCTTTCTCCACGACCGAGCCTATGCGACCAGTATTTCAGTCCCAATCGCCAGTAATCGAGGGTCAGGTCGTACGGAACGAAGGTAACGCCTATGTCATCAGGGAACTATCCGGACGACAAAGGCGCGTCCTTTTCGACAGCAATACCGTGAGAGACAATATCGTGGTCGGGGATACCGTAGTGGCACGATTCGATGGCCCGCCTTCAAGTGCCTATGCTACCTTCATCACACGCGGCACAGGTAAGCCGGCTTCGCCCTCGGCCAACACCTCGCCTCGCTTCCAAACGGTAGAAGGTATTGTCCAGCAGCAGGACGGGAACGAGTACGTGATCACGGGAAATGGAATCATGCCCCAGCGTTTCGTACTGTTTTGGTAGCCAATCTTCTCCAAGGAGATCTAGCCTCAACCCTGATCCGTCACAAAGCTCTCCCATGACGACTAACCCTTTTCTATCTTCTTCCAGTTCTTGAGGTTCGTTTTGCCCCAGGCGGGCACTTGCTTTGCAAACGACTGAAGCTGACCCTCCTGAATCGCCCCAGCAAGCATCGCCAGAATTTCTGCAATATGAGTCTTCTCTTTGTTGTCTTCCTCTTTTGCCTGTCGATTGAGCTTAACCATGATGCTTAAAATCATCCCTTCCATCACAGGATTTATGGCATTCACGGCTCTTCCCATAGACAGGCTGTTTTCTACCGTTCCGGACGCTTCGGACGCAAAGCGCTTTAGAGAAAAAGCGGTTCCGCCGTCGGCCCTGAGAGGCGGCTCACTGAGGAAGTTCCCACGCTGCAGGAACCGGATGGTCGCTGAGTAAACGCTCATGCAGCATCCGGTCGAATGGCTCAATAAGCAGATCATTTGGATCCAGTGCTTCCGCGCGAGCCGGCGAACAGAGAAAATCAATGTAGGCTTGCGCCTTCTCCTCCGTGGAGAACCGACAGAGGCCGTATTCAGGTACCCCAGTGGAAGGATGCCAACAGGCCAGTCCCGCTGCCGTGCCCTGAAAAATGCCCAATCGCCGGTGGGTGATCTGAAATCCTCCGGGTAACTGCGATGATCGTTCGAGTGACATGCCGTTTTCCTAAACCCCATAGGTCGTTACTGTGAATTTCCTTGCCGAACAGAATCCTAGCCTATCATAGAGGCTTGCTTGAGAAGGCGCTTTAGGCAGAACGGCGAGTACGGATAAATAACTGGGAGCCATCGGCAACCATTGTCACGTACTCGACGAGCATATGGCTTCTTCCGACGTCATGGTCGTCCTCCAGGTAAGATAAAAGCGAAGGATTTCACCTCCCAATAGGATCAGGTATATGCAGGCCAGACGTAGCTGTACTGCTCCACACGGAATTGGGTTTGAGCCGCTCAACGGGCTGACCTTGGCCGATATGCTCATCTAAGATCGCGGCAACGTCCGCCTCTTTGACCTGTGAATACCAGGTGGCATCGGGGTACACGACAACCGTTGGTCCCTGCTCGCACGGTCCCAAACATGCAGAACCAGTTATGAGTATCTGCCCCGGTTGGTATCCTCGCTCCATGAGGCCCATGTTGAAGGCCATCAGAATCTCCGGCGCCCCTGCCGCTCCGCATGACGGTTTCGGATGGCCGAGTGGCCGAACGTTGGTGCAGACGATGATGTGATGCTTTGGCTTCGGCATAGGTCTCCTTTTGCGTGATTAGCTAGACTCGGATGTGAAACAACAACCGTGGATGATGTGCGATGAGAATCAACATGGAGACACTACATCCCGTTTGACAAATAGAAGAACCAGATCGCTGTCGCACAGGTCAGGTAGAAAATCATCTTCCGAGTTTGGTCGGCCAGTCTGGCACGTCCAGTTTCTCTTGGAAGCCATCTCCTTCGCAGTACTCACTCACCAACGTCCACGGAGATGCTTGTCTTATAGCGGGTTCCACGGTCAGGCCTCCTGATGTGAACCGAGAGAGATCTGCCGTTTCATATGTGCCGACTTACCACATCGACGGGTTCCAAGTGGTCACAGTGTCGTTTTTTTCGAATGTCGGTCTCGTTCATGCCACCGATCGACCCACTGGCTGACTAATTCCTTCATTTCGCCGTACCGCTTATGGATGGCGCCGTTGAACTTGTCCTGATCGCCCTCCACCTGGAGAAGATCATCGTCGGTCAGTTTGCCCCATTGCGTCTTGAGCTCTCCTTTAAGCTGGTCCCAACTCCCTTTGAATTGTTCCTGGTTCATGCTGCCCTCCTCTTCCTCCTGGTGATAACGTCATTCGCGTTCGTGAAACGGTGCGGAGGCAATGACGGATTAGGCTACATTGTATGCCTTTGGAGGGATTGAGACTGATCAAAATTGCTCAATGGAAATGATACGGTAGGTCTAGACTAACTTTTCGAATTCTCGCCTGCTCAATACAAGGAGATCAAGGCAACCTAATCGTGTCTCCTTCGACGGCGGACAGCCCAACTACGAAGGGTTATGCCAAGAGCTTACGTTCAGCCCACCTGGGACGACGTTTGGGCGTGAACGATGGACCGTGTCACTCAAGCAACATACCATTCCAAACGAAAGAAGATCATCCTCGTCCCGTGCCAGCACATCTTCCCATGAGGATCACCATTCGAGTCCTCCTCAGGTCTGCGAGGTAACTCCCCGCGCACGACGTCCTATTTGTTTTTCATATCGCTTCATGAGCGGCGTGACCGACATTCCATGGATAAGGATAGAGACCGCCACTACGGTTAGCGTGAGTTCTGTCAACTGGTAGGCGAGCGTTCGGGACAGGCCATGCTCAATCGCATACATCAAGTAATAAATTGATCCGATGCCACGAATGCCGAACCACGCGATGAGAGGTTTCAGAAGGCCTATTGCGGGCGTGGCGATGAGTCCCAGCATGACCGCAAGGGGCCGAATGACGACGAGCAGCAACAGCACCAACCCTAGTGCCCCCACCGAGACGTCGTGAAGAAACAGCATGCCGCCAAGAATGAGGACGACGGCGACTTCCCCAACCCGCTCAAGCTGTTCGTTGAAGCTGAGCACAGCCTGCGCCATATAGGCTGGAGCTTTCTCTCCCTGGGTCACCTGTTCGCCTGCGGTCACGGGCAGCAAGACCGGAGGGGAAGCCGTCTGCCTGGATACGCGCTCGATGCGCCGAAGGGCGACCCCTGCTGCAAAAACGGCCAGAAAGCCATAGGCTGACACAGCGACGGCGATGCCATAGGACACGGCAATCAGGCCTAGCGCCAAAAACTCATCCCGCCCCAGCGCCTCTTGGTGCTCCCTCCGCAAGTATAGAATCAAACGAGCGACCATCGTCCCAAGCACCCCGCCGATGGCGAAGCCGCCCGCCGTCGCCCAGATGAGATCGACTGCGACCCAGCGCCAGCCAGCCGTGCCCAGCTCATGCAGGCCAAGCAGTCCCAGACCAAGCATGACGAAGGGAAACGCGGTGCCGTCATTCAGGCCCGCTTCGCTGGTCAGCGTAAATCGGAGCGGATCTACGTCTTCGGCGTGCTGGACTTGGACATCGGAGGCAAGCACGGGATCGGTAGGGGCCAGGATAGCTCCCAACAGGATGGCCGCTCCAAATGGCAGGTCCACCATGACAACCCCAACGATGGCAATGAGTCCGACGGTCAGCACCATGGAGCCGAAAGCGAGCCGAATCGGAACCAACCATCTCGCATCATCGATGGCAATGCTCAGCTTGAGTCCAGCCGTAAAGAGGGAGATGATGACGGCTATTTCGGTGAGCCGTTCAACGATCGATGTGTGGGTAAGGGGGTCTAGCTGGATCAAGCCGAACCCATGGGGGCCTAGCCCCAGCCCTACTGCCAAGTAAACCATTGACGTGGTTAGCGGGAGACGCTGAACTACCGTATCCGCCAGCGCCATGGCAATTAGCAAGACCCCCACGATGATGAACCAAAAGGTCATGGGTGTAGCCCTTGCCTCGCGTTACAGAACACGCCAGCATGACTGACTCTAGTTCCTACACGTTCATAGCTCAGCAAAACGAAAAAAATAAGCGAAAGTACAATTTTCATAGCCGGGTGGAAAAAGCACCATACCTGCTCGTGCGGTGGAACACACAAGGCGATCGACCGATTAGACGAGATGAATGAAAATCAGGCCGGCCTTTACATGCAGAACCCGATCGCAACAGCACCTTTGATTTGCTGACGTAAAAGAAAATTGCGACCATTAGGTTATGGCCCAACGTGGAGAGGAAGCCGCGCCACCTTACAGCCGGCGGAAGCATCAGTGCATTTAGGATTAGGAGTTTAAGCGAGGTGCTCCTGCCAATTACTCAGTTTCAGATTTCTAACACCAGCCCAATTTCTACTACTTGCTCAGAAGGCAGCTGGAAGAACGAACTGGCGCGCTGCGAATTGCGACTCAAAAACACGAATATTTCCTCACGCCAGATCGCCATGCCCGGCTTCGGGGTGGCAAGGAACGTCAGGCGACTGAGAAAAAACGTGGTGTCTGCGATTGGGATGTTCAGTCCGTTCTTGCCTGACTCGAAGCATACTCTCGGCACATCCGGCCGGTCCATGAAGCCATAGTGCACGATGACGTGCTGGCAGCGGTCCCCCATCGGCTTTATCACCACGCGTTGATCAAGCGGCACATGGGGAACCGTTTTTGTCAAGACGGTCAGAAACACGATGTGTTCATGCAGGATCTTGTTGTGTCTGACGTTTTGTACAAAGGCCAGCGGAGTCGCCGCCGGGTTTTGAGTCAGAAATACAGCATGGCCGGGTACCCGTCCAGTGGTGGGGGGCACAATACTCATAAACTCATCCAAACGAGGCGCCGCGGCTTGAAGATGGGCTGCTACGAGCGCGCGCCCCCCGTGCCACGTCGTCATCAGGATCACGATCGCCGCACCGAGGAGCAAGGGGAGCCACCCGCCATGCGTAATCTTCAAGGCATTCGCACTGAAAAATGCCAGATCCACGCCGAGAAACACGGCCATCGCTACGCCGGTCAGCGCCACACTCCAGCGCCAGACATAACGGAGCACCCGATACATCAACAGCGTGGTGATGAGCATCGTCGCAGACACGGCGATACCGTAGGCTGCCGCGAGGTTGCTGGACGAGCCAAAGGCCAGGACGAGCCCAATGGTACCCACGAGCAACAAGTGATTCAATGAAGGAACGAAAATCTCCCCGATGTGTTGCGCGGAGGTGTGCAGAATGCGGAGATACGGCAGATAGCCAAGTTGCACCGCCTGATGGGTTAAAGAGAATACGCCGGTGATCATGGCCTGTGATGCGATGATGGTCGCCACCGTCGACAGAAGCACAAGGGGGTAAAGGAACCAGGTCGGGGCCAGATGATAAAAGGGATTGACCAGCGCCGCGGGATCGCGAATGAGCAAGGCGCCCTGTCCGAGGTACTGCAACAATAACGCGGGCAGCACGATCGTAAACCAGCCAAGCTGTATTGGTCGTTTCCCAAAATGTCCCATATCGGCATAGAGGGCTTCGGCACCGGTCAAAACAAGGAAGACACCGCCTAACACCGGAAAGGCCGTCACCTGGTGTTCGGTCAGGAGGCGGAGGCCGTGGATCGGATCGACAGCCAACAGAACGGACGGTGTCTGAAGAAGATTTCCGAGACCCAGAATCGCAAGCGTCCCAAACCAAAGGAGCATGACCGGACCAAAGATACTGCCCAGTCGTCCAGTGCCTCGACTTTGAAAGAGAAACAAGATCGATAAGATGGCCACGGTCGTGGGGGTGACATAGGGTTTGAACAGAGGCGTCGCGATCTCCAGACCTTCCACCGCGCTCAAGACGGAGATAGCTGGTGTAATAGTGCCATCGCCGTAAAGGAAGGCCGCTCCAATGAGCCCTAAGATCACCACGACGCCCAACCCTTTTCGTGGTCCACGCTGCTCCTGGCGTCCGCTCAAGGTCATTAAGGCCAGAATTCCGCCTTCGCCCTCATGGTCTGCCCGCATCACAAAGACGATATATTTGACCGTCACGACCAGGATCAGCGACCAAATAATGAGGGATATGACCCCAAGGATGTTGTCTGCACTCAGCGGCACTCCATGAGAGTCACTGAAGCATTCTCGTAGGGCATACAAGGGGCTGGTGCCGATGTCGCCGTAGACGATGCCGAGCGCGGCCAGCGTCACAGCTGATACCTTACGGCTGTCCACTAACCGGTTCAGCATGCCAACTGAGGAATTTAATCGTCGCGTTGGATTGATGGTTCACAAAAGGGAAAGGCAAGGTCAATGACGGATGTCCACTTCGTCTACGCGTACAAGACCAGTCTATACAGAGCGATACCGTACTGCAACGCGATGGGTGATTAAAGAGATCCCTTGTCTGCTGTCATAAAGTGTGTGCCGCTCTGCTGGCCATGGTGGCAGCCGCCGGGCCCGTCCTGACGATCTCTGGGCACTGGAAATATAGCCGGCTTGTAGATGTCTGGGAGGACGTGAGTTAGTATCCGCGCCCGTGCGGGCGATGCTGGAGGTCGGGGCTAAGTAAGCCAAGCGGCAATCAGGTAGTGAACAGGAACAAGGAGAGAGCATCCGTGCCGCACGATCATGAGTGCCATGAATCTGTGGATGAAAGGCTTGGGGACCGACTATGTTTTCATGACGCGAGGACGCTCCATGCAACCGGTAGAGCATACGAAAAGTAGCCCATCCCATTTTTCCCTTCCCGCGCAGACTCTCCGTGGTCAGCACCTCGAGCGTCGAGAACGGTTCGCCCATCAGGAGGAGGTGCGGCATGGCTAAGAAAGAGGTGGCAGATGTACTTGTCGATACTCTGGTGGCAGCTGGAGTGAAAAGAATCTACGGTTTGGCGGGGGACTCCCTCAACGGAATCACCGATTCGATCCGTCCGCATGTGATGTTAGGAAAAGGCTCGGATGCGGTCGAGTGACTCAGACTGGTGCATCATCTGACCTAGACAAAGCCGTTTATCTCTAGAGGGGCGCTTGCGGTCCCGGTTTCATACCGGCAAGGTCTGGATCCGCCCCGGTGTCTGGTCGAACGTGTGCCGCCTTCTCGTCTTTTCGCTGGACCCGACGCGACTCTTTCTCTCGCTGTTTGGCTCGTCGATCACGCTCGTGAGCTTGTTTTGCGACGGTCATTGTATATGGCTTCATGGTGCTTAACACCTTAGATCACGAATAAGTTGCTCCATCTGTCCGCGGATCTGTTTCATTGAGCTTGGATCTTCTATGAAATCGTACAGATCATCCTCGGAAAGTGATAAGCTCAGCGTTCTTGTTTTGTTCGAAATGGCGATTTGAAAGATCCCATTTGCCGTCTCTTGCGAAATCTTACACATGAGCTGGGGATTCATAGACGTGACCATCTCGCTCAACTGCTTTTTGGCCTTGTCCAGATCGGACAGTGTCGAATTCGTATTCAGGGTGGTCACCATTTCCTTTCTGCGGTTCCCGCCGCTCTGCAGGACTATTTCAAGAAGCTCCAAGAGAGGAGGTTATGCGCAATACCATTGAGCAACATGCTATGCCGTGGAGGAATGGAAGTCTGATCAAAATTGCTCAGTCTACCTCTCTCACTTCAGATTCATGTGATGCTCCTATCACGGTTCGAGAGGTGGCCTCCCGTACAATTCATTTTGTATTGTTATGTATTCGTAGTGAGGGGCCGAGGCTTTCGATCCTCAAGCCAAGGCTGGTACGCGGACTGCCCCAACTGAGCGCAAGTCATACCGTCTTTCTCCTAGCCTTGATCGCTTGGTACCGAGGATCTTGAATGATCATCTGTCGGACCTGATCGCTCAACTCCTGCCACTCACAGATGAAATAGCCGGCCTGTTCATTCGCCATCACTTGGGCGCGCTTATCTTCGAGGATTGAGATCAGGGCCTGAGTCTCCAGTCGATGTCGCTCGGCCTGTTTACTGACTGCCGAGGCCAGCGCTTTCGCAACGCGATCAAACTCCACACTCACTCGTGCCTTGATCTGCTCTGCCCAGTCCACTTGATTCAATGTACCTATCATCTTTCCTCCTCAGGCAACTCGCTCCTACCGGCCATGAATTGACCACTTTCAGCCAGCCGCCGCCGATTATCCCCCATCCAGAAGGACGCACGCGAGACGGATTAAGGGATTGGCATTGATCCTAAAGATTTCGCCCTCCCTGCGGCCCGTGCGCTCTTGCGCCTCGCCACCCGTCGCACCTTCGTCATCACGGCGCTTTCCCTTTCACTGCTGCGTTTGCTATTGATTTCTACATCCTTCCGCGTTGAACTCTCAGTTGGCGAAATCGCAAACGAATCGCCGGAAGCGTCTTCAGCTCGACACCGCTTGTCGTTTGTTTGTGACTTTGGGTTCCACGGATTTCTTGTAGTCATCCAAGCTGCCTTAATCGCATCGTCCGCCAGCACCGAGCAGTAGATCTTCACAGGCAGAAGATTCAGCTCCTGCACGATGTTGGTATTCTCGTTCTTGCCCGCAGGCCTCTATGATCTCGTCTTGCAAACGAATGGCGGACGTAACGGCGATCACAGCCAAACCGCTGGTTGAAGTCTCCCTTCTTCTTGAAATTTACGCAAGCTCCGTCGCCTGTGGACCTGTGGATCGGCAGCGAAGTGATGTGCCTTGATTTGGTTATCGACCACATTTCCGCAGCACATGCACCGCCATGCCTTCAGCCATGGTCCTCCGCCCACCATATCGATATAGTGGTCCATCACCATGAGACCGTCACAGCGTTCGCAGCGCATCTCCGTTCCTCCTCTTGTCAGAAGACGTGGGCGAGCAAGAGATCCTCTGGGCAGATACAGCAGCCCTACGCGCACAAGAACTTAAAGGCAGTGAAAGCCGCCCCCTTTCAAAGAGACTGTGGCGTAGAAAGCAGCGGAGACTCGAGAATCAGACGCGCAGGAAAAGATGCGCGCGAGCGATAGGAAAGTCGGCGTGGCTTAGAACGTCATGGTGTCATGCGTCGCTTCATTGGGGACGGGAGAACATGTCAGTGCCCCATGTTGAAGCGCTGTCTTCCATTGTGTCTTTGCTACATCGACAGCAGTAGTACATCGAGGGACTCCTCCTTCGCATCCGTGACGCAACGATACCTCCCTCAATGCTATACCTCTGGGTGGAAAGGAGTCTGGTCAAAATTGCTCTTGTTTCGAAGATTTCAAACCGGAGGCCAGAGGTGACCGTATCCGTCTTCAAATTGAGCAATACTGAACAGACTGCGATCGGTCCTATAGGCATAATGCTGCTAACATGCTCGCCCATTGACGATCTCCTAACGCTCGCCAATTTTGAGCCCATGGCTTCGTAGAGCGGGCCTGCCTGGCCGGGGTAAAACCACATTATGCGACATTTTTACGGCATGTAACATTTTTAACCGCATTGAACATTGGAGGTCTCCCATGCGACGCTTCGCTCTTACCATGACGATTCTGGCCGGGCTTGCTGCTCTCAGTCCGACTATCCCCACGGTAGCCGAGACTCGCCGAGCGTTGGAGGCCGAGGCTCGTAAGAATGGAGCCCCAATGGCTTGGATCCGAGACGGGGGATTTATGATGGGGAGCCAAGAACGATCCTACAGGGGCAAGCCGGCCCACGGAGTGTACCTGTACGCGTTCTATATGGACCTCTATGAGGTGACAGCAGCGCGCTATGCGACATTCTTAGCAGCCACTGGACCGGCCTGAACCTGGATTTGTGCCGATGTCTTGGGCTGACATCCAGCTGTCCCACGATGGGGATAGGCCGGTGATCGGTGTCAGCTGGAACGCAGCCGAAGCCTACTGTCGCTGGGCCGGAAAGCGTCTCCCTACTGAGGCTGAGTGGGAGAAAGCAGCACGAGGGATGGACGGCCGCAGTTACCCCTGGGGAAACGCAGCCCCTTCTTCTAAACTGACGAATTACAATAAGCCCTTTTCAGGCACCCGATATAATGACAATCTAAGGCCGGTGGATAGCGACGAGGGGGGCAAGAGTCCCCATGGGATCTACGGCATGGCGGGAAACGCCGCGGAGTGGGTGGCGGACTGGTACGACGAAGAATATTACGCAACAAGCCCGGACAGCAATCCGAAGGGCCCCTCTCACGGCACACAAAAGGCGATCCGAGGTGGGTCGTTCGCTGACTCCAAGGAAATGGTGAAATCCACTTTCCGGGACAGTTACTTTCCTGCGAACAAAGCCCCATTTGTGGGCATCCGGTGTGCGCAGGATGCCTTGTAATCCCTGGTCTTGAAAAATTAATGATGGTGCGAAAGAGCTGCCCGAGATGCAATCAAAGCGGCCTCAACCGCCCCCGTCTCAGTTCCGTTAACATTTTTAGGGGTCGATCCTCCTTGCCGCAGCTCCTCGTCTCGTTGTCCAGGCCAATGGCCCATTATCGAGCGGCGGTGGCAGGAAGAGCGACAAGTCGTCGCGAGTCCCTTGGTACTTCCTGGTGGCCTGGAGATCCTCTCGGGCCTTCTTACGAGCCACAGCCCGGTCAAAGGCTGGGCCGATAGTATCCAGTTTCACCTCATCCGGACTTCCGGGGGGCATGTTCTCAGTCCCTTGACGGCCATACCATCTCCGAAACCACCGAACGCGTTCAGGCAGCATTCGTGATTCTCCTTTTCCGCAAATGTGATTCACGATCTCGTGGCGATCTAGCTAGAGGGTATACCTCTGAGCCAATGCAGTCTGGTCAAGATTGCTCAGGTTTCAAGAACCACCGCATAGGGCACCTTCGCTCATGACAAATGGGTCAGAGCTCTCGCGCGCCAGGCAGCGGACGGACTTGTTTGACCTGGCGTTTGTAGGCGTCAGCATGAGTCCGTTGAAGACGAGCGACTTCTTCCGGCGTGAGACGACGATCCCTCTCTCTGAGCCGGCATTGACGAAGAGACCTCCACTCATGCCGATCTGCCGGGGCCCCGCATTCGCGACGACAGGAACATTCACACGCCGAACTCGACCTCATCCTCATCTTCAGCGGCTTCGGGTTTGCCTTCAGATAGCGCGACATAATGGCGCGCCCACGACAAATAGATGTCTCTACTATCTCGCATGACATCGGCGCCCTTGACGAGCTTGTCGCCCAACTCGACATCTTTTCCACTCGCCCGGATTTCCACTGCGCGACCTTCCAGTGCCGCTGAGAACGCTGTCATCAACGTGGCAATCTGATCGACTATCTGCCTGACATTATTGTCTTCGGTGTCCATTCGAATTCTCCCTTGTTGGGCGCAGCCTACTCATTGCTGTTCGTGAAGAAGCGGCCGCTGTTAGTAGCCCCCAGGGGGCTGAGGATAGAGTTGCCCGAGGCGTTCGATCAGGGGTTGGGCTTCGAAGCGTGCTGGACCGTGTCGGCTCGCTGGGCGGATGATCCCAGGTCAACGTTCGGATGCCCGCCTCCGTCGAGCACCCTGCGGATGGTCTCTGCCATCGCCTCGAGCGTCACCTCGGTCCAGGGTCGCAGGTCCAGGACCCGCTCCTCCAGCATGGTGGGCGGAGGACCATCATCAATGAGCGTCCAGCACCGGTCGAAAATCGTGGCGCGCAACGCCTCCGGCACGTTGAACTGCGAAAGCCGTGAGGTGCAGAGCGCCGTCACCAACAGGACGAACTGAAGATCGGGCATGTCGGGACGATCAATATCGAGCGTCTGCATGGTCCGTCGTATCTCACAAGGCTTCCGAAAACCGTCCAGCGGCTCTTTGGCCTCGGTCAAGGATTGTATGGCTCAGGGGCCTTCGGCATAAATGTCAAAAAAGGCATCCACGCTGTCAAGTAACCGGGCCTTGATTTCATCCGGCGTGCCGTTCATGACGTGCAACGTCATGCGTCCTTCCGATCCATCCGGCAGCGTGACGGACACCTGGGGGTGCGCCAGTTCGGGAGCCGTGCCCTTATCCAGCCGCATGCCATACCCCAGCGTATATTGGGGGCCCGATGGGACGGACTCATGAGTCGGGTCTTGAACGGTCTTGCCCTGGAGCGCGGTCACCAGCCCATCATAGACAGCGCGAGCCGTGACCGACCACTTCGGATCGCAGGGCAGACCGCCAAATGCCGCCTCCGCCGCTTTCTTCTGATCGGATGTCAGGACTCTCGGTTCCATAGCGAGTGTGAGGCTTTCTTTTAAGTCCGCCATGATCCTCCTCCTACCATTGTGATTCTTCTTAGACAGTCACAACAGATTTCTGTTTGTAGTCGGCCACGGCCGCTTTGATGGCATCCTCGGCCAGGACCGAGCAGTGGATCTTGACGGGCGGCAGATTCAGTTCCTGCACGATGTCCGTATTCTTGATCATGCCCGCTTCCTCGATCGTCTTCCCCTTCAGCCATTCTGTGGAAAGACTGGAGCTGGCGATAGCCGATCCGCAGCCGAAGGTTTTGAATTTCGCATCCACGATCTTTTCGTCCCGCACCTTGATTTGCAGCTTCATGACGTCGCCGCACTCAGGCGCCCCGACAATCCCGGTCCCCACGCCCAGCTCATCCTTCTTGAAACTGCCCACGTTGCGTGGGTTGCTGAAATGGTCCACCACTTTTTCGCTGTATGCCATATCCTCACCCTCCTTCCACCCTCATGCCTTCGCGATCGACGCGGCCGGCTTTGGTTGGAACTCCTTGTACCCGTACCGGTCCGTGAGATACGCCTTCGCCTCGTCGCTGACATACTCGGTGAACTTATACCGGTCGTCCTCGACGTTCTTGGCGTCTTCCATGACCTTATCCGTCGGAATCGCGTATTCGATATTGCACGAGGTGTACGCCTGAATGTAGGTCGGCCCGACCTCTCGGGCGATCAGCACCGCCTTCTTGATGACGCTTTCCACGCGCCGCGGATTGTTGGGGACTACGGTCGCCACGTACGCACAACCGGCGACCTTCGCCATCGTTACCATGTCCATCTTTTCGAATTTCTTTCCGAGGGGAGCCATCTTGAGCACCGCGCCTCGATTGGTCATCCCGCTCTCCTGCCCGCCGGTGTTCCCGTACACCTCGTTGTCCAGCATGATCGTGGTGAACTTCTCCTTGCGGAACCAGGAGTGAAGTGTGACCGAGAAACCGATATCCGCCATACCGCCGTCCCCGGCCATCACGACCACATCCTTCGGCTTGTCTCCAAACCGAAGCCGCAGGCCCCGAGAGAGTCCACTCGCCACTCCGTTCTGATCCCCATAATTCCCGTACACAAACGGGATGGCGGCTTGAGATATTGCCAAGCGTCCGCAGCCCGCCGTCCCCACCGTAATCGTATCTTCCGGATTGGGGAATGAAATAATAGCCAGACGGATAAAGAGCGTCATGGCACAGCCCGCGCACATAGGATGCTCCTCAAGGATCTCCTTGAAGCTGCCCATCTGCGACACTGTGACCTTTTTCCCGAAGGGGCCATGCTCAACCATATCCCGGTATTCCTTCGGCATAAACGGTTCAAAGCCCGGGGTAAATTTCACATAGTTCAGACTCATCTACTAACCCTCCCTCTCTCTGGACGAACGTTTGCTAATGAATTGTCAGTTTGCAGGATGCCAGGGTGTTGCCACCTGACGAATGGTCACGCCACCCTGCGTGGGCATAAGACCGTTGCTCGTGCCGAGTTCAGTTGTCACTCTGACGGTGTAGATGCCCGCGCCCCACGGGCTCACCTGCACTTGCCCCGTGGTGCTCAACCGATGCACTTCGAGTAACACATCTTGCCAGGCTACTTCCGGGAGACTCAGCACCAAGGCATCGAGTTCGCAATCAGGAGCGCGCCGGACCTCTTCAAGAATCCGGTCGGCAATCGGCCGTTGCTCTGATACGGCTGTTGAAATCGTGTTCATGATCATCATCGTTATTATTTTCTCCGCTCTATCTAGTATCCAACCAAAACAATCCCATTCCCATCGTTCCCGCTCCTGAATCGGCTTCTACCCCCAACCTGAGCTTCTCAGGATCCGGTCTCACGCAATGGCCATGGGGGTTCCACTCTCATTGACGTGCCGCTATCGAGACAGAAAGAATGTCACGAGGATCGCGCCGGACATCAGGAGTAAACACAATCCCACTGAGAGCTCTGGGGCCATGTGGCGCACGAAGTTCATCTTCCCCTCCTGACGACAGGATGCGATGCGGTTAGGCGCTGAATGAACTGCCGCACCCGCAGGTCGTCTTCGCTTGCGGGTTCTTGATCGCAAAGCCGGAGCCCTGCAAGCTTTCCAGATAATCGACCTCGGCGCCGCTCAGCAGCGGGGCGCTTTGCGAATCCATAATGACCTTCACATCACCTTTCTCAATCACCGTATCGTCCTCGCTCATGTTGGATTCGAACGACATCCCGTATTGGTACCCATGACAGCCTCCGCCTTTCACGAACACTCGCAGACCAATCGTGTCCTTCTCCTCCAGCATGAGTTCCCGAATCTTCTCTTCAGCCATCGACGTTATCGTAATCATCACTCTCCCCCTTTTTTCTGATTGACTGGAGCGCCCGACGCGCCTCAACCGCCCATGTGTAGAGACACCCCTCTGGAAACCAGAACGCGGCAGTCGCCTCCGGTCATACAATGGCAATGAAAGCGCCCTTGAAAGAAACGGTGCAGGAAGCGGAGACTGGGGATCGGTCGCGGGACAGACGCGAGAGATAGGACAGTCAGCGAAGCTTAACACACCATAGCCTCACCCTACGCGCAATAGGCAGCCGAGTCAACCGCTATTTAGCCCTATTTCTTACGCTTCCTGGGACACCAACTGCTTCGCGACGGCCTTCTTTTCCTTGTCCTTGGCGGCGATTTCAGTTAAGAGCTGCTTCGCCGGCTCGCTGATGTACTCCTTATACGCGAACCGTTCGCTCGGCCTTTCCGAGTCACGCATCTCCTGAAGGCCCTCCATGCTGTCCTTCCCGATCTCCAAAATGCAGGGGGTGTAGAGCTGCGAGATAGGTGGGACCAATTTCTCGCGCCACCAGGACCGCATTCCTGATGACTTTCTCAACGAGCGAGGGCTTGCTCACCGTGCAGTTCACGACATAGTGACAGCCTGATTCACGCGCAATTTCCGGAAGGCGCACCTTCTCAAAACTCTTTCCCATCGGGGCCATTTTGGCCACGAAGCCCTTTTGCATCAGCCCGCTTTCCTGGCCTCCGGTGTTCGCATACAACTCGTTGTCGAAGCAGATGGTGGTGAATTTCTCTTGACGGAACCACGCCTGCAGGGTCATGTCCAGTCCGATGTCCACCGTTGCGCCATCGCCGGCCAGCACGACGACGTCCTTGATTCGGCCCGGGAAGCGGACGGTCAAGGCCCGCTTGAGGCCGGAGGCTATCGCGTTCTGATTTCCGAACAGCGAGTGGATATTGTGGATGGCGACGTGCGGAAAGACCAGGCTGGTGCAGCCGGTCGACCCCACCATGACCGTGTCCTCGGGATTGGGAAGAGAGGCGAGAATGTATCGAAACGCCATGGATTCCGGGCACCCAGCGCAGAGGGCATGCTCTTCAATCAATTCCTTACTTGTCCCGATGTCCTTCCAGCCACGGCTCTCATTGCCGTAGGTCGCCTTCGTGACCAAATCCTGGTACTCAGGCGGCATGATGTCGAAGAACTCTGGCGCAATTTTGATTCGCTCTCTACTCATGAATGCCTCCTCACAGCGCTGCTGATGTCAATTGTTGCGTGTTAGGTGAACCACCCGTCAATCCCCCCGGGTTTCCAGATTCAACGATTGCGTCCGGCCAGCGCCTCGGATCGCAGGCCGAGCAAATTTTTAATTTCCAACACAATGACTTCCGGCGGCATTGTCATGCCACCACACACGTGCGGCGCGGCGATGACACGCTCGCTGTTGGGAATGGATGCTTTGATCTCTCGCGCCATCCAGCCGACGACATTGAACTCCGGCACAATGATAAACTTCGCGTTCTTGGTGGCTTCACGGATTTCCTCGCCCGGCCACGGCCGCAACGCCTTGATCTTGACCAGCCCGACGCGGATCCCTTCATCGGCCAACAGGCGGATGGCTTCACGACCTTGGGACACCGCAGTTCCCGACGACACGATCAGGACATCAGCATCGACGTTTTCCGTGTCGATGAGACCGTCCATCCAGGAGATCGTGTGTTTTCGCGACCGCTCGACGGCGGCCCAGACTTCCTGTTGCCAGCTGGCGTGCGTGGCATAGCTGATATAGTTGCTCTTCATCACGAACGGGTCGCGCATCATTCGGACCGGCGGACATTCCATGTCCATGCACGGAACCGGTGACCGGTACGGATCATAGGGCGGCAGGCACATATCGACTGGAGTCAGGTTGACGATGTCTTTCGTATGGGTCACGAAGAAGCCATCGCAGCAGAGGGCCAACGGCAAATGCACATCCGGCTCCTCTGACACCATGTAGCCCTTGAGGATCCAATCATAGAAGTCCTGCGCCGTCTCCGCGTGCCAGACCAGCATGCCGGTCTGAAGCAGGTACGAAATTTCGATGGTGTCTGGCTGAATCGAGAGGGGTGAATTGATGCCGCGGCACGTGACGATCATCTGGATCGGCAATCTCGCGCCGGCCCACATCGGAAAATTTTCCATGGCTCGCATGGTGCCGGGACCAGCCGTCGTGGTGAACACGCGGGCGCCGCCGAATGCCGCGCCGGCGCATTGCGACATCACCGCAAATTCGCTCTCCCCCCGGAAGTATTCCTTGACGTACCCTTCGGCGAACAGCTCTCCACACAGGGCGGCCGCCTCGCTTTGAGGTGTGATGGGATAGGCAACCATGACGTCCACATTGGCGCGTCTGACGGCTTCCTTGATGACTTCGCTGCCGGTAAAAAAGGAGGGCGTGCGCGGAGCCTCGTTCATCATCACCCGGGGGTTACTGTAGACCTGACCTTTGTTATTTTTTGTTCCGATGACTGATGTGGTTTCCATTGACCCACCTCCTTCATGACACCCACCGCTGTTTCTTATGCGACACCGTGATTGAACTGCTGAGAGCCGCTTCCCCAGTAGTGGTCCATCCACCAAAACATTCCGAAGACCGTCACGGCTAGTCCAACGTACGCAATGGTCGCCTCAACGTTTGATCTCCTCGTCATCGAGTGGTCTCCTGCCTCTCAATATGTCCGGTATTTGTGCCAGTTTTCGTGGTCGTCACGCTGCTTTTTTCTTGATCCGGATGGTTAGGGCGGCATTCTCGGTGCGAGCGATGACAGCGCGATTGTGTTTCGCTTGCTGCCGCAGACGGTCCGACAAAAATAGGTGATGGAGTCCTTCGCAGTCCATGGCCACTTCACCGAGGAGGACGTTGGTTTCTTTCAGCGCAGTCAGCAGTGTCATCATATAGGGTCCTCCTTTGATGACAGAGGGCCATGGGGTTTCATTGGTCGGGCCCTGTCTTTGGCTATCGTCGAGATCAACACTCGTCATGCTGGCTCCCTAACCCCTTCATGTCCTGGACCTTCCTCGGCCCTTCCCTCCGTGAGGATCACCTTTCTGGCTGATGTTCCGAAAGAATGGGCCACGTCGATTCGTCCGGCCTATGGTCCGCTCTTTCATTTCTCTGGAGTCTCTGGAGGCCCTTCCCTGATCGGGACCACTCACACGAGCGGCCGTCTTCAATGATTCATTGTTCTTTTTCCGGGTCCCGCCGACCCCGTCCGCCGACACAGACACCAACTGCTCCTTCACGCGTTGAAGCGCCCGCATGGACTTTTGCAGATCATCCAGACTCTTTTGCATCTCAACCAGCGCCCCTCCGATCTCTTTGACCGAACAGTGGCGCAGCGTATGGATACTCTGGCCGGTCCAGAGCCGAAGGGCTCTTTGGGATGGCGAATTAAGCGTCAGTAGATACGTCCGTCGTGTGTTGTTCATGATGCTCTCCCTGTTCCTCTTGTCTCCTCGATGGGGCCGGCAAACCGTGACGCTGGCCGGCAACACGAATTCAGGACGCCCGATGGGCCTGCCACTCCAGCGGCACGACTTCCGCCGCCCGCACTATCCGAAATAGGCAAAGTTTCGTGTGGTCATACCTTCTCCTTTTATCTTCCTAAATGGTGACCTCGCCTAGGTTCTGATCCCTGCCACCTGACCAACTGGCGTATTGTCACGCGGCTCGAAAGACCGCGAGCAAATCACTCAAGGCCATGGTCTTGGTTTTCAGCATGGCCCGCGCCGCTTTCAATTCATCCATCGCCGTCGTCGTTCCGGCTCCGTCCGCGAGGCATGCCCCAGCGAGGGAGAGCACTCGATTACACTCTTGTTCCACCTTCTCCTTGACCACCCGGTTCACCGAGAGCATCTCCATTATCTCGGCCCGTGTTGAAGCGAGATGCGACTGAAGCTCCTGCTCTGGATAGGTTCGGCGGGCAGCCTCATCCAGACAGCGGTCCAGGTCTTGAGCCAGAAAGACGTACAGCCGGACCAGCGTTTCCGTGATCTCGATGTGCGTATGAGCCGTGAGTTGGCTATTCATATCGTTCTCCTTAGTCTTCAGAATCTGCTTGAGATCTCATCGGTCACCTTCGAAAGACCGTATGGGCTTCCGGTCTCTTTGCCGTCACACACCGGCGGCCTTATCCCGACATCAAGAACGTCAAGAGAGCACCGACGACCATGACGAATAGGAATAGTCCCAGTGCGAGCTCTACGCCGGTGTCATGCCAGATTTCCTTGAACGTTATGCTAATCATCGCTGCTCCTTGTGACTCGTTACTCCGAGGAACCCGCCGCGCAGGGCAAAGCAGAAACGCGATGAGAGGACAATCAGCCTGGCTAAGGATCTCGTAGTCGCTCTCTCACCGACCGCTATGGGGTCATGCTTGGAATGAGCTTCCTTCAAGACTCGCCTTCTTTGTTGAGCATATGCCTGTAGACAGATGCAGTCTGGTCAATATTGCTCGGTTTCGAAGAATTGAGAGGCCGGCAGCTTCTCTCACGCTCTTTGAAATCAACGAAAGCGTAATGACGCCGACACTACTTTCTTGCACCAATCCGCTTTTGTCAGATCCGTTTTTCTAACAATTCAGATTTGATCACAAACGCTCCTTCCCCGTAGCAATAGGTAGGTCACTTCCGTGACCTGCCGAGACCTTCTGTCCTCCGTCTGCTCTTTGTCCATGAGGGCGAGAGACCTCACCCTGTTATTTCTATTTCGGTCCTTCCACGATGCCGGAGCGGCGAAGCCGGCAAGCCGTGACGCTTGCCGGCGGCACGATTTCAGGACGCCCGGCTGGCTCCCCACTCCAGCGGCAGGACTTCCGCGGCACGCACATATCCGAAGTAGGCAGCGATCGCCGCCGTGGCGGCGTGGAGCCATACATTGTGGCCGAAGAGGGGAATCAACCCAAAGGTGGTGCTCAACATCGGGATTAGTCCCATAACCGCCAGCACGCCGAAGAGGATCGCAACCCCACGTGTAAAGAGGGTCGAACTGGAGAGGCTGCGATAGGCGCCGAACGCCAAGGCTCCGATCGCGAGGTGAAAGAGGTTATAGAGCACGTTCACGGGAAACAGCCCCAGGAGATAACCGTAACCAGTATCCACGGTCACACTGGGTGCACCGGGGTGTGGCACGGAAACCAGCGCGGGAAGGAAGCCTAGCGCTCCCACCAGTAAATAGAGAATGCCGATCGTCAGCACAAAGTTTCTCGTATTCATACCTTCTCCTTTTGGTTCTTCCTCAGATCGTGACTGAGTTCGGAATGATTTGCTCGCCGTGTTGAGCCGGTCGTGGCGCTCATTCTGCAATGGCGAGCCCAGCAGCCCTGTAGCGTCGCCGGTACCTTTTCATCGGCATGTCGTTTCGGTCTACTTCGGTGGAAGCGAGGGAAAAGGCGAGGTTGAATGGGGATTGGGATTTCAACGACCCTTCATCGGAGCGCTTCATCCACTACCTAGTAGACATAACCACACCCAGCAGGAAGTCAATACACTCCCTCCATTAATACGTGCGGCTGGTTGGCTCACGGTGGCCAAAAACAATCGGTGGCCGAACTGCTCCCTCCCAATTTATACGTACTACAGGTGAACCCGGGATTAGGATTGAACGTCGGCTCCTGGACGATGGGATAGAGCGGCGTCGGTGCCAGAGCCATCGACGGCCATACATCAGCCATGGGCTGCAGTGACGGTGGGCTATCCGGCAGGAGTGTCTCATGCGCGTCATCCGGGCCACTCTCCGCGTCAACCTGCCGACGATCCGCACGGCTGAGATGTGCGTACCAAGTCACGACTTCCCAGTCGCGCTTGTTGAAGTCGCGCCCTCTGTCATGAAAATACTGCCAGACCGCATGATCTCTCGTGGCGACATATTCCGGCTCTGCCTTCGCCGTCGGTTGATCCGTGATACGATCATCCCGGACGATCTCACCCCAACGGACTTTGTGCTGAGACGCCAAGCCGAAATCCGTCAGTCCGGCACACCCGACAAACAGGACGCACAACAGAATCGTCAATGTCCTCATGAGGCACCTCGCCGAAGCAATGTGCTTATGCTATTCAGGCCTGAGATCCAGCGGCTTATCGGTGGACTTGGTTCAACCAGTCAAGAGGTCGGTTTCGCCTCTTCGTACCCTTCATACCACCCGGTCCACCGGGCATACCATCGGTCCGCCCACTTGCTGACCTCTCCCTTCATCTCGCCGTAACGCTGTTCGATGGCGCTGTTGAATGTATCTAAATCGCCATCAATCCGTGCAAGATCGTCCTTCGTGAGTTTTCCCCAGTGCTTCTTAAGATGTCCCTCAAGTTGGCACCAACTCTGTTTGAATTGCTCGTGGTTCATGTCGCCCTCCTTTTGTTTTTACGCGAGACCGTGATTCGACTTTTGATAACCTTACCGGGTCGTTTGTAGGGCCAACGGATTTGTCCAATGCCCATCGTATGATTCCGCTCGTCGCATTGGCGGCGGCGGTCCGGCATGCTGCTTTCCTGGAGAGCACATTACAAGCCAGAAAGAGGGCATTGGCCTCCGATGACCGGAAAGGCATGACAGTGCCTTTAAAGAGAGTCTGGCGTAGGAAGCGGCGGAGACTGGAGAATCAATCGCGCGAGGAGGAGTCGCGAAGCGCGAGTAATAGGGCAGTCGGCGTGGCTCAGAACGTCATGGTGTCAGGCTACGCGCTATTTGGGTGCGCTGTCAAGTTGTATTCATGAAAGCTCCCTTGATGATAAAGGAGAACCACGCGCAGCAGGTAGTCCATGCACGGAGAAACATAGATGCGTGAGGCATGCATGTATGTTGAGGTGCATAGATCTAGCGGTTTGAGCTTCCTAGCCCACTGTAATACCCCCTCAAAAAACACTCTTGCAAAACAATTCACCACCCTGGTATTCTGATATCTCTGAAACACTTGCCAGAACTTCCTTGGGCGACGTCGATGGCACGCAAACGAACCTCGCTTTTCAATCCTAAAACCTTTCTCACCAAGGTCGGCAACGGAAAAACCCATTCTGCAGTCCCGAAAGAAAGACATTATCTTTTCGCAAGGGGATGCGGCGGATGCCGTCTTCTATCTGCAGCAGGGCAAGGTCAAGCTCACCGTGGTGTCCCAACAAGGCAAAGAAGCCGTCGTGGCCATCCTGGAGCGTGGTAGTTTTTTTGGTGAAGGCTGCCTGGCAGGGCAGGCTGTTCGCATGGGGACCGTGACCTCACTCGAAGACGCCAGCATCGTTCGAATCGACAAAAACGCCATGATCAGCGTGCTCCACGACGAACCCACATTCGCGGAGCTCTTCACCTCCTATCTGCTGTCTCGCAACATTCGCATCGAAGAAGACTTGGTGGATCAATTGTTTAATTCCAGCGAGAAGCGGCTGGCGCGGATCCTCCTGCTGCTGGCCCACTTTGGGAAAGAAGGCAAGCCTGAGCCGGTCGTTCCGAAGATCAGTCAGGAAACACTGGCCGACATGGTCGGCACCACACGGTCCCGCGTCAGTTTCTTTCTGAATAAGTTCCGGAAGCTGGGGTTCATTCATTACAACGGCGGATTGCAAGTTCACAGCTCCCTCCTCGGTGTCGTCCTGCACGACTAGGTTGACCAGCCTCGCTGTTTCGAGCACAGCGCAGATTCGGCTTCGTGTCGTCAGAGTGTCGTGGGCCTAGCCCGATCATTGACGGCCTAGGCGGAGCCGTCCTGCGATCCCCGTCATCCGCATGCACGAACTGATGTCACCGGCCGCCAAGATTCTCCCACCCAATTCATCTGTCTGGTCACCGCGTCCCTCAGAACGACGTGCCCTTGCTGTTATCCCACGCAGCGGCAGCCTCAAGCTGCCCCGCGCCATCAATTCTTACAACTGAGCAATTTTGACCAGATTGCATCTGCCAGGAGGTATAGCCTTTCACGAAAGATCTATCCAGGAAAGCGGACCATGAGTGAACGGCTCAGGTAATCCTTTCCCCAATCCTCACCTTCAGAGGTGGTCCTGATGATTATCATCTGCGCTTGGTGCAAGCAACAACTGGGCGACAAACCGCCTCATAAAGACAGGGGAAGCACGCACACCATCTGTACGTCTTGCCTGAGAGATTTAGATCATGGCAGGTTTCCGTTGAAGCCAAAGGGGCCGGCGTCAGGAGTTTAGCGCACTGAATCTGACGAGGCCCCCAAGCGACCCGCAGGAGAGAACCATGCAGCTCATCCAACCGCCTCGACCATCCCGGTTCACCGAGGGTGCGCAGACACGCACGCTCTTATTGGTGGATCCCTATCCGAGAAACAATCCCTACCATCTGACGGCGTCGGAACGGCGTGCGGTCTGGTTCCCGAAGCTGAGTTTGCCGGTCATCGCGGCCTATACGCCTGAACCGTGGCACGTGGACCTCGTGGATGAGGCGGTGGAGGATGTAAATTTCGATCATCCTTGCGATCTCGTCGGCTTGTCGGTGATGACCTGTTACGCCCCGCGAGCCTATGAGATTGCGACGGAGTTCAGAAAGCGGGGGAAGAAGGTGGTCCTCGGCGGAGTCCATCCGACCTATTGCCCTGAGGAGGCGCTCCAGTATAGCGATGCCATCGTCTGTGGCGAGGCGGAAGAGCTGTGGCCAGAACTCATCGCGGATTTCGAAGCGGGCGCGATGAAGCGAGCCTATAAGATGCAATCGTTTCCGGCGCTGGACAATTATAAGAATCCGCGCGTGGAGCTGCTGAGCCCCGATGCCTATATGACCAGACAGTGCAGTTTTACAACGCGGGGGTGTCACTTCGATTGCGAGTTCTGCAGTGTCTCGCCCTTTAATGGGAAAACGACGAGACGGCGGCCGGTGCAAGAAGTCGTCAAGGAGCTCACGCAGATCAAACACTGGATTCGCAACGAATTGGTGGAACGGATCCGGAATGACTCCCTCTGGCATGCGTTCCTCACGGGCGTACGGATTCGACTCGGCATTGAAGATGGCACCATCTTCGCGTTTGTTGATGACCTGCACAATAGCAACCGCGCCTACTGTCGCGAGCTCTGGTCGGCGCTCAAACCACTGAAGATCAAGTGGGGGTGCCAATCGACCATGTTTCTGGGTGATGATCCCGAAATGGTCAAGCTGGCGGCGGAGAGCGGCTGCGTCTCGGTCTTCGTAGGGATGGAATCGCTCGATGAGGACAGTCTGGAGGAAACCAACAAACCCTTCAATCGGGTGCAGAAGTTTTCTGACGAGATTCAGACGTTTCACGATCACGGGATCATGGTGAACCCCGGGATCGTCTTTGGCTTCGATCACGACGACGAATCGGTGTTCGAGCGAGCGGTGGAGTTCCTCATCAAGAATCAGGTGGAGCTGGCCTACTTCAATGTGCTCACTCCGCTCCCGGGCACCGCGCTGTATGAACGCTACAATCAGGCGGGTCGCATTTTCGACCGGGATTGGGCGAAATATGACGGCAAGCACGTCGTCTTCTCTCCAAGCCGGATGACAGCGGAGCAGCTCCAGGAGGGTTTTTTCTGGGCCAATCATCAGTTTTATTCGATCCCGTCGATCTGGCGCCGGCTGTCCGGGACGACGCAGCGATTCATCCCGCGTCTGGAAATGAATCGGGAATTTCGCAAGCTCCTCAAGCGGTCCTGCCCGAAAGGGACCCTCTCCCCGGTGGCGACGGTCCTGAAGACCTTGCAGGCCAAACTGCCGACGATTGAGCGGGAGCATCTGATCCCGAATGCATTGCATCCGATCAAGCAGAAGCTGGATTCAACGACCGCCTCGACGCAGGAGTTGTGGCTGAACATCAAAGCCAAACGTCATGATCAATGTGCGGCGCTGTTCGTAGACCTGGAAGGCACGCTGGATCGGCTTAACGCACAAGAGTTGCTCACGCGGATCAGAGAGGCGGCGGAGAAGGCGCGACTCGACATCATTATCAATTTCGAGCATCTCAAGCAGGCTACCCCCGATGCGCTCCGCGCATTGGTGGATGGTGAGGCGCTGAGGGCCCTGATGCCCACTGCCAGAGTGCGTTACCGGAAGTTCAAAGGGGCGTTCGAGGCGTCGCTCCAAGGGCTCGCGATCAATGGGATCGATCTATGGAGCGAGGAGTTCCAAGATGCATGATGGTTCAGGACCGTCAGGGCGCGAACCTGACTTGGCGTCTCAGCCGTAACTAAGAGATCTCTTCCACCGTAGCGGGCAGAATGTCTCGTGATGACGTCCAACCAGATCCTCCCGAAAACTGAAAATGGTCGGCACCACGCGCTCCCGCGTCAGTTTCTTCCTGAATAAGTTCGGGAAGCTGGGCTTCATTGACGACAACGGCGGATTGCACGTTCGCAGTTCCCGCTCATATCGGTCTCGCGACCTCCTTACGCACGGCATTGCAACACCAAAGACACTGAGTCGCCTTGAGAACACCAAGGGCGACGAAGGGTGACGATTGAAGGGCCGGACTTCGCGACCGCTTATTTCGCCATCTGGCCTCGGCCCCCACCCGAATCAACAGAATCCTGAACGTTGAGATGCTCGGCGGCTCCATTTCGGCGGCCATTAAGGGATGGCTGGGGATGAGGTCATCGAGCTGCGCGAGACGCCGAGAACGATTGGAATATGAAGATCGACAGGGTCATGAGGTTGCTCAGGGATACCGCCACGAAGTGGTGGGGCGACAATCCGTGGCGGTTGAGCGCCGCCTTGTCCTACTACACACTCTTCTCCCTCGCTCCCCTTTTGACGATTGCCGTCGCCATCGCGGCTGTCGTCGCTGATGAGGATGCCGTGCAAGGGGAACTGCTTGGTCAGTTCGAAGGCCTAATCGGGAAACCCGGGGCCGAAGCCATGGCGAACATGCTGCACAGCGCTGGTCACCCCGCGCACGGGACCATCGCGATGCTCGTCAGTCTGGTCACCCTGCTCGTCGTCTCCATGGGAATGTTCAGTGAACTTCAGGATGCGTTGAACTTCATTTGGCGGATCCCGGGAAAGAGAAGTGCCGTTCTTTGGGGAGCGCTCAGGACACGATTGTTGTCGTTTATTCTCGTGATCGGCACGGGGTTTCTTCTCCTGGTGTCCCTGATCATGAGCGCCGTTTTGGCTGCCGTGGGGAAATTCATCCACCGGACCATACCATGGCCTCAGCTCATCATGACAATCGTAGATCTCGCGGGTTCGCCGATCGGGATCACCTTGCTCTTCGCGCTCATGTTCAAGATGCTTCCGGAAGGGTATATCGCCTGGCGGGACGTCTGGATCGGTGCGATTGCCACCGCCACGCTCTTCACGATCGGCAAGTGGGCGATCGGGCTCTATCTTGGAGGCGCGGCCATGGCATCGATGTACGGCGCCGCCTCTTCACTGATGGCCATCTTGGTATGGGTGTACTATTCGGCCTTAATTTTCTTTTTAGGAGCGGAGTTCACCTATGTCTATGCCCATGAGTACGGCTCGCGCCGGGCTCACCGTTGAGGCGTCACATTCCCGCGTCGCTTCGAGCAACAGCAGGGCCACCGCCCTGTTTCATCAATAGACAGATGACCTTCGTCATTTCTGCTTGGCAATGATCTGATCTTTGATCTTGTCGTACGTCGCTTGAGGGATGATCTTGATTCGGTACGGTTGATTTCGAGCAAGCCGCCGTCACGCTGAAGCGTATCAATTCTTCACAACTGAGCAAATTTGACTAGACTGCCATCCGTCTAGTTGGATAGATTTGACCTAAGATTTTGCGCGACTGGACTGATATAGTTAAGCCTTGTATCACACCTCCGATAAGTCAGGCACATTGTTGAGACCTCCGCTCATACCGGGCTGCGGCGAACGAGAAATTCTGGGCTTCCTACGGTCTGGTTTGAATCTGTCGCTGAGCAAGTTTCGCCAGGATCAACTGTCCAAGGGAGCGGTGCAGCCGCTGCTCATTCCAGTCTACTCGCCAGCGCTCGATCTTCTGTTTCGCAACGGTTGCTCTAAGCAAGAAGCGCCGAAGAGGGGCAATCCGAAGCCGCCACCCTGGTTGCGAGCTGGTTCGCGAGACCTCTAAGAAAGAGACCTCACACGTGAAGGTCAGCAGCAAGCTCATTCTCGGGAACGTGCTCCGTTTGAGGGAGAGTCTCCTCGGAAACGGCCTGGCAGAACAGTACGCCGTCGACGAGCCACCGCTGCGATCGGAACTGTTCAGCGCCGACCAGATGGAGCAGCATGGCAAGACCCTGGCGGGCTTGCACACGTTGAGTCCGGGACGAGCTCCGGACCAGCTTCTGGCGCGGCTGGCTGAGAATGAAAGCGTCCTGATCGGAGTCCGCAATCTGCTGACGGAGGCGGTCAAGGCGAACCGCCGGATTACGCCGGCCGGGGAATGGCTGCTCGATAACTTCTATCTGATCGAAGAGCAGATTCGCACGGCCAAGAGGCACTTGCCGAAGGGTTACAGCCGGGAACTGCCTCGCTTGCTGAATGGCCCATCGGCCGGGCTTCCGCGCGTGTATGACATCGCGCTGGAGACGATCTCGCACGGCGATGGACGGGTGGATCCGGAAAGTCTCAGCAGTTTCGTCGCAGCCTACCAGACAGTCACCGCCCTGAAGTTAGGCGAATTGTGGGCCATCCCGATCATGCTGCGCCTGGCGCTGATCGAGAATCTCCGGCGCGTTGGAGCGCGGATTGCCGCCGACAGGATCGACCGAAACCGCGCCGACTACTGGGCGGACCAGATGACGGAGATCGCCGAGAAGGACCCGAAGAGCCTGATTCTGGTGATCGCGGACATGGCGCGGTCGAACCCGCCGATGGTGAGTTCGTTTGTTGCGGAATTTGCGCGCCGGTTGCAGGGACAGAGCCCCGCGTTGGCATTGCCGCTCACCTGGATCGAGCAGCGGCTCTCCGAGTCCGGCCTGACGATTGAGCAGTTGGTGCAGTCGGAGAACCAACAGCAGGCCGCCGACCAGGTCTCCATCAGCAACAGCATCGGCAGTCTCCGATTTCTGGGGGCGATGGACTGGCGCGAGTTCGTCGAGACGATGAGCGTTGTCGAGCAGACACTGCGTGAGGATCCCGGTGGAGTCTACGGCAAGATGGATTTTGCCACCCGTGATCGCTACCGTCACGTGGTGGAGAAGATCGCGAAGAGCAGCCGGCTCTCCGAAGGCGAAGTGGCGCGCACCGCGATCCAGCTGGCGCACGAGGGCGCGGCCAGGAAAGGCGGCGACGATCGAGCGGCACATGTCGGCTTCTACCTGATCGACAAGGGATTGCCGCAGCTCGAACGAACGGCGGAGGTGCGCCTCTCCACCTCTGAGGCTCTTCAGAGAATGAGCGGCCGGTTTCCTTTGCTCCTCTATCTCGGCACGATCACGCTTGCTGACGGTGATCCTCACCGGGAGCTTGCTGGCAAAGGCGTATGCCGAGGATGTGTATGGTTGGTTGCTCGCGCTGATCGGTATCCTTTCGCTGCTCTGTACAAGTCATCTGGCGGTCGCGCTGGTGAACTGGCTGGCGACATTGCTGGTGACGCCGCATCCGCTGCCGCGAATGGACTTCTCCGAAGGAATTCCGCCGGAATCGCGCACGCTGGTCGTGGTCCCGACTATGCTCGTCAGCACTCAGAACATCGAGGATCTGATCGAAGCGCTCGAAGTCCGGTTCCTGGCCAATCGGGACGACAACCTGCACTTCGGCCTGTTGACTGATTTTCGAGACGCGCACGAGGAAACGCTTCCGGAGGACGAACCGCTGTTGCGGCTGGCCCAGAAGAGGATCGAAGAGCTGAATGAAAAGTACAACGATGCGAAACGCGATACGTTCTTTCTGTTTCATCGCCCGCGCCGATGGAATCCTCGGGAGCGGATGTGGATGGGTTACGAGCGGAAGCGAGGAAAGCTTGCGGAATTGAATTAGCTTCTGCGCGGCGGCTCACGGGATCGCTTCTCACTCGTCGTCGGTGAAACGGCCGTGTTGTCGACCGTGAAGTACGTGATCACCCTCGACACGGATACGCAACTCCCGCGCGATTCGGCGTGGCAGTTTGTGGGAGCCATGGCGCACCCGCTGAATCGTGCGCGGTACGACGAAGACAAGCAACGTGTCTGTGAGGGATACGGCATCCTTCAGCCACGCGTGGCCGTGAGCCTGCCAGGCACGAACCGGTCGCGGTATGCGCGACTGTACGGGAGTGAGCCGGGCATCGACCCCTATACGCGCGCCGTCTCCGATGTGTACCAGGACCTGTTCGGTGAAGGCTCGTTCATCGGCAAGGGCATCTATGATGTCGATGCGTTCGAGCGGGCACTCAACGGGCGTTTTCCCGAGAACCGGATCCTCAGCCACGATCTTCTGGAAGGGTGCTACGCGCGGGCGGGGCTGTTGAGCGATGTGCAGTTGTACGAGGAGTATCCGTCTCGCTACAGCGCGGACGTGAGCCGCCGGCACCGCTGGATTCGCGGGGATTGGCAGCTTGCGCGGTGGCTGCTGCCGCGCGTTCCCGGCCCTGGCGGGCGTCGTCAGAAGAATCCGCTCTCTGGACTGTCCCGATGGAAGCTCTTCGACAACCTTCGGCGCAGTCTCGTGCCTTCGGCGTTGACACTCCTGTTGCTGCTGGGCTGGACGGTCTTGTCACCGCCCTGGTTTTGGACCTTGTCGGTGATCGGAATCATCCTGATTCCTCCTTTGATTGCCTCTATTCTGGATCTGTTTCAGAAGCCGGACGATGTGCTGCTGGGTCAGCATCTCGCCGCCGCAGTACGCTCGGCTGGCCGGCACGTCGCTCAGGCGGTGTTTACGCTCGTGTGCCTTCCCTACGAGGCGTTCTTCAGTCTGGATGCGATCGTGCGCACGGCCTGGCGGATGCTGGTCACCCACACACGACTTCTCGAATGGAATCCGTCGGGCGACCCGGATCGCGATCGCCGCACAGACCTCGTCGCCTTCTATCGAACGATGTGGATCGCCCCCGTGCTTGCCACTGCCGCGGTGATCTATCTGACGCTTTCTGAGCCGGTCGCGTTAGCTGTGGCTGTGCCCATACTGGGTCTCTGGTTTGCCTCCCCCGCTATCGCGTGGTGGATCAGCCGGCCGCTCGCTCGGCGCGCAGCAAGGCTGACGGCTGACCAGACCATCTTTCTCCGGAAGCTTTCCCGAAAGACCTGGGCGTTCTTCGAGACGTTCGTCGGTCCGGAAGATCATTGGCTGCCGCCTGATAACTATCAGGAGCATCCCGTTGCCGTGGTCGCGCATCGCACGTCGCCGACCAACATGGGACTTGCGCTGCTCGCGAATCTGTCCGCGTACGACTTCGGCTACATTTCGGCCGGACAACTCATCGAGCGCACGGCGAATGCACTCCACACGATGGAAACGTTGGAACGGCACCGAGGCCACTTCTACAACTGGTACGACACGCAGTCTCTGAAACCGCTGCTCCCTACCTACATTTCGACGGTGGACAGCGGAAACCTTGCGGGCCATCTGCTGACATTGCGGCCGGGTCTGCTCGCACTTCCCGATCAGAAGATCCTGGGGTCGCGATTCTTTGACGGGCTCAGCGACACACTCAGGGTCCTCGTGGACGCTGCGGGAGAAGCCGCTCCGGCCCAGCTCGTTCAATTTCAGAAGCATCTGGAGTCTGTCTACGATTCCCGGCCAACCACGCTCACGGCGGCGCGGCTCTGCCTTGACCGGCTGGCGACGACCGCCGAGGAGGTGCTCGCTGGCCTTAAGGCCGACCCCGAGAGCCAAGCCACCTGGTGGGCGCGCGCGCTTGCCCGGCAATGCCGTGACGCCCTCGATGAGCTGATGTTTCTCGCTCCGTGGACATTGCTGTCGGCCTCACCGAATAGGCTCAGCGAATTTCCCGACATCGACGAGATCCCAACGCTGCGCGAATTGGCAAGACTTGACGCGGAGTGTCTGCCGGCAATCGAACATCGGTTGCGCTCGGAGGTGACGCACGAGGAGAGCGAGTGGGTTGATGGCCTTCAACGGCTCATTGCGAAGGCAAGCCAACGCGCCAGAGAAAGGATTGCGGCCGTCGAAGGACTTGCACTGCAATCAAGTCAACTTCGCCAGCATGGAGTATGACTTCCTGTTCGACAAGGCGATGTCATCTGCTGGCTATCGGGTACAACGTCGGTGAGCGCCGGCGGGACTCGAGTTACTACGATCTGCTGGCGTCGGAAGCGAGATTGTGCAGTTTCGTGGCGATTGCGCAGGGACAACTGCCGCAGGAGCAGCTGGTTTGCCCTGGGGCGCCTGCTCACGACCGCCGGTGGTGGGCCGGTTCTCCTCTCGTGGAGCGGTTCGATGTTCGAGTACCTCATGCCGCTGCTGGTGATGCCGACCTACGACAACACGCTGCTCGACCAGACCTACAAGGCGGCGGTGGAGAGACAGATCGAGTATGGAAGGCAGCGCGGACGTCCCATGGGGCATGTCGGAATCCGGCTACAACACGATCGACGTTCATCTTAACTACCAGTACCGCGCATTTGGCGTGCCCGGCCTGGGACTCAAACGCGGGCTTGCCGAGGATTTGGTCATTGCGCCGTATGCCTCGGCGCTCGCCCTGATGGTGGCGCCCGAGGAGGCGTGTCTGAACCTGCAGCGACTCGCGGCTGAAGGGGTTGAAGGACAGTTCGGCTTCTATGAAGCCATCGACTACACTCCTTCCCGTCTCCCACGGGGACAATCGAGCGCGGTGGTTCGGTCCTTCATGGCGCATCACGAGGGCATGAGCCTCCTTTCTCTGGCCTATCTGATCCTGGACCGTCCGATGCAGAAACGATTTGAGTCGGATCCGTTGTTTCAGGCGACCACGCTGTTGCTCCAGGAGCGGATTCCAAAGGCCACGGCGTTCTATTCGCACACCGCCGAGCTTTCCGACGTACGGACGACTTCCAGTGGATGCGGAGACACCGGTGCGCGTGTTCAGCAGCCCGAACACTCCGATTCCGGAAGTGCAGTTGTTGTCGAACGGCAGATACCACGTGATGATCACGAACGCGGGAGGCGGGTACAGTCGCTGGAAGGACATCGCAGTCACGCGCTGGCGCGAAGACAGTACCTGCGACAACTGGGGCACGTTCTGTTACATCCGCGACGTGACGAGCGGGGAGTTCTGGTCGACCGCCTATCAGCCGACCCTGAAGCCATCGAAGAATTACGAAGTCATTTTTTCTGAGGGACGGGCTGAGTTTCGCCGCCGCGACCACGATTTCGATACGCATACGGAGATCGTTGTTTCGCCGGAAGATGACATCGAACTGCGCCGAATCCGCATCACCAACGGCTCTCGGACACGCAGAACGATCGACGTCACGAGTTACGCGGAAGTCGTTCTCGACCTCGTCTGCCGCGGACGCGCTGCATCCGGCGTTCAGCAATCTCTTTGTTCAGACCGAGATCATCCGCGGAGCGGCAGGCGATCCTCTGCACTCGCCGGCCCGCGCTCCCTCGACGAGCAGACGCCATGGATGTTTCACCTGATGGCCGTGCACGGGGCGGACATCGGAGAGATTTCCTATGAGACGGACCGCATGCAGTTCATCGGCCGTGGAAACACCGTCGCTGCGCCACAAGCGATGAGCGATTCCGCGGCGCTCTCGGGCAGCCAGGGCTCGGTGCTGGATCCGATTGTCGCGATCCGATATCGGATCACGCTCGATCCGGAAGAATCGGCCACGATCGATATGGTGTCCGGCATCGGCGAAACCCGCGACGTCTGCCTGGGCCTGGTCGAGAAATACCAGGATCGGCGTCTCGCCGATCGCGTCTTCGATCTGGCATGGACCCACAGCCAGGTGGTCCTGCGGCAGCTCAATGCCACCGAGGCCGACGCGCAACTCTATGGACGCCTGGCCAGCTCCGTCATCTACGCCAATTCCTCCCTGCGCGCCGACCCGGGCGTCCTCATCAAGAACCGCCGCGGGCAATCCGGTCTATGGGGCTACGCCATCTCCGGCGATCTGCCGATCGTGCTGCTGCAGATTGGAGACCCGGCCAATATCGATCTGGTACGCCAACTCGTGCAGGCCCACGCGTACTGGCGCTCGAAGGGGCTGGCCGTGGACCTGGTGATCTGGAACGAAGATCACGCCGGTTACCGGCAACTGCTCCAGGAACAAATCATGGGGCTGATTGCCGCGGGCGTCGAAGCGCATGTGATGGATCGACCCGGCGGCATCTTCGTGCGTCCTGCGGAGCAGATATCGAACGAGGACCGCATTCTGCTCCAATCGGTCGCGCGCGCCATCATCACCGACAGGCGGGGAACGCTGGCGGAACAGATCACCCGTCGCGGCCAGGTGGAAGTCACCGTGCCGCGCCTTACGTCAACCCGCACCCGCCGCGCCGAACCTTCGCCATCCGCCGCGTTGCCGCGCCACGATCTGATCTTCTTCAACGGACTGGGAGGATTCACGCCTGACGGGCGCGAGTACGTCATCACGACCGCGCGCGGGCAAGTGACGCCGGCACCGTGGGTGAATGTGCTGGCGAATCCGCACTTTGGAACCGTCATCTCGGAGAACGGCCAGGCCTACACCTGGAGCGAGAACGCCCACGAATTCCGTCTCACTCCCTGGCACAACGACCCGGTGAGCGATTCGAGCGGAGAAGCCTTCTACATCCGCGACGAAGAGAGCGGCCACTTCTGGTCGCCCACGCCGCTGCCCAGCCGCGGAGCGATGCCTACGTCAGCCGGCACGGCTTCGGCTACAGCGTCTTCGAGCACACGGAGCGCGGCATTCGCTCAGAGCTGTGGGTGTACGTGGCCCTGGATGCACCGATCAAGTTCATGGTGCTGAAAGTGCGCAACGAGTCAGGCCGATCGCGCAGGCTGTCCGCGACGGGCTACGTCGAATGGGTGCTGGGAGATCTGCGGCCGAAATCGGCCATGCACGTGATCACCGAAATTGACCCCAACAGCGGCGCGCTCTTCGCGCGCAATCCCTACAACACCGAGTTCGCCGGTCGGATTGCCTTCTTCGACGTGGACGATACGACTCGGACCGTGAGTGGCGACCGGACTGAATTTATCGGGCGCAACGGCACGCTTCGAAGTCCGGCTGCGATGAATCGGTCGCGGCTTTCCGGCAAGGTGGGGGCCGCTCTGGATCCCTGCGCCGCGATCCAGGTTCCCTTCGACCTGGCCGACGGACAGGAGCGCGAGATCATCTTCAGGCTCGGCGTCGGGCGAAACGTCGATGAGGCCAGCAATCTGGTGCATCGCTTCCGTGGATCTGCTGCCGCGCGTGGCGCGCTCGAAGCGGTGTGGCAGTACTGGAAGCACACGCTCGGCGCCGTGCAGGTGGAAACGCCAGACCAGTCGCTCAACGTGCTGACCAACGGCTGGCTCTTGTACCAGACGCTGGCGTGCCGTCTTTGGGCGCGGAGCGGATACTACCAATCAGGGGGCGCCTTCGGGTTCCGCGATCAGTTGCAGGACGTGATGGCGCTCATCCATACCGAGCCGCATCTTGTGCGCGAGCACCTGCTGCTCTGCGCGGCCCGTCAGTTCCAGGAGGGAGATGTCCAGCACTGGTGGCATCCGCCTTCAGGTCGGGGCGTGCGTACGCACTGTTCGGATGACTACCTCTGGCTACCCCTGGCGACATGCCGCTACGTTCTGAGCACCGGGGACACCGGGGTGTTGGATGAACCCATCCACTTCGTCGAAGGCCGGCCGGTCAACATGGAGGAGGACTCATACTACGATCTGCCAGGCCGGTCTGAGGCGGCGGCCAGTTTGTACGAACACTGTGTGCGAGCCATTCTGAGAGGCCTCACACGTGGGGAGCACGGTCTGCCCACTCATTGGTTCCGGTGACTGGAACGACGGCATGAACATGGTCGGCGAACACGGTAAGGGAGAAAGCGTCTGGTTGGGATTCTTCCTGTATGAGGTCCTCATGCAGTTCGCTGAGGTGGCACGCCTGCGGGGTGACGTGCCTTTCGCTGAACGTTGTCGGAGGGAGGCGGCTCACGTGCGCCAAAATATCGAGCAGCATGGCTGGGATGGAGAGTGGTATCGCCGTGGCTACTTTGACGATGGCTCGCCACTTGGGTCGGCGAGTAATCCCGAATGCCAGATCGATTCGATTGCGCAAAGCTGGTCGGTTCTCTCCGGTGGCGGGCGATGTCGACCGCTCCCGCATGGCCATGGATGCGGTGGATAAGCGCCTCGTTCGCCGGGCCCATTCGCTGATCCAACTATTGGATCCGCCATTCGACAAATCCGATCTGAATCCCGGCTATATCAAAGGATACGTCCCGGGCGTGAGAGAAAACGGCGGGCAGTACACACATGGGGCGATCTGGGCGACCATGGCGTTCGCCGCATTGGGAGACAGCCGACGCGCGTGGGAGCTGTTGGCCATGGTCAACCCGGTGAATCATGCGACATCTCTGGAGGGGATTGCGATCTACAAAGTAGAACCATATGTCGTCGCGGCCGACGTCTATGCACTCTCGCCCCACAATGGTCGCGGTGGATGGACGTGGTACACGGGCTCGGCCGGCTGGATGTACCGGCTTATCGTGGAGTCGCTCCTGGGGCTACGGCTGGAAGTAGACAGACTGCGTTTCGCTCCCTGCCTCCCCGCGGATTGGAGGGCGTTCACGGTACACTACCGATACCGGGAAACGGTTTACCATATCACCGTCCTCCAAACGGACGCCGCGAACAACCAGACGAGCGTGATAGTCGATGGTGTTGACCAACACGACCAGGCTATTCCCCTTATTGATGACCGCCAGGAACACTGGGCCGAGGTGAGAATACACGCCGCACCAGTGAACACAGAGTGACCGCTCCAAAAAAGGTCCCTCACGCTGGTTTTTGTTAGTCCTCTGCCACAGGAACCCAGATGCTGTGTGGCCGAAATGGTCGGCACCACTCGGTCACGGGTCAGTTTCTTCATGAATACGTTCAGGAAGCTGGGCTTCATTCACTATAAGGGCGGATTGCAAGTTCACAGCTCTCTCCTCAATAGGTCCTGCACGACTATTCCGATAGGTGCTGTTGGCGTCGAGCGGGGACACTGCCAAGCTGCCTGCCCTCTCATTTTTCAAAACTGAGCAATTTTGACCAGACGGCGATTCCTCTCATAGGCATAATTAAGCTGACATTCTGACCTCGTCCTCACGTTTTGGGCACGAAGGAGGCGACAGCGTGACCTGCCGAGTCGTCCGGTCGTCGTAAGACCACACCCACATGGATCTGGTCTCCTGCTGTGAGGGTAGCTCGGCAAATCTGGAGGTGTGCTACACATCAAAAACTCTGGGACCGCACATTTGCTCGATCTGCGCACAGTCCACGGAGAATGAAAGCCGGAACGTGGGGAAATGTTGGATGGAAAGGTACGACGCGACGCCAGGCAAGTGTGGATGGAACTCGAATTGCGTGAAACGTGGCACGTTGACGGACAGGCAGCCTCCTGTATGGGTAGCCTGCGGTATTACATTTTGCACAATGGGAAGGTGCGGGAGGCCGATTTCCCGGCGTGGGCCGCATGGGCTCACACCCATCTACCAGACCGACTTATTCGCCATACACGGGTAGAGAATCTAAGTGTTGACACCGTTTTCTTGGCATTTGATCAGGGCTGTAGAGGGGATGGTCCGCCTATTTTATTGAAGAAGGCACGAGAGGAATAGAGATTTATTGGCGGCCGAGGGAGGTTTTGAAATGGCTTGGAAAGGATGGTCTCAAAAGAAACGACTCATACCGAAGCGGAGGGTCAAATCTGAACAGGGGAAACTCGTGCCGCGAGCAAAAGACCGTCCTTCCATCTCCATCGAAGAGATTCGCCGGAAAGGATTGATCCTGGCCGGCCAAGGTTTTGGTGAAGGCGCGCGGTCACGACCCTCCGTCCAGAGGCAGACAAAAGACGAATGTCAGTCAAACTCCCGACTCCCGAACCCGTGAGTCTGGACGGTCCAAGAGCCGCCAAATGAGGGATGAGCAGCCGGCTATCTGCGAGAATCAAAATGGACAAGTCAGAACGATTGGCAAATTTACCGAATGGAATTGCGCTCCCCACGTTGAAGAAAAGTAGCCAAGAGGTGAAACGGAGATGTGCTGCGAACGCGCTGACGGTCCATCGTAATCATCGGAATGGTGATCGTGTGGTCTCCTTCTGCGTCCGCCCGCCAGGGGTCTCGCCTGAACTGTGGCGATGCGGCGAGCCCATGTGAAGTCAGAACTTTGATGAAAGGTAAGGGGGGGTCGAGGGTTTTGCGGCCTGTTGTCTTAGAACGGAGGTATTACCATGCAATCGGAGTCTGCTCTTACTGATCGGATCATCGAAGCGGTAGCGAAGGCGCCTGATTGTCGGATTGAGGAGTTGGTATCCCATTTTCCAGATTTAACGTGGAGTCAGATCTTCCGCGAATTGGATCATCTGAGCCGGAAAGGTCAATTGCGCCTCATGGTGGACGATCGAGGGGTCACTGTCAGGAGACCTGGTGAGGTCATGGCTTTGCAGCGCTAGACCGATTTCCCAGTCTCCAAGGGGTTGACGCGAAGATGGTGCGAGCATGGAGGCAAGCTATTGAAGAGACTTGAATGATCAACAAACCTTGGTCAGCTCTCCGTAGGTCAGTCATGAGACACTGCCTGCCTCTCATCTTCAAAACTGAGCAATTTTGACCAGACTCCTTCCCTCCGGAGGCATAGCATCGAACCAACGTAACATTGCACGACGGATGCCGAGTAGGAGTCCTCCCCCATGTACTCCTACTGCCGATGTAGAAAATACACATGGAAGACAGCGTTTCAACATGGGGGCACTGACACGTCTCGGCGTCCCCAATGAAGCGAAGCATGACACCATGACGTTCGAAGCCACGCCGACTTTCCTATCTCTCGCGCTCATCTTCCTGCGCGTCTGATTCTCGGGTCTCCGCTGCTTCCGACGTCATCACAATCTCAAGGGGTTTTGACCGCCTTTGCACCCGAGGGCTGCTGTATTTGCCCAGAAGAGCTCTTGCTCGTCCACGTCTTTCTGACAAGATAAGCCAAAGGAGGAACGAGGATGCGCTGCGAACGCTGTTACGGTCTCATGGTGATGGACCACTATATCGATATGGAGGGTGGAGGACCGTGGCTGAAGGCATGGCGGTGCATGTGCTGCGGGAATGTAGTCGATAACCAAATCAAAGCGCATCACTTTACTCCCAATCCACAGGTCCACCGGCAACGGAACTTGCATAAATATCCAGAACAACGGCGACGTAAGCCAGCGGTTTGGCTGTGATCGCAGTACGTCTGCCATTCGTCTGCAAGCCGGAAGATCATAGATGCCGGCGGGCAAGATCAAGAATACCGACAATCGTGCAGGAGCTGATCTCCAACCGGTGAATATCCACAAGCTCGGTACTAGCGGAGGATGCGATCAGGCTGCCTAGATGACGACAAGAACAAATCCATGGAACCCAAAGGCGCCACGAACGACAAGCGGTGTCGAGCTGAAGAGGCCTTTGGCGATTAGCTTACGGCCTCAGCAATGGAGAGCTCAAGTGGGAGGAAGCAGAAATGAATCGCGAGCGCAGGAATGAAAGGACAGTGATGACGAAGATGCGACGGGTGGCGCGGCGTGCGGTCAAGAGCGCACGGGCCGCACGCAGGGCGAAATCGTTACGATCGACGCCGATCCCTTAATCGGTCTCACGTGGTCCGTCTCGATCGGGGGGGGCCACAAGATACTGTCTAGTGAATCCTTGAAAGTGAGAATTCGCCTCACTGGAGGTCAGTATGTACCTGCTGCTGGCAGTTGGCCTCGCAACCGTTATCCTCTTGCTCATGACGATCAAGGTCGTCCCGGAGTATCAGCGCATTGTTATCCTCCGGCTCGGCAAAGTCCTCCCAAGGGCCATGGGGCCAGGTTTGGTCCTGATCATTCCGTTGATTGATCGGCCCATTCGCGTGGACCTTCGAGAAATATATCTCATCGTCCCCCACCAGACCTGTATTACGAAAGACAATGCCCCGATTTCCATCGATTTCCTGATCTATTCGCGAGTCCTGGATCCAATCGCCAGCGTGGTACAGGTCCAGGATTTTGCTGGAGCCTCCCAAGGGATTGCCACCACTACGCTGCGGGCGGTCGTGGGCGATATTCCGCTTGACGATGTGTTGGCCAAACGCGAACAGATCAACCAGCTCTTGCAGGCGAGAATGGATGAGGTCACGCAACGCTGGGGAGTGAAAATTACGACCGTCGAGATCCGGGAAATCACGCCCCCCAAAGAGGTTCAAGAGGCCATGACCCGCCAGATGTCGGCCGAACGCAGCCGGCGGGCGACGGTCACTGAGGCAGAAGGGACGAAACAGGCGGCCGTGACGGTGGCTGAGGGTGAAAAGCAGTCGGCTATCCTGAAAGCAGAAGGGGATAAACAAGCCGCGATCTTGCGCGCAGAAGGCTTTGCTCTCGTCCTTGGCAAGATTTTCGACGCGGCCAAGGGAATCGACTCCAAGACCATGACCTTGCAATATCTCGACACGTTAAAGGTCATGGGCGCTGGCCCTTCCACTAAGTTCATTGTCCCCATGGAGTTCAGCTCTTTGCTGGCGGGGGTCTTGAGGGACGGTAAGAGGGCGTTGAGTCATAGCGAGGCCGTCGTCGAATAATGAATGTCATGGAACGGTGGTCAGTCCGTTCAAACTCCTGGGGGTTGACTTCCTTAGCGAGTGGCTGATTCGTCAACGGCTCTGAAGGAGGCAGGTCTGGGAGGCAACTCGTAGAGAAGGAGATCGCAATGCTCTGGAGGTCGGACCGAGCCAATGCACCGACAAGCAGCAAAGCAGAAGCGATAAAAAGTATCCGGGCGAACAGAACGTACTTGTAGCGAGGCGGGGGCACGCGAAAGAGCCACGCCAGACTACTTCGGCGGTTCGATCGGTCCGGCCCACTGCCCAGGAATCCGGTTCACGTCCACGAGATTATTGGGCGGACCGAGATCCGCCATGAGCTTGGTGTCGATTCGTCCATTGTCCACATTGATCAACCTCGGCTCAGCGATGCCCGGGGGTTGATACCAATACCAGCCCGCACACGTCGGCCTCTCCGCACTCCACACCGGCAGCATATGGCTCAGTTCACGTTCCATCACCTGCAGCACTTGATCCGCGGAGTGCTGACCCAGCAAATGTCGGATCGTCTCGTACAAGCTCAACGTCTGTGATCGCACATTCATGTCCTCATCTCCTCTTCTCGAACGCTCGGCGTCTTTGTCTGCCTCTAAAGATAATAACGGGAACTACCCGACGGTCAAATATTTCGCCTCACCAGCGTCATGCCATGTCTTGCGTCGTCTGTAGTCGTTGAACGCCCACCCGGACAGTCTTCTGAAGCTTGAGGTCAGCAGCAAGGTGTGGGAGGGAAGCTCAGTTGAGTGAGATCACCCGTAGTTCTCGCATACCAGGACTAGGATGGTGAAACTGAAAGTTCTCGCTGTCGGTATAATCGAGGGTGACGCCATCCAGCCGAGCAACACTGCTCCGAGGGATCGCGACGCTGAGGCCGCTGACGTCTTGCACCTCATCGTCCGCCTGTGGCTCGCTCTCAAGCGTAATACTCATGGCGAGACGCGTATCATCCTCATCCGTGATCATAATCCGCACGAGCCGCTCCTCAGGGTGTTCACGAAGCAACTGTTGCAGACGTGCCCGAGCGGCCGGCGTGACCATGATCATGAGCGCTTTCTCCTATCCGATTCTCATTTCGGAAGGTCCTCGCGATCCCTTCGTCCTTTTCCAACCATTCCCTTTCCTCGACTGACTCCCTTCCTCACCCTTGACGCAGTTTGAGAACGGCATAGGGCGTCAGGTAATAGCCCAAGACGGAAACGGCCACTCCCAGCACCGCACCCGACAAACCAATGACGAAGACCCCCAGGATTGGGAACAGGAAAACGAGAAGGATCATAAGAACAGCGATAGGCTTGTGGCATTCATAGAACCCTCTGCGCTGTTCGCTCTTGAGTGAGTTGGTGAAGGAGAGTTCGGCATGGCGAGTCATGGCCGCAGTATACAAAGGCGGGACTCGTCATTCTAGGCGAAGTTTAAAGCGAATGTGTCGAAACCTTCGAACCGCTACTTTGCCGGTTCGCTGCCAAGGTCATTCGCAATCAGCCGGAATTGCTCGAGGGCGGCTTCGAGATCGTCGACGATTTCCTGGGCGATGACATCGGGGTCGGGAAGGTTGTCGGAATCTTCGAGGGATTCGTCTTTGAGCCAGAAGATGTCGAGGCTGGCTTTGTCGCGGTTGATGAGTTCGTCGTAGTCGTAGGCACGCCAGCGGCCATCGGGGTTCTTGTCGGACCAGGTTGGCTTGCGCTGTGTGCCGATTCTGCCGGGTTGTAGCAGGTCACGAACTCGTCGAGGTCGTCGCGCTTGAGCGGATCGGTCTTGAGCGTGAAGTGCATGTTGGTGCGGAGGTCGTAGATCCAGAGCTTCTTGGTCCACGGGGTCTCGCTCGCCGGCTTCTTGTCGAAGAAGAGCACGTTGGCCTTCACGCCCTGGGCGTAGAAGAGGCCGGTCGGCAGACGCAGGAGCGTATGCACATCGCACTCGTGCAAGAGCTTGCGCCGGACGGTCTCCCCGGCCCCGCCCTCGAACAGCACGTTGTCCGGCACGACGATGGCGGCGCGGCCGTTGATCTTGAGATAGAGTTTTGACGTGCTGAAGGAAATTGAGCTGCTTGTTGGAAGTCGTGGCCCAGAAGTCGTCGCGCTCGTAGGTCTCCCGTTCCTTGGAGACTTCCCCTTCCGCGCCCACGATGGTGATGCTGCTCTTCTTGCCGAACGGCGGATTCGTGAGCACAATGTCGAAGTACTCACCGGGATGGCCCAGCAGTGCATCGCCGACGATGATGGGCATGGACTCATCGCTACCGATCCCGTGGAGCAGGAGATTCATCGCGCACACTCGCGCGGTGCCATGCACGATTTCCCACCCCTTGAAGGTCCCTTCCTTCAGCTTCTTCTTCTCGGCCTTGGTGAGATTGGGATTGTGGTCGACGATATAGTTGTGGGCAAGGAACATGAATCCACCTGTCCCACAAGCTGGATCACAGATCGTCTCACCCGGCTTCGGCGCAATGGCATCCACCATGGCCTTGATGAGGGCGCGAGGCGTGAAGTACTGGCCGGCTCCTGACTTTGAGGTCCTGCGCGTTTTTCTCAAGCAGGCCTTCGTAGGCATCGCCCTTTCACATCGGCGCTCATGGCGGACCAGTTTTCTTTGTCGATCAGGTCCTTGATCAGCCGTTGCAAGCCTTGCCGGTGTCTTGAAATTTGTTTTGGGACTTGCCAAATATGAGTCCAAGCAATCCCTTTTCCTTGCCGAGTTCTGCAAGTAGATGGCGGTAATGGTCGAAGAGGGCGTCGCCGTCTTTCTTCAGCAGGCTGGGCCAACTGTACTTCTCCGGGACCGGACTCGGATGGTTGTACGGCGGCTTGCTTCGCTCGTCGGCCATTTTGAGAAACAGCAGATACGTCAACTGCTCGACGTAGTCGCCATAGCTCATCCCGTCGTCGCGGAGGACGTTGCAGTAGTTCCAGAGCTTTTGGACGATGGCGGAAGGGCTCATAGAGCGTGGCCCAATTCAGGGAACAGGGTAGAGGCTGAAGTCCGGAGACTGAAAGAGAAACCAAGAAGAAAATGGTCTCAGAGGAATCATGGCACTCTGTCTTTATCCAGTCGGCAATCGTCGAGCATGCTACGACGACGTTCCGCTTCCTTTGGTTTCCATCGCTTGGCCCAGCCAGCTTTGTGCGGTTTACAGAGCGCGCAAGAGCGCCGCTTGGGCTTGTAGGTCTTTCGCACCTTATCCTGTTCGTCTTTTTGCAATAAGCTCTCTGACAGCCGGGACAAGCTCGCATGGAATTTCCATGACTGTCTGAGTCCTGTCCTCCGCTGCGGCTTCATCTTCTGCCACAGCCTCTTCCTCCGTCTGCTCTTCATAGTGCGCGAGGACCCGACGGACTCGCCCTGCATCCCAACCGGGAGGGAAATTGCTCTGTTTCATGATTTTCTCCTTCTGCGACGCCGGAATGCCAGCAAAGGTTTGCCGGTCAACTGATAGGCCGTAATGACAAACACCGAATCGGGTTCTGGATCGGGTACGTAAATAACACGGAGATATCGGCCTGCCCTGGTCTGTCCAATCGCCACACGAGAACCTTCTCGCCCAGGCCTATCCTCCCCCGGTTGTTTCAATACATCCTCAACCTCCCGCTCGTCAACCTGTGACCATAAATGTGTGGCAAGTCCGTTTCAGGATCAACATAGAACCTGATATTCATCCACGAGGACCCTCCTTGTCATCATACAGGCTGAGGGTCATCGCGTGTTCCATGTAGTCGCCGTAACTCATCCTGTCGTCGCGGAGGACGTTGCAGTAGTTCCAGAGCTTTTGAACGATGGCTGAAGGACTCATATGGACTGAATCACGACGCCTGGACGGGGGAAGAGACCGAATCTATCACGAATGGAGGATTCACAATGAGGCGATTCTAACCTTTCGTTTGGAACTCGATCTTGCGCGTCTCGGTAACCCGTTTTGAAGCGTCGAGGATCTCCAAGGAAACTAAATTGCCCGTTGCATCGTAGTCCAGGATGATTCCCGGCTTGTCCTCGTCGCTTTCGGCAACCGGAGTGTTGTCTTTCAGAATCACGCTCAGCGTGTCGGTCTTCTCATCGTAAGAAACCTTCATGGACTTGCCCTCCAGTACTTTGCAATCTTGCTTGTCATATAGGCGGTCACGACCTCCGCTGGAGATCGATCAATATCCACGAACACGCGAACGAGAAACGTCTTTGCTGGTTGTCCGAAGGAAACCTTTGATTGAAGAACCATTCGTCCAGGACGGAGTTCGAATGCCTGCTCTGGCGCCGTCAGTATCGCACGGATGGTGTCCTCGCTCAAGCTACGCCTGGATAGTTCCCATCGTGCATGGGAAGTGATGACATGGTAACGGTGGCTTGGGTGCGCTCGTCGGCCATCTTGAGAAACAGCAAATACGTCAACTGCTCGACGTAGTCGCCATAGCTCATCCCGTCGTCGCGAAGGACGTTGCAGTAGTTCCAGAGCTTTTGAACGATGGCGGAGGGACTCATAGAGCGTGGCCTATTTCAGGAACGGCTGCGGCAGGATACCTCGGCGGACGGATTTTTGGAAGCAGCGACAATCGCGTGGAGCCAGACAACGGGTTAAATAGCTGGCAGGAGTTGCTGGAAAAGGAGAATGTCCCGGTTTCGGGTGCTTGCATTTTTAAGGGATTGCGGCTACGTTCTGACAAGAAAACGCCAGAGGATGCGGAGGCACCATGAGAGGCATTGATTTCGTCACGAACAAGCGTGGGCAGAAGACTGCCGTGCTCATTGATCTGAAGCGACATGGGCAACTGTGGGAAGATTTTTATGACAGCGTCGTTGCGCGCAATCGCGCCCGTGAACCGCGAGAGTCTCTGAATGGCGTCAGGGAGCGCCTCCGCCGCCTAGGCAAGCTACGTGGCTGAATACACCATCTCCTTCGCCCGCTCAGCGCGCCAGGAGTTGGAAGTGCTCGACCCATCCATCATTCGCCGCATCCTCCCCAAGATCGAGTCTCTTGCCATCGCCCCTCGTCCACACGGTGCTCGCAAATTGAGCGGCGAGAAACACCTATGGCGGATCCGCATCGGTGATTATCGAGTCATTTACTCGATTCTCGATAGAGAGCGACGCATCGACATTACGGCTGTTCGCCACCGCCGAGAAGCCTACGAGTAAGGCTCGCGCAACGCGGCACGCTTGAGGCAAGGCTGAGGTTGAGGCCGGCAGCAAGGCGGATCGGGCGTTCGCTCGGCCTTAACCTCAATCTCAACCTTCAAGCGGGACAACGCGCGTAGAAGAAGACTCCCGGTACATTTTTCTTTCCTTTCCGGTCTTGAGATAATGCCCAGGAGGTTTTTGAGCACCTGGTCGTTCGAACCAGGCTCGAACTGAGCGTCCGGAAGACCGGACACATCGTAGCGATCGTCAGCTGTCATCGGGTCTTCTCATGCAGAGCCGGAGATTCCGCAGCCAGAGGAAGCTCTTGTTTCAAATTCCCGTGACCTCTTTCCCCAGCGGCCACCAGCTTTCCCGAAAAAGCTTGGCTCAAGATGGCTTGCCGTAGGCGGTCGGCGCGCATGAGGTTGGCTTCGACAGCGGCCTCGAGTTCGTCGATCACGGACAGGCGGCGCTCGACTTCGGCGACAATACGTTCCTGCTCAGCGAAGGGAGGAAGGGCAACTGGCATGTTGAGTAGCTGTTCAGTGTTAATCCCATCGCGCGTCGCACCGTGGTTAACTTCACGAATATAATTCTCTACCTGGGCTGACCCTCTGACGTATGCCAAATAGTATTTAGCCATCAATATTGTGGGTTCTAGTCGTAGGCGCATGATGTGATAATTAAACAGGGAGCCCCGCAAGTCTCCCCCGACAATGCCAGCGCGCCCAACAGCAGCCATTCGTGAAAAGAGCAGATCACCATTGTTTAATCGATACCTATCCAACTCCCTGGCCTTTTCTTTTGAAACAAACTCTGCCTTGGTGAGGTCTATGCCAGTGTCTTTCAGGCACGAAATAGTAATCACAGGTACACCACTTTCCCTAAAATCCTCACGCCCGAGATTTGTCCCAAATGGGCCAGTAAGAACAGCTTGCTCGCCAATGATGCCAAGCTGTTCCACGGACGCGTATGTCCAACCATTCCGCAATGCAGGCAAACCGGTCGTGTCTGGCTCCGCTGGCTCAGCGAATTTCCGTTTTCCGCTCCACTTGGCCCGGCGTTCGGCGAGGATGCGTTCGAGGAGTTTGCTGGCGGGTTCAACGTCGGGATGCTGCTTGCGCCACTCTACCGTGAGTTTGCCTTCGACGGCGGCTTTGAGGACGGCGGCGCGGTACCGTTTGAGGTTGGCCTTGACGCGCTTGAGGTTGGCGACGGCTTCGTCGAGGCGGGAGAACTGTTTTTCGATCTCCGCGACGATGCGAAGCTGGACAGAGTACTCCGGAACCTCAAGCTCGAAACTGCGTATGTCCTTCGGCCTCACTGCGGGATAAGAGGGCGCCCTGGACGAGTTGTGCCATCGACTTGATAAAGCGTACTCGTCTGAACCGCATACCATAACCAACGCGACTCAATCCCACCCATCGGCCGCAGCACATGAAAGCCCGTTGAACCAATAGTGCCGTTAAGCTCTTTCGGAACCAACGCAACAGCGTTGAGATTCGGTCGCGTCATTGACACAAGTACGTCGCCTGCCTGTAGCCGTTGGCGCGCCCTGCTTGGTGCACTTTCCACGGGGAGACGTTTCGGTTCAACGATGCGCTTCGACGCATTGTCGATGCTACTAATGTCGACATAGGTAAATTCGCCGTCGCCGGCTGGACCTCGTTGTTCAACTTTCGGGGCTGTGATTTCCGCAAGCGTCATCACGCGGCCAAAGCCTCATTAAACTGTTCCAGCATAGAGCCCAGCGCGCCGCCAAACAATTGATGCACCTTTCCGAGCCCGCCTTCCCGCGCAAACGGTGCGTACTCGAAGTCGTCCGGCTCGATGCCGAGGTTCGCCGCGATGTGGTCGCGGATCATTTCCAGCCAGCGGCGCTGCTCTTCGGTGAAGGGCTTCCGCGGGCTTCTCTTGCTGCGCGAGCCAGGCGTTGAAGTTGGCGTTGACGCGTCTCGGGGAACGGGACCAACTCGTTGTCCTGGTGCATGGCGAAGCGGACGAGGGAGACGAGGTCGGTGAGGATGCGCTTGCCGCTGGCGCCTTTGACCTTGTCTTTCTCCAGCGCGGCGTAGGCCTGCCAGAGCTGGGATTCGGTCCAGAGGTACGGCGGCGCCTGGATGCGTTCGGCCAGATCCTTCACGTCCTCGAACTTCAGCCGCTGCCTGTAGGGCTTGCTGTAGAGGACCTGCAGCGCGGTGATCTCGTCCTTGTGCTCTCTCGATGAACTGCTCGAAGGACTGGACGATGCCGCGGGCGCGCTCCAGGGCGTCGGCGGAGAAGCCGGCTTCGATGACCTGGTCCTGGCTGACGTGGTCGATGGTGATCTCGTTCTTCCGCTTGATCTCGACCAGGAGTTCGCGGAGCTTCGGATCGCAGAGCGGCTTCACGGCGTCTTGGATGAGCTTGATCGCCGCCGCCTTGACCGCCTGATCGCGGACCGGCTTCGTGCGAGTCCGGCGGGATGCCGAGGTCGAGCTTGGCCTGCTCCACCTGGCGGTCCGGGTTCAGCGCCTCGATCAGGCGCGGCTGAGCTGCCTTGAGTGTCGAGGCCGCCGCTCGCCGTGCGGATCTTCGTTCATCCTCCTTCGTCATGCGGTGCTCCATGCGCGCGAGCCGCGCGGCGAGCTGGTGAGCACGTCCGCTTCGGTGTTGCCGAGGGCGACGGCCTGGAGGAGCTTCTCGAAGGTGACCGACTGGGCTTCTTCTCCAGCGGCCGGGAGTCGGTCTTGTCCTGTCTCGCAGACGCCCACGGCATCCACGATGACGAAGTGGTCTTTGGTCGTGGCGTCGGGGGTGACGGCCTTCAGGTCGTCCGGCTGATGACGCGCACGCCGCGGCCCTTCATCTGCTCGAAGAAGGTGCGGGACTTGACCGCGCGCATGAAGAAGACGATCTCCAGCGGCTTGATGTCGGTGCCGGTGGCGATCATGTCCACGGTGACGGCGATGCGGGGCATGGTAGCTGTTGCGGAACTGTCTTGATCAGCGTCCTTGGGGTCCGCGCCGGTGGTGCGGTAGGTGATCTTCTGGCAGAAGTCGTTGCCCTTGCCGAACTCCTCGCGGACGATCTGGACGATGTCGTCGGCGTGGGTGTCGTCCTTGGCGAAGATGAGGGTCTTGGGCACCTCGGTGCGGCCGGGGAAGATCTCGGTGAAGAGCTTGTCCCGGAAGGCTGTGACGACGGTGCGGATCTGGTCCGGGGCGACCACGTCGCGGTCGAGCTGGTTGGGGTCGTAGGCGAGGTCGTCGTCGAGCTGCTCCCAGCGCTTGGCGCGGGTCTCGCGGTCCCGCTTCTCGACGTAGTAGCCGGCGTCCACCTTGGAGCCGGCCTCGGTGATCTGCGGTGCGGATGCGGTAGACGTCGTAGTTGACGTTCACGCCGTCGGCCACGGCCTGCTCGTGGGTGTATTCCATGACCAGGTTCTGGTGGAAGAAGCCGAAGGTCTGCTTGGTGGGCGTGGCGGTGAGGCCGATGAGGTAGGCGTCGAAGTATTCCAGCACCTGCGCCCAGAGGTTGTAGATGGAGCGGTGGCACTCGTCGGTGACGATGAAGTCGAAGGTCTCGATGGGGATCTTCGGGTTGTACTCGATGGGCACGGGCTGTCCTTGAAGACGCCGTCTCCAGTCCTTCGACCGAGGCCTCGTCGTCCTCCTCGGCCAGGCTCGCGGCCCTTGAGCATGGAGTACAGGCGCTGGATCGTGCTGATGCAGACCCGCGCGGTGGTGTCGAGCGTGTTGCCCGTCGAGCCGCTGGACGATGTACTCCTCGGTGAACTTGAAGTTGTTGTAGGGCGAGACGTACTGCTGGAATTCCTTGAGCGTCTGCTCGCCGAGGTTGCCGCGGTCCACCAGGAACAGGACGCGCCGCGCGCCGGCGAACTTGATGAGCCGGTAGATGAAGTTGACGGCGGTGAAGGTCTTGCCCGAGCCGGTGGCCATCTGGATGAGGGCGCGAGGACGGTCTTCGGCCAGCGACTTTTCGAGATTCCTGATGGCGGTGATCTGCGCGGGCCAGAGGCCTTCGGTCTTTAGCTGTGGAAGTTGTCTGAGGCGACCTCGGAGCGTGGAGACTCTCCGATACTGAGGACCACGATAGGCGGCTGCCCCTTGCTGAACGGGCGCTTCACCGACGACGGCACGATCGAGCCATCCGGCCAAGGTGGTGGGCTGATGAAAGGCAAAGACGGATCGGCTCCGCGGCTGCGGGATCGAGGCCATTGGTAAATCGAGTTTCCACCCCCGTGCTCTGGTAGAGAAACGGCAGGGGGCGAATGGTCGCTGGGAGGTGCGGCGGTAAGCCTTCGCTGTATTTTGCGGCCTGGATTTCGACGCCGGTCAGCGTGACGCCTTCCTTCTTGGCCTCAATCACTCCCACAGCTTTCCCATCGATGTAGAGAAGGTAGTCGGCAAACCCATACCCACCTGCCAGAGTAAAGTTACGCAGGGCGACTCCTCGGCTCGCTGAAAGATTGGCCTGCTTCGCGTCCTGTACCTTCCAGCCAGCTTTCTCCAAGACCACGTCGATCTTCTCACGGGCTTTATCTTCGGGGGTGGGCACGTAAATACACCTTTTGCCGGTCCGGCGAACACCAGAACAGGCTAGGGGTTTCCACGAGGCAATTAGCTCAGAAGGATACCCTTTTCGATATGAGAAATCACCCGCTGATCAGCGGGGAAATGGATGTATTTCTTAGATGGACACCAGCCGTGGGCTGGCTGCCTGGGAGACCTGGTCGGGGCCGAACGCCCACTGGCGCGCGCGGATCTGGAGGGAGTCTCGATGCACAGGAACGCGGTGCCTGCCGTCAGGGGTGGCGACGAGTGTCGCGAGATAGGCTTCCATAAGGGAAGGATCAGAGTGCCGTTGGAGCGGGGGAGCAGATGTTGTCGCCATCCGGGTCAATCAAGAGCGACCAACTGACTTGCAACACCCGGCCCTGTAATCGGATCGTCTATGCACTTCGCGAATTTGCACAGAGAACTTGACGTTACCCACTTCATAATACCGCTTGACCCAGCGCCTCTCTCGGCGTAGCATCCATTCATGACGTGTTGAGCCCCGTTGGCTGTCCTGTCCCTCGCGCCTTCTGATTCGTCTTCCCCTGCGCGACCGATTTCCCAGTCTCCGCCGCTCCTCCGCCACAGATGTTTTGCAGCTTGCCTTCCCAGGATTTCACTGGATGAGGACAAGCGAGCGCTTCGTCGTCGGGGGCCTCGCGGCGAAGCACCACCTCTGAGGTCTGCGTACACGGGAGGTAGGACTATGAAAACCAATCGGTTCATACAGCACATGCTGATGGTCGGGTCGCTGGCGGTGATCGCGTGGCTTCCTGCGCTGCCAACATACGCGGCGGATCAAGCATCCGGAGCGGCCATTCTTTTCGCTCCGGCGGAAAACATCGACGTCGTGGCATCAGGCGCAGCCGAGGACACGCTGAAGGCCTGCATGGCCAGAGTTCCCACCGACGCCAGTGCCGGCCAGCGGATGATCGCTGAACAAGGCTGCAGGCGGGACGAAGAGACCCGGACGTCGATCCAATCAGTACCGGCTCAGTGAGCGTAGTCGGCTCTCTCTATGCCCCGTCTTTCTCGATAGCGCGGAAGGATGGGGCAAGAGGGAGGCATTGAAATAGTCCGGGAACCGCAGAAAGGAAATGGTGACCACCCTGAATACGAATTCGACACTGTCTGATCTGGACAAGGCCAAAAAGCAGTTGAGCGAGATGGTCACGTCTATGAATCCCCAGCTCATGTGTAAGATTTCGCAAGAGACGGCAAATGGGATCTTTCAAATCGCCATTTCGAACAAAACAAGAACCCTGAGCTTATCACTTTCCGAGGATGATCTGTACGATTTCATAGAAGATCCAAGCTCAATGAAACAGATCCGCGGACAGATGGAGCAACTTATTCGTGATCTAAGGTGTTAAGCACCATGAAGCCATACACAATGACCGTCGCAAAACAAGCTCACGAGCGTGATCGACGAGCCAAACAGCGAGAGAAAGAGTCGCGTCGGGTCCAGCGAAAAGACGAGAAGGCGGCACACGTTCGACCAGACACCGGGGCGGATCCAGACCTTGCCGGTATGAAACCGGGACCGCAAGCGCCCCTCTAGAGATAAACGGCTTTGTCTAGGTCAGATGATGCACCAGTCTGAGTCACTCGACCGCATCCGAGCCTTTTCCTAACATCACATGAGAGGGCGCCACTGGTAAGGAGAAGTTACCATGACACCTGAGGAGAGACCTAGCATGGCGGATCTCTCAAATAATGGAAGACCAATGCTTATGGAAACACCACTGGTCGGCGAATGGTATTGGGGTATTGTCTGCCCCGTTTGTGAACGGCACTGCCCAATGTATCGTGATGTCACGCAAGGCACTGCTGAGACCACAGTACTATCCACCGAGCCCCGTCTAGGGCGCATACATGGTCAATGTCCGCATTGCAAGACATCATTCGATGTTCCAGCCGAGCGATTTCACCATTTTCAGATTCCGGAAACCTTCTACGACTAGAGCTGCCTTCATTCTTCGATCACACTTATTTCTCATATTCCATTCACCTTGCGACCCGTCATCGGCTTGTCCTATCCACATGGTTAGTTTGCCACCTCCAGGAACAACGCGGGCAACTCACGTCGATTTTTTCTAGGGGTTTAGCGTATCCTTATGATCATCCAAGGAAAATCTTTCTAAACCCAATTGCAGAGAGGTTATCGCATGTTAAGGTACCTGCTTTTGGTTCCAATCCTAATTGGATTTCCCATTCTAGGCTTAGCTGAATTTATTGATAAAGGCAATAACGTCGAGGTGAAGAAAGGAACCAAATTATGTTCTAACGTTAAAATGGATAAAGCAAAAGGGTCTGTCGATCCAGGTCGTATATTCTGGAGAGTGACAAGCAACATGCGATCAAATGGCACTCAGACTGTAACCGCTTTTATCCACGAAAAAGTTTATGATAGCAAGAGTGGCGATACAAGGATCGAGGAAAGCTTGTATCAAGAGGATTTTGCCACCTTCTTTAAAAGAGACCCAGAGCATAAGGGGATGCTTCTTATGATCAGTCCACAAGATGGCAGACTCGAAGCTATCGTTGAGCTTTGTGAGAAAAAGAAATAGTTTGACCGTGCCCCTTAAGGCGTGAAGGAGCCGATGGGGAAATTCTCGACAAACACTTGTCGCTCTTTCGAGATCGAGTTTCCGATTTAAGCAGAATTGCCCAATGCCCGCCGCGTCCCGAAGGGTCAGCGACACCTCACGAAAACCTTATCTTTGGCTGACGTCTGACAACCCGTTCTGAACAGACCGACTCACTGAGGCTGATGCCCTCTCACCTTCACTTAGGCGATGCCGGCTGAGACTTGCGTGCCATATACACCGCCACAACCAGCGCGACGATGACCAACACATTGGCACCCAGGTCTAGAAGATAGCGGTGGAACACCTGATCGGTCAGATCTTCCATATAGGCAATCTGGGCTCCCGTAGTGAGGATGCGTCGGGTGGACGCAATAACGCAGATGTACAGGAACGGCTCCAGCGTGATCATTTGGGTCTTCAGAAAGTTAATGATGGTGCGAAAGAGTTCCAGCAGGATGATCACCAGCAAGAGATCATGGACGAGTGCCAGCACCGCAGGAAGCACCGCCGAACCGGCCGTCGTCGCGAAGATGTACCAGGCATGGACGAAGACCACCATGCCGATCGCCAGGAAACTGACCCCTGCCGTGATATAGCCCCACCCGTCGAGAGCCTCCATCAATCCGATCGTAGTTCCACTCACTGGACGATCGAAGATCCACCGGCGGCTTAAGGGACTTCGTTCCAATTCTCTATCTATTTTGTCCATGGGCTGTTGTCTTCGAGTGGCAGAATTGCCATCCTTTTCCCTTTACCCCGCTGGTTCGCGTTTCTGCAGCCCTTGGATGAAGGGCGTGAGCATGTCAATGGGGATCGGAAAGATCGTGGTCGAGTTCTTTTCAGCGGCGACCTCCACCAAAGTCTGCAGATACCGCAATTGGAGCGCGACCGGGTTCTGGCTCATGATATTGGCCGCATCGGCCAGGCGTTGTGCAGCCTGGTATTCGCCCTCGGCGTGAATGACCTTGGACCGCCGCTCACGTTCCGCTTCGGCCTGCTTGGCGATCACGCGCTGCATCTCCTGGGCAAGGTCCACGTTTTTCACCTCGACCGCCGAGACCTTCACGCCCCAGGGCTCTGTCTGCTGGTCAAGGATGAGCTGGAGCTTGCTGTTGAGCTCTTCCCGCTTGGCCAGCAGATCATCGAGCTGACTCTGGCCGAGGACGCTGCGGAGCGTGGTCTGGGCCATCATCGACGTCGCATAGAGGTAGTCCTGAATCTGGATAATCGCTCGCTGCTGGTCGACGACACGGAAATAAATGACGGCGTTGACCTTCACGGACACGTTATCCCTCGTAATGACGTCTTGCGGCGGCACGTCCATGGCGACGGTCCGGAGGCTCACGCGCACCAGCTTGTCGACAAGTGGAATGATGACCACGACCCCGGGTCCGTTCCCGCCGACGAGGCCGCGCGCCACTCTTCCAAACCGAAAGATCACGGCCCGCTCATATTCGCGCAGCACATGGAAACCCATCGCCACGAGAAGAGCCAGCAAGACCAGCACGATTATCGGACTGAACATTAACTCCATGTGAGGCTTCTCTTGTTCAGACTAGAGGTTGCACGTCTTCCCGATCTTCTCTCATTGTTGGGCTTGTATAGGTGGGTATTGGCTACGGCCCTTGTTCTCAGCAGAGGGAACAGTTTCACAACCGTTCCCGGCATTACCCCTTGAAAGCTGTCCACCACGATCTGTTTTCCCGTATGTAATCCGCCCTCAATGAGCCACAGGTCGCCTATCCAGTTGGTGGCGATCACATCGTGGGCCTCCATTTTCTCGCCGTTGCCGAGACAAAGGGTCCCATCGACTGGCCCGCTGTGGAACGAGCGAATCGTGACGAACCCACATCAGCAAAATCCAAGGCGGTGGACTTGGTTCAACCACTCAAGAGGTCGGTTTCGCCTCTTCGTACCCTTCATACCACCCGGTCCACCGGGCATACCATCGGTCCGCCCACTTGCTGACCTCTCCCTTCATCTCGCCGTAACGCTGTTCGATGGCGCTGTTGAATGTATCTAAATCGCCATCAATCCGTGCAAGATCGTCCTTCGTGAGTTTTTCCCAGTGCTTCTTAAGATGTCCCTCAAGTTGGCACCAACTCTGTTTGAATTGCTCGTGGTTCATGTCGCCCTCCTTTTGTTTTCTCGAACTGCACCGTGATCCGACTGTATGACCTTATCGATCGCTTCTGGCTAGCAGCGGCCGTGGCGTTCCATCGGTCGGGCTCCTGTCTCTGGCTGTCGTCGAGTGCAAGTCAAGACTCGTCATGCTGGCTCCTTAACCCCCCTTTATGTCCTGGACCTTCCTCGGCCCTTCCCTCCGTGAGGATCACCTTTCTGGCTGATGTTTCGAAAGAATGGGCCACGTCGATTCGTCCGGCCTATGATCGCCTCTTTCAGTTCTCTGGAGGCCCTTCCCTGATCGGGCACTACACGAGGTTATGGAGCGGGTTTACGGGAAACAGCCCCCAAGGAGATAGCTGCAGGCGTGCGCTATCGACCCACACACTTGGTGCACCAGGGGGGGGTGGTGCCGAAATCAGCGCGTGGAAGAAGCCCAGAACTCCGAAAACCGAGCGGCCGCCTTCAATGATTCATTATCCTTTTTCCGGGTCCCGCCGACCCCGTCCGTTGACTCAGACACCAACTGCTCCTTCACGTGTTGAAGCGTCCGCATGCACTTTTGCAGATCATCCAGACTCTTTTGCATCTCAACCAGCGCACCTCCGATCTCTTTGACCGAGCAGTGGCGCAGGGTATGGATACTCTTGCCTGTCCAGAGCCTAAGGGGTCTTTGGGATGGCGAATTAAGCGTCAGTAGGTAAGTCCGTCGCGTGTTGTTCATGATGCTCTCCCTGTTCCTATTGCCCATCTCCTCGATGGGGCCGGCGAAGCCGGCAAGCCTTTACGCTTGCCGGCGACACGATTTCAGGACGCCCGGTGCGTCTGCCACTCCAGCGGCAGGACTTCCGCGGCACGCACATATCCGAAGTAGGCAGCGATCGCCGCCGTGGCGGCGTGCAACCACACCGCGTGTCCAAAGATGGGAATCAGACCAAGCGTGGTGTTCAATGCCGGGATCAATCCCATGACCGTCAGCAGGCCGAAGAGGATCGCGATCCCACGTGCAAAGAGGGTCGATCTTGAGAGGCTGCGATAGGCGCCGAGGGCCCAGATTCCGATCATGAGGTGCACGAGGTTATGGAGCGCGTTCACGGGAAACAGCCCGAAGAGATACCCGTAGGCGCTCTCGACCCACACACTTGGTGCACCAGCGGGGGGTGCCGAGACCAGCGCGGGGAAGAAGCCCAGTAGTCCGATCAGTAGATAGAGAATGCCTATTGTCAGCACAAAATTTCGTGTGGTCATAACTGCTCCTTTTACCTTCCTAAATAGTGACCTCGTCTAGGTTCTGATCCCTGCCACCTGAGCAACTGGCATATTGTCAGGCGGCTCGAAAGACCGCGAGCAAATCACTCAAGGCCATGGTCTTGGTTTTCAGCATGGTCCGCGCCGCTTTCAATTCATCCATCGCCGTCGTCGTTCCGGCTCCGTCCGCGAGGCATGCCCCAGCGAGGGAGAGCACCCGATTATGCTCTTGCTCCACCTTCTCCTTGACCACCCGGTTCACCGAGAGCATCTCCATTATCTCGGCCCGTGCTAATGCGAGATGCCGAAGCACTGTTGTGCAGTGAGATGGAGTTGAGCACAAACATGACCACAGATTAGAAGATCCTCTGAGTTAGTTCGGAGTGTCCGATCCCGCATTGTTAGATGCCTCGCTTCGCGAGCTCATTGCTATCTTGGGCAAATACCTCCTCTAGAACCTCGAGAATTCTTTTCTCCACCAACTCCGTCGTAATTTCAGACACGGCATAATTCCCCCGCGATCTCGCGAATCCACTCCTGTTTCTAATCGGCGTGCTCGCCTGAACGGAGATTGTCGTGTGCCCCGCATGAGAAAAGGAAATCGACACAGTGTTTTCGGGTGCATAGGCAGAGCTCGGAACTCCCCCGATCGTTATGCTCATGGTTATTTTTGCATCTCGTTTGCTTCTCTCATCGCCGACTTCTGATATTTCGGAATTGTGGCCTCTGGCTTTCAGCGCGCTTCCAATATCTTCCATTGCAGGACGAATGACCTGCGTCCGAAGTCGCTTAAACTCACTATAGAAGACATTTTCTTCTGATTGTCGTTGTTCTTTTGCATCTGTCGATTTCGCCAACTTCTTTTCAAACTTATTCATGATGGATTCGAGATGTGATTTGTCCTCTTCGTTCATGTCTTTATCTCCTTCCGCACAGGTGCCTTCTTAATGACTTACGCGCGCATATAGAGTCAGAAGAGACTATCGTGACCACACAAGACCCGGCGGCCCAACCGTCTCATCTTCCGTTCCAAATTGTTACGCAAAGAGGCATGCCATTCTTTTTGAAACGTAACCAACTACGTAAGTTCACTAGTCCTCTCCTTGTCTTCTATTCTCAGGGACGGTAGGGAGTAAACAGCTCGTTTACGATCTCCTGACCTTCTGTCGAAAGCGCAAAGGCGGCAAAGGCTTCAGCAACGGGGTTCGGCTCCTTTCTTGACAGCAGAAGCACCGGGCGACGAAGCGTATACCGTCCGTCTCTGACCGTCTCTTCAGCCGCCTCGACCCGGTCAATCACAAGTAAACTGACATCCACCCCGTACTTCACGGCATCGAGCGCCGGCCTCAGCGAGGCATAAGCCACTGCAGAGAGGCTGCCTGCCACCGTGCTCATCGCTTTCTGGTCGGATCGAATCACCTGTGCCGATGGAGGAATCTGGCCCACAATACCAAGCGTTTCCTCAAAGCTCTGGCGGATATTTTGGTTCAGCGGACGATCGATCAGTTGAATAGCGGTTTCCTGTCCGCTCAGTTCTGCCCACCGCTTCACCTTGCCCGAGAAGATAGCGGCCACCTGTTGTGTGGTGACCTCTTTCGTTGGGTTCGCGATGTAGACGACCAGTGCAATCCCGTCCCAGGCAATCGGGATCGCGGCCAAGTTCGGGGCTGTTCGTCCAGTCACAGCCACATGCGCATCACCCGCCTTGACCATTGCAATCGGGTCCGAATATTGATCCCATTGGATCTCCACGACGCTTCCGAGGTGACTCTTCTCAAACGCCCGCGCCAGTCGTTCGATAGTCGGGAGTTCAGGGCCATTCCCGACGATGACCATCGAGCCGGAGACGCCAGCGGAAACCAGACCCGTGGTCGTGGCGAGGATTAGACTCAGCACTGTGACCACTCTGCTGGACATATAAGGTCTCCTAGGGAAGGTATGGGGAGAAGGTCGTCCTGACATCAATCTCCTTATTGCTCGGACCCGGACCTTGGAGTCGTTGTCCCATACGCCTCTGGTCCGTATTCCTGGACCTGCATCACCACGAGCGCGAAGTTGGCCAGTTCATCCGCCGCGACGTTGTTCATGCCATCGGCCCGATTGGCGAGCATCGTGAAGAACATGCCCATCTCAACCTTCACCGTTCGCCGATCGCCGTGATTCACGGCATCCCGTACCAGGGTCAACTTCTTCAGGTACGGGGCAAAATCGACGGTGGGATAGGTCGCTTTGAAATGCATGTCCAGCGCGTCCATGATGTCGTCCACCCATGTGACCTGAGTCGGAGCGCCTCCCACCACAGGCGCGGCGCTCGGAACAGAGGGTTGCGCATCCGTGATCGTCTCTGATATCTCCTGGGAGGGCGTACCCACTCTCGGAGGCTGCTCCGCTGCATGTATACGGAACACAGGGAGCCACGGGATCAGCGTCAATGACGTGACGATGACCGCGCTCCTTATGAACCGATCGGTTCGCATCGCTCCCCTTCCTGTTGGTCCAGGTCCGAGGGTTTAGGGTTTCGTCACGATGCCCATGCGATGAAGGGCACGGGCACCCTGACTGCTCCTTTCGCCAATGCATGCAGGGAACGCCTCGGAGTGGGTGGCGGACTGTTCCTCAGTTCCACGTACGATGGACCTCGCTCACATGCTCCACCCCGTTGGCGGTTTCGATCTGCCAATGGACATCGTTCGGAATCTGCACAATCTTCAGTTCCGCGCAGTGGCCGTTCGCCTCAGATCCTAGCTCCTCCACGACCTGCACCAGTTTCTGATCGTCTCGGGGGATGAGCGCGCCGCACATATTCAGACTCGGCTCTCGTGGAGAAGCCCCATTCGGCCAGTACGCACCGAGGTCAGGTTCTTGGAGCGCCTCGCGTTGGCCCAAGTCTCGCAACCGCAGAAATGCCCTGTGACTGACACAAAACCCTCCGTCGCTCTTGCTTCCATAGCTCTTGTTAATGACGATCTTTCTCGTTGACATGGTCTCCCCTTTCCGCCTCCTGCCCGCATCAGAGGTCACCCTCTCCGGTGACGATTCAGAGAGGCGCTGCAAACCTGGCGTCAGTGATCGCTCCACTGAGTTGCTCCAGGCCGTTAATATCCCGCATGGGCTGACACCACCGGAAGCCCCATGATCAGCGTCAGTATTGCGACGACCGTGACCGCAAACCAGACGATAATGACCCATAGCGGAACAACAGTCGTCTCTGTTCTAGATAGATCAGCTATCATGTCGCATCTTCCTCTTTGGCTAGCCGTTGAGACCGTCTGTCCCCGCCAGCCAAGCACCATACCGAGGACGAGCCCGGCTACGCGTCGGATGCCGTTGACCTTTTCGATTGGCTATGATGCCAGGGTCGAGCACTTCGCCACAGACAAGGCAGTGCCAGCCGGGTAAGGCTTCAAAGCTTATGGAGCCCTTCCTATCCTCCAACTTGGTAGTCACCATCAACCCATGGCAACGTGGACAGGGCATCGCGTGATCTCCTTTGGCAACTTCCGATTTACCTAACCACGGGAGGCTTTGGCGTCGTTTCGTCTAACACGGCCCGATGCTTCTTGTTTCATGTCAGCGCTGCCTGGTAGCGCGAGCGTATAGTCCCCGTTGCCTCTTGACTGTACCCGTATCTGTCCGGTTCGGCTCATGCGATCGACTTCGAGAAAGACCTGATTCCACGTGAGGTCCGGCAAGCGAACCGCCAGATGGTCTAATTGACATCCAGGAGCGCGTTGCACTGCTTTGAGAATTCGATCAACAGCGGTCCCTTGCTGTGCCATGATGATCTCCTCTCTGATTTAGGCGTCCAAATGTCCCGACCTTGGCCTTGGAGAACCACCTCCCACCCGCAATCTCCCTACTCCCGAATCGATGTGACCATCTGCGCAAAGGTGGACAGCTCACCTGCAGTGTCCTCATTGATGCCATACGCGCGATTGGCCGGCATCTTGAAAAATGAGCTCATCTCCCACCTTCACCACACGCCGGTCCCCACAGCCCACCGCCTCATCTACGACGTTCAGTTTCTTGAAGTACGGGTCAAAATTGGGCGTGGGGTAGTTCTTCCTGTCGCTGTCCAGTGAGTTTCTGATCTCATCGACCCAGATGGCCTGAGCCGGCTGAACCTCAGGCGTAAGCACATCGTGCTGTGGAGCGGGCTGCCCCGCCATCACCTCGGGGATGCCCGCCCCACAAGGCTGATCCGCCGCTTGTGTTAACAGCACGGGAACCCCCGTGATCAGCGTGAGCGACGCGGCGAGGACGGTGCCTCTGATGAATAGATAGGTTCTCATGGTACCTTACCTCCCTTTTCCTGATCTGAGGTTACGCTACTCTCGTCAGAGTCACGCGAGGACCACCTGCGCCACTCTCCGCATCAACCTCTGCAACATGTTCCCCGAGGTAAATACGCGACGGCAAATACTCGACAGGCAGGGTTAGCTTCCCATTTCTGCTTCCACCCTTGTTCTTCTTCCACCCTTGATCCAGCAACCATATGGTCCCGTCAGCCAGCCCCAGGATCACCGTCAAGACAACAAACCAGGTCCCGACCACCAGCACTGGCACTAAGACAATACACGCGACGATCCCCACAACAATCCACATCACTAGTTCCATGTGTCACCTCCATTACATTCTCTAGACCCCTTGGGCTTGAATCACCAGATCTCACTAGAGAGAAACTCTGGGCGTTGAAGCGGTGGAGACTAGGGAGCGTGCCGGCGCGGAGCCAGAAGGCGGGGATGCAGGATTAGCGGCCTCTTTCTCCGAGCCGTCTTTCTTCGGTCCGGTGGTGCTCTCTGAGTTTCCCTCCGCGGCCGTCGGCTTCAGCTTGTCTGAATAGTCCGTGATGTACCAACCGGACCCCTTGAACATGATCGCCGGCACCGAAATCAGCTTAGAGACCGGCTGGGCGCAAGCTTGACACATGGTGATGGGGCGATCGCTGAATTTTTGGGTCACCTCAAAGCGGTGACCTGCCTCACACCCGTACTCATAGACCGGCATTGTTCCTACTCCTCAGTATTGTCGTTTCGAGGGTTTCCTTAATATTCAGTGGATCCGACGCATAAGCGATCTTCTGATCAGAAGGGCACCATCTGAGGCCCTCCCTTGGGGCTCGTCACAATTAAAAGTGTCACCACACCTGGGACTCTGGCGTCGAAGCGGCGGAGACTGGGGAATCGGTCGCGCAAGGAGGAATCAAGGCGCGCGAGGGATAGGACAGTCAGCGGGGCTCTCCCCTTCGTTTTCGAGCAACCTCCTGGCTGGGGCGGTTAAAGTGTGAGCCTCAGATAACCTGCATTGGTTTAGACTATCCGAATGTTTTTGTATACTCCTCCATTCTCGTTTAACCAGTATCAGTTAATTAACTTGCGATGTCAAGCCTAATGTGAGATATTCCTCATGGGTCTAAATTATTAACCTAATAAGGTTAAATCATAGGGGGGTTATCCAGTGGATGTTTCTTTAGTGATTAGGCAGCGGCTGGAAGAACTGGGGCTTGAGCAGAGAGACCTGGCGCGTGCCGCCCAAGTAACGGAATCGTACATTTCACAGCTACTGACTCAGAAAAAACTGCCCCCCGTGCCTAACCGGACCGACATTTACGACAAGATGGGCAAATTGTTGAAGCTCCGGAACGGTGAGCTTGCGAAGCTGGCTGACCTCCACCGTCGGGAACAATTAAAGAAAAAATTGGGGGACCCGCTCAGCCCCTTGTTTAAAGAAGTTCGCGAGCTGATTCTCTGCAAAAGCCATCCTAATAAACAAACATTCATACGCGCCATTTTTGAGAGGCAGCCCTTCGGCGAACTCGAACGCTTCGTCACCCAGAAGCTGTTGGACGTGGTCAAGGGAGTCGCCAAACAAGAATTAGAAAGTAAACACTGGCTCCGCCGGGTGGCTCGACTCACCCACCGAAGCTATGAGCAGATGCGGGTCATCGTTCTCGAGTTCTTGGATACGAATATCTTTAACCTGTCGAATGAAAACTGCGTCTCCTTTTTGGATCCGCTGATCGAATCCTGGGACATCGACCTCACGACTTTTGATATGCAAATCGTCCTAAACCGGAGGGTGGTTCCAGGGCACGTTAAAAAATTTGAGTTTACTCAAATAGACCCTGAACAACCTTTGGACGAAGAGCCGGGCTTCAAAAACTTTCTTCAGGATACTTCTCTCAGCGGAGATGCTACCACCGAAGAAATCGAGTTTCTAAGAAAGCTGAGGTTCAAGAAAAAACGGCCTGCTCCACTGTATTATTATCGAGAGCTGCAAAACCTCAGAGATCCTCTCCACTTTTGCACCCGTTGACCGAACGAATAGAACCGTGTGTCGCGCCGATTGTCTTGTCATGCCGCTCTGGCAAAGACGGTGGGAGATGATGTTGTGAATGGTATAATCCCTGCTATGCTCTGCAAGATCACGGGAGCGCTATGAACAGGGAATGGACTTCAGCGGCAGGACTCATCCTTTTAGGCCTGTCGGCGGCAGGGTTCCAATACACCCTGGTGCTCGCGTCGGATGACCTTTCAACTCAATACGAGGCCGTTGAACCGAAAAAAAGCACACCCCTCGGTGATTCAACACCACCTTCACCTGAACTAACCCAGGATTCTCAATCGGGGCAGACCAGTACCGAAACTCCGGATACGTCACAGGCTGATCTTGGACCAAGCGTCACACAGCCCGTTCAAGGCGCGTCGCAGGCCTCGACCGGCGACCTGATCAGCACGATTGTTGAATTGCGGGAGGCAATTCGACGACACCCGGATGTGGCAAGGACGCGTCTTGATCTGGGGTCCGCTCTTTACCAGGCAGGCGACCTCGATAATGCTATCGAGGCCTATCAAGAAGCGATTCGGTTGGAGCCCACCTTGGCTGACGCACGCCTGAAATTGGCCACCGCCTTAATGGCGAAGCACGAGTGGGTCCGCGCGCGCGAGGAGCTGCAAGCTGCGATTACACTACAACCCGATCTCGCCCTGGCGCACTACAACCTCGGTGCGGTCCGGTATACACTGGGGGACCACGCGGGAGCGATTGAAGCCTATCGCGAGGTCTTACGGCTCAGGCCGGACTATGCCGATGCTCACTACAGTGTAGGCTTGATCCTCAAGTTGACGAACCGAGATGCGGACGCGGCGTACGAGTTCTTGACCGCCGCCTCCGCCGGGTTACCCAAAGCCCAGTACTTTGTCGGGGCCGCCTATGCGTCCGGTCTTGGGGTAGAGCGGAATCTCCCTGCGGCGATCGAGTGGTGGTTCCGAGCGGCTGAGGAAGACGTGACGCAGGCGAAAGAAGCGCTCGCGCAGCTGCGTCGTGTGGCCCTTCTTAAAGGAACCCGCTCACCCGAGGAAGGTCGCGCCGCGCTCAGTGCCTTCGCGGACTTTCGCAAAGAACTGTGGCGCCAATTTCCCGACCTGACTGCGCAGAACGCGGAAGAGAGTGTAGGCGTGAGCCTGCTCAGACTTGGTCGAGCCAAGGAAGCGCTCCCGATGCTGATCCGGGAGGCCTACGCGCTCAGTGATCAGGCGCAATCCATGCTCGAAACTCTGTACGCGCACGGGGTGGAAGGCCAGGTCGAGCCGTACGACGGACGGATCCTGGCGTATTGGAAGACTACGGCTGAAGAAGGACTGCCGGGCCCTCGCCTGACGCTGGCGCGAGTCTATTCCCATGGCCTCGGCGTGCCGCAAGACTTGCGCAAGGCGACCAGTCTGCTCAGGAACGTTCCGGGTGAGCACGCCAAAGCGCTCATGAAAGAAATCTCGGCCATGCAACAGAACGGCCAGCAGGCAACGCGCAACGCGAAATCCGAATCCGGTATATCGCCCTGAACTCACTCACGCCCTTGTTGGCATCACTCTCACGTTCAAGAGGAACCACCGCGAGCCTCATCGCACTCGTGGCTCTGCTGGCGGCCTGGAGCATACGACTCCTGGCTCCCGCGACCTTCAGCGCTCTGGATTGGGCGCTTTACGATATCTGGCTGACCCATCGGTCGCCTGTTTCTCCGAGTCCGTCGTTGGTCATCGTCACACGCGACGAGGCGGGGGAAGCCCGCTTCGGAACGGAAGCGTGGGACCATGCGCTCTTTGCGCGAGTTCTGACAGCGCTGGGTCGAGCCGGCGCTACGGTCGTAGGACTTGATGTCCAGGTCGGCGGGTCAAGCCCGCCCGGTCGCGGTGGAGCAGCCAGCGATGCGATGCTCATCGAGGCCACTCGTGCGAGTGGACGCGTCGTCTATCCCGTAAATGCCCGGCTCGCTGATGACACCAAGAAAGACAAGCCGGTTGTATCCAATTCCCTCCACCAGACCTGGCCGATCATGGCCTCGAGCAAACTGAAGCCACTTCCGTCGGTGGTTCCGATCACCGGCCCTCGACCGGCGCTCGCGCAGCAAGCCGCGGGACTCGGCCACGTAATGGTTCCCGCTGACAAGGACGGAGTGCTGCGAAGAGTCCCGCTCTATGTCCGCGTGGATGATCGAGCGGTGCCGGCCTTCGGGATGGCGCTTCTTACCGCGTTTCTGAACGTGACTCCGCAGCAGGTCACGATCAAGGCCGGCCGGTCCGTCTACCTGCATGACGCGCACTTCCCAGACGGCCAAACACGTCGGCTCTCGATTCCGATTGACGAACAGGGCCGGATGCTCATCCGATACACCGGCCGGGAAGCGCAGCCGATCTTTCCATCAGTATCGTTCCTCGACGTGTGGGAGGCGATCGAGCGCGGGGAACCGGATAAACTCAGAGACTGGGTGTCCGGGAAGATCGTCATGCTCTTACCCGGTGTACTCGATACGCGATCTCGGCAGACTCCGATTGAGGAGAGCGTCTCAGACGGCTTCGTTCAAGCCAATGTGGTCAATACGCTTTTGACGGAGGGATGGATCCGAGAAGCCTCACCCATGACGACCTACGTGTCTGCCCTTATCCTCTCAGGAATCGCCGCGTGGCTCCTCTTGGTCTTCAGCGGCTGGAGGGGATTGGCGGGGGTTGCTGCGCTGGCAGTGGGCTATATCGCAACCGTCGTGCTTCTCCTGGTGGCCGGCAGCGTGGTGCTCCCATTGTGGTTTCCGCTGTTCGCCATGACCTTGGCCTCCGGTGGGGCCACCTTGTGGATGCACCTTACTACCAGCCAGCGAATTCGCCTGCTCGAAGGCCATATCGAACAGGTCCAGCAACAACTGGGAGCGACCCGGGAAGCCCTGATCTGTCGCGAATCGATCGTGGAAGGCTTGGAGGAGGATTTGGAAGCGACCCGGCTGGCCGTGGCGCGGTCGGCGGGCAAGGAGCAGGAATTGGTCCGGTCAGCCGAGGAACTGCGAACGCAACTGGAGGACGCGCAAGCGCAGGAAGACGCGACTCGGCGCAGGCTCCAGCAATTGGAGCAGGAGCTCTCCGGCTTGCGGGCGGTGCGCAGCCCAACGGCAGAGTTGGACGACACCGAACAAGAACGTCTCCGCCAGGAATGCGAGGAGATGGGGATCATCTCGCGAGACGCGACGATCTTCAGCCTTTTCCGCGATCTTAAGAAAGGAGCCCGCTCGCCGATCTCTGTGCTCGTCATGGGAGAGCCCGGGACAGGAAAGGAGCTGTTCGCCCGAGCCGTGCACCGCTTGAGCCCTCGCGCGGATCGTCCCTTCGTCCCCGTGAACATGGCGGCCATTTCGCCCGAACTCTTCGAAAGCGAACTGTTCGGTCACGTCAAGGGCAGCTTCACCGGCGCCCTCACGGATCGCAAGGGTTACTTTGAGCAAGCTCACCTCGGAACAATTTTCCTCGACGAGATCGGCGATCTCCGTTTGGATCATCAAGGCAAACTCCTGCGGGTCTTACAGAACAAGACGTTTCACCGCGTCGGCGATACCAAGCTCACCACCATCGACGTGCGGGTCGTGGCCGCCACCAACAAGGATCTCCAGCGGGGTGTCGTGGAAGGGTGGTTTCGAGAGGACCTGTATTTTCGTTTGAAAGGCATGGTGCTCAGGCTACCCCCGTTACGGGAACGCCGCCAGGATATCCCCGCCTTGGCCGAACAATCTTTGCGAGACGCTGCCGCCCAGGTCGGTCGGATGAAGGTAGCTTTGTCGCAAGAAGCCCTGGCCGCGCTGCAGGGTCACGCGTGGCAAGGCAATATCCGGGAACTCCAGCATTGCCTGGAGCAAGCGGTGGCTCTGGCCGAAGGTCCGGTGATCACAAAAGCAGACTTGCGCCTCGCATCTCCGGCTCACACGGCTTCAGTTCACGCAACCAGCGGGGAATCCTCGACGATCGACGCCACCGGCGATATGGCAGTCATTGCCTGTCTACGTCAACACGAATTCGACATGCAAGAGACCGCCGGCGCGCTCGGCTGGGACCGGAGCACCGTGACGCAACGCCTCAAGGGCATGAGCTTTCGGGCTCTGGTGGCGGCGGGGGGTGACCAATCCAAAGCGGCCCTTGCGCTGGCCGGCGATCCGATGCTGGTCCGGACCGTCGAATGGAAGTTGCGAGAGTACTACGAGCACCTCATCAAGACGATCCAAGAATTCAAATCCCCGGAAGAAGCCATCACGGCCTGCAAGAAGCGCTTCAAAAATCTTCCCGACCGGCACTTCCATTCCGTGGAGGTGCTCATCAATCATTATTTCGACCGGAAAGGCACCTAATAGGAGTGCCAGTGGCGATGTACGGCGAGGAACGCCGCGTACATTCCATCGCGGGATGCAGCTTGCTCACATCGGATGACGCCGTATGTCATTGATGCCAGCATCATCCTCAAATGGTTTATCCCCGAACGTCACAGCGAGTCTGCACTGCGGCTGAGGAGTCCAGCCTATCAACTTCACGCCCCTGCCTTCCTCCTCTTGGAGCTTGGCAATGTCCTGTGCACAAAAAGACGGCGTGGCGAGATCAGCGAGGCGGCTGCCGACGATATCTGGCGGGGGTTCCGACAGGCCCCTCTGCGGCGGCACGCCGATGAACCTCTAATTCCCGCTGCGTTCGATCTGACGATTCGACGAAGCAAAGCCTCTATGATTGTCTCTACCTGGCGCTGGCGATCAAATTGGAGGGAACGGCGCTGACGGCGGATCGGAAATTCTATCAGACGCTGCAAAGTAGTCACTACAGCACACACGTCTGCTGGGTCGAAGATCTTCCGTGAAGTATCCACAGATGGGTTCCTTATTGAATCAGCGGAAAGGATGGCGCTGGGCTCGCGTTCTTAGCTAAACCAGTTAACCATGGTGGAACGTCCGGGAGCCACCGACGACGCCAACCTCAGCCGCGCCGACCGAATTCGGCAGCCGACGCTCCAGCGAAGCTTCCAGATCTTCATGGCGGTGCGTCAGAACAGGCGCCTGGATAAACGCCAAGTTTCTGCCGATTTTCGTTGGTCACTCCTTAACAGCCCGCTCGTAGGTCTCTCCCACATTACCTGGCTCCCACTTTCCCTTGCAGTGCCGATCTCGGAATCGTGCCGGATGCGGGGCTCTCCCCGCATCCCTGCGCGGAAGCTTATCGCTCTCCCCGCGTCTGAATCGTGCGCTTTGCGCAAGCCCTCGTTCGATCTAGGTTTTCTGTTTCCCACTTCGATCCGGTCAGTGGCATTTCGGTTGCTCAAAGCCTGCTCAAGCTCATACCGCCGCGACTAACTCGAAAGGGGGTGAGCACGGCACGGCAGGCGGCTGAGGGATGGCATGACGATCAACCGTCACTGACCGGAATCTATGAGGAGGATATGAATATGTCAAAGACTATTGAGCAGATCTCTATCGCTACCAGCCCGCCCGCTGGCCGAGTCGCCCAGGTTGTGACCGGATCGAAAGATGAGACGAGTCAGGGAGGGCATCAGTTCGGTTTCAAGGAGATGGCGGCACTGATCGGGGTCATCACCGTCATGATCGGAATCGTAGGGTATGGCATCTACTCCCAGCGACCCCGCGCTGGGTCTGACAGTTCTGTCGCAACGATCATCGAACCGGCGCGGGTCTCGCCGGTCGATCAGACACCAATCTCTGTAGGTCCGAACGCCCAACCGGTGCAGGTTTCTCAATCGACGCCCGCGCCGGCGATCCCACCGGCGAAGAATCCTGAGGTGACGGCGACACCCATGCAATCGGAATCGCTGCATGCCGATGTTTATTTCGACTTCGGGAAGAGCCGGCTGCGGGCGGACGCCACCGCCACCCTTCAGCAACATGTGCAGATGCTGAAGAAGGACGGTAACTGGGCCATGCTGATCCAGGGATATGCCGACCAGCATGGACCGGCCGAATACAACAGGACCTTGGCCTTGCGGCGGGCGGAATCCGTCAAGCAATTCTTGGTCGAGCTGGGTGTGCCGGAGTCGTCGATGAAGGTTGTCAGTCTCGGCAAAGAGAGCACGATCTGTGATGATCAGACGCCGACGTGCCAGCGCCTGAACCGGCGGGTACACGTAGAAATGGTGAGGCTCGAGACGGAACAGGCAGTTGCGCCGAGCACAACAACGATCGGAGATGAGAACAATCTGGCGCAGAGTTCGGACCCTGTCCCTGGGATACCTTCATCGGACGATCAGTCAAGCCAGGAAATCGTCCCGACCTCACCGGACCAACCGTGAGGGTTCGGACCCCTGCGAGGAGCCGCCGCCGGACGGCGGCGGCTCTCTTACCTCCTCATCTTGGCTCTACGGCAGGAACCAAGGTCACCTGAACTTCACGATCCCTTGGGCCATCCAATTCCACCAATAGCACGGACTGCCACGTGCCCAGGACCAGCTTGCCCTTTGCGATCGGAACCATGAGAGAAGGGCCGAGAATGGACGAGGCCATATGCGACCAGGCATGCGATCGGGTCATGAGCGTGTCGAAAGCGAATCCGTGGAATCATCTGCTCCACGACATCGAGGAGATCCTCCTCCGTGCCTTCCCCGACTTCGCCGGTCGTCAACGCGGCGGTCGTGTGCACGAGGAAGAGATGGCAGATCCCGTCGCTCACCTTATGTTTCTTGATCAGCGCGGTGACCTTCGGTGTCAGATCAACAACTTCCTTCTGCTTGCTCGTCTCAATTCGGAGCGTGTCCATGTCTGAGGTTGATCAGGCGCGAGAGGCGAGATGTCGCAAGACTTGCCGCCGAACCTTGGACGATTGTTTGGAGCAGGTCATGTGGCCAACTGTTCGATTCGACGACAAGCTTCTGTTAAATCAGTCTCTGTCTTGGCAAAGCTGAAGCGGATGAATCGATGGCCATCTTGACCACAAAAGAACGCCTCACCGGGGACACCCGCCACACCCGTTTGGTCCAGCAGGTACAGGGCGCGTTCCTTGCCCGTGATCCCAGGCAAGCGGGACACATCAGCCAGCACATAGTATGCGCCTTGCGGGACGGACGGGGGCAAGCCGGCGCGAGCCAATGCCCGACAGAACCGATCACGTTTGGCTTGATAGTCGCGAGCCAACCCACTGTAGAACGACTGATCCAACTCTTGAATCCCGGCCGCCACGCCGAACTGCAACGGAGCAGGGGCGCACACGTACAAGAGATCGTTCATCGACCCGATCAACTGCGCCCACCGCTCCTTCGCCACGCTGTACCCGATCCGCCAGCCGGTGATGCTGAAGGTTTTGGAGTAGCCGGAAATCGTGATCGTGCGTTCAGCCATGTCCGGCAGCGAGGCCAGGCTGACGTGCTTGCGGCCATCAAAGAGAAAATATTCGTAGATTTCGTCGGTGAACACGAACAGGTCGTGTCGGCGGGCGAGGTCCGCAATCGCACTCCAATTCCTGCCGGCTCCACACCTTGCCGGAGGGATTCCCCGGCGTGTTCACGACGATGGCTTTGGTTCGGTTCGTGACGGCCTGTTCGACATCAGCGAGCGAGAAGGTCCAGTCCGGCGCGTGCGTGCGCACCACGCAGGGGACGGCTTCCACCGCGACCAGCGCGCTGATATGGTACCCATAGTATGGCTCGAAGACGATCACCTCCTCGCCGGGATTGAGCAGCGCCAGACAGGCGCAATGAAACGAGCCGGTGGCGCCCGCGCTTACGGTGATTTCCGTCTCCGGGTCGGCCGTGATGCCGTTGTGGCCGGCCAACTTCTTGGCGATCGCCTGTCGAAGCTCAGGCAGACCATCGAAGCGCGTGTAGCTGTTCAATCCCAGCTCCATCGCGCGCTGCGCGCCCTGGATCACCGGCGGCGGCACGCCGGTATCGCATACCCCCTGGGCCATGTTGATGCCCTTCACGCGCGCGCACGCCGAGGTCATGGCCCGAATCTCCGATTGGGCCAGCCCCGCCATCCGTTGATTGCCGTCACGAGCCATGCCTGGTGACCCAGTTGAATGAACGTGCGCGAACCATCCTATCCCGATAAGGCAGGTGGAGCAAGGTGCTCGATGTGGCGCCGCCTGGAGGTCCGGGTTCATTCGATTATAATCAGCCATAAGAGTGCGGAGCCCAGTCGATGAGTGGAGCCGAGAGGAAGCGGAAAGAAGGGACAAAACCATGAGGCTTGGAACATCAGCGTATATTCGACTTCTCACCGCGCTGCTGACACTCAGCGGGTGCATGGAACTGGCCTACAAGGACATGAACGATCCCGCTCGGGATGGGTGGCAGCAGCCCAAAGCGGTCATTCAAGCCCTCAGGATCGAGCCCGGCGCCCGTATTGCGGATCTCGGCGCGGGCGGCGGGTACTTCACGTTTCCATTGGCCGAGGCCGTCGGACCCCAGGGCAAAGTGTATGCGGTGGACGTGGAGGAGGTCGGGCTCCGCTTGATCGACGAACAGACGAAGCAGCGGGGGGTGACCAACGTCGAGCTGGTGCTCGCTACACCGAACGATCCGCGCCTGCCCCCGCACGACGTGGATCTCATCTTCACCTGCAACACCTACCACCATCTGCCGGACCGGGTGGCCTATTTCAAGTCGCTCGCGCAATCCTTACGTCCGGAAGGACGGATTGCGATTCTTGATTACAAAGAAGGAGGCGGATGGTTCACGTCACTATTCGGCCATGCCACTCCGAAAGACACTATCCGCAGCGAGATGGAGGCGGCGGGTTATCGTCTCGCGAACGATTTCGACTTCTTGCCTCAGCAGCACTTTCAAGTTTTCCGGCCGAACCGATCATGAGGGAGTCCCATGGTCCAGCCCACGCCGATGGGAGACCTCCGCGCCAGGTCGGTTGGTTTACCGCGGCCTGCCTGCTGGTGAGCAACATTATCGGTGGCGGGATCTTCACGACCACCGGTTTCCTCGCGCGGGATCTGGGCGACCCTACTCTCATTCTGTCCCTCTGGGTAGTCGGCGCGCTCTTGGCTCTCGCCGGCGCCATGTCCTATAGCGAACTGGGGGCGGCCCTGCCGCAAGCAGGCGGCGACTATGTGTACCTCCGTCAATCCTATGGGCCATTGTTCGGCTTTCTCAGCGGCTGGGCCTCCTTCACGGTTGGGTTCGGAGCCGCGATCGCCGCCTCTTCGGTCAGCTTCGCGTCCTACTTCTTACGAGTCATGCCGCTGGCGGAGGATACCGGTCTTGTTGCGAAAGGGTTGGCGCTCGCTCTCGTGTGGTGCCTCACCATCGTGCACGCGGCCGGGGTCGGCACCGGCGGCCGGCTGCAGCGGGTGCTCACGACAATCAAAGTCACGGCCATCGTCGTACTGATCCTCGGCGGCCTCGGGCTTGGGACCGGCAGTTGGACACACTTCAACGCGACGGCACCGAATGCCGCGACATCCCTAGGCTCGATCATTGTGGCCCTGATCTTCGTCTTCTATACCTATTTGGGATGGAACGTGGCGGGCTACATCGCGGGAGAAATCGTCGACCCCGGCCGAACCATCCCTCGGATCATGATTGGCGGGACCGTCTTTGTGGCGTCTCTTTATCTCTTGCTGAACCTCGTCTACCTGTACGCCCTGCCGGTGACGGCGCTGGCTCAGCCTCCGCTGCTCCCGGTCGCCGAAAAAGCCGCGGCCGCGCTGTGGGGCCCTATGGCTGCGCGCTTGGTCGCTGTGATGCTGTGCGTCTCGATTGCCGCCGGTGTGAGCGCGATGGTGTGGGCCGGGCCGCGCGTGTACTGGGCCATGGCTCGCGATGGGGTCTTTGCGTCTTACTTCGCCACTATCAATCAGACATCCGGCGTACCCATGCGAGCCATTCTGTTGCAGAGCGCCTGGGCATCGCTCCTTATTCTCACAGGAACGTTCGAGCAGCTTGTGATCTATAGCGGGTTGGTCCTTGCCGCCTTCAGCGCCCTGACCGTGGGCGCGGTCATTGTCCTCCGCCGGCGCAATCCTGGCCTTGCGCGGCCCTTCCGCGTGCCTTTCTACCCCCTCACACCCATCGTCTTTATCGCGTGCCTACTACTCATTGTCGGCTACAGCCTGATCCACCGGCCAATCGAATCGGCGCTCGGTATAGCGACGGTCCTTGCGGGGCTGCCTCTGTATTGGCTCTGGCGAAAGCCGGATCGGACACCCGAGAGCAACGAGGAGTCCAATGCCGGCTAATGCAGCTCCGCCACCTGGGGGTCAACCTTCGTGGCGTGTGTGAATCACGATGCAGCCGGGCTTTTCGCTCAACAAATACGGGCAGATCCTGCCGGGTGAGCAGTCATCTTACGTCGCGCGTTCCTTGAGGAGGCGAGTCGGCGGATCGGACATGGCTGTCACAACATCTTCGTTGAGCGCCAATGACCGCAAGGTGATGCCGGCCAATGCGAGCTCTACGGCCTGATCGCGACGACGGAGAAGAGTGTTGACCACGTCTCTGGGTTCCCTTGTGAACATCGCTCCCAACAGCTCCTTTTCTGGAATCGCGTCCAGTATTTCCTTGATTGGGATCAACTCCGGAGGTTTCACCAAGCCGACACCCTCGGGCTCGGTCATCCGGCACAGAAATCCCTGCGCGACCAACTCCTCGATTTGTTCCTCCACGATGGAGGAGGGCACGTTGAGATCGGAAGCCAATTCAGGCGGTCGATAGGGCCGCTCGCCCTTGAGATACCGGCGCGCCACCTGGGCGAGCAGGATCAACGTCATCCGTTCGCGAAAGGCATGCGTCCTCTGCTTCCACAGGATGAGCGTTTGATAGGCGGCCGGATTCTGGTGGAAGAAAGACACCTGCGCCCCAACCAGGACGATCAACCATCCGACATAGAGCCACAGCAAGAACACAATCAGGATCGCAAAACCGGAGTAAATGGCGCTATATTTTGCCGATCCCGCCACGAAGGCGGCAAAGGTCGCTCCCGCAAGGCCCCAGAGAACGGCCGCGGTTATCCCACCCATCAGCGCAGACCCGAACCGCACCTCGGTATTGGGAACGAACTTGTAGAAAAAGGTGAAGACCCCGCACAGGAGCACGAAGGGGAGGTACTGGGCGGCCCAGACCACGACATACCCAAATGGCTGGATCTCGAGGACGCGCTGGACCAAGGCATGGCTTTGGACGGAACTCAATAACCCCAGCGCGGTCACGATCAGAAGAGGTCCCACGAGCACGACACTCAGGTAGTCGGTAAATTTACGCGTCAAGGATCGCCCCTGTCGGACACGCCAAATCGCGTTCAGGGCCTCTTCAATTTTGTTGATCAGCCCATACGTCGTATAGAATAGGCCTGCGACCCCCACGACACCGAGCACGCCTACCTCTAAATTGTTCACGAATCCTATGATCTGGGCGGTGATTTCCTGGCCTTTTGGTCCGAGTGGTTCCAAGGCCTGGGCCAGGACGGGCTCAATCTGTTGATGGACTCCGAAGGCCTTGAGGACGGAGAACATCACGGCCAGGAAGGGAACCAGCGACAGGAGTGTGGTATAGACCAGCCCGGCGGCGCGGGCATCCAACAGACGATGGCGAAACTCCGAGGCCACGGCGTAGGCCAACCGAAGGGCCTGAATCCCGACCCGTCGTATCCCCTGAAGGGAATTCAGGTCAGTGACCCAGAGATCGTGCTGGAAGAATTGTTCAACCCGATTCGCTCTGCTCACGAGACCTGCCTCTGAAAATCGCCTCTGTTTGAGGATGTGAGCCTGCTATAACAGGTTCACAGGAAACGATGCAAGCAATCGAGTGGACCAAATCTATTGTCTGTATTCTGGCGCACCCTTTTTTCACCCACATGCTTTCAAACAAGGCATCCGCACACTCTCGGCACTTCCTTAGACTCGCGTCACACTGGAGAAGTTGAAGTCGCGGAGCTTCATGGCCGGCAGTTGCATCTTCCAGTTCTCGTTCGAGACGGCATCGGCGGGGGCCGTGAACGCCTCCACTTGACTGAGCGCACGTAGAGGGCTTTCGTGCCACCGAAAATCGACGAGGGCGGTTGAAATTTGCCCGTCTTCAATCAGGAACGTGCCATCTCGCGTCATGCCCGTGAGCGTCAAATCAACGGGATTGACCGTCCGGATGTACCAGAAGTTAGTGACCAGGATAGCGCGCTCTGTCACGCTGATGAGATCATCAAGAGACGGGTGAGAAGACGACGCGCCTGCGGCTTCTGCGCCCGCGGCTTCCTTAGCTGCAAGGTCTTGGCCGAGCAGCGTTCCAGTGCCCGCGGCATCTTCAGCCGTGTTCTCTTGGCCGAGCGGCGTTCCAGCGCCTGCGGCTTCCTTAGCTGCGAGGTCTTGGCCGAGCAGCGTTCCAAATAGACACGGCGCATCGAGGGCCGACGTGGGATAGACGTGGTGCTCCTGTGCGGTGAAGCGATCGTACCGGAGTTGGGTGAGGACACCACGCTCGATCCAGACCCGGTCATCGGCCGGTACCCCTTCGCTGTTAAACCCATTGCCGAGCAAGCCGGCGTGATCGGGCCGATTCTGAAGCGACAGGCGTGGATCGATGACGAGACGACCCAGCTTCCCGGAGAAGGGGCTGGTTCGCTTGTAAAACGATTTTGCATCCAGCATCCAGATCATCGGACCGATCAAGCCGGCCACCGCAGCGGGTTCAAGAATCACCGTGTAATGACCCGGCGCCAGCTCTTTGGGACTGGCCGAACGCTTGACCTTATCGATCGCAGCGCGGGTGCGCTCCCTTACCCCAAGCTGATCGAGCGATCGATGGACGTTTGCGGCCCATCCGCTGGAGTCGCCTATCATCGCAGTGAGGCTGAAGCGCGCCTCCGTGCGCGATTCGTACGCGAACAGGCCGCTGTTCGCCGCGACACCGACCGCCGTGAGCGACGAAGTGACGATGCCCGCCGCGGTCATGTCCCCAACCTTGCACAAATCGACGGCCTCAGCGGCCAGGACGATGCGATGGTTCGGTCCAGCCGTGGCTGTATCCTCGTCTTGCGTTGAAATCGCGGTATAGTCCTGCGGCGGCAGTGGCGGCATGTATTCGGGATCCGCCGGCGAGACCTGTGCGATCTGTGTAGCCCGGTGCACGGTGTCGCGAATCGCCTCGTCGCCAAAGTCGGTGACCGTAGCCGTCCCGTGCTGTTGACCGAAGGCCACCGTGACCGCGAGCCCCATACGCCGGGTGTTGACGTTCTGCACGATTTGATTGTTGGCAAACCGGGTTGTCCCACCGTTCGTATCGTGCAACGCGATGAAGGTGTGCTGACCATCGGACAGCTCGACCACCCGATCGACCACGCGCCGAAAGTGGTCTCGTGAGATCGGGCCGTTTCCCTCGGTCCGCGACACCGAGGGGTCATCGGGTTGTCCCCTCATGGACCGGCCTTTCCTTGGATCACGCTGATGTTGCGGAATCGCGCGTGCGAGGCGGCATGGGTCATCCAGCCTGACTGGCCGGGCTGGCCCTTGCCGCACGTAATGAAGCCGAAGCGTCGGCGATGGGACGCGTCGGCGACCGCATCGCACCGGCCCCAGAAGTCGGGGGTGATCCCGAGATAGACCACATCACGCAGCATGTGGGCGCGCCTGCCGTTCTCGATCAGCCAGAAGGCGTCGCCGCCGAACTGAAAATTGTACCGGCGCTGGTCGATGCTGAAGGAGCCGTGCCCTTCGATATAGATGCCTCGCGTGATGTCGGCAATCATGTCATCCGGGTGCGAGTGTCCCGGTTCCAGCCCGATGTTGGCGATGCGGACGATCGGCACCGAGGCCCAACTGTCGGCGCGGTTCGACCCGCGCGAACGGCTCTGTCCGATCCTCGGCGCCACCTCCCGGTTTGTGCAATACCCGACGAAGCGGCCTTCCCGAATGATGTCCCATCGCTGGCAAGCGACTCCGTCGTCATCATACCCCGTCGCCGCGAGCGTGCCCGGCTCGGTGTTATCCGCCACCAGGCTCACGCACTGAGACCCGTACTGAAATACGCCCAGCCTGTCCGGTGTGAGAAAGCTTGTCCCGGCATAGTTGGCCTCATATCCCAGCGCGCGATCCAGCTCACTCGGATGCCCGCACGATTCGTGAATCGTCAACGAGAGATGCTCCGGGTCGAGCACGAGATCGTAGTGGCCTCGTTCCACCTGCGGAGATTTCACCTTCTCAACGGCTTCCGCCGCGACGCGCGGCGCCTCGCGAAGCAGCTGCGCGTCAGTAATCAGCTCATAACCGGTTCGGAGATGCGGTGTGTTGAAACTACGTGAGGCAAAGCGGCCATTGTGAACGGCGGTCGCTTCGCATTCGCCTTGGACCGCCAGAAGATCGAATTGGATCTTCGACCCTTCCGTTGAGGCGAAGAGTTTCTTGTCACGCCGGGCCCAAAGGCTCGCGCTGCTGCGCGCGATACCGGCTTGCCGGTGCAACGCCTCCATGGTCTCCAGCAGCAGGCGCGTTTTTTCATTGAGGGGCACGGAGAATGGGTCCACACGGTAGGCCGTGGTTACTGAGTCCTGATGAACGGGCTCATCACAAAGGCGCACCGGGTCTGCCATCAGTCTCAGCGAGCCTTTGGCAATCTCAATCGCCAGGTCGGTCACACGCCGGACCTCGCCCGCCGTCAACACCGAGCTGGCCGCAAATCCCCAAGCGCCGTGATACAGCACCCGCACGCCGAACCCGCTGTCGTGGCTGTCCTGGATCGCGGCGATCCGCCGGTCCTCCCCACGCACCACCTGTGTCTGGCTATCAAGGATGCGAATGTCCCCATACTCCGCCCCGCCCGTTCGGATTCGCGCCAGCACAAGCTCGGCCACTTCATCGCGATCGACCATTTCCATGGTCCCACGTTATACCTGTTCATACAGCGGATTGCGAATCCCTCTCGTCAATGTCCCAACATCCGCCGCTGGAGAGGGCGCTCAACTGCCTACTTGACCCAGGCCATGTCTTGATCGGATAGTGAGTAGAGAGCTACCGCGCGCGTAACTGTCACAGGCTTGGGATCATGAAGGCATCAGAACTCATCGTCCGCTGTCTTGAGCACGAGGAGGTGCAATGGCTTTTCGGCTTACCGGGCGAGGAGACGTTGGAGCTGACCGATGCCCTCCTGGAGTCGCGCATCCGGATCATTACCACCCGGCATGAACAAGGCGCCGCGTTCATGGCGGACGTCTATGGACGGCTGACCGGGAAGGCTGGAGTCTGCTACTCCACGTTAGGGCCCGGCGCGACCAATCTGCTCACGGGAGTGGCCGACGCCAACATGGACCATGCACCGCTCGTCGCGCTCACCGGGCAGGCATCGCTGGAGCGGATGCACAAGGAATCCCACCAATTCATCGACGTCATGGCGATGTTCAAGCCCGTGACCAAGTGGCAGGCGCAACTCATCTCCCCGGCCATCATCCCTGAGGCGGTACGCAAGGCCTTTAAAGTCGCGCAGGCAGAGAAACCCGGCGCCACGCATCTCGAGGCGCCTGAAAATATCATGGGCGCGCGCCTCGACGAATCGGACCTGATCGCTCCGTTGCTGGTGCAGAGCCCGCCTCTCCCGGAACCGCTCCACGCCCAAGTCCAGCGGGCCGTTGAGGTGATCGCCCGGGCTCAGCGGCCGTTGATCCTCGCCGGCAACGGAATCGTTCGGCGGGGCGCGCACGAGGCGGTGCGGCGCTTCGCCCGAACGCTGAACATTCCGGTCGTCCATACGTTCATGGGTAAGGGCGTCATCCCGGACCGCGATCCGTTGTCGCTCCACACGATCGGCTTTCGGTGGCGGGACTATTCGAACCTTTCGATGGAGCAGGCGGATGTCGTCATTGCCATCGGCTATGACTTCGTCGAGTATGCACCGTGCCATTGGAACCCGAATCGCGACAAACACATCGTCCATGTGGACGCCGCCCCAGCCGAGGTGGACGCCCATTACATCGTAGACGTGGGAATGCTCGGCGATCCCGCGCTATCGCTGGAGCGGATCGGCCAGGGTCTCACTCCTTTCCATGATCGCTGGGCCAAGGAACAACGCGAACGGAGCCTCGCCGGATTCGCATCGGAAGGTCGCGCGAAGGCTACCGGCCCGTTGCGCCCGCAGGACATTATTCATGAGTTACGAGCCGTCTTGGGCCCTCAGGATCTGGTCATTTGCGATGTCGGCGCTCACAAACTCTGGATGGCCCGGTTGTTCCCTTGCGATGCCCCCAACACCTGCGTGATTTCCAACGGCTTTGCCTCCATGGGCATCGGACTGCCGGGCGCCATCGCGGCAAAGCTCGCGTTCCCGGAGCGGCAGGTCGTCACCGTGACCGGCGATGGCGGCTTTTTGATGAACGTGCAGGAGTTGGAAACCGCCGTCCGCTGTCGGACGCCGGTTGTCGTATTGGTCTGGCGCGACAACGGCTACGGTGTGATTCGCTGGAACCAGATGATCACATTCGGGCGGCCCGCCTCCGTCGAATTCGGCAATCCCGATCTGGTGAAGTTGGCGGAGTGTTTCGGTGCCACCGGTCTACGGGTCTCCGATCTTTCGGAACTCCGCCCATGCCTGACCAAAGCGCTGGAATCCGACCGCCCCGTCGTGATTGATTGCCCGGTGGACTATTCTGAAAATCTCAAGCTGACCGAGCGGCTGCACGCGCTGGGTCACGCGTAAACCATGCCGCTGAATCGAGGAGCCGATGCCTGAACCGAGTGGGACGGCCAAATTCTTGGGCGAGATCTTCCCCGGCGTGTACCGCTGGAGCATGCAGGATGATCGGATCCAAGCTCAAAGCGACAGCTACGCGGTGATGGAAAAGAATCGGGTCATCCTCATCGATCCTCTCCCGATGGAAGGGTTGGACCTGGCAGAGCTCGGCCTCATTGATGCCATCTGCCTGACCGCGTCCTGTCATGAACGAGCCGCCTGGCGGTACCGCGAGCTGCTGAAAGTCCCGGTGTATGCGCCGGCGGGCGTGGTGGATCTTGAAGGAACGCCGGATCGGTCATATCGTCATGGTGACCGGCTTCCGGGCGGGTTGATCCCCGTTCATTGCCCGGGACTCACCGAGGCCTACTATTCGTTCCATCTCGATCGCGATGGGGGTGTCGTCTTCTGCGCCGATCTGCTGATCAATGCCGGAGGCGCCGGTCTGATCTTCCTGCCGGACAACTACCACGAGGACCCAGCGCGCACACGCGGCAGCCTGCGACGTTTGCTGGACCTCGACATGGAGATGCTGTGTCCCGCCCATGGGAACTCTCTGAAAAGCGGCGTGAAGGACGCGATCCGCGGGGCGTTTGAACAAGATGCAGTCGGCCGCCAGAAGCACCGCGGTCAAGACCACCACTAGGCTATCCACTTGACTCACGTGTCTGATCCGATTTCCAGACGGCGCCTGTTGCTGGCCTTGCTGAGCATCGCCGGGGTCGAGTTGGCCTCGACCGCATGGGGCCGGGTCATCAATGAGCTGTGCCGCCTCACCCCCCGCCAGACAGAAGGCCCCTACTATCCGCCGCGACCGCAGCTTGAAGCCATGTTGGACAAGGACAACGATTTGACCCAGGTCAGCGGCAGATCAGGCCGCGCGAAGGGACAGGCCATTTACGTGATGGGCCAGGCGCGCGATGAGCAATGCCGTCCGCTCGAAGGCGCGATGGTCGAAATCTGGCAGGCGTCGGAGAACGGTCGATATCACCATCCACGAGACGAAGGAAACCCAGCCCCGCTCGATCCTCACTTTCAGTATTGGGGCAAGTATACGACCAATCAGGACGGTCGCTATCTCTTCAAGACAATCAAGCCGGGCTCATACGAGGCGGGACCCGGCTGGATCAGGCCCCCGCACATCCACTTCAAGATTTCGCACAGAGACGCGGGCGAGCTGATCTCCCAAATGTATTTTGCCGGCGACCCGCATCAGGCCTCCGATTACATTCTGAACAAGGTTCCCGAGGCGGAGCGAGAACGCGTGATCGTGACGCTGGAGCCGCCGGGACCCGGGTCAGAGCCCGACGTCCTCATCTGCCGCTTCGATCTGACGCTGCGCGCTTCGTAAAAGTGGATGGTTTTCCCAAGCCGTCCAACTCGCTATGAGTGGGACCCATGCTGAACATCAGGCCAGCGACCGAGCAGGATTTCCCAGCAATCTTAGATGTCCAGCGCCTTGCCTTCGGCGAGTATGCCGGGATCTACAAGGCGAGCGGGTGGACGACCGAGACGTTGGACAATCTCAAGCGGGACGCCCAGGAGAAGAGGATTCTCGCGGCGGAATGGGACGGGGCCGTGGTCGGCTCCGTGCGCTTCTGGACCGTGGGCGGCGTGTGTGTGATTCGGCTCCTGTCCGTGCATCCGGACTATCAAGGCAAAGGTATCGGCAAGGCGTTGATGCAGGAAGTGGAAAAACTGGTCAGTGACGCCCACAAATTATATGTCTGCACGATGCTGCGAACGTCACGCAACATCGCCATGTTCTTGACCCTGGGCTATCGGCCGGAATCGCTGATGCCCGACCATTACAACCGCATGGACATGATCTGCTTCTCGAAACTGTGCACTCGTTGATGCTTCATTCATGAATGCGTAGAGCAGGTAACCCGTTTGCGGGCGAGGTACGGTCTGTGGACGGCGTCTCTGTCTCACCTCTGCAGCAGCCAAGAAATCCTGATAAAATCGATGATGACGATGTGACCGCCGACAAGGATTGCTCAATGTCTACACCGATCCCCACACCGACCCCGAGCATTATGGTCGTCTTCGGCGCCGACGGCGACCTGACGAAGCGCAAACTGATCCCGTCTCTCTACAATCTGGCGGCAGGCCAATACCTTCCGAGCGAGCTCGCCGTGGTCGGGTTTGCCCGCACGGAGATGACGACGGACGAATTCCGTCGGAGGCTCAGCGACGACATTCGCCGGTACGCCACGACCCGTGTTGACGACAGCCTGTGGAAGTGGCTGAGTGAACGGATCTATTACGTGACCGGGGATTTTCGGGATCCGCAGGCGTACCTGAATCTCCAAAAGTCTCTCGCGGAGGTGTCCGCGAAGCACGGCACCGGCTCCAGTTATCTGTTCTATCTGGCCACCGCCCCAACCTTTTTTTCAGAAATCGTCCGTCACCTTGGCGCCTGCGGCCTAACCAACCAGCGGGACGGCGCCTGGCGTCGCGTGGTGATCGAGAAGCCATTCGGCCATGATCTGGCGTCCGCGCGGGCCCTGAACCAGGAGTTACAGCAGGTGCTCGATGAAAACCAGATCTATCGCATCGACCACTATCTCGGGAAGGAAACAGTCCAGAACATTTTGGTCTTCAGGTTTGCCAACGGCATTTTCGAGCCGCTATGGAACCGCCGCTACATCGACCACGTGCAGATCACGGTCGCGGAAAGCATCGGCGTCGAGCACCGCGGCCAGTATTATGACCAAGCGGGGGCGCTGCGGGACATGGTTCCCAACCATCTGTTGCAGCTCTTGTCATTCATTGCGATGGAGCCACCGAATTCCTTTGCCGCTGACGCGGTGCGCGATGAAAAAGTGAAGGTCCTTCGCGCCATCCTGCTGCTGAACCCCATTGAAGTGCTCCGGTCCACCGTCGCCGGGCAATACAGTTCAGGCGTCATCGGAGGTCAGCGTGTACCGGCGTACCGGGAGGAGCCGGACGTGCGCCCTCATTCCAACACTGAAACCTTCGTGGCCATGAAGCTGTTCATCGACAGCTGGCGGTGGGCGGGCGTGCCGTTCTACCTGCGAACGGGAAAACGTCTGGCGAAGCGTGCCACGGAAATCGTCGTTCAGTTCAAACCTGCTCCGTTCATGCTGTTCCGCAAGACGGCGGTTGAACATATCGCGCCGAACGTGTTGGTCATCCGGATTCAGCCGGATGAAGGGATCTCGCTGCGCTTTGATGCGAAGGTTCCCGGCCCTCGCCTCAAAGTCGGGACCGTGGACATGGATTTCCAATACTGCAAATACTTCGGCGGAGCGACCACCACCGGATACGAAACGCTGCTGTACGATTGCCTCGCCGGCGATGCCACCCTGTTCCAACGCGCCGATACGGTGGAAGTGGGATGGAAGACGGTTCAGCCGATCCTGGACGTCTGGGAATCCCTCCCGCCGGACGGGTTGGCGATGTATCAAGCCGGGACTTGGGGACCTCGTGAGGCAGATGAATTGCTCGAACGCGATGGGCGTAAATGGTGGAAGGTCGAATGACGAATTCGTTCCCTTCATCTCGCAGGACCTGATCGGTACGCCTATCCCTTATCCTGCTTTCACATCACAACTCGAAGTTGCTATAATGACAGCCTCTCACCACGGTCAGAGAACACCATGGCTACAAAGACGCTATTCGATAAAATCTGGGACTCACACGTCGTCCGTGAGGCAGCCGGCACGACGCTGCTGTATGTCGATCGTCACCTCGTGCACGAGGTGACATCCCCACAAGCCTTTGAAGGGCTCAGGCTGGCCGGGCGAAGACCTCGACGGCCAGGGGCCGTTCTTGCCGTGCCGGACCACAATGTGCCCACCACGGATCGGCGGTTGCCCATTGTTGACGAGGTCAGCGCGACCCAGATTCGCACGCTGGAAGAGAACTGCAAGGAATTCGGCGTTACTCTGTTCGGCATGAACGATGTCCGGCAAGGCATCGTGCACGTGATCGGCCCGGAGCAAGGCTTCACGCTTCCGGGGATGACGATCGTTTGCGGCGACTCGCATACCTCCACGCATGGCGCCTTCGGCGCGCTGGCCTTCGGCATCGGCACGAGCGAAGTCGAGCACGTGCTCGCGACCCAATGCTTGTTGCAGACCCGGCCCAAGACCATGGTGGTGCGGGTGGAGGGCACGCTCTCCGACTGGTGTTCCGCAAAGGACATCATTTTGGCGATCATCGGGAAGGTCGGGACGGCCGGGGGCACGGGCCATGTGATCGAGTATGCCGGTTCCGCCATTCGCGCTCTGTCGATGGAAGGACGCATGACGCTCTGCAATATGTCGATCGAAGCCGGAGCCCGCGCAGGCATGCTCGCGCCCGATGACACGACCATTGCATACATCAAAGGCCGGCCGATGGCGCCCAAAGGCGAACTGTTCGATCGCGCCGTGAACGCCTGGCGGCAGCTCGTGACCGATCCCAGCGCGACCTATGACAAGGCCGTGGACCTGCGCGCCGAGGAGATCGCCCCGCAGGTGACATGGGGCACCAACCCCGGCATGGTCACGAGCGTTGACGGCAAGGTGCCGGATCCGCGTGAGATGCTGGATGACAAATCCCGCCATGCGACGCAGCACGCGTTGGAGTACATGGCGCTGACTCCCGGGACACCCATCACGAAAATCACGCTCGACAAAGTGTTCATCGGCTCGTGCACGAACTCCCGAATTGAAGACCTTCGCTTGGCGGCCCAGTTCGCCAAAGGCAAGAAGGTCGCCCCCAACGTGCACGCCTTGGTCGTCCCGGGCTCTGGGCTCGTCAAGAAGCAGGCGGAAGAGGAAGGGCTCGACGCCATCTTCAAAGAAGCCGGGTTCGAATGGCGGGAAGCGGGATGCAGCATGTGTCTGGCCATGAACGCCGATGTGCTGCAGCCGGGTGAGCGCTGCGCCTCGACCAGCAACCGGAACTTCGAAGGGCGCCAAGGGAAAGGCGGGCGCACCCATCTGGTTTCACCCGTGATGGCCGTTGCGGCGGCGGTGGAAGGTCACTTCGTCGACATCCGCCACTGGCCGTAACTTGTCGATTGATAGATTTTTCATCTAAGAAGCAATCGCCAAATCATCAGATCAACAGATCAACAAATTTCATATGGAACCATTTACCAAATTAGAAGGGCTCGTCGCTCCGCTCGATCGGGTCAATGTGGATACCGACCAGATCATCCCTAAGCAATTTCTCAAAACGATCAAACGCACCGGCCTGCGTGAGGGCTTGTTTTTCGACTGGCGGAAACGGAAAGACGGCTCGCCGGACCCTGACTTCTTCTTGAATCAAGCCCGCTATCAGCGCGCGACAATTCTGCTGACCCGTGACAACTTCGGGTCTGGCTCATCGCGCGAGCATGCGCCATGGGCACTCCTCGACCAAGGCTTTCGGTGTGTCATCGCACCGAGCTTTGCGGACATTTTTTACAACAACTGCTTCCAGAACGGCATGCTGCCGGTCGTCCTGGGGGCAAGCGAGGTGCAGGCGCTCTTTCAGGGTGTCTCCGCCAAGGAAGGGTACCACCTGACCGTGGACCTAGCCGCGCAGACCGTGACGACGCCGGAAGGCACGCCCTATCGATTTGAGGTCGATCCCTTTCGCAAGGACTGCCTCTTCAAGGGCCTCGACTCCATAGGCCTGAGCCTGCAGCACGAACAGACAATTAGCGCGTACGAGGCGAAGCGCAAAGCCGACGCGCCGTGGCTGTTTCTTGATCTACGACCTTGAACTCAGTCCTACCTTTGTCGCACGAAACCGGGAATTGCACTATTATGAGGAGCAACTGACTATGATCTGCTTCCCCCAATTCGGCGGAGCGGCGGCATATTTTTCCATCTCCGGCCGCTCGGCGAAGGGATCGCGCAGCAGGTCGAGCAGGCGGTCGATCTCGGAGTAATCCCTTTTCTCAACGGCCAGCGCGATGGCATTCTGAGCGAGATAATTGCGTAGCACGTATTTGGGGTTGACTCGATTCATGCGTATCTTTCGCTCGGCATCACCACTGCCTTCTCCACGTAGACGCTCCCGGTAACGAATCGCCCACGCGTCGAACCTGCCTCGATCCACAAAGAAATTTCGGAGTGGTTCATTCGCAGCATCGGTCGCTGTTTGGAAAGTGCCCAAGGCGCGGAAGAAGTTCGTGTAGTCTACGCGGTTGGCCTGCAGAATGCTCAACAGATCGGTCACCAGATCCCCGTCGGCGGAGAGGCGTTGCCGCAGACCCAATTTCTCACACATGAGGTCCGTGTACCGCGCGTTCAGGCTTGATTGATAGGTGTCGAGCGCGGCCTTCAGCGGTTCCTGCGAAGCGAGCGGCAAGAGCGCCTGCGCGAGGCAACTCAAATTCCACAGGCCGATGTACGGCTGCTGATGAAAGGCGTAACGACCGTGATGATCGGAATGATTACAGACGAACCCGGGATCGTAGTCATCCATAAACCCAAACGGCCCGTAGTCTAATGTGAGGCCCAAGACCGACATGTTGTCGGTGTTCATGACGCCGTGGGCGAAGCCGACGGCTTGCCATGCGGCCATGAGTTCGGTCGTCCGGGCGACGACCTCGGCGAACAATCGCACATAGCGGTCTACGACACCGCTGAGATGCGGGAAGTATTGCTCGATGACGTAGTCGGCCAACCGAGCCACGTGCTCGTACTGGCGACGGTAGTAGAACACTTCGAACGAGCCGAATCGCACGTGCGTGGGCGCCATGCGGACCAGCATGGCACCGGTCTCAATCGACTCCCGCCGGACTTTCTCCTCGCTCCCGATGATGCAGAGGGCCCGCGTGGTCGGAATGCTCAAGCCGTGCATGGCTTCGCCGCAGAGATATTCCCGAATCGTCGACCGCAAGACAGCACGTCCATCCCCGTCACGCGAGAACGGCGTCAGGCCTGCCCCTTTCAGATGCAGATCCCATTTCTCACCGGCCAGATTGCGCGCCTCACCGAGTAAGATCGCCCGCCCGTCCCCCAGTCGGCTCACATAGACGCCGAACTGATGCCCGGAATACAACATCGCCACAGGATCCGACCCCGGGCAGCAGCCGGGCTCCGCTAAAATATTCAACGAACTCAGGCCGCCTCAGTTCATCCGGGTCCAGATCGATGAGCGCCGCCGCGTCAGGATTAGCGCTGACCAGATACGCCGGCTCCTGAAATGGTGTCGGATTGAGTCGAGAGTAAAACACTTCCGGGAGGCGCGCGTAAGTGTTATCGAACGACAGTTCCTCGAGTTTCAGTGACTTTCGCATCTGATTATTATCGCGTGCTCGGTATTGGTCATTCAACCCCCGTAGGAGCGAACCGACGCCGGGTTGAGCGTCTGACAAGCTCCTTGTGTTCGCCGCGGGAATTTGTCTACAATGCGCAGCGCACAAGATAATATTATGAGGGAGTTGTGAAAGGCTTGCGGTTGGAGCGGATTGGAACCGGACGGTATTACAACGTCGTCATGCACATCGGCAGCACCTACGTGCCGGTTAGCGATGAGACGATCGTCGAACTCAAGACCCAAACCCTCTTGCCTCCCGAACGCTTCCTCGACTTGCTCGTTCAGAAGATCGGGTATTCTTCCTACCTGAAGGAACAGATTCGCGGCGAGCTCAAACGCGCCGGCGATCCCGTGACGCAAGTGACGGTGTTGCAAGGCGCCATCCGCGACCTCTGATCGGCCGCTGAAAACGACCCCCAACTTTGTTCTCGGCTCGTCAAAGTCCCTCAACGTACCCCGCCCGGGAAAAGAGCCGGTCTAGGCCGGCTCGGGGCTGGGCGGGTGAGAGTGTTGCTACGCCTCCGGCTTTGGCTTCACCTGCGGTCGCGCCACGGGATGGGGCGCGTCTTAGCGCGCCTGGGGTGGGCGGGTGTGATGGGTCGTTTTGAGCGCCCTGGTCCTGGCGCGCCTGGGGCAGCCTCCCGGCAACTGAAAAAGCATCCACCCTTCTTCTCGGCTCGAACCAATCCTCAACGAAGACCCGTCAGCCTCATCACACACATTTCTCTAGAAGTCGATTTTTTAAAGGGATTGATGTATCTTCTCCCCGTCAAAACCGACATTTTGCGATGGGTTTTGGAATGAAGTCACTCAGCGGTAACAACAAAATGAGAAAGATTGATTGGCTTACAGTAAGAAACTTCGGGCGGGTTAAGTACTTTAATCTTGCCTACGTTGTCATCATTGGTCTGCCGCTGTTTGCGCAGGCCTACGAAGTAATGCTTCGCACTCTTTTCAAGATACCCTTTGACATCACTCTGACCTTTCCGTTTACCTTTAAGCTCTTGTACATCTCCAGTCTATGCTATGCCGTAGGAATCGCTCTCTACCATTATTTCTGCCCCACGATCATAAAAAATCATGAGACAGAACTTGCGTATGTTGACGCTGCTCAGGACATCTACGAGCGAGCCTATCCAGATAGGAAATACGATATCGCGCTCGCTCATCTTGGGGACTCACAGACGGACGTGAGGAACAATCTGATCCTGTTGAGGCAAAAACTCGACAACCTTTTCAGCGACCCAACGTCAAGGACCGAAGATAGGAAAGAAATTCAGGAGAATTTGAACAGTCTCATCGAGTGGGCTTATCCACGATGCATCCAACCCTTCTTAACAAAAAAGTTCGAGGAAGCTCGGACAAAATACCCAGCGGCTATCTATGCCTCTGGTTTCTTTTTCATGGCGGGCACCATCTTGCTATTTTTTCTTCTCATCCGAAAAACAATCCATCTCTTTTTCGTCTGAGGGAGACCAGTGCGCGCTTTGGGAGCACTGGATCGACACGACCCGCTTCCCTCTTACACATCCATGCTTCCCCCCGCCTTAAACACATACGGCATCATCTCGTTCTTCTTGTCGGGATCCCTTTCGAACTTGAGGGCCTTGTTGTAGAGCTCGACCGCCGTTTCCGGCTTGCCGCGTTCGGCATAAATTCTCGCGAGACCGTAATACGCTTGGCCATCTTCGGGATTGCCCTTCAGCGCGCGATTAAACCGATCCATTGCCTCCCGCTTGTTGCCGCCTTCGAAGAGAATCCAGCCAAGCGCCGTTTCCGCGGGCGCGAAGTTCGGCTCCGCCTCCAAGGCCGCTTGATATTCTTTGATCGCGAGGTTAATGCGATTCTTGTTTTGGTACACGACACCCAGGGCAAAGTGGACCTCGGCATCATTCGGATTGAGGCGGAGTGCTTCCTTATATTCCACGATGGCGGATTCGATTTTACCCTGCTCGGCCAGCGCGCTGGCAAGGTTGGCGTGCGCGACAGGATCAATCGGATTCAGCTTGATCACCTCGCGGTATTGCGGAATCGCCATCTCCAACTGAGCCTGATGTTGATAGGCCACCCCCAGATTTGTCCTGGCGGCCCCATACGACGGGTCCAGCTTCACAGCCTCGCGATACTCCTTGATCGCCATTTCCATTCGGTCCGACCGTTCATAAATCTGGGCGAGAAAATAATGCGGGTGTGCCGCGCGGGGGTCCAGGAGGATCGCCTCCTTGTACCGGTTCACCGACAGCTCGGATTGACCGGACTGCGCGAGAAAGAGCCCCGCGACGAGTTGTGCCGGCGCGCTTTCCGGATGCGCCTTCAGCATCCCGTCGGTCCACACTCTGATCTTCTCGATATCCTCCGCCTCCTGCAACGACCGCGCATGGGTCTTCCAAGCGGCGCCAAATTCTCCTCGGATCAGCTGGACGACGTTTAAGGCAAAAGACGGCCGCGGGTCCCGCACGGGTCCCAATGCGCGCGCCCATGCCGTGGCTCGATCCCAAACCGCGGACCAGTCCCCGCGCACGATCGCATCCTGAATAAGGTCGACGTCGTCCATTTTCACCCGCCCACCCCAGCCGTCTTTCTCACCCGGCCCGCCCTGAGCTGGCCGAGACCAGCTCTTGTCCCGGGGAACGCGGCTCCCGATTCTCACCCGCCCACCCCGAGCTGGCCAAGGCCAGCTCTTCTCCCAGGGTTAGTGCTTCTTTCCCTTCTTCCCATGCACGTTGTCCACTTTCTGATCCGGGAGGTCGACCCCGACGAGGTGGCGGTAGACCAATTCGCCTCCATACCAACCCTGCACGCCGAGCAGCCCCGCCCCTACCACATTCACGAGGAAGGGTAAGGTCATTGATACACCCGCGGGGACCTCTCCGCCGTTTCGCAAGGCCAAGTTCAGCCCTTGAATCACCAGCAGGCTGACCCCGAACACAAGATGGGAGGTCGCCGGGCGCCGCGCCTCAGTCCGTTCGCGCATGATCGCGAGAAAATCAGGCAGCCCGGTTGCCGCCGCGCCGACATGGGTGATCACCCCAAAGGCAATCGTCCAGAACGCCATCTTGAACCAGAAGGCCCCCTGCGTGATGAGATAGAGCGCGTCACAGACCAGGGCGGTGCTGTACAGTGCGATCGGAAACGCGACGACCATCGGATGGAGGGGATGGCCGGCGATTGTCAGACGGCTTTTCATGGCGTCAGTATAACAATGGTCGCTCGGTTAGGAAAGACGGTCTCATGGGCGGGCTATCCCTGCCATCGCGGCTACCCGTGCTCGTGGCGATGATGGAGCTCGGAGACATGCGGATGATCGTGCGTGATGGGCAGATGCCTGTGATGATGAGCGTGCGGTTCGACTATCTCGTCCTTGCCGGCATGTTCGTGCTCATGATGATCGCGATGGACGTGGGCATGATCGTGCTCCAGCACCTGATGAGTGTGGTCATGAGCATGATGCTCTCGGACGAGCAGAACCACGCCCATCGCCATCAGGGCGGTCGCAAGAACCTCTCCCAGTCCCCATCGCTCGCCCAGTAACGGCACGGCGGCGACCGCGCCGATGAAGGGCGCCGTCGCAAAGAATCCGGCTTCTCGAGCCGCTCCGATCAGCCGAAGCGCATATAGGTCCAGGATGAGGCTCAGACCAAAACTGAGGAGGCCGAGGGACATGGTTACGAACATGATCGACGGATGTGGAAGGCTCTCGCCACCGATGCCGGCCAGCGCCAGGGCGCAGAGGCCGGCACCCAAGGCCTTGATCCGAGTCACGGCGAGCGGGTCACGAAGAGACAGGCGCTGGGTGAGATTATTATCAAGCGCCCAACTCAGACAGGCCCCGACGATCGCCAAGAGGCCCACGAGATCGGCCTGCACGTCTTCGGGGTGGTAGCCGAGGACCGCGGCCGCAGCGAAGATCAGGATAGCGCCGGCCGTTTCCTGGCGCCCCATATGCTCTCGAAACAAGATGACCGCCAGGAGAATCGTAAAGGGTGCCTCCAAATTCAGAAGCAAGGAGCCGAGAACCGCAGACAGGCGCTGAAGCCCCCACAGCATGCAGACCGGCCCCACGATCCCGCCGAGAACGGTGATCCCGGCCAGCAGCCACAGATCTGCCCCCCGCACGGCGGCCTCACGGGGATAGGTCTCCGATGCCCGGTTCGAGAAGAATTCAAAGACCAGGAGTCCGAGGCCCGCCCCTGTGTAGAGCAGACCAGCCAGGACCAGCGGGCTCGCTTCGGCGAGCAAGAGTTTCGTCAGCGGAGGACTGACACCAAACAGAGCCGCGGCGGCTAGTCCGCAGATCGCGCCTCGTAATTTCGGTGACGAATGCAAGGGCCGACTCGGGTCAAGAAGCCTATCGGGTCAGGTGATCTTCCTCCTCCGGCGGCGTCGCGTGGATGTGTTCACCGAGAAACGGATAGCGTTCCGCGACCTTCCGCTTCATCTGCCAGGCGACGGTGCGATACGACCAATGGCCTTTCACGCCGGAGCGTAACCGCGCCATGTATTCGGCCTCGGCGTAATCCATCTTGAAGAGACAGCGGACCTTGAACCCAAAGGGGATGGCGTACAAGGCCGCCTCTTGATGGGATGTCCGCAGACGCTCGATGTCTGTCTTCACGGCCTCCATTGCGACGCGATAGTCCCGATCCAACCCGGCCTCGACGAACGCCGGAGGCACATCGTACCCATGGACGGTCGTGAAGTTTTGCGCGACCTGCTGGCAGCGGCGGTGCCGGTGCAGATCCCGCCACCCTCCGATGTCCATCAGGATGTCGAAGATGAAAACGTAGCCGCTGCGGAACTCTTTGATCAGCTCGTCGTGCGGACTTCGCTTCCGAAGGGCCACTTCGATCAGCTCCTGCTTCTGCTTCTCCGTCCAGCCCTCGACCACCGCCAGGAGTGTCCGGTACGGCGCGTGACTGGCCCGATAGAGCAAGGTGGCGGCCAGCTCATCCAAGGGATGATGCGCCTCAAGAAGATCGACCTGGTCGCCGGACTCAGACGCGACCCGGTTTCCCCAGGAGGCCGGCTGTTCCAACCCGGCGGCTCTCAGCACTTCACGCGCATATCGACCCACATCGGTATAGACCTCCGCCATATAGGCGTTCGCCTTCGCATGACGGGCTAGGGTCGGCGCCAACGGCTCGCTCAACCCTTGACCCTGTCCGGATAATTCCCCCCAGAGATTCACCGGCGGGCGCCGGCAGGCTTCCTTCAGCTCCTCGCCGATGGCGTTGAGTTCCGGCAGTTGGGTGGAAAGCAGGC